>CAKTVV010000031.1 GCA_934630515.1 uncultured Eubacteriales bacterium | reverse complement strand
CAATCCCAGTTCCACCAGCCGTTAGCCTGATCCTGGTTGAACCAGTCGGGCGTGACCTCCTCCGAGGTCGCTTTCGGCGCAAACCGGAAGTCCTTGACTGCGATGGTCTTGCCCGCCGCGCCGGTAAATTCAAAGCGGATACCCTTGACGGTCACCTTGCCGTCCTGCGCCGCCGCCTGCACCTCTGCGTTACCCGCCAGGTCAAAGCTGCCGGCGCCGCTGCCCGTCTGACCGACGGTCACATAGGTATCGTCCGTCCCGTTCTCCAGCCGCAGCTCCAGCTTGGGCGCCAGCTCGGAGGCAATATCATAATACAGCGTGTTCTGTACATTCAGGTCAATCTGTACCCAGCTGCGGCTCTCCGACCAGTCGGAGTTCACCTGGGGCACCCAATCAAAGCCGGTTTTCAGCGTCCATACATTTTCCGGGAACGTAATGAAAAACCGTCCCTGATCGTCCTGCGCATGCCGCCAATCCCAGTTCCACCAGCCGTTAGCCTGATCCTGGTTGAACCAGTCGGGCGTGACCTCCTCCGAGGTCGCTTTCGGAGCAAACCGGAAGTCCTTGACCGCGATGGTTTGCCCATCGGCACCGGCAAAATCAAAATACAGCCCCTGAACCGTCACCTTACCATCCTGTGCTAATGCCTTCACGTCCGCATTGTTTTCCAAGTCGAAGGTGCCGGCACCGGTTCCTACCGTGCCAACGGTTATATTCCTGCTGCCATTGCCGTCTTTCAGCACCAGCGTCAATTTCGGCGCACCCGCCGAGGTGATGTCATACTCCAAAACCCCATGTGCCGCCAGATCCAGCTCCAACCAGTTGGCGCTGTCAGCCGTCTGTGTATTGAGATGGTTCACCCAGCTGAAATTCGCTGTGACCGTCCATACACCGTCGGGGTAGGTGATGGCAAACCGTCCGCCTTCCGTTCCATGGTTCCAGTCCCAGTTCCACCAAACCGATTCCTTACCCTTTTCAAACCACACGCCGCTTTCGCCGCTCGCCGCATCGACCCGAATCAGGGCCATTTGGCAAAGTCCCAACAGCAGGCAAGTGCAAAGAAGGATCGACAGGCATTTGTTGAAGGCTGCTTTCCTGATGTTCATACTTTTCCGCTCCTCTCCGAATTTTCATTGGGATCAATCACGCCCGGTTGTCAATAGATCGCCATAGTCATAACTGCCCGCGTAACGGTTATCCCGTACGGTGGGATGCGTATCCCAGCACACCTGATTATGACCGTCGCTATCCAGCAGGAAATCATTACCGACGATTTCGACCTGCTCCGGTCCGCCGCCGCTTTGCCCCCATTGGTAAAAGCCGATCAGGCGCGTATGGGGCTGCCGGCGCACCGTCACCCGGTTGCCTGTCAGCCGAACCTGCCGCAAGGGGCCGGACAGGGTAAATATCTGACCGCAATCCTCCTCGCTGAGATTATCCCGCACCAGAATACCGTTATTGTAGCCGCCGATATCGCCGGAGGTACACAACAAAATGAATCCGCCCTCGTTATGATGACTGTAGTTCCGCTCCACCACACTATCTGTGCAGTTTATGTCCACATCATAGCCCTGTCCGTCACCGCCGACCAGCCGATTGCCGAAGGATTCATTGCTGCGCATAACCGGTCTTTGAGAATTGTGCGGCCAAATGCCGGCATAAGCGGTATTTCCGGCAAAGCAGCAGCCGGTAACGGTATTGCGCTCCAGCACCGGGTCGTCTGCACACGACTGGAAGATCCCGTCGCCGCCGCACCGGGCAATGTAATTGTCACAGATGAGAATATCCCGGGACGGGGCATAGGGCTCATCCGTCCAATCAATACCAGTACGGTGGCTGTATACCGATGAGAATGTTATTCCCTGCGCTGCCTGATCACAAATCGTACAACCCGCCACCGTCAGCCGGGAAAAGGTGACCGGTTGCTCCGCTGAGTCTGCCCAGATGACCAAGCCGCCCGCCTCTCGCTGCGCACAGCCGCTGATGTCATGGATATACAAATTCCGCAGACAAATATCCCGGTATTCGCCTCCCTCGCCGCCATAGCACAGATGCACCCCCCGGAGAGGGCGGTCTGTTCTGCGACAGCTGTGTGTGATCTCCAGCCGCTCCAGCACCAAGTAACTCATATTGCGAATATACACCGTGCTGCTCTCGGTCGTCCCGCACAGGATCGGATCGGGTCCCGCACCATAGCGTGTGATGATAATAGGCTGCTGCGGCAGACCGCTGCCGACGGGATGATAGCTGCCGTACCAGACACCGCCGGCACGAAACAGCACCCGGGTACCCGGTTTTAACGTAAAACTCTCCAATTGCTTCAGGCTAGCAATCGCCGTAGCAGGGGTTGCGCCGTCTGCGCGGTCATCGCCGCAACGCGAATCTACGTAGATGGCTGCAGGCTCCTCAACTGTCGTTTGCATTTTGTTCACCTCCTCACCTCAACCGGCACAAGATCCGGTACTGCTCTTCGAGTCTCCGACTGACCCCAGCATAGCACGCCCCTCAGCAGATTGCAATCGCTCATTTTCGCAGCAATCTACCGTTTTCCACATCGGTGAAAAAAGCCGGCTGCTATCATCATTTTTCCGCACATACTGAAAAACCGGCAAAAGTATTCGTTGTCAAAGGATCGATTCTATGCAAGTATACGGTTGCTCGTCTTGACGCTACCTTTTCCGGTCTGAAACCATCGACGGCAAATGCTTCAGGTCAGATTCTGTATATCTCCCCAAGCCCTCATTGCTTTGTCACCGACACAGGAATGTAAAATACTCAACCATACCAATCACACAAAAATGATACCATCGTCTATCGAGAAAAAATCCATTCGGATATACGGCACAAAGCCACCTTCTTCAGTGCCCAATATCGACCTGTGACAGTTGCCGCTCCCCCACATACACAATTTCTTATGCAAACTGTTTATTTACCAAATTCATCGCCGCAACAGCAAAATCACTTCAAAGTGCTTGACAAATAAGAATATAACCTGTATAATATCGTTTGCAAAATATCTTTGCGCAGTTACATTGTGGCTGCCGCTTTTCGCTTGTTTCATTCGCTGGCATAGCTCAGTTGGTAGAGCAGCTGATTTGTAATCAGCAGTTCGAGGGTTCGAATCCCTTCTTCTCCGCCATAAGTCCACCGTAATTTTGATAGAATTACGGTGGACTTTTTCATGCCTGAAAACCGCTTGAAATCAGGCTTTCCGGCTGTTTCAGCACATAAGTGACCCCCGCTGCAGTGCAATTCTGCGGCGGGGTTTTGTGCGTTTTATGGGAATTGCGGCTTTCTGTACCGCTGTAATCGTTAAACAGCCGAGTTCTGATAATACTCCTTATGAGAAAATCGGCGGTGAAGTACGGTCGCTGGCGGATGAAGTACCGTTTGACATCCCCGATTCGTGGGAATGGGTGCGGCTGGGAGAACTGTTTCAGCACAGCACCGGTAAAGCCCTAAATTCTGCAAATCGCACCGGTCAGTTGAAACAATACATCACAACATCCAATCTGTACTGGAATCGCTTTGAACTTGACAATTTAAAGGAAATGCATTTTTCTGAGAGTGAGGTTGAAAAGTGTACTGTCATCAAGGGAGACCTCTTAGTGTGTGGAGGTGGCGACATAGGTCGAGCTGCGATCTGGTCTTTTGATTATCCGATGTGCATCCAGAACCACATTCACAGGCTCAGAGCTTATGTGCCGGTTTGCACTCGTTTCTTCTACTGTCTGTTTGACCTATATAAACACGCTGGATGGATTGGCGGAAAAGGAATAGGCATTCAAGGCTTGTTCTCAAATGCCATTCACTCACTTTTATTTCCGCTTCCTCCTTTGGCAGAGCAATATAGAATTGTAGATGCCATCGATACACTACAGCCGTATACTGACGCTTACGCCGATGTTGAATCAACTCTGGACACCCTGAACGCCACCTTCCCAGAAGCCCTCAAAAAGTCGATTTTGCAAGAGGCAGTTCAGGACAAGCTGGTTCCCCAAGACCCGACCGACGAGCCTGCAGAGGCTCTGCTGGAGCGTATCCGGGCAGAGAAACAGCGACTCATCAAGGAAGGAAAAATCAAGAAGGACAAGCACGAATCCGTCATTTTCAGACGGGATAATTCTCATTATGAGAACTTTACAAAGCAGCCAGCAATGGTAAAACCTGCTCGACGGCGTTACAAATTCGCTTTTGCTCTGCGATTGGTGGAACGGGGATAAGATAGTTTCTCAGATAACCGAGAGACACAAACGCCTGAACACCACCAGAGGCAGCTTTTTTCATATCCTCTTGCGCCAACACGAGAAACCAGTACACATACTCCATATACATCCCGTCGGGGACACATTTAAATAGCGCCATGTTTTTGATACTAAACTCATCTGTCCCTCGGTATAAAACCGGGTTCCCGATGCTACCAATCATCGCATACATAATGTCGCCGCTATCGACCTTTGAGTGTTGGTTAATCGCATCGCTGTCTTGTTTGGAAATCAGTTTGGCGGTGGAGAAATCTATCCGCCCGTTGGAGAGATTTTTACTTGTAACAAACGGGACTCCCTCGGATACATAGCGGGGAGTGTTATGTGTTCCATCCCGCACATCTAAACAAGTCCCAAGTCTCGCCCAACTCCATCCGCTGGGGATTTCAAACGGGATTTCATCATCAATGCAGACCTCTTCGGAACCACACTTTTCATAATGAGAATTATCCCGTCTGAAAATGACGGATTCGTGCTTGTCCTTCTTGATTTTTCCTTCCTTGATGAGTCGCTGTTTCTCCGCCCGGATACGCCCCAGCAGAGCCTCTGCAGGCTCGTCAGACAGGTCTTGCGGTACCAGCTTGCCCTGGACTGCCTCTTGCAGAATCGACTTCTTGAGAGCTTCTGGGAAGGCTGAGTTTAAGGTTTCGGTTTTTTGGTACGCCACATCGTATGCAGAAACAGCAGAGGCAACCTCGTCAATCTTCTCAACAATACGCCGCTGCTCCTCCAGCGGGGGTACTGGCACTAATAGAGAGGTCGTTGTTTCTGTGCCGACCCTGGGCATTTTACGCCGTAAGTAATGCTGTTGATGAGATTGTCGACATAAGGGGATTTCAGATAATTGACGATGTAGTTGCCATTGCAAAAATGCTGAATGAGGACGGCATACCGCAGAAGCACGGCTACGAAAAATGGCTGCCGAGTTCCATCAACTATGTGTTGAACAATGAACGCTATATGGGAGATGCGCTCCTGCAAAAGAGCTACACCACCGAAACCCTGCCGTTTCGGAAAATGAAAAACGACGGACGGCTGCCGCAATACTATGTGGAAAACAGCAACCCCGCCATCGTCAGCCGAGAAACCTTTCAGGCGGCGCAGAACCTGCTGCGCTCACGGAAAACGGAAAGATGCAAAAGAAAGTCCTATCCGCTGACCGGAAAGCTGCGCTGTCCCGAATGCGGCAGAGCCTTCCGACATAAGGTGATAAACGGCAAAGCGCATAGGTCATTGCCAGAATATCCTGCCAGGCAGCCTCCAGCGCTGCAGCCAATTCCCCCTCGGGAATGGCGTGGCTGCGGGATAGCGCTGCATACTCAGCCGCCGTGATCTTCACCGGCACCACCGCCCTTCGGCTTTTTGACCGCAGCCGGCTTCTTGGCTGCCGGGCGGATCTCCTCGTACACGGGATCGTTTGCCAGCAGCTGGGCACAGTGCTCATTCGGCGGCGTGAGGATGATGCCGGTGAACCGATTACGATACTGCAGCATCGCACTCACCTCCTATCGATCAGCCGCCCTGCGAGGGGGTAGTCGTGGTGACCCATTTCAGCACCAGCTCGCCCGCCAGCGTCTTGGTGCCATAGTCAAAGAACAGACTGACACCGTAATCGTTGCTCAGCGGGATCTTTTCCGGGTTGCTGTACTCATGCGTCACCACCGGCTGTGCGATCGCTCCGTTGACCATCAGGATGGCATTGGTGTTGGCAGGCAGATGGATGCAGCTGTGAACACGCACTCCGTGATACAGGCGGGTCTCCTCGGCGGCACTGTTCGCCTGACTGTCTGCCAGCTTGTCGAGATACTTGCGCAGCTCGCCATATTTAGCGGGAGCCAGCACCAGATCCATGGTATCCCGCTCCACGCCGTCCACATAGCTGTTGGAGGTAGACTCCAGCGTCTGGATCATGGATTCCACGATGTCCTCGATCGCCGTGACGCCCGTAGCGGGCGTGAACGCTGTGCCGCCGGTGACTGCCTCGGCGAAGAATGCCTTATCCAAAGTGGACTGCATCACCTGCGTGTGATTTGCTGCCCGGCGGGACATGATGTCGGTGACGCCGAAGGTGTCCAGATCGAACTGAGCGATCTCCTCCACGATCTCCTTGTGCTGATCGAGAGCGACGGTGACCGGGGGAGCGGTGAGCTTGTCGCCCTTTCCGGCGGTGCGGGCGGTGCCGCAGGCTTTGGCGGTGGCATTGGCGAAGCGCTTAAACTCTACGGAGCCGGCGGCGGGATTGCCGGTGTAGGCTTGGCTCTTGAGCCGGGAGGACAGCATCCGCTTCTGGACATTGTCCACCACGAGACCGTACAGCTCCGACAGGGTGGCGGCGGTGCTGGCGCCGCTCAGAATACTGATCGCATTGGTTCTTGCCATATTGATTTCCTCCTTACATTAAAAAGAGACCGTGCCGGACGGCAGGGTCTTGTTGGTGGGCTTCGGCTCCGGCTCCGGTGCGCCGGCTTTGACGGGGGCGGGCGGGGTGTGCCGCTGCCAGTCCGGGTGTCGCTGCAGCACAGCGGTCACGGCATCATCCAGTGCCTGCGCTGTGACTGCCGCTCCGGTCTGCTGCAGATCGTGGAGCGCCAGCACCACGGCATCGTCTACCACCTCCGCCGGTGCGCCGGCTTTGTAGGCGGCCAGCTTGGCGTTGGCAGTCTGCAGCTCCATGCGCAGGGCGGCCAGCTCCTCCGCAGGGTCGGGGGCAGGATCGGCTGCCGGTGTAGGATCGGTGGCAGGCGGTGCCGGGGGCTCCGGTGTAGGAGTAGGCGGCTCCTGCGCCGGGGGCGGTGTAGGCTCTGCCTTGCCGGGATCTGCTGCCGGTTCCGTATCCGGCTTTTTCTTGGGATAATGTACAATAAATTGCGCAAATTGAAAAGAGCAAAAAAGAAGACATAGCTTGCAGGCTCTGGTAGAATGAAGTTACCACGCAAACATTCGAAAGGAGCAAGCAAACTATGTCCGAGAAAATTGTACAGCTGAA
>CAKTVV010000030.1 GCA_934630515.1 uncultured Eubacteriales bacterium | reverse complement strand
TCATTATCGTTCCACCCGCAGCCGCTCACATCGATATGAAGCTGTCCACAAAATGGTGGAAACGTGGTTACTGTGACCCGATGTCACTTTAAGCGGTAGCACATATGTGAATATTATTCACATTTTTGCATATATGCCGATGATTCGATTGGGGATCTACTCTCAATTGACAGCTGTCGAAATACCGGCAATTTCTTAGTCACACCGCCGCTTGTCAAAGTGCACTTAAATTTCACGATGCACAATCGCTTGTCAGACGCTTGTTCATATTTTGCTGTTGCCTCGAACAAACTATTTCACTTCTTCTTGCCGTATCGCTGGTTTCCGGTCCGCTTTAGACACCTTTATCACATCGCTGCACGTCGGATCCTCAACGCTGCCCTGCTCTCCCAAACCGCTTGGTTCCTTTGCTACAGTGCCCGGAATATCCAGATCATCGGCGGTAAGTCATTATTCGCCTCAGCCTAAGCAGCACGCTGTTCCCTTGATGGTTCTTTTTTCACTGACTTTTGCTGTTTCACCGGTGGGCGTTCTCGTTATCCTGTCCGGAAGCTGTTTCTTTGACAAACTATTGTCTTACAAACATATATAATTAATTTTATACTGTCAGTAAGCTTGTGGAGTCAACTGGAGGGGAACGTTTGGAGCTTTTACAACGGGGTGTGTACCCTACGATGATCACGCCGTATACAAAGACGGGGGAGATCGACTACGACATGGCAGCGGCGCTGGTGGACTGGTATGCCCGTAAAGGGTGTCGGGGCGTGTTCGCTGTTTGCCAATCCAGTGAGGTGGCGTATCTCAGTCTGCATGAGCGTGTGCGGCTGGCTCGCACGGTGGTGGAGGCTGCTGCCGGGCGGCTGGATGTGGTTGCCAGCGGCCATATCAGTGGAATCGCCTCAGGCGCAGGCGGAGGAGATCACGGCCGTGGCAGAGACCGGTGTTCGGGCGGTGGTGTTGGTTTCCAATCGTCTGGACCCCCGGCAGGATGGCGATGCAGTTTGGCTGCAGCGGGCAGAAACGTTGCTGTCCCGGCTGCCGCAGGAGCTGATGCTGGGCATCTATGAATGTCCTCAGCCCTATAAGCGGTTGCTGACGCCGGTGATCCTCGACTGGTGCGTGGAAACCGGGCGTTTTGCATTCATCAAGGATACCTGCTGCGACCCGGCGGAGCTGACCGCCCGCCTGCAGCGGCTGCGGGGCACCGGTGTGGGGCTGTTCAACGCCAACGAGCAGACTCTGCTTCATTCTCTGCAGCAAGGGGCGTGGGGATATTTCGGGAGCATGGCGAATTTCCATCCGGAGCTGCTGGTGTGGCTGTGCGATCAGTGGCAGCGGCAGCCGGAGACGGCGCAGCGGCTGCAAAACTATTTGAGCCTCTATGCCTTTACGGAGCAGCTGGCGTATCCCTGTACGGCGAAATACCGTTTTCAACTGGAGGGGCTGCCGATGGAGCTGGATGCCCGCAGCCGGGATGTCAAGGAGCTGACGGAATATCAGCGGCTGTGCATCCGGCAGGCACGGGACAGCGAGGCGGACGTGCGGACGTGGCTGTCCATTTGACGGAGGATATCTATGAAGGGTTGTACGAGCTGGAGCTATGCTCCCTACTGCCCGCCGCTGTTTGATAGCGGAGAGGTGTATGTTTGCCGTTTGGCGCCTGCCTGCACCGGGGTGACGGCGGATTGGTTGGTGACGCCCGACGACCGGCTGGTGACGGTCATGCGTTACCAGATGGAGCGCTGTACGCCTAATTACGGACGGGTATTGGTCTTTTCGGTGGATGAGGCGCATCCGGAGGCGCCGCTGCGATATTCCCATGCGATGGAGTTTCCCGGCAATCACGCAAAATTTGTGATCCGTCGGGATCCGGTGAGCGGCTGGTGTTATTCCATCGTTTGCCGGATCCGGGGCAGCGCCTGCGCCGGGGACCGCAACCTGTGCTCTCTGCTGAAGAGCCCGGATATGACCCGCTGGCAGGTGGCGGCGGATCTGCTCGACGGCACCGGAGAAGACCCCCGGCTGGTAGGGTATCAGTATGTGGATTGGATCATCGATGGGGAGGACATCCTGTTCCTATGCCGCACCGCCCGGAACGGCGCCACCAGCTACCATGACAGCAATTACAGTACCTTTCGCCGGGTCTCCCGGTTCCGGGCGCTGTGATAGAGCCAAAACAGAGCAGCCGCCTGTGAACTGAAATTCACAGGCGGCTGTTTTCAGGCTTTGGCGGGGGTGGGACAGTTCACCACATAGATGCAGGCGATGATGAGCAGGCACAGAACGATCTGCACCGGGGTCATGGGCTCCTTCAGGATGAAAATGCCGGTGAACATGGACACCACCGTGATCACCCCGGAAAAAGCGGAGGCTCGCACCAACCCGATCCTTCCGGTGGCATGATTGTAGAGAAAATAGGCGGCGATGGAGGACAGCAGCGACAGATACAGCAGCGCCAACCAGAACCGGGGCTGTCCCGCCGCCAGAGTCAGCTGGGAGCGGTATTGCCCCCGCAGCGCCGCCGGGGTGATCACCAGAAACGCCGCCGCTGCCACAGCAAACATAGCGTAGGTACGCTCCCATGCGCTGAACTGCGTGGCAACCGACCGGCTGAGCAGATTAAAGCCGGCGGCGGTCACGACGGCCCCCACCAGCAATAGGATCCCCAGCCAATCGGTGGAGCCGTTTTGTTTCCCGATGAGGCTGATGGCGGTGATGCAGCCCACGCTCACCAGCCCGGCGCCCCATTGCAGCGCTGTGGGGCGCTCCCCCAGAATGAGTGCCGACGCCGCCATGACGACCGCCGGGGTCATGCCGATGATGACCCCCGACAGGGCGGTGGAGGTGCGGGCGATGCCGTATAGCTCAAAAATGAAGTAGAGCAGCGGCTGCATCACCGCCATCAGCAGCAGCCGCCCCAGCGGCTTTCCTTTGTAGCGGATCCGGATGACCCGCAGCGCTGCCAATAGGGATAGGGCGGCGAACGCCAGCGTAAACCGCACCTGCAGGATCACCAGCGGGTGTATGCCGGTATCCAGCGCCATCTGACTGAAGTAGTAGGACAGACCGAAGATCGCATTGGCGATCAGCGCTCCCAGAGTGCCGGTCACGGAATCCTTTTGCATATACATTCCTCCCTCGTCCCGCCAGCATAACACAACCGACCGAGGAAGTCAAGAAAGGCAGCCGAAAAACACGGCAGAAGCGGGCGGCTTGGGTTGAGCCATCTCACCGCCGCCCCAGATAACGGAATACATGCCGCCGGTATTCCCGATAGGCATCGCCGAAGGCGGCGGTGAGATACCGCTCCTCCTGCAGGATCTGTAGATGCAGCATCACCACGGCGTAAGCGGTCAATACCGCCGTCAGCGGGTTACAGTATAGCAGCAGCACGCCGACGTACATACAGTCAAAGCCGAGAAATGCCGGGTTGCGGCTGAAGCGGTAGAGGCCGGTGGTGACCAGCCGGGTCTGATCCTTATCCGGGACGCCCGCCCGCCAGCTGTCCCGCATACAGAGCACGGAAAGCAGAAAGATGCCGTCCCCCAGCAGCCCGATGCAAAAGCCGGTGAACCGGGCGTTGGCAGGCAAGCAGCTCCAGTCCCACGCAATTGACACCAGCTGTGCCGGGACAATGGCGAGGGCGGCGCCCTGCATCAGCATTTCTACTGTATGAACGGTTTTTTCCTTACGGCGGCCGATCTGCCGGGTTTGGATGCCCCGGCACTTTTGGCGCAGCTGCTTGGTAAAATGTATGCCGTAGAACAGTGCCAGCACCATCAACGCCAGCAGCGGATAGGGCAGATGTGTTTCTAATGCTGTCTGATACATGGGTATACTCCTTATCTTTCCGGGTGAATGGCGGCTACACCGCCGTCGTGGATGTTATTGCCGTTTCATTTGCCGCAGGAACAGAAACACAGCGCCTGCGACAGCGGCGGCTCCGTATCCGAGCACCCAGAGCAGGTGCGGTCCGATAGCGGCGTACTCGCCGTGAATCGCCGCCCGCTCCAGCTCCACGGCGTGCACAAAGGGCAGCGCATAGGCGATCCGTCGATAGACGCCGCCCACCAGCTCCAGATCGAACCAGATCCCCGACAGCCACGCCGTCAGATTGGTGAACAGGGCGCCGCAGACAGCCCCCGTCTGCTTTACATTCAGCACGCTGCCGCACAGCAGCCCTATAGCGATGAAAAACAGGGCGATGGGCAGGATCAGCCCCACCGCCGGCAGCAGCCGGACGGAGAGGGGCAGCCCCAGCAGGAGCGCCACGCCGTAGGTGATCAGCGCTTGCAGCAGGGCGATGGGGAGGACGGGGAGCAGATAGCCGAGGATAAAGTCCGCCGCTGTCAGGGGTGTGGTATATAACCGGGACAGAAAGGCGCTCTCCCGGTCCTTTGCCACCAAACTGGCGGAAAACAGTGTGAGGAACGCCAGCCCGAACACGGCGATGCCGGGCGCCAGCTGCTCGATGGCAAACAGGCTCACCGGAATGTTGGCTTGAATGGCGGATAACAGCAGCAGCAGCACCACCGGAAAGCCTACGCCGAATGCCAGATTCAGCGGATCCCGCAGGATCTCCTGTGCCGTGCGCCGGGAAAACACCAGCAGTCTCATTGTGCCGCCCCCTTTACGATGGCGACGAATGCCGCCTCAAAGCTGTCCTTGCCCGCCGCCTGCTTCAGCTCCTGCGCCGTGCCGACGGTGAGCAGTCTGCCGTCCTTCATGATCCCGATGCGGTCGGAGAGTGCCTCAGCCTCTTCCATATAGTGGGTGGTCAGGACGATGGTGACGGTTCCCTTCAGCGCCCGGATGGCGTCCCACAGATCGCTGCGTGCCAGCACGTCCAGCCCCAGCGTCGGCTCGTCCAGAAACAGGATCTCCGGTTCACCGATGAGTGCCATGGCGATGCTCAGGCGGCGCTGCCAGCCGCCGGAGAGCTTGCCGGCTCGCTTTTTCAGCACCGTATCCAGCCCGAATTGCGCCGCCAATGCAGCAATCTTTTGGGCGCTTTTTTCCTTGGAAAAGCCGTGGACGCCGCACATCAGCGCCAAATTTTCCTGCACACTCAGGTTGGGGGCGACCGCCGTTTCCTGCGGTGAAACACCGATGATGGCTTTGACCGCTGCCGTGTCCCGCAGGACACTTTTCCCACTCAAAAAGGCGTCGCCGCCGGTGGGACGGCATAGGCAGGACAGCATCTTGATGGTGGTGGTTTTGCCGGCGCCGTTCACGCCCAGCAGCGCAAACAGCTCTCCGGCTTCAATGGATAGGTTCAGGTCATCCACGGCGGTGACATCCCGATATACTTTGCGCAGATGCTCTGTTTTAATGGCTGGCATGGTGCTTTCCCTCCCGATAGCAGTATTGCAGGCCGGTGTAAGCGTCTGTGAGCGCCCGGCTGATGAATTCCTCGTCCCAGTTCAGATAGGCGGTCGCCAGCATGGTGGCGATCCCGTGGACATAGAGCCACATTTCCAGATGGAACTGAACCGCCTCATCCTCGCTGATGCCCAGATTCTTTTCGATCAGCTCCAGCAGCGGACGAATGGATTCCCGATCTTCTGAAATAATTTCCCCGCTTCGATCCCGCATAAACAGCAGCTTGAACAGCTCCTTTTCCTCCCGGGCGAACCGGATGTAGGCCATGCCGCTGGCTTTATAGGGCGGATAGCTGCCGCTGCGCATTTCCTGCTCCAAGGCGTTTTGGTAGAGGGTATTGGCGGCGGTACAGACCGCCTGCTGCACCTCCTCCATGCTTTTGAACAGCCCGAAGATGGGCTTGACGGAGCAGCCCAGCTCTGCCGCCAGAGAGCGGGCGGTCAGGCCGCTTATGCCGCTGCGCCGTGTGACCGCCAGCGCTGCGGCAACGATCTCCTCCCGGGTAAATCGAAATTTCGGTGGCATGTATAGTCCTCCTATGATCGAGAAACGATAGTTGCGCAACTCATGTTGCTTATTGCAGTATACAAAAAGCAGCCACTTTTGTCAAGGCTTTTTTCAGGCAATGCCGCTCCCGGTGCTGTCCGGCTGTCGTGCCGGTGCGGGACAATGCAGGGTTTGCCGCAGTGGGGGGGAGACGCCGTCTGCCGTTTCCGGTGGCGGCAGACTGAGATCAGACGGCGTCGATCAGTGCGTCGATATGACCGGACTGTATGGCGCCGATGCAGCGCCGGAGCTTTTCCTCCTCCCAATCCCACCAGCGGAGTGTCTCCAGCTGCCGGATGGTCTCCTCGTCGTACCGGCGGCGGATGGGCTTGGCGGGCACGCCCCCGACGATGGTGTAGGGAGGCACGTCCTTGGTCACCACGGCACGGCTGCCGATGATGGCACCGTCGCCGATGGTCACCCCTGCCAGAATCACCGCCTCGTAGCCGATCCATACATCGTTGCCCACGACGATATCGCCGTGGTTATCCCAGGCGGCAGCGATGGAGGCGGTGTCGGCGGGCAAGTCCCATTCCTCAAAGAAGATTGGAAAGGGATAGGTGGACAGACTGCCCAGTGTATGATTGGCAGCGTTAAACAGAAATTTCGCCCCGCAGGCGATGGAGCAGAATTTGCCGATGATCAGCCGATCGTGGTTGCATTCCGGGTAATGATACAGCACGTTGTTGCGCTGAAAATCCCGGGGATCCTGCACGAAGTCGTCGTACACGGTGTATTCTCCCACCTGAATGAAGGGGTCGGTGACGACGTTTTTCAGATATACGGTGCTGTGCCCCTGACTGCGGGGATAGATCTTCCATTGCGGGATCATGTGAAATACCTCCTGTATGATGTATAGGGCGGTGGGATGTGTACGGGAGAGATGGGTTTCCGGAGTGGCGTTGAAGCCGGCGAAAAGCCCCCCGCCGCTCCACGAGACCCCAATGGGCGGCGGAAACCGGCTGTATCCCGTCGCCGGACAGGCTTGGATGGCGGATCGTGTTTGATTGCACCTATGTTCCTTTCTGCAAAAAAAGACGCAGGGCATGACTGGCACGATCGATCGGCGGTCAGCTCTGCGTCTTTGCGTCTGGCTGGATGATTTTGCCCCGGCAGCGGCGGGCGGAGTAGGATAGGGGGGCTTGCCGGTACGGTCTTCCGGTGTGAGTGCAGCCGGAAACTTGCCCTGCACCCGGAACACGGGAGCGGCGCCCGCCCGGTTCATCGGTTGTCCTGCTCCGGCGGCGGGCTGCCGGTGCATTCGATGGCGGAAGCACCCATAGACAGCATTCGTAAGCGTAGGCAGCCGAAAGAGCAGTCTGCCCGGGAGAGGAACGGACGCAGGGCGTCCCGCTGTCTATCCGGGCGCCGCCGGGGAAGAGCTGTGTTCCGCAGCCTCTCTGCCGCCGTTTCCGGACCGTCTGTTTCGCTGCAGCCGCAGACAGACGGCAGATCATACGCTGCTGTGAAGCCGATGCAGCTATTGTATCGTGACCGACCGCTTTTGTCAAGCTCCGGACCGTGCCGGAGCGGAGGACGGGAAAATAGCGGTTGACAGACCCGGCGGAATTGGCTATACTAACAAGGTGGACAGCGGTCTCATCGGCATGGCTGCATGGGATCGGTAAGCGGTATTTTCGTGGATCTGGGCGCAGAGGGCGCAGCGGGTCCCTTTTTGTATTTTGCTTGAGGATGGAGGAATCCCCGATGGATGAGGAACTGAAGGTACGCACCGACGGCGGACGGCAGCAGCGGGAGAAAGCGCTGGATTGGCTGACGGGGCTGGTGCCGGTGCTGCTGATCTCCGTCTATTACTACCATTGGCGGGCGGCGGCGCTGGAGCTGCTGGCAGTCGGCGGCTATCTGGCGGCGGAGTTTTTGCTGGCACGCCCCTGCGGGCGCAGCCACCGGGCGGTGCGTCTGCCCCAGGCGGCGATGAGCGGGCTGCTGGCGGCGTTCTGCCTGCCGGGGGAGACCCCTCTGTGGCCGGCGGCGCTGTTGGGCGGGCTGACGGCGGTGCTGGCGGAGGTGCCGACGCTGGTGAGCCGCCGCTGGCCGGACAGCCGGCTGGCGTATCCGCTGGTGCATCCGGTTGCGGCGGCGTTCTTGCTGGTGCGGGTGCTGTTTCCGGGCACTGTCACCGGTTATTCGGTGCCGATTCCATGGCGGGGGATCGATACCATTGCTTCAGCCACGCCGCTGGCGGCATTGTCCGGTGCGATGGAGGCGCCCGCCCGCTGGCAGCTGCTGTATGGGATCCACGCCGGGACGATCGGCGAGACCTGTCTGCCCGCCATCGGGCTGACCTTTTTGTATCTGCTTTTGCGGCGGCGGGTGCGGCTGCTTGCGCCGGTAACCATGCTGGGCACGGTAGCGCTGCTGTCCTTGGCGTTCTGGCATTCGCCGCTGTATGGCGTGCTGGCGGGCAGCGGCGTGCTGGCGGCGCTGTGGCTGTCGGATCGCACCTATGCGCCGGTGAAGCCGGGAGAGCAGCTCCTTTGCGGTCTGGTCGCCGGCGTGGTGACGGTGTTGATCCGCCGTTTTGGCTGCTGGTCGGAGGGGACGGCTGTGGCGGTGCTGCTGGCGCATGGACTGACGCCGGTATATCCGACCGTGCTGCATGGGCTGTCGCTGGGCGCTGACTGGTCAGGCAGGGAGCTGCGCCGGGGCGGCGAATGGCTGCGGCGCCGCTGGGCGGAGCGCAAGAATCAATAAAACGCTGGGAGCGGACTTACGCCATGTGAGTTTGCTCCTTTGCTTTTCTCCGCAAAACCCAAAATCCGGCTGCACACGGGCTTTCAGACGGATCGCCCGGGCGTTTCGCCCGGGCGTTTCGCCCGGGCATTTCGCCCGGGCATTTCGCCCGGGCATCCCCTCAAGGACCGGCGGAGAAAATGGGACATTCTTAGGGGCTTGCCTTGCTGCGCTTGCGCCCCATTTCCATGGCGTCTCCGAAATGTTCAGCCATATCCAATGGCACTGTCCGCAAGCACGCCCCCGGTGCAGTCTTCCCCCATCCATCGGCGCAGGAAAAAGCGTCCCGATAAGGCGTTCGCCGCAGCCGCCTATTGCCGCCGCTTTGTCTCGACGGAACAGTACCGGCAGTGCGCCGTTGAGCGTAGAAAAAGGCGGCTTGCAGCGGAACGGGATACGGCGGCGGGTAAGAAAGCACCGAGGGGCTGCCGGTCGGCGGTCTTGGGGCTCATGCCGTCGTACGGTGCCTTTTCCGGCGCAGTGCCTGCAGCGGCATTCCCCGAAGAATGTGTTTTACAGAAAGCCGCAGTTGTGGTATACTCATTCTGACGGACGCTGCCTGTAGCCGTGCGTCCGATCCTTATCCGAAGGGAAGACCTCCTATGTCTCAAGTGACAAAGCGAGCCTTGGAGCAGTCGCTCAAAAATCTGCTGTTAAAAAAGCCACTGACGAAGATCACCATCAGCGACATTGCGGAGGACTGCGGGATCAACCGCATGACCTTTTATTATCATTTCAAGGACATTTACGATCTGGTGGAATGGTCCTGTCTGGAGGACGCCAGACGGGCGCTGGATGAAAAAAAGACCCACGATACCTGGCAGCAGGGGCTGCTGCAGATCTTTGAGGCGGTGCAGAAGAATAAGCCGTTTATCCTGAATGTGTACCGCTGCGTGCATCGGGAGCAGGTGGAGAAATATCTGACCCCGCTGGTGGATGACCTGCTGCTGGGGGTCATACAGGAGGAGTCGGTGGGCATGGCGGTGCGGGATGAGGATAAGCAGTTCATCGCCCAGATCTATTCCTATATCCTGATCGGGGTGATGCTGGACTGGATCAAGGACGATATGCGGGAGGAGCCGTCGCTGCTGGTGGAGCGGCTCGCCCGGCTGATGACCGGCTCCATGGCGGCGGCGCTGTCCCGATTCAAGCTCTGAGCTTATCATTCTGCCCCGTTTGATAAAAATTTTTACAGTGTCCGACTCCGTGATAAGACTTTTATCACGGAGTTTTTTCTGCTTATTGTAAACGGTGCGGGAGTGGGTATAATGAAGACAGAAACCGAAACCAAAATAACGATCAGGAGGTCATGGTTATGTATTACTCTGCAGGAACGTATGAATCCTTTGCTCATCCCGAAAAGCCCAAGGACGTGGATAAAAAATCGGCCTACATCATCGGTACCGGACTTGCCGGATTGACGGCAGCCTTTTATCTTGTCCGGGACGGCCAGATGAAGGGCGAGCATATCCACCTGCTGGAAAAGCTGGAGCTGGCGGGCGGCAGCTGCGACGGCCGCAAGGACGTCACCAAGGGCTTCTTCATGCGGGGCGGCCGGGAGATGGACAATCACTTTGAGGTCATGTGGGATACCTTCCGGGATGTGCCGTCGATCGAGACGCCCGGCGTGTCGGTGCTGGACGAGTATTATTGGCTCAATAAGCACGACCCCAACTACTCGCTGTGCCGTGCTACCGTGAACCGGGGCGAGGACGCCCATACCGACAAGCAGTTCAATCTGGATAAGGAGTCGGCGCTGGCGCTGTCCAAGCTGTTCCTGACCCCGGAAAAGGATCTGGAGGACAAGAAGATCTCCGATGTGCTGCCTGACTCCTTCTGGAGCACCAACTTCTGGCTCTACTGGCAGACCATGTTCGCCTTCCAGCGCTGGTCCAGCGCTCTGGAGATGAAGCGCTATCTCTGCCGCTATGTCCATCATATCGACGGGCTGCCGGATTTCAGCGCCCTGCGCTTCACCAAGTATAATCAGTATGAGAGCATGATCCTGCCGCTGGTGAAATATCTGGAGGCGCACGGGGTGCGTATCGAATACGGCATGGACGTGAAGAACGTGGTCATCGAGACCCGGGGCGATAAAAAGGTCGCCAAGCAGATCGTCTATGTCAAGGATGGCAAGGAGCAGACCATCGATCTCATCGAGGACGATCTGGTGTTCATCACCAACGGCTGCTGCACCGACACCTCCTGCTACGGCGATCAGACCCATGCCCCCGACCTGTCCGGTGTGAAGAACGGCTACGGCGAGTCATGGGATATGTGGAAAGCCATTGCGGCGCAGGCAGAGCATGGCGAATACGGCAACCCGGATAAGTTCTGCAGCGATGTGGACGCCACCAACTGGATGAGCGCCACCGTCGCCACCTCCGATGAGGAGGTCATTCGCCACATCATGGACGTCTGCAAGCGGGATCCCCGCTCCGGCAAGGTCACCACCGGCGGCATCGTCACCGTTAAGGACAGCACCGACAACTGGTACCTGTCCTGGACCATCAACCGGCAGCCTCAGTTCAAGTCGCAGGATAAGAACATGGTGCTGGTGTGGCTGTATTCGCTGAACACCACCACCGAGGGCAACTATGTGAAGAAGGCTATGCGGGACTGCACCGGTGAGGAGGTCTGTCAGGAATGGCTGTATCACATCGGCGTGCCGGAGGAGCGGATCGCCGCATTGGCGCACGATGCCTGTAACACCACCACCTGCTTCATGCCCTATATCAACGCTTTCTTCCAGCCCCGCAAGGAGTCCGACCGCCCGAAGGTGGTGCCGGACGGCGCCGTGAACTTTGCGTTCATCGGGCAGTTTGCCGAGACCCCTCGGGATACCATCTTTACCACCGAATATTCCATGCGCACCGGTATGGAGTCGGTCTACACCCTGCTGGACATTGACCGGGGCGTGCCGGAGGTCTGGGGCAGCAAGTACGATGTGCGGGAGCTGCTGCGTGCCTGCTACTATGCCATCGATAAGAAGCCCATCAGCGAGGCGCCCCTCTCCTTTGCGGAAAAGGAGATGCTCAAGATCGCCTTGAAAAAGGTGCGGGGCACCGACATCGAGCTGCTGCTTAAGGAAAGCGGACTCATCGAGTAACGCCCGGACGGCTCTTTGACTATGCCAAGAGTGCGCCGATCCTACAATGGATCGGCGCACTCTTTTGAGTATGAGAGAGAAAAATCATGGTTTCCGGGAAGAACGGTGTTTCTGCAAAAAGAGGTCTGCGCCATTCCGCCGGGGGGATGAAGTCTGCTGCCGGTTGGGCAGCGAAAGCCGTCCCCTCCGTCCGGTCAAACTCCCCGGGAGAACCTCCCCGGGAGAGCCAATGGGTGTTCCACTATATAGCGGGTCCGGTGGGGTGACCGCCGCACAGACCCGTTTTTGCGCTTTCGGTGTGCCGCTATGGCGCTTAAAGAAACGGTAAGCGGCGGCTTTCCGCTCCACGAACCGGGGGCAGGCTTTGGTTCGGGCGGGGCGGAGCGCTATGCCGCTGGGAGACAGGGCTTTGCATATGCAGCTGTGTGCTTGCCGGCAGAGCAAAGCGAAAGATTTGGACCGGAATAAGCACAAAAAGGCAAGAGGGCAAAAAGCAAACCCGGCAAGCATCCTCTCGATGCTTGCCGGGCTTTTGGTGGGCGCGAATGGACTCGAACCATCGACCTCCTGCGTGTGAAGCAGGCGCTCTAACCAGCTGAGCTACGTGCCCGTAGAATGGTGACCCGAACGGGAATCGAACCCGTGATACCGCCGTGAAAGGGCGGTGTCTTAACCTCTTGACCATCGGGCCAGGTTCGATCTCTCTCCGACCGTGCGGCTAAACCTCTGCGGCCGGAGAGAAACCTGGTGGCTGTAAGTGGATTCGAACCACTGACACTGCGGGTATGAACCGCATGCTCTAGCCAACTGAGCTATACAGCCGCATTCGTTCTCGCACGGGAACGTCGCTTATTATACACTATCGTGCAGGGGTTTGTCAACCCCTATTTTGCGGATTTTTTATTTTATTTTCCGAGCGTTCACGGAGAGGCGAGGCCGACCGGGGAAAAGTCCCGGCGGGCAGGGGATGTAAGCGCTTCGGGCGCCGGTGTCTGCCGACCGCAGGAGGATAGTGGGGCTGTCTGTGCTTTTCCTGCGGAGCGGGCGGCGAAAAGCGGAGCTCACCGTTTCCGCTCTCACGGAGCGGCAGCCACTGCCGTCGGGGATGGCACCGGCTGCACGGTGGATCCCGCATGCTCCTGCCGTGCGGCTCTTGAAGACGGTTATATTTGCCCGTTTCGGCTTGCGCCGATAGTCAAAGCGAAAAAACAGAAAATTGCGCTTGCATTTCAGCCGTATGTATGGTATAATAGTCCCACTTTCTATTGGCCGGTGTGTTGGAATTGGCAGACGAGGCGGACTCAAAATCTACTTCGCCGTTTCATACCACCTTGGTGTAAACCCTTGATTTTGCAAGGTTTTTTGAAAACTGAATATGTAATTTGGTTTTAATGTCCCTCCATGATGTCCCTCCGTTTTCTCGGATGGGGCATCGGGAGATGACTTAAAATAATAGATGCCGGTGTGTTGGAATTGGCAGACGAGGCGGACTCAAAATCCGTTGGGCTAATAACCCGTGCGGGTTCGACCCCCGCCACCGGCACCACACTTTGAAGGCTCGCAAACTCTTGATACGGCTGGGTTTGCGGGCTTTTCTTTATGCTCTGTGCGCTTATGTACTGTCCCTCCCGCATCATCATATTTGCCGTTTGCAGGCTGATTTTAGGAGGGACATTGGAGGGACATGAGCGTTATTTGGAGGGATATACACCCAAAATCGCATTGGCAGACGCAACCTTTGAACTGAAATTCAGGTGCGTATAAATGTTTGATGTGGTCGAAATGTCGCTGTGTCCTAACCATTCTTGAATCTCTTTCAGGCTGACACCGTTTGCATACAACAGACTTGCGCAGCTATGCCGGAGATCGTGAAAGCGAATTTTCCGCATACCATTCTTTTCAAGCACCAGCGGGAAATGCTGGGTGATATAGCCGGGTTTTACAAGCTCTCCGATCTCGTTGACATAGATATAATCGGTGTATTGCCGACAATACGACCTGCCGCACAGCTTTCGGTTTAGCTCCTGCTCCGCTTTCAGGCGGTACAACAGTTCCTCAAATGGCGGTACAAGTGGCAGGCTGCGATAGCTGGCCTTTGTCTTTGTACGATCCTTTTGGATAATTTTGCTCTTGCCGTCGATAGTCGCCTGCGTTACTGTGTGCCGTATGGTGATCGTTTTCTTCTTGAAGTCAATCGCATCCCATTTCAAGCCTACGGCCTCGCTGCGGCGCAGTCCGTAAAACGCGCCGAGAATCACGCCAAGCTCTATGGGGTCGCCCTTTACCACCTCAAAAAGACGGTTTAGCTCATCTTCCTCATACGCGCTGCCGACAAACTTTTCTTTTTTCGGCCGTTCAATGCGATCAGCCGGATTCGTGTCAATCAAACCGAGTTTGAAAGCGTGCTGCAACGCCTTTCGGATATTTGCGTGGCGGTGTATGACCGTGTTTGCGGAAACGCCCCGCACCGTCAGTTCATAGGTGTAATAGTCCTGAATGTGCTTTGGCTTTATCTCCCGTAAGAGCAGACCGGGGTGGTGTTCCTCAAAGTATGGGATAATTTTGCTCTTGATTCCCATAGAATACGCACCGTAGGTCGTTTCCTCCACATTCTTTTTTATCATTTCCAACCAGTCGAGCAGAAATGTTGTAAAGAGAATGGAATCGGTGGAAACCTTGCCTGTACTGCGTTCTAA
>CAKTVV010000029.1 GCA_934630515.1 uncultured Eubacteriales bacterium | reverse complement strand
CTTGCAGTTGCCAGACCGCAGATTTATTCTACATCAAAAGGAGTTCTTTTGCTATTCTCATAGGTAATAACCTTTTCTGAACCCCCGGCACAGCCGGGGGTTTTCTTTAACAACGAATCGGGCAGCGACTTTCTGTCGCTGCCCGGTTTCCGTGAGGTATTTCCCGCTCCACGGTATTTTCGCTGCAGCGATGCGCCGGCGGCGCTTATCTCTCCGGTCAAGCGGCACGCTCGTATGCTCCTGCACCGGCGCAAAGCCGCCGCAGTGCTCTTTTGCCGAGAAAATCCGGCAGGCGAACCGGCGGGCTTTGCCGCACCGCCGCCTGCGCCATCCCATACCGGCACCCCCCCGAGCCGCTGCCGCACAGCGGAGGATACCCCTCTGCCGGTGGGTCTCTTACAGCAGAGGACGCAGCAGCTCGGCGAGCTTCTCCGCCGCCAGCCGGTGCCCATCCCGCAGGGGGTGGATCGGCTCCGGCGGCAGCCAGTGGGACCCGTTGAGGAACACCACCTGTGCCCCGTGAGCGGCGTTATACGCCGGGATGAGCTGCTCCAGATCCTTTTCGTGGGCGCCGCAGAACACGCTCATGGCGAAGATCTTCGCCTGCGGGTGCGCCGCCCGGATCGCATCCAGCAGAGCGGTGTAGCCTGCCCCATAGTCCGCAGCAGAGGCACCGCCGTCGTTGGTGCCGTGGTTTATCAGCACATAGTCCGGGTGGTCATCGGCGGCGATGGGCGCCCCCGCAAAGCAGTAAGGGTAAGCGTCCGCCGCCCGCACCACGCCGCCGCAGCCGCTGCGGGTCACGCCCACGGCGCCGTAGCCCATGATGCGGGGGATGAGCCCCAGCTTTTCCGCCGTGAGCCAGGCATAGGTGGCGGTCACATCGTCCTGAAACGGGCGGTCGTACTGATCCCGCCCCAGCGGCTGATGATCGGCGTCGATCAGCACGCCCTCGGTGATGGAATCGCCCACAAACTCAATGGTCTTCCCGGTCTGGGGCGGCAGCGTCGTCAGCCCCTCCGTCTCCAGCCCCTCAAAGGAGAGCCGGTTGACCAGCGGCGGGTTCCAGCGGGGGAACATCTCCACCATGCTCTTGAGAATGACCTCCACCGTATGCTCCCCGGGGGCGGTGCGCAGGCGGATATACCGCTCCAGCGTGCTTTCCACCCGGGCGCCGCCGTCCACCTGAATATACAGGTGCGGGGCAGGGGTCTGCAAAAAATTCACGTCAAACCGCAGCACAGCCATCGTGCCGGTGAACCCCAGCGTAAACCGGGAGCCGGGCGCCGTGGCGGTCATGGCGCTGCCGGTATCCGCCCAGCGTCCGGTGTACCGGATACGGGGATCCCGGTAGGCAATACACTCCATTCGATCTTCCTCTTTTCCTTGTTTCTGGCGGGGCGGCGGCTGCCGCTGTCCCGCTCTCCCGTGCAGTGTAGCACGAATCGCCGCCCGGCGCAAGAGTAACTTGGCATATTCCGGCAATTTTTTGCCGGGCTTCTCCCACCGCCCCGGCTGCCCGCCGTCCCCAGCGCTCTCTGTCCGCTCCGCTTTTCCCCGGCTGCGGGCGCTTTGGCGGACATTCCGACGGAAAAACGCAAAATATCCCAAAATTCGCTGTTGATTTTCCGCCGCCCATCGTGTATAATAGAGGTCTGACAGATACGCCCCGGCTTTGGGGCATACGGGCGGGCGGGCCCTGTGCGACGGTGCGCCGTGAACCATGTCAGGCGGGGAACCGAGCAGCATTAAGCGGTTTTGTGTCCGTGTGCCGCAGGTCTCCCGTCCGTCCGTATGCCCGAGAGTGCGGGGCGTATCGCCGTTTGTATGTAAGGAGATGAGCGTGTGTATCAGGCACTGTATCGGAAATGGCGCCCCCGCACCTTTGCGGACGTATGCGGGCAGGAGACGGTGACCACCGCCCTGCGCAACGAGCTGAAAAACGGACGCCTGTCCCACGCCTATCTGTTCACCGGCTGCCGGGGCACCGGCAAGACCACCTGCGCCAAAATCCTCGCCAAGGCGGTGAACTGCCTGCACCCCCACGACGGCGACCCCTGCGGGGAGTGCGAGCTGTGCCGGGGCATCGACGACGGCTCGGTGCTGGACGTGACCGAGATCGACGCCGCCTCCAACAACGGCGTGGACAGCATCCGGGATCTGCGGGACGAGGTGGCGTTCACCCCCGTCAGCGGGAAATACCGGGTGTATATCATCGACGAGGTGCATATGCTGTCCCCGGGGGCGTTCAACGCCCTGCTCAAGACGCTGGAGGAGCCGCCGGCGCATGTGATCTTCATCCTCGCCACCACCGAGGTGCATAAGCTGCCCGCCACCATCCTGTCCCGGTGCCAGCGGTTCGATTTCGGGCGCATCCGCCCGGAGACCATCGCCGACCGGGTCACCTATGTGGCGCAGCAGGAGGGGATGGAGATCACCCCGGATGCGGCGCTGCTGCTGGCACGGCTGGCGGACGGCGCCATGCGGGATGCGCTGTCCCTGCTGGATCAGTGCGCCTCCGGGCGAACCAAGATCGATATAGACGCCGTCACCGCCGGCACCGGCATGACCGGGCGCACCCGGCTGGCGGCGCTGACCGCCCGGGTGGCGGAACGGGACGGAGCCGGAGCTTTAGAGGAGATCGACCGGCTGTACCAGTCCTCCAAGGACATGGAACGGCTGTGTACCGAATGGATCGGCTATCTGCGGGACGTGATGGTACTGCAGCAGGTGCGGCAGCCCGGCGATCTGGTGATCGCCTCCCCCGAGGAGCTGGCGGAGATGCAGCGGCTGGGCGGTCAGCTGGGACTGGCAGGGGTACTGCGAACCCTGTCGGTGCTGCAGGAAACCTTGGAGCAGCTCCACGGCGGCGCTGCCCGCCGGGTGGCGATGGAGATGGCGGTGCTGCGGCTGTGCGACCCCCGGCTGGAGGACAGCCCGGCGGCGCTGCTCGCCCGGATAGAGGCGCTGGAGGGCGCCCTGCGTGCCGGCGGCGCACCGATGACCGCTCCGGCGGCAGCAGCTCCGATCGCTGCGCCCGCTCCCGCTGCCCCGGCTTCGACCACCGCCCCGAGCGCAGCACCCCCGACAGCCGAGCCGACCCCGCCGGCTGCCCCGGAGGCGCACGAGCCGGTCCCGCCGCCCCCCGCTCCTCCCGCCGACGAGGGAGAGGAGCGCCCCTTCACCCAATGGGGGGACGTGCTGGCACGGCTGCAGCAGACCTGCATTCCGCTCTATGCGGTGCTGGCGCAGTCGCAGGCGGTGCTGAAGGGCAATCTGCTGCTGATCTGCACGGATAACGCCCTGTTCAAGGAGCTGTTCCGGCAGGACAACAACAAACAGCTGCTGCTGGAGGCGATCCAGCAGACAGCGGGCAGCGGCTACCGCATCGGACTGCGGCGCACCGTCACGGTGCCGAGAGCCGAGGCGGAGGATCCCCTCACCCGGCTCATGCAGGCGGGGCGCAGCGCCGGGATCCCGGTGAACGAACGGTAAGCAGGCGGTATTTTATATTACCGACTATAGAAAGTAAAGCAAGGATGGATGACAGATGAAAGCGAGACTTCCCCAGGGCGTCGGCGGCGGACCGGGCAATATGCAGAGCATGCTCCGGCAGGCGCAGAAGATGCAGGAGGAGATGGCGGCGACCCAGCAGGAGCTGGAGACCCGGGAATATACCGCCACGGCGGGCGGCGGCGCTGTCAGCGCCACCGTCAGCGGCAAGCACACCCTGACGGCGCTGACGATCCAGCCCGAGGTGATCGACCCGGAGGACGCAGAGATGCTGGGCGATCTGGTGCGGGCGGCGGTCAACGAGGCGCTGGCACAGGCAGCCAAGGACGCCGAGGAGACCATGGGACGCATCACCGGCGGCATGAACCTGCCGGGGATGTTCTAAGGGTATGGGCTACACATTGGCGCCGCTGGAGCGGCTCACCGAGCAGCTGGAACGGCTGCCCGGCATCGGACATAAGTCCGCCGCCCGGCTGGCATTCCATCTGCTTTCCATGCCGGCGGCAGAGGCGGCGGCGCTGCGGGAATCGGTGGAGACCGCCCGCAGCACCATCCACGAATGCCCCATCTGCTGCAACCTCACCGACGGCGAGCGCTGCCCGATCTGCGGGGATCCCCGGCGGGATCCCTCGGTCATCTGCGTGGTGGAGGATCCCCGGGACGTGCTGGCGATCGAGCGCACCCGGGAATTCCGGGGGCAGTATCACGTCCTCCACGGCACCATCTCCCCGGTGGATAACCGGGGGCCGGAGCAGCTGCGCATCAAGGAGCTGCTCCACCGGCTAGAGGACGAGCGGGTGACGGAGGTCATCATGGCGACCAACCCCACCGTAGGCGGCGACTATACGGCGGTGTATCTGGCACGGCTGCTCAAGCCGCTGCAGCTGAAGGTCACCCGGCTGGCGTACGGCATCCCCGTGGGCGGCGATCTGGAATACGCCGACGAGGTGACCCTGAGCCGCTCGCTGGAGGGACGCAACGAATTGTAAGCGACAACGGATCGCATGGGATCGCAACAAGAGGTGAAAGCCGATGGCAAACGAGAAAAAACCGGGCAACCGCACCATAGCGGAGAACCGCAAGGCTTTCCACGATTATTTCGTCGAAGAGAGTCTGGAGGCTGGGATTGAGCTGTGCGGCACGGAGGTCAAGAGCCTGCGGGCGGGGGGCGCCAATCTGAAGGACGCCTGGTGCTCCGTGGTGGACGGGGAGATGCTCCTCAACGGGATGCACATCAGCCCCTACGACCACGGCAACATCTTCAACCGGGACCCCCTGCGGGTGCGGCGGCTCCTGCTGCATAAGCGGGAGATCCTGCGGCTCTACGGCATCACCAAGCAGCAGGGCTATGCCCTCATCCCCCTGTCCCTGTATTTTAAGGGCAGCCGGGTGAAGGTGCAGGTGGGGCTGTGCCGGGGCAAAAAGCTGTACGACAAGCGGGAGGACGCTGCCCGGCGGGATATGCGCCGGGAGGCGGAACGGGCGCTCAAGGAGCATAACGCCCGCTGAACCAAGGATCCATAGGTATACACACCAAACCCCGGCGTACCCGATGGGTACGCCGGGGTTTTTGCGGCTTTTTCCGGCGTTGACCGGGGTAAAAAGTTCGGTTCTCCGTATTTTTTGTCGAAAAAGTAAAGACTTTTCCCCTGTTTTACACGATTTGCACAAATCTGGGGGCGAAAACAAAAATTCAGTAGCATACTTTGTGGATATATGGTATACTGATAGGCGTATTGCCCGGAAAGATATACCCTGCACAGGGCAGGGCGAACGTTCCCGGCACAATACCTATCCAGAGTCAAGGAGGAAAAAGGTAAATGCAAAAGAAGATCAGCTCAATTCCCTTTTCCGGCACGGCAGAGCAGGCGGCACAGCTGCAGCAGGTCATCGAGACCCATAAGCACGACCCCAGCCTGCTGATGGCGGTCATGCAGGAGGCGCAGGGCATCTACGGGTATCTGCCCATCGAGGTGCAGCAGATGATCGCCGACGGCATGGGCGTACCGCTGGAGAAGGTGTACGGCGTCGCCACATTCTACGCTCAGTTTGCCCTGTCTCCCAAGGGACAGAACCACATCTCGGTATGTCTGGGCACCGCCTGCTATGTCAAAGGCTCCGGCGATCTGATGAATAAGATCTCCGAAAAGCTGGGCATCGGTGCGGAGGAATGCACCCCCGACGGACGGTTCTCCCTGACCGCCTGCCGCTGCATCGGCGCCTGCGGCCTGGCACCGGTCCTCACCGTCAACGAGGACGTGTACGGACGTCTGACGGTGGACGATGTGGACGGGATCCTGGAAAAGTATATGTGAGCTTTGCATCCCGGCGGAAAGGAGTGCGCCTTATGAAAATATGCACCATACAGGAGCTGCTGCATGCCGACGTGCTGGTGGGGGAGGAGCGCCTGGGCGACCATGTGTATTCCGCCTGCGGCAGCGACATGATGAGCGACGTGCTGGCGTATGTCAAGGATCAGGCGGTGCTGCTCACCGGGCTGGTGAACCCACAGGTCATCCGCACGGCTGAGATGATGGACATGATCTGCATCGTGTTCGTCCGGGATAAGCGCCCCACGCCGGAGATGATCGAGCTGGCACGGGACAGCGGGCTGGTGCTGATGGCAACAGACAAGCGGCTGTATGAGGCGTGCGGTATCCTGTACGCCAACGGGCTGGTGGGCAACAAGGCACGGCGGGTGCAGCCATGAGCGAGGCGCTGGCTTTCCACTTTGACGTGGACGGGGAAAACTTCACCTCCGCCGGGCAGGCGTCGGTGCAGATGAAGAAGAATCTGCGGCAGCTGGGTCTGCCGCCGGAGATCATCCGCCGGGTGTCCATCGCCATGTACGAGGGCGAGATCAATATGGTCATCCACGCCGGCGGCGGCCATGCGGTCGTGCGGGTGGATGAGGACGCCATCGAGATCGTGCTGGAGGATCACGGCCCCGGCATCGCCGACATCGAGCAGGCGATGCAGGCGGGCTTTTCCACGGCGCCGGATGCGATCCGGTCGCTGGGCTTTGGGGCGGGCATGGGCCTGCCCAACATGAAACGCTATACCGACGCTATGGATATTCAGTCTCAGGTGGGGGTCGGCACCTGCATCACCATGCGGGTGGATCTGACCGCCTGACGGCAATTTCCGCACAGGAGGATGGCGATGAATACATACGAGCATTCGGTGTTTCTGGAGTCGGATCGCTGCACCGGCTGCACCACCTGCCTGCGGCATTGCCCCACCGAGGCCATCCGCATCCGGGAGGGGCGGGCGGTCATTAACGAGCAGCGCTGCATCGACTGCGGCGAATGCATCCGCACCTGCCCCCAAAAGGCGAAAAAGGCGGTGTGCAGCCGTCTGGAGGATATGGCGGGCTTTCGCTGGAAGATCGCCCTGCCGGCGCCGGCACTGTACGGGCAGTTTGACCATCTGGAGGATGTGGACTACATCCTCAGCGGTCTGCGGCGCATCGGCTTCGACGAGGTGTACGAGGTGTCTCAGGCGGCGGAGCTGGTGTCGGCGTACACCCGGCTGTATCTGAACACCGAGGGCATCAAGCGCCCGGTCATCAGCTCGGCGTGTCCGGTGGTGGTGCGGCTCATCTCGCTGCGGTTCCCGTCTCTGCGGGAGAATGTGATGAATATGCTGCCGCCCATGGAGATCGCCGCCATGCTGGCACGCCGCCATGCGCAGGAGACCCACCCGGAGCTGCGGCCGGAGGACATCGGGGTGTGCTTCATCTCCCCCTGTCCCGCCAAAGCCAGCTATGTGAAAAACGGCTTCGGAGACTATCGCAGCCGGGTGGATGCGGTGGTCCCCATCAGCGATGTGTATTTTCAGCTGATCAACGCCATCAAGCAGACGGATGAGCCGGAGAGCCTGTCCGCCTCCGGGATGATCGGCATCGGCTGGGCCTCCACCGGGGGCGAGGCGTCGGCGCTGTTCAACGACAGCTATCTGGCGGCGGACGGCATCGAAAATGTCATCCGGGTTCTGGATCAGATGGAGACCGGCAATATGCCGCCGCTGGAATTTGTGGAGCTGAACGCCTGCACCGGCGGGTGCGTGGGCGGGGTGCTGACCATGGAGAACCCCTATGTGGCAAAAGCGCGTCTTCAAACCCTGCGCCGGTATCTGCCGGTGAGCCGGAACTTCCCGGCGCCGGGTGAGCAATATATCCCGGAGGCCTATTTCTTCGATGAGCTGCCGGAATACTCCGCCTCATCCCAGCTAGCCGGCACCATGGCGCAGTCCATGCGGATGCTGGCGGATATCCAGACCCTGCGGGGTCAGCTGCCCGGGCTGGATTGCGGCGCCTGCGGGGCGCCCACCTGCCGGGCGTTTGCGGAGGATGTGGTGCGGGGGCAGGCGGAGACCGCCGCCTGCGTGCTGACCCTCCGGGAGGAGCTTTTACGCTATCGGGCGGAAAAAGGAGGTACCCCATGACAGTACGGGCATTGGCGGAAGCCACCGGCTGGCGGGCGGCGGCGCTGCCCGCCGGAGAGCGGGAGGTGACCGGCGGCTACATGGGCGACCTGCTCAGCTGGGTGATGGGGCGTGCCCACGGGGGCGACGCCTGGATCACCATTATGTCCAACCAAAACATCGTAGCGGTGGCGCTGCTGGCGGATGTGTCCTGCATCCTGCTGGCGGAGGGCGTGGAGCCGGACGAGGGGGTTGCGGCGCTGGCGGCGCAAAAGGGGATCAATCTCCTGCAAAGCCCGCTGAGCGCCTACGAGACCGCCCTGCGGCTGCGCGACGTGCTGTGAACCGCTACTATTACGATCTGCATATCCACTCCTGTCTGTCTCCCTGCGGGGACGGGGACGCCACCCCCGGCAACATCGCCGGCATGGGGGCGCTGGCGGGTCTGCAGATGATGGCGCTGACCGACCATAACACCTGCCGCAACTGCCCGGCGTTTTTTGCGCTGGCGCCCCGCTATGGCATTCTGCCGGTGGCGGGGATGGAGCTGACCACGGCGGAGGATATTCACATGGTGTGTCTGTTCGCCACTCTGGAGGGGGCGCTGGAATTCGACCGGCTGGTGGACGCCCGCCGGGTGCGGATCCCCAACCGCCCGGACATCTTCGGGGAGCAGCTGCTGGTGGACGAGGAGGATCGGGTGATCGGCTGTGAGCCGGATCTGCTCACCAATGCCACCGCCATCCCCTTGGAGGAGGTGCCCGGTCTGACGGCAGGCTGCGGCGGCATCGGCTATCCAGCCCACATCGACCGCCCTGCCAACAGCGTGACGGCGGTGCTGGGGTGTCTGCCCGCAGCGCCGGTGTTTCCCTGCGTGGAGCTGGCGGACGGCGCCAACGAGCCGGCATACCGGCAGCGATATCTGACGCCGGAGACCCGGGTGGTGGTGAGCAGCGATGCCCATTACCTGTGGCATATCCGGGATAAGGAGCGATACATCGAGCTGCCCGGCGGGGCAGCGGACGACGACACGGTGCGGCGGCAGCTGATCGCCGCCCTGCAGGGGGACGGACGGTCATGAAGGAACTGGCACTCAACATTCTGGATATTGCCGAAAACTCCGTGCGGGCGGGGGCGACCCTCACCCAGATCCGTCTGGTGGATACCGCCGACACCCGCACCCTGACCATCACCGACGACGGCTGCGGTATGGATGCGGCGACGGTGGCGCGGGTCACCGATCCCTTCTGCACCTCCCGCACCACCCGCAAGGTGGGCATGGGGCTGCCGCTGCTCAAGCTGGAGGCAGAGCAGACCGGCGGCAGGCTGACGGTGACCTCCCGGGCGGCGGCCGACCACCCCGACGATCACGGTACGGTGGTGGAGGCGGTGTTTCACCTCCGTCACATCGACTGCCTGCCTCTGGGGGACGTGGCGGAGACGATGGTGACCCTCATTCAGGGGCACCCGGACACAGACTTTCGGCTGGAGCACCGGCGACCGGAACGCCCGCCGGTAACGCTGGACACCCGGGAACTGCGGACGGTGCTGGAGGAGGTCCCCCTCAACAGCTACGAGGTATTACAGTGGATTCGGGATCATCTGCGGGAGCAATACGCCGGATGATCGTGGGATACAAATTCAGAAATCATTAGAAAGGAAGAACCCTTATGAAATCGTTAGCAGAACTCCAGGCAATCAAGGAAAGAATGCAAAGTAAGGTCGCTCTGCGGGAGGGCAGCGGGGAAAAGCGGGTCGTGGTGGGCATGGCCACCTGCGGCATCGCCGCCGGCGCCCGCCCGGTGCTGAACGCCTTTGTGGAGCAGGTGGAGGCGGCGGGCCTGTCCGGCAGCATCACCGTGACCCAGACCGGCTGCATCGGCATCTGCCAGTTCGAGCCGGTGGTGGAGGTCTTTGAGGCGGGCAAGGATAAAGTCACCTATGTGAAAATGACCGCCGACAAGGTCGCCCGGATCGTCGAGGAGCATCTCAAGGGCGGCAAGCCGGTGGCGGAATACACCATCGGGGCGTACCAGGCATAACAGCGAAGGAGGATAACAAACATGATTCGTGCACATGTTCTGATCTGCGGCGGTACCGGCTGTACCTCCTCGGGCAGTAAGGCGATCCAGCAGGCGTTTGCCGACCATCTGGCGGAATGCGGTCTGGAAAATGAAGTGAAGATCGTGCAGACCGGCTGCTTCGGTCTGTGCGCTCTGGGACCGGTGGTCATCGTCCACCCCGACGGCACCTTCTACAGCCGGGTGACGGCGGACGACGTGGCGGAGATCGTCGAGGAGCATCTGCTCAAGGGCCGCATCGTGGAGCGGCTGGTATACAACGACACCGGCTCCGACGAGCCGGTGGAGGGAAATGTGGCGCTGGGCGACACGGCATTCTACAAAACCCAGAACCGGGTGGTGCTGCGTAACTGCGGCGTTATCAACCCGGAGAATATCGACGAATACATCGCCATGGACGGCTATGCCGCTCTGGGCAAGGTGCTGACCGAGATGACCCCCGAGGATGTCATCAAGACCATCACCGATTCCGGCCTGCGGGGCCGTGGCGGCGGCGGCTTCCCCACCGGCCGCAAGTGGGCGCTGTGCGCCCCCAACAAGGCGCCCCAGAAATATGTGGTCTGCAACGCCGACGAGGGCGACCCGGGCGCATTCATGGATCGCTCGGTGCTGGAGGGCGACCCCCACAGCGTGATCGAAGCCATGGCGATCGCCGGCTACGCCATCGGCGCCACCGAGGGCTATGTATACGTCCGGGCGGAGTATCCCATCGCCGTGGCCCGGCTGCAGATCGCCATCGATCAGGCCCGGGAATACGGTCTGCTGGGTAAGGACATCTTTGGCTCCGGCTTCGATTTTGATCTGCATATCCGTCTGGGCGCCGGCGCCTTCGTGTGCGGCGAGGAGACGGCGCTGATGACCTCCATCGAGGGCAACCGGGGCGAGCCCCGTCCCCGTCCGCCCTATCCGGCGGTCAAGGGTCTGTTCGGCTGCCCCACGGTCGAAAACAACGTGGAGACCTTCGCCAACGTGCCCCAGATCATTCTGCGGGGCGCCGACTGGTTCGCCTCCATGGGCACCGAAAAGTCCAAGGGCACCAAGGTGTTCGCTCTGGGCGGCAAGATCAAGCACACCGGTCTGGTGGAGATCCCCATGGGCACCACCCTGCGGGAGATCATCGAGGACATCGGCGGCGGCATCCCCAACGGCAAGAAGTTCAAAGCCGCCCAGACCGGCGGCCCCTCCGGCGGCTGTATCCCGGCATCCCTCATCGACACCCCGGTGGACTACGATAACCTCACCGCCATCGGCTGCATGATGGGCTCCGGCGGTCTGATCGTCATGGACGAGGACACCTGCATGGTGGATATGGCGAAGTTCTTCCTGGAGTTCACCGTGGACGAATCCTGCGGCAAGTGCACCCCCTGCCGGGTGGGCACCAAGCGCCTGCTGGAGAAGCTCAACAAGATCACCGACGGCAAGGGCACGCTGGAGGACATCGACGAGCTGGAGCATCTGTGCTATTACATTAAGCAGAACTCCCTGTGCGGTCTGGGTCAGACGGCGCCCAACCCGGTGCTGGCGACCCTCAAGTTCTTCCGGGAGGAGTATGTGGCGCACGTGGTGGATAAGACCTGCCCCGCCGGCGTGTGCAAGCACCTGCTGACCTTCACCATCGATCAGGATAAGTGCATCGGCTGCGGTATGTGCGCCCGGAATTGCCCGGTGGACACCATCCATAAGACCGATTACGTCGCTCCCGGTCACAAGCTGCCCAGCTATGCGATCGACCCGTCCAAGTGCGTCAAGTGCGGCGCCTGTATGGCGAACTGTAAGTTCAAGGCCATCAGCAAGCAGTAAGAAAGGAGTGTGGACAGATTATGGATATGGTAAATGTAAAGATCAACGGCATTGCGGTCAGCGTGCCTAAGGGCTCGACCATTCTGGAGGCAGCCCGCTATGCCGGCGTGGAGATCCCCACTCTGTGCTTTCTGAAAGAGATCAATGAGATCGGCGCCTGCCGCATCTGCGTGGTGGAGGCCAGCGAGGGCGGACGTCCCGCCCGGCTGGTGACCGCTTGCGTCTATCCGGTCAGCGAGGGTATGGAGGTGACCGCCAACTCCAAAAAGGTGCAGGATTGCCGCCGCACCACGCTGGAGCTGATCCTCTCCACCCACGAGAAGAAGTGCCTCTCCTGCGTGCGCTCCACCAACTGCGAGCTGCAGAAGATGTGCCGGGACTACGGCGTGGAGGACAGCGGTCAGTATGACGGCTTCCGCCCCCACTACGAGCTGGACACCTCCGCCCCCCATCTGGTGCGGGATAACAACAAGTGCATCCTCTGCCGTCGCTGCGTGGCCGCCTGCAAGCAGCAGTTTGTATCCGTCATCGGCGCCAACGACCGGGGCATCGACACCCACATCGCCTGCGCCTTTGAAAAGCCGCTGGACGAGACTCCCTGCGTCTCCTGCGGTCAGTGCATCACCCATTGCCCCACCGGCGCCCTGCAGGAGCGGGACGACACCGCCAAGGTATGGGACGCCCTGAACGATCCGGAGAAGATCGTCATCGTGCAGACCGCCCCTGCCGTGCGGGCGGCGCTGGGCGAGGAATTCGGCCTGCCCATCGGCACCAACGTGGAGGGCAAGATGGTGGCGGCGCTGCGCCGTCTAGGCTTTGATCAGGTGTTCGACACCGACTGTGCGGCGGACTTCACCATCGTGGAGGAGGCCAACGAGCTGGTAGAGCGGATCAAGACCGGCGGCACCCTGCCCATGATCACCTCCTGCTCTCCCGGCTGGGTCAAGTTCTGCGAGCTGTATTATCCCGATCAGATCGGTCACCTGTCCTCCTGCAAATCCCCCCAGAATATGATGGGCGGGCTGATCAAAACCTACTACGCCGAAAAGAACGGCATCGACCCGGAGAAGATCGTGTCCGTGTCCGTTATGCCCTGCACCGCCAAGAAATTCGAGGTAGCACGGGAGGAGCTGACCGAGAACGGTCTGCCGGATGTGGATATCTCCATCACCACCCGGGAGCTGGCTCGGATGATCGACCGGGCGGGCATCAAGTTCACCTATCTGGCGGACGAGACCTTTGACGAGCTGCTGGGCGAAAGCACCGGCGCTGCGGTCATCTTCGGCGCCACCGGCGGCGTGATGGAGGCGGCGCTGCGCACCGCCAACGATTGGCTCACCGGTCAGTCCAACGAGGCGGTGGAGTTCCGGGAGGTCCGGGGCACCAAGGGGCTGAAGGAGGCCACCTACACCATCGCCGGACAGGAGATCAAGGTGGCGGTCGCCAGCGGCATCGCCAACGCCAACTATGTGATGTCTAAGATCCAGGACGGCACCGCCCCCTGGACCTTTGTGGAGATCATGTGCTGCCCCGGCGGCTGCGTCACCGGCGGCGGCCAGCCCATCCAGCCCGCCAGCGTGCTGAACGTATTCGACCTGAAGGCGATGCGTGCCAAGGCGCTGTACGATCAGGATGCGGCGATGCCCCTGCGGAAATCCCATGAGAATCCCACCGTCAAGACGGTCTATGCGGATTATCTGGGCGAGATCGGCGGGCATAAGGCGCACGAGATCCTGCACACCCACTATGTGGCACGGAAAAAGTTCCGCTAAAGGGTAAAAACCGAACCGAGCAGGGGCGCCGTCCGGCGGACGGCGCCCCTGTCCTCTGCTGCGTCCGCTCCGGGCGGATACTACATCTTGTGGCAGTGGGCAGCGCCGACCCCCATATGCCCGCCATCGGAAAAGAAACGCCAAAAATACCGGCATTTTATGAAAAAATGCTTGACTTATGGGGGACAACTGTGGTATATTAGGAAATACCTCATAGGGGGTTTATTTTTTGTGTCCTTTTTTGGGGCGCAGCCCCTGCCGCAAGGCCGTGAGGGAGGTTCACAAATATCCGGCTTCTGGTAAGCCAATGGAGGTACCGTTATGAAAAATGGCAAGAGAGTCAAGATCACCCTCGCCTGCACCGAGTGCAAGCAGCGCAACTACAACACCACGAAGAACAAGCAGAACGACCCCGATCGTCTGGAAATGAGCAAGTATTGCCGCTTCTGCCGCAAGCACACCGCTCATCGGGAGACGAAGTAATCGGAGAATGTGTGACAGGAGGAAAACAGCATGATCTTATGGGGATTTATTTTCCTGGTGGGCGGCTTTCTGACCGCTTTGATTCTGTTCCTCAGCAATCTGGATCTGTTCTCCAAAATGAAGGATCTCGGGTTCGGCGGCTATGTGCAGACCTTTTTTGACAAAGCGAACCTCAGCACCGGGAAGGTAGTCTTCCTGATCGCCGTGGTGGCGTTCATCCTGGGTCTGGTGCTGTATCTGGTCGGCCGTGCCAAATGCAAGGCAGAGAACATCCCCGTCATTCCGGCGAAGGTCTCCAAGTTCTTCCGGGATACCAAGGGCGAGTTCAAGAAAATCGTATGGCCCACCTTCCCGTCGGTGGTCAAGAATACCGGCGTGACGCTGGCGATGTGCGCCCTGACGGCAGTCATCATCATCGTGGTGGATATGGGTCTGGGTCAGTTGGTCAACCTGCTCCTCAATCTGTAAAGGAGCGGTGGCACGATGGATGAACAGGCAAAATGGTATGTGGTACACACCTTCTCGGGCTATGAAAACAAGGTAGCCACCAATCTGGAAAAGATCGTCGAAAACCGACATCTGCAGGATTGGATCCGGGAGGTGCGGATCCCCACCGAGATGGTGTCCGAGGTCAAGGACGGCGTGCGCAAGGAAGTGGAGCGCAAGATCTTCCCCGGCTATGTGCTGGTGAAGATGGTGATGACCGATGACAGCTGGTTTGTGGTGCGCAATGTGCGGGGCTGCACCGGCTTCGTGGGTCCCAACGGCAAGCCCGTGCCGCTGACCGAGCAGGAGCTTGCGAATCTCGGCGTGGAGAAAAAGGAAGTCGTGGTCGATTACTCCGTGGGCGATACCGTGCATATCACGGACGGCCCGCTGGAGAATTTCTCCGGCGTGGTGGAGGAGATCGACCAGGAGAAAAACATGGTCAAGGTCACCATCTCCATGTTCGGTCGGGAGACCTCGGTGGAGCTGGAGCTGGATCAGGTGGAGCGGATGGACTGATCCGCCGCAAGAACAGAAAGTACGGGGGCGGCTGCTCCCTTACCCGTGCGCCGGACACTCTTCCGGCTGTGGGAGGAGCGTGAGACACATGCTCCGACGGACCACGATTTTTGGAGGTGCGATAGAAAATGGCTCAGAAAATTACCGGTTACATTAAGCTGCAGATTCCGGCAGGCAAAGCGACTCCGGCTCCCCCGGTAGGTCCTGCGTTGGGTCAGCACGGCGTCAACATCATGTCCTTTACAAAGGAATTCAACGAGCGTACCAAGAACGAGGTGGGTATGATCATCCCCGTCGTCATCACCGTGTACGCCGACCGTTCCTTTACCTTCATCACCAAGACTCCTCCGGCTGCTGTGCTGCTGAAAAAGGCTGCCGGCATCGACAAGGCGTCCGGTGTCCCGAACAAAACCAAGGTGGCGCAGGTCACCAAAGAGCAGATCCGCAAGATCGCTGAGACCAAGATGCCCGATCTGAACGCTGCCAGCGTCGAGAGTGCCATGAGCATGATCGCCGGTACGGCACGCAGCATGGGCATTACGGTGACCGACTGATCTTTCGACGGATAACCCCGTGGGAGGAACCCTGAAATTCCGATTTTACCACAATGGAGGAAAAACCAATGAAACATGGTAAGAAATATGTCGAGAGCGCTAAGCTCATCGACCGCAGCGTACAGTACGACGTGCCGGAGGCTCTGGACCTGACGGTCAAGACCGGCAAGGCTAAGTTTGACGAGACGGTGGAAGTGCACGTCCGTCTGGGCGTGGACGGCCGTCACGCCGACCAGCAGGTGCGGGGTGCCGTGGTGCTGCCCAACGGCACCGGTAAGACCATCCGGGCGCTGGTCTTCGCCAAGGGCGATAAGGTACAGGCGGCTCTGGATGCCGGTGCGGATTACGCCGGTGCCGAGGAGCTGGTCGCCAAGATCCAGGGCGGCTGGATGGATTTCGACGTGGTGATCGCCAGCCCCGACATGATGGGTCTGGTGGGTCGTCTCGGTAAGGTGCTGGGTCCCCGCGGCCTGATGCCTAACCCCAAGGCGGGTACCGTTACCCCCGACGTGGCGAAGGCTGTGACCGACGCCAAGGCCGGTAAGATCGAGTACCGTCTGGATAAGTCCAACATCATCCACTGCCCCATCGGCAAGGTGTCCTTCGGCGCTGAGAAGCTGCAGGAGAACTTTGACGCTCTGCTGGGTGCCATCGTTCGTGCCAAGCCCGCCACCGCCAAGGGTCAGTATATCAAGTCCTGCACCGTGGCGTCCACCATGGGCCCCGGTGTGAAGATCAACCCCGCTAAGCTGGGCGGTTGATGGATTCTGGCTATTGCGGCTCCGGCAACGGACTGCGGCGGCTTTGCGGCTGCCGTCTCCGGTTGGGGGCTGTATAGTATAATTCGGTTGCTGTTCTTCCACAGACAGCAGGTGCGTGACCCCATCGGTCATGCGTAAAGCGCCCATCGGGCGTGCCTGCCGAGGAGCGAAACAAAGCCGTGCCGTGCTTTTGTGCGGCGATTGGTGCGTTTTACCTCTCCTGTGGAATCACGGGAGAGGTTTTCTTTTGGGATGAATAGCGATCATCCTGTATTTGGAGGTGAAATCATTATGCCTAGCGAGAAAGTTCTGCAAGAAAAGCAAGCCTATGTGGCGGATCTGACCAAAAAGATCCAGGGTGCCGTCTCCGGTGTGATCGTGGATTACAGCGGTATCACCGTGGCGGACGATACGGCGCTGCGCCGTAAGCTGCGTGAGGCTGGCGTTGAGTACTCCGTCGTTAAGAACACCCTGCTCAAGCGTGCCGTGGATGCGGCCGAGATGTCCGGGCTGGACGATGTGCTCAACGGTACCACCGCTCTGGCGCTCAGCGACGATTATGTGGCTGCCGCCAAGATCCTGTGCGAGTATGCGGAGGGCAAGGACACCTTTAAGGTCAAGGCCGGTTTCATGGATGGCGCCGTCATCGACGCCGCCAAGGTCACCGAGCTGTCCAAGCTGCCGTCCAAGGAGGGCCTGCTCTCCATGCTGCTCAGCGTGCTGAACGGACCCATCCGTGGTCTGGCTGTCGCCCTGAAGGCGGTCTCCGAGAAGGAGCCGGCTGCAGAGGAGGCCGCACCCGCCGAGGAGGTCGCTGCTCCTGTTGAGGAGGCTGCCCCCGCCGAGGCTCCCGCCGCCGAATAAGCGGCTGCCCGTTATCATTGGTCTGCATACAGACCCGGGCGTAACAAATTATAACGTATTGGAGGAAATGAATCATGTCTGAGAAAATCACTGCTATGATCGAAGAGATCAAGGCTCTGACCGTTCTGGAGCTGTCCGATCTGGTCAAGGCGATCGAAGAGGAGTTCGGCGTTTCCGCTGCCGCTCCCGTGGCTGTGGCTGCTGCCGCTGCTGCTCCCGCTGCGGAGGAGAAGACCGAGTTTGACGTTATGCTGGTTGAGGCCGGCGCTGCCAAGATCGGCGTAATCAAGGTAGTGCGTGAGATCACCGGTCTGGGTCTGAAGGAAGCCAAGGAGCTGGTTGACAACGCTCCCAAGGCTGTCAAGACCGGCGTGTCCAAGGATGACGCTGAGGCTGCCAAGGCGAAGCTGGAAGAGGCTGGCGCTAAGGTTGAGCTGAAATAATTTCAACTTAGTTGAAGTAAATTTCAATTCGGCTGGAGTAGATCCGGCTTGGGTTGAGATCAATTTACCTCAACGTGCGTCCCTGCGGTCGGCATGAACGGCGCAGACCGCAGTGCGCTCTTGATTCCGGACGGAGCTGCCCGGGCGTTTCCCGCCTATTGGGGCGCCGAAACAGATCCCGGCGGCATACAACGGATGACACCCCGCTCCCCAACGAGCTTATCGCTTGTTGGGGAGCGGTTTTTTATTAGAATACGGGGTGCAATACTGCTGGGCGGCAGCAAAAAGCGGATGCGCCTGCGTAAATTCTAATCAAAGCTGCCGCAAAGCGGTATAAAGTGCCTTTATGGCAGCAGAAAGCTCCGGTATGCCCGCTCTGACTGCGGACGGCACACCGGAGAACTATTTTCGGGGTTAAAGACGGCGTTTTACTTAGGAACGACGCCTTACGCCGATGAAAACGGGCGAAAACGGCGGATAGTGACCCAGCGTTCCGCTGCCGTTCGAGGATGCAACCCGCCCGGCGGCAGTGCGCATGGCTTTTCATCCGCATACGCTGTCGGAGGAGAAGCGACTTGGATCCGGCAAGCAGCAAAAATCGGAGCGTGATTCGTTTTGCTTCGGCGTGGGCAGCTCCCTCACGGCGCAAAAAGAGAGCAGCGACTGCATTTTGCTTCCGCCGTGAGGAACGTTCCGCATGATCCAAACAGCGTGGATATTACTCCGCATGGGAGCGGCGGCGATTTTTTCATTTTGCCGAGGAATTGTTCCATACAGCATCGAGAGAGTTCCGGCGGTGTCGAGAGGGTTCCAGCGACGCCAAAAGGTGTGTTCCATGCAGCGCTGAAAGGGTGTTGCAGCAGTGCCGTGAGGGTTTCGGCTGCGTGAAAAACAGATGTGAACAGCGGCAACAGTTCAAGCAGCATGAATACACTCCACATCGGAGCGGCGGCTCCCAGTGCTCCCTCTAAAAGCCGTGTACTGTATCTCTGCCGCCACACAGAGAAGATCCGGGAAATGCCCGCCGCTATCCCTTGACACGGCTCGGGTGTACGTACTATAATAGCAACTATCAACAACGGGAGGTACGGACATGACGATACAGGAAAAGCTGCAGATGGATTTCTCGGCGCTGCAGGAAAACGGCGCCATCACCCTTGTGGCGTTTGGGGACAGCGTAACCCACGGGGCGCTGGGTGCCGGGGAGATCAACTACGAGACGGTATACTGGAATCGGCTGCGGCGCAAGCTGAACGCCGTGCGGAATTATGTGCCGGTGAATGTGATCAATGCCGGCATCGGCGGGGTCACGGCAGCCATGTCGCTGGCACGGATGGAACGGGATGTGTTTGCCCACCACCCGGATCTGGTGATCCTCTGCTTCGGGCTCAACGATGTCAACCGCCCGCTGGAGGAATACACCGGAGCGCTGGCGACCATGTTTGACGCCTGCCGGGAACGGGGCGTGGCGGCGATCTTTCTGACCCCCAACATGCTGAACACCTATGTGACCGAGGATACCCCCGCCGAGCTGCGGGACTATGCCGCCAAAACCGCCGCCATGCAGAATGACGGCACCATGGATACCTATATGCAGGCAGCCTGCCGCACCGCCCGGGAAAGGGGGATCCCCGTCTGCGACTGCTATGCCCTCTGGAAGCAGCGCAGCCGGACGGAGGACACTACCCGTCTGCTGGCAAACGGCATCAACCATCCCCGTGCGGAGCTGCACGAGCTGTTTGCGGAGGAGCTGTTCCGCATGCTCGTGCCGCAGGCGGCGGATACGTCCACCGCCGAAAGCACCCTATGGCGGGGCTGAAGCTTTCCCTGCACCCGACCCGGAGCGGAATTTTCTGTCCGCTCCGGGCTTTTTGCGGCTGTATTTGCCGCCGCCGGAACGCCGGGTCACTTTTTGCTGGACAAGACCCGGCGGGTGCCGTATAATAACAAGGAACGAATCCGGGCTTCCCGCCCGCAAAGGAGCGCTGTTTGCCATGTCCGATACCATCGCTGCGATCGCCACCCCTGCCGCCCCCGCCGGGCTGGGCATTGTCCGCCTGTCCGGAGAGGAGGCGCTGACCGTCGCCGCCCGGGTGTTCCGCCCGGCGAATCCCGCCCGCACCGCTGACCGGCTGCCGGGCTATACCGCCGCCTACGGACACGTCTATGACGCCGAGGGGGACATCGACGACTGCGTGCTGCTGGTGTTCCGGTCGCCCCACAGCTATACCGGCGAGCCGGTGGCGGAGCTGTCCTGCCACGGCGGGCTGTATCTGCTGCGGCGGGTGCTGCGTGCCTGTCTGGCGGCGGGCGCCCGCATGGCGCAGCCGGGGGAATTCACCCGGCGGGCGTTTCTGGCGGGGAAGATGGATCTGACACAGGCGGAGAGCGTGACGGCGCTCATCGCCGCCGACGGTCGGCTGGCTGCCCGGACGGCGCTGGCGGCGCACGAGGGGGCGACCTATCGCCGGCTGCAGGCGGTCAAGGAGGCGCTGCTGGCGGTCGAGGCGCAATTCAGCGCCTATGTGGACTACCCGGACGAGGATATCCCGGAGCTGCACCCCGCTGCGCTGGCACAGGTGATCGGAGACGCCCGCAGCACGGTGCAGGGGCTTTTGGATACCTTTGACGCCGGGCAGGTGCTGCGGGAGGGGGTGGACACCGCCATCGTCGGCTGCCCCAATGTGGGCAAATCCACCCTCATGAATGCCCTGTCCGGCTGCGAGCGCAGCATCGTCACCGCCGTCGCAGGAACGACCCGGGATGTGGTCGAAAACACCGTGCGGCTGGGGGAGGTGACGCTGCGGCTGGCGGACACCGCCGGGATCCGGGACACCGCCGACCAGATTGAATCCGCCGGAGTGGAAAAGGCTCGCTCCCGGCTGCGGCAGGCGGCGCTGGTGCTGGCGGTATTCGACGGCAGCCGTCCCCTGACCGACGCCGACCGGGCGCTGGCGGAGGAGAGCGCCGCCTCGGCAGCCATCGCCGTCATCAACAAGGCGGATCAGCCGGAACGCATCGACCGGGGATATCTGGAAAGCCGGTTTGCTCATGTGGTCACCCTGTCTGCCCGGGATGGCAGCGGGCTGTCGGCGCTGGCAGCGGCGGTGGCGGAGGTCACCGGCGTGGAGCGGCTCACCGCCGCCGAGCCGGTGCTTTCCACCGAGCGGCAGCGGGCTTGCGCCGCTCGGTGCCTCGGCTGTCTGGAGGAGGCGGATGCCGCCCTCTCCGGCGGGCTGACCCCCGACGCCGTGTCGGTGAGCCTCCACGGTGCGATCGCCGCCATCCTGGAGCTGACCGGCGAGCGTGCCACCGAGGCGGTGGTGGACGAGGTATTTGCCCGGTTTTGCGTCGGAAAATAACAGAACGAAGCGCCCCGCCGCCCGCCGGCGGACCGGCGGCAACGGCTGCAGCCGCTGCATCTGACCGATTTTGTCCAATTTCGGCAGAAGCAGCGGCTTATTTTGTACATCTTCCTTTGGAAAATGTACTTTTTTCACTTCTTTTGGAACGCTGTTGACGGGATTATGGTGATAATGCTATACTGTTCTTGTCCGAGGATCGGCGCTCTGCGAGCAAGGGAGGAGCGTCCGTCGGAGAATTTTTGTAACAAGGAGGAGACCAAATCCATGAAGAGAAAAAAGACACTGGGGATAGCACTGAGCGTGCTGCTGCTGGTCAACCTG
>CAKTVV010000028.1 GCA_934630515.1 uncultured Eubacteriales bacterium | reverse complement strand
AGCCAAATCCAAATCAAGCTTCGGCACCGCCGTCTGGAGAACGATCTGTTCGCCACCGAAAAGCTCTGCACCGCTGCCGCCGCCACCGGGCGGATGGCCTATCCGGCGGCGGAGCTGGCGGATGCGCAGACCGACCTGCTGACCGTACAGTTCCACAATATGCTGCCCGGCACCTGCATTCAGGCCGGGGAGGACATGGCGCTGCGGCAGCTCAGCCACGGGCAGGAACTGCTGTCCCGGGTGCGGGCAAGAGCCTTTTTCGCTCTGGCAGCCGGGCAGGCTCCTGCCGCGGAGGGAGAAATCCCCATCCTTGCCTGCAATCCTCACCCCTACCCGCTGGAGGGAGACTTCACCTGCGAGATGTCCCTGTGGGATCAGAACTGGGAGCCGGAATTTTCCATGCCCCAGGTGCTGGACGAGCAGGGCAACCCTCTGCCCACCCAGTGCGAAAAGGAGGCCAGCAACCTCAGTCTGGACTGGCGTAAGCGGGTGGTGTTCCACGCCACCCTGCCACCCCTGTCCGTCGCCCGGTTCGGCTGCCGGTATAAGAGCCTGCCGAAAAAGCCGGTGCCCACCCTCCCGGCGGAGGGGGATCACTTCGTATTCACCGGCAAGCGGATCGCCGTGCGCATCAATCGCCGCACCGGCTGCCTGGACAGCTACACCGTGGACGGCGTTGCGTACCTGAAGCCCGGTGCGCTCCGGCTGGAGGTCATACAGGACGACGGCGACCCCTGGGGGATGCTGGTCACCTCCTTCCCCAAGAAATGCGGCTGCTTCCGGGTGATGTCCCCGGCAGCCAGCGGGGCTTTTTCCGGCACCGATGGGTCGCTGGACGGCGTGCGGGTCATCGAGGACGGCGCTGTGCGTACGGTGGTGGAGGCGGGAGCAGTCTATGGCGGATATCGGCACAGCACCGTGACCCGGGCGCAGACAGCCGCCCCCTTCCGCTGCCGCCCGGGACAAAGTCCCGCCGTCGGGCGGCACACAAAGCGATACCCAAAAGGAGCAATACCATGAATGACAAAATGAAAAACACCTGTCGGCGGTGGATACGCATCGTGATGGTGCTGCTGGGCGCCCTTTTGCTGACGATCGGCTTGGTGATCCCGCTGGTGAATAACGGAATCGCCCTGCGGCTGGAAAAGCAGCTGCGGGCGTTGCCGCTGCCGGAGGGAACCACCCTGACGGACAGCTTTTCGGCTGCCGGGCGGTACGACGGCTCCGGGGAGAGCGTGCGCTATTTCGGCGCCGTGCTGCTGCAAAGCAGCCAGTCGCTGGAGCAGCTGCAAGCCTATTACGCTGCGGCGGCGCCGGACTGTGTGCTGGCGGTGCAGGCAGGGCAGACCATCACCTGCGTAGGCGGCGGAAAGCTCTCGTTCCGCACAGAGCCGACGGGCACCGACGGGTATATCCTCTATGTAGTGGACCGTTCTGCCCATCCGGGGCAGGGATGGCTGGATCTGGATGTCCGCAGCGAATAAACGAGCACAAACAGAAAGCCCGTCGGAGGAGCGCTCCTCCGGCGGGCTTATCCGGTCAATTGGCCGCCTTTGCCTTGGGGCGGAACAGCAGCGAGATACACCAGATCCCGGCCAGCGCCACCACGGTATAAACGATCCGAGCCAGCAAGGTACCGGCGCCGCCGAAGATCCACGCCACCAGATCAAACTGAAACAGCCCGATGCTGCCCCAGTTCAGAGCACCGATAATGGTCAGAATCAAAGCCACCTTATTCATGCAAACTGCCTCCTTTCCGATACGGTTCAAGCACAGTATGCGTTAAAGGGACACCGATTATACAGCCCGGCGGAATTTTGCCAGCGGCGGTGCGGCGCAGCGCCCCGAGGAAAAATTGAAAAAACAACAAAAACAGCACCGCCTCACAGCCGACCGGAGGAAGCTCCTCCAACCGACTGCAGCGGTGCTGCCTTTTATTCTTTCCGCTACGTCGGACGTCTGGGAGCCGCCTTTACCGGGGCAGGGACAGCGCATCGATCGCCGCCAGCTCCTCCGGCGTGAACGCCGTGTTCTGCGCCGCCTGCACGTTATCCAGAATCTGCGCCGGCTTGGAGGCGCCGATCAGCACCGAGGTCACCACCCCGTCCCGCAGCACCCACGACAGCGCCATCTGCGCCAGCGACTGCCCCCGGGCGACGGCGATCTCCCGCAGCCCCCGGATCTGCGCCAGCCGCTCCTCGGTGATGGCGGATTCCTGCAGGAACCGGCCGTCGGTGCGGATGCGGCTGTCCTCCGGGATGCCGTGGAGATACCGGTCGGTGAGCATTCCCTGCGCCAGCGGGCTGAAAGCGATAATGCCCTTATGCAGCCGCCGGGCGGTATCCTTCAGCCCGTTTTGCTCGATCGTACGGTCAAAGATGGAATACCGGTTCTGATTGATCACAAAGGGGCAGTGCAGCTCCTCCAGAATAGCGCACGCCCGCTCCAGCGTAGCGCCGTCATAGTTGGACAGCCCGACATACAGCGCCTTGCCGCTGCGCACCGCCTGCGCCAGCGCCCCCATCGTCTCCTCCAGCGGCGTATTCGGATCCGGGCGGTGATGGTAGAAGATATCCACATAGGGCAGTCCCAGCCGGGTCAGGCTCTGATCCAGACTGGCGAGCAGATATTTCCGGCTGCCCCAATCGCCGTAGGGGCCGTCCCACATGGTATAGCCCGCCTTGGTGCTGACGATCAGCTCATCCCGATAGGCGTGCAGCTCCTCCCGCAGGATCTTGCCGAAGTGCGCCTCGGCGCTGCCGGGAGCAGGACCGTAGTTATTCGCCAGATCGAAATGGGTGATCCCGCAGTCGAACGCCGTAAAGCACAGCTGCCGCATAGTCTCATAGGGGGTCGTATCCCCGAAATTATGCCACAGCCCCAGCGATACCGCCGGCAGCCGCAGCCCGCTGGCCCCGCAGCGGGGATAGGGCATAGTCTCATAACGGGTAGGATCGGCACAATACATAAGAATACGCTCCTTTCAGAACTTCGTTTATTCCAGTATAGTACACCCCCTGCCGCCCTGTCAATTGGCGGCCCGTGGGAATTTTTCCTGCATTTGTGAGGATTTTTCCCGCCTGTCCCGGCACTTATTCTTCCACCGAAAAGTCAAAGGAAAGCTCGCCGACCTCCAAACGGCTCCAGACCTCCGGCTCCAGCGACGCCCCCTCCACCGTAACGGTGCGCAGCAGGCTCGACTCCGGCTCCAGCCGCTCCGACAGCTGGGCGTTGACGGTAAAAAGCGTTTTTTTGCCGTCGGTGACGGTCAGCTTTTTGATGTTTTCCACCGTCACCGGCTTGCCGGTATCGTTGGACGCATACAGCGTCACGACCACATCGCCGTTCTCATCCTCATACAGCTCGATGGCCTTGCACAGCACCGTCCCTCCATAGCACAGCGGCTCGTCGTTCAGCCGGAACGGGACGAACAGCTGCGCAAACGGATGCCCGGCATCCCGGGCATTCCACGCCGCCGGGGTGATACATTCCATATCGTAGGCGTTTTGCAGCTCCGCCCGTGCCGTCTCGGAATCCTCCACCTTCCAGGAGCCGTTCTCCACCCCCATGACGGTGGTCAGATACACCGTCTGCTCCGACGCCTTGGGATAATTCTTCGGGATGGTGTAATACAGCGCCGTAAACCACACATACCGTTCCGACTGCGCCGCAATAAGGATCCGGGAATGTGCCTGACTCCTGAACCGGTCGAAGTCGGTCGCATAATACTGATCGATCACCGCCTCCTCCGTGTTGCGGAACAGCTGCCCGAACGCCTCCCGGTCGGTGCCGGCGGTCTCCATGAGCCGATCCATCAGCTTCTGCGCCACCCGCTGGACAGCGGCATTATCGCCGGTGGGCACATCCGCCGCCGGTCCGCTGCCGGAGGTCGGCTCCTCCTCCGGGCGGCTGGGCACCGAGTCCCCGTCGGCGGGCTGCGACGCAGACGCCGTGCCGTCCGGCGCATAGATCCCCCGGTCGATGGTACCGAACAGCGTGGGCAGCCCCAGATTGGCAAGGATGCACACCACCAGCCCGCACGCCAGCAGACCGGTGGCAAAGGTCGCCAGTCCCCGCCCGGAGCTCTCCGATTCTTCGCCCTTGCGCAGCGCCCTTTTCAGGCTGAGCAGCAGGGAGTTTTTCTCTGCCAGCACGGCGCAGAACAGCAGCAGCCCCAGCGCCAGCACCAGCGGATAAGGCAGCAGCAGCGCCGTCGCTATTCCCGCCAGACAGAACCACAGCCCCGGCGGATCCAGCTGCACCATCCTGCGGAGCGTTCTCTGCAGCCGGACGCCGATGCCGCCCTGCTTCACCTCGGAGACGAGCTTGCCTACCGATAGCATCAGAAGATAGAAGAACAACGCCGCCCAGAGCTGGTTGGCGGCTGAATCCACCGAAAACAGGGTGTTGGCAAACAGGGCGGTGATCACCCCCGCCGCCAGCGCCATCAGCAATTTCAGGATCAGACTGGGAAGGAACCGCTTCCCCTCATAGGAGCGCACCATGGCATCAAAGGCACGGCGCAGTACCGCTTTCAGCTGCATCGTCCATCCTCCCTTACAGCACATGGCGCAGCACGGCGAGGATCACCGCTGCGCAAAGGTTGACCGCCGCCGCAATGAGAAAGCCCCGCAGCGCTTTTTTATAAGAGCGCTTTTCCTCCGCCGGCTCCGTTTCCGGTGCTGCGATGTCGTCCGCCGTCTCCTCCGGCGGCAGGATAAACTCCCGCTCCCCCAGCAGCATGGCGGCGATCCACTGCCGATTCTCCGCCGTCGGGGCAAACACATGGGAGAACAGCCGGGGCGTCCGGTCAGCGGGCGCAAAAACGGTGCCGATGAAGGAATAGCCCTTTTCGCCCAGCCCGATCACGGCGCCATGGACACAGCCCGCCTCCCGGCGCTCCAGCTGGAGCCGCAGCTCCGTCTGGCGCAGCGCCAGCTCGATGCAGCCCTGCAGATACGGCTCCAGCGCCGTCCACGTCAGCGGCTCCGACACCGTCAGCCATCCCCGATGGGCGTCCACCCGCACCCAGGCGCCCTCGATCGCCACAAAATAGGTGTCGCAGCCGTTCTCACCCTCCTGCATCCGCATCCGGAAGCAGCGCTGAGGGGAATAGAGCGCCCGCACCAGCGGTTCCAGACGGGGTGCGGGCCGCAGCCCCTTCTCCGTCTCGGTCAGCAGCCCCTGCCGGATCAGCAGAGCGTCCTGTTCTTCCCGCCACGTCCCGGGCATGGCGGCCTTCAGCCCCCGGACAGCGGCGGACAGATCCCCCATGGGCGACAGCACCGCCGCCGTGAGACCGCACAGCTCTCCCAGCCGATCCGCCGCCAGATAGGTCAGTGTATTCTTCTCCATATCAATTTCCTCCCTGCGTACCGGTGGTGTACAGATCCTTCACCGCTCCGTTGAACCAGTCCAGATACTGCTGCACCACCCAGCTGCCGTCGAACACCTCGTTGGCGGTATCGCCTATATTGCCCAGCATCCCCCAGCCCAGACCGTCCTCACCGAAAATCCCGATGGTGGTATCCTTGATGCTCTGCCAGCTGCTGATGAGGCTCCATGTGTCGGTAAGATTCTTGATATTTTCGCCGTAGGCGCCGTCGGCGATCCGCTGCGCCAGCTCCTCCCGGGAATAGATCGTCCCCTCGATCCCCAGAGTCATGTGCTGCTCCTGATTGATGGTGTTCATATAGTCGATGAACAGATCCACCGTATGCTCCACATTGCCGCCCATGCTCGCCGCATCCGCCGCCTTGGAGGTGCCCAGCGCCAACCCGGACAGGGTGTCCCACAGACCGATGGACGGGACCCCGTCGGTGGCAACATTAAACGCCGCTCCGGCCGTCAGGGAGCTGCCGAACGCCTTTTGCCACGCCTCGGAGGCGTCGCCGCCCTCCTTCAGTATATCGCAGTATTTTTGCGTCGCCTTGCCCAGCGCAATCAGCCCTTTCATCGCCTTGCCGGTGGCACCCATGTTATCCAGCGCTCCGGAGATCAGGTCGATGGAGTCAAAGCCCAGCTTCGACCACTGCTCCGCCGTCATGCCCCAGCAGGTCTTGGGCTGGGGAGACGGAGTCGGCTTTTTCTTTTTCTCGGCGGTATAGCGGGTAACGCCGGTGGTGATGCCGAAAAGCGCCAGCAGCCCCGCCACCCGGGCGCCCTCCTCCACAATCTTCCGTGGGGAATAGGAGGGCTCGTCGTCGCCGTATTCGCCCAGCCGTCCGCCGGTGGAATCATCCACGTCCTTGTCGGCAGAGGCAAAGTCTCCCTCATAATCGCCGCTGCTCTTTAGGCTCCAATGCCCGGTATAGGTCTTGACCTCACCGGGGATCCGGTCGCTATAGGAAGTCAGCGAGAAATTGCCGTCGTCATCGACGGCGGGGGTCAGCGCATCGTTTTTATTGACCAGCGCATCCAGCAGCTGCCACGTGGTGCTGCCCTTTTTGGCATAGAGGGTAAGCCCCAATATCTTATCGTTGTCCGACAGATCGCTTAAATACTGGAAATCCTCCCAGCTCTGATCCGTTATACCGATGTCATAGTTGCCCAGAATCGTATCGTACCAGCCAAACGCCGTGAAATCGATGAAGGTCATGTGATCCGGCAGCCGGATATCCCGCAGAGAGACACACCCCTCGAACGCCCCCATGGCGATCCAGTCCAGCTTGGGCATCTCCGGGATCGTTTTCAGGGATACGTCGTTCTGCAGGGCGTATTTTTCTATGTATTCCAGATTTTTGCAGCCGGAGATCTCCTCCAGATTGACGGAGCTGAGCCGCCGGATGCAGGTCACATTGTCGTTGATATAGACCTTTTTAAGGTTGTGATCCTCGATATCCACCCCGATGACCTTGACGGTGCCGTACAGCGGGATGGTGACCGTTTCGGGCACGGCGATCTCGGTCTTCTGCCCCACATAAGAGACATAGCCGCAGAGCTCGCCGGTCTTGTATTCCGCCATCAGATCGGTCACGACCCATTCGCCCAGCATGGAATAGTCGTAGCTGTACCAGCGCTTGGAATAGTTGATCCGTGGGCCTGCCAGTTGCCCCTCCTGCTGCCGCTTCATGTAGTAGATACGGGTCATATCCTTTACCGTATCCCACGCCGGGTCGTTGGCGCTGGCAGGCTTGTTGATCATCTCAGATATGCCGGTATAGAAAAATTGATAAAACGCAAAAGCGCCCGGCATATCCCAATGAGCAAGAGGATCGTTTTCATCCGGCTTCTTTCCGGAAACAGTCGTCAGCGCCTTTCCGGAAGTGCCGATCAGGCACCCATTTTCGTCCACCTGAAACAGATCCGGCTGTTCTGTAATTGTTGAAGTACCCACTGTATAATTTCTTTGTGGCGCATTATCCGAATCGTCCTTCGGCGGATAATAGTAGCCGTAGGACGCCATGGCAGCAACCGTGTTATTCGCTACAAACTCCATATAATCCTCAAGCTCACTACCCCAAGACACGCCGCCATCAGTATATACTTCACCCTCGCCGTCCCATTTGGCGCCTTCCTTCCATGTAGAGTAACAGCTGGGGCAATAGTAGGCATACACATAGCGGAGCTTGTTCCCCACCTTTTCAATGATGCCGGGGACGGTATACCGCCCGTCATCCTCCACCTCCACATAGTATTCGACCATTTTGTCGCCATGCCCGGAGCAGCGGTAATTCAGCCCCGGCACTTTTGCGGCGGTACCGTCGCAAAGACTGTAATAGTCCTCCAGCAGCACCGCATTTCCACTCTGCCGGGCCGCTGCCGGCAGCGCCGGCAGCGATACCGCCGCAGCCGTCACAAGAACAGCCGCCAACAGCCTTATGATGCGTTTTCTGCAAGCTCTGTGTTTCATAAGCACCTCTCCTGTATTGGGATCCTGATGCATTGCGTACACAATGGAAGCATAGCACATCCCCGACATAAAAAACAGGTCAATTTCCGAATTGTCAATTGACAATTCGGAAATTGACCGAAAAAAGCATCCGAAAAACACAAAAAACGGCACAGCCTCCCCTATCGGAAGCTGTGCCGCTCCTTTATACCGCTGTCGCCTTATTCCCGCATTCCCAGCTCACGGGCGCAATTGCCGCAGACATTCTTCCCCTTATAGGAGACGATATCCCGGGCATTGCCGCAAAAAATACACGCCGGCAGGTATTTGCGCAGTACGATGGTATTATCCTCCACAAAGATTTCCAGCGAATCGTTATCGTCGATCCCCAGAGTGCGGCGCAGCTCAATAGGCAGCACAAACCGCCCCATGCTGTCAATACGGCGCACGATACCAGTCGAAGTCATGATTCATTCCGTCCTTTCTTGTGTGGCGTCCGGATACTCCGGCCGCCTCTGACTGCCACAACCACATATTACCAAAATTCGGCAAAAATGTAAATAGGCTTTCGGTGAGGATTTTACCGATTTTTTTGCGATTTTTTACGCAAATTGGCATAATATAGGTTGAATATTATAGTATAAGAAATACCGTCGATTGACAGGAATAGCCACGTTTTTGAGGGGTCGGGGAACACCGCTTTTCTGTTATAAAAACAATGATTTTGTTGAAAAAGCTTTTATCAAAATGCGTCCGTTTCTGAAGCGTTTTTCTCTCTTTTCGGTGTGCTTTTTTGACAGCCGCCGGAGCTTCTTGTCCCCTCCTGCGACCGCACAAAGGCGGACGCCGCAGCGTCCGCCTTTGCCGGGTCGGTGCCGGGCGTTAGCCGCAGCAGGAGTTGGTGGTGGTGGCACCGCAGCCGCAATCGCTGTCATCGATCAGCAGGAGCACAATGATGATGAACAGGATCCAGGTGCAGTCATTGCCGCCGAAAAGGTTCCGCAGACACATATCTTTACACCCCCTTACAACCCCACAGTATGCCGGAGGATGGAAGGAGGTGCCGATTTTTTATTCTGCCGGAGGCAGCCGGTCAAAGCAGCGGCGATAATCCGTCGCTGCGTCCAGCAGCATTTGTCCATGATAGGAGGGAACCTGCCGGGGCGTCTCATAATCGCCGTACTGAATACGCAGCAAGCGGTCGTACCCACCGGGGATCACCACCGTGGTATATTCAAACGGCACCGTCAGCGCCGTTTCATAGGCGTCGGCAGGATACAGGAACGGCTCCTGCCGGGGCTGAAAGGTCAGCGTCGCCAGCTGCCGGGCGGCAGGAATGCTGTAGCGGGCGGCAGTATGCTCCAGCCCCGCCAGCAGCCACCGATAGGGCAGCACACCGGCAGCGGCGTGGGCGAGATCCGTCCGCCAGGTCTTGTGTGGATGCGCCGGATAGCGCACCGTCGCATTGAGCAGCCGGTCATAGACGATAAGCCGCCGCCGCTGCGTCCGGAACACCCGGGGCTCCTCCGGCACCCCGTCCAGCGGGAAAATATCCACAAAGATCCCCTGATGAAAGGGAAAACGAGGTCCCTCCTCCGGCAGAATGGCGGCGGTACCGTCCTTGCGCACCTGCACATGCCCCCGGGCATAGCGCCGATCGGTGGCAGCCGACTGAAAAAAATACGGCGGACGGAACGCCTCGGCGCCGATGGCGCACAGGCGGTCATAATCCGCCCGCAGCATCACCAGATCGATGTCGTCATCCCACGGGATATATCCCCGATGGCGCACCGCTCCCAGCAGCGTACCGCCCGAGGCAAAATACCGCAGTCCATGCTCCCGGCACACCCGCTGCACCTCCGCCAGCAGCTCCAGCTGCACACCCCAGACCTGTTTCATTTCCGCCGAGACCCGATATCCGCAGCGGGTCTCCGCCTCCCAAAAGGACGGCTCCGGTCTCATAGCGTCTCCTCCTCCGGCTGGGGAGTATCCCCGTCTTTTTTACGGCGGAGGAACCGCCGCAGCTCCCGCCAGGCGGGATCCCGCAGCAGGATCAGCCCCGCTCCGTAGACAAGGATCCCGGTGCCGATCTGCAGCAAGATGCCGGGCAAACCCGGCTTGCAGGCTTGTCCCACCAGCCACACCGGGACGAACATCCCGGCAGACAGCAGAAAATAGCGCAGCGCCAGCCCCAGCACCTGCGCCAGCCGCACGAACCGGCGGCAATAATACAAATACAGCAGCGTGATCACGGTCTCCGCCGCCACCGAGGCGATGACGGCGCCATAAGCCTTCAGAAACGGGATCAGCAAAAGGTTCAGCAGAAAATTCAGCACCGCACCGGTGACGATCGCCCGGTTGCTGCGTCCCCGCTGCCCGCAGGGGGTGAGATACAGCGTCCCCAGCACATTGCTGGTGCCGATGATGAACAGCAGCGGCGTCAGCGCCTGCAGCAGCGGCGTCACAGCATCGTAGCCCGCTCCGAAGAACCAGGGAACGAAATGGGGCGCACACGCCAACAGCCCCGCCGCCATGGGAAAGGACAGCAGATAAGTGAACCGGAAGGTATCGTACAGATGCTGCCGTATCTCCCGCTTACGGTTGCGGGCAAACAGATAGGAGGTGCGCACCCCCACCACCACATTCAGTGAAGTGATCACCGCCATCAGAATATGAATGATCCGGCCGGCCTGCTCATAATAGCCATTCTGCTCCATATCCCGGGTGATCAGCCCGATCATGGTACGGTCCATTACGGTATACACCGTGGTCGCCACCGAGGGGATGAAGTACGGCAGCGTCTCCCGGAAATGGCGGCGGATATGCAGCTGCCGCCAAGGGATCCGGGGCATCCGCCGGGTCAGCCGCAGACACAGCAGCCCGTTGGACAGCAGCGTGCTGCCGCCCTGAAACAGAATATACAGCGCCAGATCGTCCGGCTGGCGCACAAACACCAGAATGCACACCATCGCCGCCGCTTTGATCAGAAAATTCCGCACCATCAGGATGCGGAAATTCTCCTTTGCCTGGAAATACCAGCTGCAATCCGTCCCGGCGGACAGGATCACCAGTCCGCACGCCAGATACACCCGCCAGCTGCTGCCGAACAGCAGCACAAACACCAGATACAGCCCCAGCGCCGCCGTGGTCGTCAGCAGCCGCAGCAGGCTCAGCTCCCGAAACAGCTGCACCGACCGCTCCCGGTCATCCCGGCAGCGGGACAGCTCCCGCAGCCCGTAAGAGGAAATGCCCATTCCCGCCAGCAGCGAAAAAAACACGGCGATGGAATTGGCATAGCTATAGACGCCCACGCCGACGGGCTGCAGCGCCCGTGCCACATACGGCGTAGTGATCAGCGGCATCAGCAGAGAAAAGATCTGCAGGCTGACGTTATAAAAATAGTTTTTCCGGATGGTATTCTGCATAACGATCCCTCCGGCAGACAGAAGGGCGATTCACTCCCCACAGGGGGGCGCCGGATAGTCTGCAACAGGATGAAAATGCCGCCCCTGACGGGCGGAACGCAGGATCACGCCGATGCGGCGGCGCTTATCCGGGGCGGCGCTGACCGCCACCCGCAGGCAATGACACAGCAGCCGGGCCGTCATATACAGCCGCCCCCGCAGCCCCTCACGGCGATAGAGGAACACCTCGTTGCGGTACAGATACCGATAGCGGAACAGCCGCTCCGGGGTGTCGGCGGCAATATCCACCCGCCGGTTATGCGCCATATCGTGCAGCACCCGGCAGCCGGTCACCGCATAGCCGGGATACCGCCGGGACAGGCGGCGGGTGTATTCCAGATCGTCCGCCCAGATGAAAAACTCCTTATACGGCAGCCCCACCGCCCGCACCCGCTCGGCGGGAATAAAGGCAGATACAAAGGTCGCCATGATGACCGGCTCCAGCGGGCGCTCCAGCCGCTCCAGACGGGCGGTAAGAGTGCGCTTCTGGATATTCATGCGGCAGCGGGAGCCGTCCCGCCAATAGGCGATGCCGGACAGAAAGCCATAGTTCCCATTCAGCTGCTCATGGGCGGCGACCAGCGCCGCCAGCGCATCCGGCTGGGGAATGCAGTCGTCGTCCATCACCCACAGATGGGTGTAGCCTGCCTCCACCGCCCAGCCCATGCCGGCGCTGAACCCGCCGGCGCCGCCGATGTTGGCACCGGTATCCCGGTATTGCAGCCGCCCGGCGGCAGCCTGCTCTGCCAAAAAGGCGGCGGTGCCGTCGGTGCTGTGATTATCCACCACCAGTATATCCGGGGCAGCAGGCTGCTGCCCCGCCACAGCGGCAAGGCAGCGCCGCAGGGTGTCCAGCCGGTTATAGGTCACCACCACAGCAGCGATGCGCATACAGTCTCCCTCCGGTTCCGCCACGATCTTACCGCTGGACAAAGCAATCGGAGTACACCGGTTTTTTCGGCTGAACGGCGTCCGTATCGGCTTTGTTGCCCTCCGCACAGCATACGCCAGTATGCTTCGGTCGGGTGCCGTGCCGCTAAAAATGCGGTTTGCCGAAAATCTCCGATCGGATACGAGAAGATTTTTTCGTATGATCCGTTGAAGAACGCAGCAATACTGTTGTATTGCGAATGATGAGGCGAACAAAACGGGAAAATGTTCCGTTTCCGGAACCATTGTCCCCCGATCGTTTTATCTAAACAATAGCACAAACCGCCCCGGTTGTCAAATGCTGCCGGCTTCCTCCGGCGGCGGGGGCAGAAACGGCTGCTCCTGTCCCAGTTGCACCAGCGCCAGCGCCAGAGACAGCAGATGGGCGGTGAACCGCTCCGGCGATTGGGTATCGATGCCGTATTCCTCCCGCAGCTTGTGCAGCCGATACTGGATGGTATTCCGGTGGGTGAACAGCCGCTCCCCGGTCGCCTGCAGCGACCGGCCGCAGATCAAATAAGTATAATAAGTAAGACACAGCGCCCCACCGGTGTCCCGGTCATGCTCATACAGCGGGCGAATATCCCCCTCCATATACCGCCCCTGCGCCCGGCGCAGCAGCATCAGCAGCGCATAATCCTCGCATCGGATCAGTCCCGGTGCGCCATCCCGCCGGCGGTAGTATGCCAGCGTATCCGCCACCGCCGGATACAGTGCCGCCACGCTGTACAGCGTCGGCAGCCGCCCCGACACCGCCACCGTCAGCTGCCCCCGCCGTGCCACCGCCTCCAGCTGCTGCAGATCGTGGTCGGCGTGAAGAAGCACCGCCAGCTGCCCCCGATAAAAGAACGACAGCGACGCCTGAAACTCCCGGGAGAATTGCTGGGGCAGCGCCTCCCGCCGGGTCAGCGTTTCGGCGGCGGGCGGGGTCAGCAGCGCCAACCGTTCCGGGCGGAAATGCGCCAGATAGGTACCCGCCACCCGGCGGCGGAACCGCTCCTCATCGGGGAATTTGCCGTCCAGCAGATCGGTGAGGATCTCCTCCGCCGTATCGGCGGCAGCGCCGCCGGCGTGCTTTTCGCAATAGAACTGCTTGGCGATCAGCTGCTCCGCCAGAGACAGTGCCGGATCGGCGGGCAGCGCCCCGGCAGGGGGCAAATACAGGATATATCCCAGCGCCGCCCCGCCGCTGTACAGCTGACGCACCTGCGCCGGCCGCTCCCCCAGCACCGTCGGTACGGCGTCATCCCCATCCCCCTGCCGGGCGATGGCAGCGCACAAGGGCAGCGGCAGCACACTGTGCGCCAGCGTCTGCCGGTACGCCGGCTCTTCGCAGCCGGTCGGATCCGCCGCCGCCACCAGATGAAAGCCGTTGTCCGTCACCAGCACCGGGCAGGAAAGTGCTCCCGCCACCGCCTCCACCAGCGGCTCCAGAGAATGAGCCTGTAAAAATATCTCCAGCAATACCTGCTTATCCATTTTGTCCTCCGTTTGTGCTGACAGCACAGTTTTCTGCGTCGTTATTATACCGCAGAGCCATTGCTCTGTCAACCGTTTGTGCTATACTATAGGCAAGATCGAAAGAAAGAAAGGTGATACCGATGGAGGCCAAAAGACGAGGCTGCGACCCGTCGGCGACCCGATCCGCCGATGTATAGCTTCCGTATCGGTCGGGTATCCTGAAAACAGAACCGCTATTGGAGGTATGACTTATGTTTGAAATGAAACCGTATGCCCGTAAAAACAATACTCTGTACAACCCGTTCCGGGATATGGACGAGATGGAACGCCGGTTCTTCGGCAATCCGTTCGGATTCTTTGAGGACGACCGGCTGGCAGAGTTCAAGACCGATGTAAAGGACGAGGGCGACCACTACACGCTGGAGGCAGATCTGCCGGGCTTCGATAAGAAGGACATCCATCTGGATGTAAACGGCGATGTGCTGACCGTCCACGCCGAGCGTCATTCGGAGCACGAGGACAAGGACAAGAAGGGCAAGTATGTCCGCTGTGAGCGTTCCTATGGCTCCTACAGCCGGGAATTTGACCTGAGCGGCATTCAGGCCGACAGCATCACCGCCCGCTACGAGGACGGCGTGCTGAAGCTGACCCTGCCGAAAAAGACCGAGGCACTGCCGCAAGCCCATCATGTAGAGATTGAATGATCCTGCATAGAACAGGCGCCGGAGAGTTTTTCTCTCCGGCGCCTGTTTCTGTTATATCCGTCCGGTGCGTTCCATCCGCTGCTGCTCCCGGCGCAGCCACTCTCTGCAGGCAGGGCACAGCTGCCCGCAGCCGGACACGAAGGATTCCCGCTGCTCCACCGGACGGGTGACCGGCACCTCCGTCCGCCGCCCGCACAGCACGCACCGCTCATACTCCTCCACAGCAGAGGAGCGGAGCGGTCGTTTTTTTGCCCGGAACCATCCATACATAGCGCCCATTCCTCTTTTGTCTTGTATTTTTCTTCATTTCCCGAAAAAGTTGAATATTTATCGACTATTATACGAATAAATCGCTTATTTGTCAACAATTTAAGAAAAAAGCGAAAATTATTCTATAATCGCAGAAAAGGAGATGGGGATATGATCGGGGAACGACTGGTGGATCTGCGCAGGGACGCCGGACTGACACAGGACGAACTGGCACTGGCACTGCACATCAATAAGCATTCCGTTTCTTCCTATGAACGGGATAAAAGCGAGCCGCCGGACGAGATCAAGGCCGCCATCGCCCGGTATTTTCATGTTTCCGCCGACTATCTGCTGGGGCTGACGGATACGCCGGAGCCGTACGGCGACCGGCGGGATTGTCTGCGGCTGTCGGTGCCGCTGACGGAGGAGGAGCTGCAGGAGGTGCGGCAGTATATTCGCTTCCTGCTCTACAAGCGGGAGCGGCAAGCCCCCCGTTGATGGGGTCGATCCTCCCGCTTTTCCGGGAAAATTGCAAATAGCGCTTTTATTTCCCGGGATTTCGTGGTAGAATAAGCAAAATACCGCCTAACTCTTTCCGGCGGACAGACCATGCAAGAAAAAGGAGCATTCACTATGTGCGGAATATGCGGCTTTACCGGTCAGCTGGTGAACCGGGAGGAATACCTGCGGCAGATGACCGAAAAGATCACCCATCGGGGACCCGACGCAGATGGGTACTATCTGGACGATACGCTGGCGATGGGATTCCGCCGGCTGAGCATCATCGATCTGGAGGCGGCGCAGCAGCCCCTGTATAACGAGGATAAGACTCTGGCGCTGATGTTCAACGGAGAGATCTACAATTATCAGACGCTACGGCAGGAGCTGCAGGCGCTGGGACATACCTTTTCCACCAACGGCGACGGCGAGACCCTGCTCCACGGCTATGAGGAATGGGGCGCCGATCTGCTGCCCCGGCTGCGGGGGATGTTCGGCTTCGCCATCTGGAGCATCCCGGAGCGGCGGCTGTTCCTCGCCCGGGACTATTTCGGCATCAAGCCCATGCACTACACCCGGCTGGCGGACGGGCGGCTGGTATTCGGCTCGGAGATCAAATCCATTCTCGCCCACCCGGACGTGAAAAAGGAGCTGAACCCGGCGGCGCTGGACAGCTATCTGTCCTTCCAGTATTCCGTGCCCGCTGAAACCTTTTTCAAGGATATTTATTGCCTGCCCCCGGCGCATTATCTCACCTATGCCGACGGGCAGGTGGAGATCACCCGCTACTGGGAGCCGACCTTCCACCCGGACGAAAGCATGACGCTGGAGCAGGCGGTGGACGAGATTGACCGGGCGTTCACCGACTCGGTGGCGGCGCACCGCATCAGCGATGTGGAGGTGGGCTGCTTCCTGTCCGGCGGGGTGGATTCCAGCTTTGTGGCGTCCTATTTCGGCGGACAGAAGGCGTTCACCGTGGGCTTTGACAACGGCCAGCACTATAACGAGAGCAACTACGCCGCCGAGCTGGCCAAGGAGGTGGGCATCGAGCATCACGTCCACATCATCGGCGAGGAGGAATACTGGGAGGCGCTGCCCAAGGTGCAGTATTATCTGGATCAGCCTCTGGCGGACCCCTCCTGCGTGGCGCTCTATTTCGTCTCCAAGCTGGCGGCGGAAAAGGTCAAGGTGGTACTGTCCGGCGAAGGAGCGGACGAGCTGTTCGGCGGCTATCGCATCTATCACGAGCCCACCTCCCTGCGGGGATATCAGCGGCTGCCCCGGTTTCTGCGCAAAGCCGCCGCTGCCGTGGTCGGCGCCATTCCCTTTGACTTCAAGGGCAAATCCTTCCTCATCCGTGGCTCCAAGACCATCGAGGAACGGTTCATCGGCAACGCCAATATGTTCACGCAAAAGGAAAAGGCCAAGCTGCTGCGGGATATTCCCGCCACCGACCCCACCGCTCTCACCAAGGAATACTACGACCGGTGCCGGGGGCTGGACGACGTGACCCGGATGCAGTATCTGGATATCAACCGCTGGATGGTGGGGGATATTCTGCTGAAGGCCGACCGGATGAGCATGGCGCACTCTCTGGAGCTGCGGGTGCCGTTCCTGGATAAAGAGGTGTTCGAGGTCGCCTCCCGTATCCCCGTCAAGCACCGGGTGGCAGCCGGCACCACCAAATACGCCATGCGGCTGGCGGCGGAGCGCCATGTGCCGGAATCCGCCGCCACCAAGCCCAAGCTGGGCTTCCCGGTGCCCATCCGGGTATGGCTGCGGGAGGACGCCTACTATAACAAGGTGAAAGCTGCCTTTGAGTCTCCCGCCGCCCGGCAGTATTTCCACACCGAGGAGCTGCTGCGGCTGCTGGAGCAGCACAAGGCGGGCAAAAAGGACAATTCCCGCAAGATCTGGACGGTGTATATGTTCCTCGTGTGGTACGGCGTATATTTCGAGGACTGAACCGGACGCTCTCTGCATAGTATTCTATATGAGACGAATACGATGCGGAGGAGATCATCATGTTTGTGCTGTCTATGAAAACCACCCGACCCCGGGTGATCGCCGGACTGGCGGCGGTGCTGACCCTGCTGGCGCTGATCGTCACCCTGTCCCTGCATCCCGGAGCGGCGGCGCCTGCAGCGGCATCCGCCGCCACCGACGCCCAGCGGATCGCCTATCTGCAGGGGCTGGGCTATGAGGTACAGCCCACCGGCGAGGTGCGGGAGGTGCTGATCCCGGCGGAATTCGACGAGAGCTTTGCCGCCTATAACGTTCTGCAGCAGGAGGCGGGGATGGATCTCTCCCCCTGCCGGGGCAAACGGGTGAAGTGCTGGACGTATACGGTCACCAATTACCCCGGTGACGATACGGTGCAGGCGCATCTGTATGTCTACCGGGATACCGTGGTGGGGGGCGACATCGCCTCCACCCGGCAGGACGGTGTGCGGCAGGGGCTGCGCCCGATGACCCCCACCGCCCCCTGAACCGCCCGCAAAGGAGGAAGAAAAACAGCCCATGGAACGACTGGATAAGCTGCTCTGCTCCCAATCCACCTGCACCCGCAGCGAGGCGGGGTGGACGATCCGCAGCGGGCGGGTGACGGTGGACGGTGCCGTGTGCCGGGACCCGGCGAAAAAGATAGACCCCGCCGCCGTCACCATTGCCGTGGACGGGAGACCGCTAAACTACGCCGCCCACGTCTATCTGATGCTCAACAAGCCCGCCGGCGTGCTGTGCGTCTCCCGGGATCCCAAGGCGCAGACGGTCATCGACCTGCTGCCGGAGGAATACCGGCGGCGGGGGCTGTTCCCTGCCGGGCGGCTGGATAAGGACACCCACGGACTGACCCTCATCACCGACGACGGCGAGCTGGCGCACGCCATGCTCTCCCCCCGCCGCCATGTTTACAAGCGCTATCTCGCCCGTCTGGACAAGCCGCTGTCCGATGAGGCTGCCGCCGCCTTTCGGGCAGGCCCCACTCTGGCGGACGGCACCCGCTGCCGCCCCGCCGGCGTGACCGTGCTGGAGGAGGGGAATCAGCCGCTGGTAGCGGTCGCCATCTGCGAGGGGAAATTCCACCAGATCAAGCGGATGTTTCTGGCGGTAGGATGCACCGTGATCTGGCTCAAGCGAGCCGCCATGGGCGGTCTGGAGCTGGATGAGACCTTGCCCGAGGGAGCCTGTCGATCCTTGTCGGAAAAGGAAAAACTAAGCATATTTACCGAAAAACCGGAGTGGATTTTGACGGCGTTCCCGGCTTGTATAAAAAATGGCTAATATCGGCCAAAAAACTTTGTGTATTTTAGGTATGGTTATCTGCGGCGAAGAATGGTATAGTATTACCGTAATAAAAGTTGAGCCGGTAGGGGGATTTTCCACCGGGGAAAACTTTGGGTTTATAGGAATTTATGGAGGTTAAGAATCTATGGCCAGTCTGTCTCTGAAGCACATCTACAAAAAATACCCCGGCGGCGTGGTCGCTGTCACGGACTTCAATCTGGAGATCAAGGATAAGGAATTCGTCATCATGGTCGGTCCTTCCGGCTGCGGTAAGTCTACCACCCTGCGGATGATCGCCGGTCTGGAGGAGATCTCCTCCGGTGAGCTGTACATCGGCGATCGTCTGGTGAACGACGTTGCCCCCAAGGATCGGGATATCGCCATGGTGTTCCAGAACTACGCTCTGTATCCCCACATGACCGTGTTCGACAATATGGCGTTCGGTCTGAAGCTGCGCAAGACTCCCAAGGACGAGATCAAGCGCCGTGTGGAGGAGGCCGCCCGCATTCTGGACATTGCTCACCTGCTGGATCGTAAGCCGAAGGCGCTGTCCGGTGGTCAGCGTCAGCGTGTGGCTCTGGGTCGTGCCATCGTGCGTGAGCCGAAGGTCTTCCTGCTGGATGAGCCGCTGTCCAATCTGGATGCTAAGCTGCGTGCGCAGATGCGTACCGAGCTGTCCAAGCTGCATCAGAAGCTGGGCACCACCTTTATCTACGTTACCCACGACCAGACCGAGGCTATGACCATGGCTGACCGGATCGTGGTCATGAAGGACGGTCTGATCCAGCAGGTGGATACGCCTCAGCATCTGTATGATCTGCCCTGCAACATGTTCGTGGCCGGCTTTATCGGCAGCCCCCAGATGAACTTCATCGAGTCCGTGCTGGGCAAGAACGAGAAGGGCTATTATGTGGAGTTCGGCTCCGAGGATACCAAGACCAAGCGCGGCGTTAAGTACCAGATCCCGCTGCCGGCCGCCAAGACCGAGGGCAAGGACATGGACGAGTACGTCGGCAAGGCGGTCATCATGGGTATCCGTCCCGAGGATGTCCATGACGAGCCCCGTCTGCTGGAGGAGTTCGCTGACTGCAAGGTCAAGGCGAATGTGGAAGTCACCGAAATGATGGGTGCCGAGACCTTCCTGTATGTGAATGTCGAGGGCTTTGACTTCACCGCCCGTGTGGAGCCCACCTCCACGGCACATCCCGGCGACGAGATCGAGATCGCTCTGGAGAACACCAAGATCCATCTCTTCGACAAAGATACCGAGCGCACCATCTGCAACTAATGATCCATTAGAGCCGTCCCGCTGTTCCTCTGCGAGCAGCGGGACGGTTTTCTGCTGTTTCTTTGCCCTTGTCCGATCTTCGTTGGCAGAATGCCGACGAAGATCGGACAAAAAATGGGCAAAATCAGCCGCTTTTATCGAAATAGCTGCCGCCTGCGGCAAAGCGGAGAGGGGCAGCAAAAAGAGTACCGCCGGACACCGGTGTTCTGGCGATGGCTGTACGAAGCACTAAATGACCCGGCACAATGTGAAGCCGTACATCGGATGCCGCTCCCCGTCCCCACCCGCCGAAGCGCTGCTCCGGCAGACAGCATCGGCTATCCGGGCGGCATTTCCCCTGCGGGGGATCGGCTGTGCAGAGTCATTTCACGGCACAGCCCACCGTACCAAGCGGCAGCTCTCCCGCACGTCTGCCGCCGTGCCGTCGCTCTGGCGGCAACCCTCTGAAAGCCCAAAATAGCCCATACAATTGGAATCGGTACCACCGGACACCACTGCCATTGCGAGCGGCTGGACGGATCCACCCGCCAGCACCCTGCCGTACCGCACAAACAGGAGGATGATCGTATGCCACCGAAATCACGCTGCCGCACCGCCCGCCGCTGGCTGCTGTTCTGGACGCTCTTCATCGGCATCGGCGCCGTGGCGGGCGCCACTGGCATGCTGCTGGACCCCAGCGGCAAGGCTATGGGCATGGACGCCATGCTGCCCTATTTTCAGGTGCTGCCCTTTGCCGATCGGCTATTTCAGAATTTTACATTTTCCGGCATTGCCCTGCTGCTGGTGAACGGCGTCACCAATCTCACGGCTGCCGGACTGCTCCTGGCTCGGCGCCGTGCCGGAACGGTGTTGGGCGGGATCTTCGGCGTCACCCTGATGCTGTGGATCGGGATCCAGTTTTACATGTTCCCGTTCAATTTTATGTCCACCATCTACTTCATATTCGGACTGTGCCAGGCAGCTACCGGTTATGCGGCTTGGGTGTTCGCCCGGCAGGAGGCATTTGCCGTGCATCCGGAGCAATACCCCGCCGTCGGCACCGATCCCCGGCGGCTGGTGGTCTACTTCTCCCGCATGGGGTATGTGCGGCAGCAGGCCTATGCGGAAGCGCAGCGCACCGGAGCGGCGCTGTATGAAATTCACGCCGCCGAACGCACCGAGGGGTCGTTGGGCTTCTGGTGGTGCGGGCGCTACGGGATGCATCGCTGGGCGATGCCTATTCAGCCCCTCACCCTCGACCTGTCCGCCTATGACCATGTGACGATCTGTGCGCCCATTTGGGTATTTGCGCTGGCGGCGCCGGTGCGGGCGTTTTGCCGCCAAGCCGCCGGACAGATCCGGGAGGCGGACTATCTGCTGGTACACCACACCGGCGGTGTATACGCCAATGCGGCAGCGGAAATGGACGCTCTGCTAGGTATCGCCCATACCGGACTGCGCAGTATCCAGTGCAGAATGGGGACCTTCAAAACCGTTCGGTAGGGATACCCTCCACACGGCTGGACATGCCCGGAGAGCGGCGCCGCTCCCGGCTGAAAGCTGCGATTCTCACAAAAGCACCGGGCGTACCCACCTTTATAACCATTTCCGTGCGCTCACAAAGACTTTGCTCCCCGTTTACAAAGCAAACAGCACAGCTTGATTCAAGGCTGTGCTGTTTTACTATTTGTATATTTCCTCAGTGAGCAAACTGGCTGTTGTACAATTCGGCGTAGAATCCGCCCTTTTCCAGCAGCTCCTCATGCTTGCCCTGCTCCACAATATGCCCGTCCCGCATCACAAGGATCACATCCGCCGTGCGGATGGTGGACAGCCGGTGCGCCACGATGAAGGTGGTGCGCCCCTCCATCAGCCGGTCAAATGCCTGCTGAATCCGCAGCTCGGTGAGGGCATCGATGGAGGAGGTGGCTTCATCCAGAATGAGCATGGGCGGCTTTGCCAGCATCAGCCGGGCGATGCACAGCAGCTGCCGCTGTCCGGCGGACAGATTGCCGCTGTCGCCGGAGATCACCGTATCGTACCCCTGGGGCAGCCGCCGGATGAATCCGTCGGCATGGGCGGCCTTTGCCGCCTGCCGCAGCTCCTCCTCGGTGGCATCCGGGTTACCGAACAGCAGATTTTCCCGCACGGTGCCGGTTTTCAGCCAGGTCTCCTGCAGCACCATGCCGTAGGCTGCCCGCAGGCTGTGGCGGCTGACGGAGCGGATATCCTGCCCCTCCACTCGGATGCTGCCCTCGTCCACATCATAAAACCGCATCAGCAGGTTGATGAGGGTGGTCTTGCCGCAGCCGGTGGGGCCAACGATGGCGACCCGCTGCCCGGGCTGCACCGTGAGGTTCAGACCGTCGATGAGGGGGCGCTCCGGCGTATAGGCGAACGCCACCCCGTCCAGCTCCACCCGCCCGGTGATGAGCGGCAGTGTGCCGGGGGCCTCCGGTGTTTCGACGGGCTGCGCCAGCAGGTCAAACACCCGTCCGGCGCAGGCAAGGGCATTCTGCATCTCCGTCACCACGCCGGAAATCTCGTTAAAGGGCTTGGCGTACTGTCCGGCATAGCTGAGGAAGCAGGACAGCCCGCCCACCGTCAGGCCGCCGCCCACCACCGCCAACGCCCCCGCCAGTCCGACGCCGGCGTAGATCAGGCTGTTGATCAGCCGGGTGGTGGGATTCACCAGCGAGGAGAAGAACGCCGCTTTCAGCGAGCAGACCTCCAGCCGGTCATTGATGGCGTTGAACTGCCGCTGATTTTCCGCCTCCCGTCCGAATGCCTGCACGATCTTCTGCTGGTTCACCATCTCGTCGATGAATGCCGTCTGCTCCCCCCGGGTCACCGATTGCTCCCGGAACATCCGGAAGGTGCGCTTGGCGATGAAGGAGGCAATCAGCAGCGACAGGGGGGTCAGCAGCACCACCACCAGCGTGATGGGCGGGTGGATGGACAGCATAAAAATGAGAGTGCCGAGGATGGTCACCACCCCGGTGAACAGCTGGGTAAAGCCCATGAGCAGCCCATCAGCGAACTGATCCACGTCGGCGATCATCCGGCTGACGATCTCCCCCACCGGATGGGTGTCCAGATAGGACAGGGGCAGCTTTTGCAGGTGATAAAAGGCGTCCCGACGCATATCCCGAATGATCCGGTAGGTCAGGGCGTTATTGACGGTGTTCATCACCCACTGCAGCCCCGCCGTCAGCAGCACCAGCACCCCGCTCTGCACCAGCAGCGGCAGGATTGCTCCTAGATCCACCTGCCCGGCGCCCACCATCCGGTCGATGGCACGCCCCAGCAGGATCGGTACATACAGGGTCAGCGCCACGGTGGCAGCCGCCAGCAGCACGGAGCACCACAGCATCCAGCGATACCGTCCGATATAGGTCAGCACCTGCCGCAGGGTGCCCCACTGCATTTTCGTCTGTTTTTTCTTATCCATGGCGGGACACCTCCTCCTTCTGCTGGGAGCGGCAAATTTCGGCATACACCGGGCAGGTCGCCAGCAGCTCGTCGTGGGTGCCCAGCCCCACCAGCCGTCCCTCCTCCAGCACCGCCACCCGGTCGGCGTGCTGCACCGAGGCGATGCGCTGGGAGATCACCAGCACGGTGGGGTTCCCCGGCAGCGCCCGCAGCGCCCGCCGCAGCCCCGCCTCGGTGGCATAATCCAGCGCCGCAGCGCTGTCATCCAAAATGAGAATATCCGGATGGCGCACCAGCGCCCGGGCAATGGTCAGCCGCTGCCGCTGACCGCCGGACAGGTTGCGTCCCCCCTGCTCCACCACGAAATCCAGCCCGCCGGGCTTTTCAGCCACCACGGCTTTCGCCTGCGCCGCCTCCAGCGCCGCCCACAGCTCCTCGTCGGTGGCGGTGGGATTGCCCCAGCGGAGATTATCCCGCACGCTACCCCGGAACAGCACCGCCTGCTGGGGCACCACGCCGATGCGGCGGCGCAGCGCCGCCGCCGGGAGCTGCTGCACGTCCACGCCGTCCACCAGCACCTGCCCCTCGGTGGCGTCATAGAACCGGGGCACCAGATTCACCAGCGAGGTCTTGCCGGCGCTGGTGCCGCCGATGATGCCCAGCGTTTCCCCCGGCTCCACCGCCAGCCGGATATGCTCCAGCGCCGGAGCGCTGTCGGTATGATACCGCAGGGTCACATCCCGGTATTCGATGCGGGGGGCTCCCGGCACCGCCGCCGGGGCTTCCTCCCCGGCATCGGCGGCGGCGGGCAGCTCCAGCGCCGCCTCAATGCGGTTGCCGCACGCCACCGAGCGGGTGACGGTGATGATGAGGTTGGCTAACTTGATCAGCTCCACAAGGATCTGAGACATATAGTTATACAGCGCTACCACCACGCCCTGAGAGATGACCCCTGTTTCCACCCGGATCGCTCCGGTATACAGCAGCACCAGAATGGCGCCGTTGATCAGCACATAGGTCAGGGGGTTCAGCAGGGCGCTGATGCGCCCCACGAAATTCTGCCCGGCGGTGAGGGCGGCGTTATCCCGGTCGAAGCCGGCGATTTCGTCCGGCTCCTTGCGGAACGCCCGGATGACCCGCACACCGGTGAGATTTTCCCGGGTGCGCCCCAGCACCGTATCCAGCCGGGCCTGCACCTTCTTATACAGAGGGATGCAGGGCAGCATAATGCCGAACACCGCCACGCTCAGCAGCGGAATGATCACCACAAACACCAGCGCCGCCTTGACATCCAGCGTGAACGCCATCACCATTGCCCCGAACACCACAAAGGGGGAGCGCAGCAGCAGCCGCAGCACCAGATTGGTGCCGTTCTGCACCTGATTGATGTCCCCGGTGAGCCGGGTCACCAGCGTGTCGGTGCGGGTGTCATCCAGCGTGGCATAGGACAGGGTCTGGATGCGACCGAACAGCGCCTGCCGCAGCCGGGAGACGAACCCCACGGCGGCTTTGGCTGCGAAATACTGGGCGGTGACGGCGAAGATCAGCCCCGCCACCCCCAGACCCGCCAGCAGCAGGCACATCTTGAGGATATAGGGCTTATCGCCGGTGGCGATGCCCCGGTCGATGACCGCCGCCATCACCAGCGGCACCAGCAGCTCCAGCGTCGCCTCCGCCAGCTTCAGCAGCGGGCCGAAAACACACTCTTTTGTATAGGGGCGCATATAGCGCAGCAATTTTTTCACGGCAATTCCTCCGGTTTTCCTTGCTATTTTGACCTATATAGTATATCATACTCTCAGAGATAGGAAAACTATTTGTTTCGTATGGTATCTATACGAAAATAGTATAGGAGTGTTGCAAAATGGACTTAAAGCAGCTGCGGTATTTTGTCACCGTGGTGGAGACGGGGAGCATTTCCGCCGCCGCCCGCAAGCTGTATATGACCCAGCCGCCCCTCAGCGCCCGGATGCAGGCGCTGGAGCAGGAGCTGGGGTGTCCGCTGCTGGAGCGGGGCGCCCGCCGGGTGGAGCTGACCGACGCCGGACGGCGGCTGTATGAGCGGGCAAAGACGCTGCTGGAGCTGGAGCAGACTGCCCGGGAGGAGGTGCGTGCCTGCGCCGACCCGGCGGGGGGCGTGCTGCGGCTGGGGGTGGTCTCCTCGGTGGCGGGGGAGATGGTGCCCCGGTGGCTGACGGCGTTCACCCGGCAGATGCCGGGGGTGCAGCTGCGGCTGACGGAGGCGAACACCTTCCGGCTGCTGGAGCAGCTGCGGCAGGGGCATATTCAGCTGGCGATCGTGCGCACCCCCTGCCCGGATGAGGGGCTGGTGCGGCTGCCGCTGGCGGAGGAACGACTGGTGGCGGTGGCGCCCGCCGGGGGGCTGCCCGCCGCACCGGTGGCGCTGGAGACGCTGACCGCCCAGCCGCTGGTGATCTATCGCCGGTGGGAGCCGCTGCTGCGGGAGCAGGCGGAGCGGGCGGGGCTGGCTCTGCGCCCCCGGTGCGTGTGCGACGACGCCCGCACGGCGGTGCAGCTGGCGGCGGCGGGCATGGGGGTGGCGGTGGTCCCCGCCTCCGCCGCCCAGCCGGGGCTGACCGTCGCCCCGCTGCGGGAGCCCATCCGCTCCGGCATCCAGCTGGTGTACCGTCCGGAAACGCCCCTGTCCGCCTGCGCCCGCCGCTTTGTGGAGGGACTGAAAGCGGAGGGGGATAGGGAATAGAAAAGGCGGCGCAGAGCGTATCTGCGCCGCCGGGGGAAGTTACAGCTGTGTCAGCTGGTAAATCTTGTAACCGGCGCTTTCCGCCTCAGCCACAAAGCGCCGGAATGTTGCTCTGTTTTTCAAAGCCTGTTCGGTATATTGCTCCAGCACCGGATAAAAGCTTTTATTCCACCATTGCGTGTCCAGCAAATGCTTTCGATAGACCACTTTCCTGATTGCACCATCGGCGTTTTCAACCAGATAAGTGTCTGCCAATGATAATTCAGTCTGCGTTGTATCCTCTGTAATGATTGTGCTCATTGTCATAATCTCCTTTGTTGTCATTTTTTAGTTGGACTCGTCTATTCTTTCTCGATAGTAAGAGTTACATATGCCCGGTCCTCTAAGAGCTGCGCATTTTTTCGTGCATCATCCGAAAAATCGGCGTGCGTTTTTGTGCCGTTGAGAACAAAATACCAATCCTTCCAATCTTCAAACTCCAATTCTTCAAGAAAGTAGGAAGTACCGTATCCAAATACATTACGATCGATTTTCTTGACCGATGCCGGTATTGTTAGCTTTTTCAGGGATTGGCACTTTTCGAACGTTCGGCTGGCTTTATAATAATCCGAAATTTCCGTGAATTCCGGGTTTTGGGGTAGGCGTATTTCCGAAAGCCTGTAGCAACTGCTAAAAGCGCCTGCGCCAACTGCTTTTACACTATCCGGAATGTATATTTTTTCTATCCAATTGGTACCTTTAAAGCCTTCTATGTTTATCGCCGTAACCGCTTTCCCGTTATGCACCGACGGAATAATGGCTTCTTTCGCATACAACTTGTGCGTTTCGGATATTCCAACACCGTATGTGCCATCCGCCAACAGTGTGAAAACAAAGTAATCGTCCGGGCTGGCGGAGGGGTCGCCCGCCGTAATGCTCCCCAAATCCTCCTGTGTGCCGTCGGTGTAGGTCACGATCAGCTTGCCGTCCACGATTTCCGTCTTTTGGATGCCCCGACCGGTATCGCCCTTCAGCGAGGCGAGCCACTCGGTGAGGGTGCCGGTATAGTCCGGATAGGCGGCTCTATACAGCTCATAGGCGGATTTCCCGTCCACGCCGGGGTCACCCTTCTCGCCCTGTGCGCCGGGATCACCCTTATCCCCTTTTTCCCCCTGCACCGTGCCGATGCGCACCGGGGTGGCGCTATCGGAATAGGTCACATACAGGTCGCCGCCGTCCAGCGACACGGTGACGATCCCCCGTCCGTCCGCGCCGGGGTCACCCTTCTCGCCCTTTTCGCCTTTGGCACCCTGTGCCCCCATCAGCGAGGCGGTGGGCTCCGACTTTGTGCCATCGGAGTATTCAAAGATCAAACAGCCCTCGGCGGTCAGCACCACCCGGTCGATGCCCCGTCCCGCTGCGCCGGTGTCGCCTTTTTCACCCTTTTCGCCCTGTACGCCCTGCGCACCGGTATCCCCCTTGGCGCCTGTTGCGCCCAGCAGGGATTGCTCCAGCCGCAGCACGGTGCCGTCGGACAGAGTGACCACCAGCTTATAGTCCTCCAGCGTCACGCCGGTCACGCTCACGCCGGTATCACCTTTTTCGCCCTTTTCGCCTTGCGCACCTTGGGCACCCGTGTCGCCCTTTTCACCCTTTTCGCCTTGCGCACCTTGAGCGCCGGTGTCACCTTTTTCACCCTTTTCGCCTTGCGCACCTTGAGC
>CAKTVV010000027.1 GCA_934630515.1 uncultured Eubacteriales bacterium | reverse complement strand
AGCTTCGTCACAGTGCCGGATTTACCCGTGCCGGAGAGGATCTCCGCCGTCCAGTAGTAGGCGGAGGTATCGCCGGTGGGCATCCCATTGGCAGCGGCGTTGTAAGAGGACACTTCCGCCTCTGTCACCGCCGCAACCGACGGCAGCATGAACGCCGCAGACATCAGGGAAAACAGCATCGAAAGCACTGCGATGAATACGATAACCTTTTTACCGGTCATTCTTACCACTCCATTCATCCGTAGTATCGGAATTTGCCGGGGTAGCTTTCTTATTCTTTACCAAATAGATCGCAACGCCTGCCACCGCAGCCGCCAGCACTACGGCTGTCACAATTAAAATCGGCAGCAGTACAAAGTTTTTCTTCTTCACAGGTGTATTGACATCGTCGGTGCTCTCCGTCGGAGCATCCGGCTCCTGTGACACATCGGAGGGCTGGGAATCCACCGGCAGATCGTCTGCAGAATCCGCATCGGAGCTGCCGTCCGGCTCCGCCGTGCTGCCGGAGGTGTTGCCGCCCGGCTGACTGGCCGTACCGGAGTTGGAGCTGCTGCCGGAGGTATTATTGCCGTTCGGACGGCTGACCGTGCCGGCGTCGGAGCTGCTGCTGCCGGAGGAATTATTGCCGTTCGACGTGTTCCCGCCGGGGTTCGAGGTATTGCCGGCAGAAGCCAGCACCAGATTGTTATAATACTGGATCAATTCACCCTCACCGGATTGCGGGTCGAAGGAGTTGGCTCCGGCGCCCTGCGTGCTGGTGTAGCCGCCGCCATTACCTACATAATAGCAGCCTACGCCCCATGTACCGGCTTTCATCGTCAGCGTGGAGAAATTGCCGCTGGCTCCGGAGACACTGGCTGTGACCTGCAGCTCCGAAAGGGGAATAAACACCTCGATGTTCCAGCGGTCGCCCACCTGCTTAGCGGCTCCCTGCACGCCGTCCCGGCGGGTGATGTTCTCCGTGGGCTTTTTGCTGCCGCCCGTCTGGTAGTTATCCCGGGCAATGGACACCATCGAGGACAGCACCCGCACCGTGTAAAATACGCCGATCTTGCCGTCCTTGATCTTCTTTTCCGGGCTCAGATCGAACTGAAACTTTCCATCGGCAATGTCCGTCTTGGATGCCAGCGAGGTAATGCCCACATACAGACCCTTTTCGTTCCATGCAAAAGAATAGGTAATATCCGGATAGTCTGCATTAGCACCAGTGGGATCCTCATTGGCGCTGTTGTAGTAGAACAGGCTGAGATTGCTCTTATTGAACGGCACCGCCGCTCCATACTCCGACGCATTCACCACGCCATCCACGGTGGGGGTGGCGTAGGCAGCCGTATAACTGGGTACAGCCGCCACGGCTGTCAGGGAAAAGCCGGAGATCAGAAGGATCAGGGATACCATCACTGCAATTGCTTTTTTCATTGATCTTCTCCTTTGATTCGCCCCATTGTCACTGTGCATTGTACACATAGTTGAACCGTCCGTAGGGCATGGCGTCGCCCTTGGTGTAGAAATCCTCCACACCGGTGATCTCCGTGCGGCTGTCCGCCCACTTGAAGTTGAGCTTCAACTGCGTTCCGGAAAGGCCCAGCATGGATTTCGGCACACCGATCATCAGCTGGTTGCCGTATACCCGATAGCTCACCTCGCCGACCACGACCGGCTCGCCGTCCTCATAGCGGGCGACCGTCGTTTTGGTATCCGAGGAGGCAGCGTAATTGAGGATGTATTCGTATCCGTTCCAGGAATTATCCAGCACGTTATCGGTATCCAGATACAGCCGCATCCAGCTGCCGGTGTCCCGATCCTCGGTGATATCCGCCGCCGTCTGCACATAGAAATACAGATTGTCGGCATCCTGCGTCACCTTGGAATAGATCATCTCGTTGCGGCCGTTGTTGTCCGTGTACCGATTATCGCCGTAGCCCAGCGCATCCCGCCGGGCGCCGCCGTTCGCCATATCCCGATAGGTGACCGTCACGTCGCTCCACTGATTGAAGCCGCCGGCAATGTCGATGGTCTTCTGCTTCGTCTGGGTCACAGCGGTGCTGCCCCCCTTAAAGCGACGGATATTCTGCACCATCTGCATATAGTAGTTGTCGAAGAATCCGCCCTCCATGGGCTCGATGTCCCGGCTGAACTCATTCGTCATGGTATCGAACACCAGAATCGGCTTGCTGCCGGTGCCGTAGCAGGCGATAGCCCGCCACTCATTCCACTGCAGGATCAGCGCCGTCTCGGCGTCGGAGTTGATGGCGTTCTCCCACTGCTCCTGGAAGTTATAGCCATACTTATAGGAATCCTCGGTAATGTTATCGGCGCCGTTGTGATAGCTGCGGCCACGGCTGCCGCCGGTGAGCGCCGTCAGTCCGTACAGCACGTTATCGCTCATATAGTTGGAGGAGTTCTGCGCCACCGATACGGGGATGACCTTATGCTGGCCGTTCTCGTCCGCCTGCGGGGTGGCAACCTCGTTAAAGTCGATCCAAGGGTAGCCGCCCGTCACCTTGTCCTGTCCCGGCCACTGGCTGGCACGGAAGGTGAAGAAGTCCCGGATCACCGCCGGCTTGCTGGTGCCGATGATGAGGGGCTTGCCGTCCACCATGTACCAGGTGTCCGGATACTTGTTCTGCTCATAGATGTCGGCGTAGATCGTCAGCATGGTCGCCGCCGAGGCGGTGTTGGTATAAAACGCCACCTGCGGGGTATCCCAGCCCTGCTGCCGGTATTCATGGAGCAGCTTCATCATCTTCAGCGCATCGGTGGTGAAGGCTTTCCCGTTGGTGGTATCAAACACCAGATAGTCCACATCCGCCAGCGTCAGCATCTCGATATGACGGCGCATCACATAGGTGTCCGACGTATGATACCAGCCGAACAGCGGCTTCCCCCACCAATAGTTCATGCCGCCCGCCAGCGTGCCGCCGGCATCCAGCACGGAGGAAAAAGTCTGGGGCGCATAGGTCTCGGAGGAGCCGAGGGTATAAAACACCGCCACCTGCCGACCGGTCGATGCGGTCGTATCCGTCGTCAGTGTCCGTCCCACATCGTCGGTGGCGGAAAGACTGCCCGTGGCGAAATCCGCCTCCTCCAGAGAGACATAATCCTTATCCGTTTTGGACAGGGCCGTCCCGTAGTGTGCGCTGCGGTAATCCGAGACGGAAACCGTGCTGTCCGCCGGAACCGTCTCCTCGACCGTGCGCCCGTCGTCCACGCCGCTCGCCGCCAGCGTCGCAGTGACCGCCAAAGCTACAGCAAATAAGAGAGCCAGAATCTTCTTTTTCATAAGCATACCTCTTTCTTTGTTAGATTTATCCTACAATTCCTGCGTTGTCGATCGACTCAACGAAGGAACGCTGCGCAAAGATATACAGTATCGCCAAGGGGGCGATCGCCAGAATCGCCGCTACATTCTGCAGGTTGCCCGAGACCGCCATGGATTCCCCGATCCCCACCCGGTTGATGACGTTGGACAGGATCGCCGTATCCTGAAAGAACAGCCCGTTATACAGCGTATCCGTCCACTGCCAGGAGAAGGACAGCAGAAACACCGTCGTCAGGATCGAGCGTGCCGAGGGGAGCATGATGCGGAAAAAGGTCTGGTAAACGCCGCAGCCGTCGATGGCCGCCGCCTCATTCAGCTCCTTGGGCATATTCATAAAGAACTGCCGGGACAGAAAAATGTACAAGCCCGCCTTAAAGCCGGTGCCCGTCGCCGCCATGATAAAGGTCGGCCACGGGGTATCGATCAGATTGATAAAGCCGAGGAACAGCTTGAACCGCACAAACAGCGGCACCAGAATCGTCTGCGGCGGCACGATCAGCATCAGGATCACGGCAGCAAACAGCAGCCGGTTCCCCCGGAATTTGAACCGGGCGAAGCCATAGCCGACCACCGCCGCCACCGCCGTCTGGAGCAGCGCCACCATCAGGGAGATTGCCGTCGTGTTGAACAGGGAGCGGAGATAATCCATCTCCTGTATGACACGCCGGTAATATTCCAGCGAGGGCGACTTGGGAAAATACTCCACCGTCGGATCGATCAGATCGCTGTAGCTCTTAAAGCCGTTGATGATCTTCGTCAGGAACGGGTACAGGATCACATAGCAGATCCCCACGATGATGGTCAGCCGTACGATATACCACAGGATCGAACGGATCCGCACACGCAGGCTCTTTCCGTTTTTCATATGCGTCATGGGACCCCTCCTCAGGAATTCATATAGGTGATACGCTTGGAGGTGATGCGGAAGATCACCAGCAGCGCCGCCAGCACGATCAGAAAATACACCCACGACACCGCCGAGGCATACCCCATCCGATTGTAGGAAAACGCCTGCTTCTCCACATAGTCCAGCATCCCGTACACGGGGTTGGTAAAGGAATCCACGATCGTATAGACGATATTCACCAAAATCATCGGCGTGATCATGGGAAAGGTGATCTTCCAGAACTCCTCCCAGCCGGTCGCCCCCTCGATCTTGGATGCCTCGAAGATCGAGGCGGGGATCCCCTGCAGCGCCGACAGAAAGATCAGAATCTGTACACCGGAGCGATTCACCACCGTATAGGTGTTATCGATTGCATAGGTGATCACCGATGTGATCCCCTGAGGCAACTCCATCGACAGCAGCAGCTCCTCCAGATCGAAGAACGAGGATAAGCTCTGCCCGCCGAAGGCGGAGCCGATGGTGCTGCCCGCCGTCTCCGCCATGGAGGAAGCCGTCGCCGTATCCACGGCGGCCACGATCCCGGTAGACAGGATCACCGGCAGAAAAAACAGCGTGCGGGCAAGAGAACGCCCGACAAATTTCTGGTTCAGAATGTTGGAGATGAAAAAGCTGAAAAATAGAATAATAATCGTATCCACGGCGGTGCCCCGCACCGTGCGCAGCAGGATCTGCCGATACTCCACATCCGACAAAAAGGCGGTCTTCAGGTTATTCAGCCCCACGAAGGAAGCCGTCACATTGCCGAAGCCGATCTGTACATCGCAGAAAGCATAGTACAGCGACTGCACAGCGCAAGGCAGAAAGATGAAAAACAGACCGATCAGAAACGGCAGCAAAAACACATATCCGTGCAGACCGTTTCGCTCTGTCAGCGAGAGAGAAAAGCGTTTCTGTATTCGTTTCACAGCTCCTCCCCCTCTCCGTTAAACAGCCGGAAGGCCTTGCCCGCCACCTCAATGCCGTTGAAGGCGGCGGTCTCCGTTGACTTATTGATCAAAGCGCAGCAGCCGTTGGAATACCGCACCTGCGTGATTCCATCGGGCGACACGGTGTGTTCCACAAGCTCAGCCGTGGCGACCGCTGCGCCAAAGCGGCTGAGACGTGCATCCAGCGTCTGGATCTTTTCGGTCCAATACGCCGCCGAGGCGCTGTAATACCGACTATACTCCGTATCGGACAGCACCGCCATATCGCCGGTGATGATCCGAAAAGCGGGAGAAGCGCCGCTCTCCACCAACGCCAACACCGCATCCTCGTAGCACTCCGCCTCATTCAGCGGTGCGGCGGCATAGGGCAGGCTGCCATGCAGCACCATACCCACAAACGGGATCGCCTGTCCCGACAGGGACGAGGGCGCCGTGTTATCCGGAACGGCGCTGAGCGCCGCCGCATAGGGCAGGGCGTAGGCATTCGCCCCCTCCAGCGTCAGCTGCAAACCGCTCTGCTCCAGCGATTGCAGCGCCTGCTGCACCAGCTGCTTAGCATCCTCCCGGTTGACCGCCTGCTTATCGCTGAAATCCGAGAGCAGCACCGAGGCCGCCTCCCGCAGCACCAATCGGTCGCACCCATAGACCGTATACGCCGCCGCCAGCTTTTCGGTGACCGCCGCATACTTCCGTGGACTAAGGAGGAACCGTTTGCCGCTATCGGCCACCAATCCGGTCGCCGCATTGTATTCACCGAGAAACGCATAGGTCTTACTGACGGTCTTTGCCAGATCGGTGCTGCTGCGGATACCGTTGCCGCTCTTCGCCACCGATTGGAAGCTGAGCACCGGCGTCACGCCGCCGGATGCCAGCACCGTCCGCAGCTCCTCCGCCGATCCCAGCGCCTGCACCAGACGGAGCTTTGTGGGGGCGCTGCCGTCCACGCCGCCGTTGAACAGCCCCTCATATTGCACGGAAAGCGCCGGTATAGCGGCGGTGCGCATCCATTCCTGCACCGAGGTCAGATCCGAGGCAGCCAGCGCCGCCTCCGTTGTGACGCCGAGCACGTTTTTCTGCCCCGTCAGGGCACCCACCGCATAGATCTCCATGAAGTAAGACGAGCCGTTCGCCATCCGTTTCATGCCGCCGGTAGCCGTCAGATACTCCCGATAGTAGGCCGCCATGCCGCTGTAGGTGCTGCGGCCGCCGTACAGCAGGTGATAGCGGATCGCATAGGGCTCCGCCGACAGCTGCTGGGAATACACATAGTTTTTATTGTCCGAGCCGGCGCCGGTCTTGATCTGTCCCCGCACACGGTAATTGAAATAGGGGGAAACGGTATTACGCCGGTGGTTCTGGTTCGCCAGCTGCGCCTCCACGCCGCTGATGCCGTCGCCGCTCTCCACCACGGCGAACAGCCCCTGCTCGCCCTGCCGGATCCCGAATACCGGGAAGGCAGCCGCCGGCGTCTGATCGGACCGCTTTTCCGTCTCGATCGCCGCATCGTCGCCGTAGAATGCGATCGTCATATGATCGCTGCCCTCCGGCACGGTGGTATGGGGTACGATATGCCCCGCCCCGTCGGGCAACAGCAGATAGCCGTCGGCGCTGCTCTCCGTGGCGCCGAAAGCGGGCAGAACGCTGACCCGGTTGAGATAAAAATTCTCCGGCTCGTAAATAGCGCCGATATCGACGCTCACCAGCAGATCGCCGCTGTCCAGCGTATACCGGATCTCGATCACAAAATTCGGGACCGTCGCCGTCAGGCTGCCGGAGCCGCCCGCCTTGGTCTCCTCCGCATCCACATCGGCACGGGTCAGCCCCAGCCGCTTGCAGACCTTTTCGATATTATCGGTCTGAATATAGGTGGCGGCAGGATTGAGCACATACAGCGTATCCCCCGCTCCGAATGTCGAAAACCGCTCGGTATAGCTTTGCCGCTCCTTGGCGTCCAGCTCATCGTACACGACCGTATTGTATGCCGCCTTCATCCGCCCCCACTCCGAGGAGGATACCGTCTTGTCGGCGATCGCCTTTTCCGCCAGCTCGGTGATGCGCTGGAAGGTCTCGGCGGTCAGCACCTGAAAGATCACCCGGCTGTCCATGTCGGTGCCAAAGGCATACCGCACCGTCAGCGTGTTTCCCTCCACCGTCTCGGTGACCTGATCCTTTTCGCCGCCGTCGTAGCACTCCGGGTAGGAGGTCACCTCCACCGCCACATTATCGCTGCGGTAATACTGCACGATCAGCTGCGAAAAGGCATATTTCTTCTGGTCGGCGGAATAGGCATCCGCCCCCTCGTCATACAGCCCCTCGTTGGAGAACCACACGGCGCCGGTACGCTCATCCACCAGCGCCACATCATGCGCCTGTCCGATATACAGCGTTGCCGTGCCGTCGGACAGCACCCGTTTCATCCGCTCCCGCACAAGCGCCGCCTGTGTCGGATCGGCAACCGTCAGCTGCGTTTCGGTGATCGCCCCGTTCTTTACGCCGGAAAAACGGGCGGCAGCCGGGGCTCCGTCAGCGGTGGACCGGCAGCCGCCCAGAAGCGCAGCCACCAATGCCAGCACCAGCAGAAATATTGTTCGTCTTTTACTCACTCCCGTGCGCATCTGCCCGTAGCCCCTTTCATTCCCTGCCGCCTCACAGATACCGTGCGGTAAACTCCGTGGCTGCGATCACCACAAACCCGATCATCTGCTGCAGCAAATTAAAAAACAACAACGCTATGTAGGCGATCACACACATACCGAACCCGATACAGAGGATCATCCCCAGTCCTTTCCCCAGCGAATAATTATGGGTGACCAGCACACTGATCAGCAGCAGAAATGCCGTCCATACCGCCCCGAGAGAGGATATCGTCGTATAAAACGCCTGCTCCTCCATCACAAAAAAGTTGCTCAGCGGGATCAGCAGCGCCGTGGTGAGGATCAGCGGCAGCAGCGCATACCCCGTCGCCCGATAGATGTCCGCAAAGGTCCCCTCCCCGTCAAACAGGCAGGTAAACGCCCAGTTGGCAATGCAATATCCGAAAAACAGCGCCAGAATGGTGAACGCCTGCCGGGCCGGCTGCACCTCCCCCGCCGCATTGGGCGAGAACAAATAGCCGGTGAAATACGCCGAAAGCACCGACACCAGCGTATAAAGCACCAGCAGGACCGTCGCAGCCCGCACGCTGCCGACTCCCTCATGCTTGATCCCCCAAAAGCCCTTAAAGGGGTGAACCGCCAGATAAAAGCTATATTGGATCTCCCGCAGCCATGGCTTCACGGTCGCTCTCTCCTTTCCGCAGACTACTTGCCGGGACCGATCTCGCCCCGGATATACCGCCGCACCCGATCCACTATACCGTACAAAAACGCTCCGGCGGCGATCACCAGCAGAACGATAAAGATCACCGGAAACACCGTGCGCATCGTCTCCTTGCGTGCCAGCGCCTTCGCCTTGGAATAATTGGTCTTATCGTCCGCATAGGCAAAGCACTCCATCGCCTGCTCGTACTGACCGTCATTGCTGTATGCCTGACCGACACCCACAAACGCATATTCAAAGCTGCGGTTGCACTGCGCCACCTCGCTCCAGCGGGCATACGCCTCGTCAAAATTGCCGTTGTACTGCGCCGCCACCGCATCCAGCACCAAAGCCCCATACTCGGTGGGCGCATATACATACAGCTTCGCCGTCAGCGCATCGGTGATCACCAGCGTCCGTCCGGCAAACACCAGCGAGGACACCTGCCGGAACATACCGGCGCCGGTGCCGTTGCCGCCAAAGGCGCACAGAAGATTGCCGTTGTCATCGTACAGAAAGATGTGACCGTGCTCGGCATCCAGCAGCGCATACACGCCGTTCTCCCCATAGGCGACATCCACGATCTTCGAGGGGTTCTCCTCATATTCCAGATCCCCCAGCGGCGCCACGAAGCCGTTGCGCTTCAGCACATCGCTGCCGGTGGTATTCAGCTTTTTGATCGGCGAAACGGAACCGCTCGTGTCACCGGAGCGGATGACCGCTTCCAGCTTCTCGGCATCCAGCGTGCCGATGGTCCCGTACACAAAGCCCTCGGAATCGATCGCCAGATTGTTATATTCCGTCGGCACGTATTGCTCCATTTTTGCCAGCTGCTCCTCGGTGGACAGCTTCCGCCACAGCATCTGGATCAGATTATACTGTACCCGTGGAGCGCCGATATAGCCTACAAAGCCGCCGGCTGCGTCCAGCTGCAGAATACCCAGATTGTAGTTGCGTGCCACCACATACAGGCGGCCGGAGCTGTCCACGGACAGCTTGGTGGGATTAAAAGCCGAATCCTCGCTGACGCCGGTCAGATTCGCCGGCTTCTCGATGATGCGCTGCACCGTGCCGTCCGCTGCGCAGCGCACGATCCGATGGTTGCCGGTATCCGCCACATACACCGTGCCGGACCCATCCACATAGACGCCCTCCGGCGCCTGCAGGCGATCGGTCGAGCCGTCCGCCCGGGCGAGCCGGGTGATGGTCCCCTGCACCCGATAGTCCGTCCCGCAGATCAGGATGCGATCATTCCCGGTATCGGCAATATACAGCGTCCCGTCCTCGGTGCGATACACATCCTGCGGGGTCTGCGCCGGCAGCCCGTCCGCCGTCAGCGTCACCTCCTGCACAAGACTGTAGGCGGCGGGGGCAGGAACCGCCTGCCCCTTGCGGACATACAGATACGAGTCTGCCGAAGCAGTCAGCGACGGCAGCAGAACCGCCGCCACGCAGAGCAGGGTCGTCAGTCTTTGAAGCCGATGCACGGCGATTCCTCCTTTTCCATACAGATCAATCCTTCATACCCGACGCCGCCATGGTCTCCACCACGTTGGACTGGGAAATGATGAAAAACAGCAGCGGAACCAGCATCATCACGATGGAGACCGCCGCCCCCACCCCCTGCCGGGCGATGCCCGCCGCCACGATCTGCGACATGGCATAGCTGAGGGTCTTATACTGCTCGCTGTAAATATACGGGGTATTCCCCACCGTCCACAGCGTCTGCACCGAAAAGATCGCCAGCGTCAGCCAAGCCGGCTTGACCATCGGAAACACGATGCGAAAGCATTTGACCAGCTCGCCGGCACCGTCCAGATCGGCGCTTTCCAGCAGCGCCGGATGGACGATCTGCTCGATGAACTGCTTCATCAGAAACAGCCCCAGCGGCAAAGCCAGTGCCGGCAGGATCAGCGCCCAATAGGTATCCACCAGATGCAGCACCGAGATCACGATGAACGAGGGGATCGCCATCACCGCCGCCGAAAACATCAGCGCCGTCTGCACCGTGCTGAAGATCATACGGGAGCCGGGGAAGCGGTAACACGCCAGCGGATAGGCGCACATAGTTGCCAGAAAAATATGGCCGACGCTGCCCACCACGGTAATAAAGCAGGTATTGAAGAAATAGCGGGTAAAGGGCACCCAGGAGGTGCTCATCAGCTCAAACAGATCCCGGTAATTCTTCAGGGTGGGATTGCGCACATAAAAGCGGGGCGGAAACAGCCACAGCTCATTGTTCGGCTTCAGCGAGGTCACCACGGCGTAGACGATCGGCAGCAGCATCACCGCCGCCAGCAGCAGCAGACAAAACAGCAGCAGCAGATCGCCGCCCAGGGATCTTGACACCCGTTTTTTCATCAAGTTCCCACCTTCCTCAGCAGCGCCTGAATGAGCTTATTCGTAGCGATCATCACCACAAACAGGAGTGTGGCGATGGCGCAGGCATAGCCCATCTCATACCGGATCGTACCGTAGTCGGTGAGGTGATTCATCACCGTATGCACGGCATAATCCGCACTGGGATACCCCATGACCGAGGTGATGATATCCCCGACGCCAAACGCCGCCGTAATACTCATCACCGCACCGAACAGCATCTGCGGGCGCATCAGCGGCAGGGTGATGAACCACAGCTCCTGCCAGCGATTGGCGATCCCGTCGATCGCCCCCGCCTCATAATAGGACTTATCAATCCCCTGAAAGCCGGCAATAAACGACAGAAACGTAGTGCCGAGGCTCATCCAGAGAATGATCACGATCATGATCCCCATCATATACCGGCTGTCCGTCAGAAAGCTGATCGGCTCATTCACCAGCCCCAGCCGCATCAGCCAGGCATTCAGGAACCCCTTGGCATCCGCCGAAAAGAGATAGCTCCACACCACCGTCATGCCGCCGGACATCGACGGCGCATAAAACACCACCGTCAGGATGACCCGCAGCCCATGGGGCAGCTCATTGATCAGCCACGCAAACAACAGCGCCAGCAAATAGCCGCCCGGACCGGTGATGACCGCAAAGATCAGTGTATTTTTGACCGCCGTAATGAAGATCTCATCGTTGAGAAACAGGCGAAAGAAGTTTTGCAGACCCACAAATTCCGGCGGCTCCAGAATATTGAAGGAGGTAAAGCTGAAAATGATCGCAATCGTCACCGGGACGATCACAAACGCCGTAAACAGCAGCAGATACGGAGCCATCAGAGCATAATGCAGTCGATGGCGCTTCATTTGCTTCCATTCATAGCGCAGATCCTCACGGATCCGTCTCCGCAAGCCGGTGTTCATCGGCTTTCCTCCTTTTCCGTTACTCATCTAAGTGAAATTCCTTCCGTTTCAGCCGGATCTCTTCGTCGATCGCCGGAATGTACGAACGCAGCGTATCCCGCGGATCGCTGTTGGTGCTATAGACCGCCTTGATGGCGAAATCCACGTTGCGGGAGGTCATATAACCGCCCGGCACCTCCGGCACGCCGCACAGCGCCTCCATCTGGCTGCGCAGCACCCGCCGCTCCTGTGCATTCCACGGCAGACGACCGATTGCCTCCAAATTGGCGGCATTATACCGGGCGCCCGTGCCCAGCGTGCTTTCCAGCTCACGACCGTATTCATACTGCACCTCGGCGTCCGTCCACCACTGCAGGAACTGCCAGCAGGCCTGCGGGTCCTTGGCAGCCGACATAATAACGCAGCCGGCACAGGAGACCGGCGCCGTGCGGTTGACCGTTCCGTCTGCCTGCCGTATGCCCGGAATCGGCGCCATGCTCCAAAGGCCGTCGATCTCCGGACCGGAGATCTTGATGATGTTATAGACCGAGTAATTGGCCACCGCCAGCGGAATTTCGCCGCTGCGGAACCGTGTCTCCAGAGAATAGGAATACGGCATTCCATAGCTCATATACAGCTTCATATACCGATAGAATGCGTCCAGCGCCGCCTTTTGTCCCAGCTGGGAGCAGGTGCCCGCCGCATCGTAAAGGGAGCCGCCATTCTGCATCAGGAATATGTAGTAGCTCAGATAGGTGGTGGGAATGGCGAAATTCATATTGCCCGACTGAATCGTGGGAAGTACCTCAATCAGATCGTCCCAGGTCTCCAGCGCTTCCACCCGGATGCCCAGAGAATCCATAATATCCTTGCGGTAAAACAGCACGGGGAAATCCATCGTCTCCGGCACCGCATATACCTGATCCAGATAGGTAAAGCCCACCAGCGCCTCCGGCGCAAAGCGTGCCTTGACCTCCTCCCAGCCGTCAAGCGTGGACAGCGGCAGCACGGCGTTGCGCATGGCATAGTTGACCGGATCGCCGGAGCCAAGCTGCAGCGCCACATCCGGACCCTTTCCTGCCAGCGTCGCCGTCAGCACCGTGCCTGCCGGTACCAGCTGGAGATCCACCGCAATCTGCGATTGCGGGGTAAAATCCTGTGCGATCAGGCGATTCAGCACCAGCGCCTGATCCCGTCCGCCGGAGAGACCGTTTCCAATCCATACCCGCACCGTCCGGTCGGCAGACGCCGTATCCGACAAGGCGCTGTAATCATGCACGAAAGAGGAAAGAAACCGGAGAAAGCCGTATTTGAACTTTACCAGCAGCGAGCTGTCCGCCGCCGGCAGGGTTGCCTCCGGCTCCGCCAAAAACAGACGATCCAGCAGCAGCGGCTGCAGCTTTTCATTCTCGATCAGCGTGGCAAAGGAGCTGACCGAATCCCGGAAGTAGGAATACCGTGCCGGGAGCTTGGAGGGCTTAGAGGAAATATCCTCCAGCAGCTCGGCAAATTGCTCCAGCTCCGCCACCGCCGCATCCTTTTGATCGGATAATTCCATAAAGCGCTCCGCCACCGCACGCAGCCCCACGGCACATTCCGCCAGCGTCTGCAGCTCCTGCGGCATATAGGAGCCCAGCTGATAGTCCCGATTGGTATCCGGATCGGTACCGAGAACCGTCATCAGCGACCAGTTGACCTCATTCAACCGATCCAGGATCTCCGCCGCCTCCACCAGCGGCTCCCGGATGGCGCCCAGCACCACCTCCAGCCGCAGCGTGTGCGTCCCCTTTTCCAGATAGAAGGAATAGGGCGTTTCGCCGCCCGCCAGCATCACCTGCCAAGCATCGCTGCGGGGAAACACCAGCGTCTCCGCCTCGGTAAAAGGAACCGCCCCGTCGATGGTGAGCTTACGCACCGCCTGTCGGGCGTTTTGCTGCCGAAAGCGGAAACCGATCTGATACAAGCCCGTTTCCGGAGCGTTTACCTCCCAAGAGATCCACTGCCCCACCGACTGCCATTTGCTGCCGCCGATCACATTGAGCTTCTGCGCCGCATAGTCATACGGCGAATTCTCCGGCGAGGTATTATCGGAAGCCCCATAGATCGCCGCATCGGACCGCTCCGCCGGCTCCTCCGCCTCATACAGCAGCAGCCCGCTGCCGCCGATGCCCGCCGCCGTCTTGGTCGGGACGTCCGCCAGATATTGCGCATAATCGACCGTCTGCACCGTTTCGGAATAGGCGGTAAGGGATACGACCGCCAGCGGCTCCTGAATTCCCTCCAGAGTCAAGGTGTGCTCGCCCGCCGTCAGATAAAAGCGCAGCGCACCGGGATGGTATCCGCTGCTGTCGCAGATATCCGCCGTCATCAGACGGCGCACCTCCTCCTGACCGGCACGGATGTCGTTGCCGCCCTCGATCCGTTCGATCGGCTGGCTGTCCCGAAACACCCGCCGAAAGGTCACATTTTCCAATTCGGCTACCGTCACAGAGCCGTCGATCGACGCCCGGCGCTGGATCTCCGTGCCGTTCCCCTCCAGAGGGTAGTACGCTATGCGAAATGCATACATACCGCTCTCCGGTATGGAAAAGCTCCAGGTCACCGAGGATTCCTCCTCGGTCATCAGCGCCGCCCCGCCGTCCTCCGGCAAGGAAACGGACCGCACACCGCTCCCGGCGGTATACTCCGTTCCGGAAACCGTGACGCTCTTCCCGGTGTCGTGCTGCTCCGGAACACTCGCCAGATAGGCGGTATACCGCTGCACCTCAGACCCTGCCGAGGCGGCAGACGTTGCCTCCTCCGAGCCGGTCTGGGCTGCCGCCACAGGGATCGACGACAGCAGGAGGACCGCAGCCAGCGCCAGCGCCGGTATTCTTGCTTTTTTCATATCTCGGTCTCTCCTTTCTCACCGGGTGCCCTGCAATAAACGCTTATACTTGTATTTTCTGCTGCTCACTGACCGAAAAACTCGTCGATACTGCTCTGTGCGCCCTGCTGCGCCTGCTCCATCGCCTGACGAGGCGTGAGGGACATATCGTAAATGCAGGTACGCAGCAGCGTACCCCAGTCGCTCCCCAGCTGATCGGTGTACACAGTGGTCACCGGATTCTGCAGCATCAGGCTGAGCATCTCGCCGGATTCGTCATCCCGCAGCGAGTTTTCCACCTGCTGCTTGACCCATTCCTCCTGCGTGATACCGGTGCGGTTCGCCATCGCCACCAGCACGGCAGCCGCATCCTCGATATCCGGATCCCCCTTAATGAAGCAGAAGGATTTGCAGTTCGTCGCCAGCCCGATATAGTCCTGCGCATCCGGCCCCATGGGCAGCGGCAGCACACCGTAGTCATCCGGCATACCGCTGGAGAACACCTCGGAAACAACCCAGAAATCCGACAGATGGAAGAACACCTTACGGTCCATGAATACGTTGGATTCCTTCAGACCGTAATCGTCCCCCACAAAGTCCGCCATATCCAGCAAGCCGTTCTTATTGAAATTCTGGCAGAACTGCAGAGCGTTGAGCAGCTTATCGCTCAGGCCGTTATAGGTATACCGTCCGTCCTTCTGCACCACATAGTCCACATCGTTGGCGGACAGGAAGAAGCCGAAGCAGGGGTATCCGTTGATCATGCCCTTGACCGCACCGTTGGACTTGGCCGTCACCGTCTGGCAGATCTCCGCAAACTTATCGAACGTCCACTTTTTATCCCGCACCAGTTGGTACAGATCCTCAATGCCATAGGACTCCGCCAGCGTCTTATTATAGGTCAGTACATTCCAGTTGATGGTCTGGCACTGACGCTCCAGAAACGCCACGCCGTACTGCACCCGATTGACCGTATTGAAATCCGTCCCTACCGAAAGCCACCGGTTGCTGTTCAGCCCCAGATTCTTGATGGTGGACACATCGGCAATATTGCCGCTGCGGAACACCTCGGAAAACTCATGCTGCAGATTGATGATGTTGGCATACACCTTTCCGGCTGCCACGTTGGCGGTAATATCCTTATTGATAGAGGAGGTATTCGGTGCAAAGACCTCGATCTTGCAGTTATAATCCTTCTCGATTGCCTCCAGCGCTTTGGCGCATTCGTTGCGCTCCGCCGTCGCCGTCTCGCCGCCGATCCAATAGGAATCCGCCAGCTTAATGGTTTTAGCGCCCATATCGTACTGCTTTTCGGAAAAGCCTACCCCCGCAGTCGAGCTGTCGCCGCCGGGGTTGCTGTCCGTCGGCTTCGTATCCCCGCAGCCGCTGAGAAATCCCACTGCCAGCGCAGCCGCCAGCACACCTGTCAAAAGCCGTTTTTTCACCATTCGGATCACCCATCCCTTTCTCATGATGCGAGCCATCGGCTCCAATGCAAATATTCACAAATTCTTTCGGTCGATCACACAACCATTATAAGAGTTGCACACAGAAATGAAAACCACCGTTCATTCTGTTGTGGTTACAATTTGTCAGCTGTTTTACCCAAAAGTCGCCTGCGCAAAAAGGACACAATTTTTATAAAAGGCGGCTAAAAGCGCACAAATCGTTTTGCGGTGCATACAAAATGGCGGTACTTTTTTGGCAGTATATCCCAAAAACTTAAGCACGCACCTTTCACAGAGATATTTTCACCGGCACAGGCTAGGGATTTTCACCAAAAAGTCGCCTGCGATCCTCCGTCCGCCTGCCGTCTTTCGGTAGAGTTCAAGACGAATTGCGCCCTCCTCAAAACAAATTGTGGTTTTATTGTTCCGATACGGCCGATATAATTACAGTTGATATAAAAGCGACCCACAGACCTGTACAGGAAGGATATACCATTGGCAGAGCTTAAGGAGTGGAATACGTGAACAATCAGATTACCCCGAAAGACCGGCAATGCCGGGCGATCGGCATCAAATACACAGAGGGCTGCGTGGAAAATGCCCAAGGCTTTCTTTCCGGCGGCACCCTGCGGCTGCACTGGCAGGCGGACGATGCCAAGCCCTATGTCTGTCTCGATCTGGGCCCCGCCTCCCCCGGCGGGTATCCCTGCTTTCGTGTCGCCGCCTTTTCCGGCGCTCCGCTGCTGCGCTGCGCCTATGCCGACTGGTATGACTTCATAACCGATCCGACCTATCGGGAGCAGGGGGATTTTCACCGGGGCAGCTGCAAATATCTGGGGCCGGAGCTGCCGGTGCTGCCGGCAAACCCCAACCGGTTTGAGCTGTACCGCATCGTCCGCACCGGGCTGTATACCCATGCCTATCAGCAGGGACAGCAGCGCTTTGTGCTGCTGACGCTGGACGAGCCGGGTACCGTCGAGCTGTCCGAGTTTTACATCTACTACACCTCCTCTCTGGATGCCTACGGCGGCTATTTCCGCTCCGACCGGGAGGATCTGAACTATCTGTGGGATGCCAGCATCTATACGGTACAGCTGGCGACCATCGACACCTCCTCGGTATTGGATATCTGCCGCAAGCGCCTGCTGCTCCGCACCCTGACCTGCGCCGACGCAGCGGTCGTGCTGAAGCCGGGGCTGTCCTGGCAGGATCTGACGCTGTCACTGGAGTTTGAATTGCTCTGTTCTCCGGATCGGGTCAACAGCTTCGGCTTGCTGCTGCGGGCGGACGGGGACGGCAACGGCTGTATCGTACGGCTGGCGGCGGACGGCACCCTGCGGCTGCTGCGCCGCCAAAACGGCGCCGAAACGCTTTTGGAGGAACGGCAGATCGCTCCCTTGGGCGAAAACGAGATTCACCATCTGGAGGCGACCCTCTCCGGAGAGGAGCTGCAGCTGCAGCTCCACGGCGAGACAGTGTCGCTCCCCCTGCCGGGAACCGGCGGCAGCATCGGCTTCTGCCAGATGACCGAGACCTGCGCCATCATCCATGGCTATACCGTCACCGCCCCCGACGGCACCCCGCTCTACCGGGAGACCGGCGAGAGCGGCACCGATGGCTACCGCTTTGCCGCTGCTCCCGCCTTTATCGCCGACGGCGCCAAGCGGGATCGGCTGCCCTGGATCGGTGACCTGTACTGGGCAGGCGAAAACATCCACTATGCCTTCGGCACCTTTGCCCCTATGCGGCAGAGCGTCGAAATGTTCCGGCAGCATCAATGCCCCAACGGCTTCGTCTGGGGCGTCTGCTATCCGGAGGATACGCAGACGCCGGGAGCGCTGAACTACGGTCTGTACCAGTCGGATATCTTTTCTGCCTGGTATATCATCACGGTAGACTATGAATATCGGTTCGACGGCGACCGGGCGCTGCTGCAGCAGCGGTACGAGTCGATCTGCGCCGATCTGCACTATCTGTGGTGCAACGTGGACGGAAACGGGCTGTTTTATCAGCGCTATGAGACCTCCAAGGGGCTGTGGGATCATGCGCTGAATGATTACGGCTATTTTTCCTATAATAATGCTATCGTCGTGGAGGCCTTCTGCGCCGGCGCACGGATCGCCGCCGCCTGCGGACTCAACGCCGACGCCGAGCGCTTTGCCGCCAACGCACAGCGAATGCGGCAGGCGCTGCTGCAGCACTTTCTGGATGCGGATACCGGCATGCTGCACAACAGTCTGGAGGATCACACCCCCTGCTACCTTTCCACCGCTTTTGCGCTGGCCTTCGGGCAAATACCCGCCGAGTACGCCGAAAAAACCGTCGGGCAGATGTGCCGCCTGCAGGACGAACAGTTCCAGATGGGCAAAGCAGCCATCCTCTTTATGCGGGGATGTCTGCGGTACGGATACGCCGAGGTCGCCTATCGGATGCTGACCGGCTCCACCGGCAAGATCGATTATCTGGGGAAATGCACCCTCAACTGGATCGATGCCGTGCAGGATGAAAAGGGACCCGCCTGCACCACCGAATGTATGCCCTACTCCCATACACGGGTCGCCAACGGCGCCTGCTGGAACGACTCCTCGCATCCGGATACCGGTGTCGCCTTCCTTATGAGCGGATATCTGCTGGGCGTCCGTCCGCTGGAGGCCGGGTTCCGCCGCTTTTCCTTTCATCCGCAGCCCTGCGGGTTAAAGACACTGGAGGGTGCCGTCCCCACCCCCTACGGCTTGATCCGTGTATCCATCCGTCTGGACTTCGACCGTCCCGCTATCACCCTCAGCCATCCGCACGGCACCCAGCCGGAGCTGCAGCTTGACGATCCCCGACTGGCCGATGCGCAGCTGACCGTCACCGAAGAGGAATGACTCCATGGATAATATCAAGCTGACCTGGTTTTTGTTCGGACGACAATCCAGCATCCCTGAAGAATACGCCACCATGAGCCATTTCGGCTTCTATCGTTTCTATTATGTGTGCGACGGCGAGAGCTATTTCCGTGATGAAAACGGCACGATCCGGCTGGAAAAGGGAAATGTCTATCTGCTGCCACGCAAGTCCTATGCACTCTCCGCCGGCGAAAGCAAATACTTCTACCATATCTGGGGACACTTCCAGATCGAGGGATGGCAATTCAACAATGTCATCAAGATCAATCTGTCGGACGATCCGATCTTTCAGAATTATATTTCCCTCATCCAACAGATGGCCGAGGTGATGCTGCACAACCCCAACGAACGGACAGCCAACTACGATATGATCACCCTGTTCAGCGATGAGCGGTATTTTCCGGTGATGAGCGAGACGGTCAGTGCTTTCGTCACCTATCTGTACCTTAATCTCTACCATCGCAGCGAGAATAAAAGCACGCTGGAGACCGTGGTGGACTATATCAACCGCAATCTGTCGCTGGATCTGTCCAACGAAACTCTGGCGCAGATCGCTCAATACTCCCGGGCGCACTTCATTCAGGAATTCACCCACGCCTACGGGATCCCGCCGCAAAAATATGTGGTCAAGGCACGCATCTCTCAGGCGATCGTGATGCTGATGAACAACGAAAAGGTCTACCACATCGCCTATAAGATCGGCTACGACAACCCCAAATCCTTTGCACGGGCCTTTAAGCGGGAGACCGGGCTTTCTCCGCAAAAGTATAAAGAGATCCATTATTTGAATGTATACAATAATTCCGATGGCCGGCACTGATCAATCTCCGCCATCGGATACGCAAAGCCGGGCGCCGTCTGTTTTTGTGACAGACGGCGCCCGGCTCATCATTCCTCCCGGCAGCGACAGCCGGAAGCGATCAAATTTGTACAGCAGCGGAAAACGGAACGGCACCAGCCGTGCCGCACCCATGCGGGAAGTCACGTTTCACGCCGATAACAGTACGATCCACGCAAAAGGTAAGTCCTCCGACCATCCGATCGGAGGACTTACCTTCTTATACGCTATCCACAAACGCAGCCGCATCAGAACATGGCGCCGGCAGTGAAGCCCAGCCGCCAGTTGTTAAAGCACAGACCGTTGCCCACGTTATCCGCACCGAACAGCGGCAGCACCGGCTCCTCCAGCTCCTCCAGCCGCTCCACGGTGCCGTCCGCATAATCCGCCAACAGCTGCCGGGCATTTTTCAGCCGGAGCATCAGCCCGCCCAGCCGGGCATCCTGCACCTCAAAGCCCTGGGGCTTATTCTCCCGATACCACTGGGTGCGGAACGCCCGATAGAAGTCGTTCAGCCGCTCCAGCGTCTCGTCATAGTCCGGCAGCAGCGCCGCCACCGCCGCCCGGTCGCCGTCCGCATACGCCTTGCGGGTACGCACGCCCAGCTCCGCCTTGAATTCCAGCACCCGGCACAGAGCATACAGCGTATCGAACACATACCCGAACCGGGCATCCTCCCGGTGGGGCTCCAGCCGCCGTGCCGCCGCTGCAAAGCCCGCTCCCTCGCCGCCGTTCAGCGAAAAATCCAGCAGACCCGCCAGCGGGTCGTTAAACAGCAGATACTTCTCTCCATCCACGATCCGCCCGGGGGTGCCGTTGCAGCTATCCGGCAGATCCAGCGCCAGCATATCCGCCATCGGCAGCCCATAGCGCTCCGCAAATCCGGCGGCGATCGCCGCCTCATCCTCCTCCCCGGCAGCGAGCCGGGCAACGGTATACAGGGTCGGCAGCAGCGTCCACTTGGAGCATTCCGCCCCGTCGTCCCCCCAGAGGGTCAGAAACACATTCTGCACCCCATGCGCCCGGCAGCTGGCAAACGCCTGCCGGGTGGCTTCGATGCTATACACATTGTGGGGGGCAAAGCCCGTCCAGCTCCAAGCGCCGCCGGCAAACCAGAAGCTCTCCTGCAGCTGCTTATGGGCGGCGTTCATCTGATCGTAATGCGCCCGATCGGTGGAATAATAATCCCAATAGATCAGCTCCACATTATCGGGGATCTTCGCCCGGATCTCCGCCGCCCGGTCGCCCGCCTCGGCGTAGTATTCGCCGCCGTTCGCCAGCCGGAAGAACATATCCGACCACATTTGCAGCGTAAATCCGTACTGCTTGCCGATCGCCGCCACCCGGTTCAGATGGCGCAGCAGAATGGAGAACCGGTCGGTGTCGCCATGCTGATCATAATAGCGGCCCCGTCCCAGCATATGCGCCTCATCCATGCCGATATTCACCAGCCGCCCGGTAAAGGACGCCGCCAGCGACCGGAACATCCGGTCAATGAGGGTATACACCCGCTCGTCATCCACCAGCAGGATATCGCCGGTGTCCACATGGGGGGCGTATTCATCCCAGCGCAGGGATGTCGCCAGATGCGCCAGCGTCTGGATGCAGGGGATCACCTCCATATGGTGCGCCGCTGCATAGCGGTCGATCTCCTGCAGCTCCTGCCGGGTATACCGCCCCCGCCGGTAGCCGAAGAAGGGCTCCTCCTCCACCTCGTAGGTATCCTCCATATAGAGCATCAGGCTGGTATAGCCCAGCGGCGCCAGCTCATCGATCCATTCCTTGACCGTCTCCGGGCGCAGCACCGCATTGCGGGAACAATCGAACATCGCACCCAAACGGGTAAATGCAGAATCCACAGAAAACACACTCCTTTCGCTGCGCCTATGGTAGCACACAGCGCCGCCAAAGTATTTGCACAAATCGATCCATGCCGTATACCATTCGGTAATTCTCAACCCGACTCCGCCGCCGCCAGCAGCCTTTCCAGCAAGGGCGCCAGTCCCTGCGCCATAAAGTAAAAACCCAGATCGGTGGGATGGCAGCCGTCCACTGTGCAGTCGTCCGCCGTATCCCCGGGGAAAAAGCCGTTGCCCGCCACCAGATACAGGTTTTGATCCCCGGCAGCGATCCCGGCGGCATAGCTCTCGGCGATCACCGCCAGCCGCCGCCGGGTGTCCAGATCCTCCGTGCGGTTGGGACGGCTCACCATCACATAGGGCACCGTCGGCTGCGCCTGACGGACGGTTTCATAAAACGCATGGTGGGTCTCCCGCAGAGCGGCGGGCGACACCGCATTATGGTCATAATCACAGACAAACACGCTCATGGGCAGCGCCCGGATATACTCCGCCATCGCCGTCTCCCCCCGGGCGTTGCCGGAAAAGCCCAGATTGATAAAATCCACATTCAGCAGCCGGGACAGGCGTGCCTCATAGGCATTGCCCGGGCGGGCGGCGCAGCCCCCTTGGGTGATGGAGGAGCCGTAAAACACCACCGGCGGCACCGCCCGGTAGGTCTCCTCCCCCGGCGCCAGACGGCTGCCCGCCTTGACGCCCAGATACAGCCGCTCCACCCCATTGTAGAGGGGAAAATTCAGAATATACTCCCACTGTCCGGCGGGCAGCCGGAACAGCCACTCAAAGCCGTCAGCTGCATTCACCGGCGGCAGCGCCGCCCCGGCGAACCGCTGCTGTCCATTCCGTACGGCGTACAGATCGAACCCGGCGGAGCCGGACAGCGCCATGTGAGACATCTGCTCCAAGCCGCCCCCTTTATCGCCCCATTCCGCCTTCAGCGCCAGATAGGGCGAATCGGTGGCAAACCGCAGCCGGATACCCGCCGTATGCCGATACAGCCACGCCACACCGGGGTTCACCCGCTGCGCCACCTCCACCGGCAGGCGGCGGTAGGGGCCGTCCGAACCCGCCGCCGCTCCGTACAATCGCACCGGCGCCGTCGCCGCATCCGCCCAGACGATATCCGGCTCGGACAGGCTCGTTTCCAGCCGCAAATTGGAGTCGATCTCAGCAATATTCATCGTCTTTTCTCCTTGATCCGTCTTAAAGCAGCGGCGGCAGCTGGCTCAGCTGGCTGGTCAGCGCAATCACCAGCGGCATCGTTACCACCGCACACAAAGTCGATAAAGACACCAGATTCACCGACAAGAGGGGGTTACGGTCATACCGGGTGGCGAACATGGTACACGCCGTCGCCACCGGGGTGCTGATGCAGATCATCACCGACACCAGCACCGTGCCCCGCACACCGCACAGCAGCAGCAGACCCAGCGCCAGCAGCGGCATCAGCACCAGTCGCACCGCCAGACACAGATAGCTGCGTCCATCCCGCACCGCCGCCTTCAGGTCGGTCTGCGCCAGATAATAGCCCACGATCAGCATCGGGATGGGAGTATTCAGATTCGCCATATGACCCAGCGCATCCTGCAGCACCCCCGGCACGGGGATCGGGAACAGAAACACCACCAGCCCCAGCAGCACCCCTAAGATCCCGGGATTCAGCAGCAGCCTTTTGCCGGACAGCTCGCCGGTCTGCCCGCTCATATCCACCACGCCGTAGGTCCACATCACGATATTGAACACGATGATGTAGGCGGCGCAGTAAAACACGCCCTCGTCCCCCAGCACCGCCTGCTGCAGCGGGATCGCCATATAGCCTGCATTGGAAAACACCGTGGCGAACCGCAGCACCCGCCGCCGTCCCTCGTCCTTGTCCCGGAACAGCAGATGGGCGATGGCGATGAGCAGCAGGTGGTTCGCCACCGCCGCCGCCACCACGATCAAAAATCCCCGGAGCATCGCCACGTCAAACTCCCGGATGCAGGACTTGATCACCACGCAGGGGGTGGCGATATACAGCACCACGTTGGCGCAGCATTTGACAGCCGCCTCATTGAGCAGCCGGAATTTTTGACAGCAAACCCCTGCAAAAATGAGTATAAATAAGGTCAGCACATTTTGCGCAACCGTCCAAAAATCCTGCAGCACGTCAGTAGCTCTCCCCGCCCGTCATCGGCTGTGTATACACCGGAGCCACCTGACCGAAATCCGCCCAGGTCAGCCGCCCGGACTGGATGGCGGTCATTTTCAGGCTGTCATACACCATGGCGTGCGCCGTGGAATAGTAGGGGTTGACGTACAGGATCCCCAGAAGTCCGAAGGTCAAGGCGCTGAGCAGATTCCAGCCGATGAAGCTCAGATCCAGCACAAACAGATCCCACTTAGCCCCCTGAGTCAGTTCCCGGCTGAGGGTGATGGCCTGATTGGCGGACAAATTCGGGTTCTCGTAGATGATGTAGTCGGTCATGCTGTAGGCATAGGATTTCACGATACCGGGGATGACAAACAGCAGCGACCACAGAAAGGTATACAGGCTCCGCAGGAAATTGGCAGCGACCACCGGCAGATAAATGCGGAAGGAGGCGAACAGCTCCCCAAAGGGGGCGTTTTCGCCCCGGCTATAGCGGAGAAACCATCCCCGCATACCGGTGCCGATCACATTCCCCACAAAGATGGTATAGAGGACGGCAAGCACCATAAAGACGCCGATGATGATCAGCAGCACGCCCAGAATCCCTGCAATCACCGGCCACGTCTCGCTGGAGCGAAAATCCCAGTCATCGGGTAGCTCAGCGCCCAGATCATTTCCGAAGTCCGTATCCAGATCAAAGAAATTGTCGGCGGCTTCTCCGTCCCGGTTGCTGCCCGCCGAATCGGTCTCATCCTCCAGCCATGCCTCCAGCTGCTCCCGGATGCCGCCAAAGGACTCACCCGACCGGAGCTGGGCGGTGAGACGGGCATACGGATTCTGCAGGCGGAGACTGCCGCCCAGCAGCATCCCCACCAGCGCTACCAGCACCGCCACGCCCCAGGCGGCCTGTATCCGGCGTTTGGCTAAATCTTTCCAATATCCACGATTGAACATATGTATCTCTCCTCCTGACGCAAAACGAGTTCGGGCATAGTATACCACATTTTTCCGCCGCTGCATAGAGAAAAACGCAAATTTCAAGGTTTGCTGCACAAATCGACCCCGGAGCAGCACAGTAAGCCACCCCGGGGTCACAACCCATCCTTTTTATGGCAGGCGGTGCAGCTGCGGATCGTCCGTCCGGCACAGCAAATAATCCAGACTGACCCCATAAAAGTCCGCCAGCCGCACCAGCGTCTCGGTGGGCGGCACCCGTCCACCGTTCTCATATTTCGACAGCAGCGCCTGTTCGATACCCGTTTTCATCTGCACCGTCAGCTGTGTATAGCCCCGCTGGCAGCGCAGCAGTTTCAGATTGTTCTTCACACCATCACCCAAGGACATTATGTCATATTGTCCGCTTGACAAACATGACAATTTGTCATATGATTGGGTAGTATTCCACAGTTTTACCAGAAGCTGCCACAGCTACCAAAAAACAGGGAGGACGGCTTTTGAAAACAGACAATAAAATTCCGGTCGAAATACCGTTCCCAGCGGAGATATACGCCAAGCTGCAATATATCGCCCGGTGCGAGAACCGCACCCTTGACCGGCAGGTGCTTTCCGCCGTCAGGCAATACATTTACCGCTTTGAAAGTCTCAACGGAAGAATATCCCCCCTGTGAGCGCCGTTTATTCCTCCCGGATAACGGCGATCTCCCCCTGCCGCTTATAGATGCTGTGCGGCGGGACGAAGCCCCGCACCGCCGACAGCGGATACACCCGGGCGTCGGCGCCGACGACCGTTCCGGGGTTCAGCACGCTGCCGCAGCCCACCTCCACCCGGTCTCCCAGCATGGCGCCCAGCTTTTTCCGCCCGGTGGCGATGCGCTCTTCCCCCAGCCGGATCACCACCGGCTGCTTGTCGCTTTTCACATTGGAGGTGATGCTGCCCGCTCCCATATGCGCCTTGTATCCCAAAATGGAGTCCCCCACATAGTTATAGTGGGGCACCTGCACGCCGTCAAACAGAATGACGTTTTTCAGCTCAGTGGAATTACCCACCACAGCGCCGCAGCCCACCAGAGCGTTGCCCCGGATAAACGCCCCGTGGCGCACCTCGGTATCGGCGCCGATGATGACGTTCTCGCCCAGATAGGCGCTCTCAAACACCGTCGCTGACCGGTGGACCCACACCGTGGGCGCCGGATGGACGTAATCCGCCGCCGGCAGCGTCGCCCCCAGCTGCCGGATCAAGGCGCCGATGCCATCCAGCGCCTCCCAGGGATAGGTGACCCCCGCCAGCAGCGGCTGCGCCGCCGTGTGGGTCAGATCGTACAATGCTGCGACCGTCAATGCTGAAACATCCATAAAACAGCCTCCTTATATTTTCCATTAGTATACCACTTTTACACAAAAATGACAACAGAAAAAATCTGCATTTTCCGCCCCGAAATGAGCGGCGCCCTTTCGCACCGGCAAACATTATAGAAAAGTGTGAAAATTCCTGTTGAAAATCCAAATAGCGTGTGCTATAATGGGTTTAATACATTAGGAAAAGGGAACCCCTTGTTCCGACGGGAGGACGATGCAAACATGATGCAGATCGATGCAATGGTCCCGGAGACCAAAGTGGTCATCAAGGTGATCGGCGTCGGCGGCGGCGGCGGCAACGCCATCAACCGCATGATCCAAGCCGATGTGCGTGGCGTAGAGTTTCTGGCTGTGAACACCGATGCAGCCGTATTGGATATTTCGCAGGCTTCTCATAAGATCCAGATTGGGGAAAAGCTGACCCACGGCCACGGCGCCGGCGGCAACCCCGAGCGTGGGCAGCGGGCTGCCGAGGAGAGCCGGGACGAGATCGTGACAGCGCTGCAGGGCGCCAACATGGTATTCGTGACCGCCGGCATGGGCGGCGGCACCGGTACCGGCGCTGCCCCTGTGGTGGCGGAGATTGCCCGGGATATGGGTATCCTCACGGTGGGTATCGTCACCAAGCCCTTCTCCTTTGAGGGGCGCCGCCGGATGGAGCAGGCGGAGGACGGCATCAAGGCGCTGAAGGAGCATGTGGACAGTCTGGTGGTCATCCCCAATGACCGCATCAAGCTGGTCGCCACCGAAAAGCTCACCATGAAAAATGCGTTCCAGCTGGCAGACGATGTGCTGCGGCAGGGAGTGCAGAGCATCTCCGAGCTGATCCAGACCGCCGGCGACATCAATCTGGACTTTGCCGATGTGCTGACCGTGATGAAGGATGCCGGCTATGCCCATATGGGTGTGGGACGGGCCGAGGGTAAGGACCGTGCCGAAGAGGCTGCCAAGGCGGCGGTGGACAGTCCCCTGCTGGAGACCACCATCGAGAACGCCCACGGCGTGCTGATCAATATTATGGCGCCCGAGGATCTGGACTTTGAGGAAATGGAGAAGGCGACCAGCACCATCAGCGATCTGGTCAGCCCCGACGCCACCATCATCTGGGGCTACAGCCTCAACGAGAAGATGGGCGACGCCATCAGCGTGACGGTCATCGCCACCGGCCTGACGGCGGACGAAAAGGAGCGGCAGGAAAACGGACAGCGGATCATCCACGCCCGGCGGGACGGCGACAACTCCTCCGGCGAGACTCCGTCTCTCTCTTGGGAGGACGACGATCTGGAGGAGATCAACCGGATCTTCAGCCGCCGCAATGCGGAGAACAACGAGGTCTGATCGACCCCGGACATTGGGCGCAGAACAGCTGTGCCTATGCAGCATGGATCGGTATATAAAAGCCCGTTCCCGACCAAGTGAGTCGGAAACGGGCTTTTCGTCTATTCAGCGAGGAATTTCCAAAGGAATTGTATCCATGCATCAGCCCACCGCCTTTGCGGCGGTGCGGTGTAGGGCTTTACCTATGCCGGATCCTTAACAGGTGCACATCCCCCGCCCACCGCAGCGCAGGCCGCCAGCCGATCCGACACAGATACATTCCGGTGCGTGGCTGCTCCGGGGGCTCTCTTTCAGCGAAAGCGGGCAGATCGGTCCGGTTTGCAGCACCGGACATAAAAGGCGTGCAGGAGATCCTCCTGCACGCCTCTCTGTTGCATTCACCGGTCAGCGCCGTTTGTCCCGTTTTTCCGTTTTGGTATGATACATGGTCTCGTCCGCCACCCGGAGCAATCGATACATATCCTCCGGCTCGCTGCATCCCCCGTCGGCTATTCCGATGCTGACAGACAGCCGATAGGGATACTGCTCCTCCCTGTTTTTGCGCTCCAGGCGCTGATAAATCTGCGCCGCCAGCAGATTCATCGTCGTGCGGTTGCAATCCCGTGCGATCACCAAAAATTCGTCGCCGCCATACCGGCACATAAATGCCCGGGGCAACAGGCTTTCGCAGCTGCGCTGTACTGCATACGCCACATCCGTCAGCGCCCGATCCCCCTCCAGATGCCCGAACCGGTCATTCACCTGCTTGAAGCTGTCAATATCGATCATCATCGCACACAGCTGGGGCTCAGCGTTATGCTGGGCATAGCTCTCCCAGTAGCAGTCAAGGCCATAGCGGTTATTCAGACCGGTCAGCGGATCGGTAAGCATCTGCGTATTCTGCTCCATCAGGGACACGATCGCAATCGCCAGCGTGATCCCCACCTGAAAACAGCTGACCCCATAAAAGCGCATCTGCACGACCGCCGCCACCACCGGAGCGATAATGAAATACAGCAGCACCCGCAGCTTGCGCCGTTTATGCCGGTTCCGCTTTTGCAGCATCACCCCCACCGTGATCCCGGTGGAGATCAGCAGATAGGACCAGGACACCAGCCAGTGCAGCCACACGCCGCTGCTCCGGGTATACAGATTATTCTCATCGATCGTAAACAAAAAGCCCGTCCACGGATTGGACAGCGTCAAGGCCGAGATCCCCAGCAGCGAGGTGACGCAGAGCAGCGGACCACGGATGTGCTTCTTGATGATCTTCAGCCGGATCAGCACATAGACCAGCCACAGGTAGCACACCACCGAGATCGCCTCATAATACAGCAGATTGCTGACGGCGATCACCGTCCGGGCGCCGGGGAAAAACCGTCCCCGGCAGATCCCCGCCACCATATCCGATGCACACAGCACCATCGTCACCCACAGCATCAGGCTGAATACCCGGTTTTCTGCCGAGGAGCGGTCACTGCGATAGCGCATCTGCATGGAAAACAGCGCCAGCAGAATTATACAGATCAGATTGACCTCAGCATAGTAAATGATAGCTATCAGACCCACCCCCAGACTGACCTCCAGCATGATTATACTACAACGCAAGATCTTTGACAAGACGGTTTTTCTTAATTTATGCACAAAATGCACCGTGGATCAATGAACTGCACCCCATTTGTTAGACAAAGTGATATAATGTCTAACGAATGGGGTGATTTTTATGCCAAAGGGAGCACCGAACAAACGATACACACCGGAATTCAAGAAACTGGTTGTGGAAACCATGCTGAAGGAAAAGTTAAGTTACTGCGAGACAGCGAGACAATTTGAGGTCAGCGATGACAAGCGTGTTGCAGCAAGGGCAGGTCCGGAACGCTGCCGAAAGAGGTAGAAGAAGATTTGCTGGCAGAAGTCCAGCGGCTGCGAGCGGAGAATGAATACCTAAAAAAATTGCAAGCCTTGGTTTTGGAAGACGAGCGACGCCGGCACAAAAAACGCTGGTAGTTCAGGAACTAAGGCAAAGACACGCACTCAAGATTCTTCTCTCAATCGCTCAAATGCCCCGTGCAACCTTTTATTATCACTTGAAGCAGATGCAGAAAGTGGACAAATACAC
>CAKTVV010000026.1 GCA_934630515.1 uncultured Eubacteriales bacterium | reverse complement strand
AATTCCGGGAAGCATCCATGATGCGAAACTAATTGTTCAATTCAAATAACGGTGTCCAGAAAACTGGGTACATATCAATGCACATCGGAGGGCGCTTTTTCTGCCTATACAGGCGTATTTACCGTTCCTCCCGGAAATAGGACAATCCCAAAGACGCCGGCGGCTGATTTTCCCGCTTTTTCCGGATGCTGACCGCTACCAGCACCAAAATCGTCACCACATAGGGCAGCATCTGGATGAGCGGCAGCACCTGCATCGGCACTTTAATGTAGTTAAAGAGAATATACAGCGCACCGAACAGGTAAGAGCCGAGGATCGCCATGGTGGGCTTCCAGGTGGCAAAGATCACGATGGCGATCGCCAGCCAGCCACGGTCGCCAAAGCCGTTGTTCGACCAAATGCCGTTGCTGTAGTCCATGATGTAGAACAGGCCGCCCAGACCGGCGATCATGCCGCCTATGCAAGTGGCACCGTACTTATACCGGGTCACGTTGATGCCCGCCGCATCGGCAGTGGCGGGGTTCTCGCCCACCGCCCGCAGCTGCAGACCCATGCGGGTCCGCTTTAGGACGATGCTCGCCGCCACGGCAAGAATCACCGCCAGATACACCATAAACCCATAGGAGAACAGCAGATTCCCCACCGAGCCCAGCTTATCCGCAAAGGGTAGCGTCACCTTATACGCCTTGGCGATCTTCACCAGCGCCAGATACGGCACGTCGCTCTTAACGATCTTGATGAGCGAGCCGCCGAAGAAGTTCCCCAGTCCCACACCGAAGGTGGTCAGTGCCAGACCGGTCACGTTCTGATTCGCCTTCAGCGTAACGGTGAGGAAGCAATACAGCAGCGACGCCAGCAGCGAGCCCGCCAAACAGCACAGCAGCGGGATCAGCACCGCCCAGAACGGAATGATCTTGGCGCCGGAGGTCTGATAGAAAAAGCCGCCCACCACACCGGAGATAGCGCCGATATACATAATACCGGGGATACCCAGATTCAGGTTACCGGACTTCTCGGTAAGAATTTCACCGGTGGAGCCGTACAGCAGCGGCGTCCCCTGCAGGATCGCCCGCTGGATGAATCCAATGACTACTTCCATGTCAGTTCCCCTCCTTTGCCGCAGCCGCCTGCTTGTGCCGGTTCATATGCACCTCATAATGGATGAAGAACTCGCACCCGATGATGAAAAACAGAATGATACCGGTGAGAATGTCGGCAAAATCGCCATTGAGTCCGAATTTGGACGCCACCTCATCGGCGCCCCGCTCCAGAAACACCAGCAGCAGGGTAGTGAGGATCATAAAGATGGGGTTGAATTTCGCCAGCCAGGATACCATGATGGCGGTAAAGCCCCGTCCATCCGCCAAATTGGAATCGATGGAGTGGGAGGAACCGCCCACCAGCAGCAGACCGACAACACCGCAGATAGCACCGGACAGCGCCATGGTGCGGATGATGACCTTCTTCACATTGATGCCGATATAGCGGGCGGTGTTCTCGCTCTCACCCACCACCGAGATCTCATAGCCGTGCTTGCTGTATTTGAGGTAAATATACATCAATACGGTCAGCACCGCCACGATCAGAATATTCAGCAAATACTGCACACCGAACAGATTGGGGAACCATCCGTGGTTCAGCAGATCGGGACCCACCACGTTGGAGCCGGATTTATCCGCCACCTTGAGGAAGTATTCGATCAGCTGGATCGCCACATAGTTCATCATCAGAGTGAACAGCGTTTCGTTCGTTCCCCAATGTGCCTTGAAGAAAGCGGGGATCACGCCCCAGATCACACCGGCCAGGATCGCCGCCACGGTCATAATGAGAATCAACAGTCCGTCCGGTACCTTGCCGCCCAGCGTCAGCATGCACACCGCCGTCGCCAGACAGCCGATCAGCACCTGACCCTCGGCGCCGGTATTCCAGAACCGCATCCGGAACGCAGGCGTCACCGCCAGCGCAATGCACAAGAGGATCGCAATGTCATGGAGGGTCACCAGCGTCCGCCCGGTACCAAAGGCGCCCTTGACGATGGTGGCAAAAATGGAGAGGGGGTTATCCCCGGTCAGCACCTTCGTCACCACACCGCTGACCACCAACGCCAGCAGAATGGCAATGACCCGTATCAGCACTGCCTTGCCCATGGACATCGTATCCCGTTTCACCACATACAGCAGCGGCTCCCGGGTATGTTTTTCTTTTTTTGCGACCTTTTCAGCTACCTTAGCCACGGGCGTTGCCCCCTTTCGTGCGGGTCATCAGCAGACCGATCTCCTCCTTGGTGGTGGTGCGCCCGTCCACCTCGCCGGTGATCCGTCCGCCGCCCAGCACCAAGATCCGGTCGCACAGCGCCATCAGCACATCCAGATCCTCGCCGACAAAAATGACCGCCACGCCGTTTTCCTTCTGCCGGTTCAGCAAATTATAAATGAGGTAGGAGGAATTGATATCCAGCCCCCGTACCGGGTAAGCCGCCATCAGCACCGTCGGCGCCGAGGCGATCTCCCGTCCCACCAGCACCTTCTGCACATTACCGCCGGACAGGCGGCGCACCGGCGTAGAGGGACCGGGCGTCACCACACCCAGATCCTCAATGATGCGATCCGCCAGCTGCCGGGGGGGCTGCCGGTCCACGAAAACCGACTTACCCTTGCGATAGCTGCGCAGCATCATATTATCCACAATATCCATATTGCCGACCAGACCCATACCCAGCCGATCCTCCGGCACGAAGGACAGCCGCACGCCCAGCTCCCGGATCTGCATGGGGGTCTTGTTCCGCAGATCCTCGGTGTTGCCGCTCTTAGGGTCATGGTACAGGATCTCGCCGCCGGACAGGGGCTGCAGACCGGCGATCGCCTCCAGCAGCTCCCGCTGTCCGGAGCCGGCGATGCCGGCGATCCCCAAAATTTCGCCGCTGCGGGCGGTAAAGCTCACATCGTCCAGCAGCCGCACGCCGTCCCGGCTGATGCAATCCACCCCCCGGACGATCAACCGATCCGCCGGATCGTGGGGAGTGCTGCGCTCAATGTTCAGCGTCACCTTTTTGCCCACCATCATCTCGGTCAGCTGCGCCTCGTTCGTCTCGGCGGTATTCACCGTACCGATATACTCGCCCTTACGCAGCACCGCCACCCGGTCGGACAGACTCAGCACCTCGTGGAGCTTGTGGGTGATGATGATAATGGATTTTCCGTCATCCCGCATCCGCCGCAGCACGGCGAACAGCTTATCCGTCTCCTGCGGGGTCAGCACGGCGGTGGGCTCATCCAGAATGAGGATGTCTGCGCCCCGGTACAGCACCTTGACGATCTCCACCGTTTGCTTCTCCGACACCGACATGGCGTAGACCTTTTTCTTCGGGTCGATCTCAAAGCCGTATTTGGCGGAGATCTCCGCCACCCGCTTATTTGCCTCCTTGAGGTTATATCGCTTGCCGTCCTCGATCCCCAGCACGATATTTTCCGTAGCGGTGAATACATCCACCAGCTTGAAGTGCTGGTGGATCATCCCGATGCCGTAGGCGAAGGCGTCCTTGGGAGAGGCGATCACGGCGGGTTGATCGTTGACAAAGATCTCGCCCTCATCGGGATGATAGATCCCGGCGATCATGTTCATCAACGTAGTCTTTCCGCTGCCGTTCTCCCCCAGCACAGCCAGTATCTCGCCGCTGCGCACCGACAGGCTGATATTTTTGTTGGCGATCACCTGCTCGCCAAAGCGTTTGGTGACATTGCGCAATTCCAGAGCGTTCACAAGCATCCTCCTATGACGGTTAAGAAAAAGCCAAACGGGGCTGCCCGCACATACCATGCGAGCAGCCCAACAGTTGACTGTTTGTGCGGCTTAGTCGCCGTAGTTGGTGTTCAGGTTGGTGACACCGTCGATGATGATGTCGAAGTAAGGAGCAGACCGGAACTTACCCGCATTGGACTCATCGAAGTAGCCGTCGTGAATGACATTGGTATCCGGCTTGAAGTCGCCGTCCACGTCCGCCTGATACTCGGTCAGAGTCTGACCGTCCTTCTGCCACTTGGAGGTGTCGAACACGTGCAGGGTGCCATCCTCGAAGGCCTTGACAGCCTCTTTGATCTTCTCCTCGGTGCCCTTCGCCATCACGCCCTTGTTCAGGCCGCTCAGCACCACGGAGTTGGTGGCGATATCGCCGCACCAGTCGCTGTCGATATCCTCGCCCTTAGCCACACACTCGATGATGTACTGGAAGTAGGGAGCCCAGTTGATCGCCGAGGAGATGATGAAGGAGTTTTCGCCGGCGGAATAGGTGCTGCCGTTATAGGACACGTTCGGAACGCCCTCCAGCTCGCAAGCGGTGGGAGCGCCCAGAGAGTCGGCATGCTGGCTGATGAGCACGCACTTCTCCGTCTTAATCAGGGCAGTAGCCGCCTCCTGCTCCTTCGCCTGATCGTACCAGGAGCCGGTGTAGCGCACCTTCATGGTCGCAGAGGGGCAAACCGAACGGGCACCCAGATAGAAGGAGGTCATACCGGAAACCACTTCAGCGTAGGTGAAAGCGCCCACATAGCCGATGATCGCCTGCTCAGCCGTGATCTTGCCGCTCTCGATCATCTCGTTGAGCTTCATACCGGCAGCGATACCCGCCAGATAACGTCCCTCATAGATGGAAGCGAACGCATTGTGGAAGTTCTTGATACCCGCCAGCTTTGCGGAGGTACCGGTGGCATGGCAGAACTGCACGTTGGGATACTCCTGCGCAGCCTTCTTCACAAAGGACTCGTGGCCGAAGGAGTCCGCAAAGATAACATTGCAACCCTTTTTCGCCAGATCCACGGCGGCGTCGTAGCAGCTGTTGTCCTCGCCGATGTTGGGAACAATCAGCACCTGCTCATCCTTCAGACCCAAGCCCTTCTGCACGGACTTCAGAGCCTTGATGAAGTTATTATCGTAGGTGGAGTTTTCGTCATGCAGGCAGATCATACCGATCTTGAAATCGTCCGGAACCGTCACATCCGAGGTGACGTCCTTGCGGGGCAGCACATCCGCCGTCTCGCCGGTGGCGCTGTCGCCGTTGGGGGTGCTGGTGCCGCCGTCCTTGTTGCCGCAGGCTGCCAGAGACAGCAGCATGATTGCTGCCAGAACGAATGCCAGAATCTTCTTCATGTCATTTCCTCCGTTTGTTGTACATTTTATATTTACCGCCCTTGCGGACGGTGCGTACCAAATACTGAGCTCAGCGCACGAACTGGACGCCCTCCTCCACACTCATGGAGGCGACCCGTGCCAGACTCTCGACCCGCATTCCCTCCTGCCGCAGCCGGGCGCCGCCGTCCTGAAATGCCTTTTCAATGAGGATTCCGGCGCCGACCACGGTGCTGCCTGCCTGCTCCACCAGACTGCGCAGCCCCTCCAGCGCCTCGCCCCGGGCGAGAAAATCGTCGATGAGCAGCACCCGCTCTCCGGCGGGCAGATACTCCTTGGATACCATGATCTGATTGACATTGCCGTGGGTATAGGACTTCACCGTAGCGGTATACACCGTATCGGGGATATTGCTGGTCTTGGACTTCTTAGCAAAGACCATCGGCACCTTGAACCGATACGCCACCAGACAGGCGATGCCGATCCCGGACGCCTCCACCGTCAGCACCCGCTGCACTCCCTCATCGGCAAACAGACGATAGAACTCGTCCGCCAAAGCGCTCATCAGCTCCATATCCATCTGATGATTGATGAAGCTATCCACCCGCAGCACATCTCCGGGCGCCACGATGCCGTCCCGCCGAATCCGATCCTCCAACAGCTGCACAGGCTTGTCCTCCTCAAAACAAAAAATTGCAGGGCGTTTTGAACGCTCTGCAATGTGAAAAACCAAGACGCAGACGACAGCGATTGCCATCGTCCGGTTATTTCCACATCGATAGTCCGGTCATTTACGGCGACCGGGTAGAGACTTCAAAACCATATCTTTTGATTTATATCGAATGTTTCCTGTTGTGCTTTCAGTATACTCCCACCGACGGAATTTGTCAATTAGAGGATGATCCATCTTTTGCCCAAAGCCACCGGCGGAAAACTGTGAATTTCGACAGCGCCCCTACAGCGCCTCCTGCACATCCGCCAAAAACGTCTTCCATGCGTCGGGATGCCGCACATAATAGCGGGGGCACTCCTTGCCGGTGACATCATAGTGGCGGATCACCGCCTCCGTGGTCAGATCGGCGCTGCGGCACAGCCACGCCGTCAGCTGCACCAGCGAGGCGTAGGTGTCCTCCCGGAATTTACCGCTGTCGTCCGGATGACAGACCTCGATGGAGATGGTATCCCGGTTGCGCTGATTGCTGGCGGCGGAGCGCTCCCACAGGGGCAGGCACTGCACCACCTCGCCCTTCAGCCCCACCACAAAATGCGAGCAGACCTCCGTGTCCGCCTTGGCAAAGTAATTGCGGTTATTCATTGCGGTGGTGCCGGGATTGCCCACATAGTGGATCACGATGCCCCGGATATCCGCCAGCCGCTGCCCCGAGCGGGCGCTGCCGATAGGCAGCAGCGCCTTCTCCACCGTATCCGGCACGCTCACCTGCTCCAGCCGTGCCACCCGGCGGCGGGGCGCCGAGCGCACCACGCCGAAAGCCCCGGCAGCGATCCCGACGATCAACGCCAGCAGCAGCCAGCCGGCCCGGCGGCGCCGGCGGCGAAAGCGACGGGAATACCGAGAGCGGGACATAAAAACGCCTCCTCGACGATCACGGCTCATCCGAGCGAGTGGTCTCGGATACGATATACCGGGGGCGGTGCTTCACCTCGGCATAGATCTTGCCGATATATTCACCCAGCACCCCCACGCACAGCAGCTGCACTCCCCCCAGAAACAGGATAACGCACATAATACTGCTCCAACCGGTGACGGTCTTTCCCAAGAAAAATCGGATCACGCTCCACAGGATCATCACCAGACTGACCGCCGAGACCCCCAGCCCCAGACCGGTAATGAGCTTTAAGGGACGCACCGAGAGACTGGTGATGCCGTCGATCGCCAGCCGCAGCATTTTCGCCAGCGAATAGTGGGTCTCCCCTGCCACCCGAGGGGTGCGGGTATAATATACGCTGCTGCTGCGATAGCCCACCAGCGGCACCAGCCCCCGCAGATAGAGGTTCACCTCCGGGAACTCCGCCAATCCATCCAGCGCCCGGCGGCTCAGCAAACGGTAATCGGCGTGGTTATAGACGCTCTCCGCCCCCAGCCGGTTCATCAGCCGGTAGAACAGCTGGGCGCTCCCCCGCTTGAAGGCGGAGTCGCTCCGGCGATCCTGGCGCACCCCATAGACCACCTCGCATCCGGCTGCGTATTCCGCCAGCATGGCGTCGATCGCCTCCGGATCGTCCTGCCCGTCGCAATCCAGACTCACCGTCACATCCGCCCACCGCCGTGCCTCCATCAGTCCCGCCAGCAGCGCATTCTGGTGTCCCCGATTGCGGGACAGCCGCAGCCCCTCCACCAGCGGATCCGCCGCCGCAGCAGCGGTGATGATAGCCCAGGTGGAATCCCGGCTGCCGTCATCCACCAGCAGCACCCGGCTGGCGGGTGCGATCCTCCCCGCCCCGGTCAACGCCGTCAGCTTAGCGGTAAACACCGGCAGCGTTACCGGCAGCACGGATTCCTCATTATAACAGGGGATCACCAAATACAAAATCGGTTCGGCAGGATGCTGGGTCATTGGAGTTGCTCCTCTATTATTATAGTATAGTATCGTCTATACAAGAATAGCACAAGGAGACGATGCTGTCAAACACCGTCGGGCGACTATATGGCTGTTTTCAAGGAAAATTTCGAGAAAAATGAAAAATTTCGTATTTCCGCTTGACAAGCAGCCGGAAATTCAGTATAATGTGCCTTGCGTTTCCGAGAGAGACGCATCACTTGACCGATGGAGAAGTCGCCTAGTCCGGTCGAGGGCGCACGATTGGAAATCGTGTAACTGTTAAACGCAGTTCGAGGGTTCGAATCCCTCCTTCTCCGCCATATAAAGACACCATTGAAATCTGAACCCTTAAGTTCGGAGTCAATGGTGTTTTTATTATAAAATCCAGTATTTATGCGGCTTTTCGAGGTCGCATTTTCTTTTTGTCAGTCGGACTAAAAAACGAATAACTCGGATTTGGCAATCCGGAAAATTAAAAACAAACCTTTTTGAACCCTTTAGTCTGTCTGCACGTGTCTCAGAAATCCTTCAGTTTCAAGGCATATTCTTCTTCTTTCTGTTCGGGAGTCTTGTATTGCAATTTCTTGTGCGGGCGTTTGGTATTATAGAAAATCATGTACTTGTCCACCGCACTTCGAAAGTCTGATTCCGAGCGATACTTGGTGCGATATAACTCCTCCCGTTTCATAGAAGCAAAGAACGATTCCATTACGGAATTGTCATACGGCACATGCGCACGTGAAAAGGAGTGTGTGATGTTCAGAGACCGCATATAATCATTCATTGTTTTGGATCGGTAGTTGCTGCCACGGTCGGTATGGAAAACCAAACTTGAATCCGGCTGACGTGCTTTATATGCAATTTGAAAGGTTGATTTTACAAGCTGTGTGCTGTTGGTCTTGCTGATCTTATATCCCACGACCATACGGGAGAACAGGTCGATAATCACGCAAATATAATAAGCGTTTTCGCCGTACTTAAAATAGGTAACATCACTAACCCACACTTCGTTCGGTTTGCACGTGTCAAACTCTTGGTTAAGGAGGTTTTTGTATTTGCGGCCTTCGTCTTCGTATAATTTCTTCGCCGACTGACGAATGCTGACTAACCCCATATCACGCATAAGCGTGCGTACCATTTCGTTACTGACTTTGAATCCTTCACTTTTCATAACTGCCGCAATTTTGGCAGCACCAAAAATCTGATTGCTTTCGTCGTAGATCTCCTGTATGCGAAGCCGTAGTTCTTCACGGCGTTTCGCATACCACGTGTTGTCTTTCTTATTGCGGAGAACGTGGTTGTAAAACGTTCCGCGGGGAATGTCAAACGCATCGCAGATCACGTGCACATTGTATTTGCCGTAAAGCTGTTCGGCAGCGTATAGCCTTTGCCTCAAAGGTGCCTTGGGTGTGCAGGGCGCAGATTTAAGAATTTCAACAATGCTCTCCAAACGTGCGACTTTGTTTTCAAGCAAATGAAAATTGCGGATACTGACTGTCCTTCGGTTATCGGCTTCCTGTTCCTCGCGGTAAGCTCGTAACCAACCGTAAAATGTACTCTTGGGTATGCCGGTGTCGGCGAGGATATGCGTCGACAGCTCACCGGATATAACACGGTCAATGACCGCTTGCTTTTCTTCTTGGGTGTATGTTCTCATATTTTCAACTCCTATATTGAATGCATTGAAATAATTTTACGACATTTTCTGTAGGAATTGAAAGAAATGTGGAAATATGATATAGTTAGAAAAACAATCATTTTTATTTGATAAAAAGATTCACGACTTTTTATTAATTATAAGACCAACGCCGGAAAAAACGTACTTAATGGGTGAAAGCGCTTTTAGGTCTGACAAGGGAGGTGAACAACATGGATGATCTGAGAATCATAGAACTCTACTTTGAACGGGATGAGCAGGCAATCAAGGAAACGGATGCAAAGTACGGCAAGCTCTGCCACAGTATTGCCTATAACATTCTGAACAATCACGAGGATTCGAAAGAATGTGTCAACGATACATACGTGGGAGTGTGGAATGCAATTCCGCCTACAAGACCGAGTAATTTTATGTCCTTTGTCTGTAAGATTGCGAGAAACCTGTCTCTGAAGCGGTTGGAGTTTATGAAGCGTGAAAAACGGTCAGCGGATGTAATGTTGTCCCTGGATGAACTGGAATCGGTACTGCCGGATGATCGGTATGCCCCCGACGTGAGTGACGAGGACGTAGGCAAACTGGTCAGCCGCTTCCTGCGCACACAAAAGGAGGACGTGCGAAATGTCTTTATCCGGAAATATTTCTACTTCGATTCTATCGGAGAAATTGCAGAGCGCTTTGGGTTTACCAAAAGTAAGGTCAAAAATATGTTGTTCTACACCCGAAACAAACTAAGGGACTATCTCATTAAGGAGGGCGTTGAAATATGAAAATACCGAGATTTTCTAATGCCATCGGTAACCTCGATGAGGATCTTGTCGAGGCGGCAGCAGAATGCAAGAAAAAACAAAATCATTTGCTCAAATTGGGTTCAATAGCAGCCTGCTTTGCCGTGATCATTGTTGTAGGCGCGCTTGTTCTTCCATCGCTTTTAGGCGGTGAACCTACACCAGGAGGCACAAACGATAGGTATAAAGACATTAACATTATGGCAGGCGAATCAGGAATTGTATGGCCATGGGAATATCAAACCGTTTTTGAGAAATACACTGAAGTAACAATTGACGGTATTGTATACCGAAGTCACGGTCGCCTTGTGTCTGAAGAACTCCTTGGCGATTTGATTGGAACATATACCGTATTGGGCATTGACGAAATTGAAGGAGATAGATACACTGAAAAATTTGAAGTGTATCAGTTAAAATATGCCGATAAGAGCCAGCTTGTCGCCGTGAGGATGGAAGGTAGTTGTTATACCTTCAAGAGGGATAATTATGAACCTCCGCACACGCTCGGTGAGCTCTTCAAGCTGGTAGACCTCCCAAAAGCAATTGAATTGAAGCGGTTCTCTGTAAACGGCGACAGTCCGAACAAAAAACACTATACACTGAGCAATGATGACTATGTATGGGAAGTTCTTGCCGGATGCGAAAATGCACCATTTGTTGAGGATGAGAAATGGGTTGCACATGATAGAGAGTATTACAGTTTTACGATCACATCTGAAACTCTCGGCGTATATAAAGTTGCCATGTATGTTACTGTAGATGGCTATCTGTGGACAAACGCTTTTAATTACCAATACCTCTTCAATATCGGAGAAGATGCAGCCAGTAAGATTATCAAATATGCAAAAGAGAATTCCACCGAAGCAGAGTATGAGCCGTATCAGAATACCATTGTCGGTAAGATTACGGAGATAACCGATGAGTATATTCTGTTAGACGATTCCATTCTCTGCGCCAATCCCGATGACGGAATCACGTACAAAATCCTTCTGAATGATCTGCGCATCTCCCGTTATGCAGAAAGCGGAGCTATCCGAGTGGGAGAAAATGTTCAGATAACATACGAAGGCGAAATTGACGAATCGAATACCGTTGACAGTGCCATTTCTGCATCTGACGTGGTAATCTCCGGCGGGGATGTTCTTATTTCCGAATAATAAAATAAAAGTCGCATATATGATTAACCGAATATAAGTTTTTGCGAGAGTTCGAAGTCATACGCAAAACTGCCGAAAATATCTTTTTTGTAGCCCATAGACATACCAACAATTCCCGAAGTCCGACATATGCACGGATTTCGGGAATTTCTCTTTCACTCAGATATGCAACGGAAAGCCGAGCGGGTGTTTTCCATTTGTCCGGTAAGCAAAGAAAAACCGAGAGATATTATACCCGGACGGTTTCGGGCAGCAATTGTCACACCTTACAGACAGCGGGAGCCGCCATTTCTGGCAGCTCCCGCTGTTACTATGCGCTATGATTTTCATTGCTTCCTTGATGCGCTTTGCCGCACAGGGTGTATGCCGTCCAGCTCGGCTCTGCGCCGGAGAAGTGTACCTGTTTTTTCTCTCCGGGCAGCAGACTGAAATAGTTATCAGACACCGTCTCCGCCCTGCTCAGCTCCACCACATGCACATACCGATCGGCGCTCAGCTCCAGACACTGTCCGCTCCGGTTCACCTGCACCGCCTCCCGGCAAGGTGTCAGCAGCGGACAGCCGTCGGTATAGAATGTGCGTACCGTCTGGGCGGCGGTGAGCGTACCCACCAGCACCTCATCCGGCTGCAGGGTGCCCGCAGAAAAGGGCACCTCCGTACAACCGCTAACAAATGATGCCTCTTGGGTTATGACTGCGCTGACAGCGCCGCCCCCCAGCGCTACGCGCTGCACGGACACCGTCGCCGACACCGCCGTCGGCAAGATGTTCGACACGAACGCTCGTCCGTTTTCCAAGGTAAGGGTGCAGGGCGCCGCATGGTGCCGCAGCGCCCAGGCGCCGCCCTTATGCCGCCCCGTATAATCCAGCAGCGACCACCCCATCGCCGCCGGCCAGCAATCATCCAGCATCCAATAAAGAATGCCGCTACAGAACCAAGCATGCCGGCGGGCATTTTCTACCGTCAGCCGTACCCATTCATACTGCAGATAACGCGCCTTGAAATACCGGTCGGCAAAATCGGTATGCCTGCCAAAAAGCCCATCGGCAAATTGCAGCATCATATCCAGCAGTTCACGGGGCAAAGAAGGATTACCCTTGGTATGCGCCAGCCAAAGGTCATACCGCTCCTCATGCTCCGGGGCAATAAAGGTATGCAGCGTTTCCGGCGGCACGGCGCCCATCGATGGCTCCTCTGCCACGAAACGAGCGGTCAGCCCCCGGAAGAAATCCCGATAGTCGGAGAGATCCTCCCGCTCCATATAGGCAAATGTTGAGCCTAAAAACTGCGTATTATGCGTCGTCCCCACCGTCTTGGAGGCATAGCGCCGCCCGCCATAGGGAGAGGAATACAGAAACGGGCGCGCATAGTCCTCTTGCTCCAGCACCGGCGCAAGGATGCGGCGCGCCGCCGTGCGCCCCCGATAACTGCTTTCGGTATCCCAACCTTCCACCGAATTTTCGTTATCGCCGCTCCACCATACCAGACAGGTATGGTTGCGCAGCAGCCGTGCCGCCTGCACAGCCTCCTGCCGCAGCTGTTCGGCGAAATGTGAATCCTCCTCCGGATAGTCGCCGCATGCCATCAGCATATCCTGGGTGACCAAAATCCCCAGCCGGGTACATTCCCGATAAAAGTGCTCCTGTTCAAAAAGCCCGCCACCCCAGACACGCAGCATGTTGATCCCCATCCGACGGGCTTTTTCCAGCAGCTGCGTGATCTTTTCAGGGGTTTCGGCAGAGGGAAACGGCTCACAGGGCACCCAGTTGGCACCCGTGCAGAAGATGCGCACGCCGTTCACCAGCAGGATGAACCCGGAGAACTGCTCGTTATCATCATACTCTCTGCCGGACGGCGTTTGCTGCAGCTGACGGCAAAGCACCTCCTCTGCCGACCCGGGCGCATCCGGCAGCTGTAGGATTTTGACCGTGCGAATACCGAACGGCTCCTCCAGCACCTGCTCCCCCACCGTGACCCGCAGCGTATATAAGGGCTGGGGTCCATAGGGCACCGGAAACCACAGCTGCGGCTCCGGTATATCCAGATGCAGCACCAGCTGCGGTTCGGCACAATAGTGAGCGGCAGATACCACCGGCGTTTCTCCTGCCAGCACCTGCACCGACACAATGCCGCCCGCCTGCGGATGCCGCAGATGCACGGCAACCTTCAGCTGGGCGCTGTAATCATCCACACTCTCAGTAAAGCAATATATCCGATCGGCATACATCTCGCCACCCATCTCCAAATACACCGGGCGATAAATGCCGCAGGTCACAAATCGCTCCACCCAATCCCATCCGTAGGTGCACTGCATCCGTCGGGTATACAGCCGCTCGGTGGTAAAGGCGCCGCTGCGCGGCGGGCGTCCCGCTACCTCTCGCACCGGAGAGCGAAACGCCACCGTCAGCTCATTCTTCCCCGATCGCAAAATTCCCTGCACCGGAAACCGATATGTGAGAAACATATCGTCGCCGTCCCCCAGCTTTGTTCCGTTGAGGAAAATACTGCAATAGGTATCCAGCCCCTCAAACACCAGAACTGGGTCCTCTCCGACGGCTGCCACCGTAAAGGTACGCCGATAGCAATAATCGTTTTGCTCCACCGACTGTACCCGGCGGGCGTTTTCTTCAAAGAACATCTCCTGCGCCGTGAACAAATCCGTATGCACACACCCGGGCACCGTGCCGCTAAAGGTGCTGCCGTCCGAACCGCTCACCTGCCACAAACCATTCAGCGAAATTCGCTCCATTACCATTCCTCCACTTCTGTCGACCATTTCCGCAGCCTCTGTCACAGCTGCGGCGGCTGCCCATCCCGGGAAAGCACCGACTCTTGATAGGCGCCGGGGGTCATATAACAGTATCGTTTGAATACTCGTATAAACGTATTGACATTCTCATAGCCCACAGCGGTGGCAACCTCCTGTACGCTCAGCCGCCCTTGCACCAGCAGCGTCTTGGCGTGACCGATACGTACGCTGTGAATATGATCCAGCAATCCCTTACCGGTGCTTTTGATAAACTTTGCCGACAGGGTACGGGCGTTGATCCCGGTTTTTTCTGCCAAAAATCCCACGGAGAGATCCGGGTTGCCATATTCCTGCTCCACAATGCGGAAAATCGTCTGCAAAAATGCGTTCTCTTCATCCGGGCGGCGAACCGCAGCGATTGCCTCGTCAAACACCGCCAGAACCAGCTGCTCCAACTCCGTCTGATCCTGACAGTAGAACACCGCCTCTGCACGCCGCAGCAACCGGTCCGCCACATCGTCGTTTTCAAACTCGCCGGACAGCTCCCGTATCACCGTATGCAGCAGCTCATATACCTGCACCCGCATAAACTCGCCGGAAATATGCGGGTCCGCTGCCATACCGTGCAACAGCTTTTCGAACAGCGGACGTCCCTTTTCCGGTTCGCGGCCGCGAATCACGGTCAGCAACCGGTATTTTTCCTCAATGACGTTGCCGGTCTCCCCTTCCTTGGCAGACCGCAAGCAATCCTGGGGACCGCAGACCTGCCGCCCATCGGCGGCAGCCTGCTCCAACGCACACACCGCCCGATAATACGACTGGCTGATATCCCGCAGACCGCGGCTGACGTTACCAACCCCGCAGGTCATCGGATGCCCCAGCTCTTCGACGCAGACCTGCGCTGCGGTAGCGGCATAGCGACACATATCCGCCACCGTCAATGCCCGCTCATCGGAGAACAGGCACACCACCCACTCCTGCATCAGCAAGGCGTAACACTCTCCGTAATCCCGGAAAATATTTTCCACCACAAAACGCAGCAGCTCATATTCCTTGTCCAGCCGCTCACGTCCTTCCTCCGGTTGCATTCCGCCGCAAGCAAAAATCGCCACCGAGAAATACACATTTTCCACCGGAGTGCCCTGCCGTGAAAAGGCACACTCAATCTCTCGAGTATCCACCGGCGACCGAGCGGTCAGCAGCTCCACCAACATCCGCCGTTTCATCGAAGCCAGGTGCCCCTCGTTCTGTTTTTTCAGCGAATGGGCATAAATAATTTCCCGGGAAACCATTCCCTCCAGCGAGTTGGCGTCCTCAATCAGTGAGCGATTGATCTCACCCTCATCTTTATGCCGCAGCAAGGAGGAAATCTGGCTCAGCGTTCTGGTCTGAAACACCAGCACCCCCAGCAAATACAATAGCAGCAGCACACCCAGCGCCGTCCCGGCGACAATCCAGCCGATGCGGGCGGGGTAATTGGCCCAAATGCCGTCGTCATAGCGCACACACAGCGCCGTTTTATACGGCTGCCCATATTCGTTGCCGCCATATACCTCCACCCGCTCACCCGCAGGCGAATAATAGCGGGTCTTGTTGTAGCCCCGCTGCAGATTGCCATACGCCAGATCGTCCGGGCGGTAAAAATCCCCTACCCGCATAACGGTCTCGTCCCGATCGTTCAGAACAATCAGATTTTCGCCCGCCGTCAACTGCGACAGTCCAATCACCGCCCGCAGCTCCTCCCGCCGCAGACACGCCACCAGCAGGCCCAGTGACTCTCCGGTGCGCGCCGATGCGATCCGCTGCACATACACAAAGCTCTCCAGATCCCGGTAAAAGGAAGAGGAACCGGGCTTATCCAGCGGCAACAACACGTATGCCTGAGGACTGTCCTGCAGCAGCGCAATTATCCCGGTATACGAAAGCGGCAGGCAGCTCAGCATCTCTTCCGTGTTCACTGTGGCATCGCTGCAGCCGGCGATAATTTGCTCTTCGTCCGCCGCATACAAACTGACAGAGCGCAGGCAGACCTCGTCGCGAATCCGCTCCGCCAGCTGCTGGCGCAGCTGCTCCGGCTGCTGGCGCAGCAGCGAAAAGACGCGGTCGGAGTCCACCGCATAAATCCAGGTGGCAACCTCCTGCACATCACCCAACGCCTTTTGCATGGAATCGCTGATGGCGCCGATCGCATGCAGCCGAGTTTGGCGTTTTTCCCGCCGGTAAATCTCCTGCATCACGCCAGCCAACGATGCCAGCACCAGCCCCAGCAGCAAAATTGCCAGCAAAAACACGGCAATCAGCCGCGGTAGCCTTTGCCTTTCCAGATCGGCGCGCATCCGCCGGCGCAGTGTGGTTCGGTGTTTTGTTTCTGTCACGTTTCCCCTCCTTTCCCCAGATTTTCAGAAAACCGCTCCTCAATAAGAGCGTCCGCCCTGCTCACCCACTAATTTTATCCTACAATGCCGGATCTTTCAATACCCTGGGTGAATTTTCCTTGTACCAAAAAATAGAAAATCAGCGGCGGCAAAATCACCAGCAGGCAGCCCGCCTGCACACGAATCTGAATCAGCTGCTGGTCACTCAGCGACACAAACTGCCCGATGGACATAGACAAATGAGAAAGCGCTACGGTCAGCGTGGGATGCTTATCCGCAAACATGGCGTTGAGATAATAATCGTTATAGTACCACACCACCGAAAAAATGGTCGCTGTAAGAAAAATCGTTGAAGCATTTGGCACCATTATGCGAAAGTATGTCTTATACGCCCCACAGCCGTCGATCATCGCCGCCTCCTCCAGCTCTTTGGGCATATTCCGGAAAAACTGCCGAAATATGTAGATGAACAGACCGCTGCGCAGCCCCATGCCAAACACGGCAGGCAGCCAGAACGCCAAGGGTGTATTCAGTATGCTGATGTAAGTATTGCTGCCCGTGACGGTGCGATACAGCGCCATCACCCCCAACGGATCAAAATGCGAAAAGCTGGTAAACATCGGAATGATGGTGGTCTGCGCCGGCACGATGATGGTGAACAGCGCCAGCCCCATCAGCGCCCCCCGCCCCTTAAAGCGATATCGGGCAAAGCCATACCCCACAAACGCCGTCACCGCCACCTGCAGCAGAGCAGCAATCAGGCTGTAGCATACCGTGTTGCTCATGGAGTGCAGATAGTCCATCGAGATAAATGCCTGCCGGATATTGGTGGTCACAAGATGCTTCGGCAGCCACACTACACTTTGATCCAGGCTATCCGCATCGCTGCGGAAGGTCATACTGAGCATATACAAAATGGGATACAGGATCACATAGCTTAAGCCGATAAACAGGGCAATGCGGAACAGCGCCAGCGCCACCCGCTGCCCTCTGCGTGCTATCTGCCGCCGGTCGCTTTTGAAGGCAGCCGCCGTTTTTTGCAGCAACACTATCGAATCTTTCACGGAGCATACCTCCTCAATCATTCATATAAAAGACCTTTTTCGACACCAAGCCAACCACCGCCAGCAGCACCAGACAGATCACCAAAAAGTAAATCCACGTCATAGCCGCCGAGAAGGAATAGTGCAGCGCCCCTGCTTCGCTGGTGATATACTGAATCACGCCGTTGGAATAGCTGGTGAAATTATCAATCACGGTAAACACAATATTCACCAGAATCATCGGACTAATCATCGGCACGGTAATCTTCCAGAAGTATTCCCACGCCGTTGCGCCCTCCACATTGGCAGCCTCTTTTAACGAGGTGGGAATGGATTGTAGCGCCGCCAGAAACAGAATAATCTGCACGCCGGATTGCCAGGTCATACTGAAAATGCTGTCAATGATGGTCGTCAGAAAAGCGATCAGTTTTTCCGGCAGCCCCGCCTGCACCAACACATCCGCAACCGATACGCTGCTCACCATAAAGACCGAGCCGGTGTCTCCCGCGCTGCCGGAAAGTCCCTTGTCATTGATGATGGACAGCAGCACGCTGGAGGAAAGCATCAGCGGCAGAAAGAAAATGCTGCGCATCAGCCCTCGTCCCTTAAATTCGGCGTTCAGCATCACGGCAATAAACAGAGAAAACACCAGAATGATCGGCACCTGCACACACAGATCCTTCAGCGCCGCCGCCAGATACGGCAGGAATTTTTCATCGGTAAACAGGGCGTTTTTATAGTACAGCAGCCCGGTCAGAGCGGTCTTGACACCGCCCTGCACGATGGTGACGTGGGACAATGAATAAACCAGCGAGGTGACGATGGGCACCGCAAAAAACAGCAGCAGCCCGATCAGCCACGGCAGGATAAAGGTATACCCTGTCAGGCTGCGTTTGCTCTCTAAGCTCAAACTGCGTTTCATTTTTCCCACCCCCTCACCGGATAATCTGATAGTTCATAGCCTCCACCGTGCCCGCCGCATCGGTATAAGCAGTCTTTTGATAATTCACCCGTACCCGGGCACCGTTAGCAAACGCCGTTTCGTATACCCCAGCAGCAAGCCGGCTGTGCGCCACCATCGCCGTTCCGCCGGTGGCCTGCTGCACGGTGCGCAGCGCTGCATATTGCTCCGCCGCTGTTTCCAGCCATTCGTGGTAATCCGAGGAATAGATGGATGCCAGATACGTGTTTTCGGTTTCGGCGCTGTTCTGCGCCGTGAATGCGTAGGACAGGCTGGCGCCCGTTTCAATCGCCCGCAGCAGAACACTCTGCACATCCGCGGAAAGGTTTGTCGCCTCCAGCGAATAGCTTTTCAGCCCACTGAACACCAGCGCATAAAACGGCACCGATTCATCCTCAATGTCATAGCCGCTGCTCTGGGAGGGCGCCTGAAGAATCCAATCGGACACCGCCGCCGTATACCCATTTGCATTCTGGGTCAGCAACTCACCGGTCCGCTGGCGAGCATAACGGCAGGCATCCAGCACCATCGTCTTTGCCTGCTGTCGGTCGATGCTCACCCGGTGATGATCCGAATACAGCGCCCAACCGTTCTTCTTCAAACCAACGGCGGACACGCCCGTCGTATCGTAGCTGGCAAAAAAGCGCTGCAACACCCCGGTATACTGCTGCGGGGACACCAGGTAATACGGTGTCAGCGTTTTATCCCGCAGCCGATTGGACAGATTGTAGGTATACTGCAAGCCGGGGGTGCCGTTGAGCAGCGCCGCCGCCGTGCGGCTTTTGCTGTAGCCGTTGCCGGAGGTATACAGATCCGTCACCCCCACATTCGGCACAAAGGTCACGCCCAATTCCGCCGCCTGCCGGGTGAGCGTCGCAAAAGCCTTGCGTCCGCCCAGCCGGCTCTCGTATTTGCCCTTTGTCGGCAGCGGACCGGTTATGCCTCCCGGCGTCCATCCGTCATAGGAAAACACCACATCGTCAATGCCGGCGTCAAGCAAAGCTGCCATCATTTCGCCCGCCTGTGCATAGGAGGTCAGCGGAACCGTCACGGTTGCCGGCACGCACAGCACCGTCCCCTGCTTTTGCAGCGCACCATAGCAATCCACATACAGCGGGCGACGGGAGGCATTATCCGATGCCTGCACCCCCTGTTCATCGATCAGATAGGTGCGATATCGGGCCGCCATCTCCACATAGTCGCCCGCGCCGGTCAGCGGCACCAGCCGCAGCGTAAAGCGCTCAGCAGAGGTCGGGGCATCGGCAATCAGCTTCACCAGCTTGGCGTTTTTGGAGGAGCTATCCAGCACCACCGAATCGGTTGCTCGATAACTGAAGGAAAAATACGCACAATTCAGCCGCCGTTTCATCCCCGCCGTATAGGCGTTGACCGATGCGCTGGCATCTCCCTCGGTGACGATGCTCAGCAGCCCGCTGCCGTTGCGACGGATGCCCAGCACCGGCAGCGACATCTGCTGGCGCAGTGCCTCCTGGCGCTCGCTGTTCACCACAATGTCGTTGCCATAAAGCGGCTCCTCAATAGGTGCGCCGGCGCTTTTTCCGTTGTTCATCCGAATCAGGCCGCCGCTGCCATCCGGCACCAGCAGATACCCCTCGTCATCCAGCGTGCCGCACCCGAAATACGGCAGCAAGGAAATCTCGGTCAGGCGGTTTCCCTCGCCTTCCACGATTTTATCCAGCGGTATGCTCACCGAAAGGCCGTCGCCGTTCAACCGGAATTCTACCGTGATCTGGATCCCGTCATCGGGGAAAATATACACAAAGCGCAGACAATGATCCTCTACGGTACAAATAAGCCCGTCCTTACCAATGGATGCGATCTGTCCGTTGCGCTCCTGCTCCGTGTTGGAGGCGTTATAATACAAAATGTCAATGGGCGAGCGCAGCAGACGCCGCTGCGCCTCCGTCAGCCGCTCATCCGTCTCATCCAGCAACGGAGCCGAGCTCCAGACCGCTCCGGTCTGCTTGACATAAAGTGCTATCCGACCGTCCTCCTGTCCGGCAAACAACGCCAGCCGGTCATTTTCCGCCACAGCGGTCATCCCAGCCAACTCCGGCAGACAAAGCGCCTGTATTTCCGGTGAGGGCGCCCGACCATCCCCGGTTTCAACCGCAGTCGGCGCTTGGCTTTCGGAAATGGTCGGGCTGCCGGCGCCGCAGCCCAGCAGCTGCAAGCAAAGCACCCCTATCATACCGAAAACAATCAGTCTTTTTCTCATGGATCAGGCCTCCGTTCAGGAAATACGGAATGAAATCTCATTATACAACGTCACGAAAAAGCTGTATACATTTTGCAGCAGCGTAAACATCAACAGCAGCAAAAACAGCATAATCACGATTCCCACCAACGTGAAAAACAGCGTCAGAATGGTTTTGGAAATGGTAAACTGATGCACACACATCGTCCCGATAAATAACAGCAGCCCGCTCCACGCATATAAAAGCACCAGCATTGCGTGATAGAAGAAGGCCTGCTCTGCGGTAAACAAATGCCCGAGCAGCGTCAACGGAATCGACCCCGCCACAAAAGGCAGCATCGAATAGCAGGTCACCACCCATATCTCCGAGAACCGTCCTTTGCCGTCCAGCAGCGTACAGAACAGCCAATTCCCCAGAGCAAACAGGAACATCAGCCCCACCGCTCCCGCTACCAGCCACAGGACATTGATATCCTCCACCCGATCGCGCCGGAAAAGGAAGGCCGCCAGCACCTGCTGCACGACCACTGCCACGCAGGTAAGCACACACAGCAGATTCGCCAGCTTCAGGGAGCCCTTATGGTTGAATTTCATCTCCTCAAACCCGGTCACCGGATGAAAGGGGATATAAAACAAATACCGAGTCTTGCTCATGGTTTCGTATCGCATATGGCTCCCCCCTTTTTCTGTTTCCGGCGGCGCTTTAGCCACGCAACCATCCGCTTGCCGCGCTGGCGGCGCAGCAACACGAGCGGCACGGCAATCACCAGCGCCGCCGTTACCACAATACCGGTAAAGTGCGCCCGCATTTCCCGGCTGAGCTTTTCCTGATAGGCATCGGAATACCGACTTTTGTCATTCGCCCGCTCGAAATACCCCATTGCCTGCTCATAATCGCCCAGCTGATACAGCGCTTTGCCATAGCCCAACGCCGCCAAATAGCTGCCCGCATCGTATCGCAGCACCTCCTGCCACAGCGGCAGCGATTCGGCATAGCGTCCATCCATATAGACCTCCAGCGCTTGCAGCAGCTTTTCACCGTAGCTGGTCAGAGAAAAGGTGGTGATCACACCTTTCTTCTGATCCAGCACCAGCAAATCCGTTCCGGAAAAGCACAGCGCCGTGGGGTCCACAAAACAGCCTTCGAAATTACCCGGTCCTCCAAATACACTCAGCAAATCCCCGTCCCGGCTATAGACAAAGACCTTGCAGCCTGTGCGATCCAGCACGGCAAACATACCGCTGCCGCACACCGCCACCGAGGTCAGGGTGGTCACCTCGGTCGAACCGGCGTAGGTGGTCTTTTCCGGATCTCCAAAGGTCAGGGTGCGACCGTCTGTACCCACCAGAATATTGTTGCCCAACGGGTTCAGCCGCCGCACCCGGGAGGCGGGGTCCTCTGTGGACGCCACCGTGGTATACACAAAATCCTCCTCGTCGATGGCGATGGACGAATACTGCACCGGCACATAGCGCGCCATTCGGGAGCGCTGCTCCTTGGTGGCTATTTTTTTCCAGAGGCTTTCGGCAATCACCTGCAAGGTAATCTCCACCGTGTTGCTACCGAAAAAGCCGGAAAACTGATGCTCCTCATCAAACACCACAGCGCCCTGATAAATGCCGTCGCACAGCGCATACAGCACTCCGGTGCCGGTAACCACCAAATCGGTGGGCAAGAACTCCTTGTCTGCCGGAAACAGCTCCGATTGAGGCTTTTCCAACACCGCACGCACCGTGCCGTCCACGTTACCGATCAAAATACGCCGGGCGCCGGTATCGGCAATATACAGCGTGCCGTCACCGGTGGCAAACACGGCGCGCGGCCCATTCAAAGTCAGCGTTTCCTCCCCACGGGTAAAGGTGGTATACACCGTCTTTTCCGTCAGATCCGGGGACAAACGAATGATACGGTTATTCTTCGTATCGGTTAGATACAGGTAGCCGTCAGCACCGCAAACCAGTCCACCCGGTTCATTCAGCTCACCGATATCAAGAGAACCGCCGGACCAGGTATTCCGCACCGTATACAAATCCGGCGCATAGACCGGTTCGTCATAAGCGTTATAAATATAACTCTGGTAAGGTTCGGCTACCGCCGCCAGGCCGCAGCCCAGCATCGCCGCCACCAGCAGCATACACAGCACACGCTTCAATGCACATTTCCTCCTTTCCGGTTGGATCAATCCTTCATACCGGAGTGAGCCATCGTCTCCAAAATCTGTGACTGGGAGCAGATAAAAATGACGATCGGCGGGATCATCAGCACCACGGCGGCAGCCGCCGCCTCGCCCACGCGGGCGATACCTCCGTCGCTGATCTGATGCAGCATCGTCGGCAACACCTTCAGCGACTCATTATAAACATAGTTGGAGCCCTCATCATTCCACACCGTCTGAAAGGCAAAAATCAGGCAGGTCAGCCAAGCGGGCTTGACATTGGGCATCACGATACGCCAGAAGATACGCAGCGTACCGGCGCCATCCACCCGAGCCGCCTCGATCATGGCGTCCGGTATCCCCTCCATAAACTGTTTCATCAAAAACAGCCCCAACGATGATCCGATGGCGGGAAAAATAATGGCGCCGTAGGTATCCACCAAATGCAGCCGCGCCATCACAATGTACAGCGGCAGCGAGGTGACCTGCGTGGTGAACAGCAGCGACACCACGATGATCCCGAAATACGGCCGCGAACCGGGAAAGCGCGCTTTTGCCAGCGGGAACGCCGCCATGGAGGCGAAAATCACGTGCGCCGCCGTTGCCACGCCGGTAACAAACACGCTGTTGAACAGATACCGGGAAAAGGGAATGCGGGAATTTTCCACCAAATCAAACAGCGAAAGAAAGTTGTCCGAGGTAGGGCTGGTCACAAAAAACCGGGGCGGGTAAATAAAGATCTCGTCCACCGGCTTGATGGATTGCACCACCGCATAGAGAAAGGGCAAAAACATCAGCGCCCCGGTAATCAGCAAAAACAGAAACACCCCTATATCGCCGCCCCGTGATCGGGCGATCCGGATGCCGCTTTTTCCGCTTTTCATCGGCGCCGACGCCGGTCCCGTTCGTTTCATCGGTTTATTCGCTCCTTCCCCTGTTTCAGCCGTTGCTGAAACGCCTGAGCACCAGCCTGACCAGCCGATCCATCGTAAACATCATCAAAAACAGCACCGTTGCCACAGCGCAGGCATAGCCCATCTCATACCGGTTGTTCCCATAGTCCATAATGTGGGTCACGATGGTTGAGGCGCAATAGTCTGTGCTGGGAAAGCCTGCCAGTGCATTACAGATCATACCCACAGAAAAAGAACCGGAGATCTGCATCACCGCCGCGAACATCAGCGACGGCCCCATGGAGGGCAGCGTGATCTTCATCAGCTCCTGAAACCGGTTGCGGATGCCGTCGATGGCTCCCGCCTCATACAGGCTCTTGTCCACGCCCTGCAGACCGGCAATCATCGCCAGAAACGATGTGCCCAAGGACAGCCAGATCTGCACCACGATGATCACGCCCAGCGCATAGCGGGGGTCGGTCAGCCACAGCACCGGCTCAGCAATGATTCCCAGCCGCAGCAGCGTGCTGTTGACCAGCCCGTAGCTGTCGCCGCTGAAGATAAAGCTCCAAATCACATACAGCGACCCGGATATGGACGGCGCATAAAAAATCAGCGTCATAATATTCCGCATCACCGCGTCCAGCTCATTGATGAGCCACGCAAACAGGATACACAGGAAATAACTGATGGGGCCGGTAATAACGGCAAACACCAGCGTATTCTTCAGCGATTTGAGAAAAACCTCATCCTCCAGAAATAGGCGGGCATAGTTGAACAGGCCGCGAAACTGCGGCGGCTGCAGCAGATTGAAATAGGTAAAGCTCAGATAGATAGCCACCAGAATCGGCACGACCGTAAATACGATGAAAAACACCGAATACGGCACCAGCATCAGGTAGTTATCCTGGTTTTTTTTGATGTTGCGCCAGAGCGTTTTCCGGCTTACCGTTTGTTCCACCTAAGGATACCTCCCTTGCTTACTGCAGCCCGAATTCCTCGCGTTTGCGAGCTATTTCTTCGTTCATTTGCCGATTGTACCGATACAATACCTCCCGGGGATTGGTGTTGTTGACCGTTACCCGGCGATAGGCGTTATACAGATTGCGTGTCACATAATAGCTGGCGATGCTTTGGGGAATTCCTTTAGCCGCCTGCATCTGCGTCAGAATCAGCGACGCCTCGGACGGCGTCCAGGGCAGCAGGCGGATTGCCTGCAGGTTCGCCGTGTTATACCGGGCAGCCTCGCCCACCAGCGCCTCCAGCCGCCGTCCGTAGGAGGCCTGTGCCTCCGCCCCGGCGAACCAGGAAACGAACTCCCACGCCGCCTGCGTGTCGCAGCCATTATTCATGATCAGCGCCGCCGAACAGGTCACCGACGCCGCACGATTCACCGTGCCGTCCGCCTGTGCGGTACCCGGCATCGGCAGCATCTTCCACATACCGGCGATCTCCGGCGCCGCCACAGCCAGCTTGTTATACAGCGTATAGCTCTCAAAGCCGATGGGAATCTCTCCGGAGCGGAACCGGTTATAAAAATCGTAGTCAATAGGCACATCGTACTTGGTGTAATACGATGTCCAATCCTTAAACGCCTCCAGCGCCGTTTCCGTGCCGAACGCCGTGGCGGACAGGTCGTTGTTGTAGTAATTCTGCCCGCCCTGCAGCAGCAGAGCGTTGAACACGCTTAAGCCGGCCCCGTCGATGGTCACCTTGGGCAGCCCGACATTCATATTGCGCCGCTGCAGCGTCGGGATCAGCTGTCCCAGCTGCTCCCAGGTCTCCGGGATCGTCAGTCCCAGCTCCTCGAAAATGTCCGTGCGCACAAACATCATATGAATATCCGCTGTCAGCGGCACGCCATACAGCCCGCCGCCATAGCGAAACGCCACCAGCTCCTCCTCGGAAAACTGGGAGAGCAGCGCATTTTTCGGATCCAGCCGGCTGACCTCCTGCACAGCACCCCGCACCGCCAGATTCACCGGCTGGTCGGCGGCGGCAAACAGCACCACGTCCGGACCGGTGCCGGCAAAGGTCGCCTGAATCACCGAACCCTTGGAAAGCTTGATGCTCACCGGCGTGCGGTGGGTGCTTGAAAAATCGGTATCCACCATTTCCCGAATCAGCTGGGATTGATCCCGCCCCAGCGAAATCCACACATCCAGCGGCTTTCCGTCGGCTTCTGCATCGCCGCCCACGGCGTTATAGTCCAGAATAAACGATCCGATAAACTGGCGCAGCCCATAGGACACCCTGCCGAAGAAGCCGACGGAAGTATCGGTAAATCTCCGTCCCACCGGCTTGATCTCTATGTAATCCATCTTCAGGGGCTGCTCCTTCAGCCGCACCACCCAGGAGGACAGGCTGCTGATGTTATCGGAAAAGCTGCTGATCGCCTCCACAATGGCGTCGGTGTCCTCGATGAACGCACTTAGCTGCACGATCAGACGCTGCAGGGTCGCCGTGTCCCCATCCCGTCCGCCGTATTTGTTCTGCAGCCCGTTGTACTGTTCCTGTAAAATATCCCGCTGGGCAGTCATATTCTCGATCAAGTCGGGAATTTCATCGCCCAGATAATAATCACGATAAGGATCCGGCGACGTACCCGTCAGCATAATAACGCTGCGGTAAATCTTATTCAATGCGGTAACGCTCTCCTGCAGCGTGCCGCTGAGAGTCGCCGTATCGCCGGGAATCACCTCCATGGTGATGGAGTGCTGTCCTGCCTCAAAATAAAAAGCATAGTCGTTTTCGCCATCCCCCAGCGTGCGCATATACCAGCCGCGCTGATAGGGAAATTCAACCTGCAGCAGCGCCGTAAAAGGAACGGCGCCGTCGATATAGATGCGGCGGGCGGAGGAATAACCCCGCTGATAATTCTGCCGCACCCGCATACCGATATTGTAGTATCCCGCTGTCGTGACGGTAAAATCCCACCGAATCCATTGCCCCTGCGTCTGCCAGTTGTAATCTCCGATACAATTATAGCGGGTATAGACCGGATCGGAGGGGGTTGTGTCCGCATGGCTGCGGTCCTCCATCGGGGCAATGGAGGAATGGGAACGAGCCGTTGTCTGCTCACATTGCAGAAGGATCGGCTGCACCGCTATATCCGCTGTTTGCGCCGAGGGGCAGGCAGAAAGATAGGTCTGATGATCCGGAATAGAGGGAACCCCCTCCAGCGTCAGGCTGCGCAGCACCACATCCATACTGATGCCTTCCAGCGTCACCGTGTTTTCGCCCTCACAAAACACAAAGGTATACGGATCGTTCGTCAGTCCCTCACTATCCTGCAAAAAGCTGCTCTGCCACGTCATCACCTGTACCGCTGCCGGTCGTTTTTGATTGCCTTGGGCATCGGTGGCGAATTCCTGGGTCGCATTGGTCCAGGTTTTGCAGACGGATAGCTGCTCACAGCTGCGGAACGGGTAAGCGCCGTTGATACGCAGACCGAAGCTGATGTCGTTATAGCTGTTCTCCAGCGCATAATAGGTCAGCCGCACACGGTAGCGGGCGGTACGGCGCACCGTAAAGCGCCATGTGACCGTGCCGCCGGCATCGGTGGTGTCCCACCGCAGCAGCGGACCGGCGACACCGGCATATCCGTCCAGGACGGATATGCCGGCATCGGCAGAGGTGGCTGTAAAGGCGGCTGCCTCTACGCTCTGATTGGTTTCCGCCGCGGCCTCCGGGATGGCGTTATTCTGCTGACGATAGGCCTTATAGCTGAGAATCGTCTGCGCCTCGGCAGCGGTATCCGCCGTAGCGGCTACCGTGCCCGTGTCCGCGGCGGATGCCGCCGCGGCGACAGGGACAGCCGATACCAGCACCCCGCACAAGGCGAGCCACGCAATCGTCTTTTTCATCATCGTCATCCTTTCTGCCCCAGCCCCCGGGGATCACTTCGGCAAAGCCGCCGTATAGGTATCCAATTCGCTTTGCCACTTGGTTTTATACGATTCCAGCGTTGAGGTCACGTCGGCACCGTCGGCAATATCCCAAATCAGCTGGTCGGTATTCCCCAGCCCTATAATATCGTATTCCCGAGTGATCTTGGGATACAGCGCCTCAAAACGAGTAACCTGCTCCGGCGTGAGATAGCCGGCTAAATACTCTTTACGCCGTTCATAGTCCTGCTTGCAAAACAGATAGGCATAGGCAGCGCCGCCGGAGGGGTTCGTAGACCCAACAGGCACGCCGTACAGCGCCACCGTGCCAGGGGTTACATCCTCGCTGCCGGAATAGCCGGTGGGCACCGGCACAAAATCCCAGTTAAACGCCAAATCGGAAACAAAGTGGGTCTTATTGCCAAAGCGATCCACAATCATTGCCGAGTTGCCCAGCTGGAAATCGGCACCGCTCCAGCCCTGCCAAGAGGTAAAAGCACCGGTGGTGCATAGCTCCTTGAAGTAGTTGAGCGCCTCCCGCAGCTTGCTGTCGCCGAGATTCAGCCCGTACTGTTCATTTTGCCAGCGGATAAGGCCGGTGTTATTGGCGGTCAGCAGCACCCGGGTATCCCAAGAGGAGAACGCCGTAATCTGCTCGCCGCCACTGGTTTTCTCTTTGCACAGGCTGGTCGCCAGCGATTTGAAGGTATCCCAGTTCCATTTACCCTCGTTATATAGCTTCAGCGGCGCATCATACCCCAGATTTTCAATCAGGTCTTTATTGTAGATAATCACCTCGGGGTTGGGCACGCTGGGGGCGCCATACAGCTCCCCTCCGAAGGTCATCGAATCGGATATGCGCTTCAGGTCCGCAAAAATAGGATCGCTCAGGTCAAAATATTGCGTCACCGGCTGGCACAGCTTATTCAACACCAGATCGGCACCCACCGGCGCCATATCATAGGTGATGTTTGCGGCCAGATCCACCGAGAGCTTTTTCTTCAGCTCCTGCCAGTTGTGGACGGTATATTCCACCGATACACCGTACCAGTCCTTCAGGTTCTGTCGGATATCGGCATGCTCCTCCTGCCAGCCGTCATATGCCAGCACCCGGATGGTGGAGCCCTCCAGCTTGCTGGGCAGGCTGCGGCTCTGCAGGGTCGGCCCGCTGCCGCCGTCGCCGCCGCTGCCGCCGCAAGCCGTCATCATACCCGCCATCATCACCGCAGCCGCCGCCGCGGCAACCATTCTTGTCCATTTCATCGTGGTGTCACACTCCTTGCTGCTCCCGTAGAGCTTCAGTGTACAAATTCTGCCGCGCCGATATCCGCCCGACCGGCAGACGGCACCGCCGTGCCGAAAAAGTCCCTGCCGCCGTTGGATGCCAACGTCAAACCGGCGTCAATACAGGGAGATCCGCTCTTCAGCCGATAGCCCGCCAGCGTATCCAAGCCGGTCGCACCCTTACCCGGGGCGCTCAGCTGCGGGTCTGCCGTAATGGTGTTGACCGCCGGCAGGTTGCTGTAATCGTAACTGCCGTAGAACAGGTTGGTATCAAAGACGATCCGGCTGGGAATCAGCAGTGCGCTGTGTCCCGTGGTGTTCATATAGAACAGGTTGTTGGAGAACCGGACGTCTGCAGGACTTTTTCCGGCGCCCCAATCATAGGAACCAACCAGATTGGTAGTACCCTCCGCCACATAGACGGTGTTGTTATAGATCTTGACATCCGAGATCGGACCGGACAGGGTGAAAATCTGCCCCTTGTCATTCTGGCTAATGTTATAGCGCACGGTGATGTCCTTGTTGTACCCGTTGTCTGAGCCGTCGGTACACAGCAGAATGAATCCGCCCTCATTATCGTGACTGTAGTTGTACTGCACCACGGTATTGACGCAATCGATATCGACATCGAAGCCCTGGCCGTCGCCGCCCACCAGCTTGGTGTCGTATACCTCGTTATACTGCATCACCACATTGCTGGAATAGTGGGGCCACATACCGGCAAACGCACCCTGTGCATAAGAGGTATCCACCACCGTGTTATACTCCATCAGCACATTGTTCGCCGCCGACTGGAAGATACCGTCCGAGGCGCAATGGGCAATGTAATTGCCCCGGAAGGTGACATTCTGGGAGGGATAATAGGTGCCCACCGACCAGCCCACACCAGGCCCGTGTTCATAGTCGGATGCCATGGCGATTCCGGCGCCGCCCGTATTCCGAATGGTGCAGCCCTGCACCAACACATCCGTAAAGGCGGACGGATTCTTCGACAGGCTGGAATAGAACACGATGCCGCCATAAAAGCGGGAACCGTCTGTACAGGTCACATCGTGAATATCCAGATTGATGAGATAGACATGATGCACCATGCCGCCCTCCCGCAGCACAGAGCTGGAGAGGTAGCCGCCCGAACGCACCGAAACACCAAACCGGTTCGCCATAAATTCGGAGGTGTTGGTGATCTCCAGATTGCGCACCTCCACATATTGGAGGTTGGAGAGAGACACCGCCGCAGATTCACCGCCGCCCTGGATCAGCGGCTTTTGCGTGCCGGTGCCGTAAGCGTCGATGATAAAGTATTTTCCCGGCTCTCCGGAAGCAATCGGCGCCAGCGGCTCGTCAAATACGCAGCCCCGTTTGAGCAGCACCTTGGTGCCGGGGGCAAAGCGGGTCGAGTTCACCTTGGTCAACGATTGCCACGCCCGCTGAGGAGATAAACCGTCGTTTTGGTCGCTGCCGTTCTCGCTGTCCACATAATATACGGTATAGCCGCTTTCATCCCGGATATATCCGTTATAGGGTACCGTGTTCTTCATCACCAGATCCACCGTCTGCTGCGCCTTATCACCCGTCGCAGCCCCGGAGGGGGCGGCGGGCGTTGCCGGGGTTTCCGGTACGGAAGGCTCCTGTGCGGGCCGGGACGGCTCCGTCGGCGCCTCCGTAGGCTCAGAAACAGTCGGGGAATCAGTGTTTCCCAGCGGTTGCTTGATAATGGTCCGGGTGACCGTGGCACAACCAGCCAGTGACAGAATCAGCACCAGACTCAGCAGCAACGCTACTGCTTTTTTCATAGGGATTCCTCCTGTTCTTCCATTGATTCGGCCAAACGGCGGATCGCATCCCGCTGTATTTCGACCCGCTGCTGTCCGAGCAGCGTCTGCAGATAGACGCGGTATTCCTCCTGCTCATACAGATATGCGACCTTTGCCCGCACATCGGCAAAGGGCTTATAGCTGCCATCCTCCCGGCAGAAAAGGGGGTCGGCTGTCCGGTGGCTGTTATAGAACGCCTCCAGCGCCGCTTCGTCCGGCGAGAACATACCCTTCTGCGCCTTCAGCTCCCTTTTATGCAGCAGGATCCGGTTGCTTTTGACATAATCCAGATAGGTGATCGGCGTATAGTGCTGCACTCCATAGGCTGCGCCTTGCTCCCGACGGGCGTTTTCCTCCTCCAGCTGCTGACACAGCTGCTGAAACGTCAGGCAAGGCGTATCCGTCAGACGAGCCACATCGGCAAACAAGGCATGATCCTGCCGCAGCTCATCGATCGCCAGTTCAATCAAATAGTCTACAGGCGCAACGCCGTCCTGCGGCGTATTCCAAAAGCCGACCTCCGACGCACGGCGGCTATCGGCAAAATGGCGTACCGCCGCCGCCCGGTTTTTCTGCAGGTAGAATTGCATTTCCTCACGGCCGATCGCCGTGTCGTCTACGGTCATATATACCGCATCCGCCGGCTTTAAGACATGATGTACCAGCATAAGCACTCCCACGGCAGCCAGCACCGATGCGATAAGCATCAGCGCCCGCCATACGGCTGCCGGCCGCTTTTTGCCGGTCGGCGCCGCAGGCTTTCGCATCGGTGGCCACCGTCCTTTCTATTTGAAAAGATTATTGCCTGCTGCCCTTTTTGCGGGCTATGAGGATCGCCGCCACCGCAATGCCTGCCAGCGCCACCACATTGCAACCGATAAGAATACCGTTGAAGACCCAATCATTCTTTCGGCTGGTCAGCACATAGATCACACTGTCCCCGTCCATATGCTTTTCGAACTGGGTGTTGCCGTCGCCGTATTTGGCGATCACTTCCTGATCGGTCAGCCCGGCGGTTCCGTTGGCGGGCTTATCCGGCGTATCCGGCTGATTTCCGTCGGGGGTCTGGGATACATCCACAGTGTTGTCGGAGTCGGTATCGGAAACGCTTCCGGAGGCGGTATTTCCGCCGTCCGGCCGGCTGACCGAGCCGGAATTGCCCGAGCCGGTCTGATTGCCGCTGCCGGGCTTGGAAACCGTGCTCTGGTTCCCGGAGCCGCTGTTGCCGCTTTGCGGAGCGGTATACTCATTGACCAGCAGATACCCCAGCACACACTGCCAGTTTTTGTAATTTTCCTCCCAGTGGCCGGAGGTCTTATCATATGTGCAGCCGTTTTTGAACCGAATCTTCAGATACCGTGCCGAGGTAGGAATGGTCGGCTTGGCGGAGGAGGTGTTGCGTTCACCGTTGGTGAAATAGCAATAGGTAGACGCTTCCGCAGCGGGCATCACCCGCAGGGAGGCATACTTCATCGCCTTCCAGCCGCCATCCGCACGGTCCGAGTAGTAGAATTCTACCGGGGGATTTTCCTCCATACCATAGGCACCCGCCCAGTTGCCGCTGCCGCTGTCCGAGCTGGCAATCCCCATAAACTCGAAATCCTTAAAGCCATTGGCAAAGTGGTACACCATTTCGGTTTCCACTGCCACATAGTTTTTCATCAGATTGCTTTTACGGGTATACGGCGTATCCCCGTAGATCTCTTTGAATAGCTTAAGCGTCTTACCGGTGTTGAAAGCCGCCAGCGCCGGTTTGTTGGGATTAAAGCCGAATACGCCGCCGTTGCTGTCAATCTTAGCCAGATCCACATCGTAGTTATCCGGCAGCGTGACCGTATAACGGTCCGCCTTAGTGAAGGTCCAGTGCCCGTTCACCTGTTGATAGGAGCTTTCGTCAAAGGGATCCAGGAACTTCTTCGTCTGAGCCGCGGCGGATACGCCAAAGCCCGCCGATGCCATAGATAGGAGCATCACAGCCGTTGCCGCAACGGACAGCCATTTGATCGCAATCTTACTGAGCTTCATTATGCCTCATTTCCCTTCTTCTTTTGATGATATCTAAGCCGCCGATCGTCACCAGCGCCGCTACGCTGACCGCCAGTGCGATGGGCAACGCCTTCGGATGCCGCTCACCGGTGTGCGGTGCGGCGGGGGTTCCACTGCTGCTCTCCTGTGACATGAGCCGCCGCGCCGCCAGCAGATATTCGCCGCCGGTCGCCATCGAGAACCAGGCGCTCTCGCCGTCCTTCGACGCGCCGTAAGCAATTTCCGCCGTGCGGTTCTCCAGCTGACGGTAGAACCACAGCGTATCCGCCTGCAAGGCGGCGCTACGGGGTGTCAGCCCGAGCTTTACATAGGCAGCAACCGTATTATTCTTGCCGCCGGACAGCCGCACAGCCGCTGCGCCATCGGACAGACTCTTTTCCTCCAGTTGCAGACGGGCGTCGAACTCATGGGAGGTATCGGTCATATCCTCTGCCCGCACCAGCACCGCATAGAGCATTGCGCCGCTCTTGAGGTCGAATACGCTCACCTGCAGATCACATCCCTGATTCTTCGCCGCTGCCAACACCTGTGCCGGAAGGATAATGCCGGTTTCCACCCGAATGTCGATCAACGTGCCGGGCTCCTCTGCAATACGCCGCAGCAGCGCTTCCACATCCACCTGATCCGCCAGCTTATCGGCGTTAACGCAATCGGCATAGGCGGTTTCTGCCGCCGTCAGAACGGGGTAATGCTGTACATAATGCTTTTGTACGGCGGTCAGCGCCTCATAGGCGGCCCGCGCCTGCTCAATGGCAGCCTTGCTTTCCTTTGTCACCGTGCCGATCGCCTGAATCCGCGCATCCACCTGCGCCGCCGCCAGCCGGTCAGCCTCAACCTGTGTCTCATCCACATAGGGCGGATAAGCGGCCGAGCCCCGATTAAAGGCAAACCGGTCCACCTTGACTGTGCTGCCGGAAGCCGCATTCACCGGAACAAACCGCACCCCCATCACCCGCAGAACGTCGTGATTGGCCAATTCGCTCAGCGCCTGCATTTCCGCCAGATCCACCTTGCCCTCGTGCTGCCCTGCATCCAGCGTCAGCACATCCACATAAAGCACCTTTCCCTGAGAACGCACCGCCAGCTGCAGCTTCACCTGCGTTGTGGTGCGAATCTGATAGAACAGATGATTGGCGCCTTTCAAATTCACCGTCACAGAATCGCCGCCGGAGGTGATCTCCGTCGACAGCGCCGAGTCCAGAACGGTATAACGCCAATCGTTATTCACATCAATGCCGACCGATCCGGCGCTGCCGTCATTCACCGGCAAGCCGTCCGTCGTCCAGCGATCCACCTGCGCTGCGGAGAACCAATCCGGCTCGATTTCCCGCACAGCCACCTCTTGACCGGGATAGCCTTCATAATACGCATCCTCGCCATCAAAGATGCAGCGGTCCACCTGGAATTTCTTGCCCGGATTCACTGAGAAGCCGTCAAAAATCAGACCGGAAACCACCAGCTTATTGTCGTCATCGCTCAGTGCCAGCAGCTCGCTATTATCCCCCAGCGAAAAAGAACCGGCTGCGTATCCGGCAGGCACCGTTCCCACCTTGACCGTGGCATAGCTGCCGTTCTCCAGCAGCACCTTCAGGCTGACATTGAGTTCAAACTCGCTCTGGATTTTATAGAACAACGCATTTTGCTCATCCAAATCAATCGTCACGTGATACCGTTGGAAGTTGTGCTGCGTTTCCAGACGGTTGACCCAGCTCTGACCGATCGTGGCTGTCCACCGATCCTCCGGATATGTAATGAAGAATCGCCCTTCATCGTTTTTGCCGTGCCGCCAATCCCAGTTATACCAGCATTCATTTTCCTCGCCCGGATTGAACCAAATCGGCTGCACCGGCTGCACTTCCTCCGTATGGCCGGCGATGATGTTGGACAGCTGCCGAGAGGTGCTCATCGACCAATAGCCGTCCGCCGATACATACCGGGCATACACGCGGATGTTCTTTTTCAGCGTCAGCGGCCCCTCATAGGCCTTCCAAATGCCGCTCTCGCCCAAGCGGTACTGCACCGCACGGGCATCCTCCGGCGCCGTCACCGTCAGCGTTACCTGGGGCGCCGGCTGCACCGTATCCACACGGATATCCGGGGCTGCCGGACGGGCGCCGAACAGCTCGGCATCCGCCGCTCCGATATCCAGTGTACGGAACACGATGGTTTTGTTGCTGGGGTCATCCTTGGGCTCGATGCGGAAACCAAACAGGCTGATCTTACCGTTGCTTATACGGTCCGCCAGCACCTCGCGCAGATCCAACTGCTTCTTGTAGGCTCCGGCCGGAATGTCCCGCTGCACCGGCACACCGTTGTTGCCCTCACTGCTGCCGGAAACCAGCAGATACAGATCAAAGGGATATTCCGCCGTAATATCGACAAACAGATAGGGCGTCTTATTCACGTCAATTTCCTGATTCGCTGCCAAATATTTCAGATCCAAAAAGCTGCCCAGCATCTTTTGGGTCACGGTGCCGTCAGCCGCCTGCTCCACCGTAAAGCGCTGGGGAGCAGCTCCGGATTTCAGGTTCCAGTCCCAGCTCCACCAATTGCTTGCCGACTGATCCAGCAGCCAGGACTCGGGCGGCAGTTTTTCCTGCGGCTCTTCCGGCTGGCTCTTTTTCGGCGCAAACCGGAAGTCCTTGACTGCGATGGTCTTGCCCGCCGCGCCGGTAAATTCAAAGCGGATACCCTTGA
>CAKTVV010000025.1 GCA_934630515.1 uncultured Eubacteriales bacterium | reverse complement strand
TGCAGTAATTGAAAACTTCTTTGGATTACTCAAGAGTGAGCTGTTCTATTTGCAGGAATTTCAATCCATGGAGCACTTCAAGCAGGAGTTGATTGCATATCTGGACTACTACAATAACCGCAGAATCAAGGCAAAGCTGAAGGGCTTGCCGCCTGCAATTCACAGACAGCAAGCCCTTTCGGCTGCTTGAACAGTTTTTTCCCGTATTCTTAGTCTAGCTTTTTGGGGTCACTTCAAACCCCCACGGTGCTTTTTGATATCCGAAATCTATTCCGCCAGAAGCTTACACAGCTGATTGGAGAATGCCACCGGATCCTCCACGCTCATGCCTTCGATCAGCAGCGCCTGATCGTACAGCAGACCGGCGTAGAGCTTCAGCTGCTCCTCATTATCCTTGAGAGACAGCAGCTTTTGATAGATGGGATGGCTCTCGTTGATCTCCAGCACCCGCCGTGCCGACACCTTCTGGTCGCCGGGCTGCGCATTCAGCACCCGCTCCATCTCCAGCGAGATCTCCCCCTCGCTGGTGAGGCAGACCGGGTGGGTCTTGAGCCGCTTGGAGGCGCGCACCGCCGTCACCTTGCCGCCCAGCGCCGCCGTCATGGCGTCAAACAGGCTCTTCTGCTCCTCGGTAGGCTCGGATTTCTCCTCCTCCGGGGTGTCAAAGCCCAGATCGTCGGAGGATACGGAGCGGAACTCCTTTTCCTCAAACTGATGCAGCATCTTGAGGGCAAATTCGTCCACATCCTGGGTCAGATACAGGATCTCATATCCCTTATCCGCAACCGCCTCGGTCTGGGGCAGCGCCGCCGCCTTTTCCGGTGTCTCACCGCAGGCGTAGTAGATATACTTCTGCTCCTCCTTCATGCGGGAGACATACTCCGCCAGCGAGGTCAGCTTATTCTCATGAGAGGAATGGAACAGCAGCAGGTCCTGCAGCACCTCCCGATGGGTACCGAAATCGGAATACAGCCCGTATTTCAGCTGCAAGCCGAAATTGCCGAAGAATTTCTCATAATTCTCCCGGTCGGTATTGAGCATGGACAGCAGCTCGGAATGGATCTTCTTTTCCAGCCGTCCGGCGATGAGCTTCAGCTGCCGGTCGTGCTGCAGCATCTCACGGGAGATGTTCAGCGACAAATCCTGAGAATCCACCAGTCCCTTGACAAAGCTGAAATAATCCGGCAGCAGATCCGGGCATTTATCCATGATCAGCACGCCGCTGGCGTAAAGCTGCAGACCCTTCTCATATTCCCGGCTATAGTAGTTGAACGGCGCCCGGGCGGGTATGAACAGCAGCGCATTATAGGTCGCCGAGCCCTCGGTGGAGGAATAGATCACCCGGGCCGGATCCTCGTAGTCCATGAATTTCTCTTTATAGAAAGCGTTGTATTCCTCCGGGGTGACCTCGTTCTTCGCCTTTTTCCACAGCGGCACCATGCTGTTGAGGGTTTCCACCTCGGTGTAGGTCTCGTATTCGTTCTCGCTGCCCTCCTTGAGACGGCTCTTTTCCATCTCCATACGGATGGGATAGCGGATATAGTCGGAATACTTCTTTACCAGCTGCTGCAGCCGATAGGGCTCCAGAAACTCGTCATAGCTCTCCTCGTCGGTATTCGCCTTGATATGCAGCTGAATCTCCGTGCCGCGGCTGTCCTTTTCGCCCGGCTCCACCGTGTAGCCGGCGGCACCCTTGGAGCGCCACACCCACGCCTCGTCGCTGTCAAAGCGGCGGGAGGTCACCGTCACGCAATCCGCCACCATAAACGCCGCATAAAAGCCCACGCCGAACTGACCGATGATGTCCACATCGTCCTTCTGCTCGTTTTCCTTCTTGAAGGCCAGTGAGCCGCTCTTGGCGATGGTGCCCAAATTCTGCTCCAGCTCCTCCTTGGTCATGCCCACGCCGTTGTCCGTCACGGTGAGGGTACGGGTGTCCTTGTCCACCGCCAAACCGATGGACAGCTCGTCCCGGCTCAGTCCCGTCAGCTCGCCGCTGAGAGAATGATAATACAGCTTGTCCAGCGCATCGCTGGCGTTGGAGATCAGCTCCCGCAGAAAGATCTCCTTGTGGGTGTAAATGGAGTTGATCATCAAGTCCAGCAGCCGCTTGGACTCTGCCTTAAACTGTTTGGTTGCCATAACGCATCCCCCGATCGTTTGTGCTGATTTGGCACTCTTTATTCATGAGTGCTAAATCAGTATACCGCTGTCGGTGGGAAAATGCAACCCCTGAATATGAATATTTTGTAAAAAACTCACTTAGGGCGGGTCTGCCTGCGATATTCCGAGGGGGCAACGCCGCAATGCTGCTTAAATGCCCGGGAAAAGGTGGAAAAGCTGTTGAACCCGCTCTGATAGCAGGCGTCGGTGATGGACACGTCGGTGGACAGCAGCAGCCGGGAGGCATACCGCACCCGCAGGTCGTTGAGATAATCCACAAAGCAGCTGCCGGTGGTCTTTTTGAAGGTCTTGGAGAAATAGCCGGTGGACAGGTGAGCAAATTCCGCCATTCCCTCCATCGACAGCGGCTCCCGAAAATGCCGCAGGATATAAAACAGCACCCGCTGCATGGAGGAGTTCTCCGGCGGGATCCCGTCGCTGTCGCTGCAGCGCAGCAGCTCAATGAGCACACAGCTGAGCAGCCCCTGCCGGTATGACTTGGCGAACATCCGCTCCCGGTGCTTCGTCTCCCGACAGAGCAGCCGCAGCAGCGTCGTCATGCGGGCATACGCCTCCGGCGGCAGCAGGAGCTGCCGGTTCTGGCAGGCGGCGATCTGCTCAAAGGACAGATTCTCCATGAGAAAATCCTCTGTGAACATCACATTATAGATGTCCAGCGCCTCCTCTGGATACACGCCGTGAATATCCTCCGGAGTCAGCAGATACACCGTACCGGCGGCAAGCGGCAGCTCCTTGCCGTTGAGCACCTGATGCCCCCGTCCCCCACCGATCAGCTCGATCTCAAAAAACTCATGAAAATGGGCGGGATAATTCCAGGTGATCACATGGTGATCGGCAAAAACCGTCTCTCCGTATAAATGGGTATCCCGATCAAACAGCTCCGGATGCAGCTCACGACCGCTCATGGATCCACTCTCCTTTCCGATTACTGCTGGGTATTTTACCACATTTGCCGGGCGCTTGCAACCGCCAGCGCAAATTATGCAATGGTTTGGGCGACTTATGAAATGCAAAACTATCCATATTTGCTAAAATAGAATTGGCATATGGAGAGGTTTTCCACTTCCCTTGAAAAACGATTTTCGTTATATTTATGAAATGGAGGGTCTATTATGTGTAAAAAGCTCCTATCGGTCGGACTGACAGCGCTGCTTCTGGTATCCATGCTGTGTGTGGGAGAGCTGGGCGTTTCCGCCGCCGCCGTCACCGGCGGCACCATGACCGAGCTGACCACCGCCGAGCAGACGGCGGCGCTGGGGGACAGTCTCCTCGCCGGAAAGACCGCCATCCTGCCCGACGGCGCCGCCGGCACCGATCTGGAAAAGATCACCGACGGGCAGTGCGATACTATTCACGGCACCAGCCGGGCAACCGTCAAACCTGCGGGGTTTGTCAACGGCACAGAGGCACTGACCATGCGCCTGTGGTTCGATCTGGGCACCGCCCGGCAGCTCAACCGCCTGCTGGTCGCCTCCTCCAGCTTAAACCCCTATCAGATCTTCACCGGCAGCTTTTATGTCGCCGACGATGCAAACGGGCTCTTTACCGCTGCGCACCGGGCGCTGTCCTATAACTACGGCACCGACGGCTGCAACCAATGGGTCGCCGTCGCCACCAACGGACGGGCGGTGCGCCCGGTGATGCTGTTCGACCTGTCCGCCTGCTACACCGGGCGGTATATCGGCTTTGAGATCGTCAAGCCGGCAGCGGCGAGCATGAACTGGCAGGATTGGGGCGCCGGGTTCCTGATCTCCGAGCTAGGCGCCTACTATAGCGCCCCCGCCGACGGCGTGATCAACGCCGCCGTCTCCGCTCTGCCGGAGGAAGCCAGTCTCATTGCCGGGAAAACGGCGGTCAAGGGCGCCGGTCAGTCCGACCGGGACGGCACGCAGCTTTCCGCCCTGACCGACGGCGATCTGACCACCACCTACAGCACCGACAGCGGCTCCGCCAACGACGGCTGGGCTCGGCTGACCTACACGCTGGACAGCACCGCCTTCATCGATCGGGTGCTGATCGCCTCCATGGCAACCGAGAGCCAGTATTACCTGTTCCGGGGCGAGGTCTACATCAGCGAGGAGGCGGACGCCCTATGGAGCGAGGATAACCGGGTGCTCGCCTACAGCTACGGGCAGAGCAACGCCGCCCGCAGCTATCTGTACACACTGCCGCAGGCATACAGCGGTCAATACATCGGCTTCAAGACCTGGGTCAACGGCGACGGCTGGTGGTCAGCCGCCCGGTTCGGTCAGCTGGCGGTCTACGGCAGCCAGCCCACCGACCTGATCGTCGGCAAGACCGCCGAGCTGGGTGCCGGACAGACCAACCGGGGCGGCGACATTGCGTACCTCACCGACGGCGATCGCAGCACAGTGTTCGCCACCGATTCCGGCGACGCCAACGACGGCTGGGCACGGCTCGTCTTTACGCTGGATACCCTCTCCGACATCGAGCGGATCACCCTCACCTCCTCGGCGGAGGGCAGCAGCTTCTACCTCTATTCCGGGGCGATCTACGTCAGCGATACGAAGGAGGAGCTGTTCCTGGAGAAAAATCAGGTGGTCGCCTACAGCTACGGGCAGGGCAACGCCGCCCGCAGCTATACCTACGCACTGGCGCAGGCGGCACGGGGCGCCTATGTGGGCTTTACCGTGCGCACCGACGGCGACGGCTGGTGGTATTGCGCCCGCATCGCTGAGCTGAATGTATACGGCAGCGCCTGCGCCACCCCGCTGGTGAGCAAGGGGGCACAGCTGCGCAACCCCGCCGCCGCTGACCGGTATGCCCTGCGGTTCCTGTTCGGCGCCGCCAACCGGGGGATCGCCTACGCCGATCCGGCTGCCTACACCGCCGATATGACCGCCGCCACCGTCATAGTGGACGGGGAAAGCCGCCGCATCGTGGAACTGGGCGCCATCGTCTCCAATGACCCGGCGGCTGCCGCCGGTTTGACCCTGGAATCCGTGAATGGCGGCAAGACCAAAAAGGTCGAAGCGAAAAAGCTCTACAGCGTGGAGGAGGGCATGGCGCTGTACACCGCCGTGGTGACCGAGATCCCCGCCAAGCACCGGGATACCCCTCTGTACGCCGTGCCGTATATCACCTATGCGACGGAGAGCGGCACCGCCACGGTATACGGCGAGCTGCTGACCCGCTCCGTGGGAGAATTTTTGGAGTAACCGAACACCGGCATCGGAAAGGAGCACACTATGAACAAACGCAAATGGCTGGCGGGGGTCTCCGCCGCCGTACTGCTGGTAACCACGCTGGCGGCAGGGCTGGTGTTTCACGCCTCCGCCGCCGTCACCGGCGGCACCATGACCGAGCTGACCACCGCCGCACAGGTGGCGGCGCTGGGCGACAGCCTCATCGCCGGAAAAACGGCAGAGCTGGCAGAGGGCGCCCAATTCGTGGACGGACACGGGGCGGAATATATGACCGACGGCTTGTGCGCCGCTCTGGACAGCAGCGCCGCCGCCACCCGCATCCAGTGGGACAACTTCGACGAGGGCAAGACCGCCGCCACGGTGCGGCTGTGGTTTGATCTGGGCTCCGAGCAAAGGCTCAACCGGCTGCTGATCGGGTCCACCATGCTGAACCCCTATCAGCTGTACAATGGGCAGGTATACGTTGCCGACACCCGGGAAAACCTGTTTGCCGACGACGCCCGGGTGCTTACCTACGACTACGGTGCTTCCGGAAAATGGGTGCCGGTTGCCGACAACGGACGGGAGGTTCGCCCGCTCATGCAGTTCGATCTGAGCCGCACCCAAACCGGCCGCTATGTGGGCTTTGTATTCTCCAAGCCCTATTTCGGCAGCATGGATTGGACCAACATGGCGGCTGGCATTCAGATAAGCGAGCTGGGCGTCTATTATGATCCCTCACTGGCAGCCATCAGCCGGGAGGCGGTCGACACTCTGCCGGAGGATACCAGTCTCATCGCCGGAAAAGCAGCGGCATACGCCGCCACCCAGCGGATGACCGGGAGCGTAGGCGACCTGACCAACGGCAAGCTGGAGGATCAGGTCGATTCCGGCGCAGACAGTGCGCAGAACGACGGCTGGACCCGGCTGATCTACACGCTGGATGCGTCCGCCTCCATCGACCGGGTGCTGATCGCCTCCGCCAATGCGGGAAAAGCCTATTACCTTTTCAAGGGCGAGGTCTACATCAGCGAGACGCCGGACACCCTGTGGAATGAGGAAAACCGGGCATTCTCCTACGATTACGGACAGGGAAAGGCCGAGCGCAGCTATCTCTATACCCTTTCCGATGCCCGACAGGGAAAATACGTCGGCTTTAAGACATGGATCAACGGCGACGGCTGGTGGAGCTGTGCCCGGTTCTCCGAGCTGGGCGTTTATGCGGCGCCGCAGAAGAACCTGCTGGCGGGTCTGACCGCCATACCGGGCGCCGGGCAGACCGACCGGGAGGGCAAGCCGGAAAATCTCACCGACGGCGACCCGGACACCGCCTATGCCTCCGACAGCGGCAGCATCAACGACGGCTGGACCCGGCTCACCTTTGATATGGGCGGAGAAATGGCTCTGGACCGCATAGAGCTGACCTCCAAAAAGGGCGAGGCGGCATTTTATCTCTACAAAGCAGAGATCTACGTCGGCAACAACAAAGCTACCCTCTGGAACGCCGACAACCGGGTCGGTGCCTTCAGCTATACGCAGGGCGAGGCGCCCCGGGTGCTGACCTGCACGCCGGACACGGCGGCACGGGGACGGTACATCGGCTTTAAGGTCTGGGTCAACGGCGACGGCTGGTGGTATTGCGCCCGGTTCGGGGAGCTGGCTGCCTACGGGCAGGCGGCCGCCGACGAGCCGGAGGTCAGTCTCATCGCCGGAAAGCTCCCGGAGAAGGGCGCCGGACAAACCGACCGGGACGGCACCTCCCCCGCCGCCTGCACCGACGGCGACCCGGACACGGTCTACAGCACCGATACCGGGGACGCCAATGACGGCTACTCCCGGCTCGTCTTCCCGCTGGACCACAGCTCCCTCATCGACCGCATCACCATCACCTCCCGCAGCGGTGATGCCAATTTCTATCTGTACAAGGGCGAGGTGTATGTCAGCCGTGACCGGGAAACCCTGTGGAATGCGGAAAACCGGGTCGTAGAGTACGACCACGGGCAGGGCAAGGCACAGCGCAGCTATACCTACACATTAGATAAGGCTGTCACCGGACAGTATATCGGCTTCAAGACCTGGGTCAACGGCGACGGCTGGTGGTATTGCGCCCGCATCGGGGAGCTGGCGGTCTACGGGCAGGAGGCGTATGACGCCACCAACGCCGTGGTCGTGCCGGTCACCAAGGAGCCGCAAAAGACCAGCCTCATCGCCGGCGACGCCAACCCCACGGTCTCCTCCTACGAGTTCACCCGGGGCGGCGACTACGCCCTCGCCACCGACGGCTGTCTGCCCGGCATCTCCGAGGAGGACACCGGCAAGCTGGGGCTGTGCACCGGGGACTACGCCAACACCTGGACGGAGCTGACCTATACGCTGGACGCCATCTACGACATCCATGAGGTTCTGATCGCCAACAGTGTGGAGCAAAACGACCAATACCGGCTGCGCTGGGGACGGCTGTATGTGAGCGAGACGAAGATCGATCTCTACAGCCAAAAGCATCTGGTGGCGGAATACAGCGACATCAACCTGCAGGCACTGATGCTGAAGCTGAACACCCCCGCCCGGGGCTGCTATGTGGGTTTCTCGTTCTACATTCTGCCCTTTGACGGCAAATATAACGGCGTGCAATACGAGCAATGGTGGAACACCGCCCGCATCGGCGAGTTGGGCGTCTACGGCGACCGGGTCAAGGATAAGCCGGAGAATCTCACCAATCTGATCGCCGGAGCGAAACCGGTGGATATGTACCTGACCGAGCCGGGCAAGCCGGATCGATACCACGAGGGCAGCCAAAACGGCTATTTGAACCCGCTGACCTCCACCACCATCGCCCGGCTCACTGACAGCGACTACGACACCCGGGGCAGCTGGACACACCAGCGCACCGACGGGCTGCTGCCGACGTTGGAATCCCGGAAATATATCAGCACCGACACCCCCTGGGCTGTGCTGGTCTATCATCTGGGCGGCACGGCGGAGGTGAACCAGATCTTCCTCACCAGCACCGGCGAATGGGGCAACTACTATGTGGCCGGCGTGGACTACTATGTGAGCATGAATCTGGATACTCTGTTTGACGCCGCCAGCCGGGTCTATACCACCGGCGGCGAAAAGACCAAGGTGGAAAACGGCGAAACCGTGCTGGATCCCGCCTATGATGTGAAGGAACGCTACATCGCCACGGCGCTGGATACTCCCAAACAGGGGCGGTATGTGGCGCTGGTGGTCACCCGCCCGGATGCGCTGGATATTGCGGGCTGGAGCGAGGCTCGGGTCAACGAATTTGAGGTCTACGGCACGCTGCAGAGCCGGGATGAGGCGGTCAACACCACCTTTACCGAGTCCGCCTACGGCTGCACCCTCACCCTGTCCCAGCTCAATTTCGACGATGTATCCTTCTTCCAAAATCTGTCCCGGCTGGAGGTGACCCGCACGGCGCTGCCCGGCGGAGTGAACCGGCAGCTGGATAAATGGCTCAAGGCCGATCCAGCGGAGGCGTATGTGTACACCTTCACCCTGTACGACAAGGACGGCAATGCCATCGACGGAGACGACGTGGGCAACCGCCGCATCACCGTCACCATCCCCAACCGTTCCGGCCATCCCCAGACCATGGCGCAGGTAAACGGCAGCACCCTTACCCGGGTGCTGAACGCCCGCACCACCGGCGGGCAGCTCACCGGCGAAAGCATCACCGGCAGCTGGCAATTCGCCCCGGTAGTCTTTGACACCGCCGACGTCATCTACAACGGCGTCGGCGCCCGCTGAAAGGAGGGAGCCACATGAAACGAAGCATCACATCCTTTTTGACGGCGGCGCTGCTGTTGGCGCTGCTGCTGACGGCGCTCCCTCTGACGGCAGCGGCGGATGAGCCGCTCTCCATTGAGCAGATCACCGCCACCGATATCAACACTCCCATCAACCCCAACGCCAGTCGGGAATCCAAAAATCTGCTGGCGTATCTCCAGACTCTCAGCAACACCAACCGCTTTGTCACCGGCACCTTCGACTATAACAACGACAGCTCGGTGTATGACGGTATCAAGGATCAATTCGGCACCGAGGTGGGGCTGTTCTCCTGCCGGTATTTCGTGGCGGGCGACGATGGCACCCAGAGCGGCGGGAAATTCTACAATTTTTTGGATTTCTACAACGTGGATTCCGCCAACCGGGAGCTGAAAAAGCACTACGACAACGGCAACATCCTGCTGGTACACGCCGACGGTGCCATGTTCGGCGGCGCCATGATGCGCTACGCCCGGGAGCACAGCCTGCTGGAGGACGGCTCCAGCGACGACCTGATCGTCCATCTGGACAGCACCAATCCCGACCGGGATCTGTGGATGTATCAGAGCTGGGTCACCTATCAGGAGCGGGTGGTGGAAAGCCTGCAGAAGTTAGAGGATATGGGCGTCAGCGCTTACCTGTACCGGGCGTGGGTGGAATACAACTACGGCGGGCAGTACGGTCGCTCCGACGAGGGCAAGGCCGCCATGCGGCGGGTCTGGCAGCAGACCAGCGACTATATGTGCCGGTCGGGATTAAAGGGCTTCCTGATGACCTATTCCCCCGGCGGCGACGTGGAGGAGACCATGGAAGCCCGCTACCCCGGCAACACCTATGTGGATGTGCTGTCGGTCACCTATTATTCCTACTTTAACTATTCCACCCCCGGGCAGGGCGGCTCTCTCAACCCCAAATCCTTTCGGGACTACAGCTGGTACGTCCGTACCGGCAAGCCCATCGGATTCTCCGAGACCTCCTGCCGCACCGGCGACTGGACGGTAGCCTATTCCATCGGACGGCAGAGCTGGTATAACACCCTCACCTCCATGATCACCTACTGGCCCCGGGTCACCTTTGTCAACTGCTGGGCGAACGGGCATTATTCCCTGCTGGACAACACCGGCGGCGATACGCTGGAGGGCAACGACGACGGCTATCTGTATGTGAACAGCCCGTATTCCATCAATCTGGAGGAGCTGCCCGACTACCGCACCGGCATCATCCACGCCCCCGGCGTGGTGCAGGCCTATTCCCAGCGGGACTACGGCGGCAACAAAGCCGGCACCTTCTACAGCAACTATACCGGTCTGGAGGAAAAGGTCTACACCTACAGCGAGCTGCAGGCGCTGGGACTGGAGCCTGCCACCCTTGCCAGCGTACATCTCAATGACGGCTACGGGCTGCTGGGCTATCAAAATGACGATGCCACCGGCGACCCCACGGCAGTCTACACCCTCAGCAAGCCCGCCTTGAGCGCCGCCGGGATACGCTCCCTGCGGGTGACCCGGCTGCAAACCGTCTCCGCAGGCGGAGAGGTGACCGCCAGCAGCAATGACGACGACGTCTGGAAGGTGAACGACGGCGAGCTGTCCCGCTGGAGCGGCGAAACGGATGTCAGCGGCACCGGCTGGCTGGTCCTGACGCTGGAAAAGCCCGTCTGCGTCAGCCGCTGGCTGGTGCGCCACGCCGGCGCTGCCGGCGACCCGGCGGCATATAACACCGCCGACTTCCTTCTGCAATACAGCGCCGACGGACAGACCTGGCAGACCGCCGACACCGTCACCGGCAACCGGGAGGGCATCACCGACCGCACACTGAGCACCGAGATCACTGCCCGGTATTTCCGTCTGTATATCACCAAAGCCAATTCCGCCGTCGCCGCCACCGAGATGAACAAGCTGAACATCGTCGAATGGGAGCTGTACGGACTGCCGGTGGCGGACGCCACCGCCATCGAGCCGACACCGGACACGGACGACACCAATGCAGACGGAGCGGACGGAGACGGCGACACGATCGACACGCCGGACGGAGACGATCCCTCCGACGGCACGGACGACGGCAACGACACCCCCACCCCCTCCAAGCGGCGGCGGGTGACACGTACCGTCACCACCACGCTGTTCCCCTGGTGGGCATGGGTGCTCGTCGGCGTGGCAGCAGCCGCCGTTCTCGGAACGGTGGTGCTGATTCTGGTGCGCCGGAAACGGCAGAACCGCCAGCCGGACGATACCTGACCCGCTCCGAAGATTTCGTCAGCCCCCTTTCCATGGTTCTGCACAGTACCGTTCCCGTCAGGCAGATTGCTGCCCGGCGGGAACGGTGCAAGCGGTGTCATCCGACAAATTTTTTCGCAGAAATTGCAAAAAAGGGGTTGACAAATCCGGATAAGGGTGTATAATACACCGCATAAAGGCAAAGGCGTCTTGGAGTGTGACACTCCCGGACGCCTTTTTTCGTACATACACAACTGTATACCGTCAAAAATGCGAGGCAATGGAGTCTTGAATGTACATTCGGGAACCGTTGTCTCGTTTTTTAATTTGTCAAAAGGAGTGCTTGTGATGAAAACCGTATCGGAGTATTTCGGCAGTCTTGTGTTTGACGACCGGGTGATGAAAGCCACCCTGTCCGCCAAGGTCTACAATTCCCTGAAGAAGACCATCGACGAGGGCGCCAGCTTAGACCCCGCCGTGGCGGATGCCGTCGCCACCGCCATGAAGGACTGGGCCATCGAAAAGGGCGCCACCCATTTTACCCACTGGTTCCAGCCGCTGACCGGTATCACCGCCGAAAAGCACGACAGCTTCATCTCCCCCGCTCCCGACGGCCGGGTGATCATGGAATTCTCCGGCAAGGAACTGATCAAGGGCGAGCCGGACGCCTCCTCTTTCCCCTCCGGCGGCCTGCGTGCCACCTTTGAGGCGCGGGGCTACACCGCTTGGGATCCCACCTCCTATGCGTTTATTAAGGATAAGACCCTATGTATCCCCACAGCGTTCTGCTCCTACGGCGGCGAGGCGCTGGACAAAAAGACCCCCCTGCTGCGCTCCATGCAGGCGCTCAACAAGCAGGCGCTGCGCATCCTGCGGCTATTCGGCAACACCGACGTGAAGTGCGTGCGCACCTCCGTGGGACCGGAGCAGGAGTATTTCCTGGTGGATAAGGCCATGTACGAAAAGCGCAAGGATCTGATGTTCACCGGGCGCACCCTATTCGGTGCCAAACCCCCCAAGGGGCAGGAGATGGACGACCACTATTTCGGGGTCATCAAGCCCCGGGTCGCCGCCTATATGGCGGATCTGAACGAGGAGCTGTGGAAGCTGGGGATTCTCGCCAAGACCGAGCATAACGAGGTCGCCCCCGCCCAGCACGAGCTGGCGCCTATCTACACCACCACCAATGTGGCGACCGACCATAACCAGCTCACCATGGAGATCATGCAAAAGGTAGCCGCCCGTCACGGGCTGGTATGCCTGCTCCACGAGAAGCCTTTTGCCGGGGTCAACGGCAGCGGCAAGCACAACAACTGGTCCATCGCCACCGATACGGGCGTGAACCTGCTGACCCCCGGCGAGACCCCCTATGAGAACGCCCAGTTCCTCCTGTTCCTGTGCGCCGTCATCAAGGCGGTGGACGACTATCAGGATCTGCTGCGGCTGTCCGTTGCCACCGCCGGCAATGACCATCGGCTGGGCGCCAACGAGGCACCGCCCGCCGTGGTATCCATGTTCCTGGGCGATGAGCTGACCGCCGTGCTGGACGCCATCGAAAACGAGACGCCCTACAGCGCCGCCGAAAAGACCGTGATGAAGCTGGGCGTCCATGTGCTGCCGAAGTTCACCCGGGATACCACCGACCGGAACCGCACCTCCCCCTTCGCCTTCACCGGCAACAAGTTCGAGTTCCGGATGCTGGGCTCATCCAACAGCATCGCCTGCGCCAACATCATGCTCAACGCCGCCGTGGCGGAATCGCTGAAGATCTACGCCGACCGGCTGGAGAAAGCCGAGGACTTTGAGACAGCGCTCCATGACATGATCCGCAAGACCATCAAGGATCACAAGCGCATTATCTTTAACGGCAACGGCTACGACGACGCTTGGATCAAGGAGGCAACGGAAAAGCGGGGGCTGCTCAATCTGCGCACCACCCCCGACGCCCTGCCCGCCATTCTGGAGAAAAAGAATGTGGATATGCTCACCTCCCACAAGGTGTTCTCTAAGGCAGAGCTGGAATCCCGGTATGAGATCACGCTGGAGAACTACTGCAAGACCGTCACCATCGAGGCGATGACCATGGTGGATATGGCACGCAAGGAGATCCTCCCGGCGGTGGAGGGCTATACCAAGGAGCTGGCAGACGCCTGTTCTGCCAAGCTGTCCGTGGTGCCGGAGCTGCCCGCCAAATATGAGCGGGGAACGATCGCCAAGCTCTCCGGACTGGCCGACGGCATCGCCGCCGCCACTGAGGCGCTGGATGCCTCCATCATCAAGAGCAAGGGCATCGACGATATCACCGCCCAATCCTGCATGATCCGGGACGAGCTGCTGCAGAGAATGGCAGAGCTGCGGGTGGTCTGCGACGAAGCCGAAACGGTGACCGCCGAGAAATACTGGCCCTTCCCCACCTACGGCGACCTGCTGTTCGGCGTCAAATAAGCATTTTGATTTGAAAAAGAGGAAAGGAGACGATTCCCATGCAATTCAGTGCGGTAAACACCATTTGGGTGCTGCTGGGCGCAGCGCTGGTGTTCTTTATGCAGGCGGGCTTTTCCATGTGCGAGGCCGGGTTCACCCGTGCCAAAAACACCGGCAATATTCTGATGAAAAACCTAATGGATTTTTGCATCGGTACCCCCTGCTTTTGGCTGATCGGCTTCGGCGTTATGTTCGGCGCCGGAACCGGGCTATTCGGCTGGTTTGATCCGCTGATCCTCAAGGATTACAGCCATATCCTGCCGGAGGGCGTACCTCTGTGGGCATACGCCATCTTCCAGACGGTGTTCTGCGCCACCTCCGCCACCATCGTCTCCGGCGCCATGGCGGAGCGGACGAAATTCAGTGCCTACTGCATTTATTCCGCCGCCATCTCCCTGTTCATCTACCCCATCTCCGGGCACTGGATCTGGGGCGGCGGCTGGCTGAGCCAGTTGGGTTTCCACGATTTTGCCGGCTCCACCGCCGTGCATATGGTGGGCGGTATCTGCGCCCTCATCGGCGCCGCCATTCTGGGTCCCCGCATCGGTAAATACGGCAAGGACGGCAAGCCCCGGGCGATCCTCGGACACAACCTGACCTTTGCGGCGCTGGGGGTGTTCATCCTGTGGTTCTGCTGGTTCGGCTTCAACGGTGCCTCCACCGTAGGCATGGATACGGACGAAAAGCTGACCAGCGCCGGACTGATCTTCTTCAACACCAACCTGGCGGCGGCAGTCGCCTGCTGCACCACGCTGATCTTCACCTGGATCCGGTATAAGAAGCCGGATGTCTCTATGACCTACAATGCGGCGCTGGCCGGTCTGGTGGGGATCACCGCCGGGTGCGATGCCGTCAGCCCCGTAGGCGCCGCCATTATGGGGATCGTTTTCGGTATCGTGATCGTGCTGGCTGTGGAATTCTTTGATAAGGTCGCCAAGATCGACGATCCCGTAGGCGCCATCTCCGTCCACTGCGTATGCGGCGCTCTGGGCACCATCCTGACCGGGTTCTTCGCCACCGGCGTCTCCACGGAAAAAGGCGTATTTTACGGCGGAGGCTTCCACTTCCTGGGGGTACAGACGCTGGGCGTGGTCTCCGTGGCGGCATATGTGGCGGTCATCATCACCGCCGTGTTCCTCATCCTCAAGCACACCATCGGACTGCGGGCGGATGCCGCCGATGAGTTGGAGGGGCTGGACATTTCGGAGCACGGTCTGCTCACCGCCTATGCAGGCTTTGCCATGCTGCCGGATACCGCCGTCGAGGACGAGGAGGTTCCGGTGGCTGTGACCGGCGACGTACCGATGGCGGAAGCGGTTCCGGTAAAACGGGAGCCGTCCTTTGCGCCTGCCGAGCCGGGCAGCCCGAAATTCACCAAGGTCGAGATCATCTGCAGGGAATCCCGCTTTGAGCCGCTGAAAAAAGCGCTCATGGAGGTCGGCATCACCGGTATGACCGTTTCCCATGTGCTGGGCTGCGGGCTGCAAAAGGGCAAGCCGGAGTATTACCGGGGCGTGGAGGTAGAAGCCACCCTGCTGCCGAAGATTCAAGTGGATATCGTGGTCAGCAAGGTGCCGGTACGCACCGTCATCGAGACGGCGAAAAAGGTACTGTATACCGGACACATCGGCGACGGCAAGATCTTCGTCTACGATGTGGAGAATGTGGTCAAGGTACGCACCGGCGAAGAGGGCTACGACGCCCTGCAGGATGTGGAATAACGGGCGCACTCCGCCTCCGTACTTAACACAGTTTATACCGTGCGCCCTTGAGAATGGGCTGAGATCTTCCGTAAAGTAAATCCTACAACGGCGTTTGAGCCGGGAGAAGTAGCGCAAGAAACCGCTTCCAGCGAGCGAGGGAGGGTGAAAGCCTCGCAGCCAGGGCTTGCGTGAATAACACCCGGCAAGCCGCAACCCCAACGGAGCTGCCCGCTCCCAGTAGGGACGCCGGGTGCCGCCCGTTACAGCGGCAAGGCTTCATGGGAGCCGACAAGAGAACAAAGACGGGTGGCACAGCGAGTTGATGCAGCACTTGCCCTGTCGGATGCTGACAAAAAATCGTATCGGAGGTTTTTTCTATGTGTTCGATCATGGGTTACTGCGGCTCCTGCGCCGCCCGTTCGTCTTTTGAGGAGGGCTTCGCTGCCACTCTGTCCCGGGGGCCGGACGACAGCCGCATCATAGACACCGGCAAGGGGCTGCTGGGCTTCCACCGGCTGGCGATCATGGGGCTGACCCCGGAGGGGATGCAGCCCTTCGAGCTGGACGGCAGTTATGTGGTCTGCAACGGCGAGATCTATGGCTTTGAAGCCCTGAAAGCGGAGCTTGCCAAAAAATACACCTTTTACAGCGGCTCCGACTGCGAGATCCTGCTGCCCCTCTACCGGGAATACGGCACGGATATGTTCCGGATGCTGGATGCCGAATTTGCGCTGATCCTCTACGACGGTGCCACCGGCGAATACATCGCCGCCCGGGATCCCATTGGCATCCGCCCGCTCTACTACGGCTATGACCGGGCAGGGGTCATCCTGTTTGCCAGTGAGCCGAAAAACTTGGTGGGACTATGCGCTCAGGTGCGTCCGTTCCCACCCGGACATTATTATAAGGACGGACAATTCGTCCGCTACGCCGATCCGGCGGCGGTGGATACCGTCTGCCATGACGACGTGGAGACTGTCTGCCGGAACATCCACGACAAGCTGGTCGCCGGTATCGAAAAGCGGCTGGTGGCGGACGCCAAGGTGGGCTTTTTGCTGTCCGGCGGGCTGGATTCTTCGCTGGTGTGTGCCATAGCCGCCCGGAAAAGCGACCGGCCCATCCGCACCTTTGCCATCGGCATGAGCGAGGATGCCATCGATCTGAAATACGCCCGGCAGGTGGCGGACTATATCGGCAGCGACCACACAGAGGTATATATGACCCGGCAGCAGGTGCTGGATTCGCTGGAGGAGGTCATTCGCATTCTGGGCACCTACGACATCACCACCGTGCGTGCCAGCATGGGTATGTACCTGCTGTGCAAATGGATCCACGAAAACACCGACATCCGGGTGCTGCTCACCGGTGAGATCTCCGATGAGCTGTTCGGCTACAAATACACCGATTTTGCTCCCTCCGCCGACGCATTTCAGGAGGAATCCCAAAAACGCATCCGGGAGTTGCACATGTACGATGTGCTGCGGGCGGATCGCTGCATCTCCGCCAACTCACTGGAGGCACGGGTGCCCTTTGGCGATCTGGAGTTTGTGCGGTATGTGATGAGCGTGGATCCGGAGAAGAAGCGCAATGTCTACGGCAAAGGCAAATATCTGCTGCGCCATGCCTTTGAGGGAGACTATCTCCCCCACGATATTCTCTGGCGGGAAAAGGCTGCCTTTTCCGATGCGGTTGGACATTCCATGGTGGATTACCTGAAGGAATATGCTGCCGATCACTACACCGATGCCGAATTTGAAGAAAAGCGGAAACAGTATACCCACGCCGCCCCCTTCACCAAGGAGTCGCTGCTCTATCGGGAGATATTCGAGAAATACTATCCCGGTCAGGGTGAGATGATCGTGGATTTCTGGATGCCCAACAAGCAGTGGGCAGGCTGCGATGTGAACGATCCCTCCGCCCGGGTGCTGTCCAACTACGGCGACAGCGGCAAATAAAACCATCAGCGGCGGCAGGAGCCATTCCTGCCGCCGCCGTTTTATGCTTTGGGCTTTTCCGGATATGTACAGTAAACGATCTGTATGGCGGCATTTTTGTCGAACCATTCCCCCTTTTCAAACTGCGTTTGTCCGTTGACAGAAACAGAAATGGTCTCCCCCTGCCTGCTGCGCAGTCCCCTTTTGGCACGCCGCCGCTCCTCGGCCTCGATCTGCGTAAAGCCCGCTGCGGATAAGCATTCAATGATCTCTTTATAGGGGCGTCCAATGCAATACTTATATCCGTTAGGCATCCGTGCTTGTCCCGGATGGGCTGCCAAGACCTCCTCCTCAGTCTCCGGCTCGTAGTATTCCAGAACGATCTCCGCATCGACCGGAAACCACTCGCATAGCTCAAAGCCCTCTTTCCCGTTAATATGAATGTTCACTACTTGCCTGACCTTTACCGGCTTGTCCTTTTGCGTCACCTTTGCTGCCTGCACATGAATAAATCCCAGACTCTGCAAATACTTCTGCGCCTCCGCCACATCCTTTCCCAAAAACGCCTTCGCAGAGGCGGGCATGGGAATCTCCCGGAGGCAGGAAACGATCTCCTCGTCCCGCAAAGTATCCGCCTGATCCAAATACCGCACCAGCTTTTCAAACCGCTCGGTCTTTGCCCACTGCGCACATTCATACGCCCGCACAGCGTTGAGCGGATGCTCCTCCCCGCTCAATAGCATAAATTCCAGCGCCTTGCTCCACTTGGAATCCCGGATCATCTGCAGATATTCCTGCGCCTGCTGCATAAACACATCCGTTTGTGCCTGCCCGGCTATGTCCTTATCAAACCCGGCTAAGTGCATACACACACTGACTGTATTGTCTGCACTGCCGTCACAGAGCGCCGCCGCTCGATCCGCAGACAGCTCGCTGCAGCGCATCCAGTATGAAAAAGCGACCTTGATCGGATACGATACCAGCTCCTTCAAGCCAAAAGTGCCCAGCACCCCCATCATGTCATTCAGAATCATTCTTCCCATGGTCGTATACAGACAGTGATGGCAGGCAATGTGCCCGCATTCGTGTGCCAAGACCGTCGGTATCAACTCGTCGGGCAGCGTTTCCAGCAGCCCGGTCGTCATTACAATAAACGGCTTGGTATCCCCTGCTGTATAGGCATTTGCCCGCACATCCAGCTTCAAATACAATTCCGGAATGTCGATACCCAACCGTTCACAGATCGGCGGAAGAAGATCATAGTACCGTGGAAGCTGTTTTTCACTGATACGCAGATTGGTGGACATATTTAAGATACGATACTGCTGTTCCCCCCAGTTCTTTATAAATACCTTAAACAGCTGCGCAAATCCCGGAATCGCTTTCAATGTCGCCAATGCCTTTTGATCTGTTTCATGCATAAAGAAGTTCGGATCCATGACTTTTCTCCTTCCTCAAATAAAAAAAGTGCGTCAACCGAAGTCAACGCACCGAAAAACGCAAACTCCGATTGTCGCCAAACAAATTTCAAGCAGATTCAGGTCTCCCCTACACAACAGCTTGCGGAATTTGCATTTTTACCAAATTCATATAGCTGCTGCGCACAGGAAAAAGGCCGACTTTTCCCACAAGAAAACCCGATACCTCTGCTTATTGAAATTTGTTTGGCAAGATCAGTATAGCACAGTTCACCGATAAATGCAAGGAATTTCGGCTTGTCCGCCCTTGTCATATCCCACCCGTTGTGGTATACTGCCCTTGATCGAAGGACAGTGAAAGGAGAATCCTCATGCGTATTCAATTTTTGGGCACCGGCGCCGCCGACTGGGATGCGCCAAAGCCCGACGGAGAACGGCGCTACTGCTCCTCGGCACTGATCGACGGCTGCCTGCTGGTGGATCCCGGCCCGGATGTATTCTCCGCTGCACAGGCGCACTCGATCGAGCTGAGCCGCATACGTTATGTACTAAACACCCATCGTCACGCCGACCACTTCTGCACTGCCACGCTGGAGCGATTGGAAGCAATAGGCGCCCGGCTCGTGCCGCTGTCCGCCGCACAGACTGTCCAACTGGATGGCTACACGGTAGAAGCCTATAAAGCCAACCACGGAACAGCAGCCGAAGCGGTCCATTTTCTGATCACCGCCAAAGGCAAACGGCTGTATTACGGCTTGGACGGCGCTTGGCTGCTCTACGACGAGATGCAAGCCATCCGGCGGCAAGGAGTGGATCTGCTGGTGCTGGATGGCACGGTAGGCGATGCCCATCCCGGCGATTATCGGGTGTTTGAGCATAACGACCTGCGGATGGTACGCATCATGCACCAATCGCTGGGCGACAGCGTTACACGCTGCGTGATCTCCCATTTAGCCAAGACGCTCCACCCCACTCAAGCGGAGGTGGAGCACCAGCTGGCAGACGACGGCATTGAGGTCGCCCGGGACGGCTGGAGTATAGAACTATAATACAGGCACCGTTGTGCGCATGTCCCGGCTCGGCGAGCGGCGTTTGCGGCGGGCACCTTCCCCAAACCGTTTTTGCAAGCATAAACGCATGGATACGCCCTGTCCCAGAAACCACCGACCCGTCAGCGGATCGGTGGTCTTTTTATACAAAGCACTCCGAAGCGGCGGCAAAAATCCGGAATGCAGAGGTAAACGAAGGTTTCGATGCCGTTACGCCGCTGCCGCCAGCACAGTCTGCATGCTGCGGGTCAGACCGGCGCAGTCTGCTTTGCTGCAGATCCATCCCGAACCCAGGAATTTAAGAGTGAAAGTGAACCGTCCCGTACATACGGATAAAATGTCCGGAGAATTTCACGGCAAACCCCGGTTTTTGGAAAAAAGCTCTTGACATTGACCGGTTTTGTGGTACAATAGCATTCGTGACTGACACGAGCCACCGCTATGGGCCTTTAGCTCAGTTGGTTAGAGCAACCGGCTCATAACCGGTCGGTCCCGGGTTCGAGTCCCCGAAGGCCCACCAGATTTCTTCCGGATGTTGTATCCGTTTTAATAGTGCGGTAACATCTTTGTGGTCACTCACCACTTGGTGTCTTTCCCCCGCACCACTATATAGGGGCATAGCTCAGTTGGTAGAGCAGCGGTCTCCAAAACCGCGTGCCGAGGGTTCGAGCCCTTCTGCCCCTGCCACCGGAAAAGCCTTGAAACCGCTGGGTTTCAGGGCTTTTTCTTTGCTCTTTTGCGGACGGCGCACGGTCTGTTTTGCCGCATTTTGATGCGCAAAAACGGGGCGAATTTCGCATCCGGCGGCATATGTTGACAACGATTCCGTCTGCTACATCATCAAAACAGCATCAAAACTTTAGCTCCGGCTGGGTTCCAGCCGGAGCTTTTCTTAGTAAAAAAATTATCAGGTAAACTGGTGAGAAACTTATGTCGTTAAGTAAAAAATATCTATGGAATAATTACATGCGGGTCTGACCAACAGCAATCAAAATAACATAGGAGTGTCAATGCGAAAATACACCCAAGCAGTTTTGGGCACCAAGCGCAGGGCTGCAGTATCACGGTTAGCTGTTTTAGAAAAGACTGACTGATATACAAACGATTCAATTCTAATTCATTTCCTTTTGTTATATTTGGTGTTATAATAATCGCAAAGAAATAAACTTATGAATTTCGATTTTCACTATAATGCGGTTAGAGAGAGGAAGGATAAAAATGAAAGTTATGTTGCCACATAAATTTTTCTTATATGTCCAAAATTTCACGCTACAGTCGATGCTTAGAGAAATATCCTATTGTGCGTTTAGTCTTTTTAAGAATCCTGACAAATCTATGGATAAATTTGCATCATGGAAAAGCTATTCAGTGATGATTGGTAAAACGAAAGTTACCGGACGATGCCTTGTTACTCAAACATGGTTAATAGATATGATGTATACTCTGATTACTAATAAAAGCTATGGATCTAAAACCATAAATCATAATGAAGCATTATACTTGATAGATCTATATAATGATTATAGTAACATATTAGATGCTTGTCGCATTCGTAATTCAAAAGAAGTTCTTCTTAACGTTTATGGATTTTTTGGAGAACAAAAAAGATTTCAAGCTGCAAATGAGTTCATTGAGGATTTTTCCAGAGAAAAATATATACTTGATATCATTTCAAAGAAAAACCATCCTCAAAATATTTATAACCTAAATGTTGAAAAAGATATATTAGAAGCAACAGGATTTTCAAGTGATGATTTTTCTGCGCTGATGTTTTTGTTTTTTGCGTACTTTTCTTGTTCTTGTCATATTGTCAAAAAAGATAGTATTAATATAGAATTAAAAAACTCACTGTTTTCTTCTAAAAACTTTATCAATATACTTGATAAGTATTCAATTACGATAGATGGTATTAGGATTAGCAATTTGAAAAGACAAGTTTTTTATACACATCCAATAATTAAAATTGATGATATATACATTGCCTCCAATCCTTTCTTGTTGCTCAGCTTGTTTGCTCATTCAAACTATTGGGTGCTGCGAAATTTATATATGCATAAGGAAAGAGATAAACAAAAGTTTGTAAATGCTTTTGGGTGCTTTTTCGAGATATATGTTGAAGAACTGCTGAATAATTGCATAAACAATTATAGTTTTGAGAAAATCCCAGAGGAAAGGAATCAAAAGCGCGCAGATTGGTACTTAAACATTGACGGAATCGAATTTTTAGTAGAGCAAAAATCAGGCTTGTCATTATTGGGTATAAAGCAAAACCAAACGGATATAGAAATGATGAAAAAACATATAGTTAAAAATTGGGGTGAAGCGGTTAAACAGTTAGATAATACACAAAAGGCCAGAAAAATGAAAAATCCAATAAAAATAATACTTGTCTATGAGGATTATTATAAAAGCGAGTGCTTAGATGAGTTGTTCGAACTTGACAATTCCCTTGCAAATGATAAAAAATATTGGCTCGTTACAATAAGAGAATTTGAAATGCTGTTAATGATTTGTCACGATGATCTGGAATTATTTAAACTAATAGTAAGGGAAAAAGATGATTCAGAAATTACTCATTCAAGTCAAGGGCGTGACTTAAGCCAATTTTTCGCAAAACATCACATTTATGAGAATAAGTACCTATATGATTTCAACATAATGGATAGATGGAACACAATTAATAGTCTATGGGCACAGGGCTAAGCTGCATATACCTCAAAAAAGTTGGTATTGTGTTGTTTTGTCTTGTTGAATTATGTAAAGCAATACTGCATAGGGAGGCTAAAAAGGTCTTGCTCTTTTGCGGGCGGGTACGGTCTGCTTTGCCGCATTTTGATGCTCAAAAATGGGGTCAATTTCCCATCCGACGGCATCCGGTGACAACCATTCCGTCTGCACCATCATCAAAACAGCATCAAAATTTTAGCTCCGGCTATGTTCCAGCCGGAGCTTTCTTTGTTTTCTGCGGTACAAGTTTTGCCCACCTGAGCAATCGCTCAGGTGGGCATTTCGGCTTATATTTCAAAGCCTTCGGTGATGCCGTTCAGCCTTGCGGTATCTTTCTTGACATAGTAAAGTTCGGTGATTTGAGAGGTGCTGTGCCCCAATAGGTCAGCCACCTGCCGAGGCGACAGCGCCCGTATCGACCCGTCCGGCTGCTTTTGCCCGTTCACCAAGTTCGTGGCGAAGGTGTGCCGCAGGCTGTGTAGCCCTTTTTGCTTGATTCCTGCCGCTTTGAGGATTCGGTAGTATCGTTTGCGGAAATTTACCGGTCTGGTGTAGCCGCCGTTTCCGTCCGCCACAAGGGGCGTATTTTCAACGAAGTAGGCTTCTTTGCGCAGGTCCTCGATCATTGCCACTGCCGTCCGATTCAGCGGCACGGTGCGCTTGCTGGTGGCGCTTTTCAGCTTTCCGATTTTCACCTCCCGCCCGCTGGTGAAATCCGCACCGTTTCTTCTCGCCACTTCCTTTACGCCCTGCCGCACCGTCAGCGTTTTATTTTCAAGGTCAATGTCGCTGTTCAGCAGACCAAGCAGTTCCCCGGTGCGTAAACCGGTGTTGAGCATTAGTATATAGGCGGCCGCCTGTTGGTAGATTCGTTCGCCGTTGCTCCAGCAACGGAATGCTTCCGCTTTGAAATCTTCAATCTCCTCCGGCGTGAAGATCGTTACCGTTTCGCTCTCCGGTAAGTTTTCTTTGTTCTGTGCCGATAAGAAGTTGCTTTTCTTCATCATCTCTATGTTCGCCATCGGATTTTTCGGGATCAGCTCCTCCCGATAGAGATACCGAAAATACTCGTTCAGTACCACATACGTTTTCTTGACGGTGGTGTAGGCATAGCCCTTGTGCATCCAATAGTTGAGCAGATTCTTTATGTCGGCTGCTGTAATATCGCCAACCGCTTTCTCACCAAGCAGTGGGTAGATCTGATTCTTTGCACTGCACTCGCATCGGTCATAGGTGGTCTGCTCCACGGACGGGAACTTGAAGACTTGTAACCAATTTTGCATACTATCTTGTAGCGTCTTCTTGGACTCGTCCGACTCTACAATCTGATTATCAAAGTCTGCAATATACTCGGTTATCTTTTTGTTAACCTCTGCTTTGGTTGTGCCGGAAAAGCTCTTGCGTTTTCTCTCGCCGTGTTCATCCATATACCACACCACGCCGCACCACCGTCCGTCGGTACGCTTGAACGCATTGCCGTTTGTCAGCAACTTTTTCTGCATAGACATCACTCCTTTCCAAGCCCAACACAATACCACATACTCCTCCGAATATCCAGCGAAATCCGCAGAAAATTCAGCAACCCCTAAATCGGCGAGGTCATAATTTAAGCAACCCCTAAATTGCCTTTTTAGAAATAGCCCTCAAAAGCCCCACAAAGCCTTGTGCGGTCGGCGTTGCCGTCCGCTGTGGGTCGAGTTGCGGGTCGCTTGCGACCCCAACTCTTTCTCCTGCTTATTTTCGGACGAGCCGTAAAACTGCCGTTAAACCGCCGATTTTCCATGTTTGCGGTCAAATTCGGCGAGTTTTTTCAAAGCTGCCTGACGCCGAGTTTCTTCGTGCAGCCGTATCAGTTGTTCTTCGTAATACTGCTCTAACGCTTCTCTGATCGGGCGTATTGTATAGCGCAAATTGCCGTTGCGCTTTTCTCCTTTTTGGGTGATGACGTAAGTCGGCTCGGCAGTAATCAGTCGCTTTTTGATCAGGCTGTCCACATATTTCTTGACGGTGTTTTTGCTCATACCGACAGCGTTGCCAATCGTTTTGTAACTCGGATGGCACTGAAAGGTTTTCCGATTTTCGCATCGGAGCAGATACGCATAGACAGCGATCTCGCCGCTGCTCAGTCCCAAACAAAATATTTCATTCGGTACGGGAAAATAATCCTTCAGTGCGTCCCGTTTCGGATAGCGATTGTATTTCATTTACCACCTCCCGAATGTTCGTCCACCCATTTGCGGAACTTTTCTTTTTCGACGAGCTTGCGGCTGCCTACCTTGAATGTCGGAAAATCTTTTTCCTGCATCAGCTCGTATGCCGAAGAGATAGCGATGCCGAGCGCTTTTGAAATCGTTTCGGCATTTAAGTACAGCGGCAGATCTTCATGGCTTTTGTAGATCGGTGTTTTCATCTATGATTCATCCTTTCCTGCGGATCAAAACAAAAAGACCCGCACTACAAATCACGATGCATAATTGCATCGACGATTATGTAAGTGCGAGTCCGAAACTCAAAATTGGATTTTTACTTATTCAGTTGTCCTTAACTGTCTGCAGTATAACACGCAGCGAAAGTTTTGTCAAGATTTTGAGTGGCTCGGTGAATTTTTCAGCCGTTTCGGGGAATACTGTTTTCTTTGTTTTCTGCGGTGCAGATTTTATCTGCACAGTCGTTTCGTTATGAACCATATTCTCATCTTTTGGTTTCTGAAACTCAACAAAAGACTTGCAATATCGTTCGTTCCAAGGTAACATACCACAACCCTTTTTTGGGGGCGACGATTTTGTTTTCATACTTTTCGGGTAAAATAGTAAAAAATACTCGGAGGTAAATCGGGATGAACGGAAGAACGATCACGGCAAAAGCAATCAACGAATTTAAGGAGCATCTTGTCTTAGAGGAAAGGAGCACGACGACAATTGAGAAGTATATCCGTGATGTCAAGGCGTTTGCAGTGTATACGCAAGGCAGTGCGGTCACGAAAGAGACTGTGATTGCATACAAGAAACGCCTACAGGAAACCTACGCCGTGCGGAGCGTCAATTCCATGCTGGCAAGCATCAACGGCCTGTTCAGCTTTTTGGGCTGGCACGATTTGCGGGTGAAATCGCTGAAACTGCAGCAGCAGGTGTTCTGCCCTGAGGAAAAGGAACTGACAAAAGCGGAATACACGCGTCTGTGTCGGACGGCGGAACGCAAGCACAATGAGCGGCTCGCGCTCATCCTGCAAACCATCTGCGGCACGGGAATCCGGGTCAGCGAACTGCAATATATCACCGTGGAGGCAGTAAAATACGGCGAGGCGGTGGTGAACTGCAAGGCGAAAACCCGGTCGGTTTTCATCGTGAAAGAACTGAAACAAAAATTGCTCCGCTATGCAGCGGAGCAAGGAATCAAAAGCGGTATAATCTTTGTGACCCGCACAGGCAAGCCCATCAGCCGCACCAACATCTGGCGGGAAATGAAAGCCCTGTGCACCGAGGCAAATGTCAACCCGCAAAAGGTGTTTCCCCATAACCTGCGCCACCTGTTCGCTCGGGTGTTTTATGGCATCGAAAAGGACATTGCCAAGCTCGCGGACATTCTCGGTCATTCAAGCATTAACACCACCCGCATTTATATCATCTCCACCGGCACGGAGCACCGCCGGCGGATGGAAAATATGCGGCTGATATTATGAAAAAGCCACCGAAGATGCGGTAGAGACATAATCTGCGTTATGTTGTAACCAAATTTTCTCCATTGACACGCTAAGCATACTCTTACAAATTGCATTGTAACATGACACGGATGATTTGTAAAGCTATTTGATTGAGAAAAGCATGTAAAGCTCAGAATTGTCGAAAAATGAACATGACAACAAAGCCTTTTTTCCTTATCTTTTCGGAAATTCGGAGAAGGCTTGTTTTACTGTACTCTTTTATGACCTGTCCGGCTCCTGGCAGGCTTTTTTATTGCTCTATGTACAACATAACGCAGATTATGTTGTAACCGGAAAGGATAGGAGCGATGGATATGGATGCAAGCAAGCATAAGATCCTATTTTGCAACATCACTTATCTGCGTGACTACGACCAAAGCCGGGACACCCTGCCGCCCAAAGGCGGTGGAGCATATGTGGCCGAAAACAAGACCGGCGGCGAGGTCAACAATTTCCGTCCGTATGATGACGGGAATTGCTACGGCTACGTGGAGCCCGGACTCACGAACGGGCAACACAATACCATCCACATTGAGAACATCGATGAAAGCGCCAAGGGCAAGGATACGCTCTCCGATGTGACGGTCGTGTTCTGTGCTACCCTGCCGGACGAAAGGGGTTCGGTGATCGTGGGGTGGTACGACCATGCCACGGTCCTGCGCAGATGCGTGGAAGAGGGCGACAGAATCTATAATCTTGTCGCGCAGCCGCAAAACGTGGTGCTCCTGCCGGAGACAAAACGGACGATGAAAGCGCCCCGGGCGTCGACGGACGGCTTTGGCTTCGGACAGAACAATCTGTGGTACGCCTTAGGCGAGGATGCACAAACGGTCCGTTACCGTAAAGAGGTGCAGACGTACATCCGGCAATACGACGGGGAAAAGCGGTATTTTTGGGCGGATGAGGAAGAGGCACTCTACACTGAGGGTGTTGCGGAAACACACCTGACGAATACCGTCCAACGAAACGCCGCCGCGCGGGAGGCTTGCTTGGCGCATTACGGCTGCCGCTGCCAGATCTGCGGATTTGACGCGGAGAAGGTATACGGAAGCGGGTTTGCCCGCTTGATCCATGTACATCACATCGTGCCGCTCGGCGAGCAAAAAACAGAGCACCTTGTGGACCCGATCGGTGACCTGATCCCGGTCTGTCCAAATTGCCATATGGCACTGCATACCAAGATCGATGGCCGCTGCCTGTCGCCGGAAGAACTGCGGCAGCGGCTGAAGAGAGCATATTAAGGGGGTCAAGATCATGAAACAGGGAAAGCAGCGGACAAAGCGCATTTTCAGCGTGCTGCTCACACTGACGATGGCGTTCGTGTCGTTCCCGGCGACGTTCTCGTTTGACGCGGCGGCCGCTTTGGCCACAAGCGGCATCACCGGCGACTGCACTTGGACGCTGGACGGCACGGTGCTGACCATCAGTGGAAACGGGGCGATGGCGGATTATAGTTACTCTGAACGCGCACCGTGGTCAATAGACATAACCGAAGTAGTAATCGGATCCGGTGTGACCAATTTGGGTAATTTTGCTTTTTCCGGCCGCAGGAGCCTGACGAGCATCACCATCCCGACCAGTGTGACGAACATAGGCAGTTCTGCTTTTGATGGTTGCACGGGGCTGACGAGCATCACCATCCCGGACGGTGTGACGAGCATAGGTAAATATGCTTTTCGCAACTGCTTGAGCCTTACAAGCATCACCATTCCGGACAGCGTGACGAGCATAGGTGATTATGCTTTTTCCGGCTGCAGGAGCCTGACGAGCGTTACCATCCCGACCAGTTTGACAAGCATAGGCAGTTCTGCTTTTTCCGACTGCAAGAGCCTGACGAGCATCACCATCCCGACCAGTGTGACGAGCATAGGCCGCGCTGCTTTTGGGGGATGCAAGAGCCTGACGAGCGTTACCATCCCGGACAGCGTGACGAACATAGGCATTTCTGCTTTTGATGGTTGCAGGAGCCTGACGAGCATCACCATCCCGACCAGTGTGACAAGCATAGGCAGTTCTGCTTTTTCCCACTGCGACAAATTAAAACGTGTGGACATATCCAGCATCAAAATGTGGTGTGGCATTGCGTTTGGTGGAGCCTATGCGAATCCGCTTTGTAATGGGGCCGATCTTTATTTGAATAATAAAAAGGTCGAAAACCTTACCATTCCGGACAGCGTGACGAGCATAGGTGATTATGCTTTTGAAGCCTGCAGGAGCCTGACGAGCGTTACCATCCCGACCAGTGTGACAAGCATAGGCAGTTATGCTTTTTCCTACTGCGACAAATTAAAACGTGTGGACATATCCAGCATCAAAATGTGGTGTGGCGTTGCGTTTGGTGGATACAAAGCGAATCCGCTTTGTAATGGGGCAGATCTTTATTTGAATAATAAAAAGGTCGAAAACCTTACCATTCCGGACAGCGTGACGAGCATAGGTGATTATGCTTTTGAAGACTGCAGGAGCCTGACGAGCGTTACCATCCCGACCAGTGTGACAAGCATAGGCAGTTCTGCTTTTTCCGAATGCACGAGCCTGACGAGCATCACCACTCCAGACAGCGTAACGAGCATAGGCAACGCTGCTTTTGCGGGATGCACGAGCCTGACGAGCATCACCATCCCAAACAGCGTAACGAGCATACGCGATTTTGCTTTTGGGAGATGCACGAGCCTGACAGGTATCACCATTCCGGACAGCGTGACGAGCATAGACATTTCCGCTTTTTCCTACTGCAGAAGCCTGACGAGCGTTACCATCCCGACCAGTGTGACAAGCATAGGCAGGTATGCTTTTTCCGAATGCACGAGCCTGACGAGCGTCACCATCCCGACCAGTGTAACAAGCATAGGCGGTTATGCTTTTGAGGAATGCAAAAACCTCACGATACGGACGCCCGAAAACTCCGCTGCACACAAATACGCAAAGTCCGAAGGGATCAACTATTATCTGACGAGCGTAACCACGCAGCCTTCCGTGCCGACAGTAGACGGCAGCCAAAAGGCTGACGAAAGCAGCGTTACAGTGACTTTACGCGCTGTTGCAGGCTACGAGTACCGTTGTAACGACGGCGCATGGCAGAAAAGTCCCGTATTCTCCGGACTTCCCTTCGGCGGGCTGTGTCGTTTCTATCAAAGACTTGCAGAAAGCGAAAAAAGCGTGGCGGGGCCTGTAGGCGAAGCGTTGGTCGTTAAGCTGAAAAGCAAATGCACTGCCGTCCCGGATGCACCGCAGATCGTATCGAAAAAGTTCAACCGCATCCTGCTCAAGGAGCAACCGGGATATGAATACAGCATGGACGGTAAAGCTTGGCAGCCGACCGGTTTGTTCACCGGTTTGACCGCTGATACAGAGTATACGTTTTATCAGCGGATCGCGGAGAACGACCGATACTTTTCTTCTTCGGCAAGTCAAGGCCTGACGATCAGAACGAACGAACAGTCCCTCTATACTCCCGGCGATCTAGACGGCGACGAGGAGATCACGGAGGCGGACGCAATCTATCTGCTGATGGCATCCTATTTCCCGGAGCAGTATCCATTGGATCAGTCCTGTGACTACGACGGGGACGGAGAGATCACGGAGGCCGATGCGATCTATTTGTTGATGGCGTCTTATTTCCCGGAGCAGTATCCGCTGTAATTGATAAAGGAGGATAAAACCAATGAAAAAGAGCCTTTCTGCCCTGTGTGCGCTGCTGCTTTTGCTGCTGTCTGCGTTTCCGGCTGCAGCCGCCGGGATCACGTTGAAAATCACCCCCTCGGCCACAGAAGTGACCGAGGGACAGACCGTAACCTATACGATCGCTCTCGGCGGCAGCTGTACGGCTAAATCCGGTTCTGTCGAGATCGACACCGGCGACGCTTTTGAAGTGGTGTCCGGCGAATTTTGCAAGACGGGCGCGATGCTTTCCAATTTTGATACGGCGACCAATTTGGGGGCGCTGGCGTTTAAGGATGAAACTGACTTTTCCGGCAATTATTTCAAACTTGTGCTGAAGGCAAAGACCACCTCGGCCACCACGCAGAGTGTGCGGGTATCGGTCACGCTCAAAAGCGGCAAGACCGTAGTCGGCAGCGCGGAAAACAGGGTGAGTGTCAAGGTTACCTGTAAAAACCACACCTTTGGCTCCTACACAAAACTGAACGACAGCCAGCACCAGCGCACCTGTTCCGCCTGCGGCTATGTGGAAACCTCTGGTCATACCTGGAACGGCGGTACGGTCATCAAGGCAGCCACCTGCAAGGAGAGCGGCACAAAGGAATACACCTGCACCGCTTGCGGCGCCAAAAAGACCGAGACGGTCGCCAAAACCAACGCTCACACCTGGGGGGATTGGCACATCACCAAGCAGCCCTCCTGCACGACCCCCGGCACCACAACCAAGACCTGCTCCGTCTGCGGTAAAACCGAAAACCAGACCGTGAACGCCACCGGACACTCCATGGGCGGCTGGACCCAGACCAAGGCGCCCACCTGCACCGAAAAAGGCGAGGAGACGCGCAGCTGCAGCAAATGCGGCCACAGCGAGACTAAGGCGATAGCCGCGCTCGGGCACAGCTTCTCGTCGCCTAAGGTGACGAAAGAGCCAACCTGCACGGAAACGGGCGTGGAGACCGGTAAGTGCAGCCGCTGCGGGCAGACGACCACCAACACGCTGAAAGCAAAAGGGCACAAATTCGGCGCCTGGGCGGATAGCAAGGCGGCCACCTGCACCGAGGGCGGCACCCAGGAGCGGAAATGCTCCGCCTGCGGCGCGACGGAGAGCCGCACCACCAAGGCGCTGGGACACGATTTCGAGAATCCCACCATCGTGAAGGAGGCCACCATCAGCAGCACCGGTCTGAGAGAGGGCAAGTGCAAGCGCTGCGGTGAGACCACCAGCGAGGTCATCCCCTGCTCGGCGGAGGATGCCAATACCGGCACGCGATTTGAAGCTGACGAGGGCGTGTTCCGCCCCGGCACCGCGATGGGGGTCGAAAAAGTCAGCGAAGCCGATCCGACTTATGCCTCCGCAAAGAATGTGCTGGGGGAGAAATGCGGGGTTCTCACGCTCTATGCCATCACCGCGAAGCGGGACGGTGAGGATGTACAGCCAAACGGCAAGGTGCGTGTCACGCTGACCGTGCCAGATGGCTACGGCGCAGATGTGGTGCTATACCAGGTCGGCAGCGACGGACAGGCGGTACCGGTAGAGGCGGAGTTTGGTGCCGACAGCAAAACGCTGTCGGCGGAGTTGACGGAGCTCGGGCTGTATGCCATCGGCAAACCGGGCGGCAGCACAACCACGACCGAACCGGCGACCGAGCCAACAAGCGGCATCGCGCCGTCGGTGCCGGCCGATGCGCCGGAGCAGACCGGCGGCTTCCCGTGGGTCGTCGTGGCTGCTGCGGCTGCCGTGGTTGCGATCGGCGGCGTTGTCGTGCTCATCGTGACTTCGAAAAAGAAAAAAAACCAATAAGGGAATACAATACCAAGCGCGCTCACTCATGCCGGGTGGGCGCGCTTAGTGTTTGCCTTTCAATAAAAGCGGTTCTCGGCTTTTAGATATATAGCTGTCATAAATCCTTATCTTTGTTTACTCCGGTGCAAATTCTGACCTTTTCCGGAGTTGAAAACTCAACAGCATCAATACAGCATCAAAAACGATTTTGGCTTGCGGCAAGCGCCTTGATAAGGCGGAATTCCGGTGATTTTTCTTTTCCCGACAGCCGCGCCAAAGCCGCATGCCGGGCAACGCCTGCGAGCGCCGCCGGTGGCGGATACAGCGAGCAGGGGTTGGCGCAGCGGTCGAAACGGCGCGAGTGAAAGCGAGCATCGGCCGTTTCGGGCACCGCAAGCGGGGGAGCCTGCGAGCGCCGCCGGTGGCGGATACAGCGAGCAGGGGTTGGCGCAGCGGTCGAAACGGCGCGAGTGAAAGCGAGCATCGGCCGTTTCGGGCACCGCAAGCGGGGGAGCCTGCGAGCGCCGCCGGTGGCGGATACAGCGAGCAGGGGTCGGCGCAGCGGTCGAAAAAATCGAGGAAAAGCGGCAGCCCGAAGATTTTTTCGGGCACCGCAAGAGGGGTTGCGAAGCAACTTCGAGCCCTTCTGCCCCTGCCACCGGAAAAGCCTTGAAACCGCTGGGTTTCAGGGCTTTTTCTTTGCGTTTTCGAGGACGGCGCACGTCTGTCTTGCCACATTTTGATGCGCAAAAACGGGGCGAATTTCGCATCCGCCGGCATCCGGTGACAACCGTTCCGTCTGCACCATCATTAAAACAGCATCAAAATTTTAGCTCCGGCTGAATATCAGCCAGAGCTTTTCTTTGTTTTCTGCGGTGCAGATTCTTACGGAAACTCGAGAGGAGGATATAATTCTTGAATCATCCTGTATTCATATTCAATATTTCAAACAGCTCTTTTAATTCTTCGATTCGTGATCAGGTTTCCAGCCAATATAGTGGATCTCTGCCGTTTCTTTCAAACTATTCAACCATTCTCTCATCATGTAATTGGACAATTCCGCATCTAGATACTTTTTAATAAAGTCATCAGAATATCCCGCAAATTCCTTCTCTAGTTTTTTTCCTTTAGAAAATCTTCAGTATCTTTATGCGTAATGTTTATTATGTTCTTCTTTACATAATTTAAGGCGGCTACCAAAAACGGTAGCCGCCTTATAGATCGATGATTCAGTTATCTGCTATACTTTTTTCTTCTGCTTACAACCGTTGTGCCGATGGCTGCACTGCCGCTGATGAACAGCAGGGCAATCCACAAAGCAAGGTTGCTTGTATCGCCGGTCTGCGGACTCTTATCGGATGTTCCCGGTTTGGTACTGGCAGGCTTTTTCTCAAGAGCAGCAATCGCATCTTCGATAGCCTTTGCCATCTTGTCTACTTCAGATTGCTCCGTAATATTTTTACCACGGACAACAGCTTTGACAGCGGTTTCCACACCAGAGAAATCCTTGTAGTTGTCCTTGCTCAGTGCATTTGCTTTTGCAATGGCTGCATCGACCTTTGTGTAATCAGCGTCCTTGTATTGCAGGGCAGTAATCGCATCTTCGATAGCCTGTGCCATTGCATCAACATTAGCCTGACTCACAAAAGCCTTGCCCCTAACAACTCCGTCCACCGCCGTATTCAATGCGGCAACAGATTCGTCGGTATACACAGTCAAATCAGTGGGAATGGCTGCCATCGCTGTTTCCACAGCACTGTAATCTGCCGGCTCTGCACCGCAAAGAACCTGTCCGTTCACAAAAGACCATCCGTTACTGTTGTCACCGTTATTCAGTGCGGCTGCAAAAACTTCGGTTTTCATTTCTTCCTGCGGCTTTGCAGCTGCAGATTCGTTCTGGTTCTTAATACTGCTGTTTTCCTCAGCAAAATAGCAGTTGGTTATTTCGCTCCTCTTGGTCGCATCCTGCATCGCAAAAGCATACAGATTGGTTGATGGGCCTGTTACGATGCCGGTTGTAAAGCAATTTGTAATGGAGCCATAGTACGCTGAGTCAGAGGCATCGGTACCTACAAAAGAGGCCATAGCAGCCGCAGCCTGTGATACATTGCCACTCGCATAGCAGTTTTTGATATTCAGTCCCCAAAGGCCGCCGGCAAAGCCGCCTGTATATGCGCCGCCGGTAACATTGCCCGTGGCGTAACAATTTCGAATAACCGTTTCTGCATCTGTTTTGCCGTTTCCTTTGCCGATAAATCCGCCGACATCCGCACCGCCACGGGAATCTGCCTTCACATTTACCGTTACATTTGATCTGCTGTATGTGATTTTCGCTGCTTTTCCCAATTCACCGATCAGTCCGCCGATAGACCCCTTGCCGGCTTTTTCCGTAATGCTGCCGGATACACTGCACTCGTTGATGAGCTGCGTTCCATCCAGTGCACCTACAAGCCCGCCGACCCAGTATGCAGCAGCATAAACGTTGCTCGGTGCGCTCATATCCATCGTCAAACCTGTCACATGACAATTTTCAATGGATCCACCTGAATAACCAACCAGACCGCCGGCAAATCCGACGACAGCACCTATCGAAGCAATCTTTGCTACACCGTGGATAGAAACAGTATCCAGATTCAAGTTGCTGATTTTTCCCTCTGTTGCACCAAACAACCCTAACACATCCGCTTCTAGCGGCGCGGTCTCTGACCCAATGGAAACGTTAGAGATGGTATATCCGTTACCATCAAAATTACCGGCGAAGACGCGATAATCCAAACCTCCCAACAGTGCATCAGAAAAAGAATTTGCAATCGGTGTCCAAGGCAGCCCGTTCAGGTCTATGTTGGCCGTCAAAACAAAGTTCTTCTCTTCGTAGGTTTCTCCGCTATTCACAGAGCTTGCAAGATATGCAAGCTGTGCTCCGTTAGCGATCTGATAAGGATCCTCTGCGGTACCTGTTCCACCTGCGAACGCTGCCGCTGTACTGCCATCCCAGACATTTATGTTCTGTGCATCCTCTGCAAACGCTGTCATCGGAACAAGTGCCATCACAAGGCACAACGCAAGCAGAAGGCTTAGAAGTTTCTTCTTCATTTTTATTCCTCCAAAATAAGGGAACGCTATTCAATTATCTGTTGTACTTTTTCTTCCTGCTTACAACCGTTGTGCCAATGGCTGCACCGCCGCTGATGAACAACAGGGCAATCCACAGTGCAAGGTTGCTTGTATCGCCGGTCTGCGGACTCTTATCGGATGTTCCCGGTTTGGTACTGGCAGGCTTTTTCTCAAGAGCAGCAATCGCATCTTCGATAGTCTTTGCCATCTTGTCTACTTCGGATTGCTCCGTAATATTTTTACCACGGACAACAGCCTTGACAGCAGCTTCCACACCGGAGAAATCCTTGTAGTCATCCTTCTTCAAGGCATTTGCTTTGGCAATGGCTGCATCTACCTTACTATAATCAGCATCCTTGTATTGCAGGGCAGCAATGGCATCTTCAATAGCCTTCGCCATTGCATCGACTTCTGTTTGCTGGGCTTTACTTTTCGCTCGGTCAACAGCGTTAATGGAATCTTCTACCGCAGAATAATTTGTATAAAGGCTGCTATCAAGAGCCGTTGCCCTTGCGATGGCTGCAT
>CAKTVV010000024.1 GCA_934630515.1 uncultured Eubacteriales bacterium | reverse complement strand
CAGGTTGACCAGCAGCAGCACGCTCAGTGCTATCCCCAGTGTCTTTTTTCTCTTCATGGATTTGGTCTCCTCCTTGTCCTCCCGCTATTTTAGCTGCGCACTTGCTCATTTGCCATAGTGCATAATACAGAATACCATTTCACGCTTTTCATTGTCAATACTGTCAATAAACAAGCGTATATCCTGCAAATTCCAAATTAAAATGATACAAAGCGTGCGAGCTTCTTTTCCGCATTTGCACTATATTCACCTTTTGCGTTGTTCCAGCGCTATATTGTATGGTTTTACACAGCTTTTTTATCTTTCGGCAGCCGCATTCAGACAAAATCGGTTGACAGCCACCCAAAAACTGCGTATAATAGGACTGTATCCACGAAACACGGGGGCGTAAAGGTTTCGACGGGGATCGTGCGGTACGGTAAGCGAGTAGCGGAGCCGACCCGCTATAAAAGCGGCACTCTTAAAAGTAAACGACAACAATTCTGTTGCGCTGGCGGCCTAATTAGGCTGCCCGTCCTTCCCCGGAGTACTGCGGCCGGGTGCGGGGCGTCGATGAGCAGTGAACGTGAACGGAGAGGTGCCACCCTCCCCGTCACGGCGTAGTGGCTACCGTAGCGAGTTGCCTGTCTGCCGGCGGCTCGTGAGGGGAATCCTCATAGACTGACTGCACTCGGAGAAAGCCGTATCAAGTGGTTTTCGGACGCGGGTTCGATTCCCGCCGCTTCCACCACGAAATGCGGTAGTCCATGATACAATGGGCTACCGTACTTTTTTATTTTTCTGTCGAACAAGTCCTTGTATCAGGCGTTTTCCGAGTATGGGGGTGCAAAAATCCTCAATGCTCGGATTTTTCTGTTTTACCGGAGGCGCGCTGCTGACTTTTGCTTTGCACCCCCTTATGGGAAAAATCAAAAAGTAGATAGATTTATCAAAAGGTTGCAGAGAAAAATCAAATTGTTCCTTGACATTTATTTGCTACGCTTTTCCTCTTCCCCAGGGAGAGTCAATGTTCCTACTGACTTTGATACAATAGAAAAAGCCATCCCGGGGTCAAAACCGCCGAAAAAGGCATAAAGCAAGGGCTTTCGAGGTCAAATGCTGACTTCGGAAGCCCTTGTTTGCTTTATTCAGTTACAGAGTTCTGCCGTTTCAGAACCCAACCGCACCGTGTGGTGTAAGCCTTGCAGTGTACGGATTTCGGAATAATTAAAAGGTATGGCAAAATTAAAGGGTTCAATCTGTTTCAAGGAGTTCTCTCAGGGTTTTCCCATCAGCGTCTTTCCAGAGTGCATTTCCGCTTAATGAAGCTCCGCCAACAAAGCCAGCTGCTGATGAAGGACTTGAAAGAAGCACATCAGCCGTTAAAACGCCTTTACTATCAATCTTATCCTCATATTTCTTGCGATCCTTTATTGTTCTTTCAGGGCAGCTTTTGGTCACGGTAGGATTGATGGTACTACCTTTCAGCACAACAAACCCCTCGCTTGTTCTTTTCCCGGATGCCGCCCCTTTTCCATATTCCATGTATAGAACTGGCTCTGTGTCGGCTGATTCTGTAGAAGGTATATACGGCTCAAATACTTTATGTCCAAGAGTGCCCATCACAATTTTTGCATAGTCGATAAGCTCTTCAAGTTCACTTTCTGTCTCCTCGGTTATATTCCCAGGATTGGGGTCATTTCCGTTTTTAACAACGTAGCGACCGGCTTCTATCGCCATATTACAGAAACGATTTTCAAGATGGCTTATCTCCGTTGGTCCGAAAGAGTTATTTGTCGTAGTGAACATGACCACCTCCGTCCAATAGTCAATGGAGTTATGCGCCTCCTGCACCCGCAGAAGAAGACCTTTGCCATTTTTGCGAATTCCGGCCTGACCTATATACACAACCGCATTATCCGTCTTATCAGTGCCGAATAGGAAATACACGCCGCTCTGTTTGAGAATATCCAAATCTTTACACCTGTCCAAAGCGGTACGAGGAATTTTATATGCGATTCCGGTCCAATTGGCAAGGGAGCATAAGCCGTTGTATCTCTATTCCCTCAAGGAAGCTGCGGAATGGGATGAAAAGGACGAATGGCGTGAGAGCTACCTCGAAAACTGCGACTGCGCCCGTGCCATTGAAAGAGCCATTGACGAACACTATGACGGTCAGTGCCTTGATCCTTGTGCCCAGGAGATCATCGACCGATACGGCTTTGACCGTGTCAATTTCGTTCTCGCCGCCACCGTGCGTCAAGGAAGCCATGACGGCAGATATTCCGAGGACAACAAAAATTGGGCGAGGCGCTTTTCCGTTATGGACAAGGAAAACACATGGCAATACCATGTCCGCAGTCACCCCGGACTCGTCAATCTATTCGTTGCCGATGCAAGGCGGCTGTGGGATAAACTCGGATTGTTTGACGGTCGCCACTGCGAAAACGGCAGTCAGGTCGACTATACCGACCGGATAGTGGTTTTAGATCCGTCAATTCTAAAGGACGAATGTAAGACGCCGCAGGATCAGCTCTTCTATGCCGATCACGGCAACGGCTGTCGGCCGAACGCCATCGGCACAAAGGTATTTGGCTTTCATGTGTCGGACGGAGAAAAAACCTATTACCGTCGTAACGAATTCATCGGCGCACTCAAAGAGGTATTTATCCCCGAATGGGCAAAGGAAAACACGCAGAAATATCTTGAAGCCGATGAGCCTGCCGACGAACCCGATGAGGACGGTGGCATGACCTTGGGAGGAATGTAGAATGGAAATAAAGATCTATCAGATAAACCGGGACAGAGATAAAAACTTCGTCAAGTTTCTGCACTATAAGCATCTCGACAATTTTCAGGAAACCAAGGATATCAACGCCTCCATTTACGACGAGGTTTTCCACAGAGATGCGGATTGTGAGGATTTGGAGGATGTATACCGTATGTTCAATAGCCGAGGCGATGAAACTGAATTTGCCGACAGATGAGGTCGAGGAAAAAGACGAGCCTGTCGAGCCGGACTGTGAGCCGACCGCCGAGGAAACCGAAAGCCCCGATCCGCCGCCTCCGCCTATGGAAGAATATGAAAGAACCGTGGCAGACGCTGACAAGGGCAACAAATGGTCTCAGTACCGTGCGGCAAAATTTATGCTGGACCGTGACGGCGACCACTATGATCCGAAAAAGGCGGTGGAGTATCTTACCAAATCCGCCAAGCAGGGCTACACCGTGGCAAAGTATATCCTCGGTAAATTATATTTGCGTGGCGAGGATGTGCCGATACAAATGCTCCACGCTTTGCATTGGCTCGAAAGTGCCGTGCAGGACGATAACCAATACGCCGAATATCTGCTCGGCAAAGTTCTGCTTAAAGGCGAGGATGTGGAACGGGATACCGACCGAGCCGAAAGCCTGCTGCACCGCTCCTCTGAGCAAAGCAACAAATATGCGGCGTACACCCTCGGCAAGGCATATCTTGACGGAGATATTCTCGTCCAAAGCATTGACGAAGCTGTGCGCCTGCTGAATCTGTCGGCATCAAAGAACTTTGCTCCGGCACAGTTTATCCTCGGCAGACTGTTATACAAAGGCGAAGTCATATGGTATTTCTCAAAATCTCTATGACCAAGAAGTGTTGACAACGCAAACTGTATGAACCGGTATTGTATTCCCCGGCTTGGTCACAGCTTTTTACTCAGGTGCACGGTTCTCCATAAATATCCTCGATAAGCCGCCGGAGATACTCTCTGGAAGCGAGAATATCCTTTTGCTGTTGTTCACCAGAGATTTCCCGCTCAATGGTCACATACCGATCATAGCCCAACTCGTGCAGCTTTTCAAAGAAAGCCCGAAAATCCACCATGCCCTCTCCAATAGGTGTTTCTTCCCCCAGGTCGTGGCCGTTCGTGGGATACCGCCCGTCCTTGGCGTGAATATTACGCACATATTTTCCGAATACCGACAGCGCATCCACCGGATTGGCCTTGCCGTACAGGATGAGGTTGGCGGTATCCAGATTGATGCGCAGATTGTCCACACCTACCTGCTCAAAGCACCGCAGCATCGTTACCGGTGTTTCCTGTCCGGTCTCAAATAGCAGGTATTGTCCGTTGGTCTTCAAATGCTCCGCTACCTGTCGCACAGCTACGCAAAAGCCCGGAAAATACGGATCATAGGGGTTCTCGGGAATAAAGCCCATATGGGTCGCCACATCGGTGACGCCCAGCTTCTTGGCAAAATCAGCTCCGTCGCACAGGTTTTGGATCCGCATAACCCGGTATTCCGGGGGCACCAATCCTAATGTCAACTGTCCCTCATAGAAATTCCAGGTACAGGGTCCCTTCCAGCCGCACCAAAAGGCGGAGATCTCCACGCCATAGGTTTTCATTAACTGCTGGATGGTCGCAGCGTTTTCATCCGTAAACAGTGCCGGCTCCCAGCATCCCAATTGACAGGCAGAAAAGCCCGCCCGGTGCAGAGCTGCCACCTTATCCTCCAGCGTATCCATCGTATCCAGAAACACAAACGTTCCGATCTTCATACCCACACACCCTTTCGTTCATCGTTCTCTGCTGACTGGGTATGCAGCCGCACCACCCGTACCACCGTATTCCGCCCGTAAGTGAACGGCACTGTTGTAACGGTGACTTTGCCCTCTTGCTGGGTAAAAGTCACGGGCTCACCGGTATCCACCCATTCCGCTGCCGTAATCGTGCATTCCAATGGAAAAGACACAGCATATTCCGTCTCGGCATATTTCGCTACGTTAGGGTCTGCCACCATCGGCAGATGGTCGCAAAACAGATAATATGTGTCCCTTTCCCGCAGCAGGAAATCATCCTGCTGCCCCTCTACGGCAATACCTGTGGGGTGGGGCATATAGATGGCTTCTCTGTTTAGCGCCGTCCAACGCCCCAACAGTTCCAGCACAGCGGCATCCATGGACCGCAGGCTGCCATCACCCACGGGACCTACATTTAGCAGCAAATTGGAACCGTAGCGCCGACAAACAGCTAAATCCCGGATGGCGTCGGCGGGCGCTTTATAGTTCAGATCATCCGCTGCATAGCCCCAGTGATCCGCCAACACCTGACACATCTCGCTGGCAATGTACTTGGGGGCGTCTGCCTGATTGATCGGCAGCGGCTTGCCTCGCTCAAAAGTGACACTGTCCAACTCGATATGCCCCAGCACCCCCATCGCCTGCATTCCGGTGTTGTTGATGATCATAGCCTCGGGCTGATGCGTGCGGATCATCCCGTACAAAGCGTCCTCCTCCCAATCATCGTTGGGCCGTTCCCACATACCGTCGAACCAGATACCGCCGATCTTTCCGTAGCGGGTGCACAGGCGCTCCACGCTTTGCCGCAGATAGCGCAGATATGCCGGGAAATCCGCCCGGTAGGTAGGCTCGTGCCAATCCAGCAGCGTGTGATAAAAGAACGGCACCAGTCCGGCGTCCCGACAAGCATCCACAAACTCCTGCGCCAGATCTCTTCCGCACACATGGGGCGCATCAAAATCGGTCAGGTTGCCGGCGTCGTATAGGGAAAACCCGTCGTGATGGCGTACCGTCAGAGTGATATACCGACACCCGGCGTTTTTCGCTGCCTGCGCCAATTGCTGCGCCCAATCCGGCTGCGGCGAAAACTGCGCTGTCATTTCCCGCTCATATTGTTCCCGGGGGATCGACAACAGTTCCTCGGCCCACTCTCCTTTGCCTAACACGGAATACAATCCGTAGTGAACAAATAATCCAAAGCCCAGTCGCTCAAAATCCCGAATATATTGTTTGATGATCATATACCGTTTTCCTTTTTCAGAGGACAAGCGCCCGGTTGTCCGTGACAGCCGGGCGCCCATCCGGTTTATTTCTTGAACGTAAACATGCTGCTGATCGCCTTATCGTAGGTTGTTCCCAGAGACTGGATCGCAGACGAAACAGAGCCTTCACCCAGGAATACAGCTCCCTGTACCACCTTGCGGTCAAACTGGTTATACAAGGTGTTTACCGTTACGCCATAATCTGCGACTGCCGTATCCAGACACAACTTATACATCTTCAGATCCTGATCGGCGCTGCCGGACTGGAAATACTCTTTTTTCAAATCGTACTCCCACCAGCTTTCGCCCTCATAGCCCTTTTCCGGCTCCGCCAGAAGATTGAGGATCTTCACTGTCTTGGCGATGGTGTTGGAGGCGGCGTTGGTCGAAGTGCAGACAAATACCCCCGCCGTGCCCGCATCCGTGCGGTAGTTGCTCTCGCTGGGGCCGATGGGCACCGGCACGATGCCGTACTCGAATTTCGGATTCGCCGGCTTCAGATACTGGTTGACAAACCAGGTTTCCTCAAACATAAACGCCAGCTTGCCGTCCAGGAAGGCGGAGCGGCTGTCGCCGTTATCCGTGGAATTGAATGTCTTGGAATCCCGATAATTGGTGGCGTTGAACGACTTGTCGGTGTTCACCAGTGTGCTCATAAAATTGATAGCCTCTGCCATTCGTGCCGAGGTATACCCGGCTGCCGCCTTGCCGTTTTCGTAGGTTGCCAACGCAGCCCCGTTGGAGATCCACAGCGCCCGGGCGATCTCCTGATACCAGCCGCCCACACCGTAGGCGGTCGTCTGGTTATTGCTGGTATGCTTGACCGTGACCTGCTTTGCCATCTCCTGCAGCTTGCTCCACGTCCATTTCTTCGCATCCACCAGACTATACAGATCCTCGTTCACACCACTGTCCTTCAGCAGCGTTTTGTTGACGATGACGCACATCCGGGCTTCCGGTGCCCGCATCCAGTTCAGCCCGTACACATCACTGCCGACGGAGCCGAGCTTCGTATAGCTCGCCACCCACCGGCTGTCACCGGTGTTTATGCCGCTCACCTTGCTCCACGGCGTAATGTATCCGGCTGCAGCAAGGCCAAGTGTCTCCTCCGCCTTGACATGAACAATGTCCGCCACCTTGCTGCCGGACATGATTTGCGCCCGCAAGTGGTCGATGGTGGGCAGGTTGCCTGCTACGATCTTGATGGTGCATTTCTCGTTCTTCTGAATCTTATTGATTTTCGCCCAGAAGGTCTTTTCATACTCGGTGACGGCATCTTTTTCCGAGCGCATCAGCCACGGGCTCATGATCGTAAAGGTATAATTCTTCACATCGGTCTTATCCGTACCGGAGCCGGTATTCTTCCCATCACCGGTGCTGGTGTTAGGGTTGCCGGAATGGTTCCCGGACGTATGACTGCCATCTGTATCGGAAGTTCCGGTGCCGGAGCTATTACTGTCGGTCTGCCCCGGAATGATCACGGTGGAGGACTCCTCCACCACGGTGGTAGAGCCGCAACCGGTCATCATCAGCGAAACCAGCAGCATCAGACCAATCAGCAGAGCAAAAGTGCGTTTCATAGAAAGACCTCCTTAGTTCAATTTCATTTTGCGTCGTTTGGCAAGCCAGGTGACCAGTACGGAACCGCCCCCTAAAACGACCGCCCCACCTAAAATACTCAGTGCCAATACCCAGACCGGGGTGGAATTGATCTGTTTGGTACGGGTGATGGTCTTCACCACCTTGCCGGGGTCGGTATCCCCGGTGCTATCGCCCGGCTGTGTATCCGTCGTCGGCACAAGCTCCTCCCGGTAGACCGTGCGGTAGTCATAGACGGTCTCTCCGGGTAAGTATTCGGTGGGGATCGTCCGATTGCCTGTTGCCTCTACCATATACAGCCCCGCTGTATTATGGGCGATGGTGGCAGTAAAAGAGGCAATCTGCTGTTCCGTGCCCTGTACCACCGTCTTTCCGGTCAGCAGATCGGTGACCGTATAGCGGGCATAGCCGTTCATCTCCATATCCTTAATGGGTACTGCCACCGTCATATCCACGGCGGCCGTGCTATGCTCGTTCACGTTGGGGATCACCAGCACCGCCTGCTTATGGTCGCTGCTATACCGGGCATACCCGTCAATTTTCTCCGAGCCTTGGATCTTCACCGTGGTGATGTTCGTATCCCGATGGTTGTTGGGGAAAGCACAGAAAATGTCCTTATATTTCCACCGCAGAGCGATCAACTGCTTGACGCTTTCGTAATACGCCCGATTCGCCGGCTTATTCAACAACTCCCAGTTGACCTGCGTAGCGTACAGGTTGGCAGCGGTGGCGTCTTTAACGCTGTTCCATTCCTCCCCGATATAGAAAATGGGAATGAAGGAGGAGTACAGCAATTCATAGCTCCAGGACGCCAGCGGGGCATCGTTATACTCAATGCCGTCGTGGCAGGACAGCACATAGGAATAATACCGATACTGTCCGGACACCTCGATGGCCTGCGTGGCTTCGGAGCCGAGATTTTTGCCGGTCTTTATCGTGTCCACCAGGTCGGCATAATCAAAGAATACATGGGGGAAGAATTGGGCGCTGGCCTCGATCTTATCCGCTACATTGATGCTGCCGGTTTGCTCAAAGGCAAAGCTGTAACCCCGCTCATTGATATGCTCCGAGAAGAACAAAGGCTTACGTCCGGCAGCCTGCAGATCGTCCCGCAGTTCCTCAAAGATCTGATAGCCTGCCACCGTCGGCTCCAGATCGAACCGGATACCATCGCAGCCGGTGGTCAGCACAAACTGCTCCAACTGCTCTTTGTACCAGTCGATCAGGTCCTGAGAGTTCCAGTCAAATTCCGGACCGCCCCACTTGGAGGTTTCTCCGGTAAAGAATTGGGGGTGAGTTTCCCGCAGCGGGGTGTGCTCCGACAATCCCCAGGTGACCTTGTCGATGATGATGCGGATATTGCGGCTATGCGCCCGATCCACAAATTTCTTGAACTCTTGAAAACCGGCGGCATAGTCTACTTTGTTTGCGTTGTACGCTTCTCCTTTGGCAAGCTGACCGGTGATATATGGGTCGATGGTGTGCGGACCATAGGAGGTGTAGCCGACGTGATAGCGGTCCACGCCCATATCCTCCACCGGGGTGATCCACAGACAGTTGACGCCCATCTCCGCATAGTGATCCAGTACACGATCCATCGCCGCCAGTGTTCCCTCCGGCGTGGCTTTGGCAACGTTCACTTCGGCAATAATGATGTCTTTTGCCCATTCCGGCCAGCCCATTCGATCCAGTGTAACCTGTTCGTCCGGCACATACGCCGGCAGTAACGAAGCATTATTGATCGTATCCGTGGCAGCGCTGACTATCAGCCCGCTCAGAGGCGTTGCAGCCAGCCCCCAAACCAATGCCAGAGACAGACACAGCAGCAGCAAACGTTTCACTCTGTGTTTCATCCGATTGCCTCCTTTCTGTTTTTCCGCCCGATACGGACAGCCACAAGGATCCCCGCCGCAAAGATCAGCGCACCGCCCAGTGCCAGCAGCACAATAACCCACACCGGTGTGCGGTTATAGACGGTTCGGGTTTTGATGACCTGTTCCACAGTAGGGGTTTTCGTGCTGTCGGAGTCGTTGCCCGTCTGTCCGTTTCCTCCGTCGGAGGGTACCGGCACATACACGGTTTCGATTTCTTCTACCGGGATCACCTCATCCGGTAACTGCACATAGTTAACGCTTCCCTTGCCATCATACAGTGTACCGTCGGCAGCGTGCAGCGCATACAGCTGCGCCCGCAGAGTGAAGAGCTTTGTCACATTGTCCACGGCCATACGCAGCTCCGTACGCAGCTGTCGATAGGCGTTCCAGGCATCGTTGATTGCCTCTTCGGCGCTGTAACTCGCCTGCTCCGGAAGCTGGCGGATGGTTTCCGCCATGCGGTTGAGGGTTGCCGTATCCGTCTTGCTGAACGGTGAGAACTGGATGCCGGAGATATCCACGGAGCAGGCATTGCGGATAAGCCGCTTGTTGGGCAGGTTACTGGTGGTGGAATAGCCGTTGCCGGCATGGACGATAAACCATACGGCATTCAGGTCGATCTTATCCAGCGCCGTCATATAGTCCGTATCCAGCACCGCCGTCAGGGTGGTGCCATCCACAGTGAAGGACACCTGGTAGGTGCCGTCCTCCCGGGCATCAAAGCCCAGGATGAACTCCTTACCCTGCAGATTCGTATCCCGCAGCAGCGGATCCTCCATCAGCACCGTCATCTGGTCGGTACCGGGGACGGTAATGCGCAGCTGTCCGTTATAACCGATTTGGAGATAAATTCCATACCGGGAGATCTGTGAGTCAAAGGTCCAGATTTTTTGCTTATATGCCTCATAGGAATGGAAACCTACGAACAGACTGCCGTCGGTAGCGTAGCGGAAGTTGCTCAGCCGCAGCCGCAGTCCATCCAGCACATAGGTCTTTGCAGACAGCTGGCAGATGCCGTAAGGCGTCTGGTTGAAGTCCAAGGTCAGACCGCCGGTAGCGGACTCGTGCGTGGATACGAATTCGCCATTGGTCTTATAGTCGCCGGCCACATCCGCCATTTTGGGGACATAGTAACCGTCGGTGTCGTAACCCTGCTCGTTCTGCATGGCGTTTCTGGCGATATAGTACCGCTCGGTAAGTATCGCTGCATTGAGGGTCGCCGCCTTTTGTACAGCGGTCAACGCCTGATACTGCTCCCACACCGGCTTGACCTGCGCCAGCGTCGGTTCCAGCGGCAGCGCAGCGATTGCCTCCATCATCGCCGTGGTGACAGCGTCGGTCTTGGCACCGATACCGGTGAATTCCACCTCATAGTTCGTAGAGGTCTTCGGCGATTCAAAGATCACATACACCCGTTCTTCATTGAACTCGCTCATGGAACGGATACGCTCTGCCGGGATCGTAAACGCCGTCGCCTCATCACCTACGGTGATCGACAGCAGCCAGTCGCCGGAACCCAGTCGGTTCCATGCCACCGTCACGCTCTTGCCTTCGATGACATCGGCTTTCAGCAGCGAGCTGGTGCCTGCCAGCCACGTTTTGTTCTGCCCGGCACCACTGATATACAGTTCCTTACCGCCGGCCAGCAGCAGTGAGATCTGCCGCCCCACCATAGCGCTGCTGGCATCGCAGGTATCATCATAATCGCCGGAGGTAAAGGTGAGATAGAAAGAACCGTTTACCGCATAGCTGAAATTATCCAGCGTCACGCTCAGCCCGTCCAGTGCGTGTGCACCGGTCAGAGCCTGGGTGCGCAGCACGGCGCCGTACGTCTCATTACTGTTGCCTTGCGGCACCAGCTTCACTTTGAAGCCCTTAGCCGTCTTATAGGAGAACAGCGTCCGGTTATTTGGATCAGAGAATTCCCAGGCGTAGCCGGTTTCCGGATCCCGTGCCAGATAGGTAGAGGTCGGTGCATATTGGCTGCTCGCCAGCGCCTGCCGATAGGCGGCGAACACCGCCGCCAGCTTTTCGGAACCGGTCACAAGTGCCCGCTCGCTTTTGGAGAGCGCATTGTACATTGCCTGAGCCGTCAGTACCGCTGCCGCATCCTGCAGCTCCACTGCTTCTGCCGACGGCAGGGCGGCGATGGTCGCATCGGTCTCGGCTACCGTGCCGGTCACCTTCACGTCCTGCTCAATGACATCCATCACGCCGGTCTTATAGCCATAGAAATCCAGGCTGTACGCCACACCGTGGTTGTTCAGTCCGCCGATGCTCAGGTAGCAGTTGCCGCCTCGAGGGGTATTGCCGAACTGGGTCTGCACCAGCAGCGATTTCTTCAGATCACCGGATACCGTTTGATCGCCTACGGCCACGGTGACCGTCAGCGTATCGGTGTCTTTGTTGATAAAAGTCAGGGTGAATCGCTGATCCGCCAACGACGCCGCTTTTAACAGATCGCTGCCGGAAATGATCGTTGCCAGCGTATAGTAGAAACCGCCAGTAAAGGTCGCATTATCCTTATTCTGGCCAAGAATCAGATCGCCGGTATTGGTATCGATGATGAAGGTCGGACACGCCTGATAGAAGAATTGGTTCTGCACATAAGAGAAGAACAGGCCGATCTTTCCGCTGCCTTCCTCCGGCGTCACTGTGGATGCGCTCTTATTGCGGTAGTTGCCGAAGAACAAACGAAGTCCCTCGATGCCGCCTAAGTTCGGCGCATAGCAGTACGGACGTTCGGCGCTGGTGGAAGACTGGTCGATATTTACGCCGCCGCCTTGGATATCGGTTAAAACCGTATCCGTGTTCGACTGGCCTTTATACCAATCCGTGGTGGAATCGGCACTGGCTACTCCATCGTAGGGGCTATCCGGCTTTTCTTCGTCCTCCGGCTCCTCAATGGTTACATTTCCGAGCACTGTGTGGGTATAACCATAGTAGTTCACCGCAAAATCGGTAGCGGCGTTATCAATGTTGCCAAAGCCAAGGTAAACCGCATCCGATGTCGGACCGTTGCTGAAACTATCCAGGATCGAGGCTTTGAATTGCCCGGCGACTGCCTGATCGCCCATGGTCAGCTTGACGATGCAGTATTTGCCGTCCGCCGACAGGTGCAGCGATACGTCGAACACGCCCTCGCCGATCCGCTTGACCAGCGCATTATCCTTGAGTAGCGTGGCAATCACGGTATGTGCTCCGCCGGAGAAATTCTCGTTGTTCACGTTTTTGATCAGCTTCAGATCGCCGGAAACAGGATCCAGCAGCAGGGTGGGCAACACACCGTAGAACCACTGGTTCTCATACCGTGCCAGATACAGCGCCAAGGGCTTCCCGCTGGCAGAACTATAGCTGCCGAACCGCAGGGTCACACCATCCAGCGGCTGCATATTTCCCCGGTACAGATACGGGTACTGAGCACCGCCCCAGTTTTGCTCGATATGCACGCCGCCGCCGGTAATGTCACTGCGATGGAGGAACGGATCGGTGTTTTTCGCATTCCCCAGTGCATAGTCGGTCATAGTGTCCTTTCCGGCAATGCCGGTCAGACCCTCGGTAGGGTTGGCTGTTTCCGTTTCGTTATAGTCGGTATGGGTATAGCCGTAAAAGTCCACCTCAAAATCGGTGGCGTCATTATCCACATTACCAAAGGACACATATGCTGCGGTATCCGTAGGACCGTTGGATAGTCCGGACAGTATGCTGACCGGGATGCTGCCCACTGCCTGTTCGCCGCCAACGGTCACGACGACATAGTATTTGGACAAATCCTCGGAAAGATGCAGTCCGATGTCGAACACCGAGCGGTCGATCTGCTTCAACAGTTTGCTGCCGGTGATGACCGTTGCCAGTTCCACATATTGTCCACCTTTGAAGGTGTCATTGTCGATGTTGCGGACGAGCTTTAAGTCGCCCCTGACGGGATCAATCAATAGGGTCGGCAGCACGCCGTAGAACCACTGGTTCTCATACCGTGCCAGATAGACCGCCAACGGTTTCCCGCTGGCAGAGGTATAGTTGCCGAAGCGCAGCGTCATTCCGTCCATGGGCTGCATGTTTTCTTTATACAAATAGGTATACTGAGCGCCGCCCCACGTCTGTTTTATGTGGACACCACCGCTGGTAATATCGGTACGAACGAGGAAAGGATCCGTATTGACAGCGTTATTCAGCGCATAGGTGGTCATGGTATCCTTTCCGGCAATGCCGGTCAGGCCCACGACGGGATCCAAACACGGCTCCTCACCGCCGTGAAAACTGTTCAGGGTGATATCCGTATAGTCGGTATCCGCCGCAATGTAGAGATAGACAGGCTTCGTGATGTCGGTAGAGGTGGTCTTCAGCAATTCCGCCGTTGCCAGATCCACCGCAACACCATTGACCAACAATCGCAGACCGCCATCCGCCAAAGCCTGAAATACGAGGCTGTAGCTGCGCACAGCATCGCCGAATACGTCCAGACGGTCAGAGAAATAGAACCGCTGCGTCGCCACGTTTTCCGCTGTAACGCTCATCACGTCAACATAGGGGTCGGCATTGTTGACACAGAAGGTGTAGCGCAGATCGTTGGTCGCACCGTTTTGATGCTGCTGGTTTGCCAGCTTGATGACGAACTTCCGCGCCATAAAGTTTCCATCTCCGTAGGAAGAAGAAACCTCATTGTGGAGCGTCAACTTAAGGTGCGCCCCGTCCAGCTGAGAAAAGGGATTCAGATTCTGCATGTAGGGAGCGCCGGCGCTGTTAGCGGGAGCGCCGCTGGATTGGAGATGATAGGTCATCCGTGCGCCGGTATCATCTTCCGCAAAGTCAATGGGCCAGACGTACTCCGTGGCGTTGTTCCGTGAGGATACCCGCACATCGTCCGCCGTCACCCGATATTGGGTGCTTTCCGTGGCTGTTTCAGCCGCCCATACGCTCACCGTGATGGGGACGGTGGTCAGCAGGAGCGCCACACAGCACAGCACCGACAGGATCCGTTTTCTCATCGTCTTCAACCTCTCTGTAAAGTATTGGAAAACCGGAAAGCTCAAAGGAAACCAATGGCAAGCAGTCGGTTGCAACAGTTAAAACCTTTTAACTAATTGCACAAAGGAACCCTTTCTACGCCCAATATTACCACCAAACCCCGCACTTGTCAAATGTTTTTTGGATATTTGTTTCAGAAAATAGCATATGAAAATTTTGGCGTTTTGCGCAGAAAAGCCCTTGACATCCGGCGCTCTTTATAGTAAAATGAGACCGTGAATAGACAACAACTGTGCAATTTGCCTTGTTTTTCGGAGGTTAATTATGGAAATGTTGTGCCCGCATCACAAGACACGTCGATTGCTGTCCGGCATATTGGCGTGCTGTATTTTTTTGTCCAGTTGGTTAATCGTTTTAAGTGCCTCTGCCGAACAAGCGTCATATGATGATATTTCCTCGCCCGCAGCAGCGGAGGAAACCGCATCTCCAACCGATGGCATCCCGCATTACGCTGCCTACCGGCAGCAGCAAAATGCCCCGGTCGGCACGGAGACCATTGTCATCCCCGCCACGCAGTACACGGTCGCCTCTGCGACGGCTGTGACCCAGATTTATCCGGAATATGCGGGGGAAAGCGGCAGCACGGTGTTATTTAATGATACCGATCCTGTGAGCTTTTCTTTTTCCGTGACAGATGCCGGGTATTATACGCTGCAATTCCGCTACTATACCGGCACGGAAAGCGGCAGTGCTGCCACAAGAGATATTTATCTGGACGGAGCGCTCCCCTTTCAGGAATCGGCGGAAGTGGCGTTGACCCAATTCTGGATCGACGCCGAAAAGGAACCGCAATATGACCGCAACGGCCATGAGATCCGCAGCCGTCAGCAGCAGCTGTTCCGCTGGAACACCGCCTACGCCGAGGATCCTACCGGCAGTGTCTCCGGCGGACTGCAATACTACCTGTCTGCTGGATCCCATACGCTGACACTGGTACCGAAAAACGGCACGCTGCTGCTCAATCGGCTGATCATCTCCGGCGCGGACACGGTCCCCGATTATGCGGCCGTTTCCGCTGCCGATGCAGCGCAGAACCGGCAGGCGGTCGATCCGGATGCCAACCGCCGTATCGAGGCGGAGGGCGCCGACACCTTGAAATCCGACCAGACGCTGGTATCCCTCAACGATCGCACTTCTCCCAGTGTGCAGCCCTATGACGTCAATCTGGTGCGCTATAACAGCATCGGCGGCGGTCAATGGCAGGTTGTGGGGCAGTGGCTGGAATGGACGGTGGACATACCGGAGAGCGGACTCTATCAGATCGGCGCCCATTACAAACAGAATATTAAGACGGATGCTGCCAGTATGCGGGAGCTGACCATCGACGGACAGCTGCCTTTTGCCGAGGCGGCCAGCTTGAGCTTTCCCTATTCCACCCGCTGGCAAACCGGTGCATTTGCCGGAGCAGACGGGAATGCCTACCGGTTCTATCTGGAAAAAGGCATCCACACCATCCGCTTGCGGGCAACTTTGGGGGAATTTGCTCCGATTCTTCAGCAAGCCGATTCGATCCTGGAGCAGCTCAACGAGATTTACCGCAAAATCGTGGTCATCACCGGCACCCAACCGGATCCCTATGCCAACTATCAATTTGAACAGGTTATTCCGGACACGGTGGAGGAAATGAGGCAGATGATCGGGCAGCTGCAAACGCTGTCGGATACCGTTGCCGATTTCAACGGTGAGGGGGGCGCCTCCACCGCCGCTGTGCGGCGGCTGATCAGCGAGCTGACGGTTATGACGGACGATACCGACAAAATCGCCACCCGCCTAAAAACCTTCCGGGACGACATCTCCTCGCTGGGCACCTGGATCAACGATGCCAAAAGTCAGCCGCTGCAGCTGGATGCGTTGTTCTTCTACTCCCCGGAGACCCCGCTGCCGGCAGGGGATGTAGGATTTCTGCGGCGGGCGTGGCATTATATCGTGCAATTTTTCTGGTCTTTCCGCACAGATTATGATGCCATCGGTCTCACCGAGGAGGATACCGATTCGGCCCTGACGGTCTGGATCGCCTCCGGACGGGATCAGGCGCAGATACTCCGGCAAAAAATCAACGACGATTTTTCTCCAAACAGCAATGTTTCCGTCAAGCTCCAGCTGGTGACCGCCACAGCGCTATTGCCCTCCATCGTGTCCGGCAACCATCCGGATGTGTATTTGGGACTGCCCCAAGCCGATCCCATCAATTTGGCGCTGCGGGATGCGGTGCTGGATCTGCGGCAGTTCTCCGATTATGAGGAAACGGTGACCGGACGGTTTGCGCCGGCGGCGCTGGAACCGTTCCGGTTGGGCGAGCACGCCTACGCATTACCGGATGCCATGGACTATCCGGTGTTGTTCGTGCGCAGCGATATTTTACAGGAGCTGGGCATTTCGACCGACGACCTCCAGGACTGGGACACCATTCTCTACAAGGTACTGCCGCTACTGCAGTCCAATTCGTTGACCCTCGGTGTGCCGGTATCCATTCAGACGTATCTGAGCTTCCTGTACCAATCCGGCGGCAGTATGTACGAATCTGACGGAAAGCATTCGGCGCTCAGCTCGGCTCAAGCCATCGACGCCATGCGTTCCTACACCGAATTGTATACGCAATACGGGCTGCAGCTTGCCTATGATTTTGCCAACCGATTCCGCAGCGGCGATATGCCGATCGCTGTCGCCAATTTTACTTCCTATAATCAGTTGTCCGTCTTTGCCCCTGATATCCGGGGACAATGGACGATGCTGCCGATGCCCGGCACCCGTCGGGCAGACGGCGCCCTCGACCGCTCCTGTACCGCCACCGTGACCGGATCGGTCATCCTGTCCGGCACCAAGGCACCTGCGGCCGCATGGCAATTCCTGCAATGGTGGACTGCCGATGACACTCAACAGGAATACGGACGGGAGATCGAGAGCGTTATCGGTTCTGCCGCCCGGTATAACACCGCCAATGTCCGTGCTCTCGCTGCTGCCGCTTGGGATCCCGATATGAAGCAGAGCTTGTTGGCGCAGCTCGAGAGTGTCCGTCCCTATGCGGAGGTGCCCGGTGGGTATCTCACCAGCCGGTATTATGATTTTGCCTTCCGCTACATCGTCTACGACAAGGACAATGTGCGGGATACTATGATCGACGCCGTTGCTTCCATCAATACGGAGATCGCCAACAAACGCAAAGAGTATTCTCTCGATTAAGGAGCGGTCGCTTATGAATGCCAAAAAAGTACATAAAAGCCCGATGCAATTCCTGCGGGAGTACGGCACAGACTATCTGTTTGCAGCGCCGTTTTTTATCCTGTTCGTTCTGTTTACTCTGGTCCCCATCGTTGCCTCGGCAGTTCTGAGTCTCACCGATTTCAACGCCGTGTCGGTGCATAAGTTTGTGGGGATCCAGAATTATCTCAACCTGATTTTGGACGACGGGCTGTTTTTGCAAGCGCTGAAGAATACCTTTTTTCTCTCGGTCGTTACCGGACCGGTGGGGTATTTTCTGTGCCTGCTGGTTGCGTGGCTGCTCAACGAATTGGGGGACAGGACTCGTTCCCTGATCACGCTGCTGTTCTATGCGCCGGTCATCTCCGGCGGCGCCTATACCGTGTGGCAGATCATTTACAGCGGCGATGCCTATGGTTTTCTCAATGGGATGTTGCTGGAATTGGGAATGATTGATGCTCCTGTCCAGTGGCTGACGGACACCGCCTATATGATGCCCGCCGCTATTGTGCTGATTCTGTGGATGAGCTTTGGCACCGGCTTTTTGTCGCTGATCGCAGGATTCAAGAATGTGGATAAAACTCTGTATGAGGCGGGCGAAGTAGACGGTGTGCGCAACCGGTTCCAAGAGCTGTGGTATATTACCTTGCCGTATATGAAACCGCAGCTGATGTTCTCCGCTATTATGAGCATCACTGGTGCTTTCGGTATCGGTGATGTGATCACCGCCGTGTTCGGATTTCCGACCAGCGGATATGCTCTGCACACGCTGGTGCATCATATGCAGGACTACGGCAACACCCGATTTGAAATGGGCTATGCCTCCTCGGTGGCGATCGTGCTGTTTGTCATTATGATCGCCGCCAACGGACTGGTGCAAAAGCTGTTGCGAAAGGTGGGTGATTGATATGACGCCCCGATTGCACGTTTCCCGGCAGAGCCGCCGGTTCAATCACTCCCGTGCCGGCACAGTCGTAGTATTCCTTGTGCTGCTGGTTATGGCGGTGTTTATGGCGCTGCCGATGGTGCTGATCATCGGCAATGCCTTTAAGCCCTCCCATGAGCTGTGGGCGTTCCCGCCCAAGCTGTTTCCCACCGACTGGACCACCGGAAACTTTGGGGATATGTTCACGGTGCTGTCGGATTCGCTGGTGCCGTTTCTGCGGTATCTGTATAACACGCTGTTCATCACCGTGGTCGGCACGGCAGGCAGCATTATCTTTGGATCCATGTGCGCCTTTGTGTTGTCCAAGCGGCGCTTCCCCGGCAGTCGGGTGATGCTGCGGCTGGTGGTGCTGTCTCTGATGTTCAACAATTCGGTGTGCAGCGTGATCAACTATATCACCATCTCCAAGCTGCACTGGATCGACAGCTATTGGGCGCTGATCTTTCCTGCCGTCGGTGCGCCGCTGGGGATGTTCCTGATGAAGCAGTTTATCGACCAATTGCCGGACGCACTGCTGGAGGCTGCCACCGTAGACGGCGCCGGAAAGGGTACCATCTTCTGGCGGATCGTGATGCCCAATGTACGCTCCGCCTGGTTGACGATGATCCTGCTCAATGTGCAGTCTTTGTGGAGCATCGGCGCCACGCCGTACATCTATAAAGAAGTGTATAAAACTCTGCCTTACGCTATGACACAGATCGCTTCCGCCGGTATTGCCCGAGCGGGCGTGGGCGCAGCAGTATCCGTAATTATGATGACAGTACCCATCCTGGTATTTCTGCTCACCCAGTCCAGAATTATCGAAACGATGGCTACCTCCGGTATGAAAGATTAAGGGGGCGACGGTATGAAACTGAAACGATTCGTATGCGCCGCTCTGGGACTGCTGTTCCTGCTGGGCGCGTCTGTTTCCGCCGCCCCGGTCAGCGGGCTGCCCTATGATGCCTATATCTACGATAACGACGGTGAGCCGCTGCTGACTCCCGCTCCTTACACAGTGGAAAAGACCCTCAGCGGTGCCGATTTCGGTGCAGATGGGTTTTCCGGTCTGTCGGATGTGTTCTACGACGGGGCCGACCGGCTCTATTGGTGCGATACCGGCAACAACCGGGTGCTGGTGACCGATACCGACTATCGGCTGCTGCGGGTGATCGACAGTGCCGCCGAAGGAACCGGAGATCCTTTGTCCGCCCCCACCGGCTGCTATGCCAATGACGAGGCAATCTACATTGCCGATTCCGGCAACAGCCGCATCGTGGTGCTGCGCCGCAGTGACTATCAGCCGCTGCGGGTGCTGGAGCGCCCCGCCATCCCCCAGCTGGGGGATGACTATACCTATACGCCTCTGCGATTGAGCGTGGATCACGCCGGTCGTATCTATGTGGTGGCGAAAGGAGTCAACAAAGGGCTGATCCGACTGGCGCCGGACGGCAGCTTTACCTCCTTTTTCGGGGCGCCGGATGTAGAATACAATGTGCTGCAGCTGCTATGGCGCAAGATCGCCACCAAGGAACAGCGCCAGCGCATGGAGCAGTATGTACCGACGGAATACAGCGCCATTCAGATGGATAAAAAAGGATTCATCTACGCCGTATCCCAAACCTCCGCTACCACCCCGGTCGCCAAATTGAACAGCGCCGGCGAGGACGTGCTGGCGGAGCTGTCTGCGGTGGGCGACAGCGACTATCGGCAGAAGCAGGGCTTGCCCGGCGGCGCCGGATTGACGGATATCGCCCTGGGCAGCCACGACACCTTTTCCTTGCTCAATGCAACCGACGGCAAGCTGTATGTGTACAACGCCGATGGAGAGCTGCTATACGCTTTTGGCGGTACCGGCTCCCAGAAGGGCTTGTTCTACACCGCCACCGCCATCGAGCAGGAGGGAGAGCGCCTGCTGGTAACGGATGGCACCAAGGGAACGGTCACGGTTTACACCCGCACCGAGTTCGGGCGTATGGTGCAGACCGCCATGCAAGCCTATGACGAGGGCGACTATGACGCTTCCTATGCCGCCTGGCAGGAAGCAAGACGGTACTGTTCCCATTATACTCCCGCCATTACCGGTATGGCACGTATTTCTATTGCTCGTGGCGACACAGACGCCGCCATGCGGGAGTTGAAAAGCATCCACGCACAGGAACTGTACAGCAAGGCGTTTGAAAAGTCCCGTAATCAGTTCATCCGCCGGACCATTCTGCCGCTGGCGCTGGGGCTGGCGGTGATACTGACGCTGGTATGGCTGCTGAAACGGGCGCTGCACAAAAGCCGCCGGGTCCAGCGCTTTTGTGCGGGGGATTTCTACCGGAAGCAGCGTTATGCCACCTATACGATGTTCCATCCCTTTGACGGCTACTGGGACATTAAGCACGAGAAACGGGGCGATCTGAAGACCGCTTTGTTGATTTTAGCTGCGTTTATTCTGTGTTATGCCGTGCGGGCGCAGTTTTCCGGTTATGCCGTCACCGGCACCATCTCTGAAAACGTGAATGTCCCCTATCAGCTGATGCTCATCCTGCTGCCTATTGCTTTTTGGGTGATTGCCAACTGGTGCTTCACCGCCTTGATGGACGGCAAGGGCACCATGCGGGATATCGTCATCGCCACCGGCTATGCGCTCAAGCCCTACGTGCTGTTGAGTGTGCCGCTGTTCCTGCTGTCTCACGTGCTGACTCAAGAGGAGGCTATGATCTATACCCTGTTAGACGGCATTTGTCTGATCTGGGTGTTGGGGCTGCTGTTTTTCGGGATGATGACCATTCACGATTATTCGCTGAGCAAGTCCGTGCTGACGGTTATCCTTACCTTGCTGGGTATGTGCATCATTCTATTTATTCTGCTGTTGCTGGCCAGCTTGGTGCAGGAAATCTACAATTACTTCTATGGCATTTACAAGGAATTGGTCTTCCGGACCTACTAAGGAGGGAATGAATCGGTGAAAGGAAAACGATGCGGCGCATGGCTGCTGACCGTGGCTTTGCTGACGGCTCTGACCGGCTGTGCCGGCAACGGCGCCGCCTATCAAGCGCCGAAGCATGGCAGCTCCGAGGACGATTCCTCCGGGCAAACTGCCTGGCAGACTGCGGCGGCAGGCGAAGCGCTCACTTTGGAGAATGATGCGGTCCGACTGGTATTCGATACCGATACTACCCATTTTACAGTGGAAAACAAAGCGCAGGGCACCCGTTATTCCTCGTCCTTTGCCGGAGAAACGGCGCAGCCCTACTCCGCCGACACCGAAAAGCGGATGCGTTCTGAGTTGATGCTGGTGTACTACGAGGAGCAGTCCTCTGCCCAGTATATGTTCTCCGATACGGACAGCGTGGCATTGGGGCAATACCGTATCACCCATACCGATGACCGCATCCGGGTGACCTATACCTTCGGCGTCAGCACCGACAACAGCTTCGTCCCCCGGGTGTTCAGCGAGGAAAAGCTGGATGCCCTGCTGGAAATGCTGCGCAACGGCGATAACCCCGACGGTGCTGCTATGAGCCGCCGGATGCTGCGGTTCTATACGCTGTATACGGCGGAGGATGCGGACGATACCATCCGTAAGGCCTATCCGGCAATCGAAAAAATGAACCTGTATATTCTCAACGAGGATGCCGGAGAAAGCGACACGGAGGAGGTGCGGGAGTATCTGACCCTGCTGGGGTATACCCGGGAGGATCACGCCGCCGACCTGGCTGCCTGGGGCATGGAGAGCGATGAGCAATCCAATACACCCGGGTTTGTGGTGCCGGTGGAATACAGCCTTCAGATAGACGGATTTTCTGCCCGGGTGCTGACCGATCGCATTGAGGAGGTCAGCCATGCCTATAAACTGCAAAGTCTGACCTTTCTGGAGTACTTTGCCTCCTCCGAGGGCAATGACGGGCAATTCTTCGTGCCGGATGGCAGCGGAGCGCTCATTGACTGGGATCATAACCATGTCAGCACCTACTCGCAGCCGTTCTATGGGGCGGATTACAGCATCCAGAACGAGGAAATGACCCAGCTGGCTCAAAACAGCTGTTTGCCGGTCTATGGCATACTGCGCCCGACGGGGAGTGTGCTGACGATTGTAGAAGAGGGAGCGGAAAACGGTACACTCTACGCCGAAAGCCCCGATTGCTCCGCCACCCCCAACCACATTTATACGCTGTTTACGATGCGGCATATGGACACCACCGATATCGGCGCCGATCAGTTGATTCCGGTATACAATCTGTTTGTGCAGGATCTGTCCACGGCTTTTCCAACGCAGCGGTATGTATTGCTGGGGGCGGAGGAAAGCAGCTGGCAGGCGATGGCGCAGACCTATCGCCGCTATCTGCTGGATACCGGCGGCATCCGACAGGCGGATGCGGCTGCCCCGTCCGTGTATCTGACCTATTGGGGAATGACTCTGGAGGACGCCAGCTTTTTGGGAATCCCGTATGACCGGAAGATCGTGCTGTCCACGCTGAAAGAGATCGGAGAGGACATGGAAGCCTTGTCCGCCGATGGATGCGGGCAGGCAGCGATACGGTTGGTCGGGTTTTCCGACCGAGGGCTGACGCCCAAAACAAATAACCGGTTTTCCCTGTCCCGCAAGCTGGGCAGCCTTCAAGATCTGACTGCGCTCAACCAACAATTGCAGAGCGCCGGCGGACGTTTGTACACCGACGGCAGCTTTCAATTGGTCTATGGCGGTGGCAACGGTTTTTCCAAAAAGACCGACAGTGCCCACTATCTCAATCGGGTATTGGTGAAGCGGGGCGACTACGATCCCGTGACCCGTTTTTTCGACAACACCGGCGATGCCGTCCCGTATTTCGCTTCTCCTAAACGATATGCCGACTATATAAGCGGATATCTCACCGATGCTGCCCGGCGACTGGGCACAAAACCGGCGGTATCCTACGGCACGGCGGGACGATATCTGGGCGGCGACTATACCACCCATACGGCGGTCAGCCGCACCGACGCACTAAGCACGCTGCAAACGGCGCTGGAAACAGCCCGTTCTGCGGCAGAAGCGATGAGCTTTGATACCGGCAACGCCTATGTTTTGCCCTACGCAGACGATCTGTACGACCTGCCGCTCACCTGCTCCCGGTTCGATGCCGAAACCACAGCGGTGCCGTTTTACCCCATGGTGATTCACGGGCTGCTGCCCTATTGCGGCAGTGCGATAAATCTGAGCTACGACCGCAATGAGCAGCTACTGCGCTCGGTAGAGTATGGAGCGGCGCTGTCCTATACCCTCATCAGCCGGGAGGACAGTCTGCTGACCGGCACGGCGCTGGGACGTACCAACTATTCGCTGAATAGCCGGGACAATCTGACGGAATTTACCGCCCTCTGGCAGCGGCTGGGAGCTTTCCAGCGACACGTTGCCGGGCAAACGATGACCGATCACACTGCGCTAAACGAGTCGGTCTTCTGCACCACCTACGCCGACGGCAGCCGTGCCTATGTAAATTATTCCGACGCCGACTATACCGCTGCTGGACTGACCGTTAAGGCGCACGATTTCACCCTTGTTATCGCCGGAGAGGAGGCCCATCAATGAAACGATCTCATTCGATCTCCTATATGGAACGGCGGGCAAGGAAAGGCTATCTATTTATGCTGCCGCTGTTTTTCGGGCTGGCGCTGGTGTTCATCCCCAGTCTGGTGCGCACGGTGATCTTCTCCTTTAACGAGATCACCATCGGCAGCTTCGGATATAAACTCACCTTTCAAGGGTGGCAATACTACCAGACGGCGCTGACCAAGGATCCGCAGATCGTGCCGGATATGATTGCCAGCCTGCGCACATTGCTCATCAACATTCCCATCATCCTTATTTTCAGCCTGTTCATTGCTACGCTGCTCAACCAGCGCTTCCGGGGGCGGCTGATCGCCCGGATGATCTTCTTTCTGCCGGTTATTCTCACCACCGGCGTACTGGTGCGGTTTGATGCTCCGGCCATGAATCTGGTGGCGCAGACGGTGGATACCGGCTCGGACTCCTCGCTGGCTCTGGTGGGCGGGCTGTCCTCTATGCTGGCGTCGCTGAATTTCAGCGATACGCTGACCGGCATCATCAGCAGCGCCGTATCCAATATTTACAGCGTGGTGACCGCCAGCGGCATTCAGATCTTTATCTTTTTGGCCGGATTGCAGGAGATACCGCAATCGCTGTATGAGGCGGCAGCGGTAGAGGGGTGCAACAAATGGGAGCTGTTCTGGAAGATCACCTTTCCCATGATCATGCCCCAAATGACTATCAATGCCGTCTACACCATCGTAGACTCTTTTACCGATCCCTCGGGCATCTTTACCTACATCTCCGAGTTGGGAACCCAGCAGCAGTACTCGCTGGCTACGGCCGCCAGCATTCTGTATCTGATCTGTCTGGGAGTCGTTATCGCCGTGGTGATGGCGATCATCCGAGCCTACCGCAAGCACAGCATATAAAGGAGAGGACGATATGACGGATATTCAGAAACAACGGTTTGCCCGCCGTCTGTCCGGCTGGGGCTTTGCGCTATTGCGTTTCATTATCCTGTTCGGATTGGCGTTTATCATTCTTCGCCCCATCGTCACGAAGTTTTTGCTCTCCTGTATGAGTCCCTCCGACCTGCTGGATAACAGCGTGAACACCATCCCGCGCCATTGGTCTCTGCACTATTGGCGCACGGCATGGAATGGGTTGGAGTTAGCGAAAACGCTGCCGAACACCATTTTGCTGTCCCTGTCGGTGGCGGCGCTGCAGGTAGCATCCAGCGTTCTGGTAGGCTACGGACTGGCACGCTTTCGGTTCAGGCTCAACAAGCTGCTGTTTGGCTGCGTGCTGCTCATTATGTTAGTGCCGATCCAAACCATTTCCACGGCGCAGTATTTGGGTTTCGTCTATTTTCACCTGGGCTTTACCACGGTCAATCTGACGAACACCTTTACCCCCATGTGGCTGATGGCGATCGGCTGCACCGGTATCAAGCAGGGGCTGTATGTGTATCTGTTCAAGGAACAGTTTGCTGCTATGCCCCAGGAATTGGACGAAGCTGCCTGCATTGACGGAGCGGGGGTATGGAAAACCTTTACGCTGGTGATGCTGCCCAATGCCCGCACGACTGTGCTGACGGTGCTGCTGTTCTCCATCAGCTGGCAATGGACGGACGACATTTACTCCGGTCTATACTATCCCAACACGGCCATACTGGCCAATCTGCTGGAGAATGTCAGCATCCGCATCAACAATGCATATGATGTCACCGGCACGCTGATTGCCCGCTGTGCGGCTACATTGCTCATTATGCTGCCGCTGTTGGTGCTGTTTTCGTTCTGCCAGAAGTATCTGGTACAGAGTATATCCACCTCCGGTCTGTCCAACGGATAAGGAGTCAAAAAATTATAAGTAATTATTGAGGAGAAATTTTGTATGAGTCATTGGATCTGGCTGCCGACGGACCGCTATCCGGAGCTGCAGACCTGTTCTATCTGCGGTCACAGCATTGCCAAGCCCATCCCCTATGCGGTGGTGGAGCTGGAGCGGCTGTATACCTTTGAGCAAGCGGTGAAGGAGGTGCGGGTCCGCATTTGCGGCGACACCTACTATCGGCTGTACCTCAACGGGAAAGCCATTGGGGACGGTCCGGTCTGCGTCGGGGGTGATTTTCTGTGTGTACATAAGCCGCCGGCCTATTTTGCCCAGCCGCTGACCGTTCCCGTATCCGGCACATCCCTGCACTGGCGGGCGCTGGTGCAGTTAGGGCCGACCGCCCTGTGCGATTATTCCGTGGGGCAGGGCGGCTTTTGGCTGGAGGGTGAGGTGTGCTTTGCGGACGGCACTACCGCACCGTTGGGGACCGACTCCGACTGGCGCTGCCGCCCGGTAACGGCGTATACGGCGGCAGGAGTCTACGATGCCCGCCGTCCGGAGGCGGCCTGGTGTCCGGCCGAGGAGCGGGAGGACATCTGGCATCCGGAGGATTCTCGTATTCCACCTATGGCAGAATACCCGGTACTACTCCAAGCGGAACGAACCGTCACGGTAGCACCCGGAGAAACCTGCACCGTGGAGGTGCCCTTCGATCGGATTTATGCGGCATTTGTTTCTCTGACCGTCCGGGGTCGGGCGCACATCACCGCCGATTGGTATGAGCTGCCGGAGCTGTGGCGTGAGGGAGACACCGACATTCTCATCACCGATGGTGACTGCGACTATCGCTCCCTGCGGTTCCACAGCATCGGCGCACTGCGGCTGACTGTGCGTAACGAGGATGTTGCTCCGGTCACGGTGGAGCCGTCCCTAATTGCTACCCACTACCCGGTGACAGAGGAAGGAATCTGCCGCACCTCCGATGAGGCGCTCAACGCCGTTTATGAGGTGTGCAAGTGGACGCTGCGCATCTGTCGCCAGACCATTCATCTGGACAGTCCCCGCCATCAGGAGCCGCTGGCGTGTACCGGCGACTATTATGTCGAGAGCCTGATGACCGCCTGCACCTTCGGAGATCTGCAATTGGCAGAATTTGACGTATACCGTACCGCCCAATGGCTGCAGCAAAATGACGGAGAGATGTTCCACACCAGTTATAGCCTCCAATGGGTCATGATGCTGTGGGATATGTTCCGGCTCACCGGACATCGTCAGCTGCCGGAGGAGTGCCGTCCGGCGCTGGATAAGCTGTTGGCTCGTTTCGAGGACTATATCGGCGAAAACGGGCTGCTTGAATACTGCCCCAACTATATGTTTGTCGATTGGAATACCGTGGACGGCTACACTCTCCATCATCCGCCCAAATACTTAGGACAGACCTGCCTGTGTATGCAGTATTACGGCGCTTTGCACGCTGCCGCCGCTCTTTACGATCAGCTGAATGATGCATCTGCTGCGCAGCATTGCCGGCAGCTTGCTGAACGGTTGCGTACCGCCATCCGCAAGCACCTCTATGATCCGGAGCGGGGGCTGTATTTCGACGGACTTCCTACACCCGATGTCGTGCCGACCTATCAATATCTGCCTGAAAACCGCCCGGTGCGTCACTTCTCCAAGCATAGCAATGTGCTGGCCGCCTTGTATGGCGTCAGCGAAAGCGAAGAAGCCCGGCGTATCCTGTGTGATGTGCTGGAAGATACCACCCTGCCGGATATGCAGCCCTATTTTATGCATTTCACGCTGAATGCCGTGCGCCGCCTGGGTTTGCAGGAGGAATACCTGTTGCCGCTGCTGGATCGCTGGAAACCGCTGGTCGCTCATTGCGGCAAAGGGTTGCAGGAGGGGTGGTTCGCACCGGACGGCAACGGAGACTATCTTTTTGATTTCTCCCATGCCTGGGGCGGAACACCGGCGTATCAATTGCCGGTCAGCTTGCTGGGGCTGGAGGTGGTGGAGCCGGGCTGGCGCACCATCCGGCTGGATCCCCAACTGTACGGGTTGGCGTATGCCGACATTTCCGTGCCTACCCCCTACGGCTTTATCCACTGCCATATGGAACAGGGCAGCGCACCGGAGCTGACGGTGCCGCCCCAGATCCGGGTGCTGAACACTGCCGTTCCCGCCGTCTGCACCGGTTGAACGCACGAGAATAAAGGAGGACGATCCTATGCATACCATTCATCAGCCCGACCCCACACTTTCTCTTATGAACAACAATGGCATGGATACCCCCGCCTGGCTGCCCCGTGCGGTCATTGCCGAGGTCAATCTGATGCACGCCACCCCTGCCGGCACCATCGACGCCGCCATCAGCACGCTGGACTATTTTGCCGATCTGGGGGTCAACTGCCTGTGGATCGACCCGATCAACGAGATGGGGCACAGCTTCACCTATCCCAACGGCTATACCAACATCGGTCTGGATACGGTCGAGCCGGCATTGTCCGGCACCGATGACTACGCTGCCGGCTGGCGGGAGTTTGGCCGGTTTGTCGATGCTGCCCATGAACGGGGGCTGCGGGTGCTGCTGGATGTGGTCACCTGGGGCGTGTCGGCCGACATCGACGTCACACGAAAAATCACTGTCGGCGGCGAGCAGCTGCCCATCGGACGCATCTTACAGGATCCACAGGACCGGGAGGCTTGGTCCAACTGGGGCGGTCCGAAATATTTATATGAAGATCCGCTGTTTTTCCGGTGGTATAAGGAAACGATGCTCTCCATCGTGCGTACCTGTCATCTGGACGGTATCCGGGTGGACCTGGAGCCGTGCGTGACCGGCTATGAGCTGTTTGCGGCTATCCGCCGAGAAGCCAAGGGGGAAGGGTATCGGTTGGCGATCGTTTCCGAACACGCCAACGACCGCCACGCCGCCTTTGACATTGAGCAAATGGGGGTGGTACATCAGTGGGAGCAGGATCTGACCAAGACCCATGCGAACGCCGCCTATTTCACCCGCTTTGGATATAACATCGTGGATTGCATCCGCTCCGGCGAGTTGGCGAACGATGCCGATCATACCGGAGATAAGCAGCTATATACCTATTGTTACAGCACTCACGACAATATTTATAACAAAAACGGTTCTATGCTGGATCTGATTTATAACGCATTGTTTTCTCCCTTTATCCCCATTGTCTATATGGGAGAAGCCACCGGTGACTTTACCGACGACAGCGATCTGTCCAATTCCGACATCAATCTTTATTACTACGGCCGACTGAAAACGGCGGCGCTGGAGCGTCCGGAATGTCGGAAGCGATATGAACAGGTACGGGCACTGCTGGCGCTGCGCCGCAGCCTGCCCACCATCTACGGCGATTTCCCTGCCGACCACCGGCACAGTCGCATTGAAAAGGTGGTGGCAGAAGGACTGAACAGTTACCAGCCGTATGCCTGCTACGGCGACGGAGCGGCGCTGCTCGTCGTGCCCAACGGTACTGGCACGACCGCCACAGCCACCGTTACGGTTCCGGAGCTGCCCGGGCTGAGCGGCACACCGACCGTCACTGAGGCGCTGTCCGGCAGACTGTTGCCGCTTACTGACGGACGGCGGTTCACTGTCGCCATTGATGCCGGAGAGGTGGGACTGTATCTGGTGCATTTTGCCGAGGAAATGTGCCAATGAGAACCGTCTATATGATCTGCAACGCCCACATCGACCCGGTCTGGCAATGGGAATGGGAGGAGGGCGCTGCCGAAACGCTGTCCACCTTTCGGGTCGCCGCCGATTTCTGCGAGGAATTTGACGGCTTCGTATTCAACCACAACGAGGCGATGCTGTGCCGCTGGGTGGAGGAATACGAGCCGGCGCTGTTCGCCCGCATTCGGCGGCTGGTGCGAGCGGGACGCTGGCACATCATGGGGGGCTGGTATCTCCAGCCCGACTGCAATATGCCCAGCGGCGAGAGCTTTGTCCGGCAGATTGAGAGCGGTTTGTCCTATTTTCAGGAGAAATTCGGGGTGCGCCCCACCACCGCCGTCAGCGTGGATGCCTTCGGTCACACCCGGGGGCTGGTGCAGATTCTCAAAAAGACCGGCTTTGACAGCTATCTGTTCTGCCGCCCGTGGGCGTCCTTTCAGGATCTGCCGGAGGGGGTGTTCGACTGGATGGGCTACGACGGCAGCCGGGTGATGGCGTACCGCATCAACGACAGCTACGCCTCCCCCTTGGGAAAAGCGGCGGAGAAGATCGAAACGGCTGCCCGCCGCAGCGATACCCCCATCGAGGTGTGCTTGTGGGGGGTGGGCGACCACGGCGGCGGCCCCTCCCGGCAGGATCTGCAAGCCATCGCCCGGCTGACAGAGCGGTTGCAGAAAGAAGGAATCCACCTGCTCCATGCCACCCCGGAGCAGTATTTCGCCGCCGAGGCGGCGAAAGGAGATTCCCGCCCGGCGTTCAGTGGTGAGCTGAACCCCTGGGCACCCGGCTGCTATACCAGCCAAATCCAAATCAAGCTTCGGCACCGCCGTCTGGAGAACGATCTGTTCGCCACCGAAAAGCTCTGCACCGCTGCTGCCGCCACCGGGCGGATGATCTATCCGACGGCGGAGCTGGCGGAGGCACAGACCGATCTGCTGACCGTGCAGTTCCACGATATGCTGCCCGGCACCTGCATTCAGGCCGGGGAGGACATGGCGCTGCGGCAGCTCAGCCACGGACAGGAGCTGCTGTCCCGGGTGCGGGCGAGAGCCTTCTTCGCTCTGGCAGACGGACAGGCGCCTGCCGCAGAGGGAGAAATCCCCATCCTCGCCTGCAATCCTCACCCCTACCCGCTGGAGGGAGACTTCACCTGCGAGATGTCCCTGTGGGATCAGAATTGGGAACCGGAATTTTCCATGCCTCTGGTGCTGGACGAACAGGGCAAGCCCCTGCCCACCCAGTGCGAAAAGGAGGCCAGCAACCTCAATCTGGACTGGCGTAAGCGGGTGGTGTTCCACGCCACCCTGCCGCCCCTGTCCGTCGCCCGGTTCAGCTGCCGGTATAAGAGCCTGCCGAAAAAGCCGGTGCCCACCCTCCCGGCGGAGGGGGATCACTTCGTATTCACCGGTGAGCGAATCGCCGTGCGCATCAATCGCCGCACCGGCTGTCTGGACAGCTATACCGTGGACGGTGTTGCATATCTGAAGCCCGGTGCGCTCCGGCTGGAGGTCATACAGGACGACGGCGACCCCTGGGGGATGCTGGTCACCTCCTTCCCCAAGAAATGCGGCTGCTTCCGGGTGATGTCCCCGGCAGCCAGCGGGGCTTTTTCCGGCACCGATGGGCCGCTGGACGGCGTGCGGGTCATCGAGGACGGCGCTGTGCGTACGGTGGTGGAGACGGTGCTGCAATACCGTCATTCCCGGGCGGTGGTGCAATATGTGCTATCCAAGCTCCACCCCTATGTGGATGTGCGGGTACGGCTGCAATGGATGGAAATTCAGCGGATGGTCAAGCTGCGGCTGCCCCCGGCGGGCAAGCTGACGGAATGCATCGGGCAGGAGGCGTTCGGGGAGGAATCGCTGCCGCTGACCGGGCGGGAGAATGTGTCCGGCAGCTACCTGATGGCGGTATCCGGCGACCGCTGCGTGGGGCTGATCAACAACGGCGTGCACGGCTCCTCGGTGCAGAACGGGGCGCTGGGCGTCACCCTGATCCGCTCCCCTGCCTATTGCGCCCATCCCATCGCCGACCGACCGCTGCTGCCTCAGGATCGGTTCACACCCCATGCCGACCAGGGGGAGCGGCTGTACGAATTCCGTCTGCTGGGCGGCGAAACTGCCACCGTGCGCCGGGAGCTGCCTCGTTTGGCGGAGAGCTTTTCCCAGCCGCCCATGCTGCTGTCCTTTTTCCCGGCGGCGGCAAAGGAAACCGCCGCCGCCCCCTCGGCGCCGCTGCTGCGGCTCACCGGCGATCCGGTGACGGTCAGCGCTCTCAAGCCGGCGCAGGATGGGGCAGGGTATATTCTGCGGCTGTTCAACGCCTCTCCCGCCCCGGCGCAAGCCGCCCTGCATACCGGCTGCCCGGAAAAGGCTGTTCCCGTTTCGTTCACACCATACGAGGTAAAAACGCTTCATCTGTCCGAGGATACGGTGCGGGAGCGACCTATGGCAGATATATAAGAACGTTCACGAAAGCAAAAACGCAGGGAAGGAGCGTCGCCCTGCGAGGCAACGCTCTTTCCCTGCTGGAACCCCACGATCATTTTTTCCCGGCAGTGGTTTCCCGAACCACCAGTTCCGGCTTGAATACGATCTGCCGGTTGGGGGTCTCAGGCTTTTCGATCTTTTTGAGCAGTATCTCTGCGGCGGTGCGTCCCACCTTATAACTGTGGGTGTCGATGGAGGTCAGCGCCTTGGACAGACGAGCGGAAATGCTTACATTATCATAACCGACGATCGCCACATCCTCCGGAATGCGCAACCCCAGTGATTCTACCGCTCGGATCACGCTGAATGCCATATAATCGTACAGACAGAAGATGGCGTCCACCGTCTTGGAACGCAGCAGTTCCACTGTTTTCTGAAATACGGTATCCGCCTCCGGAGAGCAATATACTTCCAATGCCGGGTCGTTGTCCAGTCCATAAAACTCCAGCGCATCCCGATAGCCGTTCAGGCGGGTCTGCGCCTGCGCCATATCGACGATTGCACCGATAAACGCAATGTGCTTACATCCCAACTGAATCAAATGCTCCGTGCCGATGTAGGCGCCCATACGGTTATCCGTCATCACATAGTTGACATTGCTGCTGATAAGCCCGGAGGAACCGCACAATACCAGCGGCACCTTATGGTCATCTTCTCGCTCAATAGCCTCAGGGAACGTTTCATTCAGAAATGTCGGAAACAGGATCAGTCCATCTACCTGACGCTCCGACAGCATAGACAAGTACCGTTTTTCCCGTTCTGCTGACAGAGCGGAAACGCCCAACACGATGCAAAAGCCCTGTTCGGTGATATATTCCTCCACCCCCTGCAGCAGCTCAATAAACAGTGGATTCTCCAAATTGGGAATAACCACGCCGATGCTTCCGGTTTGTCCTCGAATTAGGCTGCGCGCCGCATAGTTGGGATGATATCCCAGCCGATCGGCAATTTCCTGCACCCGTTCCCGGGTCTCCAGGCGGATCTTTTCACTGTTTTTCAGCGCTAACGACACGGTCGCCGTGGAGCATTGCGCCTCCCGGGCTATATCAATAATGGTAACAGCCATCTTTTCACCCCGTTTCTCAAATAAGATTATTATATAGCGATTTGCCAAAATAAGCAAGTGTCTGTGTGCAATTCTACACAATATTAAGCGTTTTTTACAGGCTGATTGCAAGTTTTTGGGCTGCCAATGGAGAAAAAACAGAAGTGTCGATTTTGTTGCGTGTGTAAATGCACTAAATTTTCGCAATATATCTTGTTACATTTGCTTGTATTGACGGTTCTGAATAGATGTGGTACAATTATGGTGATGAGGAATTAAAAGGTTTTAATTAACTCGACATAGAATGTTTTTCGGCGTTTTTAATAATTTGCGGCGCTGTAATAGTGGCGCAGGGCAGTTATTTCCTATGTTGAGGGAGTGATCTGCCAGTTTCATTTAATCCTTTTAATTTGTGTGGCCTATTTTATTTATATAGGAGGAAGGAATCATGAAAGTGAAACGAACCCTGCTATCCACCGTTTGCTGCCTGGCACTGGTGCTGACTGCTATACCCATCGGCTTAATGGCCGGGGCACAGACCTATGCATCCGGCGCAGCTGCCGAGCAGGCGATGCACGTTGTTACCGCCGGCGATGTGCGGGTATCCTCACAGAACAACGCCACGGAGTACGTCTGGCCCATTGACTTTACGGAAGATGATACCGGTGCACGGATGACCTATCGTCTCCAAGCCAGCGGTGCTCCCGCTAACGGTGCAGGGGCACCTTATATGCAAAACCTGAACTCCATATCTCAACTGGATGGGGCGCATCTGAAACTGACCCTCCATAATGATGTTTCCGCCACCTACGGAGATGGGAACTTTATGGCGCGGAAGTTCGTGATCAAACTGGCAAACCAGCCGCATCAAAACGGTGCGACCAACGATCTGCGCTATACCTTCTGCGTCAACAATGGCGATCCTTGTGTTGACGTGATGAGCGTTACGGCGGAAAATGTATCGACGCAGCGGTATTCTTTCAGTGGACACCTGGATAAATTCGGCGATGCCGTTTCCACATACGACATCGTGTTCCGTGTGCGTGATGACGGCGGACTGACCCTAAAAGTAAACGGCATTGAGGTCAATACCGCCACGGCGGAACTGGTTGCCTCCACCTCCACCGATCTGAGCGGTCCCATCTATCTCTACATAGCTGCCGATACCGACTATACGGACATTACCCTGAACAGCTTCCATGGCGGTGAGGAGGAATGTTATAATCCGGTGGCGGAATTGGCTGCTGTTGCAGGTGCGGACACCATGACCGACTATGCTCTGAACAACGCAGGTAATACCGATCCATTCCTCATTCGTACCGATATCACCGGTGGTGGCGTCCACATAAAACAGACGTGGGGCGGTGCTCAGTATCCGTATCTGTATAGGGAAAATATGCAGCCGCTGGACGGACTGACGCTACGGTTCGGCAGTTATGCCTCTGCCGACAAGCATCCTTTGGCGATTTATCTGGCACAGTATCAGAATCAGTGGTTTTACGGCGTGCTGCCGACCCTGTTACTTGATCCTGTTAAGGGCGATCTGAAGCTCATCCGCAACATCGACAACGGGACCTTCACCGGCGGGCAGTATGTGGAACTGGCGACGCTGCTGACCAACAATGCGCTGATCAAATCCATCGGATCCGGTGTTTTCGATGTGTCGCTGCACCATTCCGCAGATGGTGCGCATTGGATTGTCAAGATCACCTCGGGACTCTATGCCGTCGCCGGACAGTTTGACGCTGCTATTCTGGATGCTCTCGGCAATGGCCCCACCGCCGAAGCCGCCTATGTTTCTTTCGGAAACGTCGATAATGACGCCACCAACTTTGAGGTAGATTTCTATGGCTACACCCACACGCCGCTGGGGAATGTGACCATTGGTGATGCCGCTGGGGAGGTTATCGACAACTCCAAGCTCATGCCGGCGTGGCAGGAGCAGAGTGCAACCGTGACAAACGGCAATTTGCAGACACCCGCCTGGCTGGAATCTGCCATCATTGCCGAAGTGAATCTGGCCAAAGCCACCCCCGCCGGCACCATCGACGCTGCCACTTCCAGTATTTTGGACTATTATCAGGAGATGGGTGTCAACTGTCTGTGGATCGACCCGGTCAGCCAGAAGGGGGATGCCGACGGCTACGATAACGGATATACGAACATCGGCATCGACACCATCGAGCCGGAACTGACCGGCACCACCGATTACGCTGCCGGCTGGAACAAGCTGGCAAACTTTGTCGCCGAAGCACACAGAAGAAACATCCGGGTGATTCTGGATGTGGTGATCTGGGGCGTTTCCAATACCGCCGACACTACCCGCACCATCACGGTAGGCGGCACACAAAAGCAGCTGGCGGATGTACTGGACAGCGGAGATCACTCTGGCTTTGGCGGCCCCAAGTATGCATACAATAATGCGACTTTCCAACAATGGTATACCGAAGCGGTGCTGAATATCGTCAACACCTGCAATCTGGACGGCTTACGGATCGATCTGGAGCCCACCATCACCGGATACAGTCTGTTCGACAGCATTCGTACCCAGGCGGCAGCCGCAGGAAAACAGCTGGTAATCCTCGCCGAACACACCAGTAACGGCAGCGCCGCCTATGATGCCGACCAAATGGGTTGTACCACCTCTGCCAATTGGGAGCACGACATTTACACGAACGCCAATACCGGCTATTTCACCACCGGAGGGCAGAATATTGTCGATGGAGTAAAGAATGGTACGGCAGCCAATGACGGTGTCGGCAATAAGAAATACTATCTCTACACCTATCGCACGCACGATAACTGGTACAAGCCGGCTCAGACCAATGCGGACGGCAGCTTGGTGACCGATGCAAGCGGCAACGCTCTGCCGGGCAATACTACCGTTACCGGTTCATTACTGGATCTGGGCTATAATGCGCTGTTCTCCCCCTATATCCCGGTGGTGTATATGGGCGAGGCAACCAATGACCGGGTGGATGCCGCCGCTACCGCCGCCGACCCCAGCCTGTATTATCACGGACATCTCAATCTGAAAGCTCTGCTCAACGGAGAGAACCGTGCGTATTATGAAACGGTGAAAAAGTATATATCCATCCGGCGGACCTATACCGATATCTTTGAAAGCTTTGCGGACGATCATCGCAACAGCAACATTGCCGCTGTTTCCGTATCCGGACTGGACAGCTACCCCGCTTATGTGCGGTATGCCAACGGCAAAGCGGTGGTGATCGTTCCCAACGGCACAGCCGCCGATGCAGCCGTAGAGGTGTCCATCCCTGACGGTATCGGTTTAGGCAGCACCGTCACCGTTACTGACCTGCTGACGGAGGAAACGGTTTCCGCCGGTGCAATTTCGTCGTTCCGCACCTCGGTAGCTGCCGGTTCTCTGGGCATCTATCTCATCGACGACGGTTCGGTGCTGACTACCGGCTGTGAGAAGACCGTCCGGGGCGAGGGTCTTTACACGGTGAAGAACGCCGATCTGCGTGCGAACGCCACCGACACGATGGCATGGCCCATTGATTTCACCGCCGATGCAAACGGAGTGCGCATGGCGTATCATCTCTATACCGGCGGCGTCTCCAACAATGGCGGCAGTGGACCGTATATGAATAACTTTAATCAGGCGGTATCCATCGACGGCGCTCACCTGACCTTCACGATCAACAATCCGGTTTCCGAATCCTATGGCGATGGCAATTTTATGGCACGCAAGGTGGTATTTAAGCTCGCCAATGCGATCTATCGAAACGGCTCCGCTAACGATTTGTATTACACCCTCTGCATCAACGATGCCGACCCATATGTGGATGTAATGAATGTGACCGGAGAAAATGTCGATACGCAGCGGGTGTATATTCGGGATGCCGCACGGTTCGGAAACGCCGTGACGGAATACGATCTGTATTTCACTGTGAGAGACGGCGGACTGGTACTGACCGTCAACGGCGTGGCGGTGGCGACCGCCACCGCCGCTCTGCTTCAGACCACCGAAACGGACATCACCCAACCGATCTATCTGTATTGCGGCGCCGCCTTTGACTACACTGATCTGACGCTGAAAGCGTTTCACGGCGGCGATACGAGCTGCAGCGGCTGTAACGGCTGCGTGATCGGCGATGTCAACGGCGACAACGCCATCGACATCCGGGATCTGGTGGCGCTGGATGAACACCTGAACGGCATGGGCACCGCCATTGTGCAAGCCAACGCCGATGTAAACGGCGACAGCCGTATCAGTCCGCTGGATAGAGCGGCACTGCGGCGGCAACTGCTGCGAAGCTGACTCGTTTTCTTCTTTCCCTCCCTATATTCCCTGAAATGACCGGGCAGCCCGATTCGCAGGCTGCCCGGTCACCAATTCCCGCTATACAACAGAACTCTACACATTTTTTATTGTCACAAGAACATTTAGGTGATATAATTAGCCTGTACACACAAGTTTCATTTTTATGGAGGTCAAAGCTATGT
>CAKTVV010000023.1 GCA_934630515.1 uncultured Eubacteriales bacterium | reverse complement strand
ATTACTATAACAACAGAAGAATTCAAGCCAAGACAAAATGGATGCCTCCCGTAAAATTCCGGGAAGCATCCATGATGCGAAACTAATTGTTCAATTCAAATAACGGTGTCCAGAAAACTGGCTACATATCATTCCGATTTTTCGGGAATGGGGGCGCTTTTTCGCTTGCGGATCGGTGGATTTTCCTTGCATTTTTTGATGGAAGAGAGTATAATCATGCTGGTGTGAGCGAGAATCATACCGGAAAAGGAGATGCGTTTTTATGGATCGTGTGATCGAACAATTACGGGAATTGCTGCCTGCGGATGGAGCGGCGCTGATCGGCAGCGTGCCGAACCGATTTTATGTGACCGGCTTTGAGACCAGCGACGGCTATGTGTACATCAGCCACAAGCAAGCGGTGTTTCTCATTGATTTTCGCTATGTGGAAAAGGCCCGGGAGGTTGTCCACTCCTGTCGGGTGCAGCTGTCTACCGCACCCATGAAGGAACTGGCGGAGTTATGTGCTGCCGATGGAGTCGGGACGCTGTTTGTGGAAAACGAATATGTGTCTATGAGTGCATTGAAGACACTGCACGAGGCGCTGCCGGGGCTGGAGATTCCGGAGGATACCCGTTTGGATGATACACTGCGGGATTTGCGCAGTGTCAAGAACGAGCACGAGCTGTCGCTCATTCGCCAGGCACAGAAGCTGACCGATGATACCTTTACCTATATTTTAGGGCAGATTGCTCCCGGCCGCACGGAGCGTGAAATTATGCTGGATATGGAATTTTATATGCGGCGGCTCGGTTCAGAGGGGGTGTCCTTTGATTTTATCGTGGTCTCCGGTAAAAATTCTTCCTTGCCGCATGGCGTTCCCACGGATAAAAAGGTGGAACGGGGCGATTTTCTGACGATGGATTTCGGCGCCGTGGTAGAGGGGTATCGCTCGGATATGACCCGTACTGTGGCGGTAGGGGAGGTCTCCGACGAGCAGCGCCGGGTGTACGAGACGGTACAGCGTGCGCAGCAGGCAGCGATCGACGTTGTGAAGCCGGGACTGGTATGCCGGGATGTGGATAAGATTGCCCGGGACATCATTTACGGTGCCGGCTATGAAGGCTGCTTTGGGCATGGGCTGGGACATAGCGTGGGCATCGAGATCCACGAACGCCCCAATTTTAACACCCGCTGCGACACGGTGCTGAAGGCCGGAACGATCATGACCGTGGAGCCGGGTATCTATCTGGAAAATCGGTTCGGCGTACGCATTGAGGATATGGTGTATGTGACGCCGGAGGGCTGCATTGACCTGACCGGCAGTCCTCATGACCTGATCGTGGTATAACAAATAGATACAGTGTGAAGGGACTTGCCGAGTCGGTTCGGCAAGTCCCTTTTTCGATGGGTGCGTATGGCGGCTATCATTCGTATTCTGTCCGTAATTCTAAGTGGTTCGGCAAGTGGAATAGCTCTGTTTTCAAAAATTCCGGATAGAAATACGTATCCGGAAGTAATTCTATCGGGAGCCATTCAAAGCGATGTGTCCGATCGCCCTCCTGCAGTGTAAAGTGATCTCCCTTTGCAGCGAGATCACTGGATGAACTGTCCATCAGAAAGTATAGACACAGCTCATGGTATTGCATACCGTCTACGTCTTCGGTGAAAAAGCTCTGATTGAGCCACAAAGGACGGAGGATTGCCGGTGTGAGCTGCAGTTCCTCCTGTATTTCCCGCCGGATCGCCTGTTCAGCGGTTTCGCCCAACTGAACCCTGCCGCCCGGCAGCGCATAATACGGCAGACGCTCGTTGTGCATGGCCAACAGCTTGCCGTTTGATAGAAAAATACCGGCGACACGGTAGTTGAACTTCCTTTGACCGACGATATAGGTAATATCCATGGCGTGTAGCTCCTCTCTGCCGGTTGATGGCGGCTTGCGAATACATATTGTCTGCGAAACGGCTCGCCCCCGGCTTCATTTGCGGGGAGCCGTAAGCTGTTTCCTGACTTGTTCACATTTTTTACGACATCACATACATTGAAATAGGCATGTACAATTTTTATAAGGAGTAGTGTCTGTGAATAATTATCACACGGGAAATTGCGGGGCAACAACTGTCCGTCGGAGACCTGCGGGACGTATGTGACTGTGCAGGGACCGGTGGAACCTATGGGTCCGGAGAAACCTCGTGGGGAGCAGGGTATACGGGGTGAGCAAGGATCGATGGAACCCCGTGGGATCAAGGGCGAGCAGGGGTGCCCCGGACCGGTCGGTCCCCGTGGACCGGTTGGCCCTGCCGGTCCACGTGGTCCGCAGGGAGTGCGGGGCGATCCCGGACCGATCGGACCCAAAGGCGACCGTGGCCCTGCCGGTCCGAGGGGATCCTGGTCCGCAGGGACCTATGGGACCCAGCGGCGAACGGGGCGAGCGTGGTCCTGTCGGAGAGCAAGGTCCTATTGGAGAACAGGAACCTCAGGGAGAGGTTGGTCCGCAGGGGGTACAGTGTCATTTTCGTTACAAAAAGAACGTTGTATCGTGATTTTTTGTAAATTTCAAGGAGATGCGTAAATTCTATTACATTATTCGGTATGTAACTTGCCGATATAGTCCATCACCTGCCGTCCTGTCTTTTCGTCGAGTGCGCCGGTGGGCTCGTCCAAAAACAAGACCTTCGGCTTTTTGGCAAGGGCACGGGCGACCGATACTCTCTGTTGTTCGCCGCCCGAAAGCTCGGACGGATATTTGGCAGCTTTCGCTTCCAGCCACACCGCCTTTATGATCTCTCTGTAATCGCCATTTCCCGCAAGGTCTGCGCCCATACGGACATTTTTATCTACGGTCATATCGGGAAGAAGATAATACTGCTGAAAAATAAACCCGATATTATCCTTGCGGAATTTGGTCAGCGCTTTGTCGGAGAGCTCCGCAATATTCAAGCCGTCGTATGCAATACTTCCGCCGTCTACCCGTTCCAGTCCCGACAGACAATTCAGAAGAGTCGATTTTCCCGAACCCGACGCTCCTAAAATCACCTTCTGAAATTTGCAGATCAATGCCTTTTAATACATCGGTCTTGCTTTCACCAAAGCCGTAAGACTTGGTAACACCCTTTGCTTCAATCTTTGAGGACACCTCCGTTTTCGTACCGATGCTTTAATCCCTCGTACACATCTGTCAACGCTCGGCTGGCAAGCGGCTCATCCCATTCATAGAAACCCGTTGCAATCATCGATGCGATGCCGTGTGTGTATGCCCACATTTCAAGATAAAACATCTTTGCTGTTTCCCGGTCGCTGTTGACCTGTTTGGCGATCAGCCCGATCGGCACTTCCATTTCTTCGGGATTTTCCTTGATTGGCTCCTCCGAGCGGTCACGCATAAAGAGCAGCTTGAACAGCTCTTTTTCCTCCTTTGCGAAACGGATATATGCCATACCGGTTGCTTTATATGGAACATACTTTCCGCTGGCTATTTCTTCTTCACGAAAGGATCGATAAAGCTTATTCGCCGCACCAATAATTCCTTTCTGCACATCTGCCATATTTTCAAAGTGGCTGAAAATCGGGCGGGAAGTCGTGCCGAGTCTATCACCGAGCGACCGTGCCGAAACAGCGGAAAATCCTTTCTCTCGTGTCAGCTCGATTGCGGCATCAAGCACCTGCTCTTTTGTAAACATATAGCTTCGTGGCATAACCGTACTCCTTTTCTTTACGAATACATCCGTAGCGTTACGAGTGTATTTTTGTTGTAGCACAGATATGCCGGAAATGCAACAGGTTAGTTCAACGATTACTCGACTGTTTAACAATTACGGAGGAGCATAAAGCTGTGCTCTCCACAAAACGCACGAAGCCCCGCCGCAGAATCGCTCTGCAGCGGGGTCATGGGCTGAAACAGCCCAAAAGCCTTATTATAAACGGTTTTCGGGTATAGAAAAGCCCACCGTAATTCTCTCCAAATTACGGTGGACAACTGGTGCGGGCGGCGAGGGTCGAACTCGCACGCCGAAGCATTGGCTCCTAAGACCAACGTGTCTGCCATTCCACCACGCCCGCATATGAATATTTCTATACTACCACACATCTGCGGAAAATGCAATCATTTCTTTTCGGCGGTGCGGCGGCTGGCAGCGGCTGCTTTGGAGTAGAGACAGCCGCAGTAATCCTGCCGATACAGCCCGTATTCCCGGGAGAGCACGCAGGAACGCTTATAGCCCTCCCGCTTCTTAAAATCGGAATAGAGGTACGCTACGCCATACAGCTCTGCTACCTCGCCGCCGATGCGATTGAGCACGGCAGCGCTTTTCAGCGGGCTGATGGACAGGGTGGTGGTGAAGTAGTCAAATCCCTCGGCGGCAGCGATGCGGGCGGTCTCCTCCAGCCGCAGACGGTAGCAGGCGTGGCAGCGGTCGCCGCCCTCGGGGTCCGCTTCGTGCCCCCGGGCGATAGCGTCAAACCGTTCCGGCGCATAGATGCCTGCCCGCAGCTCTACCGGGTGGGAAAACGGCATCGCTCCGATCAAGCGCTGCTGCTCCTCCAGACGGTGCTGAAACTCTGTTTCCGGGGAAATATTGGGGTTGTAATACAGCACAGTGATGAAAAAATACCGGCTCAAATACTCCAGCACATAGCTGGAGCAGGGGGCGCAGCAGCTGTGCAGCAGCAGCCGGGGTGTTTCCCCGGCTGCCTGTAGCGTATGCAGTGTTTTGTCCAGTAAAAGCTGATAGTTTTCTGCCATACAGGTTAGCTTTCCTCCGTATCCTCGCCATTCTCCGGCTCAGCTGGCGGATCGATATGCACCAGCACCTGCTCGATGCGGCGATCGTCCATTTTTTGAATGGTAAAGGTGATATTCTCCCACCGCACCTGCGCCTGCTCATCCTCTGCCGGAATGTGTCCCAGCTGATCCATCAGGAAGCCCGCCACTGTATCGTAATCGCCCTCGGGCAGCTCGGTCTCCAGCAGCTCGTCCAGATCGCTCACGCTCATGGCGCCATCCACCACAAAGGAGTGGTTGTCCAGCTGGGTCACTTCCTCCGCCTCGTTATCAAATTCATCCTGCATATTACCCACGATGGATTCCAGCAGATCCTCCATGGTCACCAGACCGGCAACACCGCCGTATTCGTCTACAACGATAGCCATTTGCAGGTGCTTTTCATTCATTTCTTCAAATAGGTCGTCGCATTTTTTCGTATCGGGGACAAAATGCGTTTTCCGCAACAGCACCTGAATGGAGACCTGCTCCGGCACGGTCAGCCCGACATAGGGCAGCAGGTCCTTGATGTACAGGATGCCGACGATGTGATCCACATCCTCTTCGTATACCGGCAGACGGGAATAGCCGTTGTCTACCGCCTTTTCCACAGCGACAGCGATGGGGGCGTGGAGCTCGACCGCTACCATATCGGTGCGGGGGGTCATGATCTCGCCGGCGGTGATATCGTCAAACTCGAAGATGTTGTTGACCATATCCTTTTGCACACCTTCGATAGCGCCGGCCTCCTCGCCAACATCCATCAGCTCCCGGATATCGTCCTCGGTGACCCGGTCGGGGTCGTCGCCCGGATGGACGCCGCACAGACGCAGGATCACCGCCGCCACCCCACGAGCCAGCCAATCCAGCGGCGCCAGCAGTGTATACAGCACGGCGACCCCACCGGCTATTCCGAGGGCGGTTTTTTCGGGATCCTTCAGCGCCAGACGGCGAGGCACCAGCTGCCCAAACACCAGAAAGATCAAAGCGATTCCCAGCGCCAGCAATCCATAGGCGGCCAGTGATGCCCAGCCGGGCAGCGGCGTGTGTCCGCCAGCCAAGCGGGCAGCCAGCAGCGGCGCAAAGCGCCGGAACAATACCGCCGCTCCCAGCAGCGCCTGCACCAGATAGCCGCCCTGCAGGCGGGCGAGAAATCGCCGGTGGTTTTCGGTCATGCGGCGGATGCGGCGAGCCCGACGGTCACCGTCCTCCTCCAGCTCCCGCACCCGGCCATCGCCCAGAGCATCGAAGGCTTCCTCTCCCGCCGCCAGCAGGGCGGAGGCGATCAAAAGATATATGGCCAGCAGAATGGTACCGATATAATTATCGGTAAGATCCGGGTCAGACATAAGCAGCAATTTCCCCTTTCAGACGTCTATAGGATATTTATCACACATTTATAATATACTACAATTATACTATAATTGAAATATAATTATAGTATATTATAATCGTATTATAACAGTGCTATCATACATTGTTTTTATTAAAATGTCAACGGTTTACTTGTACTTAGGAGGACGCTATGGTATACTGAAGCTGCAAACAGCATTTTACGCAGATTTTACAAAAGGGTGCTATTGCCCATTACCTTACAGCGGTATACTGGTGACGAAAAGGGAGAAACGGAGGAATCGGACGTGATCTACTGTGTGGAGGATGACAACGGCATACGGGAACTAATGATCTATACGCTGTGTGCCTCCGGCTTTGACGCCCGTGGCTTTGCCGAATCCGGGGCGTTCTGGCAGGCGCTGCAGGAGGAAAAGCCGCAGCTGATCCTGCTGGATATTATGCTGCCCGGTGAGGATGGTATGCACATTCTGAAGCGTCTGCGCAGTCAGGAGGCGACGGCGACGGTTCCGGTGATTATGGCGACCGCCAAAGGGACGGAATATGATAAGGTAATCGGACTGGATCAGGGCGCTGACGATTATCTGGTGAAGCCCTTTGGCATGATGGAGATGGTCTCCCGGGTCAAGGCGGTGCTGCGGCGTGCCGCTCCTACGGAGAGGATCGGGGTGCTGCGGCGAGGCGGGCTGGAGCTGAATCCGGCGGAGCATACCGTTCGGGTGGACGGGCAGCCGGTGCAGCTGACGCTCAAGGAATATGAGCTGCTGCGCCTGTTTATGGAGAATATCGGCTTGGTTTTCACCCGGGATCAGCTGCTGGCGAGAATTTGGGGCAGTGACTTTCTGGGGGAGACCCGGACGGTGGATGTACATATCGGCACGCTGCGTACCAAGCTGGGGGCTTGCGGCGATGCCATCACCACCGTGCGGGGCGTCGGGTATCGAATGGAGGGAGAAAAACCATGACAAAGAAGATCTTTCGCTCCATCTGTCTGGTGGCGATGGTGGTGTTTGCGGCGTCTCTGGTGCTGATCATGGGGGTGCTGTATCAATACTATTCGGCGGCACAGGTGCGGCAGCTGCGGATCGAGACCACCTTGGCAGCCAACGGTGTGGAGACCGGCGGACTGACCTATCTGGAGAATCTGGATGTAGGGGATTGCCGTCTGACCTGGATTGCTTCCGACGGCTCGGTGAAATTCGACAATAAGGCGTCCTCCTCGACGATGGAAAACCATCTGGAACGGGCGGAGGTGCAGCAGGCGCTGAAAGAGGGCGTGGGGGAAAGCTCCCGTTACTCTACCACGCTGACGGAGCGGCAATTCTATTCGGCTCGCAAGCTGTCGGATGGGTCGGTGATCCGGCTGGCGGAATCGCAGCTTACCTGGTGGTCGCTGACCATTTCCATGCTCCAGCCGATTCTGGTGGTGCTGCTGTTGGCGGTGGGGCTGTCTCTGTATCTGGCATCCCGTCTGTCCAAAAAAATCGTGCAGCCGCTCAATGAGCTGAATCTGGATGACCCGGATCCCCGGTCGGTCTATGAGGAGCTGGCGCCCCTGGTGACCCGGCTGGGCAGCCAGCAGCTGCAGCTGAAGGCGCAGGCGGCGGAGCTGGCGCATCGGCGGGATGAATTTGACGCAGCGACCCGTCCCATGTCGGAGGGAATCCTGCTGCTCAACGATCAGGGGGTTATCTTAAGCATCAACGATGCGGCTACCCGGCTGCTGCATATCAGCCGGTATTGCGTGGGGAAGGATCTGCTGCTGTTCAATAACTCCCTGTCTCTGCAGGAGCTGCTGCATGCCGCCGGAAACGGCGAGCATTGTCAGCGGATCATCCAGCTGGGGGAGGCGGACTATCAGTTTAGTGCCAGCCCCGTGCTGTCTAACGGCAAGGTGTCCGGTATTGCGCTGATGATCTTTGATATCACCGAGCGGGAAAAGGCGGAGCAGATGCGGCGGGAGTTCACCGCCAATGTGTCCCATGAGCTGAAAACGCCCCTGCAGAGCATTTACGGCAGCGCTGAGCTGCTGACGGATGGCATGGTGAAGGAGGAGGATGTGCCTCGGTTTGCCGGACGGATCCTGTCGGAGTCTAAGCGCATGATCGCATTGGTAGAGGACATCATCAAGCTGTCCCGACTGGATGAGGGCGCACGGGATCTGCCCCGGGAGGAGACCGATCTGTATACGCTGGCCCGTCAAACGGTGCAGGAGCTGACGCCCGTTGCGCAGGCGGCGGACGTGACGCTGGAGCTGACCGGTGGACCGGCGGCGCTCTATGGCGTGCCCCAGCTGCTGTCGGGGATCGTGTTCAATCTGTGCGATAACGCCATCAAATATAATGTCCCCGGCGGGCGGGTGTCCGTGCGGGTGGAGGATCAGGAAACGTCGATACGTCTGACGGTGCAGGATACCGGTATCGGCATCCCGCCGGATCAGCAGGATCGGATCTTTGAGCGATTCTATCGGGTGGACAAGAGCCGGTCCAAGGAGGTAGGCGGCACCGGTCTGGGGCTGTCGATCGTGAAGCATGCCGCCAAGCTGCATCAAGCTACGGTCGATCTGCATAGCGTGCCGGACGAGGGGACTACGGTGATCGTGACGTTCCCGAAAAAGCAGGAGGAGGAGTATATTTGAGTCAGGATCTGAGCTATGATATGATCCGTCGGGATCCGACGATCCGTACCTACATTGAAGCCGCCAACGAAGCGTTGGCGGCTTTGGGCATGACGGAGCACAGCTTCGCCCATGTGACGCAGGTGGCGGAGAATGCCGGCAATATTTTGGAGACCTTAGGATATCCGCCCCGGCTGGTGGAGCTGTCCCGCATCGCCGGATATCTTCATGACATCGGCAATCTGGTGAATCGGGTGGATCACAGCCAGAGCGGCGCTGTGATGGCGTTCCGGTTGTTGGATAAAATGGGCTTTCCTGCGGAGGAGATCGCCCATATCACGGCTGCCATCGGCAATCATGATGAGGGCACCGGTGTGCCGGTCAGTCCGCTGGCGGCGGCGTTGATTCTTGCGGATAAATCGGATGTGCGCCGCAGCCGGGTGCGCAACCGGAATATTGCCACGTTTGACATTCACGATCGGGTCAATTACTCGGTCACCTCCTCCAAGCTGGAGATCAATCCGGATCATACGGAGATCCAACTGACATTGGATATCGACCGGGAGCATGGATCGGTGATGGAATACTTTGAGATCTTCATGGGACGGATGATCCTCTGCCGTAAGGCAGCGGAAAAGCTGGGTATGCAGTTTAAGCTGGTGATCAATGACCAGCAGCTCATTTGAAAAAGCGTAGAAAAACATAGAGCCTCCGACGGTCAGCCGTCGGAGGCTCCTTCATTTTTTCGGGGTGTGTTTGGCGGCTGGATAGGGTGTTTTTACATCAGTCAAGCCCACAAGGTAGTCGATGCTGGTCTGATGGAAGGTGGCCAGTGCGACCAATACCTCGCTGGGTATATCCCGCATCCCCAGCTCATAGCGGGAATAGGCTACCTGACTGCAATGCAGATAGTCGGCTACATCCTTTTGCCGCAGATCCCGATCCTCTCGCAGCCCACGGATACGTTGGTACACGGTTTATCCCACCTATCGTCGATCGAATGACAATAGTATAGAGTAAACCGAATTGGTATATTGATATGTAAACCAAAATGGTTTATAATTTTGAAAGTCAGAATGAGCTGTCTATCTCAAGAAAAGGAGCAGATGAGGAATGAAGTGTGGAAAATGCGGACAGGAATACGAGGGAAATTATTGCCCTAACGGGTGCAATGCACCAATGTCGGTGATGCCGCCGGCTAAACAGGGGGGGCGCCGACTTGGGCTATCGTGCTGCTGCTGGTCATCTTTTTCCCGGTAGGGCTGGGGCTGATGTGGGCGAAGAAAAGCTGGAAGATCTGGGTGAAGGTGCTGATCACGGTGTTCTTTGCGGTGTTGGTGCTGTGGCAGGTCGGCAGTAATGCGGACACAGATCCGATAAAGGAGCCGACGTTGAGCAGCGCCCCTACCTCCGAGGAGGTATCCACCGATCGGACGACCTTTGGCTTGCACGAAACCGCTGCTTTCCGGACGATACGGGTGACGGCGCAGGAATTACAGGAATCCTTCGGAAAAAGCTTTTATGAAGCAGAGGATGGCAAGGTCTTTGTCGGGGTGAAATTCACTATTGAAAATATATCGGAGGAAGACCAGTCGATCAGCTCGATATTGTTGTTTGATGCCTATGTAGACGGCGTAAAGTGTGACTATTCCTTCTCGGCGGCTTGCTCCTTTTCAGATGGCACACTGGACGGCACGATCACGCCGGGCAAGAAATTGGTCGGCTGGTATGCAGTAGAGGCGCCGGAAAGCTGGAAAGAATTAGAATTACAGGTGAGATCCAATTGGCTTTCCAACAAACGTGCGGAATTCGTTTTTGCCAAATAATTTGCCATCCGAATGAGGAGAGCGGTCGGCGCTATCGGCGCCGACCGCTCCGTTTATTTACCCTTGATCTCTTTCCAGTAGGCCGCAAAGGACTGCTCGGTTTTGTTATCGCCGGGGGTGTAATACACCGCATTGCGCAGGGCGTCGGGCAAATACTGCTGCTGTACCCAGTGACCGGGGAAGCTGTGGGGATACTGATAAAACTGCCCCTTTTTGGTCACTTCGGCGCCGTCGTAGTGCTTGTTTTGCAGCTGGCGGGGGATGGGGTCGCTTTTCCCTGCCTGCACATCGGCTATAGCGGCGTCAATGGCGTTGTTGGCGGAATTGGATTTGGGTGCCTGGCACACCAGCACCACGGCGTCCGCCAGAGGGATCCGTGCCTCCGGCAGCCCTACCTGCTGGGCAATGTCCACCGCCGCCTTGACGATGGGCAGGATCTGTGGATACGCCAACCCCACATCCTCACTGGCGCAGACCATCAGCCGGCGGCAGGCGGAGGGAAGATCGCCGCTCTCCAGCAGGCGGGCGAGATAGTGCAGTGCTGCATCCGGGTCGGAGCCGCGCATAGATTTCTGGTAGGCGGAAACGATGTCATAATGCTCATCGCCGTCCCGATCGTAGCGCATAGCGCTGCGCTGGGACAGCTGCTGCGCCGTTTCCAGCGTTACAGTAGTGCCGCCGTCCTCGTCCATGTCGCCCGCCAAAGCGCATAGCTCCACGGCGTTGATGGCCTTGCGCACATCGCCGCCGCAGGCTTGGGCTATGTGGCCGTATACCGTTTCCTCCACTTGCAGCGGTGTCTCCCGTTCTTTTTGGAGAATGGCAAAGCCACGACGCACCGCTTTTTCGATCTCTGTCGGCTCGACCGCCTTGAACTCAAATACCGTCGAGCGGCTGAGGATAGCATTATAAACATAAAAATACGGATTTTCCGTTGTGGAGGCGATCAGCGTAATGCGTCCGTTTTCGATAAACTCCAGCAGGGTCTGCTGCTGCCGCTTGTTGAAATACTGGATCTCATCCAGATACAGCAGCACCCCGTTCATCCCGGCAAAGGTATCCAGCTCGTCCACCACCGCTTTGATGTCGGCGGTGGAGGCGGTGGTGCCGTTGAGTTTGTGCAGCCGCATATCCGCCCGCTCTGCTATGATGCGGGCGACGGTGGTTTTTCCTACTCCGGAGGGACCGTAGAATATCAGATTGGGTATATGCCCGGATTCCAGAATATTGCGCAGAGCCTTGCCCTTTCCCAAAATATGCTGTTGCCCCACCACCTCATCCAGGGTTGTGGGGCGGATCCGATCCGCCAGCGGTGCTGTCATAGGAATGTCCCTCCTGCCGTGAAAGTTGCTTCTCCCTGTATCATACACCTGAAAGGCGGATAAGTCAAGCAAAAGCGACCGTTTGTTCGGAAATCCATGTTTTCGTTGACGGAGAGAGGGAAATTTGGTATACTTACAAACAGAGGAGGCAATATGCTGAGAGTTTTAAGAAAAACTTAATCTCTTTGCTGCTTGTATCTTAATTGAAATGGGAGTACACTGCATGTGTTCCCGGAAGTGAGGTTGACCCTATGACGAAAAAGCAACGAGCCCTGCAGGCGGTGGAGGCTCTCAAAGCCCGATATCCGGATGCAGTCTGCTCCCTGCGGTCGGATAATCCCTTGCAGCTGCTGATCGCTACCCGGCTGTCGGCGCAATGCACCGATGCCCGGGTCAATCTGGTGACACCGGCGCTGTTTGAACGGTTTCCCACGTTGGAGACCTTTGCAGCTGCCTCACCGGAGGAGGTGGGGGAATATATCCGTTCCTGCGGCCTGTATAAGACCAAGGCTCGGGATATCGTCAACCTGTGTATTGCTCTGCGGGATCAGTACGGCGGTGTGATGCCCGACACCGTCGAGGAGCTGACGAAGCTCCCGGGGGTGGGACGCAAGACCGCCAATCTGGTCTGCGGCGATGTATTCGGTAAGCCGGCGGTGGTGGCGGATACCCACTGTATTCGCATTGCGGGACGCTTGGGGCTGACCGATGGCACGAAGGATCCGTATAAGGTGGAGATGCAGCTGAAAAAGCTGCTGCCGCCGGAGGAAAGCAACGATTTCTGCCACCGACTGGTGTTGTTCGGCCGGGAGATCTGCTCCGCCCGCTCGCCCCGCTGCGGGGAATGTCCGCTGCGGGCGGTGTGCGCTCACCCGGTCAGCGAGTGAGCGCCCGCCGGTGCAGCGCACCGGTCAGCAATCGGCTCAGCCCCCGGTATACCGGACAGGCGGCGATGCTCAGCAGCACCCACAGCAGCGAGTAGACGGCACAGATCTGTCCCCGCCAATTCCATTTCATCCGGCTGTAATCCCAGACGTCCAGCTTTAGCCCCAGGTTGAGGATGCAGCCGCTGAGCCCCTCGATGCCGGTCACGGCTGCGGAGCAGATGCCGCCCCGCAGCAGCAGCGGCAGGCGGCGGCAGCGCTGATGGACGGCGCCGATCACCTCGAAGCAGGCGCCGCCTACCAGAAACATACTCCAGTGGCTTCGTCCCCGCCACAGCAGCTCGATGAGGACATACCCCAGCCCGCCGGCGACAGTCATACCGGTGTGCAGTGCCCATTGTTCTTTGGCTTTCATATTGTTTGTCTCCTTTTCCTGTTTCTTTTTGATTGTGTTCAGAAAAAGGAGGAATATACACAGATACAAGGAGGAACACCGATGCTTGAAATTCGTAACCTAACAAAGATCTACCGTCCCAAACGAGGGGTGCCGGTGCTGGCGCTGGATCATGTATCCCTGCGCCTGCCGTCCCATGGGATGGTTTTTCTGCTGGGCAAATCCGGCAGCGGCAAATCTACACTGCTCAATCTGCTGGGAGGACTGGATCGGGCGGATGAGGGAGAGATTCTCATCCGGGGTGTGTCCTCGCAGGGCTTCGGTCAGCAGCATTTTGACAGCTACCGCAATACCTATGTCGGCTTTATTTTCCAAGAGTACAATGTGCTGGAGGAGTTCACCGTCGGCGCCAATATTGCGCTGGCAATCGAATTGCAGGGGAAAAAGGCGACCGACGACCAGATCAATGCGATCCTTCATGAGGTGGATCTGGACGGCTACGGCAGCCGCCGTCCCAATGAGCTGTCCGGCGGACAAAAGCAGCGGGTGGCGATTGCACGGGCACTGGTGAAGCAGCCTCGCATCATCATGGCGGATGAACCCACCGGCGCACTGGATTCCAATACCGGGCGGCAGATCTTTGATACGCTGAAAAAGCTGTCCGCTGACCGGCTGGTGTTGGTAGTTTCTCATGACCGGGATTTTGCGGAGCAATATGCCGATCGGATCGTGGAGCTGGCAGACGGTCGTGTGATCAGTGACATGACCTATACCGATGCGGCGGAGGAATCGGCGCCTGTTGGTCTGACCTATACAGAGAATACGGTGCTGGTAGCGGAGGGGTATCATCTGACCGAGGAGGATCGGTTAGCGATCAATGCCTATATTGACCGTCTCCACAGCGGCTTGTCTGTAAAGGTGACAGGATGTACACATAAAAATGCCGTGCCTACCGACCCGGAATCGGTGCCGGTGGAGACCGGCGGGTTTTCGCTGATCAAATCCAAGCTGCCGCTGCGCAGCGCCTTTAAGATCGGCGCCAGCAGTCTGAAGCATAAACGCATCCGGCTGCTGGTTACGATTTTTCTGTCCTGCATTTCCTTTGGCTTGTTTGGCTTGGCAGACACCTTTGCCAGCTATAATCATATTCGGGCATGCACCGATTCCCTGGTGGATACCGGCATCGATTATGCCTCGGTGACGAAGAGCATCGCCGAATATGACAGCAAAGGAAATAAAGGCTTTGAGGAAGATTATCGGGTAAGCGCAGCCGATCTGGAAAAGCTGCGGCAGGAAACGGGCATTTCCATGCTGGGGGTGTACCAGCCGAAGGATTGGAATCTGGATTTTTCCGGCAGCTTGGCAACGCCGGATAATGTGGATGAGGATGCGTCTCGGCGCATATTTTCGGTATATCCGCTGCAGTTTAACGGGCTGGCAGAGGTGACGGAGGAGGTTCTCAGCAGCCGTGGGTATACACTGACGGCGGGACGGCTGCCGGACGGTACGAAGGATGAATTGGCGCTGCCGGCATTTGTTGCCGAGAGCTTCTGCAAGCTGCGCTATACCGACGGCACCTACGATGCCAAGGGAGAGCGCACGGTCTTTGACATACGCACCCCGGCGGATATGGTGGGAAAGACGCTCCCCATCGGCGGACGCACCTTTACCGTCACCGGCATCGTGGATACGCAGGTGGATATCTCCCGGTACGAAACGCTGCTGGAGGAGAAGAAGGATCTGACCACGGCACAGGAGCTGGCACGGTATGCACTGTCGCAGGAATGCTCCAGTATGCGCAGCTACAGTCTGCACACCTCTGCGTTGGTGGGCAGCGGCTATGTGTCCGATCTGGTTCAGAAAGCGCCCACCGTTAAGCGATTGGATCATCAGTATCTCAATTTCGTCTCGGAGAATGAAAGTGCCGATTCCCTGATCGTGAATCCCTATTGGATCGGGCAGCTGTCGGATGCGCCGGCGCAGGCGGTGGAATGGCTGAACGGTGTCAAAACGACATTGGGAGAAAAGGAACTGGTGGTGTCGATCGATCTTCTGCGCATGGACACGGCCTACACCAAGGATGCGGACGATGCCGACGCCGTAACCGAGCAGATCGCAGCGGATGCGGTGCGGGAGCTGCTGAAAAAGTATCCAACCTTTGAGGAGGACAGCAGCCGCCGTTGGGAGAACGGAGAGCTGAACGAGCCGATTAAAGGTTATACGATCGTCGGATATATTGATACCGGGAAATATCCTGCGCTATGCAATACCGTGTTGACCGGTAAAGACGTGTACGAGGCGTTTACAGAAGAGGAGGACGGCATCTACGCCTTTGCTACCGGTGCGATGCCCCGGGAACGGGAGGCGGTGCGCACGCTGGTGAGCTACTGCTACGACGAAAGCGGCGAGCTGCAGTATCCGCTGGCTAACTCGGTGACCTTTGAGCTGGATACGGTACACAATGTGTTGGTGTCGGTCTCCAAGGGCTTTGTGTGGGCAGGTCTGTTCTTCGCTCTGTTTGCGGCGCTGATGCTGGCGAATTTCATCGCCGTGAGCATCAGCTATAAGCGGCAGGAGATCGGGATCCTGCGGGCGATCGGCTCCCGCAGCAATGACGTGTTCCGCATTTTCTTTGCCGAGAGCTTTATTATTGCCATGATCAACTTCCTGCTGTCCTCTGTCGGCGTGGGAATCGTGACGACGGTCATCAACCGCACGATCCGCACCCAGCTAAATGTGCTGGTCACGGTGTTGGGCTTCGGTATACGGCAGATCGCTCTGCTGCTGGCGGTGAGTCTGCTGGTGGCTGCGCTGGCGAGCTTCTTCCCGGTGCGTCGGATCGCCGCCAAGCGCCCCATCGATGCCATCCGGGGCAGATAAAGACTGTTTGGTGCGCAGCGTCCGCCGATTTCAGAAAATACTGGGATCGGCGGGCGCTTTTTTCAATTGGCACGGAATAGCCGTTGTACGAGGAGCGGCAAAAAATCGGAAAGGGGCGTATAAAATCGGTGGGCGGTGACACACTACTGACCGTGGAAAAGAGCTACAATGCTTTTCCAACATTGGAGAACCAAGGAGGTATGTGTCATGGAGAACAAGCAGAACAAGAAGAATCAGCAGGCGCAGGATAAGCAGCAGGGTCAGAACCAGCAGCAGAACCAGAGCCAGAATCAGCAGCAGCAGAACCAAAATCAGAACCGGCAGGAAGAAAACGACCTGTTCTGAACGTAACTGCGGCGACACAAAAGCACTTGCCCGTTGTGGCAAGTGCTTTTCCTTTACACAGCTTTCGGTTGACAAAGCGGTACCTTTCTCCTATAATAAGCCCAAAGGATAGGAGAGATGTGAGAATGCAGTTGGAGACGCAGCGGTTAGCCCTCCATCCGCTGACGGTGGAGGAGCTGAAAAAACTGGCGGAGCGCTATCGGGGCGAGGATGCGGAGCTGACGAAGGCCTACACGGACATGGCGGAGGGCTGCCGACAGCATCCGGCGCAGTATCTTTGGTACACTGCTTGGGGGATCTGCCTGCGGGAGACCGGAGCGATGATCGGAGATGGCGGCTTTAAGGGGCTGCCGCCGGATGGCAGACCGGAGATCGGCTATGGATTGGAGTCTCCATACTGGGGGCAAGGCTATGCGACCGAGGCGGCGGAGGCGCTGTGCCGCTGGGCGCTGGAGCAGCCCGGCGTAACGGCGATCGAGGCGGAGACGGCACCGGATAACGCTGCTTCTCAGCGGGTGCTGGCTAAGCTGGGCTTTGAACCGACCGGAGTGATCGGGGAAGAGGGTCCCCGTTTCCGACTTACCGGAGAAAAGGAGGAAAGCCAATGATACAGGATCTGCATTCGCACACCTATTACTCGTTTTGCGGCGAGGATAAGCCGGAAAGCATCCTCGAAGCGGCGATCGCCGGCGGGATCGAGCTGTTTGGTATCTCCGATCACCAGTACGGGGTGGCTGGTTATCGCCCGTCCACAGAGTTTCATGATCCGGTGGCATTTCTCGTGGATTATCAGCGGGCGGTGGACCGGTATCTGGCGCATATGACCCTGCTGAAAGAGAAATATGCCGGACGGCTGCAAATGCGCTGTGGGATAGAGGTGGCGACGATCCGCCAGCCCTATCTGACGCTGCCGCCGGAGGTGGATATTTCCCGCTTTGATTATTGCTTGATGGAGCACATCGACCATACCGATACCTATGCGCCGAACCTGTTTGCATTTGCCGCTCGGTGCGGCTGTGCCCGGGTGGGGATCGCTCATACGGATCTGTTCGCCTATATGGAGCGGCGGGGAGAGGAACCGGCAGCGTTTCTGCGCCGTATGGCGGAACAGGAAATCTTTTGGGAAATGAATGTGTCCTATGACTCCATCCACCAGTATCGGGAGCACGCCTATGTCAAAGCGTTTATGCAGGACGAACGGCAGCAGGCGCTGGTACGGGAGAGCGGTGTGTGTCTGAGTGTCGGATTTGACGGCCACCGAGTGCGGGATTATCGTCCGGATCGGGTGACGGATGCCTGCCGGGCTATCGAGCGGATGGGGATCCCATTGGTATTTGCAGAGTAAAAAAGCGAGTGACAAGGCTTTTGCCTTGTCACTCGCTTTTAGCGTTTATTATTATGAACGGATGGCGTCTACCGGCTTTTGCCGGGCGATGCGCCGGATCGGAATATAGCAGGACACCAGTGCCACGCCAAAGCTCAGCAGCACCAGCAGTCCCATCTGGCGCACACCGGGCTGGAGCAGGGAGAACAGCAGTCCGTATTGCGCCGCCAGCACTTGGTTTGCCGCCGTGGCGGCGGCAAATACCAGCAGACAGGACAGCAGCGCATTGAGGGCAGCCGTCAGCAGGCTCTCGTACAGGAAGATGCGGAAAACATCTCCCTGTCCGGCGCCCAGCGCCCGCATGATGCCGATCTGCCGTTTGCGTCCGGCGATGCTCACGGAGATAAACTGGAACATCAGCAGAGCTGCGAACAGCGTCAGCGCCAGCCCCACATAGCGCAGCAGCCGGGTGGCGGTCGTCAGCGAGCCGGCGAGGGTTTCCATCTGAAGGGTGGTATCCTTGACGACCGCATAGCGGATGTCGCCGCTGGCAGCGGAGCAGGTCGTCAGAAATTGCCGCAGCGCTGCCTTCTCCCGGGGCAGTGAAGCGATGGCATAGGTGTATAAGCCGCCCCGTCCCTCAGCCAGCCGCTCAAAGGTGCTGTCGGATACCACCAGCAGATCGTCCGTCGCATAGGTATTCTGTCCGTAGTACCGCCATAGGTTCAGAAATCCGGTGATCTTGTATCCGGCGGAGGACCAGGCGGTGCGTCCGTCGGTAAAGGTGACGCTGCATTGCAGGTCACGAAATGCCTCCCCGGACTGGATGGCGGCAACGGTCTTTGTGTCCTTGCCCACGGGGTTGTGCAGCTCTTCGGGGGCAAGAACCTCCCGCTCCGCCAGAGCCTCCGGCAGTCCGGCGCAGGGCTGACCGGTTTCGTCCACCGTTCCGATGCAGTAAACGCCCTTGGCAGCCTCGCCCAGGCCGTCCAGGCGGGCGATGGTAGCGGTAACGGAGTTTAGATATTCGTTATCCAGCCGCACCTTTCCGTCGTGTATAGTGACGGTGGAGGGGAAGCGACCGGCGATGTCCTGAATTTTTCCGCTGCCGACGAATGCCAGCGTGGATAGCCCGTATTGCCGCTCCGTGTTCAGCTGATTGTAGCGCATCCATTCTTTGAGGTCGCTTTCGCTGCTGGAGGTGACGTCCAGCAGCTTGGTGTTTGCGTAACGTTGGGTGTTAAAGTGGGTCTCCACGATGCCGGTGACGGTATAATTGCGGTCACCGATAAAGAGGGTCTTGCCGATCAGGTCCTCGGCTCCGGCGATAGGGGTAGCGGGGGTCGTATACAGGGCAGTGTCGGTGCCCACCTGATAGCTGATGAGGGGCATATCCGTATGGTAGGCTGCGACCCACTCATCAAAGGTATACTCGGTCTTGCTGCCGTCCTCGTGCAGCACTGTGTAGTGGGGACCGGTATAGTTCAGATACCCGGCAGCCGCAAAGGAGTCCAGCACATAGCGGCTCAGGGCGATCTCGTCCCGAGCCCCGTCCGGTAGCCGTCCTGCCAGCAGCTCCAGCCCAAAGGCGGGCAGCTCGTCACTGCTCAATTCCATGAAGCCTGACAGCTCCGCTACGTATTGGCTGTAGTTTTTGTTGCTCACCTCGGTAGAGCCGTAGTTCTGCTCAATATTCATTGCCTGCGGCAGCGCATACACACCCTTGACGGTGCGGCCGGTCTTTTCGCTCAGCGCCGCCACCTCGTCCTCGCTCAAACGAAATCCGTCATGATACCAGTCGGCGCCTTCGCCGTAATCCAGCTGCTTCTCCTTGCGCAGCGCCGTGGCGGCGCTTTGCTCCTCATAAAGCGCACGAAACAGCGCCTCCTCCGGTCGATAGCCGGAGAAGGTGTCGGACAGCCCCACCAGCAGGAAGGCAACCACCGACAGTCCGACTACGGCAGCCAGCCGCAGCTTTTTTGTGCGCAGGGTATTCCACGCCATCCGTCGGGCGATCCGGCGGGGCAGACGAGTATGGGGGACGGATAATGCTTTGGCTTCGGCAGCACCGGGGTCGGGGGACAGGGGCGCCGAGTCTGTCAGCACCCGTCCGTCCGCCAGCTCGATGATGCGGTCGGCATACCGGGCGGCATAGTCCCGGTCATGGCTCACTACGACCACCAGCCGATCCCGGGACAGCTCCTTGAGTATATCCCAGACCTGCCGGGAATTATCGGTGTCCAGCGCACCGGTGGGCTCATCCGCCAGCAGCAGCCTGGGATTTTTGATCAGCGCCCGGGCGATGGCGACCCGCTGCTTTTGCCCGCCGGACAGCTCACCGGGCTTGCGGCTCTGAAAGCCGTCCAGCTGTACCGCCGCCAGTGCCTGTTCAATGGTCGCTTCGGAAGCCTCTGCCTGCTGCAGCTCGGGCGCCAGAGCAATATTTTCCGCCACAGTCAGCTCGTCCAAAAGATTGTACTCCTGAAACACAAAGCCGGTATAGGCGTTGCGGTAGGCGTCCAGTTGGCGGGGGCTGAGTCCCTGCAGCGAGATGCCGTCTACCTGAATATCGCCGCTCTGGAAACTATCCAGCCCGCCCAGCAGGTTGAGCAGGGTGGTCTTTCCGCTGCCGGAACGCCCCAGAAAGAATACCATACCGGTATCCGGCAGGGTGAGGGAGATCTCATCCAGCGCCGTCACCGATGTGGCGCCGGGATAGATTTTGGTAAGCTGCTTTATGTCGATCACGGGGATTCCTCCTTGTCAATGGATGTGCCTAAATGCAATTTCTGTCGCCAGATGGGCGGAGTGCCGTCGTCGCCCCAGTATTCATCCAAAGCGGTAATGTGTCCTTGATTCAGCCGGAAAAAGGATGTCACATGGAAAGAAAGGGTGCGCTCCCGGTTGAATACATGAACCACTGTGACATAGCCGCCTGGTATGGGAGCGGTGCGCTGAACCGTGCCGTCCCAATCGCCGGGGTAGGTACAGTTTGCCCGGATAAATTCCTCGGCGGTGAACTGCTCGTCGGTGTTATGCCAGCGCACCACCGCTTGGGGCGCCAGAAAGCGGCGCATGGCGGCGGCATCCTGTGCCAGCACCGCCTGCCAGTAGCGATCCAGCAGCGCTGTGCCGTCGGTCATCTCTGAAATCAGCCGTAAGCACCGCCAATCCTCGCTCTGTATCCGGTAGGATTCCGGAGGCTGGGACAGATCGGGGCGAAAACCGGCGGCGATATAGCAGTTATAGGCAGTCGGATTGTTCTCGAATACTCCCAGAGACACGGCTTGGGCGCCACAGAACTCCCGGGCGTACCGTACAGCCAGTTGTACCATGGCTTTGCCGCAGCCATGCCCCCGCTTTTGGGGCGCTACGATGATGAAGCCGAGGCGCAGCTCCCCGGGGCGGTTCTCCAGCGGGCGCAGAGTGAAAAATCCCGCCGGTACTCCGGCATCCGTGGCGATAAACGCTATCGAATCGGATGCGGGCTGGAATTGTGCCGGGGACAGGGGATAGGCTCCCAGTCTGCTCGCCGTCCACTGGTAAAAGGAATGCTCATTTGTGCACCAGGACAGCACGGTAGCGGCATCGTCCGCTCGGTAAGGGCGTAATTGCAGCACGGTGCAGCTCCTCCTTGAAACTAAATTTGTGTACTCAGTTTACCATACTTTCCCATTGAATGCAATAGGTCTGGGCGTATTTTGTTTGACTTGCAGGAGAAACTGTGGTACAATACCACCCATACGGAAAAGCGGTGGCTGTAAGCAAGGAGGAGCCTATGACAAACATTTGGCACGACATTTCCCCGGAACGTATCCGCCCGGAGGATTTTATCTGCGTGGTGGAAATTTCCAAGGGCAGTAAGAAAAAGTATGAGCTGGATAAGGAGACCGGACTGATCATTCTGGATCGTATCCTGTACACCTCGACCCACTATCCCGCCAATTACGGATTTATTCCCCGCACCTATGGCGATGACGGCGACCCTCTGGATGTGCTGCTGCTTTGCTCCGAGCCGTTGGAGCCGCTGACGCTGGTGCGGGCGTACCCCATCGGCATGATCTCCATGATTGACAACGGTCATAATGATGAAAAGATCATCGCCATTCCTTTTAACGATCCTAATTACAATATGTACACCAATATTGATCAGCTGCCGGCGCACCTGTTCGAGGAGATGCGGCACTTCTTCTCGGTGTATAAGAATCTGGAGAATAAGACCACGGCGGTGGATGAGGTCAGCGCCCGGGAGCGGGCGGTAAAGATCGTGGATGAAGCCATCGATCGGTATGTGGAGAAATTCTGCAAGGCACGCTGACGGCAGCAAGGGGGAAAAGCAATGAACGTATGCTTGTTCGGGGCGTCCAGTCCTCAGATCGCCGCTCGGTACATTGAGGCGACCGAGCAGCTGGGCGCTATGCTGGCGGATGCCGGTCATACGCTGGTGTACGGCGCCGGAGGTGCCGGCTTGATGGGCGCCGCCGCCCGGGGCGTGAAGCGCCGGGGCGGTACGGTGATCGGTGTGGTGCCCTCCTTTCTGCAGGTGGACGGTATTTTGTATGACGGCTGCGATGAGATGATCTATACCGAGACCATGCGGGAGCGGAAAGCCATCATGGAGGAGCGGGCGGAGGCGTTCATCGTTGTTCCCGGCGGCATCGGCACTTATGAAGAGCTGTTTGAGGTGTATACGCTCAAACAGCTGGGACGGCACAGTAAGCCCATTGTGGTCTATAACCTGTATGGATATTACGATGAGCTGCTGGCGATGCTGCAAAAGACCGTGACTGAGGACTATATGCCCGCCGCCAGTCTGGAGCTGATCGCCGTAGAGACCACGGCGCAGGGGGTGCTGCAGCGTTTGACAGAGACCGCCGCTGCACCGGATATCCATCGCACAAAATTCGTCTGACCTTTAACTATAGTTTAGCTTTGGCGTTTATAATGACCTCACTTTCCGAGAAAGTGAGGTCATTTTTATGCGAAAAAGCCGCTGGTGGCTGTATTATCCGGTACTGCTTGGATTCACCGCCTTTGTGCTGTTGGATACCTTTGTGATTCCCCGCCGCTACGGATCGGCGGAGGTGTCCGCCGACTCTGCCGCAGAGCCTGTATCGACTGCGGCGGTGACGCAGACAGAGAATAGCTATGAGGATGAGCACCTGCGGGTCGAGCTGCAGGAGTACCGGGTCGAGGATACGACTGTGTATGTGGCGGATATAACGGTATTGTCCGGCAGCGGCTTGCAGACGGCGCTGGCGGAGGATACCTATGGGCGCAACATTACGGAAACGACCTCTTCCATTGCTGCAGCGCATCAGGCGGTGATTGCCGTCAACGGTGACTATTACGGCGCCCGGAATACAGGCTATGTGATCCGCAACGGTACGCTGTATCGGGCGCAGGCGGGGACAGACCGACAGGATCTGGTGATCGACAGCGACGGTGCCTTTTCCTTTGTGCAGGAAAGCGAGGTGACGGCGCAGGAGCTGCTGGGATCCGGGGCGCAGCAGGTGTTCTCGTTCGGTCCGGCGCTGGTACGGAATGGCAGTGTGTGCGTGACAACGGGCGCCGAGGTGGGGCAATCCATGCAGAGCAATCCCCGCACCGCTGTCGGCATCTTGGGGGAAGGTCATTATGTGCTGGTGGTATCGGATGGACGCACAGCCGAGAGTGCCGGATTGTCCCTGTATGAGCTGGCGGTATTTCTGCAGAGCCTAGGCGTACAGCAAGGGTATAATCTGGACGGCGGTGGTTCCTCCACCATGGTGTTTTGCGGTCGGGTGGTCAACCAGCCGACCACCACCGGCAATTCCATTAAAGAACGGAAGGTGAGCGACATTGTATATTTCGGATGAGAGCTGCCGCCGTACGGCGATAGCTTATGGATGGATAGGCTTGGGCTGCCTGTTGCTCAGCGCTTTGTATGAGTGCTTTAGCCACGGTGTGTATGCTGCGCCGATGCTGTGCTTGTGCCTGTATCCATGGGGCGGGGGAGCGCTGCTGTTTTGGTTAATAAAGCGGATCCGATTTCGCCCGTCGATCAGTGCCTGCCGTATGTGGCACGCCGGAATGGCAACGCTTACTGTCGGCAGCGCCGTAACCGGTGTGGTGGAGATCTACGGCACCGACTGTCCGTACCTGCCCGTTTACTATATCGTTGGCGGCGTTCTGTGTGCGGGCGGGGCGCTGCTTGGCTGTATCCGGCATCAAAAAAAGAACCACCGCTGTGACTGAGCACGGCGGTGGTCAGGATCATTCCGTGATGAAACAGGGCAGCAGGCGGAGCAGCGTCAGCCGATGGCGCACCAGCGGTGCATACCGCAGCAGCTCGGGCGCTTTGGCTTCGTCCACGCCGATCTCCGACAGACAGGTGACGGCGCCGATGGTCGCATAAGCGGTCTGCAGCGCAGCGGGGGTGGGGATGGTCTCAATGACCTGCCGCAGCGCCGGCCAGCATCGGGATAGCTGCGCTCCGGTGATCCCCCGAGCGACATCGTCCCGGTTTTCTTCATAAATGCCCGGCGCCAGCTTTTCCCCGAATATGCGGTCGATGAGCGCTTTATCCGGCTCCACATAATCCTGAAACGCCCGTATGGGATGCTCCGCCAGCCGGTGGTAGGCGGCGGAGACCAGCCGTGTGCCGACACCGACCTTTTCGCCGTGGAGCGCTGTGGTGTGGATCCCCAGTCCGGGCGGCTCCGTTTCGATCAGGTGTGAGATATGGTGCTCCGCTCCGGAGGCGGGACGGGAATAGCTCAGCAGCTGCATGGCGATACCGGAGAGCAGCAGCCCGGCGATCAGGCTTTCGTAGGCTTCAGGTTGTCCGTCCCGGATGCCGGCGGCGCTGTCCAGCACGGTCTTAGTGGCATCCATTGTCAGCCCGGCGATGGTCTCGCACAGGTATTCTCCGGTGAGAATGTGCGCCATGCGCCAGTCCGCCAGCGCCACATACTTGCCGACCATGTCGCCGTAGCCGGAACGGGTCAGCCGCATGGGTGCCTGCCGGATAATGTCGGTGTCCGCCAGCACAAACTGCGGTGCTACAGCGGTCAGCGTCTTTTTGCAGCCGCCCCAGGTCATGGCGGCTACAGAGGAGCAGAAGCCGTCCACGCTGGCGGCGGTGGGGCAGGAGACAAAGGGGATGCCCAGCCGATAGGCACAGTAGCGGGTGATGTCGTGAACCGTGCCGGAACCGATCGCCAGCAGATAGCCCACATCGTCAGTCAGCCGCTCCATGAGCATTTCCACGCCACGCTCGTTGGCGTGCAGTCCCTGCGGGTTCAGTACGATCTCCCGATCGGCTGCGGGATGGCGGTCGGCTGTGGCGGCGTAGGTGTTTTGGTCATAGACGACTACTGAGATGCCGGTCAGCCCCTCCCGTCGGCAATATGCCTTGGCATCGTGCAGGACTCCCGGTTGGATGACGGCAAACCGGGTTTCGACCCGGTGATGCTTGCCGCAGGCGCAGAGACGGTCGTGTTGTGTGTAGTTACAGATCATGGTTTTCTCCTTTCTGTCCATAGTAGGCATGGACACCGTGCTTACGCAAATAGTGACGGTCGGACAGCTCCGGCTGCAGCGAGACGGAGGTCGTCATTTGCAGCGTGTGCCACGCCATCATGGCAACCTCCTCCAGCACCAGCGCATTTTCGGCGGCGCTTTGTCCGTCGGCGCCCCAGGTAAACGGTCCATGGGAACGCACCAGCACCGCCGGAGTATCCCGGTAGTGTTTCCTGCAGGCTTCGACGATCACCCGTCCGGTCTCCCGCTCGTAGTCTCCGGCAATTTCCGCCGGGGTCATGGGGCGGGTGCAGGGGATGTCCCGATAAAAGGTGTCGGCGTGGGTGGTGCCCAGCATCGGGATTGGGCGCTGGGCTTGTGCAAACACCGTCGCCCAGCGGGAATGGGTGTGGGTGATCCCACCGACCTCAGAAAATGCCCGGTATAGCTCCAAATGGGTTGCCGTATCCGAGGAGGGACGCCAGCGTCCCTCAATCGGGTCGCCCTTGAGGTTCACCACCACCATGTCTGCCGGGCTCATGCGTTCATAGGGGACGCCGGAGGGCTTGATGACTACCAAGCCTTGTGCCCGGTCGATGGCAGAAACGTTTCCCCAAGTCAACACTACCAAACCGGCGGTGTGCAGCCAGCGGTTGGCGGCACAGACTTGCTCCTTCATTGCTTCCAGCACAGCGGATTCTGCCTCCTCTTGACATCGGGTCATTTATCGCTATAATTGTAGTGGATGGCTCGTTTTCGGTCAATAGGCGGCGAAACAATCGGCAAATGAGCAAAATACTGCGCAGAAATGAGCGTGACAGCTATGCACTGGACCCCCCGTCAACAGCAGCTGCTGGAGATCATCAAGAAAAAACAATACGCCGGAGTAGAGGAATTGGCGCAGCTGACCTACACCTCGCCCTCTAGTATTCGGCGGGATCTGACCTGTTTGCAGAATGCCGGGCTGGTGCGGCGGATGCATGGCGGGGTCATGCTGCCGGAGCCGGTGGCAGGGGTAGCAGGCTTTTATAGCCGCTGTAACGCCAATGCACGGGAAAAGCGGGCGGCTGCCCGCCGGGCTGCCACCCTGCTGCGGGACGGTATGACCGTATTTTTGGACAGCTCGTCCACCTCTACCTACCTGCTGCCATTTATCGCCGCCTGTTCGGACATCACGGTCTATACCTGCAACCTCCAGATCGCACTGGATGGACTGCAGCAGGGGGTGCATATCGTGTGTCTGGGCGGGGAGCCGATCGCAGACCGCCCGACGCTGTCGGGGCCGCTGACCTACCGTGCCATCACCGAGCGGATGGCGGATGTGTGCTTTTTCTCTGCAAAATGTCTGGACGAAAACGGCATCATTTCCGATCCGACCGAGGAACAGAATTACCTGAAGCAGTTGATGATGCGCTCCTCCCGGACGTCTGTATTTCTGTGTGACAGCACCAAGTTTGGCTCCCGGTCAGTATACACGCTGTGTTCGCTGGATCAGATAGGGTATTGTGCATTTGACCGCCCATACGAAGCCTTGCGTTGCGCCTGCACTCTGTTGTAGATCGATATAAATCAAACAGGCTCTGCTTTTGACGAAAGCAGAGCCTGTTTGTGCGCAGGAATGATTATTTCTGATATTCCGGGGGCAGTTGTACATTTGTGATTATTTTCTGCACGGCGTCCAGAGGATTGATCTTGCAAAAATACCGTTGTCCCAGCTTGCTGCTGTCACAGAGCAGTACGGTGCTGCGGGCGTTTTGCATGAAGACCCGTTTCAGCTCCGCCTCCTGCTCGTCGGAATCGGTGATGCCTGCCTCGGCATCTACCCCCCGACAGGAGATAAAGGCAATGTCGGCATTAAACCGCCGTACAAATTCCTCCGCCTGTGTGCCGACAAAGGACATGGCTCCGTCCCGCAGCCGTCCGCCGGTGCCGTAGACCTCCACCCCCTCCAGCTCGGCAAGAATGCTGGCTGTCTTCAGCCCGTTGGTGATGACCCGCAGGTGCTGAAAGGCTGCCAGTCGCCGTGCCAGTCGGCAGACAGTGCTGCTGGAGTCCATAAACAGGGTATATCCCTCTTTAATGAGCGGCAGCGCTCGCTGCACCAACGTCTCTTTGGCGCCGAGGTTTTCGTTTTCCCGCAGGGTCATAGGAAAGTCCCGGGTATTGGCATCGATGTGTACGGCGCCGCCGTGGGTGCGGCGGATCAGACCGCTGGACTCGAGGATCTGCAGATCACGCCGGATGGTGGCGCCGCTGGAGTACAGCAGGGCGCACAGCTCATCCACGGTGACGGCGTGGCGTGTGTTCAGTATTTCCAGTATCTGGTTTTGGCGTTCCAAAGGCAGCATACAGAGTCCTCCTTTTGTGATTATATATGATTATATCTGATTGAATGAAAAAAATCAACTGTTTATTTATCGAAATTTGCGCCATCGGTAGACGAACCGTCGAATCTGTTGTATAATGAACACGCTTTATTAGGTGAAGTAGAAGTGCTTGCAGCGAATCAAAATACAGGTGAAGGAGTGCGATAGCGTGAGCAAACGAGTTCTGGCTTTTGACTTCGGCGCATCCAGCGGACGGGCGATTCTCGGAACATTTGACGGCGAGACCATTCATATGGAGGAGATCCACCGTTTTTCCAACGATCCGGTGAATGTGCGGGGCGTATTTCACTGGGATGTGCTGCGGCTGTTCCATGAGATCAAGCAGGGGATCACCAAGGCGGTTCACGCCGGCGGCTTCGATGCCATCGGCATCGATACCTGGGGCGTGGATTTTGGTCTGATCGATAAGAGGGGTCACCTGCTGAATAACCCGGTACACTACCGGGATGCCCGCACAACGGGCATGATCGATAAGGTGTGCGCTGTTATCCCGAAAGAGGAGCTGTACGGCCGCACCGGCATTCAGATCGCTTCCATCAATACCATCTATCAGCTTGCCTATCTCCAGCAAAACGAGCCGGAGCAGCTGGCGCAGGCGGATAAGCTGCTGCTGATGCCGGATCTGTTTGCATATTTTCTCACCGGTGTGACCCGGGCGGAATACAGCGAAGCGTCCACCACGCAGTGTCTGGATCCCAAGACCGGCGATTGGGCATACGATCTGATGGATCGGCTGAGCATTCCCCGGCGGCTGTTCCCGCCGATCGTGGATGCGGGGGATACATACGGTCTGCTGTTGGACGAGATCTGCGAGGAGCTGGGCGCTCCCAAGGTGCCGGTGATCGCCGTGGCGACGCACGATACCGGCTCGGCTGTGGTGGCAGTTCCGTCGCAGGAAAAGGATTTTATCTTCATCAGCTGCGGGACCTGGTCGCTGTTCGGCACCGAACTGCAGGCACCGGTCATCAACGAGACCTCTTTTAAGTTTAATCTTACCAACGAGGGCGGCTTCGGCCGTACCACCCGGTTCCTGAAGAACATCATGGGACTGTGGCTGATTCAGGAATCCCGCCGGCAGTGGATCCGGGAGGGGGAGAACGTCACCTTTGCCGATCTGGAACGGGAGGCGTTGGCGTGCGAGCCGTTCCGCTGCTTTATCAACCCCGATGACGATGCCTTTGTCGCTCCCGGAAATCTGCCCCGCCGGGTGCAGGAATTCTGCCAGCGCACCGGACAGTATGTGCCCCAGACCCGTGGCGAGATCATGCGGTGCATCTATGAGAGCCTGGCGATGAAATATCGTTACACCTTCCACGCTGTTCGGGAGGTTACGGGGCTGGAGTATAGCAGCATCCATATGATCGGCGGCGGCACCAAGGATCGTCTGCTGTGTCAGATGGCGGCAGACGCCTGTGCCACGCATGTGATCGCCGGTCCCATTGAGGCTACGGCTACCGGCAATATTGCCGTGCAGCTGATCGCACTGGGGGAGATCGCCGATCTGAAAGAGGCACGGAAGGTGATCGCCGCCTCCGAGCAGCCGAAATTCTACGAGCCGGTCAACACAGCAGCATATGACGAGGCGTATGCTCGGTTCGAGAAGCTTCAGTGAGACTGCGGCAAGGAGGAAGTATATGAAGATTCTGGTCATTAACGCCGGCAGCTCCTCGCTGAAATATCAGCTGTTTGAGATGCCGGAGGGCAAGGTGCTGGCAAGGGGCTTGTGTGAGTGCATCGGCATTGAGGGCGGTTGCATCAAGCATAAGCGCCCCGGCAAGGAGGATCATAAGATTGCTATGGATCTGCCGGATCATGAGACGGCGCTGTCCATGGTGCTGCAGCTGCTCACCGATCCTGAGCTGGGCGTGATCGCCGATGTAAGCGAGATCGACGCTGTCGGTCACCGCATTGCCCACGGTGGCGAAAAGCTGAAGCAATCCTGCCGTATCGACGACGAGGTGATCCAATATCTTTACTCTATCGTAAAGATCAACCCCCTGCACGGCCCGCCGGCGATCGCCGGAATGGAGGGCTGCCGCAAGCTGATGCCCTCAGTGCCGATGGTGGGTGTATTTGATACCTCGTTCCACTCCACGATGCCGGATTATGCGTATGTTTATCCGCTGCCCTATGAGCTGTATGAGCAAAAGAGCATCCGCCGCTATGGGTTCCACGGCACCTCTCACCGCTATGTGGCGCATCGGGTGGCTGAGCTGATGGATCATGATATCCGGGATCTGCGGATTGTCACCTGCCATCTGGGCAACGGCTCCTCCATCACGGCGGTGGATCACGGCAAGGTGATCGACACCTCCATGGGCTTTACCCCACAGGAGGGGATCCTGATGGGGACCCGCTCCGGCTCGGTGGATCCGACGATTCTGACCTACCTGCTGGATGAGGGCATGACCGCCAAAGAGGTGGAAACCATGCTCAATAAGAAATCCGGATTTTTGGGCGTATACGGCAAGTCCAGCGATTCCCGTGCGGTCTGCGATGCGGCGGCGGCGGGGGATGCACGGGCGCAGCTGGCGCTGAATATCCAGTACCATGGGATCAAAAAGTATATCGGCGCTTATGCGGCAGAGATGAATGGTATTGACGCACTGGTGTTTACCGCCGGTATCGGGGAGAATGACCGGGATCTGCGCCGGGAGGTCTGCCGGAATATGGATTATTTGGGTATCCGCATGGATGAGGAGCGCAATGCCACGGTGCCCCGGGGCGAGGAGGCGGATCTGTCCGCTGCGGACGCCCGGGTGCGCACCTGGGTGATCCCCACCGATGAGGAATACATGATCGCTTTGGATACCGCCTCTCTGGTTTGAAAAGTCGGGGCTTCCCCGGTTGTTCATAATATGTCATCTATAATAGAAAAGGAGATATGAACTATGCAACAGTCAGCCTATGAGATCAAAAAGGAAATCTGCGAAGTCGGTCATAAGATCTATGCCAAGGGCTTCGTAGCCGCCAATGACGGAAACATCTCCGTCAAGGTGAGCGACAACGAGTTTTATTGCACGCCCACCGGCGTGTCCAAGGGTGCGCTGACCCCCGACATGATCATTCGCATTGACGGGCAGGGCAATAAGCTGGATGGTAAGCTGAACCCCTCCTCCGAGATCAAGATGCACCTGCGTGTATATCGGGATCGCCCCGACGTGAACGCCGTTGTGCATGCGCATCCGCCTGTGGCGACCGCTTTCACCGTGGCCGGTGTACCGCTGGATCAGTATATTCTGCCCGAGGCGGTTCTGACCATCGGCAGCGTCCCCACCTGCGAGTACGGCACTCCCTCCACTATGGAGATCCCGGATTCTCTGGAGCCGTACATTCAGGATCATGACGCTTTCCTGCTGAAGAATCACGGCGCTCTGACCGTCGGCTGCACGCTGACCAAGGCATTCTTCACCATGGAAGAGGTCGAGTTTAACGCCAAGATCTGCAAGTATGCCCGGGAGCTGGGCGGCGTCGAGGAGATCCCCTGCGACCAGCTGGAGAAGCTGATGGAGCTGCGCAAAAAGATGCAGATCCCCGGCCGTCATCCCGGCTGCAAGAAGTGCAAGAACCTGGGGACGGAGAATTGCCGCTGCAAGCAGAATATCCCTCACTCCTGCGCTTGCGGCTCTGCGCCGGCTCCGGCTGCCAATGATCTGGTGGCGGAGATCACCCGGAAGGTGCTGGCTGAGCTGAACAAGTAAGCACTCCGGAAAATTCAATGCGTAAAGGAGGGTCGGATCATGGCTCAATATACCATATATGACGCTCAAAAGACCGCCCGTATCGGACGGCTGATCGACCATCTGTATGCTGCGCCGCCGGAGATCGAAGCGGATCGTGCCGAGCTGATCACCGAGTCCTACCGTGCTACGGAGGGCGAGCCGATCGTGGCTCGCCGCTCCAAAGCGTTCTACCACATTTTGGAGAATCTGCCGATCACCATTCGGCCGGACGAGCTGGTAGTGGGGAGCGCCACACAGGCGCCCCGTGGCTGCCAGACCTTCCCGGAGTTTTCGTACGAGTGGCTGGAGGGAGAGCTGGATACGGTTTCTACCCGAAAGGCGGATCCCTTCGCCATCTCCGAGGATACCAAGCGACGGCTGCGTGCCACCTTCGGTTATTGGAAGGGCAAGACCACCAGTGAGCTGGCGACCGCCTATATGGCGCCGGAGACCCTGCGGGCGATGCGGCACAATGTGTTTACCCCTGGCAACTATTTCTATAACGGTGTCGGGCATATCTGCGTGCAGTACGACAAGGTGCTGCGCATCGGCTTCCGTGGCATCCGTCGGGAGGCAGAGGAGGCGCTGGCGCAGCTGCATGTCAGCGACGGCGATTACGCCCGTCGGCACGAGTTTCTGGAGGCAGTGATCCGTTCCTGCGATGCGGTGATCCTGTACGCCCGCCGGTATGCGGCTTTGGCAGAGGAGCAGGCGAAAGCCTGCGTCGATGAGCAGCGCAAACGGGAACTGCTGCAGATCGCAGAAAATTGCCGCCGGGTGCCGGAAAACGGGGCCGAGAGCTTCTGGGAGGCTTGTCAGTCCTTCTGGTTTGTCCAGATGCTGCTGCAGGTGGAATCCAGCGGGCATTCTATTTCCCCCGGACGGTTTGACCAGTATATGTATCCGTACTATGCGGCGGATCGGCAGAGCGGAAAACTCAGCCCGGAGCTGGCACAGGAGCTGATCGACTGCATCTGGATCAAGCTCAACGATCTGAATAAGGTGCGGGATGCCGCTTCGGCAGACGGCTTTGCCGGGTACAGCTTGTTCCAGAATCTCATCGTCGGCGGACAGAATGCCGAGGGACTGGATGTAACCAACGACCTGTCGTTCATGTGCTTGCAGGCATCTATGCATGTGCAGTTGCCTGCGCCGAGTCTCTCGGTGCGGCTGTGGAACGGTTCGCCCCATGATTTCCGGATCAAGGCGGCGGAGCTGACCCGTACCGGCGTCGGCTTGCCGGCATATTACAACGACGAGGTGATCATTCCGTCACTGCTCAGTCGTGGACTGACGCTGGAGGATGCCCGCAACTACTGTATTATCGGCTGTGTGGAGCCCCAGTGCCCGGGCAAGACCGAGGGCTGGCATGACGCAGCGTTCTTCAATATGTGCCGTGTGATGGAGCTGATGTTCCATAACGGCATGGATGAAGGCGAGATGGTGGGCATTGCCAGCGGTGATGTGACGCAGATGACCTCCTATGAGGAGGTTTTGGCTGCCTATCAAAAGCAGATGGATTATCTGGTGGAGCTGCTGGTCAATGCGGATAACGCCATTGACACGGCACATGCCGATCTGTGTCCGCTTCCGTTTGAGTCTTGTATGGCGGATGATTGCATCAGTCGGGGATTGCCTCTGCAGCAGGGTGGCGCTCACTACAACTTCACCGGCCCTCAGGGGTTTGGCGTGGCGAATGTGGCGGATGCTCTGTATGCTATCCGTGAGTTGGTGTTTGTGCAGCATAAGGCGACGTTGGCGGACTTCAAGGAAGCTATGGATCATAACTTCGGCGTCGGCAGTGTGGACCCGTCGGATGTATCCCGTGTAACGGAGGAAATCGTTCGGGCTTTGGCTGCCGGCGGACAGCCGGTGACCGAGTCGGTGGTTGCGCAGGTGGCATCGATGGTGCAGGCAAATACGGCACCGGAGGCGGACCGGGAACGGTACGCACAGCTGCGGGAATGGATCGACGCTCTGCCGAAATACGGTAACGATGAGCCGGAGGTCGATGCGATCGCCCGTCAGGCGGCGTATACCTATACCAAGTCCGTGGAAAAGCATCACAATCCCCGGGGCGGTCAGTTCCAGGCGGGTCTGTATCCGGTATCGGCGAATGTACCGTTGGGAGCGCAGACTGGTGCGACACCGGACGGCCGACTGGCGCATACGCCGGTGGCGGACGGCGTCTCTCCGTCGGCGGGAAAGGACACCCACGGTCCCACGGCGGCAGCGTCCTCCGTGGCTCGGTTGGATCACTTTATTGCCTCCAACGGGACGTTGTATAATATGAAATTCCACCCGTCGGCGTTAGCCGGTCGGGCGGGACTGGAAAATTTTGCGGCACTGGTGCGTACCTACTTTGATCGTAAAGGCAGCCATATGCAGTTTAATGTGGTGAGCCGGGAAACGCTGCTGGATGCTCAGGCTCACCCGGAGAAATACAAGTCTCTGGTGGTGCGGGTCGCCGGTTACAGCGCTCTGTTCACCACGCTGTCCCGCTCTCTGCAGGATGACATCATCCGCCGCACGGAGCAGGCGGGCTTCTGAGGTGGCGCCGATGGAGCAAAGCTATCTCAATGTCCGGGGACGGGTGGCGGACGTACAGCGCTATTCCATCCATGACGGCCCCGGGATCCGTACCATCGTGTTCCTCAAGGGCTGCCATTTCCGCTGCCGCTGGTGCTGCAATCCGGAGATGCAGGAGTATGGCATCGAAACCATGATCGTCAACGGTGTTCCCAAAACTGTGGGACGGGACATGACGGTGGCGGAGGTCATGCAGGAGGTCATCAAGGATCGGGATTATTACCGGAATTCGGGCGGCGGCATGACGCTTTCGGGCGGTGAATGTCTCAGTCAGCCGGAATTTGCCATTGCTTTGCTGCAGGCAGCAAAGGAAGAAGGGCTGAATACCGCCATCGAGACGACGGCGTTCGCCTCCTACGAGGAGGTGATCGCCCGGGTGCTGCCGAATCTGGATACCTGTCTCATGGACGTGAAGCACATGAATGCGGATAAGCACAAGGCGTATACCGGGCAGAGCAATGCGCTGTGTCTGGAAAATGCGGCGAAGATCGCCGCTCACGCCAAGCGGCTGATCATTCGGGTGCCCACCATTCCGGGGTTCAACGACACGCCGGAGGAGATCGGAGCGATCGCCCGATTTGCGGCGTCTTTGCCCGGTGCAGAGGAGCTGCATCTGTTGCCGTACCATCGTCTGGGACAGGATAAATACCGGTGGCTCGATCGGGAATACACGCTGCCGGATATCCGCCCGCCGGAGAACGAGCATATGCTGGAGCTGCTGCAGGTAGCCCAGCAGACCGGTCTGCATTGCCAGATCGGCGGTTAATACCATAGAATTAAGGAGTTGGCTGCATGAAATTGTACACCCGGGCCGGGGATACCGGTCGTGCCAGCACCTTGACAAGACAGAATATTCCCAAAGACAGTCCGGTGTTCGCCGTGCTGGGAACGCTGGATGAGCTGACCAGTGCCATCGGCACGGCAAAGCTGCAGGCGCCCCAGCTGAAGGCGGTGCTGGAGCAGATCCAGCAGGAGCTGCTGGCGGTGTGCGGCGAGCTGGCAGGCGGCAAAAAATTTGCTGCTCCGGAGCAGGTAGAGCGGCTGGAGAAGGCCATCGACGCTGCGACGGAACAGACACCGGCATTTTCCGGGTTTGTGCTGCCGGGAGCCACACCGGGCGGAGCGGCGCTGGATGTGGCACGCACCGTTGCCCGGCGGGCAGAACGATGTGCGGTGCACGCCTCCCAAACCGGGGGAATTACCCGGGATATGCTGGCGTGGCTCAATCGTTTGTCCGACCTGCTGTACGCTCTGGCTCGACTGTGCGATCATCAGGCGGATACGCCAGCCGCTGCCGAACCGGCAGCGGCGCCGGGTCATGCTTCTGCACCGATTGCGGCTGAGGGCTTTTGCGATGAGGCGTTGGAGCTGTGCCGGGCTGTGCGGCGCTATGCTGCCGCACAGGGGGTACGGGTGGTGACAGCGGTATGCGACGCCGGCGGAAACCCGCTGGTGCTGCTGCGAGCGGATGATGCCTTTATCGCCAGCGTAGACATTGCCGCCAATAAGGCATATACGGCGGTCTCACTGAAAATGTCCACGGAGGAGCTGGGACGGCTGGCACAGCCGGGCGGCTCGCTTTATGGGATCCAGCACACAAACGGCGGGCGAATCGTGATATTCGGCGGCGGAGTTCCGCTGATGCGTCACGGTCAGATCGTCGGGGGATTCGGTGTCAGCGGCGGCACCGCTGCCCAGGACACCGCATTCGGTCAATATGCGAAGGACTATTTTGAAAAGGAGATGGGATCCATTGGCAGTTGAAATTACAGAAGCCCAGATCGGCAAGATCGTGGAACAGGTGCTGAAGAATATGCCCGGTGCCACGTCCGCTGCCGATACTGCCAAGCCAGACTGGGACGGGACCCAGTATCATGGTCGTACCTTTACCGGGATTTTTACCGATATGAATACGGCTATTGAGGCGACGCAGGAGGGCTATAAGGTGCTGCACAACATGACGGTTGCGCAGCGGGAGAAGATCATCACGGAGATACGCCGCCTGACCCGTGCGGAGGCGCACATCATGGCGGAGCTGGGTGTAGCCGAGACCGGCATGGGGCGGGTCGAGCATAAGACCGCCAAGCACATTCTGGTCGCCGATAAAACCCCGGGCACCGAGGATATTTGTCCTACGGTACGCACCGGCGATGACGGCTTGACGCTGGTGGAGATGGCTCCTTTCGGGCTGGTGGGCAGCATTACCCCCAGCACCAACCCCAGTGAAACGGTCATCTGCAACAGCATCGGCATGATTGCTGCCGGTAATGGGGTGGTATTCAATCCCCATCCTCACGCCATTGCCACCTCCAACTATGCGGTGGATCTGGTGAACCGGGCGTCCAAAGCGGCCGGCGGTCCCGAGGTGCTGGTTTGCTCCATGGCGAAACCTACCATGGAGAGTGCGGCTATCATGCAGTCGCATCCGCTGATTCGACTGCTGGTCTGCACCGGCGGCCCCGGCGTGGTGAAGGCGGTACTGTCCTCCGGAAAAAAGGCCATCGGCGCCGGTGCGGGCAATCCCCCGGTGATCGTGGACGATACAGCGGACATTCCGAAGGCGGGCAAGGATATTATTGACGGCTGTTCCTTCGATAACAACCTGCCCTGTATCGCAGAAAAAGAGGTCTTCGCCTTTGATACCATTGCGGACGAGCTGATTCACTATATGCGTCAAAATGGCGCTTATATGCTCAGCCGGGAGCAGATGGATGCACTGGAGAAGATCGTGCTGGTGGAGCAGACCGGTAAGGATGGCAAGACACGCAAGGTGATCAACCGTAAGTGCGTGGGTCGGGACGCTGCCGTGCTGATGGATAAGATCGGCGTTAAGGTTGACAGCAGCGTGCGCTGCCTGATCTGCGAGGCGGAGTTTAATCATCCTTTTGTACAGACAGAGCTGATGATGCCGATTCTGCCCATCGTGCGGGTGCATGACATCGACGAGGCGATCGATCTGGCGGTCAAGGCGGAGCATGGCTGCCGTCATACCGCCCATATGCACTCCAAAAATGTGGATCACCTCACCCGGTTTGCCCGGGCGGTAGAGACCACCATTTTCGTCAAAAATGCGCCGTCCTATGCCGGCATCGGCTTTGGCGGCGAAGGACATACCACCTTTACCATTGCCGGTCCTACCGGGGAGGGAATCACCTCTGCCCGCAGCTTTACCCGGCAGCGGCGGTGTGTAATGGCCGATAGCTTTCACATTATCTGACAGGAGGAATGATCTATGCAACTGAGCGAAAGTCAAGTCGCAAGCATCGTGCGTGATGTGCTGGCGCAGATGGGCGGCGCACCGGCTGCAGCGGCTCCGGCGGGGGATATTCCCAAAACCGCCAAGGTCGCTATGCTGACCGCTCCCAAGACCATTGAGGTAAAGGAATATCCGATTCCGCCTGTAGGGGATAACGATATTCTGGTAAAGGTAGAGGGCGCCGGCGTCTGCGGTACGGATGTGCACGAGTGGAAGGGCGATCCCTTCGGCCTGGCGCCGGTGGTGCTGGGACACGAGGGCACCGGCGAAATCCTGGCTATGGGCAAGAATGTCCGCTTTGACACCGCCGGCAAGCCGCTGAAGGTGGGGGACAAGATCGTGACCTCCGTCATCAGCTGCGGCGAGTGCGGCATCTGCCGGATGCACCCCGATCACACCAACCTGTGCGATAAGCAGGGTATCTTCGGCTTGATCTCCGATAGCCCCGACAAGCATCTGAACGGCTGGTTTGCCACCCACCTGATGATCAGCGCCCCCGGCGCCACCTATTTCCGGGTGAACGATCTGGATCTGCAGGAGCGGATGCTGCTGGAGCTGTCTACCGTGTGTGTGCACGCCTATAATCGGGCGAACAGCACCGGTCTGATGAATTTCAACACTAAGGTTCTGGTGCAGGGCTGCGGTCCGGTGGGTCTGGTGCAGATCTGCGTGCTGCGGGCAGCCGGTATCAACCACATCATTGCCGTGGACGGCAATGCCAAGCGTCTGGAAGTGGCTAAGCGCATGGGCGCTAAGACGTTTGTGAACTTCCACGATGCCAAGACGCTGGAGGATCGGGTCAAGCTGGTCAAGGATGTAACCGACGGCATGGGCGCTGATTTCGTGTTCCAGTGCACCGGTGCTCCTCCGGCAGCCTCCGATGCGTATAGCTATGTGCGTCGTGGCGGCGGCTTCTGCGAGATGGGCTTCTTCGTCAATAACGGCGAATTCTCCATCAATCCGCATTTCGCCATGTGCAACAAGGAGATCAATCTGGTCGGCTCCTGGGATTACAGCGCTCAGGATTATCCCACCGCTATTGCGTTCCTGCGGCAGGCCCGTGAGATGAACATTCCGATCAAAGAGCTGATCACCCACAACTTCCCGCTGGATCAGATGAACAAGGCGATGGAGGTCAATGTGGCGCAGGAGGGTATCAAGATCTGCTATCTGGCTGAGTGAGACCGTATCACATAGGAAAGTTGAGGAACGGATATGGCAAAAGCACTTGGTCTGTTAGAGGTGTTTGGCTTTACGACGGCAATTGTCATCGGAGATCTGGTTGCCAAGGCCGCCGATGTCACCATCGTGGCGCTGGATAAAAATAAGCCCGCCAACGGAGATGCAGCAGAGGTTCCTCTGCTGATGACCATTAAGTTTGAGGGCGATGTGGCAGCGGTGGAGCAGGCGATGGACGCCGGCGTAGCCGAAGCGAAGCGCCGCAATCTGCTGGTCAGCTACGACATCATTTCCCGGCAGGCGGAGGATACCCTCAAGATGGCACGGATCAATGCCACCGGCAAAGACAAGCTGCGTGGCTGAGCATCCGGCAAGTTTCGGTGAAACAGGGCAATTCCCTGTTGAAATAGTTGGCAAGATGCGGTATACTGTACATTAAAGCTAAAAGGAGATAGAGTATTATGATGGAAGCATTAGGAATGGTAGAGACCCGTGGTCTGGTCGCAGCGATCGAGGCGGCGGATGCCATGGTGAAAGCAGCAAACGTGACCCTGATCGGCTCCGAGAAGATCGGTTCCGGCTTGGTGAGCATTCATGTGCGTGGCGACGTAGGCGCTGTGAAGGCGGCGGTCGAGGCCGGCGGCGCTGCGGCGTCCCGTCTGGGCGAAGTCATTGCCACCCATGTGATCCCCCGTCCCCACGCCGATGTGGAGAAGCTGCTGCCCACGCTGAAATAAGTCCGTGCTTCGGCAGGAAAGGTTCGGTAGATACATGGAACAACCGAAGGAAACCAAAGCGATCGCCCTGCTGGAGGTGCAGGCAATGGTGGCGGCGATCGCCGGCGCCGATGCTATGCTGAAGGCAGCCAATGTCCGGCTGATCCATACGGAAAAGCGTCTGGGCGGCCGTCTGGTGACGGTCGTGGTGGATGGCACCGTATCGGATGTGACGGCGGCGGCGGAGGCAGGACGGATCGCAGCGGCGCAGGTGGGGAAGGTCAAGCTGTGCGAGGTGATCCCCAATCCCCACCCGGAGATCACTAAGTTTCTGTATGTGGGCTGAATATTACGGTTCAGCAAAATAAAACTGTGTTGAAGGAGAGTATTATGATGGAAGCATTAGGAATGGTAGAGACCCGTGGTCTGGTCGCAGCGATCGAGGCGGCGGATGCCATGGTGAAAGCAGCAAACGTGACCCTGATCGGCTCCGAGAAGATCGGTTCCGGCTTGGTGAGCATTCATGTGCGTGGCGACGTAGGCGCTGTGAAGGCGGCGGTCGAGGCCGGCGGCGCTGCGGCGTCCCGTCTGGGCGAAGTCATTGCCACCCATGTGATCCCCCGTCCCCACGCCGATGTGGAGAAGCTGTTGCCTGTCCTGAAATAAGGATCGACATAGAGATTGTGTATTTTATAAAGGAGGTATTCTCGTGATGGAAGCATTAGGAATGGTAGAGACCCGTGGTCTGGTCGCAGCGATCGAGGCGGCGGATGCCATGGTGAAAGCGGCGAATGTGACCCTGATCGGCTCTGAGAAGATCGGTTCCGGCTTGGTGAGCATTCATGTGCGTGGCGACGTAGGCGCTGTGAAGGCGGCGGTCGAGGCCGG
>CAKTVV010000022.1 GCA_934630515.1 uncultured Eubacteriales bacterium | reverse complement strand
CTCGCAGACAGCTTTGCTATAATACCACCTCTTCCCCCGTTTGTCAACACCTTTTTTTACTTTTTTTCCGGTTTTTTCAAAAATTCTCGCTGTATCCGGCTCTGAACGCAATTATTCTGTCGTTTTCCAGTGATCAAGGGTCTGCAGAAATGCCTTTGCCTGCTCCTGTGTCCATGTGACCCCCGGTGTATGCTGCACCAGAAACGCCGCCAATTCATCCAGATCGGTATGCACAAACACACCGTCCGCCATGCACCACCGGCAATACGCCTCATTGTATCCGCCGTCCGGCTCCCGGCTGGTGATCTCATCCGTTCGTTGCGGCAAGGGGGCGGCACGCTGTGCCGCCCCCTTTGTTGTGCTGTTATTCCGATCTTTCCGGTGCATGGTGTGCATACACCCGTCGCAGGAGACTTTTCGTCAGCTCCTCACAGTCATCGATGTAGCGATACTTCAGCGTGCCACATCCCGAAGCGATAGTGATGCTACCCCAAGAATACTGCACACCCCTTCCTGTCGCCCGCCGATAGGACACATCCCACACATCCTTCATATCCAGCACGGTACCGTCGTGCAGCACCAGTCGGTCGTGCTCGTCAATGAAAAAGGGGCGCATAGGCGTGCGCAGATAATCGATGAACACACCAATAATTACAGCGGTACAAACGCCGCAGACAATCCAAAACGAAACATCGCCCTGCGAAGCTTCGCAGACAGCGAGCATCAGCCCGCTCGCCAGTAAACAAACACCATACAACACCCCTGCCGCAATGGATTTTCTGGCTTCGATCATAGGTACCTCCTCATTTTTGCCCCTCTAACGCAAAGCTGCGGTGTTCCATCCCACTGCTCCAATCACTTTCCGGAAGCGGAGCTATCCAGACTGATCATCGTGCCGGAATTACCGGTCACCTGAGGCAGCTCACCGTTCCACTTTTCCACCTTATTATACTCAATGACCTCCGGGGTCAGGGACTGCCGGATCACATCGTTCGCCTTAGCCTCCGCCTCCGCCTTGATGCGAATGGTCTCCGCCTGCGCCTCGGCATTGGTGATGGCGGTCTGCTTTTCGGTCTCCGCCTTCAACAGCTGCTGCTGTGCCACCTGCTTTTCCTCGATGGCGTTGATGAACGCATCGGAGAATTCAAAATTCAGGATATTCACATCGGTGATGTACAGCCCGATGCCGTTGAGCTTCTCATTCAGTCCCTTGACCAGTCCCTCCGAGATGAGCGTCCGGTTGGTGACGCTCTCCTCCGCCGTGTACTGGGCTGTGATGGCTTTCAGCACCTCGTTAACTGCCGGGGTCACCAGCACCGACTCATAGTCAGCGCCGATATTCTTATAGATGCTATAGGACTTGGCGGTATCCACCCGGTAGTTGATCGCCAGCGTCGTGGAAACGGTCTGCAGATCCTTGGAGAAAGCCTCGGTATCCACCTCCAGCTTGACGATGCGGTTATCGATGCGCACCACCGTCTGGACAAAGGGCACCTTCAGGTGCAAGCCCTCCTGCAGCACCCGTTCGTTCACCTTACCCATAGTCACCACCACGCCGGTGTGACCGGCGCTGACCACCGTAAAGCTGCTGGCCAGCACCACCAATACGGCAATCACCGCTACGGCTATTAAAATTGCCTTTTTTGAAATTTTACGCTCTGTTTTTATCATATCTCTTTCTCCTCAATATATATGTATTTATTCGATCGCACACAGCTCTTCATAGCAGCCGTCCGCCAGCCGCCGCAGCCGTGCCGCCTCATCGGCAGCCGCCACCGTCAGCAGCGCCGCCGTCAGCCGCCGTCGGGCGGTATCGTCCGGGGCGGCGTAATCCGCCGTCACCCGCTCGATCACCGTCAGCGCCCGGGACCGGGTGAACCCGCTCCCCGCCAGCCCCTGCCGCACAGCGCAAAGGTAATCGTACAGCTGCGCCTCCGGCACGGTGTCGTCGCTCTCGTCGTCGGCGTCGCCGTTCAGCTGCGCCATGATGGCGCCGATACGCTCCAGCGGCATGCTGTCCCGCAGCGCTGCGATCAGCAGGATCCGTGACAGCTGCCGTTCAAAATATTTTTTCTCCACCGGATGCGCCACAAAGCCCCGCTTGATCCAATTCTGAATGGTCGTGCCCTCCAGACGGGTGATCGCACTGACCTGTGCCAGTGTCAACCCATGTGCCGCCTGGATCATCGGGCGATACAAGGAAAAGAAGCCCTCCGCCGCATCCGTGTTTTGAGGGGGACAGGACATATGTATTTCTCCTTTCGTTCGGTTTGCTTGATTATATCACAGGTTCATTTGACTGTCAATAGGGTTTGTTTAATTATTTTTATTGCTTGCCGCAGATTTTCAGGAGCTTTCCGGCGCTTTTCGGCATATATTCCATCGGCACCGCATACAGAATAGGCAGACCCTGTACGGAAAACACACGGACGGAGGACACTGTATGGGAATCGCCGGGATCCTGCTGGGCGGCGGCGGGCTGCTCTGGGAGCTGTGGGAGCTGCTCCGGCCGGAGCCACGAAAAAAGCCCCGCCGTTGTATACAACGGCGGGGCGCAAGCAACGTATTCGGCGGCGGATTGTTGGCGTTGGGGGTGCTGCAGCACTGCAATCCCCAGCCGTGGCTGCCCTATCTGATGGGCGGCCTGCTGGCAGGGCTGCTGGCGGAGGGTTTTCTCCGGCGGCCGCTTTCTTCGTCGGTTTTCCTCTCAAAGCAACCAAAATAACAAGCAGCATCGGGATTTCCGACGAGCGCCCGGTCTGTTCTCCACAGCAGCCCTGCCACCGGGGCGGACTCCGCCGCCCTTAAGAGCGCTGCTTATGCCGCAGACTGCGTTTCAGTTTGCGGGGCGCCGCATCCGGCGCCTCATCGCCGCCGAAATGCGCCAGTCCCAGCGTGCTTTCATCCCGGAACAGCGGTTTGCCGGACAGGTCGAGAGTGGTCCCCTCCTCCTCCAGCTCCCGGCGGCGGCGCAGCGCCCGGTTCTCCATCTCCTGCAGCAGCGCTGCCAGCGCCGTCATCAGCGGCGCCAGAATCGACAGCCCGTGCCGATAGCACAGCCGCCACACGGTCAGTCCCTGCGTACCGTTGGCGCTGGTCTGGGGCGGAAAGGCATCCCGCAGCGCCAGCAGCACCAGCACCGCCAGCAGTGCCGCCACCAGCACCAGTACGGCGCATACCACCGTCCAGCCTTTTTTGTCATGCAGGCATGCCAGCAGGATCTGCGCTGCGATGGGCAGCACGATCACCGCCACCCACACAGGCAGCAGCCACGGCTGCTCCTGCAGCACCGATTGGCTTTTCAGCAGCACGCTTATCAGGGCGCCGCCCTGAAACAGCGTGGCGGGAATCAGCGCCAGCCACGCCAACCACACCAGTATTTTCGACGATGTACGCATCAGAGCTTTCCTCCCGTTTTCTTCCAAGCTTTCAAGATCGCCACCTGCGTCTTGGCGTCCGGCAGCTCGCCTGCCAGCACCTGATCCACCAGCTGCGCCAGCGGACGGCGCAGCACATGCAGAAACTCTCCCTCGTCCGGGTGGGCGGCTGTCTTATGCAGCCCGGCAGCCAGAAACAGGTGGATCACCTCATCGGTGTAGCCCGGCGAGGGATAGACCGTCCCCAGCGGCTCGTACCGATCCGCCACATAGCCGGTCTCCTCCTCCAGCTCCCGCTTACCGGTCTCCAGCGGCTCCTCGTCGGGCTCCCGCTTGCCGGCGGGGATCTCGGTCAGCACCTCCCCATAGGGATAGCGGTATTGCTGCACCAGCAGCACCTCCCCGGCATCGGTCAGCGCCAACACGCCCACACCGCCCGGGTGCCGGATCACCTCCCGGGTGGATTCGTGTCCGTCGGGCAGCTGCACCCGATCCACCTGCACATGCAGGATGCGGCCGGCGTAAATTTCCGTGCCGGATACGGTTTTTTCGGTCAGTTTCATAGGCATAAACTCCTTTATCATCGCTCGAAAGAGGGTATCGTCATGGATGTCGTGTATCAGCCGCTCCTTACCGTCCCCCAGCCGATGGATTTCCGGACAGTGGACAGTCTCATCGCCGCTCTGTGCGGGCGCTACCGGGGATTACGGGCGGTAACGGTGGGCGCCAGCGTGCTGGAGCGGCCGCTCCGGGCGCTGGTGCTGTCCGCCGGAAGAGGCGGCAGCCGCCAGCGGGTGCTGATCGCCGCCGCCTTTCACGGGCAGGAATGGCTCACCGCTCTGTGCGCCCTGCGGCTGTGCGAGGAGCTGTGCCGGGCAGGCAAAGCCCGCCTGCCGCTCTGCGATCTGGCGGTGGAAAAGGTGCTGGAGGAGCGGGAGATCTGGTTCCTCCCCTTAGTCAACCCGGATGGGGCGGACATCACTCTCCACGGCAGCGCCGCCGCCGGAAAATATGCTTCCTTCGTCGCCGCCCACGGGGGCGACACGCCGGGGCTGTGGCAAGCCAATGCCCGGGGCGTGGATATCAACCATAATTTTAACGCAGGTTGGGCAGAAATGCAAGCCCTGGCGGCAAAAAATCACCGGGACGCCCCGGGCCCCCGCCAATACAGCGGTCCCTCCCCGGAGAGTGAGCCGGAGACCCGGGCAGTCACCGACCTGTGCCGTCAATACGGCTTTCGGCATCTGGTGGCGCTTCACAGCCAGGGGGAGGAGATCTACTGGCGCTACGGCGATTATACTCCGCCCCAGAGCCATCTCATGGCACAGGTGCTGGGGGAAGCCAGCGGATACACGGTAGCCGACCCCACCGGCATGGCTGCCTACGGCGGCTGCAAGGATTGGTTCATCCGCTGCTTTCACCGTCCCGGCTTCACCATCGAGCTGGGACGGGGTGAAAATCCGCTGCCCCTGTCCGATTTCGAGACTCTGTATGAAAAGGCACGGGAGATGCTGGTGCTGTGCGCCGTACTATAGGCTCGGCATGGCGCCCACATAGGTGAACCGGGGGAAGCGCTGGCCATCCCGCTCCACCGTCTCCAGCCACATCGACGCCGGACGCACCCACAGCCCGCCGTCGCCGTACAATGCCCTGTACACCACCATCTGCTCCAGCGTTTCGGAATGCTGCGCCACACCGATGACCTCGTATTCGTTGCCCTTGAAATGCCGCCAGCGTCCCGGTCGGATGGTCTCCATCGATCTCACTCCTTATATATTGTATAAATGCGGAGGGGTTGTCAGCAGACAGCCCCTCCGCTGTGTCGGTTACGGCCCCTCCAGCGAGAACAGCTCCTCGCACTTGGCGTCCTGATCAAACATCAGATTGTAGATGACCTTTTCGTAGTTCTTCAGCAGCACGGTATACTCGGAGCTTTCGCCATTGGTGTAATAGTTTCCGGCGGCGTCGATATACCCCACCGTGTCGATCACCGGCAGCGTCTTGGACAGCTTCAGGAGATACTGGTTAAATACCGGCATCTGCACCCCCGCCACCTGCAGCACATAGGAGGACAGATAGTTGCTGCTCAGCCGCTCCACCGTCCGCTCCCCGATGTCGTAGTTCGCCCAAATATAGAACGGGGTCACATACCGCTGCTGATCCTGCCGGGTACTCATGGAATACAGCGAATCCACCCCCAGCAGCTCCTGCAGATAGGCGGTTTCTATATTGGGCTGGTGGTCACCGAACATACAGATGACCGTCGGCTCCTCCTGCTGCGCAAAGTATTCCAGCAGCTCCTCAAAGGCGGAGTCCGACTCCTTCACCAGCGAGAGGTACTGGTTCGCCAGCGGATACAGATCGGTATCGCCCCGCTCCGTGTGCCGCACCAACCGGTTGCCCTCCTCGTCGGTGAGGTAGATCTGCTGGGAAAAGTTCTTCGCCCGCTCGGTATAGCCGCCGTGGTTCTGCATCGTCACGTTAAACAGGAAGAACGGCTGGCTCTCGTCCCGCTCCTCATACAGCTCGATGACCTTCCGGTAATCGTAGCTGTCGCTCACATACCGCCGCAGCAGCACCTCCTGCCCCGGATAAGCCTCCTCCACCAGCGACTCCAGCGTTTCGGCGCTAAAGCCGCTGTTCTGGTATTCCAGAAGGATGCTCTGATCGATCACCGAGCCGATGGACAGGAACCGGTCGAAATCCAGATTCTTATACACATTCGTCCGGTTCCAGCCGCTGGAATAGTAGGGGTGGAACGCCTGCTTGGAATAACCCTGTGCCCCCAGCGTCGATACCAGCGACTCCAGCGGATTTTTGATATACAGCATATAGGCGTTGCTCCCCGCCGGGAAAAAGGCGGTGGAGGCGCCGGTGAGAAATTCAAATTCCGTATTGCTGGTGCCGGAGCCCACCACCGGCACATACAGATTGCCCCGGACGGTGTTTTCGGTCAGCGACCGGAGAAAGGGCATATAGTCCTCGTTGGTGTACACATCCCCCAGCACGCTCAGATCCGACAGCGATTCATTCATGATGCAGATGATGTTGGGGGCTTTCGCCGGCTGTGGAGCGGTCTCGGCATCGGAAATGCTTATGAAGATGCCGTCCTCCGTTTCCTCCTCCAGCAGACCGTACACAATGGTGGGAATGGCGTTGGCATCGTATCCCGCCGGACGGGACACCTTGATGTATTTCAGGTTCAGACAGAAGTTCATCACCACGCCGGTGCGGCGATACCCCCGGTTCTGATTCCAGAAATCCGGGCGCAGTCCCGCCTCCGCATACTGGTTGGTGAAGGCGTAGATTCCCACGATGCACACCGCCAGCACGGCGCAAAACACCCGGCTGGCGATCTTCACCACCTTATCCATCCCAGGGGTGCGCAGCCGGAACGCCGCCACCTGCAAAAATGCCAGCAGCAGAATGGCGATCACGATCTGATAGTCCAGCGAAAACGTATAGTTGGACGCCACATTGGCTGCGGTTCCGGCGGCGAAAATGTCCATCGGGGTAAAGGGTGTCCCCCGGAAAGCGTACACCCAGTGGTTTGTCAGCGCCAGCAGAAACACCAGCGGATCGACGATAAGCAGCGGCAGCCGCAGACTGCCGGAGAGAGCATACACCACCCCGTAAAATACGAAGTAGAGGATATAATTCAATATCAGTATCTGGGGCGACCAATCCCAGGTGAACACCCCATTGAGACATTCCGCCATCGTCATGGCAACGATCGGCAGCAGCGCCGCCACGATCAGGCTGACGATCACCGCCGGTTTATCCGGTAAACGCCAGCGCAGCAGGGTCATCCCCGCCAGCAACCCACACGCCGCCAGACACAACCCGAACAGCAATCCGCCCTGAGTGACCTCCGCCTCCAAAAAAGCCGCCCTATGCGCCAGCACCAGCCACAGCAGCGCCGCCGTAAACACACCGCCGCCCAGCAATCGCCCGCCGGTGGTGCTGACCGTTATCCCGCCGGGCAGCCGGCAGCAGAACAGCTCCCGGCGTCCCCATTTCCGGGACGGGCGGGTCACGGTCTCCTGTGATCCAGACACCCCCGGATCCCTCCTTTTTTGCATTCTCCATGCACATACTTGTCTATAATAGCGCTATTGTAGCCGAAGAATGTGAAAATTGTGTGAATGTGCCGGCAATTTCCCAAAAAGGGGATAAAAAAATCCGAAATTCGTGGATTTTGGGTTGCATTTTGCCTGCAGGCGCAGTATAATGATACCATTGTTTTATGATGGGCGAAGATGGGTTTTTCGTCCGTCAGACAAAAATTTATCATTCGGAGGATTGAGATATATGCTGTATTTGGCAGAAAACGCCGGGGCTATTCTCGGCGACGCCGGCATGACCATTCTCATCGGTCTGGTGGTGGTCTTTGCCGTGCTGCTGCTGCTCACCGGCGTGTTCAAGCTGTTCGGCATGGCAATGTCCAAGACCGGCGGCGCCCCGGACGAGACTGAGGCCCCCGCCCCGGCGGCGGCACCGGCTGCTCCGGCAGCCGCCCCCATCGTGGGCAACACCCAGCCGGTATCCACCGAGCCCCAGATCCAGAACGGAATCCCGGACGAGACGGTGGCGGTCATCTCGGCAGCGGCGGCGGCTATGGCCCCCGCCGGCACCCAGTATGCGGTGACGAGCATTCAGAAAAAGGAGGCAAACTGAGCTATGTGGCAGGAATTTGGCAGTGCCCTGTCGGATCTGTGGACCGAGTCCGGTCTGGCACGGTTATTGAACTTCTCCGGCGGCGGCTGGAAAAACCTCATCATGATCGGTATTGCCTGTGTGCTGCTGTATCTGGCGATCAAAAAGCAGTTTGAGCCCTTGCTGCTGCTGCCCATCGCCTTCGGTATGCTGCTGGTCAATCTGCCGCTGGGCGGCGTGATGGATCCCCAGAAGAATTCGCTGGTGGCTTTCTCCGACAGCGAGCTGCAGCAATATGTAGACGGCACCTATGAACAGGTCTATCCCGTCTATGAGGAGGAGGCCGGCACCATCGGCCAGCAATATCTCTCCTACATACAGAAGACCACCACCGAGGGCGGCAAGGAGTGCCTGACCTTCAGCGACGGCTACAACACCTATCTGGTGCGCATGGACAGCGAGGGCAACGCCCACGCCATCCGGGTATACTGGCAGCATTTCGATCAGGGCGGTCTGCTGTGGTATCTGTATCAGGGCGTGAAATTCGGCATCTATCCCCCGCTGATCTTCCTGGGCATCGGCGCCATGACCGATTTTGGTCCGCTGCTGTCCAACCCCAAGAGCTTCCTGCTGGGAGCGGCGGCGCAGCTGGGCATTTTCATGACCTACTTCGGCGCCCGGTGTCTCAACCTGCTGCCGGTGGCAGAGGCGTGGGGCATCAACTTCACCCAGAAGCAGGCGGCATCCATCGGGATCATCGGCGGTGCGGACGGCCCCACCGCCATCTACCTGACCTCCAAGCTGGCGCCTGAGCTGCTGGGTGCCATCGCCATCGCCGCCTATTCCTACATGGCGCTGGTGCCGATCATCCAGCCCCCCATCATGCGGGCGCTGACCACCAAAAAGGAGCGCAGCGTGGTCATGACCCAGCTGCGTGAGGTCTCCAAGACCGAAAAGATCCTGTTCCCCATTCTGGTGACGGTGATCTGCGTGCTGCTGCTGCCCTCGGCGGCTCCGCTGATCGGTATGCTCATGCTGGGCAACCTCATGCGGGAGAGCGGCGTGGTGGATCGTATCAGCAAGACGGCACAGAACGAGCTGATGAACATTGTCACCATCTGTCTGGGCGTGACGGTGGGCGCCACCGCCAATGCCTACAGCTTCCTGAAGCCCACCACCATCCTCATCATCTGTCTGGGACTGATCGCCTTCTCCATGGGCACGGCCGGCGGCGTGCTGCTGGGCAAGCTCATGTATCTGATCACCGGCGGCAAGGTGAACCCCCTCATCGGCTCGGCCGGTGTGTCGGCGGTTCCCATGGCAGCCCGGGTATCCCAGAAGGTGGGACAGCAGGAGAACCCCAGCAACTTCCTGCTGATGCACGCCATGGGTCCCAACGTGGCGGGCGTGATCGGCTCGGCGGTAGCAGCCGGTGTGCTGCTGACCCTGTTCGGCTGATCGGGCCTCTATTGACGAAACAACCGCAAAAAGGTCGGGTGCAGCACCCGACCTTTTTGTGACCGATCATTTCTGTTAGGCGAAGAAAGGAACCGATGCCATGCTGACCCCAGAGGAATTCATCCGACTGCGCCGTGCGATTCTCGACCGGCAGTTTTCCCGCATGAACGCCCCCCAGCGGCAGGCGGTGTTCTGCACCGAGGGACCGCTGCTGATCTTGGCGGGCGCCGGCAGCGGCAAGACCACTGTGCTGATCAACCGTATCGCCAACCTCATCCGGTTTGGGCGAGCCTATGAGTGTACCGGAGCGCCCGCCGCCCTCTCTCCAACGCAGGAGGAGGCGCTGCAGGCGTGCGCCGCTGGCACCCGGCAGCCGGATGGCGACATTCTCGACCTGCTGGCGGTCGATCCCTGCCCAGCGTGGAAAATTCTTGCCATCACCTTCACCAACAAGGCGGCGGGCGAGCTGAAGGAGCGGCTGTGCCGGATGCTGGGTGAGGAGGGGGACGAGGTGTGTGCCAGCACCTTCCATTCCTTCTGCGCCCGCATCCTCCGGCGGGAGGGGGAGGCGCTGGGGTATTCCCGGCATTTCACCATCTACGACACCGACGACAGCCGCCGCCTGATGAAAAACTGCATGAAAGAGCTGAACATCGACGAAAAGACGTTGGGGCACAAGGCGATCTTAGGGGAGATCAGCCGGGCGAAGGACGAGCTGGTGGATGCCGATGAGTATGCCGCCGCCCACGAAAACGGAGCCGACATCCGGCTGCGGCTGGTGGCTCGTGCCTATCGGCTGTACCAGCAGAAGCTGCGGGATGCGGACGCCATGGATTTTGACGACCTGCTGTGCCGCACGGTGGAGCTGTTCCGCACCCATCCGGCGGTGCTGGAGCGCTATCAGAACCGCTTCCGCTATCTGATGGTGGACGAATATCAGGACACCAACCACGCCCAGTATCAGCTGGTGAGCCTGCTGGCGGCGAAAAGCGGCAACCTGTGCGTGGTGGGCGACGACGACCAGAGCATCTATAAATTCCGGGGTGCCACCATTGAAAACATTCTGGGCTTTGAAGAGGAGTTCTCCGGCTGCCGGGTGATCCGGCTGGAGCAGAACTACCGCTCCACTCAAAAGATCCTCACCGCCGCCAACGGTGTGATCGCCTGCAATAAGGGACGCAAGGGCAAGACCCTGTGGACGGACAACGGCGCCGGCGACCCGGTGCGGGTGGTGACGGTAGACAATGCCGAGGAGGAGGGACGGTTTGTCGCCGACACCATTCTCTCCGGCGTCGCCACCGGACGGCGCTTCTCCGAATACGCCGTCCTGTACCGTGCCAACGCCCAATCCAACGCCATCGAGCAGGCGCTGGTGCGCAGCGGCGTCCCCTATCGGGTCATCGGCGGCCACCGGTTCAACGACACCCAGGAGGTGCGGGACGCCATGGCGTATCTGCGGGTCATCAACAACCCGGAGGACGAGGTGAGTCTGCGCCGGATCATTAACCAGCCCAAGCGAGGCATCGGCGACGCCACCGTAGAGGCAGCGGCAGAGATCGCCGCCGGGCTGGGAGAGCCTCTGTACGGGGTGCTGTCCCGGGCGGGCGAATACCCGGCGCTGTCCCGGGCAGCCGCCCGCATCGGGGTGTTCATCGAGATGATGGAGGATCTGCGGCAAATGGCAGGGGATCCGGAAAACTCCCTGCATCTGCTGTATACCACCATGCTGGAGCGCTCCGGCTATCTGTCCATGTGGAAGGAGGCAGGAGACGCCGAGGCGGGACGGGTGGAAAATCTGGAGGAATTATCCTCCACCATTCGCCAGTATGAGAAAAACTGCGGCGACGACCTGCCGGAGCTGTCCGGATTCTTGGAGGAGCAGGCGCTGATGACCGACATCGACAACTTCGACGCCAGCGCCGACGCCGCCACCCTTATGACGATGCACGCCGCCAAGGGCTTGGAGTTCCCGGTGGTGTTCCTGCCGGGCTTCGAGGACGGTATCTTCCCCGGCTATCAGACCATGTTCGACCCAGTGGAGCTGGAGGAGGATCGGCGCCTGTGCTATGTGGCGATCACCCGTGCCCGGGAGGAGCTGTATATCACCCGTGCCCGGGAACGGATGCTGTATGGACAAACTAACCGCAATCAGCCCTCCCGCTTTCTTCAGGAGATCCCCGCCGAGGTCAAGGAGGAGGTCAACCGCTGCCGGGCAGCGGCGGATTCCGGCGGATTTGGCGGATTTGGCGGCGGACGGTTCGGCAGCAGCCGTCCGGGCATGAGCCGGGGCGGCGAAGCTCGCTCCGCCCACAGCGCCGAGGCGTTCCGCTCCACCACCCCGGCTGCCCACTCGCTGGGCGGCTCCCACCGCACGGTGGCGCAGACCGTCGCCGCCAAGCCCGCCGCCGTCCAGTGGCAGGTGGGTGATGCGGTCTCGCATAAGAGCTTCGGAGACGGCACCATCGTGAAGATGACCCCCATGGCGGGCGATACCCTGCTGGTGATCGACTTTGACCGGGCAGGACAGAAAAAGCTCATGGCAAACTACGCCAATCTAACCAAGCGATAACCGGTACATATAGCACGCCGCCCGGCAATTGCCGGGCGGCGTTATATTTACTGCAGACTACACCTTTTAACCACTATAACCCCTCTGAAAGCCGCCGAAACACAGAACGCATATTCTTCCTGCGCCCTGCCCGCTTTTACCGTGCGCCTCCCGACAATGGCGCTTTCTCCTTTTGAGTGTGTCGCTCTATCGCTTATGCGGCTATTTTGACGATGCCTTGCGGTCTTTTCTTGCTCAGAGCCCCCTGAATCAAATCGAAACGCCGCCCGGCAGCTGCCGGGCGGCGTACTGTATCCATCGGATCTTTTCGACTATGCCGGGAAAACCACCAACTCGATTGGCAGCCACAATAATGACCCTTGCAGCAGTTACGGCTGCATAAACACACAACTGTGACGGTCATACCAGCCCATTCTGCCGCTTGGCAGCGGTCAGGGTATTGCGCAGCAGCATGGCGATCGTCATAGGACCCACGCCGCCCGGCACCGGGGTGATCGCCCCCGCCACCGGCTCCACGGCGGCGAAATCCACATCGCCGCACAGCTTGCCGTTCTCGTCCCGATCCATGCCCACGTCGATGACGGCGGCACCGGGCTTGACCATATCCGCCGTGATGAATTTTGCCTTGCCGATAGCGACCACCAGCACATCCGCCCGGCGGCACGCCGCCGCCAGATCCCGGGTGCGGGAATGACATACGGTGACGGTGCCGTTGGCTTGCAGCAGCAGCAGCGCCATAGGCTTACCCACGATGTTGCTGCGGCCGACCACCACACATTCTTTACCCGCTACCTCTACGCCGCTGCGGCGCAGCAGCTCCATCACCCCCGCCGGGGTGCAGGGCAGAAATTGATAGTCACCCAGCAAAATGTGTCCTGCATTGACGCAGTGAAAGGCGTCCACGTCCTTCGCCGGGTCAATGGCGGCGATCACCGCCGCCTCATCCAACGGGGCGGGCAGCGGCAGCTGGCACAGGATGCCGTGGATATCCGGGCGGGCATTAAGCGTCGCCACCATATCCAGCAGCGTCCGGGCATCGGTGTCGGCGGGCAGATCGATCTGTTCGCTATAAAACCCCACCTCGGCGCAGGCACGCTGCTTATTCCGCACATAGGTGTGGGAGGCGGGGTCATCCCCCACCAAAATCACCGCTAAGCCCGGGGTAACTCCCTGCTCTTTAAGCGCCGCCGTCTCGGCGGCGATCTCCGCCCGCAATTGGGCGGCTATCGCTTTTCCGTCAATGATCGTCGCCATCGGACTCCTCCTGTGCCGTTTCCGGCTCCGCAGTCGGCTCCTCGTCGCCCGGCTCCGCTCCGGTGCTCTCCACCGGCTCCGCCGCCTCAACTGTACCGTCGGCTTCTTCTGTCTCAGCGGCATCCGCTTCAATCGGCTCCACCGATACGGTCTCGGCGGTCTCCTCCAGCGTCATGGGCAGCGATTGCGCCCGCCGCCGCAGGATGCAGAACATCACGATACCGCCGATGACCGCCAGCACCGCCACCAGCTGGGAGGTTTTGATGGTGCCGGTCATCAGGCTGTCGGTGCGCAGGCTCTCGATGCAGAACCGCCCCACGCCATACCACACCAGATAGCCGCAGAAGATCTCACCCTTGAATTTATACGCCTTTTTGGACAGCAGATGCAGCAGCACAAAGCCCAGCAGGCACCACACGGATTCATAGAAGAAGGTGGGATGCACCGGCAAACTGGTGTCGTAGCCGCTGCCATTCAGACCGCCTTGGATCATGTCGCCGGTCATGCCCCAAGGCAGGGTGGTGTTGCCGCCGAAGGCCTCCTGATTGAAGAAGTTGCCCCAGCGCCCCACGCCCTGTCCGATGAGAAAGCCCAGCGACGCCAGATCGAACATCGCCAGCACATGGATCTTTTTCAGCCGGCACATGAGGATACCGGAGGCAAAAGCGCCGATGATGCCGCCGTAGATGCCGATGCCACCCTTCCAGATCTGGAAAATGGTTTTCGGATCTGCCAGATAGTCGGCGGTATCGCCGCAGAAAAACACATAATAGAGCCGGGCGCAGACAAAGCCCACGATGGTGCACACCAGCGTCACATCGATCATCCGATCCGGGTCAATGTCCAGCTCCTTTGCCCGGCGCAGCGCATACACCACCGCCAGCAGAAAGCCCACGGCAATGCACACGCCGTACCATTTGATGGTGAACTCATGGCCGAACAGCGTAAACTGCGCCAGCACATCATTCAGCGGGAATTTCCAGCCCAGCTTGGGAAATTCTATGTAATGGGTCAGCAGATTAAACATAGAGGTCATCCTTTCTTGCCGTATGTACCCGGCGATCACGGCGCCGGTTCCGGTCGGATCACCGACAGGGTGGACTGATCCGTCGGCAGACGGCGGCGCAGCTGGTCATTCAGCTCCTCCACCGTCAGAGACGCCAGCGCCTCCAGCCGGGACAGAGGCTCAATACCGTCCACCCAGTCGCTCAGCAGCGTTTCCGCACAGGTGGAAGCCTCGTCCAGACCGCTGACGGTCTCGCCGTACGCCGCCCGGCGGGCGATCTCCACCGCCTCCGGCTCCAGACCGGCAGCCTGCTGCCGCCGCACCTCGTCGAGGATCGCCGCCGCCACCCGATCCGGGTCGCTGCTCTCGCCGGTGAAGAGCCAGATGCCGAAGCCGGGGCCGTTAAAATACTCCGCCTCAAACTGCTCGTTGATGAGTCCGTCCTCCATCAGCCGGGCATACAGGGGCGAGCTGCGCCCCACCAGCAGATCGGTGAGCAGTTGTGCGCCTGCCAGCGACTTGGCGTCCCGCACGGCAGCGGCCGGCTCCTTGATCCCCAGATAAAACAGCGGCGCCGCCACCGGCATGGTCTGTTCCACCCGCTGCTGTGCCACCGTATCCGGCTCGTCGCAGGCGAAGGAAACCGGCAGCATGGCCGGAGCCGGCTTCAGCAGCTTATCGGCAGCCGCCTCTACCTCGGCGGGGGTGATGCGCCCCGCCACCGCCAGCACCATGTTGTGCAGATTATAATACTGCCCGTAGCAGCGATACAGCAGCTCAGCCGTAATATGGGAGATGGACTCCACCGTGCCGGCGATGTCGATGCGCACCGGATGCTCGTGGTACATCCCCTGCAGCAGATTAAACAGCACACAGCGGGAGGGATCGTCCTCGCACATCCGGATCTCCTGCCCGATGATGCCCTGCTCCTTTTCCACCGTCTGGGGGGTGAAATAGGGATGCTGGACGAAATCCAGCAGGATCTCCAGCGAGGGGACGATATTTTCCGTCGCCTGAAACAGATAGGCGGTGCGTTCAAAGCTGGTGTACGCATTAGCGTTGGCGCCGGTGGCGGCAAACCGCTCAAAGGCGTCCCCCTCCTCGCTCTCGAACAGCTTATGCTCCAGATAGTGGGCGATGCCCTCCGGCACCTCCTCCACCCCGCCGTCGGGGGTGGGCAGGGTGTTATACACCGACCCATAGCGGGTGGCAAACAGCGCATAGGCAGCCGCCGCCTGCGGCTGCGGCCAGACCAGGATCTTCAGCCCGGAGGAGTGCTCCAGCGTATACAGAGTGTCCCCGGTCAGGGGGTGCTTTTGCTGCGTCATCATTAGGCATCCTCCTCTCCCTGGGGGCACAGCAGATAGGTGGTATCAAAATGCACCAGCCGTGCCACCCGGCACACATCCTCCCGGGTAAGCGCCCGCAGGTCATTTGCGGTCTGCTCCGGGGTCTTATACTGCTCATACACCGTCTGGGACATATAAAAGTTCTCCCGGGCGGCGGGGGTCTCCTCCATGGACATGAATGCCTGGATCAGACTGCTGCGGGCTGCCTCCAGCTCCTCGTCGGAGAACTGTCCCTGCCGCAGCGCCTCCAGCTGCCGCAGCACCTCCTCCTTGGTGCGCTGGGCATTGGCAGCTTCCACGCCGCTGTCCACCAGCATCAGGCTGCGGAACCGGTCATAGGTGGAGGAGCAATAGTAGCACAGGCTCTGCTCCTCCCGCACATGGCGGAACAGGAGCGAGGAGGCGCAGCCGCCGAACAGCGCATTCATCAGCCGGGCGGCATTCACGGCGCCGTCCGGCTCGGCGGCGGCGATCCGGAAGCCCAGCACCAGCTTCGCCTGCTTCAGATTCATTGTATCCGTGCGGGCGCTCTCCTTCATGGTGAAAGAGGGGTCGTCCGTCCATTGTACTACCCGGCGCTCCGGCAGAGCGGCAAACGCCCGCTCCAGCTGGTGTCCCAGTGCCGCCGTGTCTCCGTCCCCCTGATAGATCCAATGAATGCGGGCGGTGCTCAGCAGCCGTTTCCAGGCTGCCACCGCCCCGGCGGCGGTCAGCGCCTGCACCGATTCGGGCGTGCCGTCCGGATCCACACTGTAGGAATGCTCCGGACACAGCAGCTGCACACACTGCTGCCGGGCGTACAGGCGCTTGTTGTTCATCTCGCTCTGCAGCCGCTCCAGCAGACAGCGCTGCTCCTGCTCAAAATCCGCCGGGCGGAACGCCTCCCCCTCCAGCGCCGGGTCAAACAGCATTTCCAACAGCAGGGCAGTACAGGGCTCGGTCAGATCCTCCCGGGACAGGGTATACTTCTGCCGCAGATAGGACACGGAAAAGCGCAGGATCTGCCAGCCGCCCAGCCGTTCGTTGCTGCCGGTGACGGCGGCGCCGTACAGCCCGTCCAGACAACGGTTGAGGGCGGTCAGAGTGGGGTAACGCCGGCTGCTGCGGGTCAGCAGACCGGGCAGAATAGCGTATTCCGCCGCTGTCGATGCCTGCAGCGGCACGGCAAACACGGCGGTGAGCCGATCGGTGCGGTAGTCCCGGGCCGGCAGCGTCAGGAGGGTCTGCTCGTGACGCAGGGGGATGGATTGTGGCTGCATATGGAAGTCTCCTTATCGGTTTTCCGCCGCTCGCCGCCGGGCGGTGTGTCTCCCTTGGCAGGGAGATACCGGGCCTGCGGCGGACAGCACGGCGGGAATTGATGGGGTATCAGCATAGGATCGGCTCCTTTTCGGCTTTTTCTTAGCCTGTCCCATGCCGGGCAAAATATGCCTGCGGTTCCTTATAGTAGTATTCTGCCGAAATATAACACTTCGTATTATATTTCCTCCAGCAAGGCACCGGTGATGTCTCCCGCCAGCTGCCCCACATAGCGCTCCAGCTCGTCGAAGGATACGGACGCCTGATGCTCCGCCAGATCGGAGATCGTGCGCAAGATCAGGAACGGTACGCCGTTGGCGGCAGCGGTCTGGGCGATGGCAGCGCCCTCCATCTCCGCTGCGGCAGCCCCAAACTGCGAGCGTATGCGCCGCTTGAGGGCGCTGTCATCCACGAACACGTCCCCCGAGGCGATACGCCCGGGGATCGCCCGGCTGCCGGCGGGAAGCACCCGCTGCGCCGCCCGGGCAGCAGCCGCCGCCAGCGTCGGGTCGGCGGCAAACACGGTGGGCTGCTGATCATCCCCGCCGGTGCCCATATAACCGGGGGCGTGACCGAAGGCGGTGATGTCAAAATCGTGCTGCACCGCCTCGGTGCCGATCACCAGATCCTTGACCGCCAGCTCCGTCGCCAAACCGCCTGCCATACCGGTGTTAAGCAGAATATCCGGTGCAAACCGGTCGATCAGCAACTGTGCCGTGATGGCGGCATTGACCTTACCGATGCCGCTCTCAACCACCACGGCGGTGTGCTTCCCCAGCTGCCCCTGCACAAACCGGCGGCCGGCGATCGCCGTCACAGTCGATTGGGTCAGTCGGGCAGTCAGATGATCCACCTCCGACGGCATAGCGCCGATGATGCCAATGGTCTTCATGGTATTCCTCCCTCAAGGGATATATGATATCCCATAGTACCACATTTTCGGAAATCTTGCAATCTTTTCTTTGCCCCGACTTGCACACCGCCGCCGGGTATGCTAAAATAAACGCAAAAGGGGGGTGCGGAAGATGGCAAAGGGGCAAAATCAAAAGCGCAAGCTCCTCTATCTGCTGGACATACTGGAACGGGAGACGGACGAGGAGCATCCGCTGACGCTGGAGCAGCTGCGGCAGCTGCTGGCAGCCCGGGGCGTGGAGGCGGAGCGCAAGAGCCTGTATGACGATCTGGAGCAGCTGCGCCTGTACGGCGCCGACATCATCACCCACCGGGATCGGCAGGTGCGGTACTATCTGGGGCAGCGCACCTTTGACCTGCCGGAGCTGCGGCTGCTGGTGGATGCGGTGCAATCCTCCAAATTTATCACCCACCGCAAAAGTCTGGAGCTGATCCACAAGCTGGAGGGGCAGACCAGCCGCCATCAGGCGGGACAGCTCCAACGGCAGGTGCTGGTCACCGGGCGCATCAAGTCCATGAACGAAAGCATCTACTATAATGTGGATCACCTCCATTCCGCCATGAACGACGATCGGCAGGTGGCATTTCAGTATTTCGACTGGGACATCCGCAAGCAGCGGCAGCTGCGCCGGGAGGGCGTCGAATACATTGTCAGCCCTTGGGCGCTGACCTGGGACGACGAAAACTACTATCTCATCGCCTATGAAGCCGGCAAGGGACTGCGCCACTATCGGGTGGACCGGATGCTGCACATTCGTTCCACCGAGGAGCGGCGGCAGGGACGGGATCGCTTCGAGGCGGAGGATATGGCGGCATTCTCCCGAAAAACCTTCGGGATGTTCGGCGGCGAGGAGCAGCCGGTGACCCTGCGCTGCGCCCAGTGGATGACCGGCGTGATCCTCGACCGGTTCGGGCAGGATACGGCACTGCTGCCGGAGGGAGAAGGTCATTTCACCGTGCGGGTCCCCATTGCGGTGAGCGAGCCCTTTTTCGCCTGGGCATCCGGTTTCGGCACCGACCTGACGATCGTAAGCCCGCCCGCCGTGCGGGAGCAATACACTGTCTATCTGAAGGAGCTGTTGCAAGCCTATGAGCAGCACTGAAGCCACGATCCCCTATCGGCTCATTCGCTCCGACCGGCGTACCCTGTCGCTGGAGGTGACCCCGGCGCTGGAAACGGTGGTGCGGGCACCCCGGCGGTGCCCGACGGCGGAGATCCAGCGGTTCGTGGATCGCCACGCCGACTGGATCACCCGCCAGACCCAGCGGCAGCGGGAACGGCAGCAGACCGGGCTGGCACGCCCGGTCTCCCCGGAGCTGGAGCAGGAGCTGCGGCAGCTAGCAGCAGAGGTGCTGCCCCGGCGGGTAGCCCACTACAGCGCCCTCATGGGGCTGACCCCCGCCGGCGTGCGCATCACCGGCGCCCAAAAGCGCTTCGGCAGCTGCAGCGGGCAAAATCGGCTGTGCTTTTCCTGGCGGCTCATGCTGTATCCACCGGAGGCCATCGACTATGTGGTGGTACACGAGCTGGCACACATTTGCCATCATAACCACGGTCCGGCGTTCTATGCCCTCGTCGAGCAGTATATGCCGGATTACCGCCAGCGCCAGGCGCTGCTGCGGCAATAGACCGGGCAGGAGGATAGCCCCTTGCGTTTCGACGCAAACTGTGATAGAATGTCCTCGATCGGGAGGAATCACCCATGAACTATGCCACTATCAAATATAACGACATCGCCAACGGCATCGGTGTGCGGGTCTCCCTGTTCGTCAGCGGCTGCACCCATCACTGCAAGGGCTGCTTTAACGCCGAGGCGTGGGATTTCCAGTATGGCGAGCCCTTCACCCCGGCGGTGGAGGACGCCATCCTGACGGCGCTGGCGCCCCCGTATGTGGCGGGGCTGTCTCTGCTGGGAGGCGAGCCGCTGGAGCCGGCGCATCAGCAGGTGCTGCTGCCCTTTTTGCAGCGGGTCAAAGAACGCTATCCAGAAAAGACCATCTGGTGCTACACCGGCTATTTGCTGGATGCCGAGCTGCTGGATCCCACCGGGCGGGCGCATACCGCCGACACCGATGAGCTGATCCGGCTGCTGGACGTGGTGGTGGACGGGCGGTTCGAGGCGGATAAAAAGGACATCCGCCTGCGGTTCCGGGGTTCCTCCAACCAGCGCATCATCGACGTCCCGGCAACGCTGGCTGCCGGGCAGATCATATTGAAGGAATGGGGCGATTATCAATGACCGTACATTTTCGCAAGCTGGACGACCGGGCGGTGACCCCCACCTACGGCAGCGCCGCTGCCGCCGGCGCCGACCTGTATGCGGTGCTGGACGCACCGCTGAATCTGAACGCCGGAGAGACGGTGCTGGTGCATACCGGGCTGGCGGTGGAGATCCCGGAGGGCTATGTGGGGCTGATCTGCGCCCGCAGCGGGCTGGCCACCAAGCGGGGGCTGGCACCCGCCAATAAGATCGGCGTCATCGACGCCGACTACCGGGGGGAGCTGATGGTGGCGCTGCATAACCACAGCGGCGCCCACCAGACCATCGCCGCCGGGGAGCGCATCGCCCAGCTGCTGATCCTGCCCTATCTGACGGCAGAGTTCACCGAGGTGGACGAGCTGTCCGACACCGTGCGGGGCGGCGGCGGCTTCGGCTCCACGGGAACAAAATAAGTCCCGGGAGCGCTCCCGGACACAGCGATTTCATCCCGGGCGTGCGCCCGAAAGCATGAGGTGAATGTGCATGGCAAAGGATACCTATATTTCCATGCCGGTGATCCGGCGGCTGCCCCGGTATTACCGCTTTCTGTACGATCTCAAGGAGAACGGCGTCACCCGCATCTCTTCCCGGGAGCTGTCCCGCCTCATGGGGCTGACCGCCTCCCAGATCCGGCAGGATTTTAACTGCTTCGGCGGATTCGGGCAGCAGGGCTACGGCTATGTAGTGGATGTGCTGTATCGGGAGATCGGCCACATTCTGGGCATGGATCGGCTCACCGACGCCGTGCTGCTGGGTGTGGGCAATCTGGGAAAAGCCATCGTCAAGCATATGGATTTCTCCACCCGGGGCTTCCGGCTGGTGGGGCTGTTCGACGACGCACCGCCCCTGGCCGGCAAGCTGCTGGGCAGCCAGCCCATCCGTCCCACAGAGGAGCTGGAGGAATTCTGCCGCCAGCACCAGCCCCAGATGGCGATCCTGTGCATCCCCAAGGAGGCGGCGCCGCCGCTGGTGGAGCGGCTGCTCAGCTGCGGGGTGCGGGGGTTCTGGAATTTTTCCCACTACGACATTGCGTTCCACCACCCCGAAGCGATTGTGGAAAACGTCCATCTGGGTGACAGCCTGATGACACTGTCCTATGAGATGACCCCCACCGACCTATAGTTCGTTCCAAGCCCTGCATCCGGTATCGACAAGGATGCAGGGCTTTTTCAGCGCATATTTCACCGCCGCCCGGCACACACTACCGGCGAGGTGATAGTTATGGCAAAGAAAAAGCCCGCTCCCGACACGCCGGATAATGTGACCCCCTCCACCGACGTGGTGCCGGGTGAACCGCTGGACGTGTGGGATATGGTGAACAAGTACGGCCGGTGCGAGGTGCAGGATACCACCGATACCGACAACATTTTCCCTCTCATCGGACCGCTGGGCGCCGGCTGCGTGGGGATCCCCTTTCCCGACGACCCGGTGGATGATGACGACAGCCCCCATCCGAAAAGAGATTAAAAAATACAGTGAGGCGAAAACGATCGGTTTTCGCCTCACTGTATTTTACTTATGACACACGATTCCGGGCATACTCGTTTCACACGACAGCTGCCGCAGCAGCGCTACGGTGTATTTGCCTCAAAAATCCGTCTCAAACCGGGAGCGGCGCAGGCTCAGCCGCTCCTTTGCCGTCCGGCACAGCTGCACCAGCCGCCGTTCCAGACGGAAAACCACACACAGCCCCGCTGCCGCCAGAGCGACCGCTCCCAACACAAGCCAAAGGGTCCGCCAACCGTTCCTTTCATTCTGCTGCATACTGTTCATCCTTTCCTGCCGTATCCGGCGCTTTGGCTTTATTATACGGAATTTGACAAAATCTGTCAATGGGTGTTTCCCAAAATTTTGACTGGGAAATTTCGTTAAAACTCGTTAATACGGAGTTCATAACCCTTTGATACAATGAACACCGTTGAAATATCGGAAAATTACAGAGCAGGAGAATACCGCTATGCTGCAACTGAAAGAGATCGTCAAAACCTATGCGGCGGGGGAAAACGCCGTGACCGCTCTGCGGGGCGTATCGCTGGATTTCCGCCGCAACGAATTCGTCTCCATACTGGGGCCGTCCGGCTGCGGCAAGACCACCCTGCTGAATATCGTCGGCGGACTGGATCAATACACCAGCGGCGACCTGATCATCAACGGCAAGTCCACCCGTGCCTTTGGCAGCCGGGATTGGGATACCTACCGCAATCATACCATCGGCTTCGTGTTCCAGAGCTATAACCTGATCCCGCACCAGACGGTGCTGCAAAATGTGGAGCTGGCGCTGACCCTCTCCGGCGTGCCGAAGAACGAGCGCCGCCGCCGGGCGAAGGAGGCGCTGGAGCAGGTGGGGCTGGGCAGCCAGCTGCGCAAGAAGCCCAGCGAGATGTCCGGCGGACAGATGCAGCGGGTGGCGATCGCCCGGGCACTGGTCAACAACCCGGACATCATTCTGGCGGACGAGCCCACCGGGGCGCTGGACACCGAGACCAGCGTGCAGGTCATGGAGCTGCTCAAGGAGGTCGCCCGGGATCGGCTGGTGGTGATGGTCACCCATAATCCGGAGCTGGCAGAGCGATACTCCACCCGCATCATCCGGATGCTGGACGGGCAGGTCATCGGGGATTCCGCCCCGCTGACGGCGGAGGAGCTGGCGGAGGAGACCGCCGCCCAGGAGAAAAAGGCTGCCGAGGAGCGCACCAAAAAGCGCCCCTCCATGTCGTGGTTCACCGCTTTCGGGCTGTCGCTGAAAAATCTGTTCACCAAAAAGGGACGGACCATGCTCACCAGCTTTGCGGGCAGCATCGGCATCATCGGCATTGCGCTGATCTACGCCGTCTCCCAAGGTACGACTCTCTACATCGAGCAGGTGCAGGAGGATACGCTGGCGTCCTATCCCCTGACGCTGGAGGCGACCCATGTGGATGTCAGCACCCTGCTCAAGGCCTTTATGGGCACCGCCCAATCCGCCGGCGACCACGAGGACGACGCCGTCTACCAGAAAAACGTGGTCTACGATATGGTAAATTCGCTCAACAATCTGGAGGCAGACGAAAACGATCTTGCCTCCTTCAAGACCTATCTGGAGCAGCGCCGGGCGGACGCCGACGATACCACCGGTCTGCGGGAGGCGGTGTCCGGTGTGCAATACGGCTATGACACCGATCTGCTCATCTATACCAAGAGCGTGGACGGCACCGTGATGCAGTCCGACGCCACCCAGCTCATGCAGCAGCTCATTGCGGAATACATGGGCAGCAGCATGGCGGCGATGATGGATCCGGACGCCTCCTCCGGCGGCTCTCTGTCCCAGATGTTTTCCTCTTCCTCCATGCAGCGCTCCGGCACCTTTCAGGAAATGCTGCCGGGGGATGACGGGGCGCTCATCAATCCTCTGTTGGAAAAGCAATACGATGTGGTCTACGGCCGCTGGCCGACAAAATATAACGAGATCGTGCTGGTGCTGGATGAAAACAACGAGCTGGGCGACATCACCCTGTATGCGCTGGGGCTGAAATCCAAGGAGGAGATCGACGCCCTCATGGATGCGGCGGTGAACAAGACGGAGGTGTCCGTCTCCCAGCAGAGCTGGTCCTATGCGGAGATCTGCGAGCGGGAATACCACACGGTGCTGCCCGCCGAATGCTTCATTAAGGATGAAAAGACCGGTCTGTACACCGATCTGCGGGAGACCGACGCCGGTATGAAATACCTATACGACAACGGCATCCCCCTGACCGTCAGCGGTATCATCCGCCCCAACAAGGACGCCGTATCCGCCATGCTCACCGGCTCCATCGGCTATACCAGCGAGCTGACCCGGGAGATCATCCGCCGCTCGGAGGATTCCGCCGCCGTGCAGGCGCAAAAGGCAGAGACCGGCACCGATATCTTCACCGGGCTGCCCTTCAAAGCCACCGGCGATCTGTCCGACACGGAAAAGCAGGCAGCCTTCCGCTCCATCGTGCAGGCACAGGATGAGGCGGGCAAGGCAAAGACCTACACCGGCATCCTGTCCCTGCCCTCCGACGAGCAGCTGAAGACCTCCACCGACCAGATCATGGCAACCATGACCCGGGAGAAAATGGAGGCGACCCTCACCGCCGCCATGACCCAGCAGATGGGCATGAGCGAAGCCACCGTCGCCGGATATCTGTCCGGCATGAGCGACGAGGAGCTGACCAAGGCGTTCCGCCAGCAGGTGGAGGAGCAGGTCACCGCCCAATATGCGCAGGCGGCGGCCGCCCGGCTGGCGGGCATCAGTCAGGCCCAGCGGGCAGCGGCGCTGACGGCAGCGCTGGACAGCTACACGCCGGAGCAGTGCGCCGCCTATTACGATAAGGTGCTGGAGTTTTCCGACGCCACCTACGACGGCAATCTGCAGACCTTGGGCTGTGTGGATCTGAATAAGCCCTCCACCATCAATCTGTACACCGCCACCTTTGCGGGCAAGGACGGCATCGAGGATGCCATCGCCGCCTATAACGACACGGTGGACGATCTGTCCAAGATCCGCTACACCGACTATGTGGGGCTGATGATGTCCTCCGTCACCACCATCATCAACGCCATCACCTATGTACTGATCGGCTTTGTTGCCATTTCTCTGATCGTTTCCTCCATCATGATCGGGGTCATCACCCTCATCTCGGTACAGGAGCGCACCAAGGAGATCGGCATCCTCCGTGCTATCGGCGCCTCCAAGCGGGACGTGTCGGGTATGTTCAATGCCGAAACGGTGATCATCGGCTTTACCTCCGGTCTGCTGGGGGTACTTATCACCTATCTGCTGTGTATTCCCATCAATGCGCTGGTGCATCATCTGACGGATATTCCCAACCTCAGCGCCTATCTGCCCCTGCCGGCGGCGCTGATCCTGATCGCCATCAGCGTGCTGCTGACGCTGATCTCCGGCATCATCCCCTCCCGCTCGGCGGCAAAAAAGGATCCAGTCGTGGCGCTGCGGACGGAATAACGGGCGCACGCCGAGTCTATTTGAAATCTGAGTTTCTACCGTGCGCCCTCGAGAATGGGCTCATCGCCCATTCTCCGTAGTTTGTACAGATTCTGGGCGCACGCCGAGTCTATTTGAAATCTGAGTTTCTACCGTGCGCCCTCGAGAATGGGCTCATCGCCCATTCTCCGTAGTTTGTACAGATTCTGGGCGCACGCCGAGTCTATTTGAAATCTGAGTTTCTACCGTGCGCCCTGTTTCGCAGCTTTATACAAATGCTCTGCCAGACAGTGCTTTCACCACTTCGGTAGTCGGATGTATTTCTCCACCGCTCATCCGGCAAACACCACCAACGGTCTGCCATCGGCACGAAAGCTGGCGGGCATGGGGCGTCCAAAGGAGCAACCAGCAAAAGCAAGACCGCCCGACCGTATTCTTTGGATACGGTCGGGCGGTTCATCGTTTGCATTCCTTATTCCCGGGCAGCACAAAAGCCCTGTGCTTCCGAGGGGACGGCACTTTCGGTGCGCTTCACAAACTGCCGATAGAACACCAGTCCTACCGCCGAGGTCAGCACCTCCGTACACACAAAGGTCAGCCAGAACCACTCCAAGCCGAACCGGGAAAACAGATATCCCAACGGCACAAACAGCATCACCGTACGGATCACGGTCAGCAGAGAGCTTTTCAGCGCCTGCCCCACCGCTTGAAAGAATACCGGAAACAGCAGGGAGGTCACCATCGGCAGAAAGCTGGGGCCGATCCAGCGAAAGCCATAGGTGCCGATGCGGATGACCTCCGGATTGGCGGTGAACACCCGCAGCATGGGCGCCGGCAGCACCTCGAAGCACAGAGTCCCCACCGCCATCAGCGCCGCTCCGAACAGCAGCGAGGCCGTCAGGGTCTGCCGCACCCGATCCAGCCGCCTTGCCGCATAGTTATAGCTGAGGATCGGCACGATACAGGTCTGCAGCGCTCCCAGCGGGATAAAAAAGAAGGTCTGCCATTTATAATACAGCCCCAGCGCTGTCACCGCCTGATCGGAAAATCCGGACAAGATCAGATTCAGCCCCAGAATATAAAAGGTGTACGCCAGCTGCATAAGAATATTGGGCGTTCCCAGCCGGTAAATGAGCTTCAGGTATCCAGGATATTCCTGCCGGGCGGGCGAACGCCGATAGCCCCGGGGCAGCACGATAGCCGCCGCCACCAGCTGCCCCGCAACGGTAGCGATCGCCGCCCCGGCAATGCCCATCGCCGGAACACCCCAGCCAAAGATCAGGATGGGATCCAGCACAATGTTGGTGACCGCACCGGCGATCTGCGCCAGCATGGGGGTCTTCATGTCACCATCCGCCTGCAGCACCTTCGTCCAGACGCTCTCGCAGAACAGCCCCACCGACGCCACGCATACGATCCGTCCGTATACGATCACCTCCCGGATCACCTCCGGCGAGTCGGAGGACATGGCCGCATAGGCGGGCAGCACCCCATAGCTGACCCCGGCAAACACCACCCACAGCCCCAGCGCCAGCGGCAGACCGGTGCCGGCGATCCGCTGCGCCCGCTCGTGGTCGCCGGTGCCATGATAGCGGGCGATGGCGGTATTCAGTCCCACGCCGGTCCCCACCGCCAGAGCGATCATCATCAGCTGCAGCGGATAGACGATGGACAGCGCCGTCAGCCCTGCCTCCGAATATTTCCCCACGAAAAAGCTGTCCACGATATTATACAGCGCCTGAATCAGCTGCGCCAGCATCACCGGCGGCGCCAGCCGCCACAGGATCCGGCTGATGCGCTCCTGCCCGAACAGAGTGCTATCCATGCTCTCACTTCCCTATGCACAAAACCCGACCGCCACAGCAAGCTGCGGCGGTCGGGTCGATTGCTTCTGACCGGCAAATTACGCCGTTGTTTTCTTCGCCTTTTCCTTTGCCTCCCGGCGATCCATCCACTTCGCCCACAGGGGGGTGCTGAGCACCAGAGAGGAATAGCAGCCGGAGATCGTACCGAACAGCATCGGCAGCGCAAAGCTGATGATGGAGTCCACATGCATCACCAGAGCCACGCCCAGCACCGAGGCGATCGCCACGGCGGTCGTTACGCTGGTGATGATGGTCCGCCGCATGCACTGATGGATGGAGGTATTCACTACCTCATCCAGCGGCACATTCATCTTGCGGCGATTGGTCCGGACCCGGTCGAAGATCACGATAGTGTCGTTCAGTGAGTAGCCCAGAATGGTCAGCATCACCGCCACCAGGTTCTCGTTCAGCTGAATCCGGAAGATCACGAACACGAAATACACGATCAGCAGATCGTGGAGCAGCGCCAGCAGCGCCGTCACACCGGCGGTGAAGCCGCCGATCTTGCGGAACCGGAAGCCCACATACAGCAGCAGCAGCGCCGCAGCGATCACCAGAGCGATCACGCACCGCAGGAAGAACTTGGAGCCCATCGAAGCACTCAGCGTATTGGAGCTGAAGTTCTCCATTTTATTGGCCTCAAAATCCTTTTCCATCTTATCGGCGAATGCCTGCTGCTGCTCCATGGTGATTTCACCCGGCAGCGTCACGGTGACGACCTGGGTGTTGTTGATCTCATCCTGCGCCACCGATGCCTCGCTGCCCAGCGTTTCCTTGGCAGCCTTGGACAGGGCATCCATATCCGGGGCAGTCTCATAGCTATACCGAATGACCGTACCGCCCTTGAACGCTACGTCCATCTGGGTGCCGAAGATCACATTCATCACAACGCCCACCAGCATGATCGCCAGCGAGATGCACAGGAAGGTCTTCAGATGACCGACAAAATCAAACTTTTTCATTTGCGATCACCTCCATACAACCAGGGATTGCGGAAGATCTTCAAGCGGGAGACCGACCGCAGCATCAGGCGATACGCCCAGATGCCCATGACAAAGTTCATGACCACGCCGATCAGCAGCGTGTAGCCGAAGGAGTACACCGAGCCGGTGGTGGACACCGGCAGCCAGCTGAACAGCATGCCGAACAGGCTGCTGGAGGAGCCGAACACGCCCATCAGCACCGCCGCCACGATCAGCACGGTGATGTTGCCGTCGAAGATCGCCCAGAACGAATTCTTGGAGCCGGAGCGGATAGCGCCGTCGATGGTCTTGCCCGCCCGGATCTCATCCCGCACCGCCTCGGCGGTGATGACGTTACAGTCCACACCGATACCGATGGACAGGATCAGGCCGGCAATGCCGGGCAGGGTCATGGTAAAGCTGTTGAACACGGCAAAATAGCCGGTGATGGCAGCCACAGTGCCCGCCATCTGTCCCAGCAGGGAGAGAGACGCCACCACGCCGGGCAGCCGGTAGATGAGGATCATAATAAGGATCACCAGCACCAGTGCAATGACCGCTGCGATCCCCATGGCACGCAGAGCGCTGCTGCCCATGGAGGGGGAGATGGAGCCAAGGCTCTTGGTCTCGATCTCGAAGGGCAGGGCGCCGGAGGTGATCAGATCGGCCAGCGCCTTGGCGTCGGAATACTCCTTGAAGCTGCCGGAGATCACGGCGTTGCCGTCTGTGATGACCGCATTGACCGTGGGATTGGAGATCATCTGATCGTCCAGCCAGATGGAGATGGTGCCCTTGCTGCTGCCGCCGTTATACTGCTTTTCGGTGGCGGTGGCAAAGGCGGCCTTGCCCGCCTCCTTCAGCTTCAGGGACACCACGTATTCGCCGGTGCCTTTCTGCTCGCTCTGCTGATACATTGCCTGCGCCGATTCCACATCGTCTCCGTTGAGGATCAGATCGCCGGTGGGCTTACCGTCGGAATCGGTGTCGCTGCCGTAATGGAACTCCAGCATAGCGGTCTGACCGATCTCCGCCACAGCCTCTTCGGGGGTCTCCTCGGTGCTGGACCAGGGGAACCGCACAATGACCTGCTTACTGGAGGCATCGGTGTATGCCTCATAGTCGGTAATGTTCTTACTGACCAGACGCTGCTCAATGATCTTTTTGACGCCGTCCAGCTGAGCGGCTGTCACTTCAATATTCTCATCGGTGGGACCGAAGGTGACGTCCACACCGCCCTGAATATCGATGCCCCAGCGGATCTCGCTGATGCCTCGGATCACGGTATCGGTGCGGTCTCCATAGCGTGTGTACACGCCGAATACGGCGGTATAGGACAGCGCCAGGATCAGAATCGCCACGATGAAGAATACCGGCTTTGGTGTACGCTTCATGGGTTTTGACCTCCTGTTTGCTTTGACGGCGGCGCACTGCGCCGCTATAGATTTCCATTATACAAGGGTTTCCGGCAAAAGTCAATGAAAAAAGCAAAAACTGCCGGGAGATTCCCGGCAGTTTTCCGATATTCGTATAAAAACGGCGGTTTATTCCTTTTCCAACCGCTCCAAATACGCCAGCTCCGCACAAATGCAAAACAGCTCCATGGCGACCTGCAGCTCCTCCACCGACGGATAGGAGGGGGCAATGCGGATATTGCTGTCATGGGGATCCACCCCATAGGGATAGGTGGCGCCCGCCGGGGTCATGCTGACCCCGGCCTGCCGCAGCAGCTCCACCGTGCGCTGGGCGCAGCCATCCGCCAGATCCACGCTGACAAAGTAGCCGCCCCGGGGACGGTGCCAGCTGGCGATCCCCCGCCCGGAAAGATAGGTATCCAGCGCCGTCAGCACCGCCTCAAACCGGGGGCGCAAAATGGCAGCATGGAGTTTCATATGCTCCTGGATCCCCGCCAGATCCTTGAAATACCGCACATGGCGCAGCATATTCAGCTTATCGTGGCCGATGGTCTGGATGGTCATGCGGCTCTTGACGTCCGCCACATTATTGGGGCTGGCCGCCAGCACCGCCACCCCGGAGCCGGGAAAGCTGATCTTGGAGGTGGAGGCAAACATGATCACCAGATCCTCATGCCCCCGCTGCTCCAGTTCCGGATAAATGTCCAGCAGCGTATCGCCCGGCTCCTCCAGATGGTGCAGGCAATAGGCGTTATCCCACATGATGCGGAAATCCGGCGCCGCCGGCGTCAGCGCCGCCAGCCGCCGCACCGTCTCATCGGAATAGGTGATGCCGTCGGGATTGGAATACATCGGGACGCACCATATGCCCTTGACCAACGGATCCTGCACCAGCTTCTCCACCAGCGCCATATCCGGCCCCGTCTCGGTCATGGGAACCGTCAGCATCTCGATACCAAAATACTGGGTCACACCAAAATGCCGGTCATAGCCGGGCGCAGGGCAGAGGAATTTCACCTTGCCCTGACGGCACCAGGGCTCGTGACCGCAAACGCCGTGGCTGTAGGCAGTAGCAATATAATCGAACATCATGTTGAGGCTGGAGTTGCCCCCCACGATCACCGCCTCCGGCGGCATATGCAGCACATCGCCGAACAGTTTTTTCGCCTCCGGCAGTCCGTCCAGCAGCCCATAATTACGGACATCCAGCCCATTTTCCGCCTTATAGCCGTCCCGGGCGTTGACACACTCCAGCATATCCAGCGTCAGATCCAGCTGCTCGGTGCAGGGCTTCCCCCGGGACATATCCAGCTGCAGCCCCTGCTTCTGATACTCCCGATAGACAGCCTCCAGCTCCGCCTTGCGGGTCGCCCGCTGGGCAGAGGTCATCTTCGCCGGATCCTGTGTGCATATTGTTGTCATGGAAATCCGTCCTTTCTGCTGAGCGGCACGCTCCTGCCGCCAAAATACCCTTACAGTATACTACAACGGCCCTTGTTTTGCAAGTCTATTTTTACAAACTTGCAAAATCGCACAGATTTCCGAGAATTTTCTCGATATGCGCTTGAATTTTCACAGTTTTCAATAACTCAATCGTCATTTTGAATTGAACGGAAATTTTTCGCTTTCGGCTCTTGACAAATCCTCCGTTATCCGCTATAATGATACACGCTTTGTGAAAGCGTGTATGGACAATTAGCTCAGCTGGTAGAGCATCCGCTTGACGTGCGGAGGGTCAGCGGTTCGAGTCCGTTATTGTCCACCAGCGAAAAGCCTTGAAACTACTGTGTTTCAAGGCTTTTCCTTTTGTCTTCCATTGTGAAAATACGTAGCAACCCCGTAGCAATCCCCTGTGGATATCATAGGCAGCCGAACAAATGGCTGATCTGGAGCCACTGCAGAATTTCCCGGCGCAAAAGACTTGAAAGCCTACTATGTATATGGTATCATAGGGTTAAGGACGGTGCGATCCGCCGTTCATTCACGCATAAGGCAGGGACAGGCAATGAAAATTTCCACAAAAGGGCGCTATGCACTGCGCATGCTGGTGGATCTGGCTGAGCATCAAGGGGCTGGCTTTGTCACACTTAAGGATATTGCCAACCGGCAAGGAATTTCCAAAAAGTATCTGGAACAGATCGTGGCGGTGCTGAACCGGGACGGCATTCTGAAAACGAACCGGGGGTATCAGGGCGGATACCGGCTGGCGCAATCTCCAGAGCACTATACAGTCGGACATATCCTGCGGCTGACCGAGGGCAGTCTGGCGCCGGTGCCCTGCTTGGAGCAGCCGCCCTATGGCTGCGAACGCAGCGCCGATTGCGCCACCCTGTGGATCTGGCAGGGGCTGAACGATGCCATCTGCACCTATTTGGACGGAATTACCCTGCAGGATATTGTGGATCGCCATCGGGACAGCGCTGCGAATGACTATGTGATCTGATCCACGCCGATCATGTAAATGACCGCATCGGCAAGATCCGGGAAAAGGCAAGCGGAGAGTAAATTTATAGGTGGGATACCCAATTGGGTATCCCACCTTTTTTGTCACTAAAAAGGGCAGTGGTATGGGCAGTAATAGAAAAAGTTTTTGCCATCTTTCGCAGAATACAGGAGAATAGTAAAAATCCCGGCAAGCCTTGTCATATCAAGGCTTGTCGGGCTTTTCCTTGGTGGAGATAAGCGGGATCGAACCGCTGACCTCTTGAATGCCATTCAAGCGCTCTCCCAGCTGAGCTATACCCCCATGCAGATAACCGTTCCTCAAAGGAACGAGTCATATGATACCAGAAGTTTCAGCAAAAGTCAAGCACTTTTTCAAAAAAATCCGTTCCTTCCGGAATTCCGGCGTAAAAGCACCCGTTTACCGGATTCGCCGGTGATATACCGCCGATACCGCAGCCGGAAAGTTCCATCGCCCCGCCACAGTACCAGGCCGGCAAAGCCGCCTACGCAGGGAGAGACGACCTGTCAGTGATCGCCGAACAAGCAAGGCTCGGAAATATAACAGAATCGTCTCTCGCAGACATTCTATCCTACTTCTCCAAAAAAGTCAACAGTAATCCATTATAGCGTATATGAACCATCCCACAGCACTCCTTTTGCCCGCTGCCCCATACGCACCGCAACGGAATTCTTCTGGACAATTGCCTCTTGACAAGGCCTTATTTTGATCTATAATGGCTGTATGTACAACGATGTATATACAACTATCTGTCGGAGGTATCCTTATGGACGAAACAGACCGGAAGATCACCAAAATCGCCCGGGAAGCGGAAAAGCTGGTGCTGCTGACCCTGCGGGAGGAGGGCGTCGGTACGGCGGAGATCGACCTGATCCACGCCCTGCGCCACCATCCCGGCTGCACGCAGGCAAGGCTGCCGGAGCTTGCCGTCCTGCGGCAGGAGGACGTGCCGGTCAAGGTCGCGGTCTTCCGCAACGATGCGCTCGGCATGATTGGGCATATCCAGCGCGGACCGTACGGCGGGCAGCTGTTTGCGTCCGCACTGCTGGAAATCCGGGTCTGAAGCCCCTGAAAAAGGAGAACCGCCATGCTCTACCGCCCTGAAAAAGGAAAACTCTGGGACCCCACCGTCCTGCGCTGGCAGGGACGGTTCTATCTGTTCACGATGTACTACGCGCCGGGCGGGAGCGAGTCCTACGCCTGCCGCCTTGCCGTCTCAGAGGACGGCGTCCATTGGGAGGACAGGGGGAACGTCCTGACCGACGAGCGGCCCGTCTGGAAGTGCGGCGTCCTCCGCGCCGGGGACGGGCGCTTCTATATGAATTACGGCACGACGTCCGGACAGGGCGTCAACGACATGATGGGCTACGCCGTCTCGGACGACCTCGTCCATTGGGAGAAGACCGGATACGACGCCCCCGACCCGCACTGGTACGAGCCGCATGAGCGCTGGGACCATATGTACTGCCGGGAGAGCGAGCACGGCGGGTACGCCGGCTGCATCGTCGCCGTGCCGAAGGCGGGAGAGAGCGGCCTGTGCGGACTGCGCCGTTCGCAGGACGGCAGGACGTGGGAGACCTGCCCGCCGCCGCCCGTCGACTGGTGCGGGTACGAGTCCGCACGGGAGATGGAGGTCGGCGGCTTCGAGCGGCTCGGCGGCCGCTGGTATCTCATGGGAGGCATCTGCCCGCCGTATAACGGCAACTACGGCTACGCCGCCTATGTCTTCGAGTCGGATTCGGAGGACGGCCCGTTCCGTCCCTGCAAGAGGCACCGCTTCGCCGGGCAGAACGGCGTCCCCGGCGAGGTTTTCGTCTCCTGCCTCCCCGGCTTTGTCCATGATTATGATACCGCGCCGGGCGTCGGCACGGGTAAGGACACCGCGCCGGGCGTCAGCGAAGACGGCTTTGCACCCACTCCGCTGCTCGCCTCCGGCGCCGTCTGCTATCCCCTCGACGACCCGCAGAATACCTGCTGGACGCTCCCGCTCTGCCGCGTGATGCAGGGTGCGGATGGGCTGATGCCCGGCTGGTGGGAGGGAAACGACGTCCTGCGCGGCGAGCCGTGCGCCTGTCCGGAGACCCTGACCCTCGAGAGCCGCGCCCTGCCCGCCTACCAGCTCACCGACGAGTACGCCGAAGCGCCGCTGCTCTCGTTCGACGCATCCGCCGGGCTGTTCCTCGAGGGCTGGCTTGCCGCGGAGCCGTGGCCGGAGCGCGGGGCGGTCCGTGCGGGGGTCTGGCGTCCGAGCGCAGCGGGCTTTGCGCTCGGCGGGACAGCGATCCTGACCGAGGCGGGACACCCGCGCTGCTCGTATACCCGCATCGGCGGCTGGGACGGCTCCCGCTTCGACCCGCTGGACACCGTAAGCCCGTGGGACGCCGCCCGCGCGCACCTCGACCCCGGCGAGCGGACGCATTTCCGGCTGCTCGTGCTGCACGGCATCGCCCAGCTCTACCTCGACGGGCGGCTCTGCCAGACCTTTGTCTGCGCCCGCCGCCCGGAGACGCTCTCGGCGGCTGTGAGGAACGCCCGCATCAGCCTGACCGGACTGCGGGCGTACCGGATGGCGCTCTGAAAATGCAGAGGCGGCGCAGACACAATCAGCGCCGCCGTTTAACGCTTGAACATCTCAAGCAGCCTCCTCCGCTTCCGGCGGTTGTAGCCCGGCTCGATGCAGACGAGGATCGTGTCGCAGCCGATGATCTCGATCTTATTCCACGGAATCACCACGTTTTCCTCCCGTCCGAGGATGCCGAAGCACTTGAGACGTCCCGGCACGATCATCGCCTTGATGCAGGCGGCGGACGCAACGCAACTGCGGGCAGTCTTGTTTCGATCGGACAGGGCTACGCTCTGCTGGCGACAGCAAAGCTGCGTGCACAGCAGCCGGACGAATACCGATTTGACAACAAAAAGGGGGTCGGCGGCAGCCACATCGTAGATCTGTGCTTTGCTCAGTCCGAAGCGGGCACCGATCTCCCGGTTCGTTTTTCCTGCAACTTTTCGTCGGAACACGTCTTCGCTGAGCGCCTCTCCTTTTGTCTATTGTCCGGACATGACAGCACCTTCTGTTGTAGCTTCTATTCTACAACAGAAGGCGCTTCTTTCCCCTGTCCGTTTTCCAGGGTATAGTCCATCTCGTTTGATGCAGATAGGTTGGATAAAAGAAAAGGCAGGTTGCAAAACCTGCCTTTTCGGGTTCGATACGCCTTTGACGGTGATGTCATTCCACCTATGGACTCTTCGTTTTGTCGAGTCCGTAGGTGGAACGCTTTTACACCGTCGATCGTCAGAACAAAATCAAACCGGATGGGATAACTTAGTTCTTTCCTTCCTTGATAGCAGCCTGTGCAGCAGCCAGCCGGGCGATCGGCACACGGAAGGGCGAGCAGGACACATAGTCCAGACCGATCTTGTGGCAGAACTCCACGGAGACCGGATCGCCGCCGTGCTCGCCGCAGATACCGCAGTGCATGGACGGACGTACCTTCTTACCCATGGTGACCGCCATTTCCATCAGCTTGCCCACGCCGGTCTGATCCAGCTTGGCAAAGGGATCGTTCTCATAGATCTTGTTGTCGTAGTAGGCACCCAGGAACTTGCCGGCATCGTCACGGCTGAAGCCGAAGGTCATCTGGGTCAGGTCGTTGGTGCCGAAGCAGAAGAACTCCGCCTCCTCGGCGATCTGATCCGCCGTCAATGCGGCACGGGGGATCTCGATCATGGTACCGACCTCATACTTCAGATCGCTGTTGGCAGCGGCGATCTCCGCATCGGCGGTCTTCACCACGATATCCTTTACGAACTTGAACTCCTTGACCTCGCCGACCAGCGGGATCATGATCTCGGGAACGATGGCCCAATCCGGATGCGCCTTCTTCACGTTGATCGCCGCACGGATGACCGCCTTGGTCTGCATCTCGGCGATCTCGGGATAGGTCACGGTCAGACGGCAGCCACGATGACCCATCATGGGGTTGGTCTCGTGCAGGCTGCTGATGATCGCCTTGATCGCCTCGACGGTCTTGCCCTGCGCCTTAGCCAGCGCAGCGATCTCCGCCTCCTCGGTGGGAACGAACTCATGCAGCGGAGGATCCAGGAACCGGATGGTCACCGGGTTGCCCTCCAGAGCCTCATACAGCGCCTCGAAGTCCGCCTGCTGCATAGGCATGATCTTCGCCAGAGCCGCCTCACGCTCCTCCACCGTATCGGAGCAGATCATCTCGCGGAACGCCGCAATGCGCTCCGGCTCAAAGAACATATGCTCCGTGCGGCACAGACCGATGCCCTCGGCGCCCAGCTCACGAGCCTTTTTGGCGTCACGGGGCGTATCGGCGTTGGTGCGCACCTTCAGCTTGCGATACTTGTCCGCCCAGCCCATGATACGGCCAAACTCGCCGGCGATCTCCGCATCCACCGTGGGGATGGCTTCGCCGTAGATGTTACCGGTAGAACCGTCGATGGAGATGACATCGCCCTCGTGGAAGGTCTTGCCGCCCAGCTCGAACTTCTTGTTCGCCTCGTCCATCTTGATCTCGCCGCAGCCGGACACGCAGCAGGTGCCCATGCCACGCGCCACCACGGCAGCGTGAGAGGTCATACCGCCGCGCACGGTCAGGATGCCCTGAGCCGCCTTCATACCGGTGATATCCTCCGGAGAGGTCTCCAGGCGCACCAGAACGACCTTTTCGCCGCGGGCGTTCCATTTCTCCGCATCGTCCGCAGTAAACACAACCTTACCGCAGGCAGCACCGGGGGAAGCGCCCAGGCCCTTGCCCAGAGGCGTAGCCGCCTTCAGCGCCTTCACATCAAACTGCGGATGCAGCAGAGTATCCAAGTTACGGGGGTCGATCATCAGAACGGCCTCCTGCTCGGTCTTCATGCCCTCGTCCACCAGATCGCAGGCGATCTTCAGCGCAGCGGGAGCGGTACGCTTGCCGTTGCGGCACTGCAGCATATACAGCTTCTTGTTCTCAACGGTGAACTCCATATCCTGCATATCATGATAATGATTTTCCAGCAGGTCGCACACCTTCACGAACTCGGCATACGCCTCGGGGAACTCCTTTTCCATCTGCGCAATGGGCATGGGCGTACGCACGCCAGCCACCACGTCCTCGCCCTGAGCGTTGATGAGGAACTCGCCCATCAGCTTCTTCTCGCCGGTGGCGGGATCACGGGTGAACGCCACGCCGGTACCGGACTCGTCGTTCAGGTTACCGAACACCATGGGCATGACGTTGACCGCAGTACCCCAGGAATAGGGAATGTCGTTATCCCGGCGATACACATTGGCACGGGGGTTGTCCCAGGAACGGAACACCGCCTCGATGGCCAGCTTCAGCTGCTCCACCGGATCGGAGGGGAAGTCCTGACCCAGCTGCGCCTTATACTCAGCCTTGAACTGGCCAGCCAGCTCCTTCAGGTCGGCGGCGGTCAGCTCGATGTCGAAGTGCACGCCCTTTTCCTCTTTCATCTTGTCAATGAGCTGCTCGAAATACTTCTTGCCGACTTCCATAACCACGTCGGAGAACATCTGGATGAACCGACGATAGGAGTCGTACACAAACCGCTCGAACTTGGGATCGGGGTTGCCGGCGATCATGGCGGCGACCACCTCGTCGTTCAGACCCAGATTCAGGATGGTGTCCATCATGCCGGGCATGGATGCACGGGCGCCGGAACGCACGGAAACCAGCAGCGGGTTCTTCAGATCGCCGAACTTCTTGCCGTTGATCTTCTCCATCTCGGCAACGCCGGCCATGGCTTGCGCCATAATATCGTCGTTGATCTTGCGGCCGTCCTCATAATACTGGGTGCAGGCCTCGGTGGTGATGGTGAAGCCCTGGGGAACCGGCAGACCGATATTGGTCATCTCGGCCAGGTTCGCACCCTTGCCGCCCAGCAGCTCACGCATGGAAGCGTTGCCTTCGCTGAACATATAGACATACTTGTGACTCATACTACTTTTACCTCCAAAATATTGTTTTTCTCACAGTCGAAATGCCGCCTTTTCGGCATTTCACTGAAAGCCACTGGTTATTATACCAGATAATTTGGGATTTGGCTACTGTTTTTCCAAAAAAACTCAAAATATTTGCGGCACCGTGAGAAACGTGCCTCCCTCGGCGCAAAAAATGGGGAAATATAGGCAGGACTTCTGCAGCGGATCCCGCCGCAGCACCGCTTGCCGACGGCAGATCCCGGGACGTTTTTGCAAAAAATTAAAAAATCGGAAATTTCCTCTTGCATTTGCCGCTGTTTCGTTGTATAATAGCGGGGTACCGTTGAGAGTACACCATATTTCCGCCCGTGGCGAAGCTGGATATCGCAGTGGATTCCGATTCCAAAGGCCGGGGGTTCGAATCCCTCCGGGCGGGCCAAAAGTAAAAGCCCCGTGAAGCCAGTAGTTTCAAGGCTTCACGGGGTTTTGCTTTACCCTTATTTGCTTGTAATGAAAACCGAAAAAAGGCAAAAAAGCACCCAAAAACGGGTATACGTGCCTGTCAAAATGCCTGTCAAACTTTTTGTAATAACAACCGCCGGAGCTGCAGATGCAGCCCCGGCGGTTTTCCATCTTACTCTCCGCTTGCCTTTTCCCGGATCTTGCCGATCCGGTCATTTACATAATTACTTCCCCGGCTGGCGAAGATCCCGGTCAGCAGCGTCCCAATCCACGGCACGGCAAATTCCACCCCCAGCACGGAAAACAGATCCGCACCGGCAATCTCCGTCTCCGCTCTCGGCTTTCGGTATATCTTTACACTACATTTTTAATTTTAGCCCGCCGCAGTCCGCTCCCCCGCCCGGTACGCTAAAGCCGGCTGCCCCGGCACCGGGAAACAAAAGCCGGAAAATGGCCGGGAAAACCCGGCTTTTGGCGAGCTTATCGGATGCAGCCATGCTATAACAGAAGTGCAGCAGTTCCCCAGAGCGCCGGAAAGGAGAAATAGCATATGAAGACCGTTTATCTTGTCTATCCCGAAAAAATCGGCACCATTGCCCCCGAGCTGTACGGACATTTTGCCGAACACATTGGCGGCGTGATGCGGGACGGGCTATGGGTCGGGAGAGACTCCGCCATCCCCCACATCCGTGGCTTCCGCAAGGAGCTTGTCGAAAAGCTCTCCCGGCTGGCACCGCCCGTCATCCGCTGGCCCGGCGGGTGCTTTGCCGAGACCTATGACTGGCGGGACGGCATCGGCAGCGACCGCCCGCTCCGGGCGGGATGGTGGACCTCCTATGACGGGCGGGTCGAGACCAACGAGGTGGGGACCCATGAATTCATAGACTTCTGCAATTTGGTGGGATCCAAGCCGTACTTCGCCGTGAACGTGACCTCCGTCACGCCGCTGGAGATGCGCCGCTGGGTGGAATACTGCACAGCGCCCTGCGGAAGCACCACACTGGCGCTGGAGCGTGCAAAAAACGGCAGCCCGGAGCCATTCGACGTCGCTTATTGGGGCATCGGAAACGAAAACTGGGGCGGCGGAGGCAACATGACGCCCGAGGCTTATGCGCTGGAATACCGCCGGTTCTCCACGGTTTTGGATAACCTGCTGCGGAAACGAAACGGCGAGCGGACGGGCGAACTGATCTGCGGCGGCGCAAATGCTGCGGACTATGCGTGGACGCAGACCTTGGCGAGTCAGGTAGTCAGCTCCTACGCCCCGGTGGACGGCATGAGCTTTCACTACTATTGCCGGTCAGAGGGGGATGCGGTCAATTTTACCGCCGAAAGCTGGTATAAGCTGATATCCGAAGCTGAGCGGATGGAGGAGCTGCTCTGCCGGCACTATGCCATCGTGCAGGGCTGCGGCGCAGAGCAGAGCATGCAGCTGGTGGTGGACGAATGGGGCTGCTGGCACAACGAGGGCTCGGACCCCAGCGGCGGGAAGAATCTGTTTGAGCAGCAATCCACCATGCGGGACGCCGTCGTGTCGGCGCTGACGCTGAACATCTTCAACAACCATTGCGACAAGGTGAAGATGGCGAATGTCGCCCAGCTTTGCAACAATCTCCATTCCCTGTTTTTGACCGAGGGCGGGCATTGCATCGCCACACCGAATTACTATGTGTTTGAGATGTTCCGCCACCATCAGGGCGCTCAGGCGATCCGCACGATCATAGAGGACAACAGCGATCCCGCCACCCGCCTGTCGGCTTCCGCCTCGGTTCGGGACGGATGGCTGACCCTGACCCTTGCCAACTGCTCCTATGAGGCGGCCGTCACCGTCGAGCCCGTTCTGTTCGGCGCCGCATGGGACGGAGAAGCCGAAGCATATCTTCTGGCAGGAGAGCATGCCAATTCACACAACACCTTTGATCGCCCCGAAAACGTGGTCATCCGCAGAGCCCCGGCAGAGGATATGCACCGACTGGTCCTTCCGCCGGCGGCGGTGCTGCTGGTGCGGGCGCCTCTGCAGACGCCGAAAAGCACCGATGCGGCGACAGCCCACCCGACAGCTCCCGGAACACCCGGTTAAAAGTGCGGACACTTTGGAAGCCGCTGTCCAGTGCAATCTCGGTGATGCTGGATGAGCCGTCCGCCAGCCGTCGGCAGGCATAGGCAAACCGCACCTGATGGACCAACGCCTTGAACGGAATACGCAGGCGGCTGCGGATGACTGCTGACAGGTGGCATTCGCTGTAGCCGAGCGCTCTTGCGGCAGTTCCGATGGAGATATCCTCTCGGAAATGCCGGTCGATATATTGGAGGATACAGGCAAGCAGCGCTGTGCTCTGCTCGCACGGGCGCAGAGACGCCGTGCGGATATAGGCAGCGCAGACCGCCGCCAGACGTGCCTCCGTCTCCAGCCGTCGGGCGCCGTGGGGGATGGCGGTGATCGGTGCCTCGGTCGTCGCCGGTATGCCCGTCTCAAAAAACGTGCGGGTCGCCTCGCCGCAGCGGAATACGGCGGTATCCCCCTGCATCCCCTGGGCCATCTGTGAAAAAGCCGCCGCCATCCCCGCCGAAAACACGGTAATGACCAATTCACCCTCCCCCGACACGGTAAAGGAGTGGGGCTCAAAGGGGAGAATCATCACAAAATCGCCCGCAGCGACGGAAAACGCTCTCCCATTGACGGTAAAAAGCGCCGTGCCGCTGATCAGATACGCCAGCTCATAGCTCCGGTGAAAATGCGGATAATAGGACCGTTCCCGATAGCGATAGACGTTGTAGGTCTCGCCGGGAACGGTGTTTTCCGTTTGGTGTGTCAGCATGGCAGCTTCCTCCCGTGGGAGCATTTTTCATTTGTATTATAGCAAGGTCCGCCGCCGATTGCAATTCCTTTTGACCGTCCTGCCCCGCTCTCAGCCGGGGGACGGATCGGTATTTTCTATTGACAGCCGGGTGCGCCTGTGATATAAACAGAATATTCCAACCCCGGCACAGCGCTTTGATCCGACCGTGCAAAAGGAGTCGAAATGTCTATATGATCTGCAACGCCCACATCGACCCGGTCTGGCAATGGGAATGGGAGGAGGGCGCCGCCGAAACACTGTCCACCTTCCGGGGCGCCGCCAATTTCTGCGAGGAATTCGACGGCTTCGTATTCAACCACAACGAGGCGATGCTGTACCGCTGGGTGGAGGAATACGAGCCGGCGCTGTTCGCCCGCATTCAGCGGCTGGTGCGGGAGGGACGCTGGCACATCATGGGGGGCTGGTATCTCCAGCCCGACTGCAATATGCCCAGCGGCGAGAGCTTTGTCCGGC
>CAKTVV010000021.1 GCA_934630515.1 uncultured Eubacteriales bacterium | reverse complement strand
CGAAAATATGCCGCATTTCAGGTGTCGAGATTGCTCTTGCTGCGCCTACCGGTATGGCGGCGAAACGCATGAAGGCGGCAACCGGCAAGGAAGCCAAGACAATTCATAAACTGATGACACTTAGAGAATTTGTAGACCCGTTTACGGGTAGCCGGTAACAATCTCCTTGCTGGTGTCAGACCGCTTCCACGCCTTTAGGCGTTGCCAGTATCATAGGGCTTTGCCCGCATATGAAATACCCCCGGCTGCGCCGGGGGATTTTTATTAAAATAGAAGGTATAACTTGAATATTCGGCAGAAAGCAAGGGCTTCTCGCTTCTGAAAAATCCGTTGCTCATGATGCTGATCAGATAAGAGCTTATAGGTAAGGACGGTCATGGCGATATGCCGCCTGAAAAGAGAATAGCCGAACGGACAGCAATCTCCGGCACAGTTTCAAGGGCGCTCAGCAAGTAAAAAAGTAGTCCTGCATCCGTCCCTCGTCATTCTGGAACTTCCCAAAATTGTACCCTACAAATACCTTTTCTTCCATTGGATGTACCTCCATACCTTCTGGGTCTTGATCCGACCCTGTATTTCGACAGGTCCCACCTGTCAAAATACATATTACAACCTGTCAAATCGAGATGACGCTGTAAAAGACCTTGAAAACAGAAAGGGAGTGATGTAAAATGATTGTGTCGAGGGTGTTCAAATCAAGACAGCGAAAAGGCAAAAACATCTCTATTGTCCTGTCCTTACCTAAAGGTGGGGATGGGTGCGGCGAGCTTACCTTTGCCGCAGACAAAAAGTATAGCGCCGTGCGGATGGAAACCGCTTGCGGTTGTGCAGGAGAGCGGCCCCGGACGGCGGGAGCTCAGAGCTTCCCCCTTTTCCGCAAAAAAGAGCACTTGCGAAGAGCAAGTGCTCTTTCAGAAATATTCACCCTTTCGGACGGAAGCAATCCGGTTGCACGGAACATAGCGGCAGATCATTTCACGATCCGGTGGTATGATCGATCGAACAAATCGGCACTTAAGGAGGCAATATCATCATGATCTTGTGCTTTTCAGGAACAGGCAACAGCCGTTATATAGCGAAGCGAATGGCAGATGAATTGCAGGACGAGATTGTAGATGTGAATGCAAAAATCAAGGCAGTCGATTATTCGCCAATAAAAACAGGCGATACTGTAATCGTTGTGACTCCGACTTATGCGTGGCGTATTCCCCGAATTGTGTCGGATTGGCTTTCCAAAACGAAATTGCTTTCTGCAAAACGTATTTGGTTTGTTATGAACTGCGGTGGTGAAATTGGCAATGCGTCAAAATATAATCGCAGTCTTGCTGAAGAAAAGCACTTATCCTATATGGGCACATCGCAAATTCTTATGCCGGAAAACTATATTGCCATGTTCGGTGTACCCCAAGCAGCGGAAGCAAGAACGATTGTAAAAAATGCGGAGCCTGCTATTGTGGACACCATTGCCTGTATTAAGGCAGAACAACATTTCCCTGCACCACGAAACAACCTCTATGACCGTTTCATGAGCGGTCCGGTAAATCCGATTTTTTATCAGTTCTTCGTGAAAGCTACTGCATTTCAGACAGATGATACTTGTATCGGGTGTGGTCAATGTGTTAAAAACTGCCCGATGAACAACATTACACTTAAAAACGGCAAGCCGATATGGGGAGATCAATGCACTCATTGCATGGCCTGTATTTGCTATTGCCCCGCAGAAGCGATAGAGTATGGTAACAAGAGTATCGGAAAACCCCGTTACCATTTTGAACAGTTAAAAATTCGATAATTGTAAAATTCCGATTTCTTGAAGTGAATAATACATACATAGCCGCTTGGCCTTCGTTTGAGGATCAAGCGGCTGTTTCTGCTTTTGGAGGTGGTGAAAAAAACGAAAACACAGCTCCTGCCGCCCCGTCGTATACAACTGCTTTACTGCTTGAATGCCTTTGCATATTGGGAGGGGGTGTACCCGGTCTCTTTCTTGAAGGTGCGGCTGAAATTGCTGAAATCGGAAAAGCCGCACCGTTCGGCGATCAGCCCGATGGGCGTTTCCGTTTGAATCAATTGATTTTTGGCTTCTGCGATGCGGCAGGCCAGTAAAAAATTCATTACCGACATGCCGGTGATCTCCTTAAAGCTGTGGGAAAGCAGGGACGGGCTGACAGATAAGGCATCGGCGATCTCCTGCAGGGTGAAGCTTGTCTGATAATTGGCGCTGAGAATGCTTTGTGCCTGCAGCACCATGGAGAAATGGTGGGAGGTGTAATAGGAACGATCCAGATCCATGGGACGGTAAATGTATATCATCAGTTGGTGCAGCAGCAGATCGATCATGGTCTCATTCATAACATGAGCGTTCTGTCTTTCAGCGATCAGCTGTCGGAAAACACCGCTGATATTTTCAAAATCATCCCCCACGGCGATCACATTATTGAAATTTTTCGGACGGTTAAACAGAATGGAAAAAAGCCGGGGCTGCTGGGCGTATTGCATTTGGGGCTCCAGCTTCAGGATAAACCGCTGGTAATCGGGAGAGGCGTCCTGTATGCTGTGTTGTTCAAAACGGCTCAACAGCAGTATTTCGCCCGGGGAAAGCAGGAATTCTTTGCTGTTCAGCAGAATGGTCGCATGCCCCCTCGTGACGAACAGCAGCTGGTGGCAATTATGATAATGGGGTATGCCGCTTATCGGCGTGTCGGAAAACTTCACACTTTGGATCCGGGATCTCAAGAGTCATCACCTCGGGATCAGTATAGCATATTTGGTGAAAAAAGCAAGATTTACATAAAAGTCTGCAGCATCCGTATAACGCCCGCTCCAACAGGACGGTATAATATATCTTGTGATTGCTGTGATGTGGAGGGACGAACTGTGTCAAACCGGGTGTATAAGCATTTTGATGATTTTGTGGCGGAGAATCGGGAGCACGATACGCATATTTGCTTTGGCGACGATGTGGCTGCCCTGCGGGAGGACTGTGTCATCGGCAGCAAGCGGTTCAGCAACCGGCTTGCCTGTCAGGCGATGGAGGGCTGCGACGGCACACGCACCGGTGAGCCGGATGTGCTGACCAAGAGAAGATATGCACGCCTTGCCAAGGGCGGAGCGGGCGTGATATGGTATGAAGCGACGGCGGTGCTGCCGGAGGGCAGGGCGAATCCACGCCAGCTTTACATAAACGAAGCCAATGTGGATGCGTTTGCCCGCCATGTAGAGGAGATCAAGGAGCTGGCGCTCCGGGAAAACGGGTACGAGCCGAGGATCTTCATGCAGGCGACCCATTCGGGAAGATACTCCAAGCCCAACGGCGTGCCGGAGCCGCTGATCGCCTACAATAACCCGATCTTTGAAAAGGAGACTCCGATCTCGTCCAGCCGGATCGTGACCGACGAGTATCTGGATCGGGTGGGGGAAAAGCTGGTCAACGGCGCCCGGCTGGCGGAAAAAGCCGGCTTTGACGGCGTGGACATCAAGTGCTGTCACCGCTATCTGAACAGCGAGCTGCTGTCGGCGTATGAGCGGACCGGAAAATACGGCGGGAGCTTTGAAAACAGAACAAGGCTTCTGCGGGAGGCGGTGCAGGGGGCGATCCAGAGCACCGACCGGGATTTTCTGGTCTCCTCGAGGCTGAATGTGTATGACGGATTTGTGTATCCGTACGGCTTCGGCGTCCGGGAGGGCGGCGGGCTGGCGTTCGATCCGACGGAGCCGATACAGCTGATCCGGATGCTGTACGACTATGGGGTGCGGATCTTGAATATTACCATGGGCAACCCCTATTTCAATCCGCATGTGAACCGACCGTATGCACACGGCGGGTATGAAGCGCCGGAGCATCCCCTTGTCGGGGTCGCCCGCATGCTGAACGGTACCGCACAGCTGAAAGAGGCGGTCCCCGGTATGAAGCTCATATGCTCGGCGCTGTCCTATCTCGGCGTGGCGGTGCCCCGGGTCGCAGCCGCCTATATCCAACAGGGGAAATTCGACTTTGCCGGCTTTGGAAGAACGATTCTGGCATACCCGGATTTTGCCAAGGACATCCTGCAAAACGGCGCCATGGACGCCGCTAAATGCTGCATCTGCTGCTCCAAGTGTACGGAGATCATGCGCCAGAGGGGCGGTACGCCCGGCTGCGTTGTCCGGGACGGCGCCGTGTATGCGCCGATCTATAAAGAATTTTGCGGAGGGGATCGGAAATGAAGAAAATTGCCATTGTCACAGGCGTCGCCGGCGGGATCGGCTATGCGACAGCCAAAAAGCTTCTGGAGCACGGCATGGCGGTGGTCGGTATGGATATTATGCCGACCTTTGAAAAGGAGCTGCCGGGGAATTTCACCTATGTTGCGGGGGATCTGAGCCGGACGGAGTCCAGAGAGCAGCTGGTCAAAACAACGCTGGAGAAGCATGGCCGGGTGGATGTGCTGGTCAACGTTGCGGGCGTGGCGCCGAGGGTTCGTGCCGATCTGCTGACGATGACCGAGGAGAGCTACGATTTTGTCATGAACATCAATACGAAGGGCACGCTCTTTTTGACCCAGGCGGTCGCCAATGCCATGATCCAAAATGCGGGTGATTCAAAAGGGTGCATCGTGAATATCTCGTCCATGAGCGCCTATACCAGCTCCACGAACCGGGGCGAATACTGCATCTCCAAGGCGGGGGTCTCCATGATCACGACCCTTTTTGCCGACCGGCTGGCGGAATACGGCATTATGGTCAACGAGATCCGCCCGGGCATCATTGCCACCGGCATGACGGCGACCGTGAAGCAGAAATACGATGCGCTCATCGACGGAGGACTTCTGCCGATCCGGCGTTGGGGCCGTCCCGAGGATATTGCGGACAATGTGCTGGCGCTGTGCAACGGCTCGATGCCCTATGTGACCGGCATGTCGCTGGATGTGGACGGTGGCTTTCACATACACAGACTGTAAGGAAGAGATGCTATGCGAGTAGAAGCATTCGACGTGGTCGTCGTGGGGACCGGCGCCGCAGGCTATAATGCGGCAAGCCGGATACAGCAGGAGGGCACAAAAACGGTCTGCATCGTGACCGAGGGTGTGAACCGGGGCACCTCCCGGAATACCGGGAGCGATAAGCAGACCTATTATAAACTGGGGTTGGGCGGCGACAGCCCCGACAGCGTGGCACAGATGGCGCAGGACCTCTTTTCGTGCGGCAGTGTGGATGGGGATACTGCGCTCTGCGAGGCGGCGCTGTCTGCCCGGTGCTTCATGCATCTGGTGGAGCTGGGCGTGCCGTTCCCGGTGAATCGCTATGGGGAATATGTGGGCTATAAAACGGATCATGATCCGTTCGCCAGAGCCACCAGCGCCGGTCCGCTGACGTCCAAATTCATGACGGAGGCACTGGAAAGGATGGCGCAGGAGCAGCATATTCCGGTGTTTGATGCGACCTATGCGGTGGAGATCCTCCGGGATGATGCCGGTGTCTGCGGTCTGCTGTGTCTGGATATGACCGGGGGCGAGTATGTGGCGTTCCGGTGCGAGGATGTCATTCTGGCCACCGGCGGTCCCGCCGGGATCTATGCGGACAGCGTGTATCCCGTCGGGCATACCGGCTCCACGGGGCTTGCCCTTGCAGCCGGTGCAGCGCTGCAGAATATGACCGAGTGGCAGTACGGTCTGGCGTCTGTCGAGCCCCGCTGGAATGTGTCGGGCACCTATATGCAGGTGCTGCCCCGATTCGTCTCGGTGGATGGGGACGCAAACGAGCATGAGTTTTTGGCGGACTACTTTGCGGATCCGTACGAGGCGCTTTCCAATGTTTTCCTCAAGGGGTATCAGTGGCCCTTCGACAGCCGAAAGGTCCTCACCGGCTCTTCGGTCGTGGATATTCTGGCATACCGGGAATGCGTGCTGAAAAACCGCCGGGTATATCTGGATTATACTCTAAACCCCTTTCATTTGAGTGAAATTCCGTTTGAAAAGCTGTCCGAGGAGGCGTATACTTATTTGCAGCGGGCAAGCGCCTGCTTCGGGACGCCCATCGAACGGCTGGAAAAGATGAACCCCCCGGCGGTGGAGCTGTATCGCTCCAAGGGGCTCGACCTGCACCGGGAATATTTGGAGATCGCCCTGTGCGCCCAGCATAATAACGGCGGGATCGGGGTCGATCTTTGGTGGCAGACGGATGTGCCGGGGCTGTTTGCGGTCGGCGAGTGCGCCGGCACCCACGGGATCACACGGCCGGGCGGCTCGGCGCTGAATGCCGGACAGGTCGGCTCGCTGCGGGCGGCACAGTATGTCAGCCATACCCGGCGGGTCGTGTCGGACGACGCCTTTGCGGCGGTGCTCCGGGATGCGGAGGAAAGACACCAGCGGCTGAAGCGCTCGGTGCTGGGGAATCCCGCTGATCTGCACCGGTGTATTGAGCAGATGCGGCGGCTCATGTCGGATAAGGGCGGTGCGATCCGGGACGGAAAGGCGCTGCGGGAGGCGTATGCTGCAGCCCGGTCCATGCTTGCCGGGCTGGAGGAGCGGGTCGGGATCGCCGGTGTGCAGGAGCTGTGGCAGGTGTATATGCTGCGCAGCATGCTGCTGACCCAGTGCGCTGTGCTGCTGTCCATGGTGGATTTTGCCGAAACACTGGGGGCGACGAGGGGCTCGGCGCTGTACACCGATTCCGCCGGCGCCTTGCGGAAGGGGCTGGAGGAGGTGTTCCGGTTCGTGCCGGAAACGACCTTCTCCGGGAACCGGATCCAGCAGGTGCGCTATGCAGAGCGGCAGTTTGCTTGCTTCTGGCGTGACGTACGGCCGCTCCCCGAGGAGGATCGCTTCTTTGAAAATGTCTGGGCGGGTTACCGAAAGAATAAAAATATTTTCTGACGAATAGGAGATGTGCCATATGTTCAAAACAGGACTGGTATCGGTCTCATTTCGAGAGCATACGCCCCGGGAGATCCTGACGGCGATGAAAAACGTCGGTCTCCGGTATATCGAATGGGGCAGCGACATACATGCCCCGGCGGATGACGTCGATGCGCTGACCGCACTGGCGGCGCTGCAGCGGGAATTTGGCATTGCCTGCTGCTCATACGGCACCTATTTCCGGATCGGGCAGGACAGCCCGCAGGAGCTCCTGCGCTATATCCGTGCCGCTGTGGTGCTGGGGACACGGGTGCTGCGCCTATGGGCGGGCAGCCGGGGCAGCGAGGATTATACGCCGCAGGAGAAGGAGCGGTTCATTGAGGAGTGCAGGCGGCTGGCGGCCATTGCCGGGGAGCAGGCGGTCACCCTCTGTCTGGAGTGCCATAACAGGACGATGACCGACCGGGCCGAGCCTGCGCTGGAGCTGATGGAGCGGGTGGGCTCGCAGCACTTCCGGATGTATTGGCAGCCCAATCAGCTCCGCAGCCGGGAGGTAAACCTCACCTATGCGGAGAAGCTCGCCGGCTATACCGATACCATTCATGTATTCAATTGGCGGGGCACGGAACGCTTCCCGCTATCTGAGGGCTTGGAGGATTGGCGGCAATACCTGCAGCGGTTCAGCGGCAATGAGACGCTGCTGCTGGAGTTTATGCCGGACGATTCGCTGGACAGCCTGCCGGCGGAGACGGATGCTCTGTTTCGTCTGTCAGGAGGGGTAAAACAATGAAATCGATCCTGTTATCCGACAGTGTGGAGCAGCTGCACGCCGTATATGCAAAGAAAACGGTGGAGTTTTTGCAGGAGCAGGCGGGTCTGGACAGCGCCTGCCTGACGAGCGAGGATATCCGGAGGGATCCCGCACGGTATCGGGAGGTGCGGTATCTGTTTTCCACCTGGGGCTGCCCCGCCTTTTCGGAGGAGGAGCTGGCGGCGCTGCTGCCCTCGCTGGAATGTGTGTTTTATGCCGCCGGCTCGGTGCAGAGCTTCGCCAGGCCCTATCTGCGCCGGGGGATCCGGGTCTTCAGCGCATGGGCTGCCAATGCGGTTCCTGTGGCGGAGTATACGACGGCGCAGATACTGCTGGCCAACAAGGGCTTTTTCGCCGCCTCCCGCCACTATAGCCGGGGGGACAGGAGCGCAGCTCTTTCCGTTGCCGCACAGTATTGCGGCAACTATGATGTGAACGTGGGGATCATCGGCGCCGGAATGATCGGCAAGCTGGTGATACAGGCGCTCAAGAGTCATCGGGTGCATGTGTATGTGTTTGACCCGTTTTTGCCGGATGCGCAGGCAAGTGAGCTGGGGGTGCAGAAGCGCACATTACCGTTTCTGTTCGAGAATTGCCGCACGATCTCGAACCATCTTGCCAATAATGCGGCAACGCAGGGGATGCTCAACGGCTCTTTGTTTGAGCGACTGATGCCGTATGCGACCTTTATCAACACCGGGCGGGGAGCGCAGGTGGTGGAGGACGATCTGATCCGGGTGTTGACCGAGCGCCCCGACGTCACCTCTCTTCTGGATGTGACCTTTCCCGAGCCGCCGGCGGACGGCTCGGCGCTGTATGCGCTGGAGAATTGCATCCTCACGCCGCATATTGCCGGAAGCTCGGGCAACGAGGTGCATCGGATGTCCGAGTATATGAAGGATGAATATCGGCGCTTTTCTTCGGGGCAAAAATGCCTGTATGAGGTGACCGAGGCGATGCTGGAAACGATGGCATAGGGCTGCCGGGAGACGGGCTGTGGCAAGACCGGGCGCCGGTCGGAGCCTATCGGCAGATAGACGGAGGGAAAGCGAATGAAGCAGCAATATCTGGACATGATGGAGCTGGCGCTGTCTGCGTACACCCGGGAGCGCATACAGGATTATATCCGGGAGGTACGGCAGGGCGGACTGACGGAGCACGGCTTTCCGCGTCTGGGGGTGTGCATCGGCATCCTCATAGCCAACGGGCGGAGGGCTGACCTGCTGGATGGATTTACGGAGATCATGGATATATGCTGTGCGGAGATCCCGCAGCATAAAGCGCAAAGCGACTTTTCCCTGCGGGAGATCGGCTGTTGTCTGCTTCTTCTGGAAAAGCAGCCCGTCGTCCCGGAAGAGCTGCTGGATAAATGGAAGCGCCAGCTGTCTGCATTTGATCCGTGGACGCTGTATAATGCCGTTGCAGCCTCCCCGGAAACGCCTATTGGCAACTGGGCGCTGTTTGCAGCGGTCAGTGAATATGTGCGGGGCGTTCTCTGCGGAGAGGATACCTCCCGGTTTGTGGATTGGCAGCTGTCCTCGCAGCTGCTGATGCTGGATGAAAACGGAATGTATCAGGATGATCCGCCGGCGAACCCGATGGTATATGACATTATGCCACGGCTGCTGTTTGCCTTTCTGCTTGCCTTTGGATACAGGGGGAGGCACGCCGCAAGAATTGAGGCGGCGCTGGACAGCGCTGCGGAGCTGACCCTGAAAATGCAGTCGGTGACGGGGGAGATCCCCTTCGGCGGGAGAAGCAATCAGTTCCTGCACAATGAGTCTATGCTGGCATCCTACTGTGAGCTGGAGGCTGTGCGCTATGCCTGCAGGGGGGATGGGCAAACGGCAGGGGCGTTCAAGGCGGCTGCGGCACTTGCGGCAGACAGGCTGATGGATTATTTGCAGCTGAAGCCGATCCGCCATGTGAAGAATCGCTACGATATACGCACACGCATCGGCTGCGAGGAGTACGGCTACTTCAACAAATATATGATCACGGTGGCATCCAATATCTATATGGGGTATATGTTTGCCGATGACCGTATTGCCCCGGCTGTGGCACCGGCGCAGGCGGGCGGCTATTTGATCCGCACCGGCGAGGCGTTTCATAAGACCTTTTTGAATGCGGGCGGCTATTTTCTGGAGCTGGATACCCGTGCCGATCCCCACTATGACGCCAACGGGCTGGGGCGGGTGCACAAAAGCGGCTGCTCACCTTTTGTCTGTCTGTCGGTTCCGTTTTCTGCCGCTCCCTTCTATACGCTGGAGAACGCCAATCCCGGTCCTATGTCCCTGTGCTGCTATGCCAACACGGAGGATGGAGTCCTTTGCGGTGCGGATGAACAGACGGTGTTTACATTGCTGGATAGCCGGGAGACTCCGGCGTGTGTCTCCGCTGCATTTACGTGTGCGCTGAATGCAGCCACGGTGATCACGCAGCGGTATACGGTTTCCGGGCAGGGGGTCTGTATTTCTCTGCACGGAGGGAAGTCGGTGGGCTTTATGCTGCCTGTATTCGATTTTGACGGAACAGACAGCACCTGTATCACCCGGTCGGAGGGAGCTATCGCCGTAGAATACGATGGCTGCGTTTGCCGCTATAGCTTTGACGGCACGGTGGCGGATGCATATTCGCTCTATTGCAATCGGAATGGGCGCTATCGGGTATACCGTATGCAGGGACGGGAACTGCGTATCACCATCGAACGGATATGACGGTTGCACCAATGAAAAAAGCCTTTCCAACAGAGCGGTCGGAAAGGCTTTTTTGCGTATTTGGCACAGGTGTGCGTCGCAGGCGAGATTTTGTTAGTCCAGAGACAGGATCTCCCGGAACTTCGGCTTCTAAGGACAGCTTCGGAGGGCTATGCGCTGCGGTAGCTTTTGGGGGAACGACCGTATACCCGCTTAAATACCTTGCCGAAATAGTTATAATCGGAGAAGCCCACTGCCGCCGCTATGTCCGCTATGGAGCGGTCGGTGGTGCGGATGAGCTTTTTTGCCTGATGCATACGCCGCTTTAAGATGTATTTGGAGACGCCGGTGTTCAGCTCCCTTCGGAACAATTCGTACAGCTTGGTTCTGCCGATGTGCAGCTCTGCGCATAGCGACTCGACGGAGACGCTTTCCGACAGATGAGCGTCCACATAGCGCTTGGCAGCCTCCAGCAGCTTGCTGTTTTCGGGAATGATCAGCTCCTTATACAGAATATAGGAGGTGCACGCCTCCATGATCTTGGCGGCGGAGACGATCTCCTCCTGAGATTTGCAGGAGATGGCCGCAATGGCTGCCTCCAGCGCCCGGCGGTCGAGCCCGCAGCGCTTTTCCCAGTAATCCAGCTTTTTGACGACAGAAGCCTTGTCGGCCTGATCGGTGATTTGTCCGAAGATCAGGTAGCCGATGATGGCTTCATTTTCGTGGAGCGGGATCACCGCCTCGATCAGTCCGGCATGGCACTGGTAGATGACCGGCGAATCCTTGGCGGCGCATTGAGCAAAAGCCCGGCGATCGGAACGGCGGCAGCTGCTGCGGGTCTTGGCACAGCTGTGCATCAGCCGGCAGAAATCGCCTCTTTCCGTGGGGCAGGAGGTCACCTCGTGAAACGCAGCGTCAAACAGAACGAACCGAATGCCGGTCAGGGAGTAAAACGCCTGCATCAATTCTTCGATTTTGGATCTGTCCAGCCGAATGCTCAAAAAATCCGCTCCCCCGTACAAATTTACCGATTTTAGGACAATGCTATCTATCATACTACCACACTTCCGGGTAAAATGAAAACAGAATTTTGCATCGGGAGGAATTTTTATGAGTAAGCAGACCTTTGCCCTGTATTTCGGTAATCGGGGCTTCATGCCCGCCGAGCTGATCGCCGGTGCCCGGCGGGATATGGTCAGGGCGGTGACCGACGCCGGATACGGCTATCTGATGATGGATGAGAACGCTACCCGATACGGGGCGGTGGAGACCCGGGACGAGGGGCGTATCTACGCCCGATGGCTGAAGGCGCACGAGGGCGAGTACGACGGCGTCATTCTGTGTATGCCGATCTTCATCGACGAGAATGGAGCGGCAGCCGCTCTGCAGGATGCGGGTGTGCCGATCCTGATGCAGGCATACCCCGATGAGCTGGGGAAAATGGATTTCAAAAACCGGCGGGACGCTTTTTGCGGTAAATTTTCCGTGACCGATGTGTTTGAGCAGTATCGGATTCCCTATACGGTGATGAAGCCTCATGTGGTGGATCCTCTGTCCCCGGCATTTGCGGAGAACCTCCGGGATTTTGCGGCGATCTGTCGGGTGGTGAAGGGGATGCGCCGCTTTACCATCGGGTGTATCGGCGCCAGAACCACAGCCTTTAAGACGGTGCGGTTCGACGAGGTGACCATGCAGCGGTACGGCATCAATGTGGAGAGCTTTGACCTGTCCGAGCTGTTTGAGCTGGTGCGGGGGAAGGCGGATACCGACCCGGCGGTGGCGGCGAAGCAGGCGGCGCTGGAGAGCTACACGGATTTCTCCCGTGTGCCGGAGGATAAAAAGTGCATGCTGGCGAAGATCGGCGTGGTCATCGACGAATATATCGCCGCCTATCATCTGGACGCCATTGCGCTGCGGTGCTGGAACGAGATGGAGACGTATCTGCGGGTCTGTCCCTGCGTGCTGCTGTCTGAGCTGAATGACCGGGGCATCCCCGCCTCCTGCGAGATCGATATGTGCTCCGCCATCACCATGCGGGCGCTGTCGCTGGCGACCGAGGGACCGGCGGCCTGTCTGGATTGGAACAATAACTACGGGGACGATCCCGATAAGGTGATCCTGTTCCACTGCGGCTCTACGGCGCAGAAGCTGATGGCGGCAAAGGGCACCGTGACCTCCCACAAAATGTTTGATAAGACCGACCCCGGCAGCGGGTGGGGGACCAATGAGGGGCGCATCGGCGCCTTCCCCATGACCTTCTCCAACTGCAAGACCGAGGATGGCAGGATCACCGTGTATTTCAGCGAAGGCTCGTTTACCGGGGATCCCATCGAGCCGGAATTCTTCGGCTGCGGCGGCGTGGCCCGCATCGACGGGCTGCAGGATAAGCTGATCCGTTTGGCACGGGGCGGCTTCAAGCACCACACCACGGTGGCGAACGGGCATGTGCAGGCGGCGCTGGAGGAGGCGTTCCGGATCTATCTGGGGTATGATGTGGTGAGCATTGAGGGGTAAACGATGATAATAGGCGGACTGGATGTAGGCACCACCGGGTGCAAGCTGTCGCTCTATGATGAAAATGCTGCCCTGATCCACACTGATTATCGGGAATATCCGGCTGTTCATGCAGGCGGCTGCCACGAGATCCATATGGAGGATATCCGGGCGGGGGTGCTGGAGCTGCTGCGGCAGGCGGCGCACGCTTACCGCATAGAGGCGTTGGGCGTGACCAGCTTCGGCGAGACCTTTGTGATGCTGGATGAGCACGATGCGGTGCTGGCACCGTCAATGCTGTATACCGACCCACGGGGGGCGGAGGAGTGCGCTGCGCTGTGCGCAGCCGTGGGGGAGGAAAGGCTGACGCTCCTCTCGGGGGCAAAGCCCCACCCCATGTACAGCATTGCAAAGCTCCTGTGGATGAAGAACAACCGACCGGAGATATACGCCCGCTGCTGTCGGATCCTGCTGGGCGAGGATTTTATTGTCTATACGCTCACCGGCAATCCGCAGATCGATTATTCGTTGGCAGCCCGTACCGGCGCCTTTGATATTGCTAAAAAGCAGTGGATCCCCGAGGTGTTCCGGGCGACCGGTGTGGATATGTCCCGGATGTCCCGGCCGGTTCCCAGCGGAACGCCGGCGGGAATGCTCCGTGCATCGATACAGACGCTGCTGGGGATCGATTACACCTTTACGGTGGTCAGCGGCTGCCACGATCAGGTGGCTGCCATGATCGGCTCCGGTGTGTTTCGCACCGACTGCGCCATGGACGGCACCGGCACGGTGGAATGTATGCCGGTCATTCTTACGGAAAAGCCCACGGATGCGGCGTTTTATCGCTGCGGGTATTCGGTGGTGCCGTATGTGGGGGAGCGGTACGCCTGTTATGCCCTGTCCTTTACGGGTGGCGCCACTTTGAAGTGGTTCCGGGACAATTTTGCGGAATGGGAGCAGCGGGAGACGCAGAGCCGGGGCGAGAATGTGTATGCGGTGCTGGACAGCCGGGCGGGCGACCGTCCGTCCGGCATTCTGGTATTGCCCCATTTTGCCGGAGCGGCTACACCGTATATGGATAACGACGCTAAGGCGGCATTCGTAGGAGTGACGCTGGAAACCACCAAATATGAGCTGTATCGGGCGCTGATGGAGGGCACCTCCTACGAGATGCGGCTGAATTTCAGCAGGCTGCGGGCGCTGACGGGGGATATCCGGGAGATCCGGGCGTCGGGCGGCGGCGCCGTTTCCGATGTGTGGCTGCAGATCAAGGCGGATATTCTGGATTCGGAGATCACCGCCCTGGCGGCAAAGGAGGTGGGCGCAGCGGGGACCGCCGCTCTGGCGGGGGTCGCCGTGGGTGCCTATGCCGATGTGCAAACGGCTGCGGCACGCATGGCACCGGTGCGCAAGGTGTTTCAGCCCAATGCGAAAAACCGGCAGGTGTATGACGCCTGTTATACGCGATATGAAAAGCTATACGATGCAGTGAAGGAGTTGCGATGATGGAATATGTGGGAAATCCTCTGCAGACCCGTGGGGCGGAGCAGTATACGCTGCACGGCGGCAGGGGCGAGGGAATGCGGTTTTTGTATATACGCAACGGTTTGGGGCTGGAGCTGTGGCTGTCGCTGGATCGGGCGGGCGACCCCTCCCGGGTGATCTTTGCCGGGGATAATATGGGGTATTTTGCGCCCTGCGGCTATGTGGCACCGCAGTATTATGACGGCGTCGGCACGGGCTTTCTGCGGTCCTTTACAGCTGGCTTTTTCACCACCTGCGGGCTGACGGCGGTCGGCACCCCCTGCACGGATGCGGGCGAGACGCTGCCGCTGCACGGCACGGTCTCCCATATTCCGGCGCAGCTGCTGGGGCTCGAGGAGACGGAAAGCGGACTGACGGTGCGGCTTCAGATACGGGATGAGGCGCTGTTCGGCCGCAGACTGGTGCTGGATCGGGTGTATACGGTGTCATATGAGACGGATCGCTTTTCCGTGCAGGATACCGTGACGAATGCGGGGGATACGGCGTCGCCGTATATGATCCTGTATCACTGCAATATGGGATACCCCCTCCTGAACGAGCATAGTCTTGTGCGGATCCCCCATGTGGGGGTCACGCCCCGCAATGCGTATGCGGGGCAGTACATCGAAACCGCCCGGATCCCGGAAAAGCCGCAGGCGGGCTACGAGGAGCGCTGCTACTACTACGATATGGCGGCGAAGGATAGCATCGCACAGGCGGGCATCTACGATCCGGAGCGGGAAAGAGGGCTGGTGATGCGGTACGATACGGCGGCCCTGCCCTGCTTCACCGAATGGAAGCTGATGGGCAGGCGGGAGTATGTGCTGGGACTGGAGCCGGGCAACTGCACCCCCGATGGACGGGATGTGCTGCGGAAAAACGGCACGCTGCGATTCCTTGATGCGGGGGAGAGCGGACAAACGTGGGTGGATTTTCGGTTCATCCGGGATCGGAATACTTTTGAGAGGGTGTTTTAAGTGTTAGTTACACTAAAAGAAATTTTGCAGCTCGCCGAGGATAAGGGGATCGCCATCGGCTCCTTCAATACGCCGAACATGACCAGCCTGCGGGCGGTCATCGGCGCAGCGGAGGCGCTGCAGCAGCCGGTGATCCTGATGCACGCACAGGTGCACGAGGAGATGGGGCTGTGCCGCATGGAGGAGATCGCACCGGTCATGCTGCATTTTGCCCGGCGGGCGGCGGTGCCGGTTTGCGTGCATTTGGATCACGGCACGGATCTGGAGTATGTGAAGCAGGGGCTGGCGCTGGGCTTCACCTCCGTCATGTATGACGGCTCGGTGCTGCCGACGGCAGAGAATACCGCCAACACCCGCATAGCAGTGGAGGCGGCAAGGCATACCGGCGCTTCGGTGGAGGCGGAGATCGGCTCTATGGGTGTCCGGGAGGGCGGAGCGGGTGCGGATGCCTCCAGCTATACGGATCCGGACGCAGCGGTGCAGTTTGTGGCGGATACGGGGATCGATGCGCTGGCTTGTGCGTTCGGTACGGCGCACGGATTTTATCGGGCGCAGCCAAAGCTGGATCTTGACCGCCTGTCGGCTATCCATGAGCGCATCCCGGTGCCCATCGTGATGCACGGGGGCTCGGGGGTCAGCGCAGCGGATTACCGGGAGGTCATACGCCGGGGCGTGCGGAAGGTGAATTATTACACCTACATGGCGAAGGCGGGCGGAGAGGCGATCTCCGGCAAGAGCTATGTCCAGTTCCACGATGCGCTGCTGGATGCGGAAAAGGCCATGCGGGAAAATGTAAAGCAAGCCATCGCCGTGTTTGCGGGTCTGGAGTAAAGCCGCCCCTCGCTGCCCGGCTGCACCTGCCTGCGGCGCTGCCGCTTGCTGAGTATACCGGGCGGCGTTGTCCGGCGACTGCCGGACGATTCTTTCTCCCGGTTCAGCTGCAGCCGATAAAAGTAGATATAGTCCCCGGTACGATGGGGCTGCATGAGGAAAAGGCGTTCTGCTGTATTGAAGCAGGACGCCTTTTCGGCTTCGCAGGCTTTGACCGTGCCCGGAAATATGGGCTGTCGGCGCTGCGGCGGCAGCAATGCAGACGGTGTTCCTGCCCCCGATGGGTTGGCAGCGGGATGGACAGAAACGCTCGCTGGGGAAAAGCGCTGCCGGCCCGGCATAAGCAATAACCGAAAGCCGCCCGCCCGGATGTTTTTCATCCGGACGGGCGGCTCTTACTATCTGCTTGTATCGTACCGGGCGGGATCTGTGCCCGGTCATTGTGCGGTTCAGCCGCCGCCGTTACGCAGCAGCGCCTTGCGCAGCAGCTCGCTGCGCTCCTCCGGGGAAATGCGGCTCTTGCGTCCGAACTGGGTGAATTCGCCCGCTGCCTTGGCGGCAGGGGACACCACCATCCGGATGGGCGGTTTGACCGCTGCCGGATCGGCTGCGGCAGACGGCTCCGTCTCCGGGGGCGCTGCGGGAGCATCGATAGGTTCGGTGGTCGGCGCCGTCGGCTCTGCAGCGGTCTCGGGGGCTGCGGCTGCCGGTGTGTCGGGCTGGGCGGTGGTCATCTCCGGCTCTGCCGGGGCAGTCGGTGCATCGACCGGATCTGTGGATGCAGCCGGTGCATCGACCGGATCTGTGGATGCAGCCGGTGCATCATCTTTGTCTCCGGTACCCAAAAACTCCGCAGCCTGATCCTCATAGGTGCCCAGCAGGGCGGCGGCATTATCCCGTGCGGATGCCACGCCCTCCTTCAGCTCACCGTAAACGCCGTAGAAATCCTTTGCCTGCTTCAGCATATGGGAGGTGGAGTCTGCCACATCGCTGATGCGGTGGCTGAGCGTCACATACAGCTCCTGTACATTTCGGTTGAGCGCCTCATATTGGCGGATCGTCTCCGCCGATGCCCCCATGACCTCGTCAAAGCGCTGCTCCAGCCCGTTCAGCAGTGCCAGCGCCGTCTCTTTCGAGTCGCAGACGATCTGGTGACCGGTGCCGTAGGCACGCTCGTAGATGCGGGCGATGTTGCCGAATATACCGTCTCCGGCAGCCGCTGCGGCGGTCGGAGACGGCGCCGGCTGTGCCATGGCGTCCAGCAGGGACAACTTTTCCTCCAGCTGAGCGGCCTTGCTTTGCCAGTCCGCCGCCGTGCGCTCCAACTCGGCGACCCGGCTCTCGGCGCTCTCCACCTCGTGCCGGTACCGCTGCCGGTCCGCCTCGGCTTCGTCCAGTCTTTGCTGCAGCTCGGCCAGCCGGGCGTCTACCGCTTTTCGCCGATACCCGCCCAAAACGGCTTTTTTCAGTTCGCTCATTTTGTTCACCGCCTGAAATCTTGTTACTGCGTATTATACTACCTTTTTCACGGCTCGTCAAGCCGCCGCCCGTAAAGAAAAATGAAAAAACTTGTAAAAAACACTTGCATTTTCAAAAAATGTGTGGTATACTGTCCTCAAATTAAAGGCAAAGCATGCGAAAGCGTGTGACGCAAAGCTATGAATCTAAAGCCGGTTATTCGGTCATGATCGTCAGGCTGCACTGATATTGAGATGGTAGCATCTTGAATATGAGTGCAGCTTTTTGTTTTGGCTATATCTAGCAAAAAGGGGTTGAGCACAGTATGAAAAAGTGGATTTCCGTTATGCTGGCTGCGGTGATGCTGCTGGGGACTCTGGCGATGTCTGCGGCGGCTGCCGATGAGCACTATCGTTGGGATAATTGGGGCACGCAGGCGGAGTTCTATCTTCTGAACGAGGGGCTTACGATGCCGGTGGGCACCGCTCCGGAGCCGACGAAGAACTATACCTTTGTGGGCCACGGCTCCATCAAGAGCTCGGTGACCCAGCTGCCGAACGGCTATTTCAACGCCGAGGGCGTGGATCAGTATCTTCAGAATGCGCCCAAGCTGGAGCTGAAGGATGGACAGACCGTGATCTGGTATGTCATCAAGCGGGAGAGCGAGGGCTGGCATGTGGACGGCGTGATCACGCCCTTCTGCAGCGTGCTGTATGAGCCCAACGGCGATGATGTGACCGGTGCCACCACCGACGGCGCCCACTATTATAAGGGCGAGTCTGCGACCATTCAGGAAAACGCTTTTTCCCGTAAGCAGTACGATTTTGTGGGCTGGAACACGGCGGCGGACGGCTCCGGCAAGACCTATCAGCCCGGGGATCTCTTTGCCTTTAACGAGGCGTTCTTCTCCGATCCCAAGAGCATGAGTACGGTGACCCTGTACGCCATGTGGAAAAAACAGCCCGCCGCCGACGAGACGCAGCCGGGCAAAAACACCGTCAAGGGCAGCATCGTTTGCCCCAAGAAGATGTCGGTGCGGTTTGAGGACGGCACGGTGTATTACGGTGGCGAGAGCATCGATCTGGAGATCGGCAAGGAATACAAATTCCAGATGTGCTCCAACGACTGGGATACCGATACCTATACCGACGACGGACACGGCATCTGCGGCACGGTGGTGTATACCGTGCGGGTGTCCGATCGCTACGACGAGCGCAGCTACGATGCGGCGACCAAGACCTTCGTGCTGCCCAAGGGCGATCCGGTGCTGCGCACGGATGTGAACCGGTGCTTTATGGCGTACCGGTATCACTTCAAGACCGACTACAACAAGCAGACCGGTATCAAGCAGGTGGTCAACACCCCGTTGGAGAGCCTGTCGGTCAATCTGCCCTTGGGTTCTACGATCCGATCGGATGCGTATATTGCGTACAAACTCGTGGGTTCGGCGGATTTGTTCATTGAGAACAATGAGGATCTGACGATTTCCTATACCGATTATCGGTGGAATTATTAAATCGCACGATCCGCTGTTCAGCCAACCGGATTTTTTGCGTCCTTTGTCGCTGCTGCACAGCCCTGTGCAGCAGCGATTTCTGTTTTCGGATGAAGTGATCGACAATAATGGGGGGCATACGGCTTATGAAACGGCTTTTTTGTATAGCGGCGGCATTGTTGCTGCTTGTTTTGGCGGGCTGCAGCAACACAGACCCCGGCATCCGCAAGGATACCTCCTCCGCATCGGAGGAGCTTGGGTCGGCGGACAGCGACCGGCCGATCCCGGACTATATCGACGCCGATGCGCTGGCGCACCGCAGCTATGAGCTGCGGTATCTGCTGGCACAGACGAAATTCGATACGCCGGAGGATATCTCGGTCAGTGCGCTGGTGCAGTTTGCTTTCTGCCACATTTACTATGAGGATCTGACCGCTATGCCCCGTACCGGCAACCGGCTGCGGGAGACCTCTGCCGACGAGATCCAGCTGCAGCTCTTAAAATACTTCGGCTCGATCCCCGCCGATATTACCAAGGCGGATCTGTATAATGCCGGACGGCAGCGGTTTGAGATGTGGGAGCCGCATTACGGCACCGATATTTACTACGATACGGCGGTGCGCCGGGCCGGAGACGATACCTATCGGGTCATCACCACCTTTTACACCGGCGCCGACAAGGCGGAGCGGCTGGGAAAGACCGTGCTGACCGTGGAGGACGTAGCGGAGCAGGTCATGATCCGCAAGATGACCTCGTCCCGCTGAACGGGACGGCCGACCAGGGAGGGAGCGCAATGGATCCGGAAAAAACACGGGAGGAATTGCTGCAGGAGAACGAGGAACTGCGGGCGCTGCTGGCACAGGTGTGGAAGGCCTACACCATTTTGGACGAGGCACTCCGGGCGTGTGCGGCTGCCGCACCGGGCGATACCGCTACAGTGGAAAGCCCGGTCGAGGTGAAACGGCTGCTGCGCAAGTATTCCAAGCTGTAATGCAAATGAGGTAAGAAGAGATCTATGGGTACAACAACCGCAGACGCATCGAAACGGAAAAAGCCGGGTGCCGGACGCACGAACCTCTGGCTGCTTTTGCAGCTGGCTGCCGTGCTGCTGGTGCTGACGGTGGCGGTGAACTATGTGTTTCAGCATGTGGGGAACAGCCTGGTTGCCGGACAAACGGTGACCTCATGGGAGTATATCTATACGAACAGCCCGACTCCCCCCTCCGGCAGAGGCGTGGAATGGCAGACCGCCAATGCCTTTACGCCCATGTCCCGGGAGAAGACGGGGGCGTATCTGCATCTGCGCACGACGCTGGAGGGGGCGCAGGAGGAGCGGCAGCTCATCCTGCGGACGGATCATGCCCCTCTGTACATTCAGCTGAACGGTGAGCCGGTATACGATGATCATTATAGCACCGACGAATGGGTGGGGAATCGGTACAATGCCGTATTGCTGCCCGCCGGCGACGGGGAGATCACCGTGGCGGTGTCCATGCGGCTGCCCTTTGCGCCGGAGCTTACGGCGCAGCTGGCGCCGGCGGGGCGTTATCTTGGCTTTCGGCTGAACGGCGGTCTGGTTTTGGCCGGGGGCGTACTGCTGCTGGGGCTGCTGGCGGCGGTGCTGGCGCTGCTGCTGCCCTCGCTGCGGAAAAAACGCCGCTATGGGCTGGCGGTCGCCGGGCTGCTGGGGCTGTATGGGCTGACGGCGGCACTCCCGGCGATCGCCGGGAGCACCTATTGGATCAATCTCCCGTTATTCTATCCGTTGACGGCAGCGGCGGAGATCGGGCTGCTGCTGGTGCTGACCCGGGTGTCGATGGCGCTGCTGGAGATCCGCAGTGTGCCGCTGCGGCTGCTGCTGTGGCTGAGCGGGCTGCTGGCGGCGGCGACGGCGATAGCTCCCGGGGCGCTGCTGCTGCGGTGGGGCTTGCTGGCCGCATCGTTGGTCGGTGCGCTGGGCATGGGCTTGTGTGCCCGCCGCTGCGCCGATCTGCTGGATTGGCGGATCCAGTTTGCACAGGGCTTTTTTGTCCTGCTGACCTGCATGGCGGGGCTGAATGTGCTGTGCGGTGCGCTGCAGTTTTTCCTGCGCACCCGGGCGGATTTCACCTATTGCCGTCTCATCGGGGCGCTGGCGTTTGTGGGCTTTATCGGCTTTGTGCTGGCAGCCAAGGGGCTTTCGGGAGAGGATGCTGTCGTGCGGGAACGCCAGACCGCACTGTGTGATGTCTGTGCTCAGCAGACGACGGCGGTGCTGCGGCGGGTGCTGGATTGCCGGGAGCGGGAGACGATCTGCCGTACCGCTGCCGAGGGCGTGCAGGAGCTGTGCGGCACCGTTTTCACCGGAAATGATCCGGAGACGCTGGCGTTTGCGGTGCTGATGAAGGAGGACGGCGTCTACCGGCAGCTGTACAGCTGCCGTCTGGAGGAAAATATCCGTACCGCCGCTATTGAAGCCCGGTGCGCCGACAGCGGTAAGCCGTATGTATTTGCGCAGACCTATTTTGATTTCCTGTTCCCGGAGCCGGACGGACGGGCGATGCTGCTGCATATGGAAAATTTGCGGGAGGCGTTGGATCCGTTTTTCACCGGGGTGATGGCGACGCTGTATGGCTGCACCGCCGTGGCGCTGGCACGGCTCACGCCGGGGGTGACGCCGGAGGAGCACAGGCAGACGGTGTTTACGGAGCTGGCTGCCGACGCCGAGCGGACCGGCGGCAATACGCAGGCGCATCTGGAGCGGGTCGCCGCCTACACCCGGCTGATGATGGAGCAGCTGGGGTATCCGGAGGAGACCGCCGGACTGGTCGCCCGAGCCGCCATGCTTCACGATATCGGAAAGATCATGATCCCCGCCACGATCCTGAACAAGACCGGCTTGCTGTCCGAGAGCGAGCGGGCGGTGATCCAAAAGCACACCGCCTATGGCGAGGCGCTGCTGTCCGTATTTGACGGAGCGTTTATGCAGATCGCCGCCCGGATCGCCGCCCAGCATCATGAGCACTACGACGGTACCGGCTACAACGGACGGGCGGGGGACGGCATCGATGTCTACGCCCGGATCGTGACGGTGGCGGATACGCTGGACGCTCTCACGACGAAACGCTCATATAAGGAAGCGTGGTCGCTGGAGGAGGCGGTCGAATACATCGACGCACGGTCCGGCACCGTATTTGACCCTCAGGCGGTGGCAGCCATGCACCGGTGCCTGGACGCTGTTCGCACAAAAATAACGGAGAAATAGTCTATGAACGAGAAGCTGCACAATATATCGGAGCATACGGATCCGGCTACCGCAAACGAATTTACCGCTGCCGAGGCGGATATTCGGTTTGATCCGGCCGCCGAGCAGGAGGCCAAGACCGCCGCTGCCGTGGCGGCAGTAAAAAAGCCCCGCCGGGTGAAATGGTATTTTCTGATACCGCTGATCCTGCTGGGGGTGATGGGCGTGCTGCTGGCCGGGTGGTATATACAGCCGAAGACCCGGCTGAATGTGTGTCTGCTGGATAAGACGGTGCTGACCGTGCAGGACGGCAGCGATATCGATATTCATTCCGCCTACCGCAAGCATCAGGGGCTGTTCTGGCTGCTGGAGCAGCAGCGCTATGTGTTTGAGGACGGACAGTATTATGACTATAAGACCGATTATTTCGGACCGCAGCTGGATGCAACGGGACAGATCCGATCGGTGCGGGAGCTGTCTACGCTGGACTATACACCTGATCTGATGTATGTGGCGGATGTATACGGGGCGGTGGACGATACCTATGGCTATTATCAGCAGGGCGCCGCCAGAGACTCCGGGATCACCGTGGACGATATGTCGGTGATCTCTTATGCGTATGAAAACGGGGCTGCGGTGGTGGCGGAGATGGAGCTGTTCAACTCCAATCTGGACAGCTCGGTCTATTCGCAGCTGTCCAGCCTGTGCGGGATCAAGCCCACCGGCTGGGTCGGACGGTATATCTACGATCTGCAGGATTTCACCGATGTGCCGGACTGGGCGCCGCCCATGTACGAAAAACAGGAGGGCGTAGCGTGGCGCTTCTCCGGCCCCGGCATCCTGCTGGTCTCGGCGGATAAGATCCTCGTGCTGGAGCAGAAGACGGATTTCGACTCGAAGAATCTGCTGCGGGTGCGGGTGAACGAGGCGTATAAAAAGGAGTTCCGCCAGTGCAGCCGGGTGAATTTTTACAACTGGTTCGAGATCGTGGAGCCCAACAACGATACCGATGTGATCGCCAGCTTTTCGCTGGATGTGAACGCCACCGGCATGGAAAAGCTCAAGGGGGTGCTGCAGTCGCCGTCCTTTGCCGCTGTGATGTGCAAGCGGGTGGAGGGAAAAGCGCCGGTATACTACTTCGCCGGGGATTTCAACGATTATGTAAGCCGGGAGAATTATAACCGCTTTCTGTTTGCCGACCGCATTTTCCGGTGGATCTCCTATGACCGGCAGGGGGACATCAGCCACTTTTATTGGAATTTTTACACTCCGCTGATGAAGAAGATTTTGGCGGATATTACGCCGTTGTCGAAGGACGGCGGCACCGGCGGCGGAACCTCCTTCCGGGTCAGCGACAGCGGATTTCAGCGGCTGGAGGGGGAGCAGTGGACGGATATACCCCTGAATGCGATCAGCATCAACGGCTCCGAGCCGGGTAAAACGGGATATTCCCGGAACTATACCTATTATCAAAGCCTGATCGACGAGGCGGTGAAGCTGGGCGCTAATGCGCTGTATGTCAAGGATATGCTGCCGCCGGAGTTTTATCGGGCGGTGTATGCCCGCAACACCGGAGCCGGAGCAGAGCCGCTGTATGTGATCCAGAATGTGGCGCTGGCGGGTGACGAACCCGAGACGACGGTGCGCACCCGGCTGCAGGCGGCAGTGGATGCGCTCCACGGGCAGGGGAGCTTCCGCCCCACCGGCAGCGACGAGGATTGCTCCTATTTCATCGACCTGTCCGGGTATCTGCTCGGAATGACCGTGAGCGCCGCCGAAACGCCCGCTGCCCTTACCTACAGCGGACAGTATGCGTCCGGCAGCGGTGCCGGGGGCTTTGCGGCGCTGGTCTATGATGTCCTCCAAACGCAGGCGGGCGGTACCTACGGCGGGCGAATCCCGGTGGGGGTGCAGATCCCGGCTGCCCGGATCGCCGGCAGTGCGTTGGCGCATGCAGATGCCTATGCGCTGCGGGAGCTGATCGCCGATGCTACCTGCCGGGAGCAGTATGCGTTTACCGCTGTGTCGCTGGACAGCCTTCGGGCTGCCCGTCCGGCGGAGGAGCCGGATGCGGAGACGCTCCGGGCGCTGAATGTCGCCACCGGGCAGCGGCTGCTGCTGACCGGGCTGGGCACCTCCTCGGCAGTGGGGCAGGGCGCCCGTGCGGCGATCACCGAAAAGACCCAAGGACAGCAGACGGTGGAGCTGCTGCGCACCGCCCACGCCGCCGGAGTGCTGGCGGCGGTGGCGGCGGATCTCAACGACGACTGGTCAGCGGTGTCGGCGGAGTATGCGCCCTTTACTGTGCCGCTGGATAACAACCCTCTGTGGCAGAATGGGGCAGACCCGGTGCAGAACACCGGACTGGTGGCGCTGGACGCTGCCGCACCGACCCAGACGGGCATCAATCTGGCGGACGACGATCGGGTGCAGATGCTGTCGCTGTCCTCGGGGGCGGGGTATTTCTATATCACGGCGCAGCTGCTGACCGAGATCGATCACAGCACCGAGCAGCTGTTTCTGGGGATCGACACCTACCAGCGCAACGACGGCGAATACTACTATTCCAAGGGATTTACCTCCACGGCGCTGTCCGGAATGGAGTTTGTGCTGCGGTTCGAGAATAAGCAGGAGGCGGGGCTGTATGTGATGGCCTCCTATGACCGCAGCCAAGGGGCGTATGCCACCCGGGAGAGCTATTCCGGGGAGTATCATCTGGTGTCCAGACTGTCCTATGGCGGCTTCTCCACCGGGGATCACCAGTTCTATCAGACCGGCTCCACGGTGTATATCCGCCTGCCTTGGTCGTGGCTCAATGTCACCGACCCCTCTCAGCGGATCGTCCTGCATAACGAGGGCGCTCTTGCCGGACAGGCGAAAACCGTCAGCACCAACGGCGCCATCGTCTCGGTGCTGATCGCAGACCGGCAGACGGGGGATCAACTGTATCTGTTCCCCGAGACCAAGCAGTCGCCGGCATATAAGACCTTTCAGTGGTCCACTTGGGATACCGCTGCCTATACCCTGCGGGAAAAGGATGGGTATGCGCTGGTGAAGAGCTATTTCGCCTCCCGCACAAAGTAAATCAAAGGAGCAATGACCTTGCAGTATGAGTTATTGGCGGTCGTCAGCGTGATCGGCTGCCTGCTGCTGCTGGGGGGTGAGTATCTGTGGCTCACCATCCTGGCCAAAAGGCAGGAGGATACCAAAAATCAATATGCGGCGGCGTCCCGGAGAATTCAGAGCATGGTGGAGGGGATCCTGTACAGCCCCACCGATGCCAGCCGCCGGGACGAGACAGCGCTGCTCAAGGAGCTGATGGGGAACGATACCCGGCTGTTTGAGATGATCAGTGCGCAGCTCTGTTTTTGGGAGGAATACGGCGATGCGGAGACCTTCGGTGACAAGGAGGCGGTGATCGACAGCATTTATGCGGCGCTGGAGCCAGTCCGGCTGTTCTCGGATATTTTGAAATCCGGCGATAAATACCGCATCGGCTACGCCTGCCGCCGGCTGGCGGACTACGACGCCTACGAATACTTGGAGGAGATTGACCGGCTGTCCCGCAGCCGGAATCGCAATATCGCCTATAACGCCGCCATGGCGCTGGCACGGCTGGGATATACCGAAGGGGTGGCTGCTTATCTGCTGCAGATCCAGAACGACCGGCGGTATTCGTTCCGTATCGTCCATGAGCTGTTTGCCACCTTCAGCTCTGACCGGGCGGAGCTGGCGGCGCAGGTGCTGGAGAAATGCGACGAGCATATGAAAACGGTGATTCTTAAATCCATTGCCCCTTATGGCTTTGAGCGGTTTCATGCGCTGTATCGGGAGGGGGCGGTCAGCCGCAGCACCGATATGCGCATTGCCTGCGTGCAGGCGCTGGGGGTTCTGGCGGATCCGGCAGACGAGCATACCCTGCTGACCGCCGCCCGGGATCGGGAATGGGTGGTGCGTTCGGCGGCGGTCAAAAGCCTGCAGCGACTGGGGACACCCGCCGCCATTCAGGGGGTCAAGGATGCCACCCGGGATAAGGAATGGTGGGTGCGGCAGGCGGCGGCGTATTCGCTCATCGACATGCATGTGAACATCGGTGAGATCGAGGAGGTGCTGGGCGGCTACGATAAGTATGCCGCTGATGCCATGAAGTACGCTCTGTACCGCTCGGTCCGTCTGCATGAGGACGAAGAATAAATGCAGGCGGTACCGGATCGGGCATATTGTGCCGTATAGCGCCCCGGCGGTCAAGCAGCCGCCTTGAATCTTCAGGAAAGGTATGGTGGACCCCGTGAATTTTCTCACTTATGTGCGGCAATTCATCACCTTCTTTAACTATTTTTGTATGGCGTTTACCATTCTGCTGAGTCTGATCTATATTGCTCAGCTGATCATCTCGTTCATCCGGGTGCGCCGTAACGATAGAGCCCGTCAGTCCAACGATTACGGGCGGTATGTGGCCAGCGAGAACCTGCTGCCTATCTCCCTGCTCATTCCGGCGTATAACGAGGAGGAGAATATCGTCTCCAACATTCGCTCGCTGCTGACCATTGACTATCCGCAGTTTGAGATCGTGGTGGTCAACGACGGCTCCACCGACCATACCCATGACCGAGTGGTGGAGGCATTCGGTCTGTACCCCATTGAGACGGCGGTAAAGACCTCGCTCCCCACCAAGGAGTTTCGGGGGGTCTATTATAATATCGAATATCCGAATCTCATCTATGTGGATAAGGAAAACGGCGGGAAATCCGATGCGCTGAATGCGGGCATCAATGTGTCCTCGTATCCGCTGTTCGCCTGTCTGGATGCGGATTCCCGCATTGAGCCGGATGCGCTGCTGAAGCTGTCTATCGAGTTTCTGAAAAACACCGACACCATCGTGGCTGGCGGATTGGTGCGCATCGCCAACGGATTTAAGATCAAGGACGGACGGGTCGGCGGTTTTTCCATGCCGCCCCAGATGATCGAGCGGTTTCAGATCGTGGAATACTACCGCTCCTTTCTTTCCGGGCGGGTCAGCTGGGGGGCGACGAATTCCATGCTGATCGTGTCGGGGGCGTTCGGCGTGTTTCAGAAGCAGGCGGTCATTGAGGTGGGCGGCTATAAGACCAACACCATCGGGGAGGATATGGAGATCGTGGTGCGGCTGCATGAGTATATGCTGGCGCATAAGCGGCGGTATAAGATCATCTTCTGCGAGGATTCCGTCTGCTGGACGCAGGGGCCGATGTCCCTGCGGGATATCCGCAGCCAGCGGCGGCGCTGGCAGATCGGTCTGCTGGATACCCTGCTGGCGCATAAGCGGCTGTTCCTGAATCCCCGCTACGGCAGCGTCGGGCTGCTGGCGATCCCCTATAACTGGGTGTTCGAGCTGCTGGGCGCTGCGGTGGAGGCGCTGGGCTATGTGATCATCCCCTTTTCGCTGGTGATGGGGGAGCTGAACCTGTTTTTCTTCACGCTGTATTTTCTGCTGGCGGTGCTGCTGGGGGTCATCCTGTCCATGGGCAGCCTGATCCTGGAGCAGTATACCCGGCGATCCGTGATGAGCGCCAAGCAGTGCCTGTCTCTGTCGCTCTATGCCATATTGGAGAATTTCGGCTATCGGCAGGTGATCACCCTGTTCCGGCTGGAGGGGATCCTGAAATATCGTAAGCTCCGGAAGACCTGGGGCAATATCCGACGTAAGGAGGTGGGACAGTGAAAAAGGTGGTGATCTCCGTGGTGGCGACGCTGCTGGTGCTGGTATGTCTGGCGCAGACCGGCGTGCTGGAGAGCTTCGGCATTCACGGGATCTCGTTCTATACCAAGAAAAAGGACGAGGACTCCTCCGGCAGCGCCTTTGAGGCATATACCGACGCCCAGACCGGCGTGCGGTATCGGTTTAAGGCGGAGGGCGATTATTTCTATCTGTATGAAAACGGCGAGTGGAAGCAGCAGTTTATGCGGGGGGTGAATATCGGCGCCACCGAGCCGGGGCTGTTCCCCGGCGATCTGACCATCTCCTACGATACCTATTACCGCTGGTTCGGCTATATCAGCGCTATGAACTGCAACTGCATCCGGATCTATACCCTGATGCCGCCGCAATTCTATCAGGCGCTGGGGGATTTCAACCGCAAGGCGCAGAATGCGCTGTATCTCTATCAGGGGATCTGGGTGAACGAGGAGGACATCGAGCGGCTGGCGGATACCTACGCCGAGAACGAGAAGATCCTCAACGATTTTATTGCCGACGCCACCGATCTGGTGGACGTTATCCACGGCAGCGCCCGGATCGCCGAGACGGCGGGCGAGGCATACGGTACCTATACAGCGGATGTGTCCCAGTGGCTGGCGGGGTGGATCGTGGGGATCGAGTGGGATCCCAATCTGGTGCTCAACACCAACAGCCAGCACCCGGACAAAAAGGACTATGACGGCGGATATCTGTATACGCAGACCGCTTCCCCCTTTGAGGCGTTTCTGTGCCGGGCGGGGGATGCGCTGATCCGGCACGAGACGGAGGAATATCAGTTCCAGACGCCGCTGGCGTTCAGCAACTGGATCACCACCGATCCGCTCATTCACCCCAATGAGCCCCACTACGACGAGGACAAGGCGACGGTCAATACCGAAAACGTCAAGTGGCGCAGCTTCGGACCGGGCATGTTTGCCTCGTACCATATTTATCCCTACTATCCCGACAGTCTCAACTATCAGGAGGACTATCTGGAATATATCGACGACAGCGGCAAGGTCAACACCTATGCCGCCTATCTGGAGGATCTGAAGCTGGCGCACACGGTTCCCATCCTTGTGGCGGAGTTTGGCATCCCCACCTCCCGGGGCATGGGACATGAGAGCGTAATGGGGTATAATCAGGGGATGGTCGATGAGACCGATCAGGGCGCTATGCTGGTGGATATGCTGGAATGCATCGATTCCGCCCGCTATGCCGGCGGGATCGTGTTCACCTGGCAGGATGAATGGTTCAAGCGGACCTGGAACAATGTGATGTTCGACATTGCGGACCGCCGCCCGTTCTGGTCGAATATCCAGACCACGGAGCAGTGCTTCGGACTGATGGCATTTGATCCGGGGGAGACCGATACGGTGTGCTATGTGGACGGGGACGTATCCGACTGGAAGAATGTGCTCCCTCTCGTGACCACGGCGCAGGGCAGCCTGTCCGTCCAGAGCGACGAGCGCTATCTGTATATTCTGGTGGACGCAGCGCAGTATACCTTTGAGACGGATACGCTGCTGATCCCGATCAATACCATCGCCGATCAGGGAAATACCCGCTCTGTCGCCGATAACGCCGCCTTTGATACCGCCGCCGATTTCCTGATCCGTATCCACGGCAAGGACGACAGTCGTATTCTGGTGGATCGGTATTATGACGCCTTTAATTATTATTTTCTGGAGTCGAAGAAGCTCAGCAACATTCCCGCCGAGGAAAACGCCGGTGTCAAGGACAGCGGTATGTTCGACAGCATGCGGCTGTGCTATGGCTATAATCTGACCGTCAAGGGGACGGGACAGGTGGTGCCGGACAAGGCGTATGAGACCGGGAAGCTGCGCTACGGCAACGGCAATCCGGATGCGAAGGACTATCAGTCGCTGGTGGATTTTTGCTATAAGGACGGGAAGCTGGAGATCCGTATCCCCTGGCAGCTGCTCAACGTGATGGACCCTTCCGGCAAGCAGCAGATCGCCGATTTCAGGAGGACGCAGGCGATCTCCCCCCAGACCTATACCGAGTTTCAGCTGGGCTTCGCCTATCGCTCGGGAGACACGCCGCTGTCCATTGCGCTGGAGGGCAGCTATGTTTACGCCGGCTGGAATCAGCCCACCTGGCATGAGCGGCTCAAGCCCGCCTATTATGAATTGCAGGCGTATTTCAAGCGCTATATGGAGGAACCATGAAAAAGCTCGCCTCTCTGCTGCTGTGTGCGGCTCTGCTTTTCTCCGTTGGCGGCTGTCAAAGCCCGGTGATCACCCCCGGCGGGAGCAGCGTCTATCCCTTCCCCACCGAAACGGTCACGCCGCCCGTGGGAGAGCAGGCATTTGATTTCTTTGCCCATTCCAACGGGTATTTCTACCGCCGGGAGGAGGATGACGCCGCCCTGTTTTATGTAAAGGGCGTCAATATGGGGCTGACGGCGGCGCTCACCGATCTGGCGGACCCGGATGTGTCCTACGCCACCTATCTGGAGTGGTTCGGACAGATACGGGACATGAACGCCAACACCCTGCGGGTGTTTTCGATCATGAACCCCGATTTTTATCGGGCGCTGTACGATTTTAACCGGCGGCATACCGAGTCGCCCCTGTATCTGATGCAGGGGATCTGGTTCTCGGAGGATCTGATGTATGAGCTGACCGATGCGCTGGAGAGTGACCGCATTCTGATCGGCGCCTTTCAGCGCTCGGTGCGGGAGACGCTGGATATTATCCACGGCAACAGCCGGGATACGACCTACGGCAAGACGTCCCCCGCCGTGTATGACAAGGATATCTCCGCCTATGTGGTGGGATATATTCTGGGGCTGGAATACCCGGCGGAATTTGTGATCGAGACCAATGCGTCCCACCCGACGGAGAACCGGTATGCCGGGCAGTATCTGTACACGGCGGAAGAGGCGTCCCCCTTTGAGGCGTTTCTGTGCGAGGTGGGGGAGACGCTGATCGCCTATGAGACGGAGCGCTATGCCCATCAGACACCGGTGGCGTTTCTCAACTGGCAGACGCTGGATACCCTCACCCACTCCAACGAGCCGTTCGAGGAGGAGGATGCGGTTTCCGTCGATACGGAGCATATCCTCAAGACCGACCGGTATACGCCGGGGTTGTTTGCGGCGGTGGATGTGTACCCCTATTATCCGGAGTTTATGAACCATCAGGAGGAGTATCTGCGCTATCGGGACGAAAACGGACAGATGGATCCCTATCGGGCGTATCTGCGGGATCTGAAGACCCAGTATACCGTGCCGTTGCTGATTGCCGAATACGGCTTATCCACCTCCCGGGGGGTGGCGCACCGCTCGGTGATGTGCTATGATCAGGGCGGGCTGACGGAGGAGGAGCAGGGCACCTATTGCGCCGCTATGACCCGCAGCATTGCTTTGGAGGGCTGCTGCGGCGGACTGCTGTTTTCCTGGCAGGACGAATGGTTTAAGCGCACCTGGAACACGGTGATGTACTATCCCGATGACCCCACCGACCGCACCCATAACCTCTCCTCCGCCGAGCAGGGGTACGGCTTGCTGAGCTTTGATACCTCTGCGGTGTACCCGGACGGCGACTTTTCGGACTGGAACGGGGTGAGCACCGTCGGCGAAACGGGCGTGCAGGTGCAGTTCGATGCCGATTATCTGCATCTATCGGTGCCGCTGCCGGAGGGCTTCGATTTTGACCGGGATGTATACTATGTGCCGATCTCCGTGCTGGGGGTGGGCAGCACCGCCAGCGAGGCGGAGGGGCTGAGCTTTGACCGGCGCTGCGACTTTCTGCTGAAGCTTCAGGGGCGGGACAATACCCGGCTGCTGTGCGATGAATACTGTGATGTGTTCCGCTATCGCTATGGGATATTGAAAACAACGGTGGAAAGCACTCCTCTCCGGCCGAACAGCGGCGTATACGGGAAGATCCAAACGCTGGTCGCCAACGAAATGTACCTGCCCGATGACCGCAGGACCGTTCCGGCTCAATCGTACGAGAGCGGTCTGCTGCGCTGGGGGAACGCCAACCCTGCGGCGGCGGAGTATTGCTCTCAGGCGGATTTTTACTGTAAGGACGGACGGGTGGAGATCCGCCTGGCGTGGTATCTGCTGAATGTTGTGAATGCCCGGCTGGGTATGTGCATCGGCGAGCTGACCGGGGAGGAGATCACATTCACGTCTTTCGGGGATATATGGATCGGCGCCGGCAGCAGCGGCACGCTCCGACTGTATCCCACCGGGTTTCAGCCGCTGGGCAGGATCACGGTGCGGCAGCGGCTCAAGCAGTCCTATGGAATCATGCGCAGTGTGCTGGCGGAGCTGGAAACGAAATGAGCCCCAGACACACAAACGCCGACTTGAAAACACTTGCATAGCGTGGTATACTATATAGTAAGCCCGCCGGAGCGGGCGGGAAATTCAAGAAAAGAGTGATCGACTATGACAAAAATAGATGTATTTTCCGGATTTTTGGGCGCCGGAAAAACCACGCTGATCAAAAAGCTGATTGCCGAAGCCTATACGGGCGAAAAGCTGGTGCTGATTGAGAATGAGTTCGGAGAGATCGGCATTGACGGCGGATTTCTCAAGGAGGCGGGCATTGAGATCACCGAGATGAACTCCGGCTGTATCTGCTGCAGTCTGGTGGGGGATTTCACCAAGGCGCTGCAGAAGGTGCTGGAGGAGCTGCACCCGGATCGGATCCTCATTGAGCCCTCCGGTGTGGGAAAGCTCAGCGACGTGATCCGGGCGGTGCGTAAGGTGGAGAGTCCGGAGGTGTGTCTCAACTCCTTTACGACCGTAGCGGATGCGACCAAATGCAAGATGTATATGAAGAATTTTGGGGAGTTCTACAACGATCAGGTGGAGCATGCCGGCTGCATCGTTCTCAGCCGCACCGACGGCATGAGCGAGGACAAGCGGGAGGCGTGCGTGGCGCTGCTGCGGGAGCATAACCCGGATGCGGTGATCGTCACCACCCCCTGGCCGCAGCTGGACGGCAGCCGGATCCTGGCGGCGATGGAGCGTAAGGACACACTGCAGGAGGCACTGGAAAAGCTGGCAGAGGAGGATGCTTGCCCGGTGTGCGGTCACCATCATCACCATGACGAGGACGAGGATGAGCACGAGCATCATCATCACCATGACGAGGACGAGGATGAGCACGAGCACCATCATCACCACGACCATGACGAGGATGAGCACGAACATCACCATCACCACGACCACGACGAGGAGGGACACCACCATCATCATGAGGAGGAGGGGTGTTGCTGCGGTCACGACCACGACCACGAGCATCATCACCATCATCATGCGGATGAGGTGTTCACCAGCTGGGGCGTGGAGACTACGTTGACCTTTACCGCCGCCGGAATTCAGCAGGCGCTGGAGGCGCTGGCGCAGACGGAGCAATACGGCACCGTATTGCGGGCGAAGGGCATCGTTGCCGGTGCGGACGGTCAGTGGATCCATTTTGATTATGTGCCGGGTGCGCCGGATGTGCGTACCGGCGGAGCGGATGTCATCGGACGTCTGTGCGTCATCGGATCTCAGCTGAATAAGCCGGCGCTGGCGGCGCTGTTCCATGTGCCGTATGCGGAGGAAGATTGAGATGGAAATTCCGGTCTATCTGTTCACCGGCTTTTTGGAGTCCGGTAAAACCAGCTTCATTCAGGAAACGCTGGAGGATAAGCGCTTCAACAAGGGCGAACGGACGCTGGTGCTGCTGTGCGAGGAGGGCGAGGTGGAGCTGGAGCCCTCTAAGTATCCCGGCAAAAACGTGTATATCGAAACGGTGGAGGAGCCGTCTCAGCTGACGGCGGACACCCTCTCCGGATGGCAGAAGCAGCATCGGGCGCAGCGGGTCATCATTGAGTATAACGGCATGTGGATGCTGCAGACGCTGTTTGACGCCATGCCGCAGGATTGGGTGATCTATCAGGAGCTGCTGTTTGCCGACGCCAACACCTTCCTGTCGTACAACGCCAATATGCGGGGGCTGGTGGTGGATAAGCTGAACACTCCCGAACTGGTGGTGTTCAACCGGATGCCCAAGGATATGGACAAGCTGCCCCTGCACAAGATCGTGCGGGGGGTCAGCCGCCGTCCGGATATTGCCTATGACCACGGCGGGGACGATGTGGAATATGACGATATCGAGGATCCGCTGCCCTTTGATGTGAACGCCCCGGTGATCGAGATCGCCGACAGCGACTATGCCCTGTGGTATCGGGATCTGTCGGAGAATATGGATACCTACAAGGGCAAAACCGTGGAGTTTAAGGGGCAGGTGGTGCTGGATAAGACCGTGCCGGCGGGCTGCTTCATCATCGGGCGGCCGCTGATGACCTGCTGCGCCGAGGATATCCGGTTTGCGGGGCTGGCGTGCGAATGGCCGCAGGCGGCGCAGCTGACCCTCAAGGAGTGGGTGCAGGTGCGGGCGACTCTGTCGGTGCGTAAGCATCCCTGCTATGGACGAGTTGGCCCGGTGCTGACGGCGGTTTCCGTGGAAAAGGCGGAGGCACCGGAAAACGAAGTGGCAACTTTTTACTAAAACCCGATCGAATTTCGCTGAAATTTGACGAATTCGTACATTTTAGCCATTTTATGCGATAAAGTGTTGACAATCCCGCAGGAGGGTGTATAATACACTCAAACCTGCGGGGTTGTTATTTTAACAAGAAAGGCGGCGACGGTTCCATGGCACGATTTACCCGATATTATTATGCCGAGAGTATGGACTGTCCCACGCCGCAGCAGGAGCGGGGCGGCTGCTGAATTGCAGCGCCGCCCGGGGTGGACAGTCCATTCGGCGGAGCCTATCCGCTGGATGGATTTTTTGTTTTTGTCCCAAAGCCGTTCCGATGGGAACGGCTGGAAATAGCGCATACGAAAGGAAGCATGTACGATGAAAAAGGTAATGGCATTGGTTTTGGCACTGGCGCTGGGTGTGCTGCTGTGCAGCTGCGGCAGCCAGACGGATACGAAGAAGGACGACGGCACCTATACGGTGGGCATCTGTCAGCTGGCGCAGCATCCGGCATTGGATGCGGCTACGGAGGGCTTTAAGGAGGCGCTGATCGCCGAGTTGGGCGATAAGGTGAAGATCCTGGAGCAGAATGCCTCCGGCGAGGCCAACAACTGCAGCACGATCATCAACGGCTTTGTGTCCCAGAAGGTGGATCTGATTCTGGCGAACGCCACCTCTCCGCTGCAGGCGGCGGCATCCGCCACCTCCACCATCCCGGTGCTGGGCACCTCCGTGACGGATTACGCTACGGCGCTGGAGATCAAGGACTGGACGGGTACCGTGGGCACCAATGTGTCCGGCACCTCCGATCTGGCGCCGCTGGATCAGCAGGCGGCGATGATCAAGGAGTGGTTCCCGGACAAGAAGACGGTGGGTCTGCTCTACTGCTCTGCCGAGGCGAACAGCCAGTATCAGGTGGATGTGATGACCGCCGAGCTGACGAAGCTGGGCTACACTTGCAAGCCCTATAGCTTCACTGATTCCAACGATGTTTCTTCGGTGACTCAGAAGGCGTGCGGTGAGGTGGATGTGATCTACATTCCCACCGATAACACCGCTGCCAACAACACCGAGGCGATCGCCAACGTGGTGCTGCCTGCCAAGGTGCCGGTCATCGCCGGCGAGGCGGGGATCTGCTCCGGCTGCGGCGTGGCGACCCTGTCCATCGACTATAAGGATTTGGGAATTGCAACCGGCAAGATGGCGGCGAAGATCCTCAAGGGTGAGGCGAATGTAAAGACCATGCCCGTGGAATATGCCGCCAAGTTCACCAAGCTCTACAACAAGGAAAACTGCGACAAGCTGGGCTTGACCGCTCCCGAGGGCTACACGGCGCAGGAGTGATCGCCGCTGTCGAAAAATCTGCGAAGAACGGGGTTTTGTAAGCATGGATTTTCTATTGTCCTTTGCCAATTCGCTGCCCGGCGCCGTGGCGCAGGGGCTGGTATGGGCGGTCATGGCGATCGGCGTGTATCTGACCTTCCGGATCCTGGATGTGGCGGATCTGACGGTGGATGGCTCGCTGGCGACCGGCGGCGCCGTGTGCGTTATGCTCATTCGTGCCGGCTGGAATACCTGGCTGGCGATGCTGTGCGCTTTTGTCGCCGGACTGCTGGCGGGGCTGGTGACCGGTCTGTTTCATACCCGCTGCGGGATACCGGCGATCCTGGCCGGTATCCTCACCCAGCTGGCGCTCTATTCCGTCAATCTGCGGATCATGGGCAACAAGTCCAACCAGCCGCTGAGTGTGGATAAGTACCACCTGCTGGTGTCCCAGCGTTATGTGGTGGAAGCGGCGTGGAACAACCCGCTGCTGATCCTGCTGGCGGTGCTGGCGGTGCTGATTCTGGTGCTGTACTGGTTCTTCGGTACGGAGCTGGGCAGCTCTCTGCGGGCTACCGGTGCCAATTCCCATATGGCACGGGCGCAGGGCATCAACACCAACCGCAGCATCGTGTTGGGCTTGATGCTGTCCAATGGCTTTGTGGCGCTGTCCGGCGCCCTGCTGTCGCAGTATCAGGGGGCAGTGGACGTGAATATGGGACGGGGCGCCATCGTCATCGGTCTGGCGGCTGTCATCATCGGCGAGGTGCTGTTTGATAAGATCTTCCGCAACTTTGCCCTGAAGCTGCTGGCGGTGTCCATCGGTGCCGTCATCTACTACATCGTGCTGCAGATCGTGCTGCAGCTGGGTCTCAATACCAACGACCTTAAGCTGATCACGGCATTGATCGTGGCGGTGTTTCTGGCGATCCCTTACTGGAAAAAGACCGTGTTCGCCCGGGTGGGCAAAAAGAAAGGCGGTGCGACCCATGCTTGAGCTGCAGCATATCTGCAAGACCTTTAACCCCGGCACCGTCAACGAAAAGGTAGCGCTCAACGACCTGAATCTAACGTTGGAGGATGGGGATTTTGTCACCGTTATCGGCGGCAACGGCGCCGGTAAAAGCACCATGCTCAACGCTATCAGCGGCGTGTGGAAGCCGGACAGCGGCAAGGTGCTGCTGGACGGCATCGACATCACCGGCATGCCGGAATATAAGCGGGCCAAGTATCTGGGGCGGGTGTTTCAGGACCCCATGATGGGGACGGCGCCCACCATGCAGATCGAGGAGAATCTGGCGCTGGCACTGCGTCGGGGCAAGCCCCGTACCCTGCGCTGGGGTATTACGGCGGCAGAGCGGGAGCAGTACCGCACGCTGCTGCAGGAGTTTCAGCTGGGGCTGGAGGATCGGCTCACCAGCCGGGTCGGACTGCTGTCCGGCGGACAGCGGCAGGCGCTGACCCTCATTATGGCGACCCTGCAGAAGCCGAAGCTGCTGCTGCTGGATGAGCATACGGCAGCGCTGGATCCTAAGACCGCTGCCCGGGTGCTGGAGGTGACCGATAAGCTGGTAGGGGAGCATCATCTGACCACGTTGATGATCACCCACAACATGAACGATGCCATCCGCTACGGCAACCGTCTGATCATGATGCATGAGGGGCGGGTCATCTACTCGGTCTCCGGCGAGGAAAAGCAGCGTCTGCAGGTGCCGGATCTGCTGAAAAAGTTCGAGGAGCATAGCCATGAGGTTTACGCTAACGACCGCTCGTTGCTGGCATAAACAGCGCCGGGCGTCGATTTTCCGGGAAACCTTGGAGAATTTTGACAGAAATGACGGATAAAATTCTGTCAAGTACACAAAAAATCCTTAGAACCCTTGCAATGCCTGCAAAATTGGAGTATAGTAAAGGACAGAAACGGAGTGAGATCCGTGTGCCTGTCCATAAGCGGTTCTCGACCGCTGGAGTATAATAATTTTGGAGGTATTCGTAATGAACAAAGTAGAACTGATCGCCGCTGTGGCGGAGAAGTCCGGTCTGTCCAAGAAAGATTCCGAAAAGGCGGTTGCCGCTGTTCTGACTGCTGTGGAGGATGCGCTGAAGGCGGGCGATAAGGTCCAGCTGATCGGCTTTGGTACCTTTGAGGTTCGTGAGCGTGCTGCCCGCACCGGCCGGAACCCCCACACTCAGGAGGCTATCAAGATCGCTGCGTCCAAGCAGCCCGTTTTCAAGGCCGGTCAGGCTCTGAAGAATGCGGTGAAATAAGAGATCATTGCGATGAAGACCGCCCGGCTACGGGCGGTCTTTTGTTTCAGACGGAGGAATATACAGATGCGTTTGGATAAATATTTGAAGGTGTCCCGGCTCATCAAGCGCCGCACCGTCGCCAACGAGGCGTGCGACGCCGGTAAGGTGCTGGTGAACGACAAGGTCGCCCGGGCCTCTTATGAGGTGAAGGAGGGGGACGTGATCGCCCTGACGATGGGCGCCCGCCGACTGTGGGTGCAGGTGGAATCGGTGCAGGAGACGGTAGCAAAAAATGACGCCGCCCTGTTGTATCGGATTCTGTCGGACGATGGGATCTGACGAAGCATGACATATTTCCCCCGGGTAGGGTCATACACTGACATAGAACGGGGGGGAAGGTCATGGAACGAACGGAGAAAAGCAGCACACAGCCGCATCAGATGATCCTGCAGGAGCGGCAGCGCCTGGAGATGTCCGGCGTATCCGACGTGGACAGCTTCGACGATACCACGGTGACGGCGTATACCTCTCAGGGGGAGCTGGTGGTGTCTGGATCGGGTCTGCATATTCTGCGGCTGGATCTGGAGAGCGGCTCCTTTTCGTTGGAGGGGCATATCGATACGCTGCAATACCGGGACGCTGCGCCCAAGGGCAGCTTTTTCGGGCGCCTGTTCCGGTAAGGGGGCGGCGCTGTGGGCTGGATGGGACGGGAGCAGGTGCGCCTGCTGCTGGAAAGCGGCGGCTTGGGGCTGCTGCTGGGGGTGCTGTTTGATGTCTGCTGTGCGCTGTCCCGGGCTTGCGGCCGGCGGCGCTGGCTGCGGTTTGGGGTGGATGCCGCCTTCGGTGTGCCGGCGACGCTGCTGACCTTTTACGGGGCGCTGGCGATCATGGACGGGCGGATGCATCCGCTGCTGTTCGCCGGACTGGCGGTGGGCTTTTGGCTCCAGCACCGCACGGTTGGGCGGTGGGTCAGCCGCTGGCTGTATCGGGCGGGACGGATGCTCGGGCGAGGGATCCGGGCGCTGGTGGATGGCGTGGATGCCGGCTGCGTTTGTCTGGGGCACCGGATCCGTGCCGGACTGCGCCGAAAACGCCGCTGCGGAGCGGCCGACGGCGAGCCATCCTCTGCGGAAAATAAAAAAAAGAAAAAAATTCACATTTTCACCGGCTTTTTTCAAAAAACCTCTTGAAATTTTATTAAGAAACCAGTACAATAAGATTGCTATTTTGTCAGCATTTTTATTTGTGCGACCGCTGCGATCCAATGGAAGGAGGGAAGCACCGTGGCACGAGTTCGTAAAGCCCGGCGGGGGAGCTGGTGTTTGCGTATCGCTGTGTTGCTGCTGCTTGCCTTTGTTTTCATGAAAGGGATGCAGGTGCTGGCGCAGATTCAGGAGCGGCAGACCCAGATCGACGAGGTGAATCGTCAGATCGCCGTGGCGCAGCTGTATAACGAGGATCTGGAGGAAAAGAGCAAGAACAGCGATCAATACCTGGAGCAGCGGCTGCGGGAGAACAACTATGTGCGGCCCAACGATCAGGTATATCAGTTTTCAAACTAAACAGGGGGATTTCAAAAGTCTATGCAGGTTGAGGTTGGAGCGGTTTTAGAGGGAAAGGTAACTGGGATCACTAAATTCGGTGCCTTCGTGGAGCTGCCGGACAAAAAGACGGGGATGGTGCACATCTCCGAGGTGGCGCCTACCTTCGTCAAGGAGATCCGGGATTTCGTCACCGAGGGTCAGACCGTAAAGGTCAAGGTGCTGAGCATCTCCGAGGAGGGGAAGATCAGCCTGTCCATGAAAAAGGCGCTGCCGCCGGCACCCCGGCAGTCGGCGCCCCGCCGCCCGGCGTTTTCCGGACGGCCGGACGATGTGGAATGGTCGTCGTCCTCCTCCCGCAGCGGGAGCTTTGAGGATATGATGAGTCGGTTTAAGGCTGCCAGCGACGAGAAGATCTCCGATCTTAAGCGCTCGATGGATAGCAAGCACGGCGGGTTTTCCCGCAAGACGCCCCGGGGCGGACAGCAGTGAGCGGCTGTCGTCGACAGGGGTGAAAGGGTAGAGATGTATGGAGGGGGAGCGACCCGTCTCCGGTGGGAGAATGGGCGTTCCCTCTTTTTGTGCATACGGCGGAGGTTGAACGGATGGAAACATGGGAATATTGCGCTCCCTGCCTGTTTGGGGTCGAGGGGATCTTAGGGGATGAGCTGCGCCGTCTGGGTGCCGACAATGTGCGCCCGGAGAATGGGCGGGTGCTGTTTTCCGGTCCGGTGTCCATTTTGGCTCGGGCCAATATTTGTTCCCGCTACGCCGAGCGGATCCAGATCTTGCTGGGGCGGTTTACCGCCCGCACCTTCACCCAGCTCTTTGATGGGGTCCGGGCATTGCCGCTGGAACGGTTCATCGGTGTGAAAAACGCCTTTCCGGTCAAGGGATGGTCGCTCAACTCGCAGCTGCACAGCGTGCCGGACTGCCAATCCATCGTGAAAAAGGCGGCGGTGGAGCGGCTGCGGGAGGCGTATTCCACCCGGTTTCTCAACGAGACCGATGCCAAATGTCAGATCCAGTTTACCATCCTGCGGGACGAGGTGACGGTGCTGCTGGATACCAGCGGCGCCGGCCTGCATAAGCGGGGCTATCGCCAGACGGCGGGGGGCGCTCCCATCAAGGAGACGCTGGCAGCGGCGATCGTGGATGTGACCCGTGCCCGGCGGGCACGGCTGGTATGCGATCCCTGCTGTGGCTCCGGTACGCTGCTTATTGAGGCGGCGCTGGCGGCTCGGGGCATTGCGCCCGGGATCCGGCGGGGCTTTGCCGCCATGCACTGGGGCAGCATACCGGACGAGGTATGGCTGGAGGAGCGCCGCCGGGCGGAGAGCTTTCAGCGAGAGGTGACCTTTGCCGCCCGGGGCGGGGATATTGACCCGGAGATGCTGCCGCTGGTAGCGGAAAATGCTGCTAAAGCGGGAGTCGGTGACTGCGTGGCGGCGCAGTGTGCCGACCTGCGAGCCTTCCGCCCGGAGGGGGAGACCGGCGTGGTGCTGTGCAATCCCCCCTACGGCGAGCGGCTGCTGGATGTGCAGACGGCGGAGGAGCTGTACCGGGTGATGGGCAAGGTGTTCGTGCCGAAGCCCGGCTGGAGCTATGCCATCATCAGTCCCCACGAGCATTTCGAGGAGCTGTTCGGCCGGCCGGCGGATAAGCGCCGGAAGCTGTATAACGGGATGCTGAAATGCCAGCTGTATATGTACTATAAATGATAGGGTGATACCGATGCGTCATGTATTCATTCTCAATCCGGTGGCGGGCAAGACCCACCGGGCGTTAAAGCTGCAGGGGGAGATCGAGCGCTATTTCGCTGCCCATCCGGAGCTGGAATACGCCGTCCGTGTAACGGCGGGGGTGGGGGACGCCACCCGCATCGCCGCTGAGGAAAGCGGGCGGGGCGAGCCGGTGCGGCTGTATGCCTGCGGCGGCGACGGCACGCTGATGGAGACGGCAAACGGCATCACGCCGGACAGCCCCGCCGAGCTGACGGTGATCCCCTGCGGCTCCGGTAACGATTATGTGCGGATCTTCGGCGGAGCGGAGCCGTTTTTTGATCTGCCGGATCTGGTGAACGGCACGGCGATCCCTGTGGATGCGGTGGAGAGCGGCGGTCGCCGCTCGCTGAATATTGCCTCTATCGGCATGGACGCCAAGGTGTGCGCCTGCATGGAGAAATACAAAAACTGGCCGGGCGTCAGCGGCTCGATGGCGTATCAGCTGGCGATCGTGGATGTGTTCTGCCATCCCATCGGTGAGCAGATGACGATCACCATCGACAGCGAAAACGGCACCGTAGAACGGCAGGGACGGTATCTCATGGCGCTGGCGGCGAATGGGCAATACTACGGCGGGGGCTTTCGGGGCGCCCCGCAGGCGGTGGAGGACGACGGGGTGCTGGACTTTGTGCTGGTGAAGAAGATCGGCCGCCTGAATATCCCCCGTTTTCTCAAAAAGTATAAGGCGGGCGACTATGACGATCTGCCCTACTGCGAGCATCTCCGGGGCACCCGCATGACCGTCGCCTCCCAAAAGGCGACCTACTGCAACATGGACGGCGAATGCACCTGCGACAGCCATATGACCTTTTCGCTGCTGCCCGCCGCCTTTCGGTTCGTGATCCCGGCATCGGTGGCAGCGCTGCGGCAGGCGGAGCGGCAGATCATCGGCGGCGCGCACGAAGCCACTGCCATCGTTTTGTAAACAAATTATGAAATTCGGAAAAAATTGCAATTTACCCCTTGATTTTTTCTGAAAAAGGGCTACAATAAGGTTAGCACTCAGAGATAAAGAGTGCTAACCTTGTTATTTATCCGGTCATAGCCGGAAGTAATTGTTAGGAGGCTTTTATCATGTCGATCAAACCGTTGGCAGACAGAGTGGTGCTGCGTTTCGTTGAGGCGGAAGAGACCACGAAAAGCGGAATTATCCTGGCGGGCGCCGCCAAGGAGAAGCCCCAGGTGGCAGAGGTGGTAGCGGTCGGCCCCGGCGGCAACGTGGAGGGCAATGAGATCACCATGTATGTACACGTGGGGGATAAGGTGCTCATCACCCGGTACGGCGGCACCGAGGTCAAGGTCGATGGTGAGGAATACACCATCGTGCGGCAGAACGACATTCTCGCCGTGGTGGAATAAGCGGCGGCATACGATTTTAGGAGGTAATGAGCTATGGCAAAGGTTATTAAGTACGGCGAGGACGCCCGCAAGGCGTTGCAGGCCGGTGTGGATCAGCTGGCGGATACCGTAAAGATCACGCTGGGACCCCGGGGACGGAACGTGGTGCTGGATAAGAAGTTCGGCGCTCCCCTGATCACCAACGACGGCGTGACCATCGCCAAGGAGATCGAGCTGGACGATGCGTTCGAGAATATGGGCGCTCAGCTGGTGAAGGAGGTCTCCATCAAGACCAACGATGTGGCGGGCGACGGCACCACCACGGCGACTCTGCTGGCGCAGGCGCTGATCCGTGAGGGCATGAAGAACGTTGCTGCCGGTGCCAACCCCATGGGCGTGAAGAAGGGCATTCAGGAGGCTGTGGATGCCGTTGTAGCCGAGGTGAAGGCGAACTCCAAGAAGGTCAGCGGCACCGAGGATATCGCTTCCGCAGCGACGATCTCCGCCGGCGATGCAGTGATCGGTCATCTGATCGCCGAGGCGATGGAGAAGGTTTCCGCCGACGGTGTCATCACCGTGGAGGAGTCCAAGACTGCTGAGACCTACACCGAAGTGGTGGAGGGCATGCAGTTTGACCGGGGCTATATCACCCCCTATATGGTCACCGATACCGATAAGATGGAGGCGGTCATCGACGACGCCTATCTGCTGATCACCGACCGAAAGATCTCCAACATTCAGGATATTCTGCCGCTGCTGGAGCAGATCCTCCAGTCCGGCAAGAAGCTGGTGATCGTGGCCGAGGACGTGGAGGGCGAGGCGCTGTCCACCCTGATCGTCAACCGGCTGCGTGGTACCTTTACCTGCGTGGCGGTCAAGGCTCCCGGCTTCGGCGATCGCCGTAAGGAGATGCTGCAGGATATTGCGATCCTCACCGGCGGTCAGGTGATCTCCGAGGAGCTGGGTCTGGAGTTGAAGGACGCCACCATTGCTATGCTGGGTCGTGCCGGTCAGGTCAAGGTGACCAAGGAGAACACGGTCATCGTCAACGGCATGGGCGACTCCGAGGCGATCAAGGCCCGTGTGGCGCAGATCCGCAATCAGATCGAGTCCACCACCTCCGATTTCGATCGGGAGAAGCTGCAGGAGCGGCTGGCGAAGCTGGCGGGCGGTGTAGCGGTCATCAAGGCTGGCGCTGCCACCGAGGTGGAGATGAAGGAGAAGAAGCTGCGCATCGAGGATGCTCTGGCAGCCACGAAGGCGGCTGTGGAAGAGGGCCTGGTGGCCGGCGGCGGCGTGGCGCTGATCAACGCCTCCAAGGTGCTGCTGCCCATGCTGGATAAGACCGAGGGCGACGAAAAGACCGGTATCAAGATCGTGCTGCGGGCTCTGGAGGAGCCGGTGCGCCAGATCGCTGTCAATGCCGGTCTGGAGGGCAGCGTGATCATCGATAAGATCCGCTCCGCCAATCAGGTGAACTACGGCTTCAACTTCGCCACGGAGGAGTTCGTGGATATGTTTGCTGCCGGCATCGTGGATCCCACTAAGGTGACCCGTTCGGCTCTGCAGAATGCGGCGTCGGTGGCGGCGATGGTGCTGACTACCGAAAGTCTGGTGGCCGACAAGAAGGAGCCGGTGCCTCCGGCTGCTCCGGCGGCAGGCGGCGGCATGGACGGGATGTATTGATCCCATCCGTCACAGAAATAGCGAAAGCCCCCGGGTCTCCGGGGGCTTTTCTCTTGCCAAATTGACCGAAATGGTATATACTGCTGATGAAACGGGGGAATGTGTGTGAGACAGGTCTTGCGGCGGCTGGGGGCGCTGGGGCTGGCGTGGCTCTGCCTGTTGGGCTGCGGCGGCTGCCGGTGGAGCAGCGGCGCCGAGAGCTCGGCGCCGGGCGCAGCGGAGCGGGATTACGGAACGCCCGCCATTGCCGGAGAGTTCGATACGGCGCTGGCGCAGGGGCTGCTCAGGCTGATGAACGACGCCCGCCGTACCGCCGGGGCGGAGCCGCTGACGATGGATACGGGTGCGCTCATGGAGGCGGCGTATACGAGGGCAAAGGAGATCACCGTGTGGTTCGACCATCAGCGCCCTCATGGGGACGGCTGGGACACGGTGTTCGCCCAGTATGGGGTGCGCTATCGCTATGCCGGGGAAAATATCGCCTCCGGTCAGCCGACGGCGGAGAGCGCCTACAATTCCTTTTGGAACTCGGAGACGCATCGGGAAAATATGCTGAAGGACGGGTATACCCATGTGGCGATCGCAGCGATGCGGTGGGAGAATACCGTCTATTGGGTGCAGCTTTTTCGGGGATAACGGGCTGTGCGAAAAAAGTTTTAAGAATTAGGAAAAAACTCTTGACATTTTCGGCAGTATAGTGTATTATAGACACCGTCGCTGGAAACAGTGACCGGTTCGGAAGCATAGCTCAGCTGGTAGAGCACCTGCCTTACAAGCAGGGGGTCACAGGTTCGAGCCCTGTTGTTTCCACCATGTATTTTTGGTATCTGGCCCGGTAGTTCAGCTGGTTAGAACGCTAGCCTGTCACGCTAGAGGTCGACGGTTCGAGCCCGTTCCGGGTCGCCAAAATTTGCCCAGATAGCTCAGTTGGTAGAGCAGAGGACTGAAAATCCTCGTGTCGCTGGTTCGATTCCGGCTCTGGGCACCATATATGCGGCTGTAGCTCATCTGGTAGAGCGCCACCTTGCCAAGGTGGAGGTAGCGAGTTCGAGCCTCGTCAGCCGCTCCATTTTTTGTGGCGACATAGCCAAGTGGTAAGGCAAGGGTCTGCAAAATCCTGAGTCCCCAGTTCAAATCTGGGTGTCGCCTCCAAAACTCCCGTTCACCTTAGTGAGCGGGAGTTTCTTTTATTATTTCTTCACTAATTCACTTGTCACTTCTCGATACAATCGAGTTGATATCCGGAAAAAAGAAGCAAGGCGACGGGCGTTAAGGTAGGATAATGTGTAAGGCGGTGGGACAGCTTTACCGACAAATTTAATTGAGATATGAACAAAATCGTATTTTATGCTATAATCGTTAAAAAGCAAATTATCAGACGAAACGCAGGGGGCATTATTAATGGATAACATAAATAAGGTTACCAGAATCAATTTGAAAACAAGTGCTGAAAATAGAAGTGATTTAATTCAGTATTGTTTGTTTGGCGAAAAGCAATACATAGCTATTGGTTGGAGTGGTGCATTTGAAGTTAACCCTGAAATCAAAACCTATCAGGAATATTATCATGCCGTTAAAGAAAGATACAGAAAGAAGAATTGGAGATACGATCACTCACACAATGTGTTTTGGTATGCTAAAGAGGGAGATCTTTTTTTGGACACGGGATCTTGACGGAAACTATTGGATCTGCCGGGCTTTAGGAACAGCTCAGCCGTGCTACGATCCAAAATTGGACATTGGAGCAATTATTCCTGTAAATGCATACAAGTATGGATTAGAAGTCCCGGGACAGATAAAGGCATCATTTAATCGTCCTCGAGGTGGCACCTGTCAGGATTTATCCGAGAAAATAATCGTTGAGTTTTCAAAAAAGTGTTTAATGAACTATCCAATACTGTAACATATGAAGTTGATGCAATAGGAAACGATTTGCTATCAACTCTTCCGGATTTTGAACTTGAAGAGTTGGTCATCTCATATCTTCAGATAAAAGAAAACTATTATTTGTTATCTAATTCGATAGCTAAAAAATCCACCACGATCAAAATTGAATGCAAATTAATAAGCAGAGATAAAAATGCTTATAGAAAAGCTGTTGTGCAAGTAAAAGGGGGCAGCAATAAAGAAATAAATGCTATTGATTATAAATCTTTTGATGATGACGGATATATTGTTTATTTTTATGCCCCTAAAGTTATTAATGAAGATAAACTTAAAAATTGTGTAATAATAACCCGTCAACAGCTTCAAAGCTTTTATGATGAATATAAATCTATTTTGCCTGAATCTATCACAAAATGGGAAAAACTTCTTTGATAATTATGCTGAATCGTGGGAGAGCTGGACGGGGCAAGAGCATGGCGCAGCCAGTAAAGCGCAGCTCCGGCAGAAAACGCTGATAGCACCCGGAGCCTTCAGCGCATTCAGAATTATGATCGAAAGGCGGTGACAAAATGCCCAATGGGTACCAGCGCATCAGAAATGACATACGCTATTTTCGCAAAGCGCATTTCTGTCCGGACTGCGGAAGTCAGTTGAATAAGGCGGAGGTATCGAGAGTGGTCAATGCAGGCTCTCCCGAAGCCAGAGATTTTGATTTTACCATGAGTCCGGGAATCGCTATGGTCGGAGATGTACAGTTTACTTGGGACGAATTCGAGTGTCCGGAATGTCACCGGCATTTTTCTGTTAACGAGATCAAAAAAAAGCGAGGGGATCCATGTGCGTACCCCCCGATCCAAAACCGCCAAGCTCATCGGGAGCGTGACCGTGCTGCTGCTGATCCTTCTGTATGGTTTTTTGAAATCTCAATGGATCGTGTAGAAGGCTTCACTCGTAAAAGCGGCAGGCATCATACGATGCCTGCCGCTTTTTCATATCCATGCCGGGAACGAAGCACGATCCGGTATTCCGGAATACGGATACCGGCAAGGGAATATGCCGCTGTGTGTGAAGCGTATGCGATGCGTACGCTTCCCTTGCCGGGTATAGGGCGATCGAGTATTCTCGGGTTACCGCTGCGCTTTTCGTGTCGGGGTGTCGGTGTCGGAGCTGGGCGCAGGCGGATAAGCGGCTGAGGATCACCCGTGGACAATTCCGGAGACCCTTACAGACCTTGCCGGCGGGAAAGGGGCTGGAGAGCCGCTATCGCCATAAATGCGGGTCGGGTGTGTCTGTTATCGGCGCAGCCATAAAAGAACGGCACATCGGGAGACATAAAAATAGAGCCTGCCGATGGATAACGTGGAAAACCTCCTCGTCAGCTCTAACTGCAGACTCTATAAACAGTAGATTCTATTTGTTCGCCTTTGGCGAGCCGTCCGCCCAAGCGTTTCGCCGGGGGATGCGATGACGCCAGCCCCGCACGATCGGTTGTGCGGGGTGCATTGGCGTTCGCTGCGGCGCCTTACAGGCTCTTGAGAATGTCGATGACCGTCTCCAGCTCCGCAGGCTTTACCTTATTCGGGAACACATTCTGATTA
>CAKTVV010000020.1 GCA_934630515.1 uncultured Eubacteriales bacterium | reverse complement strand
TCACAGACAGCAAGCCCTTTCGGTTGCTTGAACAGTTTTTTTCCTTATTCTTAGTCTAACTTTTTGGGGTCACTTCATTTTCGGCGTCCGGGGGATTTTTAGATGGTTCGATAAGGGTTGGGTCTGCGCAGCAAAATGATCAAGTCCACGATCCAGCCGATCCCGCATAACCCACCGGTGCATAGGTAGGCGATGCCGGCGGGGATATTCTCTTCATAGAATTTATGGGCGCCCGCCAAACCAAAAAACAGACACAAAAACCAAGCGACCCATTTATTTTTCCATCGGCCGTCTGGGCTGTGGCGGACATCGGTCATGCGGTCGGCAAAGAAGTCTGTCTGTCCGGTCGGCGGAGCGGAGCAACTGTCACGCCGACAAAGCTCCCGAGTCGACTGTGCCGACGGTTGGTTGTCCGGTGGCGTGACCATGGCACTTCCCTCCTCTGTGTCATATTATCACAATTTGCGATAATTGTCAATATCTCGGCCTGTGATATTTATACTATACACAGGGAGGGAGCGTCATGCGTCTGCGAGATATACGGGAAGACCGGGATCTGACCCAGCAGCAGCTGGCGATCCGGCTGCACATCCGACAGAATACCTATAGCCAATACGAAAACGGACAGCGGGGGCTGCCGATGGATATTCTCATCCGGCTGGCGGAGCTGCTGGAGACCTCCACGGACTACATCCTGGAGCTGACCGACGACCCACGTCCGTATCCCCCGTCCCAGCGCCGTCGAAAGCCATAATTTGCCGCCCGTCCGCCGGGCTTGCCCTGATGATCTGCGCATAAAAATCCCCCGGAGCACCGCTGCTGGGCAGTGCTCCGGGGGTAGTCTTTTTTGGGATGATTTGTTGGCTGTGTTCGGCATCCGACCTTCTGCCTCTTGGGGCATCGCTGGGTGCCGGAGCGCCGTATCCGCCCGAACCGGGCGGCAGCAGGTGCCGCTGCCCATTGACGGTCAATCCGTCTCCACCACCGGCGGAATAAAGCGCTCGATGGCGTCCCGCAGCTTGGGATGATGGATGACAAAGTGGATCGCCGGCGCCTTTCCCTTAGAGACCATCGCCCACTGCCCCTCGTGCAGGCGGATCTGCAGATTGCGGAAGGCGTGGGAGGCGGTGTGCTTCAGCGCATAGCGGGGATGGCTGCGGGCGAAGGACTCGGTGCTGTCCCGGTGGGCGCAGTAGTCCTCATAGCGATAGAGCACGTCCCGCTCGCAGAAGGCGGAGGATAGATCGAGGGACGGCGGCTCGGCGGCAAACATCGTCTCGTCCATCTCGGGCACCTCATCCTCTACGCACTCGCTCTCCAGTATCGATTCCACCCGGCGGCGCTGAGCGGCAGCGGTCCGGACGACGGCTTGGATCTCCTCCTCGGGCAGTCCGTTTCGCCGGAGGATGGCGTCCAGCAGCGGTTCCTCCATGGTGTACAGCGGCAGGGTGGACAGAATGCTACGGCGGTTGCCGGGCTTCGCAGCATCGGCGGTCAGAAAGGCGGTCAGCTGGTTCTGGTTTTCGCAGCGGTAGATGTCCATCAGCACGGCGGCATTTTGCAGCATCTCCTCCGCCCGCCGGGTGTAGTAGCCCATCTCCTTTTTGACCTTGGTGAGGTAGTAGCGCCCGTCCTCATGGTGCCCGGCGACCGCCTCGCCGGACAGGGCGGCGGCACCGGACACCTTCAGCAGGTGCAAAAACACATCGTTCTGGGTATTCTTCATATAGTAGGGGGAGATCTGCCCGGTCATATACATGGGGATCCAGCTTTCCAGCCCCAGCATCATGTCCTCAAAGGAGCGATCCAGATTATGGATTTGGTGGAGATGCAGTCCCTTTTTCAGCATCATCGCCATGCCGAACATCCACTTTTTCGGGAATTCCGGATCCTTGGCCATCTCCTGCATGGGCATATCGCTGTACATGATGACCGGCTGCATGGAGCGGGAGAAAACGGTGGCTTTCAGAAAATCCAGCTCGCTCTCCATCATTTCCTGCAGCCCGAAATACGCCCGGGCGGTGGGCATCTGAAAGGGCATGGTGGGCACCTTCAGCTCGTCAAAGCGGATGGCGCGGATGTATTCGTTCAGATCGAACTCGTCCAGCTTGCACAGGAATCCGGACACGTTGCTTGCCGGCGCCGCCCCGCCGGACAGCAGCCAGGAGGTCAGCCGCTCGAAGCATACGGCGCTGTCCTCCAGCTCCTCGGGGGTGCACGCCAGCAGACGGGATAGGGTCGTCCGGTTCTGGGCGGTGTCCAGCTCCCGCACCACATAGCCCGCCACGGCAGCGGCGAAGCTCTCCGGCTCCGCCGGGCGCCGGGTGCCGTTACGGAAGCGGAATACAGCGGAGGTGTCGTAATTGATGCTGCGGCACAGGCGACTGATGTTCAGGTCCAGCGTGGAAAGCAGAGCGTCGAAATTGCGCAGCAGCCCATCCGTATCGCAGGGCGCAAGATCTTCCGTTGCCAGAAAGTGCTGCTCCACAGCGGCCTCATCCATGTCCGGCAGATTCTTTTCCCGGGCGATGGCGGCGATGGCGCCGCACAGGCTGTGAAAGGCGGGGGAGCTTTTGTCCGGCAGCCGCTCCCCCGACCGATACCGGCTGAAGGTGGCGGCGGAGATCCCGGTCAGCTCGCAAACCTCCTTTGCCAGACAGCCCAGCGTGTCCATATATTCGTTCAGCTGTTCACAGAATCGCATAGCGTACCTCCGTCAGCAGGATAATGGCGGTTACAGATCGGTCATGGTCATGCAAGCCACTTGCGCAGGGTCATAGCGGCCGTCCCGGTCGATGCGGATGTCTACGGTGACGGTGCCGCCGACGGCGTTCACCGCCCGGATATAGTCCCGCATCTGCTCATGGGTATAGGAGCAGCCGGAGCGGCACCAGCGGTTCCATGGCTTGCCGTCGGGCGCCAGCCCCAGCGGCGCCAGAATGTGTACCTGCGCCCCGTTCACGAACCGTTTCCGGGGAATATAGGAAAACTCGTTGAACTCTCCGGCAGTGATCTCCTCGGCGTGGAACCATTTTTTGACCCCGTCCGGTGCCACGCCGTTGTTGAAAGCGGTGACGGCGGCGGGATTGCCCCGCTTGATGGCGTCGTAGTAGGGCTGCAGATTCCGGTCATTGTAGCCGAAATGGTCAAAGCAGCCGTCCACCCACCAGCCCTTTACCCGGTCGCCGTAGCGCAGGGCATATTCCTCCAGCACCGCCGCCCATTTTGCCACAAAGGCGTCGCTGACATTCTTCCGGGGCGGTACAAACCCGAACCGGGGACCGATTACCAGGTCCTGATAGGGACCGTCGCCGGTATAATACAGCAGCAGGTCGATGTCGTAGGGGCGCAGCGCCTCGTATAAGTCCGCCACCAGATCCCGCCGGGCGCACGCCTCTCCGGGGCGGGTGCCGGCGATGCGGTCAAAGGCGGCGTTGGGGGCGATGGTGTATTTTTTGCCCTGCAGGAGCGTGATGCAGTAGTAACCCGCTCCCATTTGGTGGAGCTGTCGGGCAATATAGTCCACGTCCAGCGCCGCCACCCGGGCGTCCCAGTCATAGTCCACCAGATCGGTTTCTCCGCCCTCGCCCGGATCGCCGTACAGAAAGTGATTAAAGATGCCGAACCGCCGTTCCAGCAATCGATCCGCCGGATGTGCCATGCACAGCCCCCCTTTTCAGTCCATTCCCAGCAGCACCTGCCGGTTGGTGCCGTAAAACACGTCCTCCCGGCGGGCGATATGCTTGCAGAACAGTTCAAACACATCCCAATCGTCATAAATGTCAAATTCAAACGAGTGACCCCAGATATAAAATACTTGGGGCTCTTCCAGCGTCGTTTCATCCATCGCCAGAAACTCGTCTGCCAGCCGGAACAGGTCCTTCCACCGGTTATGATGGTGGATGGTGGGGCAGAAGTTGATAAGGTCAGTTTGGGGCGCAAAGGAATCTGTGTCGGTGGTGTTGCGTACATAGCGGATGCCGGTGTGTTCCCGTACCAGCCGCTGCACCCGCTTATCCGCCGCTTCGGAGGAACAGGGATACGCCATCCCCACCACCTCATAGCCTGCCAGTTCCGACAGTGCCAGCCGGTCATCCTCCACTTCCCGGATGACCTCCTCATCCGACAGCCGGATCAACGCCGGGTGATGGACGGTGTGAGCAGCGATCTCGTGGTTTTTATATATCTTCGCAACCTCCTCCGGATGCCACTTGACGTGTGCTACTGTGACCCCTTCCCGGACAAGACCGCCTTCAGCACCCAACAGTCCGGAATTGAGGTTAAAGGTACACTTCAATCCGTATTTGTCCAGAATGGAAATGAGCCGCCGGTCCTGAGTCGTGCCGTCGTCGTAACTAAAGGTAATTGCTTTTTTGAACTGTGCCATATCCAAACTCCTCCTTTACGCAAAGCAAGCGGGGTACAGCCGCTCCTGAAACGGCATGGTTTCCCGTCTTGTTTGCTTTGATTTGATCGCATTGCCCCATTCTTCGACCCCTAAACCAAAAAGATCTTCCTGCTTCCGGTCGAAGAGCCTCGGCAAACGGCGTGCCTGAGCGGCAGAGCGGCCCGGTCGAAGAATACCGGCGTATCCCCAACGGAGGGAAACAAAGCCGCTGCATGCACACTGCAGCCGAAAAAGCCATTGCACCCGGTGGGGCGTTTATTCGTCGTCCAGCTTGAGCACCGCCATGAATGCCTCCTGAGGCACCTCTACGCTGCCCAGCTGCCGCATCCGCTTTTTGCCCTCTTTCTGCTTTTCCAGCAGCTTTTTCTTTCGGGTGATGTCGCCGCCGTAGCATTTCGCCAACACATCCTTGCGCATGGCCCGCACCGTCTCCCGGGCGATGACCTTGCCGCCGATGGCGGCCTGCACCGGCACCTCAAAGAGCTGACGGGGGATGTTGTCCCGGAGCTTTTCGCACATCTTCCGGGCACGGGCGTAGGCGTTGCCGGAAAAAAGGATGAAGGAGAGGGCATCTACCGGCTCGCCGTTAAGCAGAATGTCCAGCTTCACCAGATCGGACTTCACATAGCCCTTTAGCTCATAGTCGAAGCTGGCGTAGCCCTTGGTGCGGGATTTCAGCGCATCGAAGAAGTCGTAGATGATCTCGTTGAGGGGCAGCTCATAGTGGATGTCCACCCGGGTGGGGTCCAGATACTTCATATCCTTGAACACGCCCCGGCGCTGCTGGCACAGCTCCATGATGTTGCCCACATAGTCGTTGGGGGCGAAAATATGTGCCTCGGCGATGGGCTCCTCCGCCATGGCGATGGTCGCCGGATCGGGGTAGTTGGTGGGATTATCCACCATCACCACCGTGCCGTCGGTGAGGGTCACCCGGTAGCTGACGCTGGGAGCGGTGGTGATCAGGTCGAGATTGTATTCCCGCTCCAGCCGCTCCTGAATGATCTCCATATGCAGCAGACCCAGAAAGCCGCAGCGGAACCCGAAGCCCAGCGCCACCGATGTCTCCGGCTCAAAGGTCAGCGAGGCATCGTTGAGCTGCAGCCGCTCCAGCGCCTCCCGCAGATCCTGATAGTGGGCGCCGTCCGCCGGGAATACGCCGCAGAACACCATGGGGTTCACCCGGCGGTAGCCGGGCAGCGGCTCGGCGGCGGGGCGGGATGCCAGCGTGATGGTATCGCCTACCCGGGCGTCGCCCACCGTTTTGATGGATGCCGCCAGATAGCCCACCTGTCCTGCCTCCAGCACCCCGGTGGGCTCCAGCCGTCCCGGGCGCATGATGCCGGTCTCCACCACGTCGAATTCCGCTTCCGACGCCATCATCCGGATACGGTCGCCGGTATGCACGGCGCCGTCCATCACCCGGAAATACACGATGACCCCCCGGTAGCTGTCGTAATAGCTGTCGAAGATCAGCGCCTTCAGCGGGGCGGTCTCGTCCCCGGCGGGGGCGGGCAGCCGTACGATCGCCTCCAGTACCTGATCGATGTTCAGCCCCGCCTTGGCGGAGATGCAGGGGGCGTCGTGGGCTTCGATGCCGATGATGTCCTCGATCTCCTGCTTGACCCGTTCCGGGTCGGCGGCGGGCAGATCGATCTTATTGATCACCGGGATGATGTCCAGCCCGTGCTCCGAGGCGAGATAGGTGTTGGCAAGGGTCTGCGCCTCCACTCCTTGGGAGGCGTCCACCACCAGCAGCGCCCCCTCGCACGCCGCTAGCGACCGGCTCACCTCATAGTTGAAGTCCACATGACCGGGGGTGTCGATGAGGTTAAAGGTATAATCCTCCCCGTCCTGCGCCCGATAGTTGAGGGTGACGGCGTGCGCCTTGATGGTGATGCCCCGCTCCCGCTCCAGATCCATGCTGTCTAAGAGCTGATCCTCCATATCCCGCAGCGCCACGGTGTGGGTCTTTTCCAGCAGGCGGTCCGCCAGCGTGGATTTACCGTGGTCGATGTGGGCGATGATGCAAAAATTGCGAATGTGGTCTTTTCTGTCCGCCAAGAGATTACCCCCATGTTCCATATTGCTTGTATTTTACCAGATATATAAAGAAATGACAAGCAAAAAGTAAAATATGTGATTGTCAAAGGGCGGCCGGTATGCTATACTGGTGGCAAATATTGGACCGGCAGGTCAGGAGGTAATCGGTATGATTCGAGTCACAGTTTGGAACGAGTATGAGCATGAGCGGCAGGAGCCGGCGATCGCTGCCATTTATCCGGAGGGCATCCACGGCGCCATCGCTGCTTTTCTGGGGCAGGAGACGGATCTCACCGTCCGCACCGCCACGCTGGAGGATCCGGAGTGCGGGCTGACGGAGGAGGTGCTGAACGACACCGACGTGCTGCTGTGGTGGGGACATATGGCGCACAGCAAGGTGCCGGACGAGGTGGCTGTCCGGGTGCAGCAGGCGGTGCTGAAGGGCATGGGGCTGATCGTGCTCCATTCCGGGCATCACAGCAAGCCCTTTAAGCTGCTCATGGGTACGCCCTGCAACCTCACCTGGCGGGAGGACGGCGATATGGAGCGCATCTGGGTGGTGAACCCGGCGCATCCCATTGCGCAGGGCGTCGGCCCCTATTTCAATCTGGAGCATGAGGAGACCTACGGCGAGGTGTTTGACGTACCCCAGCCGGATGAGCTGGTGTTCGTGGGCTGGTACAGCGGCGGCGAGGTGTTCCGCTCCGGCTGCTGCTGGCAGCGGGGCAGAGGCAAGGTCTTCTACTTCCAGCCCGGTCACGAGAGCTTTCCCACCTTCTACAATAAGAACGTGCAGACGGTCATCAAGAATGCGGTGCGCTGGGCGGTGCCGGTGAACCGCAGTGATGAGCTGGTTTGCCCCCATGTGGAAAAGCCCCATTGCAATTTTGACTGATAAGGAGCCGACCTATGGACTGGACCGAGGTATGTATCCGGGTAGCGACCGACCGCACCGATGAGGCCGCCGCCATCGCCAATATGGCGGTGCCTTACGGGCTGTATATCGAGGATTACAGCGATCTGGAGGAGGGCGCCCGGGAGATTGCCCACATCGATCTCATCGACGAGGAGCTGCTGTCCCGGGATCGCAGCCACAGCATCATCCACCTGTATATCGATCCGGAGGATAACCCCCCGGAGGCGGTGGCGTTCCTGCGGGAGCGGCTGGCGGCGGCGGGCATCCAAAGCGAGGTGGAGGCCAACGCCGTGCGGGAGGAGGACTGGGCGAACAACTGGAAGAAATACTTTAAGCCCCTGCCGGTGGGGGAGCGGCTGCTGATCTGCCCCTCTTGGGAAACGGCGGACAACCCGGATCATCGGGCGGTGCTGTCCATTGACCCCGGCATGGCGTTCGGCACCGGCGGGCATGACACCACCCGGCTGGTGCTGGAAACGCTGGAGCGGCACATTCAGCCCGGCGACGCCTTTCTGGATGTGGGCTGCGGCAGCGGGATCCTGAGTATTGCCGCCTGCCTGCTGGGAGCGGGCAGCGCCTTGGGCGTGGACATCGATGCGCTGGCGGTTAAGACCGCCCGGGAGAACGGCGAGCTGAACGGATTGACCCCGCCCCGGTATACCGTGTTGCAGGGGGATCTGACCCGGGATGTGACCGGCACCTATCCGGTGATCGCCGCCAACATCGTGGCAGATGCCATCATCGCTTTGTCCCCCGCTGTTCCCGCCCTGCTGACGGAGGGCGGCGTATACATTGTCTCCGGCATCATCGACACCCGGGAGGGGGATGTGCAGACGGCGCTGGCCGACTGCGGCTTTACCGTGACCGAGCGGCATGAGCATGGCGGCTGGCTGTGTCTCGTCTGCCGCCGATAAATCACAGACAACAGGGGGACATACCGATGGAGCGGGATACCATCTGGCAGGAGACCCCCGCCTCGGGGCTGGGGCAGCGGTGGCGGGACGCCACCCCGTTGGGGAATGGGCTGACCGGCGTGCTGCAATATGGCGGCGTGGCGGCGGACAGCTGGATCCTCAACCGCTACGATCTGTGGCATAACGGACAGCAGGGAGAGATCCCGGATGTCAGCGGCAAGCTGGCGGAAATGCGGCAGCTGGCAGCAGACGGGCGGTATGAGGACGCCTGCGGGGTGCTGTGCGATGCCATGGCGCAGGCGGGCTATGATACCACCGCCGCCACTATGCGGTCGGTGGCAGAGATACAGCTGCGCTTCGATTGCCCGGGGCTGTATTCCGGGTACCGGCGGGCGCTGCAGATGGATACCGGCGAGGCGGAGCTGACCTATACGCTGGACGGCAAGCCCTATCGCCGGCGCACCTTTGTGTCCCGGCGGCGGGATGTGGTGGTGTGCCGGATGGAGAGCCCTCAGCCGGCGGCGCTGTCGCTGGAGCCGGGCTTTTACGTCAGCCATGAGGGCGAAAAGGAGCAGCAGACCCGCCGGCAGGATGAGGCGACCCTTGTCCGGGAGCAGCGGGAGGATGTGTGCTGCTATTCTGTGCAGGGGCAGGACGGCACTTGGTTCGGCGTGTGCTGCCGGGCGGTGACGGACGGCTCTGCCGCCGTATCCCCGGAGGGGATCGCCGTGACCGGCGCCACCGACACGCTGCTGCTTGCCCGGGTCTTTTCCGGGGAGCCCAGCCGGGAGCAGGCGCTGAAACGGGCGGTGACGGCGCTGGGGGCGCTGCCCGCCGATTATGACCGGCTGCGGCGGGAGCATATCCGGCTGCACCGTCGATTGTACGGCGGGGCGCAGCTGCGTCTCTATGCCGGGCGTGCCTGCCATTCCAATGAGTGGCTGCTGCAGGATGCCCGCCGAAATCGCTGCTCGCTGGAATTGGCGGAAAAGCTGTGGCGGTTCGGGCGCTATCTGTTTATCAGCGGCGTTCACGAGACGGGTCTGCCCTTTCCTCTTTACGGGCTGTGGGCGGCGGGGTATGATCAGCCCTGGACCCAGCATGTGGGGAACGAGAATGTGGAGATCCTCCACTGGCACGCTGCCGTGGGCGGCTTGTCGGCGCTGGTGCGCCCGCTTATCCGCTACTATTGCGGGATGATGGATACCTTCCGGCAGGCGGCGCAGCGGGTGTTCGGCTGTCGGGGAATTTTCGTCAGCACCTATACCTCCCCCGGCATCGGCGCTCCCACGCCCTGTGTGCCGGTGATCCTGCATTTTTGCGGCACCGCCGGGTGGCTGTCCCGGCATTTTTATGAATACTATCGGATGACCGGGGATGAGGAGACCCTGCGGCGGGAGATCCTGCCCTTTATGCTGGAGACGGCGGCGTTCTATGAGGATTACGCCACTTATGACGGGGAGGGGCAGCTGGTGCTGTATCCCTCCGTCAGCCCGGAGAACAGCCCCCGGGAATTTCAGGACACGCCCCATCCCACCGTCACCGGGCATCCGATGCCGGTGACGAAAAACGCCACCATCGAGCTGGCGATCCTCAAGGAGCTGCTCTCCCATTTGCTGGAGCTGCACGAGACCCATCCGCTGCCGGCAGACCGGGTGGAAAGGTGGAAAGCCATGCTGGCGGCGATCCCGGATTACCGGATCAATGAGGATGGCGCCATTGCCGAGTGGGTGGACCCTGCGGTACACGATTATTATGCCCACCGGCATCTGTCGCAGGTATACCCCGCCTTCCCCGGCGAGGAGATCGGCGCAGGGCGGCGGGAGGAGCTGCTGCCGGCATTCCGCAAGGCGGCGCAGCTGCGTCAGATGGGCTTTTTCACCGGCTGGTCTATGGCGCACACGGCGAATATCTATGCCCGTCTGGGCAGCGGCGAGGCGGCGATGACCTGCCTGGACGGCATGGCGAAGGTGTGCCTGCTGCCCAATTTCTTCACCCTGCACAACGATTATCGGGGCATGGGGATCACCACCGACCGGATGGGGGATGAGACCTTTGCACCGGTGCAGCTGGATGCCCTCATGGGCAGCGTCAGCGCCCTGCAGGAGATGCTGCTGACGGTTATGCCGGAGCGTATCTGCCTGCTGCCTGCTCTGCCGGAGCGGCTGGCGCAGGGCTCGTTCACCGGCGCCCGGTTTTATGGCGGGCGCATCGACCTGCGCTGGAATACGGCTGCGCAGACCTGGCGGGCGGTGCTGACGGCGCAGCGCCCGGTGACGGTGACGGTGGAGCTGCCCTTTGGGGGCGGCTGCCGCACCCTGACGCTGGCGGCGGGAGAGACCGCCGTGTTGGAGACCGGAAAGGAGTGACCGGAATGCCCCGGTTTTTTGTGACCCAGCCCCTGACGGCGGGGACGGAGACTACGCTGGAGGGCGCCGCTGCCCGGCACATTGCCGGAGCGCTGCGGATGACCCCCGGCGAGACGCTGACCCTCTGCGACGGGCAGGGGACGGATTACGCCTGCACCATCGCCGCCGTGGAGCGGGAGCGGGTGACGCTGGCGGTGGATGCCGCCGCCCCCAACCGCACCGAGCCGACGCTGGCGGTGACCCTCTATATGGGGCTGCCCAAGGGGGATAAGCTGGAGTGGGTCATTCAAAAGGCGGTGGAGCTGGGGGTCACCGCCGTCGTGCCGGTGATGACCGCCCGCAGCATCGCCCGGGTGGAGGGCAAGGACGCCGTCAAAAAGCAGGAGCGCTGGCAGCGCATCGCCGATGAGGCGGCGGGGCAGTCCGGGCGGGGCATCTGTCCCCGGGTGGAGCAGCCCTTGCGCTGGAAAGAGGCGCTGCCCCGGCTGGCGGAGGAAACGACGCTTCTGTGCTATGAGGGCGGCGGTCAACCTCTGGGGGAACTGGTGGCTCCGGAGATCCGGGCGGTCTCGCTGGTAGTCGGTCCGGAGGGCGGCTTTGATCCCGGCGAGGTGGCGGCGGTGACCGCTGCCGGCGGGAGGATCGCTACCCTCGGCCCCCGTATCCTGCGCTGCGAGACGGCGCCGCTGGCGGCGCTGACCGTGCTGATGGAGCGCACCGGCAATCTGCGATAAAGCCTGAAACGGGTAAAAATCCCGGCTGGGGATAGGGAAAGCCCCCGGTGTGCAGCTCAAACGGCTGCGCACCGGGGGCTTTTGTGTCGGTTTACGGCAGGATCGCCAGCGCCTGCTTGCCAAAGGCGGTGTAGCGCTCGTTGCTCAGCTGGCGGGCGTATTTCACCAGCGCTCCCGCATAGGGGTCGGAAAAATAATAGTAGTCTGCATCGTATCCCACCAGCACCATGCAATGCTCGTTGGCGAGCCATCGGTAGGTGTCCCCGCCCGGCAGTGTCCAACGGTTGGTATAGAACGGCTCCGCCATGCCGATGGTGACCCAGACCAGGCAGGGGATGCTGCGGTCGATATACCGGCTGCACAAGGCGGACAGCTCGGTGCCGGTGGCGTTGACGACCTCTTTTTTTCCTTGATAATAGGCGTTCATGGCGTTCTCGATCACCGGCGCCATGCAGCCGTAGGCATTCACGCTGCGGGGGGAGCCCAGAAAGTGTTTATACGGGTCGGGACCGTAGCTGACCCCGTCCTTCGTGTAGAAATCGTTGTTCTTATCCAAATAGCGGTCAATGAAGGTATCCACGGTAATGTCGCTGCCGGCATAGCGCATGGCGATGACGGCGCTGACGCTTTCGCAGCCGGTGGGGTAGTCCGGGAACTGAGAGAGGATCGGCACGTCTGTCAGCAGCGTTTTCGCCGTCACCGTACCGCTGACCAGCGCCTCCTCCTGACGGACGGGGGCGGTGGCGGCGGTCGTACCGGCGCCGGACTGGGAAACGGGGAGTGCCTTGAGATTCAGCAGATACACATGGACCGCCTTTTCGGTCTCGCCGGTGGTAACGGCAGCATAGCCGTTTTGCAGATCCACGGCGGAGCGGATCGCCTGCGGAAAGGCGTAGGTGGTATAGCTGCCGTTCTGCCGGGTGTAGATGGTGAGCTGATCCCCCTCGTCGGTGGTGACGACCGTCAGCAGCCGTTCCATGGACAGGGACAGGGCGCCCTCTCCGATGCAGTTGACCGGGATGGTGTCGGCGGCTTCACCGGCGGTGGAATAGACGGTATAGCCGCTGTCGGTCTGGGAGACGCAGCCATAGGCGTTCGCCAGCCGCAAGGTATGCTCCGTCATCACCTCCCGGCGGGTGGCGGTGGCGGCGTCGATGACCCAGAGGGTATTCTGGTTGTGCTGCAGGTAGAACTGCCCGTCCCGGGCATCGGTGAATACGGTATAGCCGGAGAGCGCACATACGGCGGTATTTTTCCCTGTTTCCACATCCAGCAGGTACAGTTGCGCCGCTCCGCCGGTGCCGAGGGCTCCGTAGCAGATGTATCGCCCGTCCGGCGTGACCGCCACCATGCCCGTCTCCGGCGTATAGGGGAGGGTGTGGGTGCTTTGCAGCGCTCCCTTATGGGTGTAAAAGCGCACCTGCCGCTGGTCGGACTCCGCCACATAATAGCCGCCGGTGATCAGTCCGGTGGAAAAATCCGCCGTGCCGCAGTCGGTCTTGGACAGGATGCGCCCGCTTTGCAGGGAGCGGATCACGGTGTAGAGGGAATAGGTGTCCAGCCCCGGCTGAATATAGTCCAGCTTCAGCACCTCGCCGTCGGAGGCGATATGCACCAGCTCGGCGGTAACGCCGGCGGGCGCCGTCAGCTCGGTGCAGGTCTCCACCGGGCTCGGCGGAAACAGCCATTGCCGGATGTCGGACCGGTAATACCAGGCGGCGCCGCCGCTGCCCAGCAGCAGCGCCAGTGCCAGCAGCCAGATGAGTCCCTTGCGGCACCGGCGTTTTTTGGCGTGCCTTGCCTTACCCATGCCCATGCTCCCTCCCGAAATATGTAAAAAGATCCTGTGTCCAGTATACGCAAAGCGCCGGAGCGTGTCAAGGGGCGGAACGGAAATGTAAGAATTGCCTTTCCGGGTATAGACATTTTTTCCGGGTTTGTGCTATACTATATACTATACCATAGAGTGAAAATGCAGGATAGCATCAAAGGAAACGGAGTGTGTGGCAGATGAATTATTATCTGATCGATTATGAAAATGTCAAGGTAGAGGGACTGAACGGCATCGCCGGTCTGTCGGAGCAGGACGAGGTGTGCATTTTTTACAGCAAGAATGCCGATACGCTGACCTTTGACTTGGCACGCAAGCTGCAGGAGACGAAAGCCACGGTGGTCTACCAAAAGGTAGAGGTGGGGACGAAAAATGCGCTGGATTTTCAGCTGTCCTCCTATCTGGGCTACCTCATCTGCAAGCGGGAAAAGCAGCGGGACGGTCACTTCTTTGTGGTGACGAAGGATAACGGCTTCAACGCCCTGCTGTCCTATTGGCAGCAGCGGAAGATGGATGTGCAGATCGTCATCGACTGCACCGGACGGGATAACAAGAGCGAAAAGGACGCTCTCACCGAAAAGGCACGGGCGGTGCTGCCGGACGAGTCGCTGGTGCCGCTGGTGGTGCGGATGATCCAGCAGTATAAGACCAAGCAGGGCATCAACAACGCTCTGATGAAGGAGCTGAAGGACGCCAAACGGTCGGGCGAGATCTATCAGGCGATCAAGCCCTTGATCAGCAACAAGAAATAAGGAACGAGGGGACGAACATGGCTATACGAATCGGTATTTACGGCTACGGCAATCTGGGACGGGGCGTAGAGCTGGCGGTCCGGCAGGCGCCGGATATGGAGCTTGTGGCGGTATTCACCCGCCGCCCGGTGGAGACGGTGCATCCGGCGACGGCGGTGCCGGTGGTGGCGGCAGACGAGGCGGAGCGGTGGCGGGATAAGATCGACGTGCTGGTGCTGTGCGGCGGCAGCGCCACCGATCTGCCGGAGCAGACGCCCCGTCTGGCGGCGCTGTTCCATGTGGTGGACAGCTTTGATACCCACGCCTCGGTGCCGGAGCATTTTGCGGCGGTGGACGCCGCCGCCCGCCGGGCGGGAACGCTGGGGATCATCTCCGTCGGCTGGGATCCCGGCCTGTTTTCGCTGGCACGGGTCTATGGCGCTGCGATCCTGCCGGAGGGCGCCACCTACACCTTCTGGGGACGGGGGGTCAGCCAGGGGCATTCCGACGCCATCCGCCGCATCAAGGGGGTGGAGGACGCCCGGCAGTATACCGTACCGGTGCCGGCAGCGCTGGAGGCGGTGCGCCGGGGAGAGCAGCCCACACTGACGGTGCGGCAAAAGCATACCCGGGAATGCTATGTGGTGGCAAAGCCCGGGGCGGATCGGGAACGGATCCGTCGGGAGATCGTGACGATGCCCCACTATTTTGACGAATACGACACCACGGTGCAGTTTATCTCCAAGGAGGAGCTGGAGCGGGATCACAAGGGGATCCCCCATGGCGGCACGGTCATCCGCAGCGGCAGGACCGGAGCGGAGGGCGAACACCGCCATACGGTGGAATACCGGCTGGCGCTGGATTCCAATCCGGAGTTTACCGCCTCGGTGCTGACGGCGTATGCCCGGGCGGCATACCGGCTGCAGCGGGAGGGCGCTGTGGGCTGCAGAACCGTGCTGGATATTCCGCCGGCGTATCTGTCGCCGCTGGATGGCGAAGCGCTGCGGCGGGAGCTGCTGTGATCGTATGAATCAGCACGAGAAGTTTTTGCGCATGACCACCCAGCCGGTGGAAAAGCTGGTGGGGCAGCTGGCAGCCCCCACCATCGCCACCATGCTGGTGACGGCGTTCTATAATATGGCGGACACCTTTTTCGTGGGTCTGCTGCATAACACCAGCGCCACCGGAGCGGTGGGGGTGGTGTTCTCCTTTATGGCGATCATTCAGGCGTGCGGCTACTTTTTCGGGCAGGGCACCGGCAATCACATCTCCCGCTATCTGGGGCAGGAGCGCCCGGAGGAGGCGGGGCGGCTGGCAGCCATCGGTTTTTTCTCCGCCCTCATTGCCGGCGGTCTGATCATGGGGCTGGGGCTGCTCTTCCTCGATCCGCTGGCACGGGGGCTGGGCTCCACGGAGACGATCCTGCCCTATGCCCGGTCATATCTGCGGATCATTCTGTTCGGCGCCCCCTATATGACCGCCTCGCTGATGCTCAACAATCTGCTGCGCTATCAGGGCAACGCTTTTTACAGCATGCTGGGCATCGGGTTCGGTGCGGTGCTGAATGTGGGGCTGGATCCGCTGTTTATCTTCGGCTTTCGCATGGGGATTGCCGGTGCGGCGGTGGCGACGGTGCTTAGCCAGCTGGTGAGCTTTTGCCTGCTGCTGTTTTTCTGTACCCGGGGGGATAACCTCCGCATCCGGGTGCGGCTGTTCCGCCCCCGATGGGCGGATTATCGGCTGATCGTGCGCTGCGGACTGCCGACCCTGTGCCGGCAGGGGTTGTCCAGCCTGTCCACCATCTGCCTCAATCGGATGGCGGGGCTGTACGGGGCGGATGCCGCCATCGCCGCCATGTCGGTGGCGACGAAGATCACCAGCCTGGCGTATTCGGCGGTGCTGGGGTTCGGGCAGGGCTTTCAGCCGGTGTGCGGGTTCAATTTCGGCGCCGGATTGTATAGTCGGGTCAAGCGGGCTTACTGGTTCTGCGTGAAGGTGGGGACGGTGTTCCTGCTGGTGGTGTCGGCGCTGGGCTTTTGGCTGGCGCCCCAGCTGGTGGAATTGTTCAGCGATGACCCGGCGGTGCTGCGCATCGGGGTGGTCTCGCTCCGGCTGCAATGGGTCAGCTTTCCGCTGGTGGCGTGGATCACCCTGAGCAATATGCTGCTGCAAAACATCGGTAAGGTGGGGCGTGCCAGCTTCCTGTCCATGGCACGGCAGGGGATATTTTTTATTCCGCTGGTGGTGCTGCTGCCGCTGGCGCTGTCCCGTATACCCGGGATGTCGGCTCTGCTGGGGGTGCAGCTGGCACAGCCGCTGGCAGATGTCTGCACCTTTGTTTGCGCTGTGCCGCTGAGTCTGTCGGTGCTGCGGCATTTCGGGGCGGATGTGCCGACGCACCACGATGGAATACCGCCCCAAGGGGCAGCGGAGCAATGAAAAATGGAGAGCAGCGGGGTCGGCGCCGCTGCGGCGGATGCGTGTGTAGACTGCAGGGAAATCGACGAAAGCGCCGCCAGATGCGTATGCATCGATCCGTGTTACGAGAGCACCGCTGCGGCACTGACCGGGGCGGTGGTCGAAGCCCCTGCTGCCGAAACGACCTCTGGCGTGGCTGCAACCCCCAAGCCGACTACCAAGACCGAACCGCTTTCCAAAGACGATCACGACCGAACCGGTGCAGTCGCTCTCCAGCGGCGGCGATAGGGCCTGGGGCAACAATACCGGCAAGTCAGCACCCCGATCCGGAATGCAGCGGCATGAAAAGTCCTTGTCCGACACCGTTGGAGACGGTCGGGCAGCGTAATTAAAACAGCTGTTGCTGCAGCAGGGATAAAAGAAGAAACAAAACGCCCGGCTTGTGTTCATACACAAGCCGGGCGCTCCCGGTTAAGTGAGCTTATTTCATTTTCACCGGCTGCACATGCCAGATCCGGTCAGAATAGTCCCGGATGGAGCGGTCGGAGGCGAATACGCCGCTGCAAGCGGTGTTCAGCAGTGCTTTCTTCGCCCATTCCTCCGTATTCCGGTAGAGAGCGCCGGAGGCTGCCTGCGCCCGACAATAGTCGGCGTAGTCCGCCAGCACCATATAGGGATCCCGGTCGGTGAGGGAGGTCGCCACCTCGGCGTAGTTCCGCCCCTCGAAGCCGTGGAGCATAAAGTCGATGGAGCGGTGGATCTCCGGATTCTCGTTATAGAACCGCCGGGGATCGTAGCCCTGCCGCTTCAGCGCCTCCACCTCCTCGGTGCGCATACCGAACAGGAACATATTGTCCTCGCCCACGGCGTCGCAGATCTCCACATTGGCGCCGTCCAGCGTGCCCAGCGTGAGCGCACCGTTCATCATCAGTTTCATGTTGCCGGTGCCGCTGGCTTCGGTGCCCGCCAGCGAGATCTGCTCGCTGATGTCGGCGGCGGGCATGAGCAGCTCCGCCAGCGTCACCCGGTAGTCCTCGATATACACGATTTTCAGCTTATCCCGCACCGCCGGATCGCTGTCGATCAGCTGCCCCAGCTTGCAGATGAACCGGATGATCTCCTTTGCCAGGAAATATCCCGGAGCGGATTTGGCACCGAAAATATAGGTGCGGGGGGTGAACTCCATGTGGGGGTTATCCTTCAGCTGCAGATAGGTGCTGAGGATATGCAGGGCGTTCAGGTGCTGCCGCTTATATTCGTGCAGCCGCTTGACCTGAATGTCGAACAGACTGTTGGGGTCTACGGTGATACCGTTCTGCTGCTGAATATAGGCAGCCAGCCGCTCTTTGTTGCGGTGCTTGATCGCCATGAATTCCTGCCGGGCGGCGGAGTCTTCCGCCAAGGGCTTCAGCTGCTCCAGCTGGGCGGCATCCAGCACAAAGCCGTCGCCGATATGGTCGGTGATCCAGCCCGCCAGCTCCGGATTTGCCTGACACAGCCACCGGCGATGGGCGATGCCGTTGGTGACGTTGGTGAATTTCTCCGGATGGATGGCATACGTCTCCGGGAACACGGTGTGCTTGACGATCTCACTGTGCAGCTTGGATACGCCGTTGACCGAATGGCACACGGCGACGCACAGGTTCGCCATCTTGATCAGTCCGTAACTGATGATCGCCATGCGGCTGACCTTTTCGGTGTCGCCGCCGGTGGCAGCCATCATCTCCTCGCTGTAGCGGCGGTTGATCTCCCGCACGATCTGATAGATGCGGGGCAGCCGCTCCTGAAACAGATCCTCCGGCCAGCACTCCAGCGCCTCCGCCATGACGGTGTGGTTGGTATAGGCAAAGGTGCGGGATACGATGCTGTAGGCATCCTCCCAGCTGTAGCCGCATTCGTCCAGCAGGATCCGCATCAGCTCTGGGATCGCCAGCGTGGGGTGGGTGTCGTTGATATGCACCGCCGCCAGCTCCGGCAGGTTGTCCATGGTGCCGTATTTCTCCAGATGGCGCTGGACGATATCCTGCACCGAGGCGGACACCAGGAAATACTGCTGGCGCAGCCGCAGGCTCTTGCCCTCCCGGTGGTTGTCGGCGGGGTACAGCACCTGCGTGATGACCTCCGCCATGGCCTTCTGCTCCATCGCCCGCATATACTCGCCCTGATTGAACAGGGTCATATCCATGCCCGGAGCCGTGGAGCGCCACAGCCGCAGGGTGGATACGCCCCGGCCGTCCTTGCCGGCGACCATCAAATCAAAGGGCTGGGCGATGACGGTGGTGGCGTCGTCGTGGCGCACATGATGGAAGCCGTTGTCATCCCACCACTCGCTCACATGTCCGTCAAAGCGGACCTCCTTCGCCAGCTCCGGGCGGGGCAGCAGCCAGCTTTCGCCGCCGGGCAGCCAGAAATCCGGCAGCTCCGTCTGCCAGCCGTCCACCAGCTTCTGGCGGAAGATGCCGTATTCATACAAAAGGGAATACCCGACGGCGGGCATGGACTGGGTCGCCAGGCCGTCCAAAAAGCAGGCTGCCAGCCGTCCCAGACCGCCGTTGCCCAGCCCCGCATCCGGCTCCAGCTCAAACAGGGGCTCCAGCTTGGCGCCGAACTCCTGCATGACCGCTGCCGCATCCTCGGTCAGATTCAGGTTATAGAGGGTGTTCTTCAGCGACCGCCCCATAAGGAATTCCATGCTCAGGTAATAGACCTGCTTGGTGTTCTGCTCATGGGTGCGGCGGATATACTCCACCCGCTGGGTGCGCATCCGATCCCGCAGCACCAGCACCAGCGCATTGTACAGGTGTTCGTTGGTGGCCTCCTCCGGCTGCACGGAAAAGTTGTGCAGCAGCTTATCGGTGAGCTGCTTTTTCAGCTCTGCCCGCTGGGAGACCGGTCTTTTGGCGGCGGGCTTTCTCGCCGCCGCCTTTGGGGCGGTATTTTTCTTGGCGGCGGGCTTTTTGGCGGACGCTGCCGGAGTGTCGGTCTTTTTCATGGATACGATCCTTCCTTTCTTGCGGAGATGTGGTCGGGTCTGCGGCGGCAGCGTTCTGCTGCCGTTCGGACCGGATACGCAACAAGCCCACGGCGAAGGCGTTTTTTCTTCGCCGGTTGGCGCTTTTTTCAACAGGATACAAGCTCCGTTTACTATTATATACTGGTGGGGCAAACATTGCAATAGTTTTTAGAAAATGACGAAAAAATCTCCGATTTATCGGTTAGATAAGTCGGAGATTGGATAGATTGCATAAATTATGGGCTGATTTTGGGCGTAATGACCCGTCCGCAGCTCCAATAGAGAAGCCGATACAGGAACAGGGCATAGGGAACCCCCACGATCATATCCAGCAGAGAGTGCTGCTTGATCATCACCGTGGAGATGGAGATGAGACACGCCAGCACCCCCACAACGATCGGTACCCAGCGGGTGCGCCGCAGCCGGTCATTGTGCAGCACGGCGAACCATGCCGCCAGCGAGCCCACCACATGGAGGCTGGGGCAGACATTGGTGTTGGTATCGGAGGCATACAGCACCCCGATGAGCCGGGTGAACAGGTTTTCCCGCCCCAGCGTGTCCAGATCGGGGCGCAGATCCTGCCCGTTGGGGAACAGGGCAAACAGCAGCAGCGCCGTGAAAAAGCTCACGCCGATATAGGTCATGTACCGCTTGAAGCCTTTCGGATCCCGGAATGCCAGATACAGCCCCACCCCGCCCAGCAGGGGATACCACAGCACATAGAAGATATACCACCATTCGCAAAAGGGTATATGGGCGTCGATGGGCATATAAGAGACCAGATAGGGGGCGCTGCCGTCGATGAAATGCTCCTCGATGAAAAATCCCGCCAGATACAGGGGGAGGATCAGAGCGTACAGCCAGTGGCCGTATTTCTGCCAGCCGGGAGAGGGCTCATTCCGCCGGAGCTGGGGCGTTTGGTGCGTCACCGGTATCCTCCTCCCGTATGGTGGGGATAAACTGGGCAGCCACCTTACTGGCCTTGCCCCGTCCCCGGTATTTGATGTAGAAGAAGCCGAAGAAGCAGAACACCACGGCGCCCACGAAGTTCACCATCAGGTCCTCCATGGTATCCTGCAGACCGATGTCCAGATAGCCGCCCAGCCCCAGATCCTGTCCGTTGACGGTCACCGAGGTGATGCCGTCGATGGTGACCGCCTTGTTGGACTGGGTCTCGTCCAGCTCTACGGTGGTGATGGAATGGATGATCGTGTCCTTTTGCATATCCGTATGGGCAAACCGATCCATCCCATACTCAAAGAACTCCCACAGCACCCCTACGGTCATGGAGAAGCAGAAGGCTACCACCGCCATAAAGAGGGGCGACAGGCGGAATTTCTCCTGCTTATTGCGGCAGAGAATATCCACCAGCGAAAACCCGAAAGCGGCGCACACAAAGCCGTTGGTGGTGTGCAGGATGGTGTCCCAATAGGCGAAATGGATATAGTAGCTTTGCAGCTCGCCCAGGATCTCAGCGGCGAAAATAAACAGCAGTATGAGGATCTCCAGTGTAGAGGGGAGCTGAATGCCGAAATTCTTCTGCACAAAGGCGGGCAGAGCGAACAGCACCAGCACCAGCACGCAGATGAAAGCGCTTTCATACTGCTTTTGCACCAGCTCCAGCACCAGCAGAGCCACGACGATGAATCGCAGGATCAGATAGACGGCGAACACCACCTTGTGCTGGCGGATGTGCTCCTTGAGAAAATCCCGGCGGACGTGGGGCTTGGGCGGCTTTTGGGTCGGCTGTTTCATAAAAGTCCTCCTATCCGAGCTTGGCGATGAGGCGGATGGCGTTGTGCAGGTTCTGCACCTCCACCTGTGCGTGCCCCTCTTCCTTTTCGCCGTCCAGCGTCCAGTCCATATCCGGGTCGGCGGTGACGGTCAGGCGGGCGGTGCTGTAGAAGGTGAGCAGGGGAGAATCGTAGGTCTGATCCCGTAGCGCCCGGATGCAGTCGCTCAGCTCGATGGCATTTTTGGGGTTGCGGATGAGCAGCAGCTCAAACAGGCCGTCGTTCATATCCACGGCGTCCGGGTCCAGCGTCAGGATCCCGCCCACCGAGGTGGAATTGCTGATGGCGCCGAAGATATAGTCCCCCTCGAATGTTTCATTGTCACACTCGAACCGCACATGGCGGGGGCGGATGGAGGGCAGATCCTTGATCCCCTCCAAAATATACGCCAGATGCCCCAGAGCGTTTTTCACATTCTGGGGGGTGGAATAGGATACCCGGGTGAAGGCGCCGAAGGACGCCACATAGGTGAAGTACCGGTCGCCGAACTGTCCCACATCGTAGGTGTGGGGCGTGCCCGTCAGGATATCCTCGGCAGCCTTTACCAGATTTTTGTTCAGTCCGATGCTGTTGGCAAAATCGTTGGTGCTGCCGCAGGGGATATAGCCGATGGGGGTGTCGCTGCCGCTCTCCACCACCCCGGATACCACCTCGTTAAAGGTGCCGTCGCCGCCGCAGACGACGCACAGGTCATGGGAGGGGGCGTATTGCCGTGCCAGCTCCCGCCCGTTGCCCGGACCGGTGGTCATAAAGACAGTGGGAATATAGTCCTCCTGACAGAATCGCTCCAAAATGTCCGCCAGATAACGTCTGCCGACCTTCATACCGGAATAGGGGTTCATGATCAGCAACAGGGTACGGCTCATAGCTGCTTGCTCCTTTTTAGTCTGAAATGATCGGGGAAAAGCCCCGACCGGGCGCCCTTCCCGCATACTCTATTAGTATACTGCATTTTTGGCAAATTCTGCAAACGAATTGTGAACTTTTCGCCGACAAAAAACAGGCGGGACGTACCTTGCAGCACGACCCGCCCGCCTCTTACCGTGGACAATCAATGACCGTGCTTTTTCAGCAGCTTCTGAATCTTTTCGTGAGAGTCGATCAGGGTGCTAATGGACACGTTTTGGTTTACCGCAGCAATATAATACGCAATATATTTGGAGCAATCCACCTCGTGGAACCAGGGGCGACCCAGCAGCTCCGGAGAGCGATAGGTCAGGTTGGTGCCGAACACACCGTCCACGATGCCGTCGGCATAGGCTTTGTCGAATTTCTCCAGACCGGCGGTGAAAATGGCGTAGGTGGCATAGGCGAAAATGCGCTGCGCCTTGCGCTTCTTCATCTCATAGGCGATGTCCAGCATGCTTTCGCCGGAGGCGATGATGTCGTCGGCGATGAACACGTCCTTGCCCTCCACCGAGTCACCCAGATATTCGTGGGCGACGATGGGGTTGCGGCCGTTGACCACCCGGGAGTAGTCCCGGCGCTTGTAGAACATACCCAGATCCACGCCCAGATTGACGGCGTAGTACATATTCCGGTTGAGGGCGCCCTCATCGGGGCTGATCACCATGAGGTGATCCCGGTCCACCACCAGGTCATCCACCGAACGGAACATGGATTTCAGCACCTGATAGGAGGGCATCAGATTGTCGAAGCCCATCAGCGGCACGGCATTGCATACCCGGGGGTCGTGGGCGTCAAAGGTGACGATGTTATCCACACCCATCGCCTGCAGCTCCTGCAGCGCCACGGCGCAGTCCAGACTCTCCCGGTAGCTGCGGCGGTGCTGCCGCCCGCCGTACAGGTTGGGCATGATGACGTTGATGCGCTTGGCTTTGCCGCCGGTGGCTTGGATGATGCGCTTAAGATCCTGATAGTGATCATCCGGGGACATGGCGTTTTCAAAGCCGTACATGGAATACTTGCAGTTATAGTTGCCCACATCCACCAGAATGTACAGGTCATCGCCCCGTACGGAGGATTTGATCAGTCCCTTGGCATCACCGGAGGAGAACCGGGGGCAATCCACCTCGATGCGGAAATCCCGATCCTGTATGCCGCATTTTTCCGCCCAGTTCTGGAGGTGCCATTCGATCCGGTCGCCCAGCTCCTGAGCGCCGTTCATGGCGATGAGCCGCAGCGGTGCGGTGTTGGCATCCTGTGCAAAGACGTTCTCACTGCTGATTTTTTCCATACTACTGTTATACCCCTTCCAGCCTATTCAGTTGTTCTTTCACCTCCATTTTACCATAAATCAGCGACATTTTCCACCGGAATTTTCCGGGACAGACAAAATTTTTGCCCAAATTTTTGCCGGAATACTGGAAAGGTTGCACAAGAGCCGAGGCGGAGACGGAGAGGTTCCGCTGTCGGTGTTGCTTTTTGCCGGTTTTGTGGTATACTTTGACTGTATGTAAAAGCGAACATGCTTTGAGAGCCACGGCGCCGCAGCGGATGTCCGCTGCCCGTTACAGCGTATAGCAGAAAGGTTGGGATTCTCATGTCCGGTTCTTCGTTTTCCCGTTCTCCTCTCCGTGGACGGCACAGTCGCCGCCGTAACCGTGCGGGGCGGGTCTGGCTGGCGGTCGGTATTGCAGTGGCTGCAGCGGCGGTGATTCTGGCGGCGGTGCTGCTGATCCCCCGGCTCATCCGGCGGGCGGACAAGCCCACGCCGGAAAGCTCCGCTCCCTCGTCGGCGGCGTCGGAGCCGACCCCGGAGAGCAGCGACACTGCGGCCTGGACCAAGGAGGATCCCCAGTGGATGCTGCGGCTGGTGAATCCCTGGAATAAGATGCCCGACGGCTATGTGCCGGAGCTGACCACCCTCACCAACGGGCTGCAGGTGGACACTCGCTGCTATCCGGCGCTGCAGAGGATGATGGACGATTGCCGGGCGGCGGGCTTTAGCCCCATCATCTGCTCCGCCTATCGCCCGTGGGAGACCCAGATCCGGCTGTTTGATACCAATGTGGAGCGGTTTAAGCAGCAGGGCATGACTCAGGAGCAGGCTGAGGCGGAGACCGCCAAATCCGTGGCGGTGCCCGGCACTAGCGAGCATCAGCTTGGGCTGGCGCTGGATATCGTGGACAAGAGCTATCAGATGCTGGAGGAGGATCAGCAGGATACCCCCGCCCAGCAGTGGCTGATGGCAAACTGCTGGAGATACGGGTTTATCCTGCGGTTCCCCAAGGATAAGGAGGCGGTCACCGGGATCACCTATGAGCCGTGGCATTACCGCTATGTGGGCGAGGAGGTTGCCAAGACCATCACTGAGGGCGGCCTGTGTCTGGAGGAATATCTGCAATAAGCGCATTCACGGCGGCGGACAGGCTTGTCCGCCGCCGGCTGCTTTTGCGTCGGCAGCGGTTGCACGATCTTAACGATTTTCCAGCTTTTGGGAGAAACCGCTGAATTGGCTCTTGCAACTCGATGAAAAATATGCTTTAATAGTCCTAAATATATGAGGTATAAGGGGGTTTCCCTGTGGATTATATCGAAAACGAAAGCGGCAAGCGTCTGGTGTGGATCTTCGATCATGTGATCAAGGGCCCCATCACCTTTCAGCGCCATCATCATGCGTTTCTGGAGATGTCCTGCGTGCTGCGGGGCACCGGCACCTATCAGGTCAACGGCGAGGACTACGATATGCGCCCGGGGGACATATTCCTGTTCGCTCCCACCGACCAGCATAACCTGCTGCTGGGCAACGAGACGCTGGAGCATATCGTGGTGCATCTGGACCCGTCCTTTATCTGGAACGCATTGGGAAACGATATGGATTATAAGTTCCTGATGGTATTCTTCCGGCGGGGACCCCATTTCCGCTGCCGGCTGGATCGGGATAACCCGGCGGCGCCGCTGCTGAATCAGTGGTTCCGGGAGATCTGGCAGGAGTGCCGGGAGCAGCGGGACTGCTACGAGCTGATGATCAAGATCCGCATCCAGTCGATCCTGGCGCAGATCATCCGCAGCTACGACTGCATCGACAAGTCCGCCGCCGACCACCCCGCCTCCAGCGGCGAGCTGGAGCACATGAATCAGGTGCTGCAATATATCGATGACCATCTGGGGGAGGAGCTGCGGCTATCGGATCTGGCGGCGGTGGCGCACGTCAGCCCCTCGTATTTTTCGGCGGTGTTCAAGCGCTATAACGGGCTGCCCCCGGTGGAATATGTGGTGGGGCAGCGGGTGCGCCGGGCGGTGGAGCTGATCCGCACCACCGATCTGCCGCTGGCGGAGATAGCCGCCGTCTGCGGCTTCAACAATACGGCGAATTTCTACAAGGCGTTCCGCCGGGTGACGGGGCGTACCCCCGCCTCCTACCGCAACGCCGGCGATACTGCCACCAATTCCGTTACGCCGGGGACGGTGAATATCGCCCGCACGGTGTATACGGCGCCCGCCCCGGCGGCATCCCCGCCGCCTCCGGCGGAGCCGGCAGCGGTGCCCGACTACAGCACCGATCCCTGCCAGCTGTGCACATTCTGAAAGAGGAAAGGAATTTTGTCTTATGCGTGCGAAAGCCAAGCTGTCCCCGTCCGAAGAAGCCCGTCAGCGGGAGAAAAAGCAGGTGCGGCAGACCATTTTGGGCGCCGTGGCGCTGGTGGTGGTGATCGCACTGGTGATCGGCACCGTGCTGGTGGTGCAGAACACCGGTCTGGCGCTGCGCAGGACGGCGGTGACCACCACCGTCCGCACGGCCGATAAGGGAGCGCTGACCTTTTATTTCAATCAGTATCTGTCCGACTATGTGAACGAGCGGCTGTACTATATCCAAAACGGCTATCTGGACCTGCAGCTGAATACGGCGCTGGATAAGCAGACCTATGACGGGAAGAATACCTGGTATTCCTATTTCGCCGGCAAGGCGGCGGAAAATATCCGCCGGGATATCCTGCTGTGCAATGCGGCGGACGCCGCCGGAATGACGCTGGACGCCGCCGAGCAGGCGGCGGTGGCGGCGGAGGCTGCCGCCATTCGCCCCGCCGATTACGGCAAGGGGCTGCGGGCGGCGGATGTGCAGACCTGTCTGGAGATGCAGGCACTGGCGGACAAGTATCTGCGCTCCATTGAGGGAGAGCTGTACGGCACCCCGGCGGACTGGGCGCAGCGCTATGACGAGGATATTACCGCCTACCGTACGGTGGATTTCCTCTCCATCGAGATGCAGACCACCCTCAACACCAAGGAGGATGCCGACCAATACGACGCCCTGCTCAACGCCGCCATGGGCAGTAAGGATCCGGCGAATTTTCAGGCGAATGCCCGGAAGATTCTGGTGCAATACGGCGGCATGACCGAGGAGCAGGCGGACTCCAAGCTGGCATCCTCCGTCCAGAACAGCCAGGCCTACTACGACAGCGGGGATCTGATGACCTGGCTGTTTGCCGACGATACCCGGCTGTATGATACCTATATCGAGGAGACCACCAGCTCCTGCACCATCACCATGATCACCCGGCTGAAGGGAAAGGATACCGGTCTGACCGCCAATTATCAGTGCGTCAGCTTCCCCACGGCCGCCTATCAGTCGGCGGCAGAGGCACAGACGGCGGCACAGGCGGCGCTGGACCGCTGGAGCGCCGGGGAGAAAACGGCGGAGAGCTTTGCGGCGCTGGGGACGGAGGGCGTGTATACCGCCTATGAGAACGTGTTCAACGGGCGCATGGAAGCGGCGGTCAACAGCTGGCTGTTTGACGGCAGCCGTCAGTCCGGCGACGTGACGCTGCTGGAGACCTCCTCCGGATATCAGCTGCTGCGCTATACCGGCACCGGCATCGAGCGCTGGCAGATCAAGGTGCGCAGCGACCTGTACGACGCCCGCTATGCCCAGCGGCTGACCGACTGGGAGAAGGACTATCAGTATGCCCTGCGGGAGGATATGCTGCAGAGCATCCGCCCGAAAATGGCGCTCAAGCCGCAATAATATGTGTTGCAACCGCCGGGGGCTGTCCTGTGGGCAGCCCCCTTTCTACGAACGAGGAAAGGACAACTCTTATGTATACACCCGCTGTTGAAACCAGTGAGATCGCCGTTTGCTCCTTTGCAGCGGCGCTGGCGGAGCCGACCCCCGGCACCTATGACGATACCCGCTGGCTGTATGTGCCCTGCCGGCTGGAGCCGTACCGGTATATCCTCGGCACCCGGGGGGAGAATCCCCTCATCTGCATCGGTATCAACCCCTCCACCGCCCAGCCGGACGATCTGGACAACACGCTGAAATCCGTAGAGCGCATCGCCGCAGGCAACGGGTTTGACAGCTTTATTATGTTCAATGTGTACGCCCAGCGTGCCACCGATCCGAACGATATGGACACCGTGCGCAACGATCTTCTCCATCGGGAGAATATGGCGGCGTTCCGGTATATTCTGTCCGGCTGCGGCGAGGGGGTCACCCCCACCGTCTGGGCGGCGTGGGGCACCATCATTGAAAAGCGTCCCTATCTCTGGGATTGCCTGCGGGATATGATTGCCATCGGCGAGGAATACGGCGCCCGCTGGGTCACCGCCGGACGGCGCTCCAAAAAGGGGCACCCCCACCACCCGCTGTATCTGCGGGCGGACAGCGGGCTGGACGATTTTGACGCCGCCGCCTACCAGCGGGAGGGAGAGCTGCGCCGATGATCCGGATACTGTATGAGGATAAGAGCTTAGTGGTGTGCGAAAAGCCGGTGGGGGTGCTGTCCGCACCCGAGCCGGGAAAGCGGCGGGATATGCCCGCCCTGCTGCAAAAGCAGACCGGTGCCTATCGTATCGACGTCATCCACCGGCTGGATCAGCCGGTGGGCGGGGTGATGGTGTACAGCAAGAGCGACCGGGTGACCCCGGGGCTGTACCGGCAGATGGCGGGGCATCACTTTGTCAAGGAATATCTGGCGGTGGTATGCGGCGTGCCTGCTCAGCCCGCCGGCGAGTGGACGGATTGGCTGCTGAAGGACCGTCAGCGGTGCAAATCCCGGACAGTGCGCCCCGGCACGCCGGGGGCAAAGGATGCACGGCTGACCTATCGGCTGCTGTCCACCGTGCAGACCCCTCAGGGGGCGCTGAGCCTTTTGAAGGTGCGGCTGCACACCGGGCGCACCCACCAGATTCGGGTGCAATGCGCCAGCCGGCGGCTGCCCCTGCTGGGGGACGAGAAATACGGCGGACGGGCGGACGACGGCTTCCGGGGGCTGGGGCTGTGGTCGTATCATCTGGCGTTTCGGCATCCGATGGGACGTCAGACGGTGGACGAGACCTGCCCGCCACCCCGCACCTATCCGTGGACGCTGTTTGACCCGGCGGTGTTTTCCCAGCCCATCGACACGAACGAGGAGCCGCAAGCGGCAGAAAAGGAGCGCTGAACCATGCCGGAGCTGTTTGATTCCCGGGATCTGAGCTACCGGGCGCCCTTTGGAGCGGTGGCGGTGGGGACGGAGGTGCTGTTTCGCATCTGTCTGCCCCGGAATTGGGGCTGCCACGCCGCCACCCTGCTCATAGAACAGGACAACCGTCCGGAGCAGTATAACGGAATGTTCTGGGCGGGCATGTGCGGCGACGACCACGAGTGGTGGGATGTGCGCTTCACCCCCACCGAGGCGGCGGCGTATTTTTACGGCTTTCAGCTGGAGCTGGCGCTGGGTACCGGCTGGCTGGTGTGCCGCCCCGACGGGCGGGCGGAATATTCCTATGTCACACGCTCTCCCCGCTGGCAGCTGACCGCCTATGAGGCGGAGTTTGCTACCCCTGATTGGCTGGCGGGGGGGATCCTGTACCAGATCTTTCCCGATCGGTTCGCTGCCTCCGGGCAGCCGAAGGAGAACGTCCCCGCCGACCGGGTGCTGCACGGGCGCTGGGACGAGGAAATCGTCTGGCAGCCCGATGAACAGGGGCGGGTGCGGAATAACGACTATTTCGGCGGCGATCTGGCGGGGATCACCGACAAGCTGGACTATCTGGCGGGGCTGGGGGTCACCTGCCTGTATCTTAACCCCATTTTCGAGGCGCACTCCAACCACCGCTACGATACGGCGGACTATACCCGGGTTGACCCGCTGCTGGGGACGGAGGAGGATCTGCGCCGCCTGACCCGGGAGGCGCAGCGCCGAGGCATCCGGGTCATTCTGGACGGCGTGTTCAGCCACACCGGCGCCGACAGTGTGTATTTCAACCGGGAGCGCCGCTACCCCGACGAGGGAGCGTATAACAGCCTGTCCTCCCCGTACCGCAGCTGGTATCAGTTCAGTCACTGGCCCCGGGAATACCATTCCTGGTGGGGCTTCGATACGCTGCCGGAGGTGAATGAGCTGGATCCCGCCTTTCTTCAGTATATCACCGGCGAGGGCGGCGTGCTGGAGCAGTGGCAGCGGGACGGTGCAGCCGGCTGGCGGCTGGATGTGGCGGACGAGCTGCCCGACGGCTTTCTGGACGCCCTGCGGCGGCGGGTGAAAGCTACCGACCCGCAGGCGCTGGTGCTGGGGGAGGTCTGGGAGGACGCCAGCAACAAGGAAAGCTACGGACACCGCCGCCGGTATCTGCTGGGGCGGCAGCTGGACAGCGTGATGAACTATCCCTTCCGGCAGGCGATTTTGCGGTTTCTGCTGGAGGGGGGACGGGCGCATTTTTTCGACCCGGTGCTGTCCATCATCGAGCATTATCCGCCTCAGGTGCTGCGGCTGCTGATGAACCACATCGGCACCCACGACACCGAGCGGGCGCTGACCCTTTTAGGGGGTGAGCCCAGCCGGGGCCGGGGGCGCAGCTGGCAGGCGGCGCAGACCCTGTCCCCCGCCCGGCGGCAGACGGCGGTGGCTCGGCTGAAGCTGGCGACGCTGCTGCAATTTTCCCTGCCGGGGGTACCCTGCATCTATTACGGGGATGAGGCGGGCATGGAGGGGTATAAGGACCCCTTCAACCGCCGCACCTACCCTTGGGGACGGGAGGATGCGGAGCTGCTGGACTGGTATCGGACGCTGGGAGCCTGCCGCCGGCAGCAGACGGCACTGGCGGAGGGCAGCTTCACGCCCCTGCCTTCCGGCGAGGAGCTCGTCGCCTATACCCGGGGCGAGGGCGCCGGGGCGGTGCTGTGCGCCGTCAACCGGGCGGAGACGGAGCATACCCTGCTGCTGCCCCCGGCATGGGCGGACAGCCGGGTGCTGTGCGGCGTCGGCACCTGCCGGGAGCGGGTGCTGTATCTGCCGCCCCTCAGCGGCGTATGGCTGGGGAAAACAATGTAGTAAAAAGGAACGGATCGGTATGAGACCTGCTTATCAAAGGACCGTAGTGGCTTGCTATATCGGCTATATTGTGCAAGCCATCGTCAATAATTTCGTGCCGCTGCTGTTTCTCACCCTTCAGCGGCAATATACCATTCCGCTGGCGAAGATCACCCTGCTGATCACGGCGAATTTTCTGATCCAGCTGGTGGTGGATCTGGTATCCGCCTGGCTCACCGACCGCATCGGCTACCGGGTCAGCGTGATGACGGCGCATCTGCTGTCGGCTGCCGGCCTGCTGCTGCTGACGGCGCTGCCGGAGGTGCTGCCCGACCCGTATGTGGGGATCCTCCTGTCGGTGGCGGTCTACGCCATGGGCGGCGGGCTGCTGGAGGTCATCATCAGCCCGCTGGTGGAGGCATGCCCCACCGAAAACAAGGAAAAAGCCATGAGCCTGCTCCATTCCTTTTATTGCTGGGGGCATGTGGGGGTGGTGCTGCTGTCCACCGGCTTTTTCGCTCTGTGCGGGATCGGGCATTGGAAATGGCTGACCGTTTTGTGGGCGCTGGTGCCGCTGGGCAATCTGCTGCTGTTTGCCAAAGCGCCGATTTACACACTAACGGAGGAAAACGAACCGGGTATGCCGGTGCGGCAGCTGTTTTCCCGGGGCTTTTTCTGGCTGCTGCTGGTGATGATGCTGTGCGCCGGTGCCAGCGAGCAGGCGGTGAGCCAGTGGGCGTCCACCTTCGCAGAAAAGGGGCTGGGAATCAGCAAAACGCTGGGGGATCTGGCAGGCCCTATGGCGTTTGCCCTGCTGATGGGGCTGTCCCGGCTGCTGTACGGGAAATACGGAGAGCGGCTGGAGCTGCGCCGCTGCATGATCGGCAGCACCCTGCTGTGCGTGGCGGCGTATCTGGCGATCGTGCTGGTGCCCTCCCCGGTGGTGGGGCTGCTGGGCTGTGCCGTGTGCGGCTTTTCGGTGGGGATCCTCTGGCCCGGCTCCTACAGCATCGCCTCCGCCACCCTTAAGGGCGGCGGCACCGCCATGTTCGCCCTGCTGGCGCTGGCGGGGGATCTGGGCTGCGCCGGAGGGCCTACGCTGGCGGGGCTGGTCTCCAGCGCCCGGGACAACGATCTGCGGGCGGGTATTCTGGCGGCGCTGTGCTTCCCGGTGGTGCTGCTGCTGTGCCTGCTGGGCATGGGACGCAAACGGCAGCCGAAGCCGTGAGCGGACAGAGCGCTCCGGGGATGCCGGAGCCGGCGGGAGCTTTTCGGCTTTGCCGGATCCAACACCTGCTGTGGGGGCGTGTGAGCGGAGGGTGAGCTGCCGCTGTTCAGCGAAAAGGGCAGCCGAGAGAAGCCCTGTCCGGATGACATCCGGAGGATGGTGCTTTTACATTATTTACTAAGTTGTCCGCAGTCCTTGCGCCGGGTGGAAAAGTATGGTAGAATACCGCTGCTGTTTAATTTTTAGCAAAGGAGATATAATTTATGTCGATCATCTTTCGGGCTGACCGCAATCAGTTTTATCTGCACACCGCCCATACCAGCTACATCATCGAGCTGCTGGACGGACGGATCCCTCTGCACGCCTATTGGGGAAAGCGGCTGGAGGATATGCCGTCTATGACGGAGTGGAATAACCAGCCGGTGAACTGCTTCACCCCCTTTGATACCGGCGTCACCGATCCGGTGTCGTTCGGCTGCACCGGCAATCTGCCGCTGGAGTTTCCGGTCTACGGCACCGGCGACTACCGGGAGACGGCGCTGCTGCTCAGCCACGCCGACGGTTCCCGGGTGAACCGCCCGGAGTATGTGGGCCATACCATCACCCCCGGCAAGCCCCGGCTGGAGGGGCTGCCCGCCACCTATGGGGATGAAAATGAGGTCACAACGCTGGTGCTGTCCCTGCGGGATGCTCTGACCGGGCTGGAGGTGGAGCTGCTCTACAGCGTGTTTGAGCAGGAGGACGCCATCGCCCGCAGTGTGCGGCTGAAGAACGGCGGCACCACTCCCATGCGGCTGCATAAGCTTGCCAGCGCCTGCGTGGATCTGGACGACGGCAGCGATCTGGAGCTGCTGCATCTCCATGGACTGTGGGCACGGGAGCGGCATGTGGAGCGCAAGCCCCTCATCACCGGGATCCAGAAGCTCGAGTCCAAGCGGGGCTCCAGCAGCCATTGCCACAACCCCTTTATGGCGCTGGTGGATAAGCACACCACCGAGACCGCCGGAGATGCCTACGGCTTCAGCTTGGTATACAGCGGCAGCTTTGAGATGGGTGTGGAGCGGGATACCTACATCGGCACCCGGGCGCTGATGGGGGTCAACAGCTTCGATTTCGGCTGGCTGCTGGAGAGCGGCGCCAGCTTTCAGGCGCCGGAGGCGGTGCTGGTGTATTCCGCCGAGGGTCTGGGCGAGATGTCCCGCCGGTTCCATCGGCTGTATCGGCGGCATCTGTGCCGGGGCAAATACCGGGACGACCCCCGTCCGGTGCTGGTGAACAACTGGGAGGGGACGTATTTCAGCTTCAATGAGGAGAAGCTGCTGGCGATCGCCGAGAAAGCCAAGGAGCTGGACATTGATATGCTGGTGCTGGATGACGGCTGGTTCGGCAAGCGTGATCACGACGATTGCTCGCTGGGCGACTGGGTGTGCAACACCGAGAAGCTCCCCCATGGGCTGAAGGGGCTGGGCGACAGGCTCAACGCCATGGGGATGCAGTTTGGGCTGTGGTTTGAGCCGGAGATGATATCCCCCGACAGCGATCTGTATCGGGCGCACCCGGATTGGTGCATCCATGCGCCGAATCGTTCCCGCAGCGAGAGCCGTCAGCAGCTGGTGCTGGATCTGTCCCGGGACGAGGTGTGCGATTATATCACCGAGGCGGTGGCGTCGGTGCTGGAGAGCGCCCCCATCGCTTATGTGAAGTGGGACTTCAACCGCAATGTGGCGGAGCTGGGCAACCCGGAGCTGCCCGCCGACCGGCAGCAGGAGCAGCTGCATCGGTATGTGCTGGGTCTGTACCGGGTGCTGGAGACCCTCACCGCCCGGTTCCCGGAGGTGCTGTTTGAGAGCTGCTCCGGCGGCGGCGGACGGTTCGATCCCGGTATGCTTTACTATATGCCCCAGACCTGGTGCAGCGACGATACCGACGCCGTGGAGCGGCTGTATATCCAGTACGGCACCAGCATGATCTATCCGCCGGTGACGATGGGCTCTCATGTGTCCGCCTGCCCCAACCATCAGGTGGGGCGTACCACCCCCTTTAAGATGCGGGGGGATGTGGCTATGTCCGGGCAGTTCGGCTATGAGCTGGATCTGTCGAAGCTCAGCGCCGAGGATCTGGCGCTGGCCAAGGAGCAGGTGGCGTTCTATAAGACCTACCGTTCGGTGGTGCAGCAGGGCGATATGTACCGGCTGCTGTCTCCCTTTGAGAGCAGTCTGGTGGCATGGGAATTCCTGAAGGATGACACGGCGCTGTTGTGTATCTTCGTGCAGAAGGGCACCCCCGCCACCTGCTTTAAGCGGGTGATGATGCAGGGGATGGAGCCGGAGGCGGTGTATGTGCGGCAGGACACCGGAGAGACATTTACCGGCGTCTTCCTCATGCAGGTGGGGATCCTGTGCGATCGCCGGCAGGATCACATCAGTCAGATCCTGGTGTTCAAAAAGCAGAAATAAACCAACAGACCGGGCCGGCAGCGGGTGCCGACCCGGTCTTTCTGTCCGCCGGGAGGGTCCTGCCGCCGTCTTCAGGGGCGTCCCGCCGGCTGCAGCGGTACGGTCTTAAACAAATCTTAACCATTCGCCCCCTTTTCAATTAAGAAATTATCCGGTATACTGAAAGCACAACAGGAGGGATACCCATGACGATACTGATTTGCGACGATGAGCGGGACATTGTGTCGGCGCTGAAAATCTATCTGGAGGCGGAGGGCTATGACACCGTATGCGCCTATACCGGGCTGGAGGCGCTGGCGGTGCTGGAGCGGCAGCCGGTGCAGCTGGTGCTGCTGGACGTGATGATGCCGGAGATGGATGGTATCACCGCCATGGCAAGATTGCGGGAGAAATGGAACATTCCGGTCATTTTGCTCACCGCCAAGAGCGAGGATACCGATAAGGTGCTGGGGCTGAACGTGGGGGCGGACGACTATGTGACCAAGCCCTTTAACCCGGTGGAGCTGCTGGCACGGGTGCGGTCTCAGCTGCGGCGGTATACCCGGCTGGGGGGCTGTCCGGAGCCGGCGGCTACCGGCTGCTACACCGTCGGCGGTCTGGCGCTGGACGATAAGCAAAAGCAGGTGACGCTGGACGGGGAGCCGGTGCGGCTCACCCCCACGGAATACGACATCCTGCGGCTGCTGCTGCAGCGCCCCGGGGAGGTGCTGTCCCCGGAGGAGATTTACCGGCAGGTCTGGCAGGAAGCCCCCACCCCGGGGGACGGCACGGTGGCGGTGCATATCCGCCACCTGCGGGAAAAGATCGAAATTGACCCCTCCGACCCCCGGTATATCAAGGTGGTCTGGGGGCAGGGATATAAGCTGGAGACGGGAGGTGTCCGGGATGACGGAAACCAGAATGATTGATCGATTGGCGGTCAAGACCGTCGCTTTTGTGCTGGCGGTGCTGCTGGCGGTGGCGGCGCTGGCGGGCATCGGCGGCACGGCAGCGGTGCTGCTGCTGGCGGGGGGACAGAACACCCCTGAGGCGGCGGTGGAGCACACCGGTGAATGGCTGCTGTATCGGCGGGATCTGTACCTGGAGCATATTGTGAATCTGTGCTCCCGGGGACAGGACCCCACCCCCTCGCTGGACGAGAATCTCTACTGTACCGTCACCGACGGCAACGGCGCCGTGGTGTTCAGCAACTATCACGGCGAGCCGACGGTTGCCTCCGTCTATGCCTCCTATTATCTGTCGGAGGATCTGGACTCGGAGGGCTTCTATATCGACGGGACAGAGTATATGACCGTGACCGCGTATCTGCCCGCCCCCGCCACCGGCTGGACCGGCACACTGCTGCAGCTGGTGGAAAGGTGGCATCGGCACTGGGGCGCTATTCTGGCGAGCAGCGGCGTATGCCTGCTGGGAGCGCTGCTGCTGACGGTGTTCCTGCTGCGTGCCGCCGGATGGCGGGCGGGCGAAGCAAGCCCCCGGTGCAATGCGGTGGATCGGATCCCCTTTGACCTGTATCTGGCGCTGCTGGCGGTATTTGTTGTGTTCCAGTGGCTGGTGCTGGACAGCGTGTATAATCTGCTGCTGACGCTGGCGCTGCTGGCGGCGTGCGGTATCCTGGATATATGCCTGCTGCTGGCGTTCCTCATGAGCGTCGCCACCCGCATCAAAACCCGCACCCTGTGGCACAACACCCTCATCGGATGGCTGCTGCGGGGGCTGGGCACGGCGCTGCGGGGGCTGCCGCTGGTGTGGAAGACCGCTCTGGGGATGGTTGGGTTCACCCTGCTGGAATTTTTGGCGCTGATCAGCAATAACAGTGTGCTGATCCTGCTGGCGCAGGTGGTAATCATCCCTCTGGGGATCGTCTATGCGCTGGGGCTGCGGCGGCTGCAGACCGCCGCCCGGGAGATCGCCCGGGGGAATCTCGGCTATGCCATCGACACCCGGTATATGAGCCCGGAGCAGCGGCACACCGCAGAGGATCTGTCCCATATCGGGGATGGACTGTCCGCCGCCGTGGAGGGGCGGCTCAAGAGCGAGCGGTTTAAGACCGAGCTGATCACCAACGTATCCCATGACATCAAGACCCCCCTCACCTCCATCATCAACTATGTGGACCTGCTGGACAAAGCCCACCCGGAGGGGGAGCAGGTGCAGGAATATCTGGCGGTGCTGAAACGGCAGTCCGCCCGGCTGAAAAAGCTCATCGAGGATCTGGTGGAGGCCAGCAAAGCCTCCACCGGCAATCTGCCGGTGCATCCGGCACCCTGCAATCTCAATGTGCTGCTGGAGCAGGTGGTGGGAGAATATGAGGAACGGTTCGCCGCCGCAGCGCTTACGCCGATGCTGACCCTGCCTCCGATGCCGGTGACGGTGCGGGCGGACGGGCGGCATCTGTGGCGGGTGCTGGATAATCTGCTGAATAACATCAGCAAATACGCCCAGCCGGATACCCGGGTTTATCTGGATCTGGCCGAAACCCAGGAATGCGCCCGCATTACCTTCCGCAACATCTCCCGCAGCCCGCTGCATATCAGCAGCGAGGAGCTGATGGAGCGGTTCGTGCGGGGGGACAGCTCCCGCAATACCGAGGGCAGCGGGCTGGGGTTGTCCATCGCCCGCAGCCTGACGGAGCTGCAGGGCGGTCAGCTGCTGCTGGCGGTGGACGGGGATCTGTTCAAGGTCATCCTGCTGCTGCCGCTGGAAAAGGAGGAACAACTGTGATTCATCTCATCGCCGACCAGTTTCACCGGTGCTTCGGAGTGCTGTTTTTTCTGCTGTATGCCTACCAATTTTTCTATCTGATCGTGCCGCTGCTGTTCCGCCGCAAGGCAGCGCCGCCTCCGGCGACGCCCCGGCGCATGGCGGTGCTGGTCGCCGCCCGCAACGAGGCGGCGGTCATCGGGCAGCTGCTGGACAGCATCAACGCCCAGACCTATCCGGCGGACAAGCGGGCGGTCTTTGTGGTGGCGGACAACTGCACCGACGATACCGCCGCAGTGGCTGCCGCCCACGGCGCCACCGTGTTTGAACGGCACAACACCCGGCAGGTGGGCAAGGGCTACGCTCTGGATTATCTGCTGCATTCAATGGCGGCGGGAGAGACGGATTTTGATGCCTATCTGGTGCTGGATGCGGACAATCTTCTGTCCCCCGACTATCTGGAGCAGATGAACCGCACGCTGGCACAGGGCTACCCCATCGTCACCGGCTACCGCGCCAGCAAAAACTACGGGGATAACTGGATCAGCGCCGGCTACGGGCTGTGGTTTCTGCGGGAAAGCCAGCAGCTGAACCGCCCCCGCCACCGGCTGGGCACCGGCTGCTTTGTTTCCGGCACCGGCTTTGCCTTCACCGCCGATATTTTGCGGCGGCAGGGCGGCGGCTGGCCCTATCATCTGCTGACGGAGGATCTGGAGTTTACCGCCGTGCATCTGGCGGCGGGGGATTCCATCGGCTATTGCGAGGGGGCGATCCTCTACGATGAGCAGCCCACCCGGTTCTCTCAGTCCTGGCGGCAGCGGATGCGGTGGGCAAAGGGCTTTCTGCAGGTGCTGCGGCAGGAGGGTAATTCCCTGCTGGCGGGCATCCGCCGGGGCAGCTTTGCCTGCTTTGATATGATCGCCAGTATGTTTACGGCGGTTGCGCTGACGGTGGCGGAGCTGCTGGTCTGCGGGGCGGAGATTGCCGCCCTGCTGATCGCCGGGGAGTCGCCTCTGCCGGCGCTGCTGAGTCTCGCATGCATGGCGGCGGGGGTGGGCGGTACCCTGTATCTGCTGGGCGGCATCACCCTGCTGACCGAGTGGAAGCGCATCCCCGCCCCCGGCTGGAAAAAGCTGCTGTACTATCTGCTGTTTCCGCTGTTTATGCTCACCTATGTGCCCATTACGGTGGCGGCGCTGTTCCGCCCGGTGGAATGGAAGCCGGTGGCGCACACCCGGGCGATGACCCTCCATGAGCTGGCGGCGGAAAAGAACCACTGAGCCGTGCGCTGCACAACACGATAAAAACAGAGAGAGCCGCCGGTGCGTAGCTTACGCACCGGCGGCTCTCTTGATGGTGTGGACAGATCACAGAGTGATCTCTTCCTGCTCTTTATCTTTCCGGCGGTCGAACGCTCCCGGCGCCCAAAACACCAGCTGCACCAGCCCCATATAGCCCAGCAGGATCAGCAGGGAGGGCAGCTCATAGAAAAACGGGTGGGGAATGAACCGCCAGAACAGGTTCAGGACGCTGACATCGGCGCCGAAGGTGAAGAAATAGTTGGCGCCCGGGCAGACGGTGGCACGCAGCAGGATATTCACCAGATGCGCCCCCAGTGCCAGCAGCACAAAGGTGCCGATGACGCCGGGATAGTCCCGGGGGGTGGGGCGGTAGAAATCCAGCAGCGTCAGTGCCAGCCCGCAGACGATCAGCAGCGCATGGGTCAGGTAAAAGCCCAGAATGCGGGGCGTCAGCAGGGAAAAGCCGGTGAACGGCAGCTCCGGAAACAGCAGCGCCATCGCCGCCCCCAGCGGCGCCACATAAAAGGAAAAGCCCAGCAGAAAGCGCCGCCGGGTCAGCACCCCGATGGGGATGAGAAACAGGTTGATGTTGCACAGCTGCAGCGGCAGCTCGCTGAACCAGTTGAAATGCGCCTGCCCGGACAGAACGAGAAACTCCCGATCCATGGACAGCAGGCTCTTATAGATGAAAAACAGCACCAGATTGGCGGCGCTCAGACCGATCAGCAGCCATTGCCGCTGCTGGAATGTGTGGGTCCTGCCGAACCGGCGGATGCCCACCAGCGCCAGCACGATGAGCGCCAGCAATCCGAAAAATACCGGGTTAAACGGACGGATCGTCAACAACGGGATCTCCTCCTTTTCTCGATCAGCCGCACGGCGGCATACAGCACCGCCGCCAGCAGACAACCGGTGGCGGCATCCAGCACGGAATGCTGCTTAACAAACAGGGTGGACAGGCAGATCAGAACCAGCAGCAGGGCGGAGCCGCCCCGCAGCCACGGATGCCGCCGCCCCCAGCCGCTGCGGAACGTAGCCAGATGGATGGCGGTCGCCTCATAGCAATGGAGGCTGGGCAGCACATTCACCGGAGCGTCGTTGCGGTAGATGATCCGGCACAGCCACAGCAGCACTCCGTCTCCGGCTGCCTCCGGGCGAAAGTCTACGCAGGTGGGGAAGAGCAGGAAAAACACCGTTGTCAGCAGCGCCCCGGAAAACAGCGTGGCGATCTGCCGCCGAAAGACCGACGGCTCCCGAAAGCACATATAGAGCATCGGAAAGGGAATATACAAATACCACAGAATATACGGGATAATGAAGAGCGGCCAAAACGGGATCCGGTCGTCCAGCGCCGTATGGATCACATGATACTGCAGCCCCAGATGCTGCGACAGGAAATACATTCCGCCCAAGGGCAAAAACAGCAGAAACCACAGAATATGCGGATATTTATGCAGCAGACGGCGCATGAAATTCTCCTTTCCGGGGGGGGCATCGAGGAACAGTATAGCACAGGGCGTCGGCTGCCGTCAAGGAAATCGACGGAATATGACGAAAGTGTAAGTTTTGGAAGGATCGCCGCCGCCGGCAGCGATATCGTTCTTACGGGCGAAAAGTGACGGCGTTTTTTGTCTGCAGGCCGGTCGCTTATGCCGCCCGGCGTGCCCGGCGGCGTGCGAGCGCATGAAAAAGGGTCTGCCGCCCGGCGGCAGATCCTTTCGGAAGTGCTTTTACGGTCAATCCAGCGTGGCATATCCGTTGTCGTTATCGTCGGGAATCTGCTCCACATTGCTCACCCGCAGGGTGATGGTGTCCCCGACCTTCTTCTTGGTGCCGGCTACCGGGTCGGTATCCTCCACCAGCCCCTTGTCCATCTTGGAGGACTGGAGATAGGACACATCCACACGGAAGCCCAGCGCCTCCAGATACAGCTTGGCGTGAGCCTCCTTCCAGCCGGAAACGTCCGGCACGGTCAGCTCCTCGGAGCCGCAACTGACGATGAGATAGACGGTGGTATCCTTGCCTGCGCCGCTGCCGGCGGCCGGCTCCTGCTCCAATACGGTGTCGGCATCCTTCTTGCTGTATTGCTTATACTTCACGGCGATCTTCATGCCGCCGTCCAGCTTGTCGGCGTCGATCTCGTAATACTTCTTACCCACGAAGTTCGGTACGGAATACTGCTTTTCGGGCTTTTTGGTCTGGGAGGTGGTGGAGATGGGTGGCAGCGTCACAGAGGTGTCCGCCGACGTATCCGGCTGCTGCCGGTTATGCCGCAGCAGCAGCGCCCCGCCGCCGAATAGCAGCACCGCCGCCAGCACGGTGATGACGATGATCAGCCACACCGGCACCTTGGCTTTGCTTTCCGGCTGGGTCTCCTGCTCCATCGCCCGATCCTGCCGTGCCTCATTGCGCAGGGCGGACACGTTCGGCTCCAGACCCAGCTGCTCCCGGAAATCCTCCACCGTCGCCGTGCGCTGCTCGGGGGAGACCAGCAGTGCATTGAACAGTGTGCTGCACACCGGCTGGGACAGCTCCTCCGCCACCTCCGCCGACATGAACAGGTCATCGGAATTCTTCACCCGCTTGTTTCCTGCCGGCGGCACATTGCCGGTGACGGTGAAAAACAGGGTCGCCGCCAGCCCGTAGACGTCGGTGGCGTCGGTCACCACCTCCATGGGGCGGTACTGCTCCGGGGCGGCGTAGCCTGCCGCCAGCTCCGGCTTCAGGTCGCTGCCGGCGAACCGTGCCTCCGGCAATCCGAAATTGCGGAAATGCACCTTGCCGTCGCTGTTGACCAGAATGTTCTCCGGGCAGATCGCCAGATGGTAGATGTGTGCCAGATGCAGCTGCTCCAGCCCGTTGGACAGGGACATGAACAGCGGCTTTGCCTCCTGCCAGGACAGTCGTCCGCCCGCCTGCTTGATCTTGCGGGCGAGGGTGATGCCCTCCACATAGTCGGATACGGCGTAGACGGTGCCGTTCTCCTCAAAAATGTCGTAGATGGGGATCACGGTGGGCAGATCCTTGACCCGTGCCAGACTGCGCACGCTGCTGTGGAAAGCGATGCGATAGTCCGCAAACACCCGCTCGCTGCCGGGAGCGGCGCTGACGGTGCCGTCCGCTGCCCGCTGCGCCAGCCCCGCCGGGAAGTATTCCCGGATGAGACACGGCTCCTTGAGCAGCCGGTTATAGCCCAGATAGGTCAGGCTGTCGCTGCCGGTGCGCAGCAGCCGTCCGACCACATAGTTCTCCTGCAGGCGGGTCGCCAGCGCCAGCGCCTCGGCAGGGTTGCGATCCTCTGCGGTGAAGCCGCAGATGCTGCACCGGTCGCTGCCCTCCGGCAGCGGGTTCATGCAGCCCAGACATATAGACTCCATACTCATAGAACCTCCTGAAATTTCGGTTTGATATACAGTCGGGTGCTCCGGCACCCGGAAAAGGCGTTTATCCCATGGAGCGGCGGCGCAGCAGCTGCCGGATATCCTTGCCCACGCACAGCAGCACCTCAAAGCCGCCCACCAGACGGCTGGCGATCTGGTCGCCGTACCGCTCCTGAATGTTGGCAAAGGTCATATTGGTGCTGATGATGGTGGGACGTCCCTCCAGCAGCCGGGCGTTGAGCAGATTATAAATGCACGCCCGGTAAAAGGGGCTGTCAAATTCCATCCCCAGATCGTCCAGGATCAGCAGATCGCAGCGCACCAGCTGCTCCTCCGTGTTCCCCTCGCTGCGCCCGAAATGCTCGCTCTCCATGCGGCGCAGCAGGGGCTGAATGGAGCCGTAGGTCACGGCGTAGCCCTGCTCGGTGACCCGCTTGGCGATGGCAAGGGACAGATGGGTCTTGCCGGTGCCGGTGGAGCCCTGTAGCAGCAGATTGGGGGCGTCCGGTGAGAAATGCTCCGCATAGGTGCGGCAATAGGCGATCACGTCCAGCATCCGCTGCCGGGGCGAGGTGCCCAGCTTGGGATCGGGGCGGGGGTCGTACAGCTCCGGGTCCAGCGTATCGAAATCTGTCAGCTTCATCGCCGACAGGGCGGACAGCCGCCGACACGCCTCCTCCCGCAGCAGCTGCCGATAGCAGTCGCAGAGCTGCCCGTCCCGATAGCCGGTGTCCCGGCACCGGGGGCAGGTGTATTGCGGCTCGAAGTTATCCGCCGGATAGCCGGCTTTATGCAGGATATCCGTCATTTCCGCCTGCAGCGCCAGATTGTGCTGCTGCAGCGCCTCCAGCGCCTCCGGGCTGCCCCCGTCCAGAATGATCCGGGTCAGCTCCGGCAGGGTGGCGGACAGCTCCTGCTCGATCTCTGCCAGCCGGGGAAATCGGGCGCACGCCTCGGTATGCAGCCGGTCGGCCTGCTCCAGTGCGGCGGTCAGCCGTTGCTCCAGCCGCTGGCGGGCAGCCGCCGTCACCTGTTCATCATACGCCATGGGATCGCCTCCTTACTGCTTTTTCTCTCCGTGAAACACCGGGGTGTATTGCAACAGCTGGCCCTCAAAGCCCTCCAGATCCAGTCCGCTTTCCTCCGGGTTGGTGGCGGCTGCGCCGCTGCGTTTGCCGGAAAAGATCTGCACCTTGTCGGGGGTGTCGATGCCCTCCGCCTGCCACCGCTCCAAAATGCGGTCGGTGTAGGCGGGGGAAAATTTGCCGGTCTTTTCCCGGGTGATCTCGTCCGCCAGCCGTACCATCGCTTCGCTCATGTGCCACTGGTGCAGCCATTTATCTGCCAGCTGCCGTTGAGCGGCATTCAGGGGGCGGGGCAGCGCCAGCCATTTTTCCACCTGCTCACCTGCCAGCCGGCAAGCCTCCTCGCAGCGGATGTGGGCGTCCACCGCCTCCAGTGTGGTCAACTCCCGATCCGCCCAGTCCAGAGCGAGCTTTTCGATATAGCGCATATTGGGCTTGCCGATGGAGACGGCATAGACAACCTCCATGAGGATGACCTCGGCGGGCAGCCCCACCGTGTCCCGGAGATACAGCAGCGTAGCGGTGTCGCTGTGCCCGATGGGCTTGCCCAGCCGGGCGGACACGTTCTCTATCAGCGTAGAAAACTCCGGGTGCTGCCGCTGATAGCTGAGCACCTCCCGCAGCTGGGGTTTAACGGCGGCGGGGCGTGCCAGCGGAGCGGCGGTGACCGTCGGCTCTGCCGGTGCGGCCGCCGGAGCGGTCAGCACCCCCCGTTCCACCCAGAATTGCACGCAGCCGACGCATTCCTCGGGGGAAAGCCCGACGGCGGCGGCGCAGGCGGCGGCGTCCAGCACCAGACCGTGCCGGGACAGCCACAGCAGCACCCGCAGCTGCTCCGGGGTCGCCAGCAGCAGCAGCTCGTCCGCCACCGTGCCGGGCAGCACCACCGGGCAGGTCATCCCCGCCGGTGCCCAGTAATAATTTGCCATATACCGCCGCTCTCCTTTCCTGCGTGATTACAACACAATAGTGTATCATATTTTTCCATCGTGCGCAAGGGTAAAAATGCACGGAGACAGGGCGGCGGTTTCCGTCCTTGACCTTTGGCGGCACATCTGGTATACTGAATGGAACTACCGACCATAATTACAGAGGAGTGCAACGGAATGGAACGAGAAAAGCTGGGCTCCCGGCTGGGGTTTATCCTGCTGTCGGCGGGGTGCGCCATCGGTTGCGGCAATGTGTGGAAATTCCCCTGGATGTGCGGACAGTACGGCGGCGGTGGCTTCGTGCTGGTGTATCTGATCTGTCTGGTGGTGCTGGGGCTGCCGGTGATGACGATGGAATTTGCCGTCGGGCGGGCGGCGCAGGCCAGCCCCGTGCGGATGTATCAGCGGCTGGAGAAGCCCCGGCAGAAATGGCATATCCACGGCTATGCGGCGCTGATCGGCTGCATCTGTCTGATGGCGTTTTACACGGTGGTCACCGGCTGGATGATGCGGTATTTCGTGGGCTTCCTCACCGGGCAGGGGCAGACGCTGGATTTCGGCGGCATGATCACGAACCCCGGGCTGAATGTGGGGTATATGGCGGTGGTCGTGGTGCTGGGCTTCGGCATCCTGTGCTTCGGGCTGCAGGGCGGTCTGGAGCGGGTCACCAAGTACATGATGGTGGCGCTGCTGCTCCTGATGGTGGTGCTGGCGGTGCATAGCGGCACCCTTAGCGGCGCCAAGGAGGGGCTGACCTTCTATCTGCTGCCGGATTTCCGCAAAATTGACGGCAGCGTGATTGTGGGCGCCATGAATCAGGCGTTTTTCACTCTGAGTTTGGGCATCGGTGCGATGGCGATCTTCGGCAGCTATATCGGCAAGGATCACACCCTGCTGGGAGAATCGGTGAATGTGATCCTGCTGGATACCTTTGTGGCGCTGGTGGCGGGGCTGATCCTGTTCCCGGCATGCTTCACCTACGATCTGGAGGTGGGCGCCGGTCCCCAGCTGCTGTTCACCACCATGGCACGGGTGTTTAACGAGATGCAGGGCGGCCGCTGGTGGGGGACGCTGTTCTTCCTCTTCATGGTGTTTGCCGCCATGTCTACGGTGCTGGCGGTGTTCGAGAATATCCTTGCCTGCGTGCGGGAGATGACCGGCTGGAGCCGCCCCAAGGGCTGCATCGTGTGCGCCGTCGGGATCTTCCTGCTGTCGCTGACTACGGCGCTGGGCTACAGCACCTTTTCCGGATTCCAGCCCTTTGCGGAGGGCAGCGCTTTTCTGGATCTGTGGGATTTCATCGTCAGCACCAACCTGTTGCCCCTGGGGTCGCTGGTGACGGCGCTGTTCTGCTGCTATAAGAGATACGGCTGGGGCTGGAATCAGTTCACAGCCGAGGCAAACGCCGGTAAGGGGCTGAAGGTTCGGCATTGGATGAAGCCGCTGTTTGCATATGTGGTGCCGCTGGTGATCGCCGCCCTGTATATTTATGGGCTGATCACCTTCCAGTGGAAGTGACGGTCATGAGAAAACGGGAAAAGCAGCCGGAGCGGGCGAAACGGACCTCCCGATCCGCCGGGACCGTTATCCGCCGTCTGTGCGGTGTGGTCTGTGTGCTGCTGCTGATCTGGTCGCTGCTGCCGCTGATAAACGGCATCGTCCACATCGGTGTGGTGCTGCCGGCGGTGTGCAGCCTTTTGGGCACTCTGTGGGGCTTCGGGGTGCTGCGCACGAACAGCGGAAAACGGAAAGGATGGCGACGGTGGATGACGGCGGTGCTGCTGGGGACGGTTTGCGCAGTGGCGGTGCTGGGGGTGGTGCTGTCCGCCTGCATGATCGGGGCAGCCATCAACCGTCCCGTCCGGGAGGACGCCACGGTGATCGTGCTGGGAGCGCTGGTGCGGGAGGATCAGCCCAGCCGGATGCTGCGGGACCGGCTCAATGCCGCTGCCGCCTATCTGGAGGCACACCCGGCGGCGGTCTGCATCGTCTCCGGCGGTCAGGGGGCGGACGAGGCGTATTCCGAGGCGTATGTGATGCAGAAATATCTGGTGGAGCAAAAGGGCATCGATCCCGCCCGCATCCGCATGGAGGATCGCTCCACCAGCACCTATGAGAACATTCAGTATTCCATGGAGATCATCCGGCAGGAGCATTTAAGCGACGGGGTGGCGATCGCCACCCAGGAGTTCCATCAATACCGGGCATCGTCCATGGCCCGGCAGGCGGGCGCCTCGACGGTCGGCGCCGTCACCTGCCATTCGCCCCTGCATCTGCTGCTGTGCTACTGGGTGCGGGAATGTGCCGCCATCTGCCGTCTGTGGATTCTGGGATATTAGGAAAATCCGTTCTTTTCCCCTGCGGGAGCACCGTTCCGCTCCGATAAAAACAGGCGGCACGCCCCCTCTGCAGCGGGAATACGCAGAAAGCGGCTGCTAAACTAAAATCAACGGCTCCGGGTGTATCGACGTGCATCCGGAGCCGTCTTTTTGTCCCGTTTTTCGGTCAAAACGCCGAAAAACGTAAAAAAATAAGCCAACCTTCAAAAAAAGGTTGACAAACAAAGGCATATGGTCTATTATTATAAACTGCTTTAATATGAGAAGTATGCCCCTGAACAACAACAGTATAGCACAGCGCACGGCAAAATGCAAGAAAAATTTTTCGTCGGTGCGCCGATGGGGGCAGACCTCTCGTGCGGCGGCAGGAGACCGGAGACGGACGGCGCACAGCCGCCGGAGATACAATCTTAAGACAGGAGTGATCGTTGCCATGGCGAACATCAAAGCAGTGAAGCTGGGAAACAATGTGCGGATGAGCTTTGCCAAGATCAATGAAGTGCTGGAAATGCCCAACCTCATTGAAGTGCAGAAGAATTCGTACCGCTGGTTTCTGGAGGAAGGACTGAAAGAGGTCTTTAACGAGACGGCTGCCATCACGGATTATAACGGCAATCTGGTGCTGGAATTCATCGGCTACCGGATGGACGATACCCCCAAATACACCGTGGAGGAGTGCAAGGAGCGGGACGCCACCTACGCCGCCTCCATGCATGTGCGGGTGCGCCTGCTTAATAAGGAGACGGGCGAGATCAAGGAGTCCGAGGTCTTTATGGGCGATTTCCCCATTATGACCGACAGCGGCACCTTCGTCATCAACGGCGCCGAGCGGGTGATCGTATCCCAGCTGGTGCGGTCGCCGGGCGTGTATTTCGACATGGTGCACGATACGCTGGGCAAGGAGCTGTTCAGCTCCACCGTCATCCCCAACCGGGGCGCCTGGCTGGAATATGAGACCGATTCCTCCGATGTGTTCTATGTCCGCATCGATAAGAACCGCAAGATCCCCGTCACCGTGCTGGCACGGGCGCTGGGGCTGGGCTCCGATGCGGAGATTCTGGAGTTCTTCGGTGAGGACGAGCGCATCCATGCCACGCTGGAAAAGGATCCCACCAAGAACCGGGAGGAGGCGCTGCTGGAGATCTACCGTAAGCTGCGCCCCGGCGAGCCGGCGACGGTGGAAAACTCCCAGCAGCATCTGGAGAGCCTGTTCTTCGACCCCCGTCGGTACGATCTGTCCCGGGTGGGGCGGTACAAGTACAATAAAAAGCTGGGTCTGTCCAATCGGCTGGCAGGCTGCCGCCTGAGCCGTCCGGTGGTGGATCCCGCCACCGGCGAGATGCTGGGCGAGCCGGGCGAGGTGATCAACCGGGCCCGTGCCATGCAGATGGAGGATGCCGGCGTGACCGTGGCGTTCGTCACCGTGGAGGAGCACGGCGAGGAGCGGGAGGTCAAGATCGTCTCCAACGGCATGGTGGATCTGTCCAAATATGTCAGCGCCGAGGTATACGAGGCGGTGAAGCACACCCTCAACGAGCGGGTGTGCTACAGCGTGCTGCAGGAGATCCTGGCGCAGGGTCTCGACGAGGAGGCGCTCAAGGAGACGCTGCTCAGCCGCTATCGGGATCTGATCCCCAACCACATCACCGTGGACGATATCCTGTCCTCCATGAACTACCTCAACTGTCTGGGGCATAAGATCGGTACCACCGATGATATCGACCATCTGGGCAACCGGCGGATCCGCTCCGTGGGGGAGCTGCTGCAGAACCAGTTCCGCATCGGCTTCTCCCGGATGGAGCGGGTGGTGCGGGAGCGCATGACCCTGCAGAGCCAGGATATGGACGTGGTGACGCCTCAGGCACTCATCAACATCCGTCCGGTGGTGGCGGCGATCAAGGAGTTCTTCGGCTCCTCTCCGCTGTCTCAGTTTATGGATCAGAACAACCCGCTGGCGGAGCTGAAGCACAAGCGCCGTCTGTCGGCTCTGGGTCCCGGCGGTCTGTCCCGTGACCGTGCCGGATTCGAGGTGCGTGACGTTCACTACAGCCACTACGGCCGTATGTGTCCTATCGAGACACCCGAAGGCCCCAACATCGGTCTGATCTCCTATCTGGCGTCCTTTGCCCGGATCAATGAATACGGCTTCATCGAGGCGCCCTACCGCAAGGTGGATAAGGCCACCGGCGTCGTCACCGACGAGGTGACCTATATGCCCGCCGACATGGAGGATGACTTCATCGTGGCGCAGGCCAACGAGCCGCTGGACGAGAATAACCGCTTTGCCCGTTCCAAGGTCACCATCCGTCACCGGGGCGAATTCCGTGAGGAAGACCCCTCTGTGGTGGACTATATGGACGTTTCCCCGAAGATGGTCGTGTCTGTGGCGACGGCGATGATCCCGTTCCTGGAGAACGACGACGCCAACCGGGCGCTGATGGGCTCCAACATGCAGGGACAGGCGGTACCGCTGCTGACCACCGAGAGCCCCATCGTGGGTACCGGTATGGAATATAAGGCGGGCGTGGACTCCGGTGTGTGCGTGCTGGCGAAGGCTGCCGGTACGGTCACCTATGTGTCCGCCGATACCGTGAAGATTCGCCGGGACGATACCGGTGAGATCGACGTGTACAAGCTGGTGAAATTCGCCCGCTCCAACCAGGGCACCTGCATCAACCAGCGTCCGGTGGTGAAGCTGGGCGACCATCTGGCGGAGCATGAGGTGGTGGCGGACGGTCCCGCCACCTCCAACGGCGAGATCTCGCTGGGTAAGAATGCTCTGATCGGCTTCATGACCTGGGAGGGCTATAACTACGAGGACGCCGTTCTGATCAACGAGCGGATCGTCCGGGACGATGTGTATACCTCCATCCATGTGGAGGAGTATGAGATTGAGGCGCGGGACACCAAGCTGGGGCCGGAGGAGATCACCCGGGATATTCCCAACGTGGGCGACGATGCGCTGAAGGATCTGGATGAGCGTGGTATCATCCGGGTGGGCGCCGAGGTGCGCTCCGGCGATATTCTGGTGGGTAAGGTCACCCCCAAGGGCGAGACCGAGCTGACCGCCGAGGAGCGGCTGCTGCGTGCCATCTTCGGCGAAAAGGCACGGGAGGTGCGGGACACCTCTCTGCGGGTGCCTCACGGCGAATACGGCATCATCGTGGACGTCAAGGTGTTCACCCGGCAGAATTGCGACGAGCTGAGTCCCGGCGTCAATATGGTGGTGCGCTGCTACATCGCCCAGAAGCGGAAGCTGAGCGTGGGCGATAAGATGGCGGGCCGCCACGGAAACAAGGGCGTTGTGTCCCGGATCCTGCCCAGCGAGGATATGCCGTTCCTGCCGGATGGCACACCGCTGGATATCGTGCTGAATCCTCTGGGCGTGCCTTCCCGTATGAACATCGGGCAGGTGCTGGAGGTGAATCTGGGCTATGCGGCGGCGGCGCTGGGCTTCAAGGTGATGACCCCCGTGTTCGACGGCGCCCATGAGGACGACATCCGGGATCTGCTGGCGCAGGCGGGCAAGTCCACCGACGGTAAGACCCCGGTGTATGACGGCCGCACCGGCGAGCTGTTCGATAACCCTGTGACCGTGGGCTATATGTACTATCTGAAGCTCCACCATCTGGTGGACGATAAAATCCACGCCCGTTCCACCGGTCCCTACAGCCTGGTGACCCAGCAGCCGCTGGGCGGCAAGGCGCAGTTCGGCGGCCAGCGCTTTGGCGAGATGGAGGTGTGGGCGCTGGAGGCGTACGGTGCGGCGTACACCCTGCAGGAGATCCTGACGGTGAAGTCGGACGATGTGGTGGGTCGTGTCAAGACCTACGAAGCCATCGTCAAGGGCGAAAATGTGCCCCAGTCCGGTGTGCCGGAGTCCTTTAAGGTGCTGGTGAAGGAGCTGCAGTCTCTGGGTCTGGATATCCGGGTGCTGGATGCCGACAAGAATGAGATCGACCTGAAGCAGACCTTTGACGACGACGACGATCTGGGCATGATCACGCCGGACGATGAGGCGTTCTCCACCGTTGCCAACGAGGGTGAGTTCGACGGCTACGGCGTAGGCGAGATGGACGAAAGCGGCGACATCGTCGAGGACGATCTGTTCGGCGGCGATGGCTTTGACGATGAGGAAGAATAAGAAAGGGGGCGCTGTGTTATGATGCAATTCAATGTGTTTGATTCCATTAAGGTGTCTCTGGCATCCCCGGATCAGATCCGCAGCTGGTCTTACGGCGAGGTGCTCAAGCCGGAGACCATCAACTACCGCACGCTGAAGCCGGAGCGGGATGGTCTGTTCTGCGAAAAGATCTTCGGACCCACCAAGGACTGGGAGTGCCACTGCGGACGGTATAAGCGCATCCGCTATAAGGGCAAGATCTGCGAGCGCTGCGGCGTAGAGGTCACCCGTGCCAAGGTGCGCCGGGAGCGCATGGGACACATCGAGCTGGCGGCTCCCGTGTCGCACATCTGGTATTTCAAGGGCATCCCCTCCCGGATGGGACTCATTCTGGATATGTCTCCCAAGCAGCTGGAGCAGGTGCTGTATTTTGCCGAATATGTGGTGGTGGATCCCGGCGATACCCCGCTGATGAAAAAGCAGGTGCTGACCGATAAGGACTACGCCGATATGCGGGAAAAGTACGAGGATGATTTCGACGCCGGTATGGGCGCCGAGTATATCCAGAAGCTGCTGGCGGAGATCGATCTGGAGCAGCTGTCGGCGCAGCTGAAGGAGGAGCTGGAGGGCGCCAGCGGACAGAAGCGGGCTCGGCTGCTCAAGCGGCTGGAGGTCGTGGAGTCTTTCCGCCTGTCCGGCAACCGTCCCGAGTGGATGATCATGGACGTGATCCCGGTAATCCCGCCGGATATCCGTCCTATGGTGCAGCTGGACGGCGGCCGGTTTGCCACCTCCGACCTGAACGATCTGTACCGCCGGGTCATCAACCGGAATAACCGCCTGAAGCGGCTGCTGGAGCTGGGTGCGCCGGACATCATCGTGCGCAACGAAAAGCGGATGCTGCAGGAGGCGGTGGACGCCCTGATCGACAACGGGCGCCGTGGCCGTCCGGTGACCGGTCCCAATAACCGGCCGCTGAAATCCCTCTCCGATATGCTGAAAGGTAAGCAGGGACGGTTCCGCCAGAACCTGCTGGGTAAGCGTGTGGACTACTCCGGCCGTTCGGTCATCGTGGTAGGCCCCGAGCTGAAGATGTATCAGTGCGGTCTGCCTAAGGAGATGGCGATCGAGCTGTTCAAGCCCTTTGTTATGAAGCGGCTGGTGGAGACCGGGCAGGCGGGCAACATCAAGTCGGCCCGCAAGATGGTGGATCGGCTGCGCCCGGAGGTCTGGGATGCGCTGGAGATCGTCATTAAGGATCACCCGGTCATGCTCAACCGTGCGCCGACGCTGCACCGTCTGGGCATTCAGGCGTTCGAGCCGGTGCTGGTGGAGGGGCGTGCCATTAAGCTGCACCCGCTGGCGTGTACGGCATTCAACGCCGACTTTGACGGCGACCAGATGGCGGTGCACGTGCCCCTGAGCGCTGAGGCGCAGGCGGAGGCACGGTTCCTGATGCTGGCTGCCGGAAACCTGCTGAAGCCCTCCGACGGTAAGCCGGTGACGGTGCCCACGCAGGATATGGTGCTGGGTTCCTACTATCTGACCATCGACAAGCACGAAAAGGACTCCCCCGAGGAGACCGCCCGTGCCAAGGATACAACCGATAAGATCTATCGGGACGAGAACGAGGCGCTGATGGCGTATGACGGCAAGGTCATCGACCTGCAGGACGACATCAAGATCCGCCGGTTCACCGAGATCAACGGACAGACCGTGTCTCATCTGGTAAAGACCACCATGGGTCGGGTCATCTTCAACCGCCCCATCCCGCAGGATCTGGGCTTTGTGGACCGGACGCTGCATGAGGGCGAGGATCCCTTCTCTCCGGAGTATCTGGATCGCCTGCTGGGCTATGAGATCGACTTCAAGGTCGGCAAAAAGCAGCTGGGCAAGATCGTGGGCGAGTGCATCAAGCGTCATGGCGCTGCCAAGACCTCGGTGGTGCTGGATGCCATCAAGAGCCAAGGCTATAAGTATTCCACCCGGGGTGCGCTGACCGTTTCCGTGGGAGACGCCAACATTCCGGCGGAGAAGAAACAGTATATCGCTGAAGCCGAAAAGATGGTGGATCAGATCGCCGATCTGTACAGCCAGGGTCTGATGAGCGAGGAAGAGCGCTATACCAAGGTCATTCAGACCTGGAACGAGACCACCGATCGGGTGACGAAAGCGCTGACGGCGGACATGGATCCCTACAACCCCATCCAGATGATGGCGGATTCCGGCGCCCGTGGCTCCATCAGCCAGATCCGTCAGCTGGCGGGTATGCGTGGTCTGATTGCCAATACCTCCGGTAAGACCATCGAGGTGCCGATTCGGGCCAACTACCGTGAGGGTCTGAACATTCTGGAATACTTCACCTCCGCCAAGGGCGCCCGTAAGGGTCTGGCGGATACCGCTCTGCGTACCGCCGACTCCGGATACCTGACCCGGCGTCTGGTGGATGTGTCCCAGGAGGTCATCATCCGGGAGAACGACTGCGGCACTCATAACGGCATCGAGGTCTACGACATCAAGGACGGCAACCGGGTCATCGAGCCTCTCACCGAGCGTTTGGTGGGACGGTATCTGAGCGATGATTTCGTGGATCCCATGACCGGCGAGGTGCTGGTGGATCGGGATCATCAGATGACCGACACCGATGCGGCGAAGATCGACAAGGCGCTGCGGCAGGCGGCGACCGGTGCGGACGGCACCGTGGACGAGAGCAAGGTGCGGGTGCGCATCCGCTCCGTGCTGACCTGCGGCGCTCCCAAGGGCGTGTGTGCCTGCTGCTACGGCGCCAATTTGGCGACCAACGAGCCGGTGACCGTGGGCGAAGCGGTGGGTATCATCGCTGCTCAGTCCATCGGTGAGCCCGGCACCCAGCTGACCATGCGTACCTTCCACACCGGCGGCGTCGCCGGCGGCGAGGATATTACGCAGGGTCTGCCCCGTGTTGAGGAGCTGTTCGAGGGCCGCAAGCCCAAGCATCTGGCGATCCTCAGCGAGATCACCGGTGTGGTGCGCCGGGAGGAAAAGAAAAAGAACATGGTCATCGTCACCGCCGAGGACGGCAGCGAGGAGCGCTCCTATGTGATCACCTACGGCTCCCGTCTGCGCTCCTGCATCGAGGATGGCTATGTGGTGCAGAAGGGCGAGTGCATCACCGAGGGCTCCATGAGCCCCCACGATGTGCTGGAGGTCTGCGGCGAGTCGGCGGTGCAGGATTATCTGATCAAGGAGGTCCAGACCACCTACCGTACGCAGGGCGTGGATATCAACGATAAGCATATCGAAGTCATCGTGCGGCAGATGATGCGCAAGGTGCGCATCGACAACTGCGGTGACACCGATCTGGTGAACGATGCCGTGGTGGATAAGACCGAGCTGTATGAGCAGAACGCCAAGGTGGAGGCACGCATCGCCGCCGGGGAGACCCGGGAGGATGGGCAGCCTCTCCAGACGGCGACGGTCACCCCCATTCTGCTGGGTATCACCAAGGCGGCGCTGGCGACCGACAGCTTCCTGTCGGCGGCGTCCTTCCAGGAGACCACCCGTGTGCTGACCGACGCTGCCATTAAGGGCAAGGTCGATCCGCTGCTGGGCCTGAAGGAAAATGTTATCATCGGTAAGCTCATCCCCGCTGGTACCGGTATGCCCCGGTATTCCGATGTGCGGGTGAAGGATAACCGGGCGCCGAAAAATGCGTTCAGCGTGCTGGACGATCTGGATTTTTCCTCCTTCGGGGACGAGGATCCGGAAATTCTGGGAGATTGACCCTTGACAAAAGGGTATCTTCTATGATAAAATAAGCAATCGTGGTGTGCTGTCCGGCTGGTGCCGGACAGCCGCCCGGGTGCAAAGCATCGGACGGCTTGCGTAAAAAAGGCAAGGCCGCCCGTTGTTGCTGCGTTTTTCTGCGGTTTTAGAGTCGGTTTCAAACGGACCGGCTTTAAGATAAAATTTTTATCGGAGGTGAAATGAATTGCCTACTTTTAACCAGTTAGTCCGGAAGGGAAGACAGGATCTTGAGAAAAAGGCGAAAGCCCCGGCTCTGCTGAAGGGATGGAACTCCAAGAAGCGGGTAGCCATCGATCAGGATTCTCCCCAGAAGCGTGGTGTCTGCACGGCTGTGAAGACTTCTACGCCGAAGAAGCCCAACTCTGCTCTGCGTAAGGTAGCCCGTGTCCGCCTGTCCAACGGCATCGAGGTCACGTCCTACATCCCCGGCGAGGGTCACAATCTGCAGGAGCACAGCGTGGTGCTGATCCGTGGCGGCCGTGTTAAGGATCTGCCCGGTGTGCGTTACCACATCATCCGGGGTACTTTGGATACCCAGGGTGTGGCGAACCGTATGCAGGCTCGTTCCAAGTACGGTGCCAAGCGTCCCAAGGCGGGAGCCGCCAAAAAGTAAGGACATTTTCATCAGCGGCTACTGAGTAGCGGCAGATTACGATATACCGGGCATAGGCACGGTCTTGTAGTGCTGCTTCTTTGTTGGCCAACGGGAGTATGTCGCTTTCGAGTACCTGTGATATCATTATTATGAAGGAGGGAAGTAAAGTGCCGAGAAGAGGTTCTACCGCAAAACGTGATGTTTTGCCCGACCCGCTTTACAATTCCAAGTTGGTGACCAAGCTCATCAACAACATCATGCTGGACGGTAAGAAGGGCGTTGCCCAGAAGATCGTCTATGATGCGTTCGACATCATCAAAGAGAAGTCCGGCGAGGATCCGCTGACCGTATTTGAGAAAGCGATGGAGCATATCATGCCCGTGCTGGAGGTCAAGGCCCGCCGTGTCGGTGGCGCTACCTATCAGGTGCCCATCGAGGTGCGTTCCGACCGGCGTCAGACGCTGGGTCTGCGCTGGCTCACCACCTATTCCCGCAACCGTTCCGAGCGCACCATGAAGGAGCGCCTGGCGGCGGAGATCCTGGATGCCCTCAATGGCAACGGCGGCGCCGCCAAGAAGTGCGAGGATACCCACAAGATGGCGGAAGCCAACAAGGCTTTTGCGCATTTCCGCTGGTAATCCCGCTATACTATTGAGGAAAAGGAGGTTCGCTGTATGGCAAGAGACGTATCTCTGGAGAAAACCAGAAACATCGGTATCATGGCGCACATCGACGCCGGTAAGACGACGACGACGGAGCGTATCCTGTATTACACCGGTGTCAACTACAAGATGGGCGAGACCCACGACGGCGGCGCTACCATGGACTGGATGGCGCAGGAGCAGGAGCGCGGTATCACCATCACCTCTGCGGCCACCACTTGCTACTGGGACAAGCAGGGCAAGACGGATAAGCACCGCATCAACATCATTGATACTCCCGGCCACGTGGACTTCACGGTGGAGGTGCAGCGCTCCCTGCGGGTGCTGGACGGCTCCGTGACGGTTCTGTGCGCCAAGGGCGGCGTGGAGCCCCAGTCTGAGACTGTGTGGCGTCAGGCGGACGAGTATCAGGTCCCCCGCATGGCGTATGTCAATAAGATGGACATCATGGGCGCCGATTTCTATCGGGTCGTCGGCATGATGCGTGACCGTCTGAAGTGCAACGCTGTGCCGATCCAGCTGCCGATCGGCTCGGAGGACACGTTCAAGGGTATCGTCGATCTGGTCGAGATGAACGCAGACGTGTACTACGACGAAATGGGCAAGGATATGCGGGTGGAGGAGATCCCCGACGACATGAAGGAGATCGCTCAGAAGTATCACGATGAGCTGATCGAGCATGTAGCGGAGCAGGATGAGGCTCTGATGGAGAAGTATTTCAACGGCGAGGAGATCACCGTGGATGAGATCAAGGCCGTCATCCGGAAATCCACCATCGCCAACACGCTGGTTCCCGTCACCTGCGGTACTTCCTACCGCAACAAGGGCGTACAGAAGCTGCTGGACGCCATCGTAGACTATATGCCCTCTCCGCTGGATGTTCCCCCTATCAAGGGTGTGAACCCCGAGACGGAGGAGGAGGAGGTACGCCATTCCTCCGACACCGAGCCCTTTGCGGCTCTGGCGTTCAAGATCGCTACCGACCCCTTTGTGGGTAAGCTGGCGTTCTTCCGGGTCTATTCCGGCATCGTCAAGGCAGGCGACACCGTGTATAACGCTAACAAGGATACCGACGAGCGGCTGGGTCGTATCGTGCAGATGCACTCCAACCACCGGAAGGATCTGGATGCGGTGTATGCGGGCGATATCGCCGCTGCCATCGGTCTGAAGAACACCACCACCGGTAACACCCTGTGCGACGAAAAGCACCCGATCATCCTGGAATCCATGAAGTTCCCGGAGCCGGTTATCCGTGTGGCGATCGAGCCCAAGACCAAGGCCGGTCAGGAGAAGATGGGCATTGCGCTGGCGAAGCTGGCGGAGGAAGACCCCACCTTCAAGACCTACACCGACGAGGAGACCGGGCAGACCATCATCGCCGGTATGGGCGAGCTGCATCTGGAGATCATTGTGGACCGTCTGCTGCGTGAGTTCAAGGTGGAGGCCAATGTGGGCGCTCCTCAGGTGGCTTACAAGGAGACCGTGCGCCGCAATGCCGATGTGGATTGCAAGTATGCCCGTCAGTCCGGCGGTAAGGGCCAGTACGGTCACGTTAAGATCAAGCTGGAGCCCAACGAGTCCGGCAAGGGCTATGAGTTCATCAACGCCGTTGTGGGCGGCGCCATTCCGAAGGAGTATATCCCTGCGGTTGACGCCGGTATCCAGGGAGCGATGCAGGCAGGCGTGGTCGCCGGTTATCCGGTAGTGGACTGCAAGGTCACCCTGTATGATGGCTCCTATCACGAGGTGGACTCCTCCGAAATGGCATTTAAGATCGCCGGTTCGATGGCGTTCAAGGATGCCATGCGCAAGGCGGATCCCGTACTGATGGAGCCGATCATGAAAGTGGTCGTGACCGCTCCCGACGAGTATATGGGCTTCGTCATCGGTGATATTTCCTCCCGCCGTGGTCAGATGGAGGGCTCCGAGAACATCAACGGCGCCGTGCAGATCCGTGCGTCGGTCCCGCTGTCCGAAATGTTCGGCTATGCGACCGATCTGCGTTCCGGTACGCAGGGTCGTGGACAGTATGTGATGGAGCCCAGCCACTATGCGGAAATTCCGAAGAATGTGGCGGAGGAGATCATCGCCAAGCGGCAGAAGAAAGAGGATTAAGTCCCTTTTTGCAGGTTTTTCTGCGGCTTCTGCAAATTTTTGGTACTTTTCCGGCAAAAGTACTTGCATTTTCTCCAAGGAATTGCTACAATGGTAGACAAGCTGTGCAAGCGATTATTGAACATTAAAGGAGGCTACTACAATGGCAAAAGAGAAATTTGAACGCACAAAACCCCATGTAAACATTGGTACTATCGGCCACGTTGACCATGGTAAGACCACCCTGACCGCCGCCATCACCAAGGTGCTGGCGATGAAGGGCGGCGCAGACTTCATGGACTACGCCAACATCGATAAGGCTCCCGAAGAGCGTGCCCGTGGTATCACAATCAACACCGCTCACGTGGAGTATCAGACCGACAAGCGTCACTATGCGCATGTGGACTGCCCCGGCCATGCGGACTATGTTAAGAACATGATCACCGGTGCTGCTCAGATGGATGGTGCTATTCTGGTTATCGCCGCTACCGATGGTGTTATGGCGCAGACCCACGAGCACCTGCTGCTGGCCCGTCAGGTAGGCGTTCCGTACATCGTGGTCTTCATGAACAAGGTTGACCAGGTGGACGATCCCGAGCTGCTGGAGCTGGTGGAGATGGAGATCCGTGAGGCTCTGAGCAAGTATGACTTCCCCGGCGACGATGCCCCCATCATCAAGGGCTCTGCGCTGCAGGCTCTGGAGTGCACCAGCACCGACATCAACGATCCCGCTTATGCGCCGATCCTGGAGCTGATGGATGCTGTGGATAACTATATCCCGGATCCCGTCCGTGACGACGAGAAGCCCTTCCTGATGCCCGTGGAGGATGTCTTCACCATCACCGGCCGTGGTACTGTGGCTACCGGTCGTGTGGAGCGTGGTAAGCTGAATATGTCCGATGAAGTTGAGATCATCGGTCTGACCGAGGAGCGCAAGAAGACCGTTGTAACCGGTATCGAGATGTTCCGCAAGCTGCTGGATTACGCTGAGGCCGGCGATAACATCGGCGCTCTGCTGCGTGGTGTGCAGCGTGACGAGATCGAGCGTGGACAGGTTCTGTGCAAGCCCGGCTCCATCAACCCCCACACCAAGTTCCATGCTCAGGTTTATGTTCTGAGCAAGGACGAGGGCGGCCGTCATACCCCCTTCTTCAACAACTATCGTCCTCAGTTCTACTTCCGTACCACCGATGTGACCGGCGTCATCCACCTGCCCGAGGGCGTGGAGATGTGCATGCCCGGCGATAACGTCGAGATGGATGTGGAGCTGATCACCCCCATCGCTATTGAAGAGGGTCTGCGTTTCGCTATCCGTGAGGGTGGCCGTACCGTAGGTTCCGGCGTTGTATCCAAGATCAACGGCTAATTTCCGCTGATCGGCGGCAAGGGGTTTGCCCTGTGCAGACTCCGGACGCCATGCCAATCGCTATAAGATCTCCCGCTGCCAAACGGCAGCGGGAGATTTTTTGTTGGCTTCAAAAGCCTTCGGCAAAGCTTCATTAGGTTTAAGAACCACCGGCAAAGCTGCGGATATGCTTGATGGAGAGACCACCGGTCATGCTGTGGAGGTATCCCACTATATCCGGGCGGTGAACACTGTCGGCGGCGCTGTCATGGTGGGTATTTTCACCGACTGTGACGGGCGCTATGCCGCTACGGCGGCTTGTGTGACCCTTGATCGATCTGTAAAACCATTTTCAACAAAGATTACCGCCCCGGCTTGTGTGATATGTACCCAGTTTTCTGGACACCGTTATTTGAATTGAACAATTAGTTTCGCATCATGGATGCTTCCCGGAATT
>CAKTVV010000019.1 GCA_934630515.1 uncultured Eubacteriales bacterium | reverse complement strand
ACACCCCGATAGTTATTAAATTGTGGTCGTGTAAGTGGTCAAATCTGTGGTCAAACACATTTTTGACCGCTATTTTTTGTTTTCCAAACCGCCCGAAATCCGCACGGTTGAAGGGCTTTCTGCGGTTGGCACCGATAAACGTCAGAAATGCCGTCTATGCTCCCAAACCACCCGCGCTCCCAGCTGCGCCACACCCGGATTTATTTAGTTTTTGTGATTTCGGTATCTGTGGGATACTATGTGGTCGTTGCCGTTTTTGCCGAGCTTCTCGGAGATCTCACGATCCGCTGCTCCGCCGTGGCGCAAGAGGCTTTCAGGCGTGAGGAAACCATCCCGATCACCGCCACGGCACTCCCGAAATCCGCACACACCCCAGCAGGTCAAATACGCTGGTACGAAAAACGCCCTGCGCATTCAGCACAAGGCGTCTTTTGGTCCGAGTGGCGAGACTTGAACTCACGGCCTCTTGACCCCCAGTCAAGCGCGCTACCAACTGCGCCACACCCGGATATTGCGGTCGCTTTTGCAACTGCAAGCGGTATTATACCACAGCCCCTCCTAAAATGCAAGCACAAAATTGCGTATTTCTTGATTTTTTTGTTCTGCCGTCCGGAGGCGAAGCGGCCACCCCGCTCCATCCCGCCGCTCAACGCACCACCCGAGCGATTTCGGTTCAGCCGGTAAGCGCCGTTTCCGCTGAAAACAGCGGCTTTTATACACGGCAGCGCCGTCCGGCTCTTACAAAGGGACGCTTCACAGACCGGCGCCGATCCCGAGGATATGGAGCTGCGCAAAAGAATGGCTGGCGGCGCTTTTGCCCCGGCGCACAGCGGTTGGAGCCAGGGCAGCGTCGATCCGTCCGAGGATCTCCTCATACAGCGGCAAGCTGCCTGCGCAACGCCGCCAGCTGCACCAGCGATTCGGCGGATCCCCGATCAACCGGGCAGCGATCCGGACAATTCTTCTCACAGATGGGCGAGGGGACTCATCATACCCACTCCGTCACCCCTCGTCGGCGTTCGTCACCCATTCACACTCCGGAGCGCCGTTTGGAAACGTATCCTCCGCACGGAGCTATCCCGGTCACCCCATTTCTAAGCTGCTCTTATACTTTATTTCGCATATATATTTCCAGCTTTAACCGCAACCCACATTCGACTAGTATCAACCGCTTGCGTATATTCTAAGATAGCCGTGAGGGAAGCGCAGAATCTTCTATGCGCCGTTCCTTGAGACACTATGCAAAAATATGTCCGTCTATCCACCCCTCCATGATCTGTGCACCATCCTAAATTGCACCGGAATCGGCATCGCCGTATACATATAGGATATAGAGCTGTGTTATAAACAAGACGGACAATCTCGGTCGCCGGCGCTTCCGGGAATTTTTTGCTTTTTTCTCCTTTTGAGCAGAAAAGCTGCAGGCTTTTCCAAAAACAGCGGGGCATTCAAGCGCTCCCGACAAACGCCGGCCTTGGGACGCAGGGTCATACCAAATTGCCGTACGCAAAACCGATCGACCGGCATTCTCCGGTACCGGGGCATAGCCGCAATATACCGACGTAGTGAACACCCCAAAAGGCGCTTTTTACAGAAGCCGCTTGCCGTTTGTATCCACCTGTATGCTGTTGCAGGCACGCCGCCCCCTTGCGGCAGGCAGCGGAAAGCTCCCGACACCCGTATGCCTTTCTTCTGGCCGCCGGGCGTTCATGAGCCGGGCGCTTGTAAATGACCAATCCGCAAACAAAATAAAAAAAGGGAGGACCCTCATGGCGAGAAAGCCGGACAGGGGTCGCTGTTCACAACGAGATCAGCCGGGTCGTGGCTGTTTTGCCGCCCGACAGCCCGCTTCTGTGTCTCATCTATGAAACGAAGCTCGAGAAACCACGCAGCTGGCCAAGAAAGCAAAAGAAAAGCCGGACCGGCGGTTCTGGTCGGACTGAGCAAGCAACCACCAAATCGGCAGCACACACCTGCGGGCGTACAAAACCGTCGGCAAGGACGAATGACCGGAGAACATCCGGCTGTTTCGTCTTTTATTTTTATCAGGGGGATACAGCGTCCGATAGCCAAGAATGGATCTCCCCGGTGCCGCCGCTTGCGGCAGGACAGGACGGAGCTGCCGGCAGCAGCCCCTACGGCGCACAGCACAGCAGAAATCAAACCTTAAATAGTATTATCGAGGACGCCCGGTTGACCCCAGTCCCGTCCTATGCTATACTACCTCTGAAAAACAACGGAAAGGCGGGTGTTTCCCATGTCCTCGATCGTGCGGCAAATAACCGGACTGCTGGCGGCGGCACTGCTGCTGACAGCACTGGGCGGCTGCGGCGGTGCACCCGCTCCGGACTCGTCCGTTCCTTCGGCGCCGCCCACTACGACAACGACCACCGCTGCCCCCATGACCACCACGCCGGTCGATCCCGAGCGGGACGAGGTGGCGGCGCTGCTGACCGAGGGGCGGGTGGCGACGATCTACCGCACCACCTGGAGCAGCATTTTCGGGCGGCTGCAGGAGAATGGCTTTTTGCAAGAATCCCTCACCGGGCGGTACAAGGGCGAATATGTCCGCTCCATCGGAGCGTTTGCCATTCTGGCGGTGGAAGCAGGGGAGACCGCTGCCGCCGGCAGGGCGCTGCGCTTCGTCACCGACACGGTGCGGCAAAAAGATCTGCCCTATCTGCCCTTCACCATCGCCGCCGACGGCACGGTGCGGCAGGAGGACGAGCTGGACGGGCGGGCGCACTTTGTGCTGGGCTGGGCGCAGTATATCGCCGCCGCACAGGACAGCGCCTTTTACAGCGACACCTACGATCTGATCAAGCGGGAGGCGGATGCCTTTTGCAGCGACACCTATTTCAACCGGGAGCTGTCACTCATGCGCAACCGGCGGCTGACCCATTCCCGGATGCGGAACGGCACCGACTACCCCGACGCCTATGACCTGCTGACCAACAGCTTTGTGCTGGCGGCGCTGGAGGAGCTGGCGGCGGTGGCGGAGCGGCGGGGACAGGCGGCGGATGCGCTGCCGTGGCGGGAGACCGCCGCCGCCCTGCGCACCGGCCTGCGGCAGCAGCTCACCCACACGGCGGACGACCGGACGGTCTTCTGGGAGCTGCGGTATCAGGATGGCGGGCAGTACACCCCCGAGCAGGGAGTCAGCTGGATCTGTCTGACCCCCTTTGCCGACCGGATCGACACCGCCATCTGGGAAAACACCGTGGCGTATACCCGGCAGCGGCTATGGCAGACCGCCCCGGCGGGCGGATATCCGGCGGTGGAATGCGCCGCCGACGGCACGGTGAAAAACCGCATACTGGGCAAAAGCGTGGGCTGGGATCTGGCCGCCGCCGCCCGGCAGGGCGACTACGCCCATGCGCTGGAGAGCCTGCGATTTCTGGAGCAATATCACACGAGCGATATCTATATGGAATGGATGACCCCCGCCGGCAGCGGCTGGAGGCTGGTGGACTGCGGCAACGGGGAGCAGGCGATCTGGTTCTTATGGGGGATCGCCCGGCTGCGCCAGAGCGTAGGACTGGCGGCGCAGCCATAGGGAAAAAAGACGGGCACGGCGGTGTCCGTCTTTTCTCTTGCAAATCGGGACAAAAGTGTGTATACTGGGGGTGACAAACTAAGGGAGTGAAACATACCCGTATGCTGAAACGATTTGCGCATTACTATAAGCCCTATCTGGCTTGGTTTCTTATGGATCTGGCGTGTGCCCTGTGCATCTCGCTGGTGGATTTAGCGTATCCGCTGGTGTCCAAATACGCCCTCAACACCCTGCTGCCCCAGGGGGCATACCGCACGTTTTTCGTATGGATGGGGCTTCTGGTGGGCGCATATCTGCTCAAGGGGGCGCTGCAGTTCGTCGTCACCTACTGGGGGCACCTGCTGGGGGTGTTCATCGAGACGGATATGCGGCGGGATCTGTTCCGCCATCTCCAGAGCCTGTCCTTCCGCTTTTACGATACCCACCGCACCGGCTCGCTGATGAGCCGGGTGGTCAGCGACCTGTTCGAGGTGGTGGAGCTGGCGCACCACGGCCCGGAGGATCTGTTCATTTCCTTTGTGACGCTGACCGGCTCCCTCATCGTGATGTTCACCATCCGCTGGGAGCTGGCGCTGGTGATCACCCTGCTGGTGCCGCTGCTGGTGGGGTTCACCGTGCTGCGGCGCACCCATATGGGCGCCGCCAGCCGGGCGGTAAAGGAAAAGATCGCCGTCATCAACACCGGCATCGAAAGCAGCATCTCCGGCATCCGCACCGCCAAAGCGTTTACCAACGAGCCCTACGAGCGGGAACGGTTTCAGGCGGGCAGCGAGCAGTACCGCACCGCCCGCCGGGGCTTTTATAAGCAGATGGCGATTTTCGGCGCCGGAAACGATGTGCTGACCAACCTGATGAACGTGGCGGTGATCGCCGCCGGCGGGCTGCTGATCATCGACGGCAAGCTGGAATATGTGGATCTGCTGGTGTTCACCATGTACATTGCCAGCTTTCTGACCCCCATCCGCAAGCTGGCGAACTTCGTGGAGCAGTATACCACCGGCATGGCGGGCTTCCGCCGGTTTCAGGAGCTGATGGCGGAGACGCCGGAGATCACCGATGCCCCCGACGCCCGCCCCCTTTGCTGCACCGAGGGGCATATCCTGCTGCAGGACGTCTGTTTCCACTATACCGAGGGGGTGGAGGTGCTGCGGAACGTGTCGCTGGACATTCCCGCCGGGAAAACTCTGGCGCTGGTCGGCCCCAGCGGCGGCGGCAAGACCACCCTGTGCCACCTCATCCCCCGGTTCTATGAGCTGACCGGCGGCAGCATCACCATCGACGGGCAGGACATCCGGCAGGTGACCCTGCGCTCCCTGCGGGGGCAGGTGGGGATCGTCCAGCAGGATGTGATGATCTTCGCCGGGACGGTGATGGAGAACATCCGCTACGGACGGCTGGATGCCACCGACGAGGAGGTCATCGAGGCGGCGAAAAAAGCGGAGATCCACGGCGATATCCTGGCGCTGCCCGACGGCTATCAGACCTATGTAGGAGAACGGGGCATCATGCTCTCCGGCGGGCAAAAGCAGCGGGTGAGCATCGCCCGGATCTTCCTGAAGAACCCCGCCATTCTGCTGCTGGATGAGGCGACCTCGGCGCTGGACACCGTCACCGAGGCGCATATCCAATCCGCCTTTGAGGAGCTGTCCAAGGGGCGCACCACCCTCATCATCGCCCATCGGCTGTCCACCATCCGCCACGCCGACCGGATCGCCTATATCGACCGGCAGGGGGTGCGGGAGGTGGGCACCCATGAAGAATTGATGGCCAAGGGCGGCTTCTACGCCGCCCTGCAGGAGGCAACGCAGGCGGTGCTGTAGACCGCACCGGAGCGCCGCCCGTTGCAGGCGGCATCTGCGGGATCACCGCCGGGAGCCGGTGCGCCGCCCCGAGGGAACCGTCGGGGCAAGCGCAGTCCTTTCGGCGGGGGCTGCTCCTCATCCCGGGGTGTCCGACAGCCGCCCGTCCCGCATATATACCTGCCGGGAGCAGGCGGCGCCCAGCTTCGGGTCGTGGGTGATCAGCACCACGGTGTTGCCCGCCCGGTTCCATTCCAGCAGCAGCGCCAACACCGCCGCTCCGGCGGCGGTGTCCAGATTGCCGGTGGGCTCGTCCGCCAGCAGAAGGGGCGGCTCTCCCGCCATCGCCCGAGCGATGGCGACCCGCTGCTGCTGCCCGCCGGACAGCTGACGGGGCAGGTGGGTCATCCGATCCTCCAGCCCCACCCGGCACAGGCTCTCCTCCGCCATGCGGCGGCGCTGCTTTTCCGGGATCCCCCGATACAGAAGCGGCAGCTCCACATTCTCCCGGGCGGTCAGCCCGGGTAGCAGATAAAAGCTCTGAAACACAAAGCCCACCGTCTGCCGCCGCAGAGCGGTCAGCTCCCCCTCGGTCATGCGGGCGACCGAGCGCCCCGCCAGCCGGTATTCCCCGGCGGTGGGTACATCCAGACAGCCCATGACATTCATGAGCGTGGATTTGCCGCTGCCGGAGCGGCCGAGGATCGCCACCATCTCCCCGCTCTCCACACACAGCTCCACGTCCGCCAGAGCGTGTACCGTGCCTTCCGCCGTGCCATACCGTTTCGTGATGTGTTCCATTTCGATCAAAGCCATGTGTAATCCCTCCCGTATTCGGCGTCCGGGGCTGTGCCGCCGTGCAAGCGGATCCCCGCCGGGGCTTTGCCGTCCGGCGCCGCCCCGACTCGACCGAAGCGGAGCAACACCCGGCCGGACTATGCTGATATTGTGTGCAAAAGCGGATAAAATACACCTGCGGAAAGGAGCTTTTCCTCTATGGATGACGTTTTTGATCTGGTGATCGTGGGCGGCGGTCCGGCGGGGCTGTCGGCGGCGCTTAACGGCGCCGCCCGGGGCTGCCGCTGCGCCGTGCTGTCCAATCCGGCGGCGCAAAGCCCCTTATGGCGGGCGGGGCGCATCGACAACTACAGCGGCATGGCGGGCGCCTCCGGGCGCACCCTGCTGGAAACCATGGAGGGGGAAGCCCGCCGCAGCGGGGCGGTGTTTTTCCCCGGTCATGTGACGGCGATCCTGCCCTTTGCGGGACAATTCACCGTGACGGTGGGAGACGGCATGGTGACCGGGCGACGGCTCATTCTCGCCATCGGTGCCGGTGCCGGCGCCGCCCTCCCCGGCGAAACGGAGCTGCTGGGCCGGGGCTTAAGCTATTGCGCCACCTGCGACGGGCGGCTCTACCGGGGCAAGCGGGTGCTGGTCACCGGCGACGCTGCCGATCTGGCGCAGGAGGCGGCGTTTCTGGAGCGGGTGGGCTGCGGCGTGACCGTGGTGACCCGCCGCCCGCTGCCGGACTGCACCCTGCCCGCCGTCACGGCACAGCGCATCGCCCTGTGGACAGAAAACGGGCAGCTGCGGGGGCTGGAGGCGGACGGGCAGCGGCTGGCTGCCGACGGGGTGTTTCTGCTGCGGCAGGTGAGCGCCCCCACGACGCTGCTGCCGGCGCTGCAGACGGAGGGAAAATTCATCGCCGTAGACCGGCAGCAGCGCACCAGCATCCCCGGCTGCTACGCCGCCGGAGATTGTACCGGACAGCCCCTGCAGGTGGCAAAGGCCGTGGGGGAGGGGTTGGTGGCAGCGCAGGCTGCCGCCCGCAGTCTGCGGGAGTCATAAACCTTGTATCCGTGCGGAAATATCCGCAATCACCAACCAACAGAAAGGATGGATTCGTATGACCAAGCATTTCAGTGAGGACAGCTTCAACGCCGCCATCGGCACCGGCATCACGCTGGTGGATTTCTGGGCGACCTGGTGCGCTCCCTGCCGGATGGTGGCGCCGGTGATCGATCAGCTGGCAGAGGATTTCGACGGACGTGCCGTCGTAGGCAAGGTGGATGTGGACGCCGAGGGAACGCTGGCGAACCGGTTCGGCATCCAGAGCATCCCCACCGTGATGATCTTCAAGGACGGACATCCGGCACGCACCTTCATCGGCGTGCGCTCCTATGAGGAATACGCCGCCGCTCTGGAGGAGACCCTGCGCTCCGTCACCGATTAAACACCGCTCACACCCGATACGGCTCTGCTCCCGGTCTGCGGAGCAGAGCCGTTTTCATTCTGCCCATTGCAAAGCGGAAAATTTATGGTACAATACAGGGGAGAGGACGGTGACGCCCATGGACGAAATGACCGGACCGGCATCCGACCGGCTGGAGCTGTACGAAAACGCCCATCAGTTTCTGGTGCTGCACAATCTGTATGAATCGGCGGTCAAGCAGCTGACCCTGAAATTTGAGATTCTGGACAGCGAATTCAACGTGCTGTACGCCCGCAACCCCATCCACCACATCGAGAGCCGGGTGAAATCCCCGGAGAGCATCGCCGCCAAGCTGCGGAAAAAGGGCAAGCCCGTCACCATCGACGCCGCCCGGGAATATGTCAACGACATCGCCGGGGTGCGGGTGGTGTGCCATTACATTGACGATGTCTACCGGGTGGCGGAGATGCTGGAGCGGCAGAAGGATCTGGAGATCGTCAAGCGGCAGGACTATATCCGGACCCCCAACTATAACGGCTATCGGTCGCTGCATCTGGACATCCGGGTGCCGGTGTATCTGTCCGACCGGACGGAATACGTCACCGCCGAGATCCAGATCCGCACCGTGGCGATGGACTTCTGGGCGAGTCTGGAGCACGATGTGCGGTATAAGGTGGACAAGTCCACCCTGCCGCCGGGCATCAACGAGGAAATGTTCGCCTGCGCCGACAAGATCGCCGAGATCGACCGGCAGATGCAGGATATGTACCGGCGCATCCAAGCCGCCGAGAAAGAGAAGCCGCCGGCGGGCACATAATTGCCCGCCCGGCCGCACACACTACCCCCGAAAGAGAGGCGACCGCCATGATCAAACTGGCATTCTACGACACCAAGCCCTATGACCGGGAATTCTTCGACCGAATGAACCCCGGCTATGACATCCTCTATCTGGAAACCAAACTCAACGCCCACACCGCCCGGCTGGCGGCGGGCTGTCAGGCGGTATGCGCCTTCGTCAACGATACGGTGGACGCCGCCGCCGTGAACATCCTCTACGAGCAGGGGGTGCAGGTGCTGGCGCTGCGCTGCGCCGGCTACAACAACGTGGACCGCAAGGCCGCCTACGGCAAGCTGGCGATCCTGCGGGTGCCCGCCTATTCGCCCCATGCGGTGGCGGAGCACGCCATGGCGCTGCTGTCCTGCCTCAACCGCAAGGTACACAAGGCGTATATCCGCACCCGGGATTTTAATTTCAGTCTGGTCGGGCTGACCGGCATGGATCTGTACCAAAAGACCGTGGGCGTCATCGGCACCGGCAAGATCGGGCGGGTCTTCATCGACATCTGCCGGGGCTTCGGGATGCGGGTGGTCGCCTATGACCCGTTCCCGGCGGCGAACGCCGACTTCCCCTATGTGGAGCTGAAGACCCTGCTGGCGGAGAGCGACGTCATCTCCCTCCACTGCCCGCTGACCAAGGAGAACCGCCATCTGCTGGATCGGGACGCCTTCGCCGCCATGAAGCGGGGCGTGTTCCTCATCAACACCTCCCGGGGCGGTCTGGTGGACACCGAGGCGCTGCTGGAGGCGCTGAACAACGGCACCGTCCGGGGCGCCGGACTGGATGTATACGAGGAGGAGGCGGACCTGTTCTTTGAGGACAATTCCGATACACCGGTGCTGGACGACACCCTCAGCCTGCTGGTCTCCCGCCCCAACGTGATCCTCACCTCCCATCAGGCGTTTCTCACCGAGGAGGCGCTGGCGGACATCGCCCGCACCACCTTCGCCAATCTGGACGAGTTTTTCAGCGATTCGCCCACCCTCACCAACGAGATCTGCTACCACTGCGAAAAGCGCAAAGCCGATACCGCCTGCCGCAGCAAGCGCCGGGAGCGATGCTTTACACTACCAAAAGTTGAATAGCAAGCAGAATATACAGCTCGGAAACGAAATTGATCGTTTTCGGGCTGGTATTTTTTGCGGTTTGGTTGTATAATGAAGAAAAAAGCGGATAAAGGAGCGGATCCCATGAACATAGCGATCATCACAGGCGCCTCCTCCGGGCTGGGGCGGGCATTTTTCCGGCGGCTGGTGGAAAAGCAGGCGGGGCTGGAGCAGATCTGGCTCATCGCCCGGCGGGCAGACCGGCTGGCGACCATGGCGGAGGGCTGTCCGGTGCCGGTGGTGCCGCTGCCGCTGGATCTGACCCAAGAGCAGAGCTTTGACACGCTGGAGGCACGGCTGCGGGAGGAGCGCCCCCGGGTGCAGCTGCTCATCAACAACGCCGGCGTCGGGGAGCTGGCGGATATGGCCGCCAGCGACCGGGCTACCCAGACCCGGATGGTGGATCTCAACTGCCGGGCGACAACGGCGATGATCATGGCGGTGCTGCCCTATATGGGCACCGGCTGCGGCATCATCAACATCGCCAGCATCGCCGCCTTTGCCCCCAACGCCCGGATGACGGTGTATTCCTCCACCAAGGCCTATGTGCTGAGCCTGTCCCGGGGGCTGCGGATGGAATTAAAGCCCCGGGGCATCCATGTGCTGGCGGTCTGTCCCGGTCCCATGGCGACGGAGTTTCTGGAGGTGGCGGGCATCACCGGCTGCTCCAAGACCTTTGAGCGGCTGCCCTACTGCAATGCCGAGCGGGTAGCCGCCAAGGCGCTGCGTGCCAGCCGCCGGGGACGGGGTGTGTACACCCCCCGACTGTTCTTCAAGTTCTATCGGCTGGTGGCAAAGGTGCTGCCCCACGATCTGGTGATGCACTGGTGCCGCACCTGACCGCCCGCAGCGGCAGAAAAAGCCCATAAATACCACAAATAAACAGCAGCGATCCCGAAAGCCGGACGGCGTTTCTCCCCCAGCAGGAGAGCGCCGCCCGGCTTTTTTCTCTGCCGGCAGCACCGGTCGAGCCGCAAAGCCGGCAGTCTGGCTCGGCAAACAGCGGCGACGTCCCTTTTTCGCTTACCGACCCGCCGGGGCGGCAAGCGGGAGCCACCCACGGGTCTTGTCGGGACGCCGCACAGCCGGGGACGTGCCGCCGTGCCGCCCGCTCCGGTGTGCGCCAATCAGCTGCAGCGGGCGCTGTCACCCTTTTTCCTCCACCGCATACACTGACACAGAGACCACACGAAAACGGAGGCGGCGGCATGGCGATCCTGCAGGTAGAGCATATCCGGCAGACCTATCAGGCAAAAAGCGGCGAGATCGTAGCGCTGAAGGACATTGATTTTTCCATGGAGCAGGGGGACTTTTTCAGCGTGGTGGGGCCCAGCGGCTGCGGCAAGTCCACCCTCCTGTCCATCATTGCCGGAATGCTGCCCGCCACCGCCGGGCGGGTGGTCATCGACGGGGAGCCGGTGAACGGGCCCTCCCCCCGCATCGGGTATATGCTCCAGCAGGATAACCTGCTGGAATGGCGCACCATCCGGCAGAACGTCCTGCTGGGGCTGGAGATCCGCCACGCCCTCACCCCGGACGCCAAAGCCCGTGCCGACCGGCTGCTGGAGACCTACGGGCTGTCCGCCTTCGCCGACAGCCACCCCTCCCAGCTGTCCGGCGGCATGCGCCAGCGGGCGGCGCTCATCCGCACCCTGGCGGTCAACCCCTCCATCCTGCTGCTGGATGAGGCGTTTTCGGCACTGGACTACCAGACCCGGCTGGAGGTGACGGAGGATGTCTACCGCATCATCCGTCAGGAGCAGGTGACGGCGCTGATGGTGACCCACGACATCCCGGAAAGCATCTGCATGGGCGATCGGGTGCTGATCCTCTCCGCCCGCCCGGCGGTCATCCGGGAGCAGCTGCCCATCCGGTTCGACCTGCCCGCCCGCACCCCGCTTCTGTGCCGCAGCCAGCCGATATTTTCACACTATTTCGATCATATATGGAAGGAACTGGGGATGGATGAAGCGCACAACGACACCTCCGCTGCTGTCGCCGGAGCGAGCCCTCTATCTGCGGCAGAATAAACGCACCGAGCGCCGGATCCATTTATGGCGCTGGGGTATTCTGGCGGCGCTGCTGCTGCTGTGGGAGGGAGCGGCCCGGTGGGGCTGGATCGACAGCTTCATCTTCAGTCAGCCCTCCCGGATCCTGCGCACCTACTGGTCGCTGGCGGGGGGCGACCTACTCTACCACCTGCGGGTCACCGTCGGCGAAACGCTGGCAGGCTTTCTGCTGGGAGCCGCCGCCGGGGTGCTGCTGGCGATCCTGCTGTGGTGGAGTCCTCTGGTCTCCCGGATCAGCGAGCCGTATCTGGTGGTGCTCAACAGCCTGCCGAAGATCGCTCTGGGTCCGGTTATTATTATTCTGGCGGGAGCCGGGACCCGTGCCATCGTCTTTATGGCGCTGGCGATCTCCCTGGTGGTAACGGTGCTGGAGATGCTCAGCGGCTTCCGGGATACCGATCCCGGCGCCCTGCGCATGGCACGCACCTTCGGCGCCACCAAGGGGCAGGTGTTTCGGAAGATCGTGCTGCCGTATAACGTCCCCACCCTCTTCGACTCCCTCAAGGTCAACATCGGGCTGTCGCTGGTGGGGGTCATCGCCGGGGAATTTCTGGTATCCCGGGCGGGACTGGGGTACCTCATCGTCTACGGCGGGCAGGTCTTCAAGATGGACCTGGTGATGGCCAGCGTCATTCTGCTGGCGGTGGTGGCGGCGCTGCTGTATGAGGCGGTGGTGCTGCTCCAATGGCTGGTGCGGCGGGTATTCGGCTTCAGCCAACATTGAGTGCCTGCCGATGGGCAGGAGAAAGGATGCAGATATGAGTAAGCAATGGCTTCGTCGGGGAGCGGCGCTGTTATGCGCCGCCGTGCTGCTGATCGGATGCGTCGGCTGCGGCGGGCAGAAGGGTACCGTAAAGGTGCGGCTGTGTGAGGTTACCCACTCCATTTTCTATGCGCCCCAGTATGTGGCGCTGGCACAGGGCTATTTTCTGGACGAGGGACTGGAGGTAGAGCTGTCCAACGGGCAGGGCGCCGACGCCGTCATGGCAGCGGTGCTGTCCGGCAACATCGACATCGGCTTCGCCGGGCCGGAGGCGTCCATCTATGTGTATAACGAGGGCAAGGAGGATTTCACTCAGGTATTTGCCCAGGTGACCCGGCGGGACGGCTCGTTCCTGCTGGGGCGGCAGCCGGACAGCGCCTTCAGCTGGGATAAGGTCAAGGGCAAGACCGTGCTGCCCGGGCGCAAGGGCGGCGTGCCCTATATGGCGTTGGAGCATGTGCTGCGGCAGAACGGCATCGACCCCGCCAAGGATACCACACTGGACAACAGCGTGCAGTATTCCATGATGACGGCGGCATTCACCGGCGGCACCGGGGATTACGTCACCGCCTTTGAGCCCACCGCCTCCATGCTCCAGCAGGAGGGCAAGGGCTACATCGTAGCGTCGGTGGGCGCAGCGGCAGGGGAGATTCCCTACACCGCCTATTTCGCCAAAAAGAGCTACATCGAAAAGAACAGCGAGCTGATCCAGAAATTCACCAACGCCCTCTATCGGGGGCAGCAGTGGGTACAAACCCACACCGCCGCCGAGATCGCCGCTGCGGTGCAGGACAGCTTCCCGGATACCGACCCGGCGCTGCTGGAAAAGGCGGTGGAAAGCTACCGCTCCATCGACGCCTGGAACGATACGCCGGTGATGACGGAGGAGAGCTTCAACCGGCTGCAATCGGTGATGACCGAGGCAGGTGAGCTGACGAAGATCGCCGACTACGGGCAGGTGGTCAACAACACCTACGCCCAAAAAGCCATCGAAACCGTGAAATAAGCCTGCTCATACAATGGAACCCCCGGAGCTTTCGCTCCGGGGGTTCTTGGTTTTGGCGGATTCTCTCGCCAGACTGCGCCATGCCGCCGTGTCCGGGGACAATTTAACTGCGGCGAAATGCGTATGACCGAACCGAAGCGCTCCGTGCTGCCATGCCCGAGGGCGATTGGACCGGGCAAGAGGTGCCCGGGCATCTCTTATCCGGTCGGTTGCGCCGGTGTTCCCACGAGGGGGAACACCCATGCGGTTACACAAGACGTCCTGTGCCTGCCCGCTCCGGTATGCCCCCACGCCCGGCTGTGCCCCGCCGAATCTGCCGAATTCCGCCGTGCCGTGCGGCAGTGATCTGCCCCGCAAAAGCCGCCGCAGCCATGCGCCGCCCTCGCCGCTGCCGCCGCCGGATCGTCCATTTTCCGGAGCGCACAAAAAAGGTTGCAAAACCGCCCGGCTTCCGTTATAATGTATCTGTATATTTGTGTGCAAAAAGGAGACCTGCCCCGTGACACCCGCCTATCTGGACAACAGCGCCACCACGGTGGTGTGCAGACCCGCCGCCGACAAAGCCTATACCCTGATGACCGAGCTGTACGGCAACCCCAGCTCGCTGCATACGCTGGGATTTGCGGCGGAGCAGGAGCTGACCGCCGCCCGGCGGTCGGTGGCAGCCCTCATGGGGGTGCCGCCGGAGGGGGTGGTGTTCACCTCCGGCGGAACAGAAGCCAACAATCTGGCGGTGCTGGGCAGCGTGGCGGCACATCCCCGGGCGGGAAGGCACATCGTCACCACGGCGGTGGAGCATTCCTCCGTGCGGGCAAGCTGTGACCGGCTGGAGCAGGAGGGGTACACCGTCACCCGGCTGATCCCTGCCGCCGACGGCACGATCACCGCCCGGCAGATCGTGGACGCCTGCCGTCCGGATACGGCACTGGTGGCGGTGATGCTGGTGAATAACGAGACCGGCGCCCGGTTTCCGCTGGAGCAGGCGGTGGCGGACATCCGCCGCATCGCCCCGGCGGCGCATATCCACTGCGACGCCGTGCAGGCGGCGGGGAAGCTGCCGCTCAAGGGAGAGCGCTGGGGGTTCGACAGCATGACGGTCAGCGCCCATAAGCTGCACGGCCCCAAGGGGTGCGGGGCGTTGTATCTGCGCCGGGGGGTGCGGGTGCAGCCCCGCAATCTCGGCGGCAAGCAGGAGAACGGCGTGCGCTGCGGCACCGAGGCGACCCCGCTCATCGCCGCCTTTGGCGTGGCGGCGGAGCTGGTGCCGTCCTTTGCGGAGCAGCGGACGCATTTTCAGGCGCTGCGCACCCGGCTGCTGGAGCAGCTGGAGGGGCAGGCGGGCATCCGCTTTCACCTGCCGGCGGACGGAGTGCCGTATATCGTGCACCTGTCGGTGCCGGGGATCCGCAGCGAGACCCTGCTCCACTATCTGGCGCAGCGGGAGATCTATGTATCCAGCGGCTCCGCCTGCTCCAAGGGTGCCGCCAGCCCGGTGCTGACCGCCATGGGGCTGCCGCCGGAGGAGATCGACAGTGCGCTCCGGGTCAGTCTCGACCACACCAACACGGCGGAGGATATCGACCGGTTCTGTCAGGCGGTCCTGCAGGCGACCGGGGAATTAGTCAGACGGGCATAACGCCGGAAAGGATGACGCAGCAATGAGCAAACAGGCATGGAGCGGCAAACGGGCCGAGGAGGTACGGCAGCTGCTGCAGCAGCTGACCGATCAGAATACGGCGGATACGGTGGCGTCCGGGGTGGTGCGCTCCCCGGCGGCAGAGCCTGTGCCCGCTACCGTGCCGCTGCAGGATACGACTGCGCCGGAGGAGCCCCGCTCCTCATCGGTGCCGGACGAGGGCGTGCCGGAGGACGGCGACGAGGGGCTGCTGCAATATCTGCTGTTTTCCGACTCGGAGCCGCCCCACCCCCAGCCGACGGAGGAGCCGGCACCGGTCTCGCCGCTGGCCGACACGCAGAAGCCTTATGCGCTGCGCATGGGCGCAGAGGATGCGGACGAGGAGGAGGACGACGAGGATGCAGCGCCGCCGGAGCTGGCGCTGGTGCTGCCCGACTGGGGCGAGGACGATGACGGAGAGCCGGAGGAGTCCAACGACCTGCCGCTGGATGCGGCGCCGCCCGCTCCCCGGGAGCGGCGCAACCCGCTGCGGGCGATCGGCGGCTTCTTCGCCGCCAATTTTCTCCGCAAGGGGGATCCGGTGTCCGAATGGATTCGCAAATGCGTATTCTGGGTGGCGCTGGCGGTGCTGCTGGGCGCATCAGGCTATCTGCTGTATCAGGTCTGGCTGCAGCCCGCCCACAACGCCAGTCTGTACAATAAGGTGGCGGAGGAATATGAGCCGGATGCCAGCGGCACCCTCAGCGGCAACTATCCGGCGGGAATGCTGGCATCCTTCCGTAGGCTGTATGACGAGAACCCCGAGGTGCGGGGATTTCTGGACTATTCCGCCAACAGCCAGAAGGATTTTCTGAACATTCACTATCCCGTGGTGTATTCCGGGGATAACGCCAAGTATCTGTACCGGGATTTCTACGGCAACAAAAATAAAAACGGCACCCTGTTCTTCGACGAGCGCAACGCTCTGGAGCCGGACGATCACAACAACAAGGTGCTGATCGTCTACGGGCATAACATGGCGAGCGGCCAGATGTTTGCGGGGCTGAACAAGCTCATCGGCAATCTGCAGAACGCCCGGGCGACGGCGACCCTGACTCTCAGCACCCTCTACGAAAAGAGCGAATACAAGGTGTTTGCGGTGGTGCTGTCCGACGAGGAGGAGAGCGACCGGTGGTATTACGACTGCCGGCAGACCTATTTTGCCACCAACGGCGCCTTCATGGAGCATGTGGACGCCCTGCGGGCCAGATCGCTGTTCGACTATCCGGTGGACGTCCAGTCCGGTGATCAGCTGCTGGTGCTGTCCACCTGCACGGCGTACAGTTCCTCAAAGCTCCACGACGGGCGGCTGATGGTGATCGCCCGCAAGGTGCGCAGCGATGAATCGGCGACGATGGATACCAACGCCATCACCCGCAACGAGGACGTCATCATGCCCCGTGCCTGGTACCAGAATCAGGATCTGGAGCTGCACCCCTACTACACCCAGACGGATTATACCCTGCCCGGCGAGCGATATACCACCACGACCGGCAGCACCACGACCACGCTGCCCACGGTGATTGAGCCGGAGCCGACGGATCCCGACGAGACCGCCCCCACCACCACCTCGACCCGTCAGGGGACGACCCCCACGACCCGGCGGAATACGACCACGACCACCACGGCAGCGCCGGACACCACCGCCGCCACGACCACCACCACTACGGAAGCGACCACCACCACGACCACGGCGGAGCCGACCCCGGAGCCACAGCCGGAGCCGCCGGAGCAAACGGAATAAAGGGAGATACAACGACCGATGGAATACACACCGCAGGAAATTATCCTGATCAAAAACGGCGAGCTGGCGCTGAAGGGGCTGAACCGCCGCACCTTCGAGGAGGCGCTGATGCACAATCTGCGCTATCGGCTGCGGCGGGCGGGGGATTTCCTCGTACGCTGCGCCCAGTCCACCATCTATATCGAGCCAAAGAACGCCGACGCCGATCTGGAGGAGGCGTGCGACTGCGTATCCCGGGTGTTCGGTATCTCCGGCTTCTCCTGGGCACGGGTGGCGCCCAAGGAGCTGTCCGCCATCCAGCAGGCGGCGGGCGACTATCTGGCGCAGCGGCTGGAGCGCTGCCAAACCTTTAAGGTGGAGAGCAAGCGCTCGGATAAGCGGTTCCCGCTGACCTCCCCGGAGATCAGCCGGGAGGTGGGGCACGCCCTGCTGGAGCGGTTCCCCCATCTGCGGGTGGACGTACACCACCCGGATGTGCAGATCATGGTGGAGATCCGGGATTTCGGCGCCTATATTCATGCCGAGCAGCTGCCCGGCGCCGGCGGGATGCCCGTGGGCACCGGCGGCAAGGCGGCGGTGCTGATCTCCGGCGGCATCGATTCCCCCGTGGCGGCGTATATGATGGCGAAACGGGGCATCCAGCTGACGGCGATCCACTTTGCCTCCCCGCCCTATACCAGCGAGCGGGCAGAGCAAAAGGTGGTGACCCTGCTGGAAAAGGTAGGACGCTATGCGGGGCATATGACCATGTTTATCGTGCCCTTCACCCATATTCAGGAGGAGATCCGCACCCATTGCCCGGAGGAGTATTTCACCCTCATCATGCGCCGGTTCATGATGCGGCTGGCGCAGAGGATCGCCCGGCAGGAGGGCTGCGGAGCGCTGATCACCGGCGAGAGCGTGGGGCAGGTGGCGAGCCAGACCATCCCGGCGCTGGCGGTGACGGATGCGCTGGCGGAGATGCCGGTGTTCCGCCCCCTGATCGGCATGGACAAGGAGGAGATCGTCACCATCGCCCGACGGATCGACACCTTTGAGACCTCCATTCTGCCCTATGAGGATTGCTGCACGGTGTTCACCCCCCGGCATCCCAACACCAAGCCGAAGCGCTATAAGGTAGAGGAGGCGGAGCGGGCGCTGGACATGGACGCTCTGCTGGAGGAGGCCATGGCCGGGGTGCGGCAGCGGCAGATCTGACGGCCGGAAAGCGGCAAAAAACACAACGGGCGGCTTGCACACGCAATGCGCTCGACCGACGATTCACAACACGCACAGAGCCCCTGTGCATCCAAGCGAGGTGACACGGCATGGCAGAGCAGGAGACCCGCAGCTGGCGGTTTTTCGGAGCGGATAAGCTGACCCTTTCGGAGCGGTTGGGGGATATACTCACCCTGCCGGACACCACAGCGGCGCTGACCGCCGACGATCTGGATATTACCCTCACCCTGACGGCGGCACCCCCGGTGCTGGAGGAGACGGACGCCGCCCTCACCGAGCGGCTGGGACGATACCTCTATAGCCGGGACGGGACGGATCTGGCACACCGGGTGGTGGCGCTGCTGGAGGAAAAGCAGCGCACCCTGGCGGTGGCGGAATCCTGCACCGGCGGCATGGTGGCGTCCCGGCTCACCGATGTGCCGGGTTGCTCCCAAGTATTCGGCACCGGAGTGGTGTCCTATTCCCGGGACTGCAAGGCGCAGCTGCTGGGCGTACGCCGGGAGACCCTCAGCCGCTACGGAGCGGTGAGCGAGCAGACCGCCGGAGAGATGGCACGGGGCGTGCGCTCCCACAGCGGGGCGGCGCTGGGGCTGAGCATCACCGGCGAGGCGGGACCCAAGGCGTCGGAGGAGCATCCGGTGGGGACGGTGTATATCGCCCTGGCGGACGGCAAGCGCACTTGGGTGCAGGAGTGGCAGTTCGGCAACGGCAGCCGGGACCGGACCGCCATCCGACGGGCAGCCGCCGGCGCAGCGCTGGATCTGGTGCGCCGGTATCTGGAGGCGTACCCCACGGTGATTGCCGGGGGGATCAGCGACGAGGAGCTGCCGCCGGTGAAGCGGCAGGAGCGGGGCTGGCGCCGGCTGCTGGTGACGATCTTCCCCTCCAAAGACGAATCCCGGCGCATCCGCTGGGTCAAGCGACTGGCATGGCTGGCGGCGCTGCTGCTGGTGCTGGGGAGCATCTGCTGGAGCTATCTCGCCTCGCAGGCGTCCCGCTCCAACCAGTCCCTGCAGGAGCGGCTGGGCAAGCTCTATTGGAGCATCGATGCGGTTTCCGGTGACGCCGACGGTGCCGCCGAAACGGCGGCGGACGGTCGGTATCCCACCGGGATGGACGCCCGGTTCCGCAGCCTCTACGACAGCAACCCGGACGTAGCGGGGTGGATCCGGATCCCGGATACCGACATCAATTTCCCCGTCATGGCGTATACCGGCGGCTATTATGAAAATCACAGCTTTTCCGGGCAGTATTTGCCCTATGGGCAGCCCTATTTCGACGAGCGCACGGTGCTGTCGGCGCAGACGCTGCCCCGGTCGCTGACCATCTACGGCAAATACGACCGGGACAATCAGATGCTGACCCCGCTGCAGGCATACCGCCGGCTGGCGTATCTCAACGAGCATCCGGTCATCGAGATGAACACCCTGTTTGTGTCCGCCCGGTGGGAGATCTTCGCCGTGCTGGTGGTGGACGAGACCGAGGATTTCGACTATGCCCGGACGGAATTCACCGACGACACGGATTTCGGAGCGCATCTGGTGGCGCTGCAAAAGCGGGCGCTGTTCCGCAGCGGCACCCCCGTAACGACAACGGATCGAATCCTGCTGGTGTCGGTGGACGCCCGCAATCTGTACGGTCATGCCGGCGCCCGGCTGGTGGTGGCAGCCCGGCAGACCACGCAGGATCGCTCCACGGCGAATTTCACCTTTAACTATCAGGCGCAGATGCCCGAGAGCTGGGCGGAGAAGAAAGACAGCTCCGCCACCTCCGTCGGAAATAGTGCGGGCGCCTCCGGTAGCAGCCCCACAACCACCGAGGAGGCGCTGACCGACGCCGGCGTTTCCTCCACGACCACCACCACCACGACGGTTACTACCACCACCACGACCACCGCCGTCCCGGAGGAGAGCACTCCCGCCGAGAGCGGTGAAAACGGGTCGGAGGAAACCGGCAGTGCAAAAGAAAACAACGAAGACTGGGATGAACCATGATCATTTTAGGCATTGACCCCGGCTATGCCATCGTGGGCTGGGGGATCGTCCGCTTTGAGCGGGGACGGTATCTGCCGCTGGATTTCGGTGCGATCACCACGAAGGCGGGAGTACCCTTTAACCGGCGGCTGGAGATCATCTACGACGATATGACGGCGCTACTGGAGCGGTATCACCCGGAGGCGGCGGCGGTCGAGAAGCTGTATTTCCAGAGCAACAAGACCACCGCCATCGACGTGGCGCAGGCACGGGGGGTCACCATGCTGGCGCTGCAGCAGCACGGGATACCCGCCTATGAATACACCCCCATGCAGGTGAAATGCGCCGTCACCGGCTTCGGCCAGGCGCACAAGCCCCAGGTGATGGAGATGACCCGGCGGCTGCTGCGGCTCAAAGAGGTCCCGAAGCCCGACGATACGGCGGATGCGCTGGCGATTGCCATCTGCCATGCCCAATACGGCGGCACGGCGCTCAAGCGTCAGCTGCTGGAAGAGAAATAACGCAGGCGGGGACGCCGCCGCCGTATAACAAGGAGAGGTTTCCGTATGATCTACAGCTTAAAAGGAGAATTGGTCCATCTGGAGCCGAAAATGGCGGTGATCAGCTGCGGGGGCGTGGGCTTCCGCTGCCAGATCACCATGAATACCGCCCGGCAGATGCCCGCCATCGGCAAAGAGGCGTTTCTGTACACCATGATGGATGTGCGGGAAAACGCCATCGAGCTGTTTGGGTTCGCCCAGCCGGACGAGCTGTCCTGCTTTAAGATGCTCACCTCCGTATCGGGGGTCGGTCCCAAGGTGGGGCTGTCCATTCTGTCGGAGCTGTCACCGGAAAAGGTGGCGCTGGCGGTGGCGACGGGAGATTTTAAGGCGCTGACCAAGGCGGCGGGGGTGGGTCCCAAGCTGGCGCAGCGCATTGTGCTGGAGATGAAGGACAAGGTGGGCGCCGTCTCCGTCGGCAAGGGCGGCATCGAGCTGCCGGCGGGCGCAGCCGTGTCGGCAGCGGGCAATGCGGCGCAGGCGGTGGATGCGCTGACGGTGCTGGGCTTCACCGCCGGCGAAGCCAACGCCGCCGTGGGCAAGCTGGACAGCGCCCTGCCGGTGGAAACGCTGGTGCGGCAGGCGCTGAAGGCGCTGGCGAACCGGGGCTGAGAGGACGGACGGTATGGGCTACGACTGCGTGGTGATCGGCGGCGGCGCCGCCGGGCTGACAGCGGCGGTGCTGCTGGGACAGGCGGCGCACGGCAGACGGCGGGTGCTGCTGCTGGAAAAGGCGCCCCGCCCGGGGAAAAAGCTGCTGGCGACCGGCAACGGCACCTGCAATCTCACCAATACGGGGGCAGCCCCCGCCCGGTATCACGGCTGCCCGGCACTGGCGGGGGCGGCGCTGGCTGCCTTTTCCCCCGCCGACACGATGGCATTCTTCACCTCGCTGGGGGTGGATTGCCGGGTGCGGGAGGACGGACGGGTCTATCCCTATTCCGAGCAGGCGGCGGCGGTGCTGGACGCCCTGCGGCTGGAAACGGCGGCGCTGGGAGTGGAGCTGTGCTGCCAGCGCCCCGCCACGGCGCTGCAGCGGACAAACACCGGCTGGCGGGTGATCACCGCCGCCGGTGCGGTCGAGACAAAAGCGGTGCTGGTCTGCACCGGCGGAGCGGCAGCGCCGGCGCTGGGCGGCAGCGCCGAGGCGTATGGACTGCTCACCGATTTAGGGCTGGCGAAAACGCCCCTGTTCCCCTCCATCGTGCAACTACGCACCGATACCGCTCTGGTGCGGGCGGTGAAGGGCATCCGGGTGGATGCCGGGGTAGAGCTGCGGCTGGACGGAGCGGTGCAGGCGCAGAACACCGGCGAGGTGCTGTTCACCGACTACGGGCTGTCCGGTCCGGCGGTGATGCAGGTATCCCGGGTAGCCGGGGACTGGGAACGGCGGCAGCGGGGAACGCTCACCGCCGTGCTGGATCTCCTGCCTGACTGGAAGCTGCCGATGCTGGAGAAGCGCATCGGCGTGCGCAGCCGCCTGCCGGGACGCACGCTGGAGGATCTGCTCACCGGACTGCTCCACAAGCGGGTGGGGCAGACGGTGCTGCGGGCGGCGGGGGTATTGCCCCTCACCCGCCCAGCGGACACGCTTACCCCGGCGGAATGTCACCGGGCGGCGGCGCTGTGCAAGGGCTGGGAGCTGCCGGTGCTGGGCACCAAGGGCTTCGGCGGGGCGCAGGTGACGGCGGGCGGCATCAACGCCCGGCAGATCGACCCCCAGACCATGGGGCTGCGGGGATTCCCGGGGCTGTTCGCCGCCGGGGAGGTACTGGATGTGGACGGCGATTGCGGCGGCTTCAATCTGCAATTTGCCTTTTCCTCGGCGTATGTGGCAGCGACCGCCATTGCCGCCGGGTGGCGATGAGAAAGGAACGAAACGAAATGGAGCCGATCTGGACAGAGCTGTATCAGGCGGCGTGCGCCGCACTGCAGCCCCGCAAGGTCTCGGAATGGATCGAGGCGGGCGGTGTGGCGGCAGCGCTGGAGTCCGCCTCCGGCAGGATCTACACCGGTATCTGCGTAGACAGCGCCTGCACGCTGGGCATCTGCGCCGAGCGCAACGCCCTGTTTTCCCTGCTCACCCACGGGGAGAGCGCCACCCGCCGGATGGTGGCGGTGAACCGAAACAAAGCGGTGCTGCCGCCCTGCGGCGCCTGCCGGGAGCTGATGACCCAGCTGATGCCGGAGGAATACCGCTCGGTGGAGGTCATGCTGGAGTGGGAGCCGCCCCGGATCGTTACCTTGGGGGAGTTGACCCCGGACTGGTGGGTGTGATGGAGACAAAGCTGGAATTTGTGCTGCCCGACGAACGGCATCGGGCGGAGGTCAAGCGATATTGGATCACGCTGTAACGGCGAAAGGAGCAGACCATGTATATCACCGTTTATTTGGGTGCCAATCCGGGGAATGACCCGGAGCTGGGCGATACGGTGCGTGCGCTGGGGCGCTGGATCGGGGAAAAGGGACATACCTTGGTGTACGGCGGCTCCAAATCCGGGCTGATGGGGGAGCTGGCGACGGCGACGCTGGCAGCCGGCGGTCGGGTGATCGGGGTGGAGACCCGCTTTTTTATGGAGCAGAATGTCCAGCAGGAGGGCTTGACCCGGCTGCTGGTCACCGAAACGATGGCTGAGCGGAAAACGAAAATGATCGAGCTGGGCGAGGCGTTTATCGCTTTCCCCGGCGGCACCGGCACGCTGGAGGAGATCGCCGAGGTGATGTCCCGGGTATCTCTGGGGCAGCTGGACGCCCCGTGTATCCTCTATAATCTCCACGGCTACTACGACCATCTGCAGGCGCTGCTGGAGCAGATGATCGCCGCAGGGCTATCCACCCCTGAGCGGCAGCGGGGGATCCGGTTCGCCGCCGATCTGGATGAGATTCGGCGGCTGCTGGACGCATAAATACACACGGAGGAAAGAACACCGATGCTGCGCATAACGGGGATCTCCTTGCCCCTGACCTATACCGAGGAGGAGCTGCGCCGCCGGACGGCGGCGGCGCTGGGGGTGCGCCCGGTGGATATCCGGACACTGACCCTCTATCGCCGGTCGGTGGACGCCCGTAAAAAGGAGCGCATCCACTTTCTGGCGACGGTGGACGTGACGGTGGCAGACGAGGACACCGTGCTGGGGCGCTGCCGCTCTCCGCAGGTCAGCCGGGCGGAAGCAACACCCTACGTCATCCCGGCACTGTCCCAGCCGCCCGCTATGCGGCCGGTGGTGGTGGGCTGCGGTCCGGCGGGGCTGTTTGCGGCGCTGACGCTGGCACGGGCGGGGGCGTGTCCCCTGCTGCTGGAACGGGGCGGCGACGGGGACAGCCGTCAGGCGGCGGTGGAGACCTTCCGCCGCACCGGGGTGCTGGACACCCAAAACAACGTCCAATTCGGCGAGGGGGGCGCCGGCGCCTTTTCCGACGGCAAGCTCAACTCCGGCATCAAGGATCCCCGCAGCCGGCTGGTGCTGGAGAGCTTTGCGGCGGCGGGGGCGCCCCAAGCCATTCTGTGGCAGGCGAAGCCCCACATCGGCACCGACCGGCTGCGGCAGGCGGTGCGGCGGCTGCGGCAGGAGATCGAAGAGCGGGGCGGCGAGGTGCGGTTTTTCACCACCGTCACCGACTGTGTGATCCGGAACGGGGCGCTGACGGCGCTGCGGACGGTGAGCGGGGGCGTGGAGAGCGAGATCCCCTGCCGCCACGCCATCTTCGCCATCGGGCACAGCGCCCGGGATACGGTTACCATGCTGCGGCAGCGGGGGCTGCCCATGGAGCAGAAGCCCTTTGCGGTGGGGGTGCGCATCGAGCACCCCCGGCGCATGATCGACGAGAGCCAATACGGGAAATTCGCCGGACACCCGGCGCTGGGGGCGGCGGACTATAAGCTCCACTGGGTACCGCCGGGCTGCCGGGGGGTCTATACCTTCTGTATGTGTCCCGGGGGCGAGGTCATCGCCGCCGCCTCCGAGGAGGGCGGCGTGGTGGTCAACGGCATGAGCTATCACGCACGGGACGGGCTCAACTCCAACAGCGCTCTGCTGGTGGGGGTGGAGCCGGGCGACTTCGGCAGCGAGGAGCCGCTGGCGGGCTTCGCCTTCCAGCGGCGGCTGGAGCAGGCGGCGTATGCGCTGGGGGGCGGCGGCTACAAAGCGCCGGCGCAGCTGGTGGGGGATTTTCTCTTGGGAAGAGCCTCCACGGCGCTGGGAGAGGTGCAGCCCTCCTACCGGCCGGGGGTCGCCCTGACGAACCTGACGGATATCCTGCCCGGCTTCGTCACCCACGCACTGCAGCGGGCGCTGCCGGAGTTTGGGCGGCGCATCCGGGGGTTCGACCGTCCGGATGCGGTGCTGACCGGCGTGGAGAGCCGCTCCTCCTCCCCGGTGCGGCTGCTGCGGGATGCCGCCGGACGATCGGCGGTGCGGGGGATCTTCCCCTGCGGCGAGGGCGCCGGCTATGCCGGCGGTATATTGTCGGCGGCGGTGGACGGCATCCGCTGCGCCGAATGGGTACTCAAAGAACAGAAAGAGCATTGAGGTGACAGCATGAATTTCAAACAGGCAGTCCCGGTCTGGGGACAGGGATTGGAAACGGAAAAAAACATCACACTGGGGTTTGTGACCCCCTGCCCGGCGGCAGTGGACGGCGTGCTGCGGGTGGCAACCTCGGGGTTTTACCGGGTGTTCGTCAACGGCGTCTTTGTTTTTTACGGGCCGGTGCGGTGCGCCCACGGGCATTTCCGGGTGGACGAGATCCCGCTGGGCGGATGGCTGACCCAGCCGGAGAACCATGTGGCGGTGGAGGTAGTCAACTACTATGTCACCGGATATGGCGCCTTGCAGCAGCCGGGCTTCATCCGGATGGAACTGGAGGCGGGCGGTGCCATTCTCGCCGCCACCGGCAGCTGGCAGGCGCTGCGCCTGACCGAGCGGGTGCGGAAAATGCAGCGCTACAGCTTCCAGCGTCCCTTTGCGGAGAGCTATCACCTGCACCCGGATACCTACGCCTGGCGGGTGGGCGGCGTGTCGCCGGATGCGACACCGCAGCCCACCGAGGAGACCGCCGGGGGCGTGCTGCTGCCCCGGGAGCTGCCGCTGCACAGCTTTCCCACGGTGGCGCCGGAGCGGGTGCTGTCCCGGGGGCGGCTGACGGTAGGCGCTCTGCCGGACAACCCCAAGCGGGATCGCTCTCTGCTGGAGATCCGGGAGGAGTATCACGGCTTTCCTCTGCAGGAGCTGGAGCTGATCGTCACCGATGAGATCCAGCGGTTCCGCTATGAGCCGCTGCAGCCGGCGGACGCCCCGTATAGCGGCTGCACCCGGCTGACGGCGGGGGAGCAGGAGATCTTAGCGCTGCCCGGCGAGCGCACCGGATTCCCCGCCATGGACATCCGCTGCACCGAAAAAACGATGCTGTGGTTCCTGTTTGACGAGGTGCTGACCCCGGAGGGGGAGGTAGACGCCCTGCGCATGGGCTGTGCCAATGCGATCCGGCTGGAGCTGGAGCCGGGCGAGTATCATTTCCAAGGCATGGAGCCGGTGGGCTTCCGGTATTTTAAGCTGGTGTGTACCGCAGGAGCGGCAGAAGTCACCGATTTTCGGCTGGTGGAGGTGGCGCATCCGCTGGATACGGCGGTGACGCTGTCCTCCGACGATCCCCGGGAGCAGGCGGTGTTCCGGGCGGCGTGGCAGACCTTCCGCCAGAATGCGGCGGATCTGTTCACCGACTGCCCCACCCGGGAGCGGGCGGGCTGGCTGTGCGACAGCTATTTTATCGGCCGGTCGGCGCAATTCTTCACCGATGATACCCGGATGGAGCGGCAGTTTTTGGAGAATTTCCTGCTCAACGACCGGTTTGCCCATCTGCCGGAGGGGATGCTGCCCATGTGCTATCCCTCCGACCATGTGGACGGCTGCTTTATCCTCAACTGGGCGCTGTGGTATGTGGCGGAGCTGTGGGATTACCGCCAGCGCACCGGGGACGAGGCGCTGGTGCAGCAGGCGAAGCCCGCCATGGAGCGGCTGTACGCCTACCTGAAAACGGTGGAAAACGCCGACGGGCTGCTCCACCATCTGCCCAGCTGGGCGTTCGTGGAGTGGTCGGACGCCAGCGATTATGTGCAGGACATCAACTATCCCACCAACATGACCTATGCCTACGCCCAGCGGGCGCTGGGGGCGCTGTATCACGACGCCGACGCCACCGCCCGGGGCGAGGCGCTGACCCGGCTCATCCGGGAGCGCTCCTTTAACGGGGAGTTTTTCATCGACAACGAGGTGTATAACGAGCAGGGAGTGCCGGTGCGCACCGAAAATTGCTCGGAGACCTGCCAGTATCACGCCTTTTTCTTCGGCATCGCCACACCGGAGAGCCATCCGGCGCTGTGGAAAACGCTGACGACGGAATTCGGCCCCCGGCGGCAGGAGCTGGGGCTGTATCCCCATGTGCGCCCCGCCAACGCCTTCACCGGCAACTTCCTGCGGCTGGAATCGCTGCTGCGGTTCGGTGAATACGACCGCTGCCGGGAGGAGGTCACCGGGTATTTTGCGGAGATGGCACGCCGCACCGGTACCCTGTGGGAGATGATGACCGCCACCGCCAGCTGCAACCACGGATTCGCCTCCTATGCAGCGTGCCTGCTGCATGACGCCATCACCCGGCACTATCCTTATGCGCAGCTGGGCGCTGTGCCGGATGAAGCCTAAAGCGACTGCACGATCCACAACCGGCTGCGATACCCAGAGGTATCGCAGCCGGTCGTATTTTGTGTCGGCGCCCACGGGCAGCCCCCGACCGCAGCGGCGGATCTGCCCGCTCCTGCCGCAGCGGGATCGTTTTCCGCAAAAAATGCCGGTGCCATCCCGCCGATACACATTGCCTTTTGCGCAAAACCGTGCTATACTGGAGAAAATCAGCATGAATGAGGCGACAAGCGATGCAATATTGCGGATACCACTCCCACACCACCTTTTCCGACGGAAAAAACACCCCGGAGGAAATGATCCGGGCAGCCATCCGGCTGGGCATGCCGGCCATCGGCCTCTCCGACCACAGCGACACCCCCTGCGACCAGTCCTATTGTATGAAGACCGCCCAATATCCGGCGTACTTGGCGGAGCTGCGGCGGCTCAAGGAGCAATATAAGTCCCAGATCACCGTGATGATCGGCATGGAGCTGGATCTGGATTCCGACCCGGCGATCACCCGGGAGCTGGATTATTTCCTCGCCTCAGTGCATTACCTCCTCTTCGACGAGCGGGTATACGCCATCGACCACGCCGACGGGGAGCACGGCTGGGGACAGCAGCAGGCGTGTGTGGAGCGAGAGTTCGGCGGCGATCTTCACGCCTTTCAGAAGGCGTATTTCGACGCCGTGGTCGCCAACGTGCGCCGCTCCCATCCCACCATCGTGGGACACTTCGACGTGATCACCAAGTTCAGCTATTTCGACGAGACCGACCCGGTATATCAGCGGCTGGCGCTGGAGGCGCTGGAGCAGGTGGTGGCGGTCTGCCCGGTGGTGGAGGTGAATACCGGCGCCATCTCCCGGGGCTGGCGGCAGCGCCCCTATCCGGCGGACTTTCTGCTGCGGGGGCTGCGGGAGATGGGCGGACAGGTGATCCTGGGCGCCGATACCCACGCAGCGGATACCGTCGACTGCGCTTTCCCCCAGGCGGTGGATCTGATCCGGGCAGCCGGGTTCGATCACCTGCTGACCCTGTGGGACGACGGCTTCCGGGAGCAGCCGCTCTGAGCCGCCCGCTCCCGATAACCGGCTTCGACCGTTTTCCCTTGTGCCAAAAAGGCGTTGCCCGACCGGGCAACGCCTTTTCTACTGCTCCAAATGTCCCCAGGGCGCAAAAACCCCATTCGGGACATGATAAAAACCGTTTCCGCCGGGCTGCCGCCCTTGGCGGAGCAGCGGTTTTTCGATCCTCGTCAAGCGCTCCCCGCCGTATCCGCATACGGCTGCGGGGGCGCTTTTCCCATCTCTGCGACTCGCAGTCAGGCGCCGCCGGGCAGAGCCACGGCTTTCGCCGGCGATCCGTCACCCGAATCGGCCGGTGATATAATCCTCGGTGCGCCGATCCGTCGGATGCTCGAAGATCTGCTTGGTCTCGCCGCTTTCCACCAGCTCCCCCAGCAGGAAAAACGCCGTCTGATCGGAAATACGGGCAGCCTGCTGCATATTGTGGGTCACCATGACGATGGTATAGTGCTGCTTCAGCTCCAGCGCCAGCTCCTCGATCTTCGCCGTGGAAATGGGGTCCAGCGCACTGGTGGGCTCATCCATCAGCAGCACATCCGGCTCCACCGCCAGCGCCCGGGCGATGCACAGCCGCTGCTGCTGTCCGCCGGACAGCCCCAGAGCGTTTTTCCGCAGCCGGTCCTTGACCTCATCCCAGATAGCGGCATCCCGCAGCGACCGCTCCACAATATTGTCCAGCCGCCCCTTTTGGCGGATGCCGTGGGTGCGGGGGCCGTAGGCGATGTTGTCGTAGATGCTCATGGGAAAGGGATTGGGCTTTTGAAACACCATCCCCACCTGCCGCCGCAGCTCGCTGACATTGGTGCCGGGGGCAAAAATATCCTGTCCCCGGTATTCCACCTTGCCGGTGATCCGGACCCCCTCCACCAGATCGTTCATCCGGTCAAGGGTCTTGAGAAAGGTGGATTTCCCGCAGCCGGAGGGTCCGATGAGAGCGGTGATGCTCTGGGCGGGGATCTCCAGCTGAATGTTTTTCAGCGCCTGGTGGCTGCCGTACCACAGGCACAGCTCGTGGACGGAAAATACAGTATTCATAACGCTTTCTTCCTTTTGAAATGGCGGGCGGTCAGCTCCGCCGCCAGATTGATGAGCAGGGTCAGCAGCATCAGGATCGCAGCGATGGCAAACGCCACGTCAAATTCGCCCCGCTCTTTTGCATACACATACAGCGCCACCGTCAGGGTGGAGCCGGCGGTGCTGCCGGACAGCCAGACGAGGAACCCGTGCAGCTCATGAGCGAACCCGGCGGTAAACAGCAGCGCCGCCGACTCGCCCAAAATGCGCCCTACCGACAGGATACAGCCGGTGATCACTCCGTCCACGCAGTTGGGCAGCACCACGGTGAAGATCACCCGGGATTTGCCGGCGCCCAGCCCGAATGCCCCCTCCCGATAGCTCTGGGGCACGGTCTTAAGGCTCTCCTGAGTGGTGCGCAGGATGGTGGGCAGGTTCATGATCACCAGCGTCATGGCGCCCGCCTGCAAAGAAGTCTGCATTCCGCAAAGCTGGCAGAAAAACAGCATCCCCACCAAGCCGTAGATGATGGAGGGGATCCCCGCCAGCGTCTCGGTCGCCGCCTCGATCAGCCGCACCAGCCGGCGGTTGGCGGCGTATTCCGTCAGATAGACGGCTGCCCCCACCCCCAGCGGCACCACATACAGCAGCGTGGCGAAAATTATAAACAGTGTGTTGAGAATATCCGGTAATATACCGATCGTATCGCTCAGGTAACTGGGCGACGTGGACAGCAGCTCCCAGGTCACGTGGGGCAGCCCCCGCAGCAGCACAAACAGAATGAGGAACAGCACCAGCCCGCCGGTAAAGGCGGCCGAGACCAGCATCAGCCCCCGCATCACGACGGCATAGAGCCGACGGCGCAGCGGCAGCTTTCGGTCGTGCATCGTTCCGATCCCTCCTTTCATGATCCAAGCAAAACGGGCTTTTCCCGCCCCGGGACGAATCTCCCGAGGCGGGCGGCGGGTGTAGCGCAGCGCCTCACTCCTCGCCCCGCTTCAGGAAAAAGTTCAGGGTGGCGTTGATCAGCAGAATAAACAGGAACAGCACCAGAGCGATGGAAAACAGCGCCTGCTGCTGCAGCCCGCCGGAATAGGACATCTCACTGGCAACGGCGGTGGTCAGAAACCGCACGCTCTGGAACAGCCCCGGCATATTGGGGGCGTTGCCGGAGACCATCATCACCGCCATCGCCTCGCCGATAGCACGTCCCACCCCCAGCACCACGGCGGCAACGATGCCGCTGCGGGCTGCCGGAACGGATACCCGGAAATAGGTCTCGGTGGGGGTGGCGCCCAGCGCCAGCGAAGCGTCCTCGTATTCCGGCGGCACCGCCTCCAGCGCCGTCACCGACACCTTGATGATGGAGGGGAGGATCATAATCGCCAGCACAACGATCGCCGCCAGCAGGCTGGCGCCGTCGGGGATGTGAAACAGCTTCCGGATCCCCGGCACCAGCACCAGCATGCCCACCAAGCCGTATACCACCGAGGGGATCCCCGCCAGCAGGCTCACGGCGGTCTGCATGACCGCCTTCACCTTGGGGGGCGCCAGCTTCGCCAGATAGACGGCGGTGAAAAAGCCGATGGGCACCCCCAGCAGGATCGCCCCTGCCGTACCGTAAATGCTGGTGAGGATAAAGGGCAGGATCCCATAGGCAGGGCGGGCGGCGGTGGACGCCCATTCCTGCCCGAACAGAAACGGGAACAGCCCGATCTTCCGGATAGCGGGGATGCCGGAGATCACCAGATAGACGGTGATCAGCAGCACGCAGCCCACCGTGATCAGCCCCAAAACAAGGAATATGCCGTGCACCAGCAGCTCCAGCCAATGTTTACTGCGTTTCATACCGTTCCTCCTTGACCGGCGAAAAGCGGTCGTTGCTGCCGACCGCTTTTGTCCGGATGGATCTTTCCGTTCTGCGCCGGGGAGCGGCGCCGTCAGTGGACGGAGACCGCACCCGCCTTACCGATGATGTCTGCCACTTCGGCGGAGGTAGCGTAGTCGAAGAACGCCTGCGCCACCGGGGAGAGGGTCTTGCCCGCCACCGTCACCAGCACGAAGGGACGCTGGATCACATAGCTGCCGTCCTTCACCGTCGCCTCGCTGGCGGTGATGCCGTTGACGGTGACCGCCTTGACCGTATCCTTGACGGAGGCAAGGGAAGCATAGCCGATGGCGGCGGGGTTCTGGGACACGGTGGTGATCACATCACCGGTGGAGGTCAGCTCCTGCCGGTACTGGCAGGCATCCTTCGTTTTGGTGATGGACTCGAAGCCGTCCCGGGTGCCGCTGGCCGCCTCCCGGCCGATGACCACGATGGCAGCGTCGCTGCCGCCTACGTCCTTCCAGTTGGTGATCTTGCCGGTGTAGATGTCTGCGATCTGCTCCAGCGTCAGATTGGCGACGGCGTTATCGTTATTCACGATGATGGCGATGCCGTCCAGCGCCACGATGGTCTCCTGCAAGCCGTCGGCTTTTTCGTCGTCCTTCAGGCTGCGGCTGGACAGCCCGATGTCGCAGGTGCCCGCCTTGACCGCCTTGATGCCGGAGCCGGAGCCGGTGGGGTTATAGGTGAAGCCCACGCCGTTGTGCGCCGCCTTAAAGCTCTCGCCCAGCGCCCCGATGACCTTTTCCATGGAGGTGGAGCCGTCGGTGGCGACGGTGCCGGTCAATGCCGTGGAGGTGTCGCCGTCGGTTTTCGCCGGCTCCTTGCTGCCGCAGCCGGTCAGCAGCCCCGCCAGCAGGCAGCCCACTGCCAATACACTACCCAGGATCTTCTTGTTCATACTTCTTTCCTCACTTTCAATTCTTCATCTGCAGTACCGGGAGCCATAGCACTTTTTTCTTCGTTCCGTTTTTCCGCTCCCTACGCCTATAGGATACCGCCGCTATGTAAAGAGAAAAATGCGGCTACTGTAAAATCCATGTGAAATTTCCCGCCGGTACGAAAAAATAAAAAAAACCGTTGACAAACCCCTGCCGTCTGTGTATACTATAGATGGTTAGCAGCTGCTAACCGCAAAATTGCACGACGGTGTCCCGGCGCCGTCCTTTTTTCGGGATGCTGGTTAGCCGCAGCTAACTAGCAAACGGACGGAGACAGGCTGTACAGACGGTGCCGGGGCGGCGTGCGCAGCAAAAAGCGCTGCGCAGCGGGCATACTAACATGGCTGTATCGTCTGCGGATCGCTGACCGCATCCGCTATATCATATAGGAGGAAATGCAACCGTGTCTGAAGAATTGGTAATCCGCCATTGCTCCCCCACCTTAGCGGGGCTGAAGACCGGCAGTCTGTTCAACTGCCCCTACGGGACGGAGCGGGAGCTGACGGACGGCGTACGGCAGCTGAACCGGCGGCTGGGCCCCAGCGGGCTGCGGGTGGTGCCGGTGCGCCGACAGGCGGGGCGGGCGCTCATCTATGTCTACCGTCCTGCCCGGCTGCGGCAGGATCTGGCGCAGCCCATGGCACAGCGGCTGCTGGCGGAGCGGGGCTATCCCTGCGGCCAGCCGGAGTGCTGCGTCGCCCGGCTGATGCAGCGGCTGAGACAGGCGGCGGAGTTTCCCCATGAGATCGGACTGTTCCTCGGCTATCCGCCGGAGGACGTGCAGGGCTTTCTGGAGAACCGCCCGTGCAAATGCGTGGGCTGCTGGAAGGTATACGGAGACGAGCAGGCATCCCAAAAGCGCTTCCGCCAGTTCCACAAATGCACGGAGGTCTACCGGCAGCAATGGAACCAGGGACGTCCCATCGAAAAGCTGGCGGTGAAATACCGCTCCTGACGCCAAAAAGCCGCACGGATCGGCTCCGTGCGGCGGGTACAGTACCGGCTTACAGCTCGTATGCGGACGATTCTTCAGACACGGCGGAGGAGGCGGCAGCGGATTCTCGGCTCGTGTCCTCCAGCCGTTCCATGGCGCTGGTGCCGTTGATGAGCACCATGCCCCACAAAAGGATCAGCAGGACGGCTTTCCAGAGGGGCTTCAGATGCCGGGAGCGCACGATCAGCACCGTCAGCGGAATGGGGAAGCAGAAGAGCCACCCCACGATCCACCAGAACAGGTGCCGGGGACGCCGAGGCGCTACCTGCCGCAGCGCCATCCCCGCCAGAGCGGTGGCGATCTGTCCGTTGAGAATATCCCGCTGGTCGGCAGATTCCTGCCGCCGGGCCTCCTGCTGCGCCCGGATACGTCCCTTTTCAAAATCATATCCCGCCCGCTCATTTTCCTCAGGGGAAGCGGTAGGCGGCTCCTCCCGGTCGATGGCTACGACGGAATCGCAATAGGAGCATTTCACCTGCCGGGCACCGTCCGGTATCTCCAAAGCGCCGCCGCAGTGGGGGCAATTCATTCCTGTAAGCTCCATAATGATTCTCCTTGATCGGCAACCGTGTGTTCGCCTGTCAGTATACCACATCCGCCGCCGTATGGCAACGGGGAGGCGGGAAATTCTTATAAAACCGCAATCGGGTGTATCCGCTCCCCGGGATGCCGGGGACAGCGTACATATAAAATTTTCTATATTCGGAAAGGATGAGTGTACATGAGTGCAGTAGCTGTTGTGTATTGGAGCGGCACAGGCAACACGGAAATGATGGCGCAGGCGGTAGCCGCCGGAGCGCAGGAGGCCGGCGCAGCGGTCACGCTGTGCACGGCGGCGGAATTTGACGCCGCCCTGCTGGGACAGTTTGCGGCGGTGGCGTTCGGCTGCCCCGCCATGGGCGCCGAGGAGCTGGAGGAGGCGGAGTTTGCGCCGCTGTTCTCCGCCTGCGAGGGGGCGCTGTCCGGCAAAAAGCTGGGGCTGTTCGGCTCCTACGGCTGGGGCGACGGCGAATGGATGCGCACCTGGGAGGACACCTGCCGGGGCGACGGCGCCGTGCTGGCGGCGGAGCCGGTGATCTGTCAGGAGGCGCCCGACGAGGACGCACTGGCGGCGTGCCGGGCGCTGGGCGCAGCGCTGGCGGGATAACGCAGCACCAAAAGGGGGCGGCGATGTACAAAACAGTACATCGCCGCCCCCGGTCTTTCTGCCGTCTTATTCCTCCGGCTTCGTCTCCAGCTGCAGCGGATAATCGCCCAGATGCTTCAGCTTGAAGCCGTTCTTCTTATACTCCTCATAGTCGAACGCCTCCAGCTCATCGATGGCGAGCTTGTGGAACTCATAGAAATTATGCCACCACTCATAGCCGCTGCCCAGCGACGCCCCCAGATAGGCGTCGGCAATGTCGCAGCCCATCTGCGGCGCCACATAAAAGGCGCCCATCGCCAGCACGTTCACGCCGTTGCCGGTGATCGCCCGCAGCGCCGCCGGAACGCTCTCCACCACGCCGGCATGGACGTGGGGGCATTTGCTGGCGGCAATGTGGATGCCCATGCCGGTGCCGCAGAAGATCAGCGCCCGCTCGAACTCGCCCTCGGCGATCATGCTGCCCACCCGCAGACCGATGCGGTGAAACATCAGGTCGGTATCCTTGTCCGGATCGCTGTCCGCCTGTACGCCCACGTCGGTGATCTTCCAGCCTTTTTCCTTCAGATGCGCCACGACCGCCTCCTTCAGCGGATATCCGGCGAAATCAGCGCCCACTAACAGGTATTTGTCCTTGATGGTTTTCATAATAACACTCCTTACGCTGCGTAAAATTCTGGATATATTGTAGCACCTCGCCGGGCGGTCTGTCAATAAATCCCCCGGCAGTTGCGCCGGTTTCGAGAGAACAAGTGAAAAAAATGCAATGTTGTGCATGAACTTGTGTTATCGCCCGCTCCGCCGAGCGCCTCGGGCGGGAAAATCGGGAATATTGCGCTCCGGGGGCTTGCGGGTTTGGACAGGGTATGCTATACTGTACCTTAATAATACCATCGGGGGAAAGGAGGGACTCCATGCGACGGCTACGGATGCTGGCGGCGGTGCTGGCGATGGCGCTGTGTCTCGGCGGGTGCAGTCTGGACGTGGAGTCCTTTCTGCAGCCGCCCAAGGTGCAGGGAGAGCAGCAGGCGATCCAGCAGGCGCTGGAGACCTATATCCGGGACAGCGGCAAGACCCCCGTGCGCTACACGCTGCAATATCCGGCGGAGGGCAGCTACACCTCGGCATTCATCCTCTGCGACGACACCGGCACGCCGCTGGCGGACGGCGTGGGCTCCCCCACCATGGCGGTGGCGTTCTACAGCCTGCCCGGTGCAGACGAAACCCATGTGAATCTGCTGCGGCGCACCGCCGGAGAATGGGTCTCGGTGGGCGACCGCACCGGCTTCGGCAGCCGGATTCTGCAGGTGCAGTTTTCCGATCTGGACGGGGATGACCGGTTGGAGCTGATCACCGGCTGGGACACCTATAACAGCCGGGAGCACCGGCTGGTGCTGTTCGCCGTGAACAGCGGACTGACCACCGTGTCGGAGGATCGGCTGTATGCCAGCCTGTTCATCGGCGATCTGACCGCCTCCGGGCGGGAGGATCTGCTGCTGCTGCGCACCGCCGCCGACAACCGGGTGACGGCGACCCTCACCCGGTTGGAGAGCGGCACGCTCTCCGATGTGGATACCGCCCCCATGGACGGGTATATCCAGCAGTTCGGTGCCATGTCCCTGTGCCGCCTGAGCCGGGGGGTATCCGGGCTCTTTATCGACGGGGTGAAGAGCAACGGCACCACCGTCACCGAGCTGGTGCTGTACGAATACGACAAGCTGCGCACCCCCTTTTACAATGCGACCACCAACACCACCGAGACGACCGCCCGTCAGTCCGGTCTGTCCTCCCGGGATGTGAACGGGGACGGGCTGACCGAGATCCCCCGCAGCCAGCGGCTGCCCGGCTACGCCGACGAAAAGGAGCTGCCGGATTACGCCTATCTCACCACCTGGCGCTCCTGGGATTACGCCACCGGCACCTGGAGCGACCAGCTGTACACGGTGGTGAACCGGCAGGACGGCTATCAGGTGACGCTGGACGAGACCCAGCGGCAGGGGCTGACCACGGTATACGACGGGGATCGGCGCACCCTCGCCTTTTGCCGGGACACCGCCGGCGAGGCGTGGCTGCAATTGCGGGTGAGCGGCTCCCCGACGGCGGAGGAGGGCTATATCTGGCTCTATGAGCCGACGGAGGAGCGCACCGGGTGCATGGCTCGGTTCGACGAGACCCAATTGACCCCCGACGCCGTGCGGTATATGGTGACCCGACTGGACAGCTGAAAGGAGCGGTTTGACCGATGAAGAAAATTCTGGTGTGCGAGGATGAGGAGTCCATTCGCTCCTTCTTAGTGGTGATTCTGGAGCGGGCGGGCTATACCGTGACCCAGGCGGCGTCCGGCGAGGAGGCACTGGAGCGGTTCGCCGCCGACCCGGAGCTGGCGATGGCGCTGCTGGACGTGATGCTGCCGGGAATCGACGGCTTCGAAACCTGCCGCCGCCTGCGAGCGCAGAGCGATTCGCTGGGCATCATGATGCTCACCGCCCGCACCCAAGAGGAGGAAAAGGTCAACGGTCTGCAGATGGGCGCCGACGACTATGTGACTAAGCCCTTCGGCACGGCGGAGCTGACCGCCCGGGTGGACGCCCTCTACCGGCGGCTGTCCGCCAGCCGCCCGGCGACGCCGGTAAACTATCTGGAGCAGATCGACTCCGGCGAGTTTTCCCTCAATCTCCGCAGCCGGCGGCTGCTGCGGGACGGGGTGCCGGTGGAGCTGACTCAGGTGGAATATCAGATCATCGAATATTTCTTCCAGCATCCGGACACCCCGCTGAGCCGGGCGGATATCCTCCGGGCGGTGTGGGGCGACGACTATTTCGGAGATGAAAAGATCGTGGATGTGAATATCCGGCGGCTGCGGATGAAGATCGAGCCGGATCCCTCCAGCCCGCAGCATCTCACCACCGTCTGGGGGCGTGGCTACCGATGGAAAGCGTAAAAAAGCGGCGGCGGGCGCAACGCAACAGCCTGACCCGCCGATGGATACGCAACGCCTTCGGCATCATCGTGGTATTTCTGCTGCTGCTGGAGGGGGCGTTCGCCTTCATGCTGCGGTATTATTACTATCAGAGCGTGCAGAGCGCTCTGGAGAGCCGGGCGGAGCTGTACCAGCGCACGCTGGAGCTGTCGGAAAGCACCGAATCCCAGACATGGCAGGCACGCAGCCGGGAGCTGATCGCCCATTTCACCGATAAGGACAAGATGGAGCTGCAGGTGCTGGACGCCAAGGGCTCGGTGCTGCTGTCCTCCACCGGCTTCGTCCCCATGGCGGCGCAGAGCGACGGGCGGGAGGTGGAGCTGTCCTCCGGCAACCGGCTGTGGCAGGGGCATAACGCTGCCGGCGAGCCGATCATGGCGCTGACGGTGGACGAAACCGATACCGGCAACACCCGCATCGGAGCGCTGCGGTATGTGGTATCGCTGCGGATGGTGAACCGGCAGATCTGGCTGCTGTCGCTGGTGATCTTCGGCTTCATCATGCTGGTGGTATTCTTCGTATCCCTGTCCGGCTCCTATTTCATCCGCTCCATCGTGAACCCCGTCACCGCCATCGGACGCACCGCCCAGCGCATCGCTATGGGCGAATACGATGCCCGGCTGCAAAAGCGGTACGACGACGAAATCGGCGACCTGTGCGACACCATCAATTTCATGGCGGAGGAGATCGGCGCCACCGAAAAGATGAAGAACGAGTTTCTCTCCTCCGTCTCCCACGAGCTGCGCACCCCCCTCACCGCCATCAAGGGCTGGAGCGAGACCCTGCAGGCCGCCCCGGAGGACCGGGAGCTGGTCAGCCGGGGGCTGGCGGTCATCGGCAAGGAGGCGGAGCGCCTCAGCGGGCTGGTGGAGGAGCTGCTGGATTTCTCCCGCATGGAGAGCGGCCACATCGTCCTTAAGCGGCAGCGGCTGGATGTGCTGGCGGAGCTGGAGGAGACGGTGTTTCTGTTCCGGGATCGGGCAGCCCGGGCGGGTCTGAGTCTGGAATACAGCGACGGCGAGGAGCTGCTGCCGGTGATGGGGGATCCCGCCCGGCTGCGGCAGGTGTTCGTGAACCTGCTGGACAACGCCGTGAAATACACCCCCCGGGGCGGGCGCATCCGGGTAGAGGCCGCCCAGCTGCCCGGCCGGGTGCAGGTGGTCATCAGCGATACCGGGGTAGGCATTGCGCCGGAGGAGCTGCCCCGGGTGCGGCAGAAATTCTATCAGACCGACCCCGCCAACCCCGGCTCCGGCATCGGACTGGCGCTGGTGGAGGAGATCGTGCGGCTGCACGGCGGGCGGATGGAGATGGACAGCGAGCCGGGGGTGGGCACCGCCGTAACGGTGCTGCTGCCGGTCGCCCCCACGGAATAGAGCCATCCCCGTGACGGCAGCCTTTACCGCCGGGCATACCCCGGCGGCACGGCAGATGCGGCATTTCCGCTCCACGGAGCCGGCACCCGCAGCAAAGCGGGCGGTCTTTCGTGGGGCGATTCGAGAAAGAAAGGAACAGACAGCAATGGCAGACAAACAGGAAATTCTCAAAAAGACCTCCATTGGCGGACAGGCGCTGATCGAGGGCGTGATGATGCGGGGACCGGAAAAGACCGCCATGGCGGTGCGCACCCCCACCGGCGAGATCGCTCTGGAGGAGTGGGAGAACCCGGTCAATCACCGTCCGGCGTTCACCCACTGGCCCTTTGTGCGGGGGCTGTTCAACTTCATCGACTCCATGCGGATCGGCTACAAATGCCTGATGCGCTCCGCCGAGCTGAGCGGTATGGAGGAAGAACTGAAAGAGGGGGAGGAACCCGACCCGAAGCAGCAGAAGAAAAACTCCGTGATGATGAACGGCGTGATGATCGTCGCCACCGTGTTGGGGGTGGCGCTGGCGCTGGTGCTGTTCATGTGGCTGCCCATCCAGCTGTTCAGCTGGCTGTGCCGGGCGGTCCCTGCCCTCAACCACACCTATATCCGGGGCATCTTTGAGGGGGTGCTGCGGATCGTGATCTTCCTGCTCTATTTGCTGGCGGTCAGCCGGATGAAGGACATCCGCCGCACCTTCCAGTACCACGGGGCGGAGCATAAGAGCATCTTCTGCTACGAAAAGGGCTTGGAGCTGACGGTGGAGAATGTGCGGATACAGCGGCGGTTCCATCCCCGCTGCGGCACCTCCTTCCTGATCCTCATGCTGCTGGTGGGGATCGTTATTTCGATTCTCATCCCCATTGAGACCCCCTGGCTGCGCACGGTGATCAAGCTGCTGCTGATCCCGCTGACGGTGGGCATCGGCTATGAGCTGATCAAGCTGGCGGGACGCAAGGACAACGGGTTCACCCGGTTCATCTCCGCCCCCGGCATGTGGCTCCAGCACCTGACCACCAGCGAGCCGGACGACAGCATGATCGAATGCGCCATCGCCTCCCTCAAGGCGGTCATTCCGGAGGATCCGGAGGCGGACAACTGGTGACCCGCCGGGAATGGCTCATCCGAGCCGCTGCCCGCTTAGCGGCAGCCGGCTGTGAGGATGCCGCCTTTGACGCCCGCTGTCTGCTGGAGGATCTCGGCGGACTGGGACGGGGACGGGCGGCGGACGATACGCCGCTGGACGAGGCGGCTTTGCCCCGGCTGGAGCAGGCGGCGGCGGAGCGGGCGGCAGGCCGCCCGCTCCAGTACATTTTAGGCGAGTGGGATTTCCTGACCCTCACCCTGTCGGTGGGGGAGGGGGTGCTGATCCCCCGCCCGGACACCGAGGTGCTGTGCGAAACGGCGGCAGAGCAGCTGCGGACGCAGGCGGCGCCGCAGGTGCTGGATCTGTGCGCCGGCAGCGGGTGCGTAGGGCTGGGGCTCGCCAGCCTATGCCCCGGAGCAGCCGTCACGCTGGTGGAGCTGTCGCCAGAGGCGTTGCCCTATCTGCGGCGGAACACGGCACGCTACCCCCAGTGGAACACCCGGGTGGTGCAGGCAGACGTGCTGACGGATGCGGCGGCATTCCCCGAGCGCTACGATGCCATTTTGTCCAACCCACCCTATATTCCCACCGCCGACCTGCCCGGCTTGCAGCGGGAGGTGCAGCGGGAGCCGGTCATGGCGCTGGACGGCGCTGCCGACGGGCTGCGGTTCTACCGGGCGATCGCCGGGCAGTGGGTGCCGAAGCTGACCCCCGGCGGCTTATGCGCCGTGGAGGTGGGCTACGATCAGGCGGCGGCGGTGGCGGCGATCCTTGCCGCTGCCGGACTGGAGCGGGTCACGGCGGTGCCGGATGCCGCCGGGATCCTGCGGGTGGTGTGGGGCACGGCGGCAGCCAAGTGATCGCAACCCACAGACGGCATCGGCGGATCGGCTGAAATCCCTCTGCGGGAGAGCTGCGGCGGACACCCGCAAGCGCCCATCCAACGAAACCCGCCGCTGCGAAAGTCCGCTGCGGCGCTATTTGCCCCTGACGGGCTGTGGTTCTACCGGGCGATCGCCGGGCAATGGGTGCCGAAGCTGACCCCCGGCGGCTTATGCGCCGTGGAGGTGGGCTACGATCAGGCGGCGGCTGTAGCGGCGCTGTTTGCTGCCGCCGGTCTGGAGCAGGTCACGGCGGTGCCGGATGCCGCCGGAAAGCGGCGCATTTCCCCGGGAAGCCGCTCGCATATCCGGGCGCTCAGCGGTCGGCACAACGGCTTGGGGCTTTTTGCTGCATTCCGGGAGAGAAAACCGGTCAGAGCGGACCGGCAAGGCGCTTTTCAGCCCCCTTCCCCCCGGTTCAGGAGCGCTTAAGCGGTGCTTGGCGAGCTTCGATCACCGCTTAGCAGAAAAATCGCAAACAAACGTTCGATTTCCTCTTGATTTTTGTCTTGGCATGGTGTATAATAGGGACAATTCAGTCAAAACCCAACAGGAGGTACAGGAAAATGGCGGCAAAGACGGATAAGAGCAAAAAAGCGGTCGAAAAGACCGAGCTGGATCAGTCGGAGCGCAAAAAGGCGCTGGATGCGGCGCTGGCGCAGATCGAAAAGCAGTACGGCAAGGGAGCCATCATGCGGCTGGGCGAAAACCGGAAGATGAACGTGGACGCCATCCCCACCGGCTCCATTTCACTGGATGCGGCGCTGGGCATCGGCGGTCTGCCCCGGGGGCGGATCGTGGAGATCTACGGGCCCGAGGCATCCGGTAAGACCACGCTGGCACTCCATGTGGTGGCGGAGACGCAGAAAAAAGGCGGCGAAGCGGCGTATATCGACGTAGAGCACGCTCTGGACCCGGTATATGCCCGGGCGCTGGGGGTGGATGTGGACTCCCTGCTGGTGTCCCAGCCGGACACCGGCGAGCAGGCGCTGGAGATCATGGAGGCGCTGATCCGCTCCGGCGCCGTGGATATTGTGGTGCTGGATTCGGTGGCGGCGCTGGTGCCCCGTGCCGAGATCGAGGGCGAAATGGGCGAGGCGCATGTGGGCGTACAGGCACGGCTCATGAGCCAGGCGATGCGGAAGCTGGCGCCGGTGGTGTCCAAGTCCAAGTGTCTGGCGCTGTTCATCAACCAGCTGCGAATGAAGGTAGGGGTGATCTACGGCAGCCCGGAGGTCACCAGCGGCGGTAATGCGCTGAAATACTATGCCTCGGTGCGGCTGGACGTGCGCCGGGTGGAGACGCTGAAAAACGGCGCCGACGCCTATGGCTCCCACACCCGGGTCAAGGTGGTCAAAAATAAGCTGGCGCCGCCCTTTAAGCAGGCGGAGTTTGACGTGCTGTACGGCATCGGCATCTCCCGGGACAGCGAGCTGGTGGATCTGGCGGTGAAGCTGGACATCATCGAGAAATCCGGCTCCTGGTTCTCCTACAACGGCGAGCGGCTGGCGCAGGGACGGGACAACGTGCGGGAGCTGCTGCGCAGCCGCCCCGAGCTGGCGGCGGAGATCGAAAAGCAGGTGCGGGAAAACATCGGTCAGCTGAACCCCGCCCCCAAGGCGGCGGTAGCCGCCGCTCCGGCGCCGGTGGAGATCCCGCTGGCGGCAGCGCCGCAGGTCACCAGCGAGGCGGCTAAGGCGCAGATCGACATCGTGGTAGACGACGAATGACCGGCAGGGGCGCACCGGACCGCAGCGGCGGCAGGGCGGCGCCCGGGCACAAGACAGATAAATGACCATGCGCAGGGCAGGGGGACAGCACTCCCTGCCCTGCCTTACTATGGGGGCGATGGATATGAAGATCCTGGAGGCACAGCGGCTGCGGCGGAGCCTGTACCGGCTGACATTGGATTCCGGGGAGGAGCTGCCGATCGATAAGCGCACCTTTGACGAGTCCCCCTACCGGGTGGGCGGGCAGATCGACGCAGAGCAGCTGGCGGCGCTCACGGCGCAGTCGGTGTACAACCGTGCCCACGACACGGCGCTGTACTGGCTGGGGCAGCGGGATCTGTCCGGCCGGGAGCTGGAGAAAAAGCTGGCCGCCGGCGAGACGCCCCCGGAGGTGGCTTCCGCCGTGGTGGAGCGGCTGCGGCAGGTGGGGCTGCTGGACGACGCCGCCTATGCCCGCCGGGCCGCCCGCAGCCTTGCCCAGTATAAGCAGTATCCCCGCCGCCGGGTGGAGCAGGAGCTGCTGCGCCGGGGCATCGATCGCCAGACCGCCCGGGAGGCGGTGGAGGAAACCGATTCCGACGATTTTCAACAAGCACTTGCACTTGTGCGAAAAAAATATTATAATAAGCTGACTGACCGTGATTTGCGGCAGAAAACCGTGGCGGCGCTGGCACGGCGGGGCTACCCCTTTGAGGTGGCTCGCCGGGCGGTGGAAACGGCGGCGCAGGAGCAGACCGACGCAGAGGAGACAGACGAAGAATGGCTATAAAAGTGGGTATGGTGTCCCTGGGATGCCCGAAAAACCAGATGGACGCCGAGCTGATGCTGGCACGGCTGGAGGAGGCCGGGTACGAAATCACCGCCGAGAGCGGCTTGGCCGATGTGGTGATCGTCAACACCTGCGGCTTCATCGAGGACGCCAAAAAGGAATCTATTGAAAATATTCTGGAATTTGCCCAGCTGAAAAAAGAGGGGCGCATCAAAAAGATCCTCGTCACCGGGTGTCTGGCGCAGCGGTATCAGCAGGAGCTGGTGCAGGAGCTGCCGGAATGCGACGGGGTGCTGGGGCTGGGCGCTAACGCCGACATTGTGGAGGCGGTGGAGCAGGTGACCCAGGACGTGGCGTTTTACCGGTTCCCCTCCCGGGACAGCTGGGTGCTGGAGGGCAGCCGGCTGCTGACGACCCCCCACTTTTTCGCCTATCTGCGGATCGCAGACGGCTGCGATAACCGCTGCACCTACTGCGCCATCCCCCTCATCCGGGGCAATCTCCGCAGCCGGGAGCTGGAGGGACTGGTCAGCGAGGCGACGGCGCTGGCGCAGACCGGGGTCAAGGAGCTGGTGCTGGTGGCGCAGGATACCACCGTCTACGGTCGGGATCTCTACGGCGAGCCCCGCCTGCCGGAGCTGCTGCGGCGGCTGTGCCGCATCGACGGGCTGCGCTGGATCCGGCTGCTGTATTGTTACCCGGAGCATATCTCCGAGGAGCTGCTGGACGTGATGGCGACAGAGGAAAAGGTGCTGCCCTATATGGATCTGCCCCTCCAGCACGTCAGCGGGCATATCCTCAAGGCGATGCACCGCCCCGGCGACCGGGAGAGCCTCCTGACGCTCATCGCCCACCTGCGGGAGCGGGTGCCGGGCATCGTGCTGCGCACCACCCTCATGACCGGCTTCCCCGGCGAGACGGAGGAGGATTTTGAGGAGCTGTGCAGCTTCGTTCAAGAGACGCAGTTCCAGCGGCTGGGCTGCTTTGCTTTCTCTCCGGAGGAGGGGACGCCGGCTGCCAAGCTGCCCGACCAGCTCCCGGAGGACGTGAAGCAGCGCCGCCGGAACATCGTCATGGAGGAGCAGCAGCGGATTTCCGACCGGTATAACGAGCAGCAGATCGGCAAGACCGTGACGGTGCTGGTGGAAAGCTATGACCGGTATGCGGAATGCTGGTTCGGCCGCAGCGAGGCGGACGCCCCGGATATTGACGGCAAGGTGTTTTTCGCCGCCCCGGCGGGGACGGTGCAGCCCGGCGATATGCGCCGTATAAAAATAACCGATACCATGGATTGGGATCTGATGGGAGAGATAGTCGATGAATCTGCCGAATAAGCTGACGCTGGCACGCTGCGTGATGGCACCCCTGTTTCTGGCGGCGCTGCTGTGGAATTTTCCGTGGCACTATACGGTGGCGCTGGTGCTGTTCGCCGCCGCCTCGCTGACGGATCTGTTCGATGGGCGGATCGCCCGCAGCCGGGGACTGGTGACCAATCTGGGGAAATTCCTCGACCCGCTGGCGGATAAAGCTCTCACCACGGCGGCGTTTCTGGGCTTCATGACCAAGCGCCCCAGCGTGGCGCTGTGCTGGGCGGTGATGCTGATCCTGTCCCGGGAATTCATGGTGACCTCCGTACGCCTGCTGGCGGCGAAGGACGGCGTGGTGGTGGCCGCCAGCATGGCGGGAAAAATGAAGACCGTCATGCAGATGGCGGCGATCCTGTATACCCTGGCGGCTATGCAGATCGCAGAGCTGGTATCGAATGCGGCGCTGTGCCGGGTGCTGTTGGCAGTCGGCGACGGACTGATCTGGGTAGCAGCGGTGCTGACGGTGATTTCCGGCATCCAGTATGTGTGGAATCTGCGCCACTATTTTAAGGAAAACTGAGTTTTTCTCCGAAAACGGTAGACAAACCGAGTTTTTATGCATATAATGATGTAAAGCGAATGGGAATGCCCCTTGCGGCGCATTCTCTGCGGCGGGAGAAGTACCCGGCCGGCAACGCAACAGAGAGCGGGTGTCCCGTCTGCGGACGGTGGCTGGAAGCACCCGGCGGCGGTTGCCCCGGCGAAATGCACCCGACGGCTGCGGATGGGAAGACGGTTTTCGACCGAAAGCCGTTGCGTATCGTCCGCCGGACGCCCTCCGTTAGCGGGGCGGAAACGCCAAAGCCGGCGTTTCATTGAGTGAATGACGGAGTGGAACCGTGAGACTGGATTGCTCACCCCTGTCGCCCTATTGGGGGGCGACGGGGGTGTTTTCATCGTATGGAGTAAGGAGAGTGGAGCCGTGTTCAAGCAGATGCGGGAGGACATCGCCGCCATCCGGGAGCGAGACCCGGCGGCGCAGTCGAATTTTGAGGTGTGGTGGCTGTATAATGGGTATAAGGCGCTGCGCTCCCATCGGCGTGCCAACTGGCTGCTGCGCCATGGGCATCCGCTGCTGGCCCGGTGGGTCAGCCAGCGCTGCGTGCGCCGCACAAATATCGAGATCCATCCGGCGGCGGTGATCGGCAAGCGGTTCTTCATCGACCACGGCACCGGCGTGGTGATCGGGGAAACCACCGAGATCGGGGACGACTGCACCCTGTATCAGGGGGTGACTCTGGGCGGCACCGGCAAGGATCAGGGCAAGCGCCATCCCACCTTGGGCGACCACGTGATGGTGGGCGCAGGTGCCAAGGTGCTGGGCCCCATCCACATCGGCAACAATGTGCGCATCGCCGCCGGGGCGGTGGTGCTGACCGACATCCCGGACAACTGCACCGCCGTGGGCATCCCCGCCCGGGTGGTGCGCCGGGACGGGGAGCGGGTGCCGGAGCTGGATCAGATCCACGTCCCCGACCCGGTGGCGGCGGAGCTCCACCGGCTGGAGGAGCGCATCAAACAACTGGAGCAGATCACCGGAGAAGCACCGGAAAAATAAAGAAAACAGGAGGAGCTTGACCTATGCAGCTGTACAATACCATGACCCGCAAGAAAGAGGAGTTGGTTCCCATCGAGCCGGGAAAGATCCGCATGTATGCCTGCGGCCCCACGGTGTATAATTTCATCCACATCGGCAACGCCCGTCCCCTGTGCGTGTTCGACGTGCTGCGCCGGTATCTGGAATGGCGGGGCTATCAGGTGACCTTCGTGCAGAATTTCACCGACATCGACGATAAGATCATCCGCAAGGCCAACGAGGAGGGGGTCACCTATCAGGAGATCTCCGAGAAATATATTGCGGAATTCTGGACGGACGCCAAGGGCTTAGGTGTGCGCCCCGCCACGGTGCACCCCCGTGCCACGGAAAACATGGACGGCATCCGGGACATCATCGAGACCCTCATCGGCAAGGGCTTTGCCTATGTGGCAGAGAATGGCGATGTGTATTTCCGCACCCGCCGCTTTGATGAATACGGCAAGCTGTCTCATCAGAACATCGACGATCTGGAGAGCGGCGCCCGCATCGCCGTGGGAGAGGTGAAGGAGGATCCGCTGGATTTCGCCCTGTGGAAGGCGGCAAAGCCCGGCGAGCCCAGCTGGCCCTCCCCTTGGAGCGACGGACGCCCCGGCTGGCACATCGAATGCTCCGCCATGGCACGGCGGTATCTGGGCGAGACCATCGACATCCACGGCGGCGGGCAGGATCTGATCTTCCCCCACCACGAGAACGAGATCGCCCAGAGCGAGTGCTGCAACGGGGTGCCCTTTGCCCACTATTGGCTGCATAACGGCTACATCAACGTGGACAACAAGAAAATGTCCAAGTCCCTCAACAACTTTTTCACCGTGCGGGATGTCGCCAAGGAATACGGCTATGAGCCGATCCGGTTCTTCCTCATTTCCTCCTCCTATCGCAGCCCCATCAACTACAGCACCGAGATCGTCCAGCAGGGCATCGGGGCGCTGGATCGGCTGTATAACTGCAAAAACGCCATGGCGTTCGGGCTGAAGAACGCCCCCGAGGGGGCGGCGGACGCCGCCTTTGCCGACCGGGTGGAGGCACGGCGGGCGCAGTTCATCGCCGCCATGGACGACGACCTGAACACCGCCGACGGCATTGCGGCGCTGTTTGAGCTGGTGAAGGATATTAACCTCATGCTGGCGGACGGCACCGCCACCGCCGCCACCATCCGCTGCGGACAGGCGCTGTTCGACGAGCTGACCGACGTGCTGGGCTTCTGCTATGCCCGGCAGGAGGCGGGAGGCGACGACGCCGAGATCGAGGCGCTGATCGAAGCCCGTGCCGCCGCCCGAAAGGAGAAAAACTGGGCGGAGGCGGATCGCATCCGGGATGAGCTGAAGGCACGGAGGATCGTGCTGGAGGATACGCCCCAAGGCGTGAAATGGCATCGGGAATAACATCAACGGAACGGGGGAAAACACCGTGACGCAATCGAAAAAGACCGGACTGTACTGTCTGCTGACGGCGGCGCTGACCGCTGTCAGCTGGTGGCTGCAAGCACCCGTCACGCTGGCGGATCCGGCGCCCTTTCTCCGGGCGCTGGGCGCTGCCGTCGTGACCGGTATATTCCTGCTGGCGTGGGGCATCGTCCGCCGGCGGGGCGGAGACGCCCACTTTCTGCGGGCGGTGGGCGGTGGGCTGCTCCTGTGCGGGGTGGTGCTGTTCGTGCTGTACGGCGGGATGGAGGATACCACCGCCGCCGGGGCGGACACCGCCATGAATCTGGCGCTGTGCCTATGGACGGCGCTGCCCCTCGTCTGCCTGATCCGCACGGCGGTGCTGTGCGGCGGGGCGCACCGACCGGCGCTGTGGATCCCGGTGGCGCTGCTGGCGGTGTGGATCGTGGTGCTGCTTGCCACCGGGCAAATGCTGCATTTCGTCCATCTGACAGCGGAAACGGCGTGACCATTCTGCACCCCCCCTCGACAGCTGCAAGGGAGTGTGTGTCTGTGAAAAAGCGCATGGTCTATTGTATCCTGCCGGTGGCAGCCCTGCTTCTGGAGCTGCTGCCCTACGGCGCCGTCTGCAATTTTGCCAACCCGAACGGCGCCCCCTGGCGCAAGACCTTTTCCTATTTCAGTCTGGTTCCCTTTGGGTATGCCAATGTCAGCCCGTTTCTGACGGCGGTGCTGACCGTCGGGGTACTGGCGCTGCTGCTGGTGTTCCTGCTGACGGGGAAACGCCCGCTCTTGCTGTGGGTCAAGCTCCTGCTGAGCGCCGGGATCGTGCTGTCCCTGTGCCCGCTGCTCCTCGGGGTGCGTTTCTTCTCCGTGGTGGGGGCGCTGATCACGGCGAGCCTGCTGGCGGCGCTGTGCCTGCTGCTCGCAGCCGGGCGGGCGACGAATACAGGACCGCCTGCGGCGAGGCGTGCGACGCCGCCGTTTTAATATAGAATGATCCTGCAAACCGGATCATATAAGTATAATGTATAGGAGCTTAGACGGTATGAGTATTTTAGAGATCCTCCTCATCGGACTGGGACTGTCCATGGACGCAGCGGCGGTATCCATCTGCAAGGGGCTGGCGACCGGCGGCGTGAAGCTGCGCCACTGCCTGACCGCAGGGGCGTATTTCGGCGTTTTTCAGGCGCTGATGCCCGCCATCGGCTATGCGCTGGGCAGCACCTTTGCCCATCTCATCGATCGCTATGACCACTGGATCGCCTTTATCCTGCTGGCGCTCATCGGCGGCAATATGCTGCGGGAATCCTTCTCCAGGGAGGAGGAGACCGCCAGCGCCTCCTTCGGCTTCGCCGCCATGCTGCCGCTGGCGATCGCTACCAGCATCGATGCGCTGGCGGTGGGGGTATCCTTCTCGCTGCTGGATATGACCTGGCTGGGGATGGTGCGCACGGTGCTGCTGATCGGCTGCGTCACCTTTACGGTATCGGCGGTGTCGGTGAAGCTGGGCGGGCTGTTCGGCGACCGGTTTCAGAAGCCCGCCGAGCGCATCGGCGGCGTAATTCTCATACTCATCGCCCTGAAAATTCTGCTGGAGGGGCTGGGCTGGTGGTTCTAAAGCCTCCGGTTTTCGCCAATTTCCGGAAGATTTGCAAAAAACACTTGCATTTTTTCTGCGGGTGTGGTATAGTCTATCCGTTAGTCTATGGATTCCGAAAGAGGTGACAAGCAATGAAAGAGGGTATTCATCCTTCCTATGGTCAGACCACGATCACCTGTGCCTGCGGCAATGTGATCACCACCGGTTCCACCAAACAGGACATCCGGGTTGAAATTTGCTCTAAGTGCCATCCGTTCTTCACCGGTAAGCAGAAGCTGAATGATATCGGCGGCCGTGCGGATCGCTTCAACAAGCGTTTTGGTCTGAATGGCGAGAAATAAGCATCCGATGCTTAACCCGGGCAGTGCAAGGTATTTGCACTGCCCTTTCTCGTGTTAAGGGGGATCGGTATGAGGGATGAGGGCTATCGCACGGTTGCCGCAGAGGCAGCCGATGAATTCACCGAAAAGCGCTCCCGGTTCATCGGGTATATCCGCCCGGTGCAGACGGAGGAGCAGGCGCTGGAGTTTATCCGCACCCGCTCCAAGGAGCACTGGGACGCCCGCCACAATGTATACGCCTATGTGCTGGAGGGGGGCAACCTGTGCCGCTACTCCGACGACGGCGAGCCGCAGGGCACCGCCGGGATCCCGGTGCTGGAGGTGCTGCGCAAAAACGGGCTGACCGACTGCGCCGTGGTGGTGACCCGCTATTTCGGCGGGATCCTGCTGGGGGGCGGCGGGCTGGTGCGTGCCTATTCCCACGCCGCCCGACTGGCGGTGGATGCGGCGGGGATCGTGGAGATGCGCCGCTGCCTGCAGCTGGAGGTGCGGTGCGACTATGCCCAGTATGGCTTTCTTCCGGCGCTGCTGGCGGCGGAAAATGCCCGGATCACCGACACCCGCTATGACGACGGGGTGACGGTGCAGTTCACGCTGGAGGCGAACCGGCGGGGAGCGCTGGCGGCGGCGCTCACCGAGCGCAGCGCCGGACGGCTGACTTTGACGGCACTGGGGGAGATCTTCGCTCCTTTTCCGGTGGCGGCAGAGGAATAGGGACACAGCACCCGCCAACGGGACGCCTGCCTGCCGACCGACACTGCCCCCGGGGGATGGCAGGCGAGCGGCGGCAAAACAGGCGGCAAGCCGCCGAAAAGCGAATCACCCGACACCGGCGATACAAAATTCGCCCCCTTGCGCCGTCCCGACAGCCAATCATGCCGTATTGACAGCGGCTTGCGCTATTCCGGCAAGCCGTTTGCGGTGGGACGGCAAAATTTTTTTGAAATTTCCGGCGGTTTTTGCAGGATTTTGGCGGGCAGCTGCGTATAACAAGTATGTGAAACGGTGGCGGCACCCGGCTTTTGCCCGGTCTGCCGCCGCATATGGAACGGAGGTGCGGTATATGACCCGTTGGGATACCATCGAGAAGCAGATTTTATCCCCCTATGCGGCGCTGGCGGCGGAATCCCGGGGGCGGGAACGCCCGGAGACGGACAGCCCCTACCGCACCGCCTACCAGCGGGACCGGGATCGGGTGCTGCACTGCAAGGCGTTCCGCCGCTTAAAGCACAAGACTCAGGTGTTTTTGGCGCCGGAGGGGGATCACTACCGCACCCGGCTGACCCACACGCTGGAGGTGTCCCAGATCGCCCGCACCATTGCCCGGGCGCTGGGGCTGAACGAGGATCTGACCGAGGCGATCGCTCTGGCGCACGATCTGGGGCACACCCCCTTCGGTCATGCCGGAGAGCGCACCCTCAACGAGCTGATGGACGGCGGCTTCCGCCACTATGAGCAGAGCGTGCGGGTGGTGGAGCAGCTGGAAAACACCGGACGGGGGCTGAATCTGACCTTTGAGGTGCGGGACGGCATCCTGCACCACACCAAGGGGGAGCTGGCCGCCACCCGGGAGGGGCAGATCGTCCGCTGGGCGGATCGCATCGCCTACATCAACCACGACATGGACGACGCCGTGCGGGCGGGCGTGCTGCGGGAGGAGGACATCCCTCTGGAAATTCACATGGCGCTGGGGGATTGCGGCTCCGCCCGCATCGACACGCTGGTGTCCGCCATGGTGGAGCACGGGGTGGAGGAGATCGGCATGGATGCGGCGGTGGAGCCGTATTTCTGGGAGCTGCACACCTTCATGTACGATCATCTGTACTTAAACTCCAAGGCAAAAAGCGAAGAAAGCAAGGTGGGCGGGCTGCTGTCGGCGCTGTTCGGCTACTATGTGGAGAACCCCGACAAGCTGCCGGAGGAATATGCCCTCATCCGGGAGCGGGACGAGGTGCGCCGGGCGGTGTGCGACTATATCGCCGGCATGACCGACAATTTTGCGCTGGAGACCCACCGGGAGCTGTTCATCCCCCGGGGCTGGGCGATGATCCCCCGATGATCGCCCCGGCGTAACGGAAAGGAGGGAGCGCTATGCCCCTGCCGGAAGCCTTTATACAGGAGCTTCTGCTGAAAAACGATATTGAAAGCGTCGTGTCCGGCTATGTATCCCTCAAGCGTCGGGGTCGCAATCTGGTGGGGCTGTGTCCCTTCCATGGAGAAAAGACCCCCTCCTTTAATCTATATCCGGAGACCTCCTCCTTTTACTGCTTCGGCTGCGGGGCGGGGGGCGATGTGATCACCTTTGTCAAGCGCATCGAAAATCTGGACTATATGGATGCCATCCGGTTCTTAGCCGACCGGGCGGGGATGCGGATGCCGGAGAACAGCCGGGAGAACGATGCCGCTGCCCGGATGCGGCTGCGGATATTGGAGGCGAACCGGGAGGCTGCCCGGCTATACTATAGTGCGCTATACAGCCCCGAGGGGCGGGAGGCGCTGGACTATTTCCACCGCCGGGGGTATACCGATGCCACCATCCGCCATTTCGGGCTGGGCTTTGCGCCGCCCGGGTGGGATTATCTGCTGACGAGGCTGCGCGCCAAGGGGTTTCATCCGGAGGAATTGACAGCTGGCTTTTTGGCTGGGAAAAATCGTGATAACGGTAGGCTCTACGACATTTTCCGCAACCGGGTGATCATCCCCATCATCGACATCCGGGGCAACGTGGTGGCATTCGGCGGACGGGTGCTGGACGACTCCAAGCCCAAGTACATCAACACCGAAAGCACCCCCGCCTACAGCAAGAGCCGCAACCTGTTCGCCCTCAATTTTGCCAAAAGCACCGGCCGGGAGCTGAATCTGTGCGAGGGCTATATGGACGCCATCGCCATGCATCAGGCGGGATTCACCAACACGGTGGCGGCGCTGGGGACGGCGTTCCCCGATGAGCAGATTCAGCTCATCGCCCGGTACGCCGACCGGATCAACCTCATTTTCGACGCCGACGGAGCAGGACAAAAAGCCACCGCCCGCGCCATCGAACGGCTGCGGAAAACCGGGCTGGATGTGCGGGTGGTCTCCATCCCCGACGGCAAGGACCCGGACGAGTTCATCAAACGCAACGGCGCCGCCGCCTTCAAGCTGCTGCTGGAGCGCTCCGCCAATGCGGTGGAGTATCAGCTGCTGGCGATCGGACAGCGCCACGACATCCAAACCTCCAACGGCAAGATCGCCTATCTGAAGGATGCGGTGGAGGTTCTGGCGGCGCTGGACAGCCCGGTGGAGCGGGATGTGTACGCCGGGCGGCTGGCGCAGCTGCTGTCCATCTCCAAGGATGCTATCCTGCAGGAGCTCGACCGCACCCGCCACAGCCGTCAGCGCACCGAGACCAAACGCCGCCTGCCGGAGCTGCTGCGCAAGGAGACCCGGGAGCTGAGTCAGGTGAACCCGCAGGCAGCCACCTATCCCCGGGCGGCGGGGGCGGAGGAGAGCCTGCTGGGGACGCTGCTGCAGCACCCCGACTATATCGGCCGTGCTGCCTCCCTGATCCAGCCGGAGCAGTTCGTGACGGATTTCAACCGCACGCTGTACACCCGATTGCAGGAGCGGCACCGGCAAGGGCTGCTCATCGAGCTGGCGTTTTTATCCGCCGACTATGACGAGCGGGATATGGCTTATATCGCCCGGATGCTGCGGCAGGCGCAGGAGCGCACCGACACCCCGGAGGATCTGGCGGAATACGCCGGCATCATCCGGGAAGAATACGCCCTGCGGGGCATGCACGACCCGGCAGCCGTTTCCGACGACGAGCTGCGCCGCATGATGGCGGCTCTGCGGGAAAAGAAAAAGTAAGATCCTCTCAGGGACAGAAAGGAATCAACACTATGAGCGAGAAAAACGAAAAGAACACCCCCCTTTTGGACGATGACGAGCTGGATGCCCAGCTGACCGCCGAGCGGGAGCAGGAGGAGCTGGAAAACGAGGAGGAGCTGGAGGCAGAGGCCGAGCTGGACGATATGCCCACAGCGCCGAAAAAAGATAAAGCTACCCAGCTCAACGACTTGGTGGAGCTGGGCCGCAGCAAGGGCAAGCTGACGGATCAGGAGATCATGGACGCCATGGAGAGCTTTGATTTCGATCCGGAGCAGATGGACAAGCTCTATGAGCTGCTGGAGGCGAACCACATTCAGGTGGTGGACGAGTTCGCCAACCTGCCGCTGGAGGAGCTGGAGCTGGGCACCGAGGGAGCAGACCCGGAGGAGCCCGCCGAGGTGATCGCCGCCGAAAACATCTCCGTGGACGACCCGGTAAAGGCCTATCTGAAAGAGATCGGACGGGTGCCGCTGCTGTCGCCGGAGGAGGAGACGGCGCTGGCGATGCGGATTATGGAGGGCGACAGCAAGGCGAAAAAGCGTCTCAGCGAGGCGAACCTCCGGCTGGTGGTCAGCATTGCCAAGCGGTATGTGGGCCGCGGGATGCAGTTCCTGGATCTGATCCAGGAGGGCAATCTGGGTCTGATCAAGGCGGTGGAAAAATTCGACTATACCAAGGGCTTCAAGTTTTCCACCTATGCCACTTGGTGGATCCGGCAGGCCATCACCCGTGCCATCGCCGATCAGGCACGGACCATCCGCATCCCGGTACACATGGTGGAGACCATCAACAAGGTGAAAAAAGTATCCAGCCAGCTGCTGCACAAAAACGGACACGAGCCCTCGGCAGAGGAGATCGCCGCCGAGCTGAATATGCCGGTGGATAAGGTGCGGGAGATCATGCGGGTGGCGCAGGAGCCGGTATCGCTGGAGACCCCCATCGGCGAGGAGGAGGACAGCCATCTGGGCGACTTCATCCCCGACGACGAGGCGCCCGCTCCGGCGGAGGCGGCATCCCACACCCTGCTCAAGGAGCAGCTGGACGAGGTGCTGACCTCCCTCACCGAGCGGGAGGCGAAGGTGCTGCGCCTGCGGTTCGGTCTGGAGGACGGCCGCCCCCGCACGCTGGAGGAAGTGGGTAAGGAGTTTGATGTGACCCGGGAGCGGATCCGTCAGATTGAGGCCAAGGCACTGCGCAAGCTACGTCATCCCAGCCGCAGCAAAAAGCTCAAGGATTTTCTGGACTAAGCCGGAAACGGTGTTTATGGCAGTCTTTCCTATTATATCTATATAGTATAAAAGCATACGATCCCGGGCGGGTGTGAACAGCGCATCCGCCCGGGATCTTTTGTTGTTTGGCGCAGGGGCAGCGAGGGAATGTCCGACGGCAGGAACCGGGCGGCGAGCGATACCGGCGAAACGCACTGGGGGTCAGCGGGCAAGCGACAGTTGGTCGGGCGGCGATATTTGTCCCGGCTTGGGGGCGGCGTCCCGGGCGGCGACCGGAACTCAGCAGCACGCACTGGGGGGCAGCGGGCAAGTGCCAGCTGGTCGGGTTACGCTATTCGATCTGGCTTGGGGGGCGGCGTCCCGGACGGCGAGCGACACCGGCAAAACGCACTGGGAGTCAGCGAGCAAGCGACAGTTGGTCGGGTTACGCTATTCGATCTGGCTTGGGGGATGGCTCTCCGGGCGGCGAGCGACACCGGCGACACGCACAAGGGGACAGCGGGTAGGCGACAGTTGGTCGGGTTACGCTGTCCGACCCGGTTGGGGGATGGCGTCCCGGGCGGCGACCGGCACTCAGCAGCACGCACTGGGGGTCAACGAGCAAGCGACAGTTGGTCGAGTTACGCTGTCCAACCCGGTTGGGGGATGGCGCCCCGGCAGCAATCGACACCGGCGACACGCACAAGGGGACAGCGGGTAGGCGCCAACTGGTCAGGTTACGTTATTCGATCCGGCTGGGGACTGTGCGCAAACAACACCGGGACTATCGCCGCTTTTGGCGAGCAGCAGGCGCATTTTCTTGCAAAAACACCCCAACGGCGCCGCAGACAACCCCGCTGCCGCAGTTCTTCTTCACAAAAAGCAGCCGGACAGCTGGCCGCCATAGCAGAAAAGGATCTATCCCCGGCAACAAACGGCGGCAAAGGGGCGGGTTTCGACCAATTTCGGCGGAGAATCGCCGCCGGCACACAGGCGTTCCCGCAGAATATACGGCGCAGGAAAATGGAAATTCCACCGAAAAATAATATTTCTGCGTGTTTTTAAATATTTATTCGTTTCGATTTCAAAAAATCGCCTGTTTTCCGGGGGTCAGACGAGGGTTTTCCGGGGTTTTGGCGCTGTTTTTTCGGGACGATTTGTCTGGTTGCACAAAAAAAGTCCCATTTTTCGGGAATACAAATTTTATTTCCATTTTTGGTAACTATTGGCAGTTTTCAGATACAAAAGTGACAACTTTGTAACTTTTTACCCCGCTTTTCCGCCGATTTTTTCTCGGATTGTATACATTTTGCCCGATTGCCTTTTGCGGTTTTGCCGACGGATATTTTCGTGCCTGGCGGCAAAATCGGCTTCTTTCTTGTCAGAAGTGTACAAAAATCCTAGTTTCAAGCTCGGTTGACATCGGGATTTTGTCTGCGTATAATAGCTCAAGAGCCTATGAAACTCCCATTGCCCGGCTGTGTCGTCCCCCGGACGACGGTGCAGCGAGGGGGATACCGGAACAAACAGAAACCCGTTCCCCGGATATCCGCCCGCCGAAGCCGGAGCGGTCGTTTTTCTCTTGCAGCGGTGATCGTCTCCTCAAAACGGGAGACGCTGCGCCGCCGTCTCAACAGAGAATGGACGCCGCTCCCAGCGCTGGGACACTTTGCATAAGTTTCCGTAATTTGTGCAGAATAGTAGTGTCTCGGTCGGCAGAAAGGAAGCTATTATGGAACAGCTGAATCGAATATGGACGACCGTGCGCCGCACGGTGCGCTCCCGTCTCTTCGCCGTGGTGTGTCTGGCTGCGCTGACGACTGCCATGGCGGCCATCGTATCGGTCAACTCCCGTGCCATCACCGTCACCGACGGCGACTCCAGCCGGGTGGTGCTGACCATGCACAGCGACCCCTATCTGGCGGTATCCGCCGCCGGCGTTTCGCTGCAGGAATACGACCTGCTGCAGGTGAACCCCACCGCCGGCACCATTGACGTGAATCGGGCGATGACCGTAGAGGTGCAGGCGGACGGCGTATCCACGCTGCTGCACATGACCGACGGCACCGTCGCCAGCGCCCTGCGCCGTGCCGACGTGTCGGTGGGCGCCTACGATACCGTCAGTCAGGAGAACGATACCCCGGTAGAGGACGGCATGGTGATCACGGTGGATCGGGTGGCGTATGAGGAATACCAGACCACCGAAGCCATCGCCTTTGAGACGGTCACCAACTACACCTGCGTGCTCAAGCCCGGCCGCACCCAAGTGAAGCAGGCGGGTGTGCAGGGCAGCAAGACCCTCACCTACCGCAAGACCATCGTCAACGGAGAGGTGGTCGCCACCGATCTGGTGAGCGAGGTGGTCACCCAGAAGCCGGTCACCAAGATCCTGCTGAAGGGCGCCAGCTACGGCACCCCCCTGTCCAACGCTCCCTTTGACATTGCGCTGGACGCCAAGGGGCAGCCCACCAGCTATAAGACCGTATATACCGGCAAGAGCTGCACCGCTTATTCCGTGGGCAAGCGGGGCGCCTCCGGGATGCGGCTGGGGGTCGGCACCGTGGCGGTGAACCCCAACATCATCCCCTACGGCACCAAGCTGTGGATCACCTCGGCGGACGGCAAATTCGTCTACGGCTATGCCGTGGCGGCGGATACCGGTGCCTTTGCCAGCGGCAACCGCACCTTCTGCGATGTGTATATGGGCTCCTATGCCGAGGCCTGTGCCTTCGGACGGCGCACCATGAACATCTATGTGATCGGTTAAGGTAAACTTCCGGCTAATAAGCAAAACAAACCGGGCAGCGACAGAAAGTCGCTGCCCGGTCTTTTCGTAGGATGGCTCCCTTCTCCTGCCGCCGAGAGCTTTACAGCCCCAGTGCGGCAAGCTCTGTCCGCTTTTCCGCAAGCAGCTCCCGGTTCTGCGCCTTATCGGCCTCCAGCTCGTTGTGGTGCGCCAGCTCCTTGGGCTTGGCGACCCGGAGACGATAAACCAGAATACCGGCGACCACCAGCACCAGCGCACACGCCCAGCCGATCAGCAAGGCCGCCGGCGAATCGCCCACGGCGACGCCGATGAAGCCGCCCACAAAAAGGGTGCCGATCAGGATCACGGCGTACAGCCACCGAGCCATTTCCGGCCAGACCCTGAACGAGAACTCCCGGGGCTGACAATACCGTTCCAGCTCCAGAATCTCATCGTACAGCGCCTCCCCCTTTTGATACAGGGGGTACCGCTCGTCCTCGGTGTCCCGCTGGAACATCAGCTTGATGTAGCGCTCGGTCTCCGTCACGGAATAGAGCGTATCTCCGATGAGCTCGTCGTGAGAATCCTTCGTCACCACGTCCTGATTGGTTTTCAGCACCCATCCGAACCGCTCCATACGGGAAATGGTGGACGCCTCCTTGGCGGGATGCACCTGCATGACCTTGCTCTCGATCTTTGCCATTTCTTCTCCTCCATTTTTCAAAATACCCCTTTAGGGTTCGCATTTTTCATTATAGCACATGCCGCAGAGTTTTGCAAGAAAGCGGTCCACTTTTCGTTGTTACCGGCAAAAACTGTATGGGTACACAAAAAACAAATCACGCTTTTGTGCCGGTTTCGCACAGACCCGGAAACGACCCATGCCATCGGCTGTCGTCGGTTCCGGGAATCGCACCAGCCCCCGTCCGGCGCCGGATCGCCCGGGCGGGGCACCCAACTCCTCCCGGCGGCACCAACGACAAGGATTCCCATACGGCGGCGTATGCTCGAGCATGCGCTCAGACACACATGCGAACATCTTCTCGGGAGCACCCCCGCATTTACCGAAGCGCAGGCGATACGGGTGGGGGACGCCCTCTGCACTGCGGGTGAAAGACCCCATCGTCCGATCGGCGCCGGGGGCGGCAGCTCCTGCGGCACCGCTCATCGGATACGGGAAGCGGGACCGCAGCAAAAGCCGATCACCGTCCGCTTAGCGTCCAAAGCGAGCCTTCCGCAGCCGATATAAGCCCGCATATAAATAAAAATCCCCCGGCGCAGCCGGGGGTATTTCATATGCGGGCAAAGCCCTATGATACTGGCAACGCCTAAAGGCGTGGAAGCGGTCTGACACCAGCAAGGAGATTGTTACCGGCTACCCGTAAACGGGTCTACAAATTCTCTAAGTGTCATTTGATCATGAATTTGATCTTCTTTCAACTGGTCTCGAATATACTCGGCTATCTTCGTTTTATTTTTTCCTACGGTGTCCACATAATAGCCTCTGCACCAAAAACTTCGATTTCCATATTTGTACTTGAGGTTTCCGTGCCGCTCGTGGATAAGCAGACTACTCTTGCCCTTCAAAAACCCCATAAACCCTGCTACACTCATTTTCGGTGGAATCTCTACCAACATATGTATATGATCTGGACATACTTCCGCTTCCACTATGGTTATTCCTTTCCATTCACATAGTTCTCGCAATATCTTTCCGATTTCCCTCTTGTACTCATCATAGAATATTTGCCGCCTGTATTTCGGCGCAAATACTATATGATATTTGCAATTCCATGTCGTATGTGCTAAACTCTTATTGTCGTTCATTTCTTGAATGGCCTCCTTTTGATGGTTTCTTGCAGTTGCCAGACCGCAGATTTATTCTACATCAAAAGGAGTTCTTTTGCTATTCTCATAGGTAATAACCTTTTC
>CAKTVV010000018.1 GCA_934630515.1 uncultured Eubacteriales bacterium | reverse complement strand
AGAAAGCCTACATCCACATCGAGGACTGGCGCAACCGCCCTTTGCAAGGCGGACGGTATCCGTATGTCTACGTGGACAGCATCTACCTGCGCCGCAACTGGGGCGGAGAGTACGAAAATGTGGCGATTCTGGTGGCAATTGCCGTGAATGAGGACTGCTTTCGTGAGGTTTTAGGCGCTGCCGAGGGCATGAAGGAGGACAAGGCCAGTTGGATCAGCTTCTTCCAGTGGCTCCGTGGGTGCGGTCTGGACGGCGTGAAGCTCGTCGTCGGCGACAAGTGCCTGGGGACGCCGGAGGCCGTGGGAGAAGTGTTTCCCGATGCCAAATACCAGCGTTGTACCGTGCACTTTTACCGCAATGTTTTCTCCGTTGTGCCCAAATCCAAGGTCAAAATTGTGGCAAAAATACTCAAGGCGATCCACGCGCAGGAGAGCAAAAAGGCGTCCTGCGAGAAGGCGAAAACCGTGGCCGCCGAGCTGTGCGCCATGAAGCTGAAGGAGGCTGCCAAAAAGGTCGAGGACGGCATCGAGGAGACGCTGACCTACTGCGATTTCCCCGGCGAGCACCGGACGCGCATCCGTACCAACAACGTGATCGAGCGGCTGAACCGTGAGATCCGCCGGCGCACCCGTGTGGTGGGGACATTCCCCGATGGCAACTCCGCCCGGATGCCGGTTTGCGCGAGGCTTCGCCACGTGGCGGGTACCCAGTGGGGCAACAAGAAATACATGAACATGAAGCACTTAGAGACGGCGCTGGACAACGTTTCTATTGCCGGCTGACCTCATTCAGCCGGAGCCTGCAAACAATTTTGCGCATAAAGCTTGACAGTACCGCCTGAGTATCATTATTCGGTTGTGTGAGAGTTCAAAACCTTACATAAAGAGAAAACGACCGATTTACATATTTACATAAATCGGAGCTGCAAGCTATCGTCGCTGTGCCCCGGTGCGCATCGCCGTCCGGTCGTGACAAAATGTTAACGTGCGCGCGCTGCCGTATAGGGGCGCTGGACGACTGGGTAGTGGGAATAGCGTAAACAACGAAAAGCCGCCCTCGGACAGCAGTGCTGTCCGAGGGCGGCTGAGTGTATTGCTCCGATGCGCCCACACAATTCTTGTCGGATTCGGAAATCATCGGCTTAGCCGACGGTCATGACTTGGGCTATTTGCTTTTTGAAGAAGCGCTCCGAAGCCGTCCGGTTTTAATCCACCGTAATGTGCATCACAGCGCCGTCGTCGTAGAAAGCCCCGGTCAGCACATACTGCGGAATGGTGGTCTGCATGCCATCGGCGGTTTTGGCGACGATTTCCGTATAGAAATCGCTGTGCATATCTCCGGTGAACACCCCGCGGATTACATCCGCATTATTGGTGATCAGGTCATAGACCTGCCCGGTGGCGCCGCCGGCATTATAGCCGATGCCCTTCGTATAGAAATCAAGGGTTGCACCGCTGGGATCGTTCACATGGAAAGAGGATACCGCCGTATCCGCCGGGTTGCCGGTGGACAGGGGCAGGTGCATGAACAGCAGCACTGTGTAACCCCTGGAGCGGGCGGTGGCGATATCCGCCTGCAGCTTCGCCACCTGAAGATCCCAAAAGCTGCGCTGACTGTTATCCATCTGGATAACCATAACCTTGTTTTTGACCACCTTGGAGGTGTAGTATACGTCGTGCGCCCAGGTCTTTTGCAGCAGCTCATACCGGGATTGCAGAGAGGTGGGGTCGGGGACATCGGTGGGCAGCCCCATCACCCGCACCGGGTCATGATTGCCGAGTGTGGCAAGAATGCCGGGATGGGCATCCCACACATAACGTTTCATCAGCTCCAGATTGCCGTTGGAAATATAGTCGATCACATCCCCGGTGATCACGGCCTGATCGAACATGCTGCCGTATTCCAGGCATTTCAGCGCCATGGGGAGCGAGGCACCGTTGCGCTTCAGATCCCGGTTGTAATAGGTGCTCATCGTCGAGGGGTTGTTTTCCTCAAAATCCTTGGCATTGCAGAAATTAAAGTGAAAATCACTCATCTGCACAATTTCCACCGGTGTGGTATCGGCGCTGTCGGAATGAATGGTGATCTCCCGCACGCTCAATCCGTTGGCCAGCTTATAAAAGGCGTCGTAGGAGTCCGGCGCTCCCGCCAAAGGCGTTTTGGTCTGGCTGAGATACTGGTTTTTATAGATTTCCTCCGCATAGTGGACAAGATCGCTGAAATATTGTTTTTCCGTTGCCGCTACACCGTCCTTAGCCACGATACTCTGAGCGACAGAATACACGCTCTGCGCCACATACTCCGTATACAGCACCCGCTGTCCGCCGTTAAGATCGGTAAATCGCAGATAGCCCTTAGCCGTGTAGCCGGTCTTAAATGCCGCCGCCGGGATACGCTCTGTCGCCGCACGGAACACCCATCGCTCCGCCTCCAGCAGCAATGTGTCTGCATCTGCCGCTGTGTTCAGCGGCGTATGGTCGCCGTATGCGCCGTCCACGGCCAGCTCCTTGACTCCCAGATACTCGGAGCGAATGGAGACGATGCCCAGCGTCACAGCGCCGACGGCTTCCGTCAGGCTCGCATAGGACGCAGCGTCGATCGTGCAGCGGAACTGCAGCTGCTTATCTACCTTCAGGCTGCTGCGATCCACCTGTGCGCCCGCCAGGGTGAACCCATCGTCCGCATACGTGACATACCGGGCATACAGCACTGTACCGGCGGTAAAGGCGGTGCCCGTCACGCCTGCGCCCTGCGCATCGACCCAGCCCACAAACAGCTTGCCGGACTCCTCCAGCGCCTGTACGTCGGACAGGTCCAAGGTGCAGTCCTGATAGAATGTCAGTTCAGTACCGCTATTGGTATAGAATACCTCATCGGAGAAGGTGACCGTGTATTCGCCCGCCTCCGGCACGGAAAGCACTCCGTCGGCGGAAAGCACCGTTTTTTGCCCGTCGGCGGAGGTGGCGATGGCGGTCTTGCCGCCGCAGATGCGGAATTGTCCTGCCGTATCCGTAGGCACCAGTGTATCCCCGGCGGCGCACTTCATCAGCCAGTAGCCGCCGGCAGCATCGACGCTGTTCGCAGCCGGCACGGTGCCGGTGATGCCGTTATTGAGGATCACCTGCACCGCCTTTTGATAAACCGTCGGACGGTCCGAGTTGGTCAATTCCAACAAAGCAAAGGAGCCGCCGTTCACGGTGATGTTGACATTCTCGGTAAACACGGCATTTTTCAGGGTGCCCCAGCCATCGGCAAAGGTACGGATCTTATTGACAGCGCCACCGTTGAGAATGAAATCGGCGCCTGCGGTGGCGTGCGTCGTCCCGGTATTGTAGTAGGAGCCGATAAACACATTCCAGAAGCTGCCACCGTTTACCGTGACACTCTCCCGTTCGCCGTCCGCATTATAGGTGCCGCAATGCATATTCAGAAGATATTGGCTGCCCTTGGCGGTCGTCAGGTTGCCTACGGTCAGCGGACTGCCCTCGGTGTTGATAAACTTGCTGTCCGCCAGCACCGCCACCGCCAGCTGATCCAGCTTCAGAGGACCGTTGATGGCGCAGCTGTCGGTGATATTCAGCACCGTATCGGCGTTTCCGTCGCCTGTGATCGTGATCTCATTCGTATGGCGGGGCAGGTTGGCGGGCAGAGCCACTGCGCCTTGCAGCACCACCGTGCGGGTGTCCGTCTGGGCGCTGTCCAGCGCCTCGACGGCGGCTTTCAGCGTGGCAAAAGGCGCTTCAGCCGTGCCGGGGTTTTCATCGGAGCCGGTTGCGGAAACATAGACCTTTTCGCCCACCGGAGCCGCCGCATAGGTGACGGTATAGACCCCCGGGGCGCCGATCGCCAGCACGCCGTTTTCGGAGACAAATGTCCCGGAGCCGTCGACCGCCACCGCAGTGGCGGTCTTATTGCCTGTCACTCGGTAGGTGCCGGCTGTATCGGTGGCGGTCAGAGCGCACCCGGCTGTATTTTCGCTGCGCAGCTCATAATACACACCGCCCAGAGCGCCGACGGTTGCTGCGCTCAGCTCGTTTTTTGCCACGGTCATCCCGTTATTGAGGATCAGCTGCACCGCATGACCGTTCAGCTTGGACTGCCCGTCGATGTCGGAAACAGCCAGCCGGTCCTTGAGTTCACCGCCATTCAGAGTAATGTTCACATTGTCGGTATAATTGCAGTATCCCTTGCGGCCGCTGTCACCGTAAGCGCCGATATAGAGCTTATACACCCCGCCGCCGTTCAGGGTGAAATCCACGCCGTTCACCTCCACGGAGGGGGTCACGGCATACTCCGCACCCAAGCGCACCGCATAATACAGGCCGTTGTGGATGGTGATCCGCTCCTTTTGGGGGTTCCGGTTGCAGGAGGCGTCATAGGCATTATAGTATCCGCTGTCTATGCACAAGCCCTTGCCGTAGTCGTCGGACACCATCCGGAAGTTCGCACCCAGGGTTAGCTCATTCCGGTCGCAGCAGAGCATATAGCCGCCGGAGGTGGTTCCCTGCGCATCGAGCCGGATGTGATCGAAGGTGATGGCTCCGTTGAGCCGGATATTTCTGCCCAAGATCAGCAGAGCATCGGCATCGTAGCCCTCGATGGAAACGGTCTGCGTATGGACGGGCAGATGAGCCGAAAGCGTGTAGCTGCCGACGATCTTCACCGTTTTGGCTTCCGCCTGCTGTGCTCCCAGCAGGGAGAACGCCTTGTCCATGGTGGCGACCGCCGTCTCCGGTGCTTTGCCGTCTGCCGTGTCTGCACCGGTGGCAGAAACATACACCGTCTCCTGCTTGGACGTTTCGCCGGAGGACCAGCTGACCGTGTAGCTGCCTGCCGGCACGGTGAGCAGTCCGCCCTCCGAGGTGTAGACGTGGCTCCCGTCTTTCGCTACGGCTGCTTTATCGCCGATCACCCGATAGGTGCCCGCCGTGTCGGTCGTCTCCAGACGGCTGCTCTCCAGAGCGGCGCACTCCAGCTGATAGAAAACGCCGCCCAGCGTCTCCACCGCCGCCGCGTTCAGCTCGTTCGTGGCGACGGAGCTGCCGTTGTTGAGGATGAGCTGCACGGCATGGCCGTTCAGCTGAGAGCGCACGCTGTCGCTGATACCGTTGCGGTCTACGACCCGCACCCGGCTGATTGTGCCGCCGTTGACGGTGATGTTCACGTCGCCGGTATACACATTGTAGCCGGCATTGCCGGACCATCCGTCGGCGCCCACGACCGCCTGCTGCACCTGCCCGCCGTTGAGGGTGAAGTCCACGCCGTTGACGACGGCGTAGGGGATAGAGGTCTGCGTAGCGCGGGCGCCCAGATAGACAATGTCGAAGCTGCCGCCGTCCACGGTGACCTGCTCCTTTTGCGCATGGTTGTTGAGGTCGGCTTTCCAGGTCCCTTGATACCCGCTGACGATCCCGGGGGCGGTGCCCTCAACGGTCACGCCCGCCCCGATGTGCAGCGCATTCCGGTCGCACAGGAGAGGATTCCCGCCGGTGCTCAGTCGGATGCTGTCCAGAGACAGGGGTCCGTTGATGCGGATATCCCGGGTCAGCACCAGTTTGGCTGCGGCGTCATTTCCCTCGATGCGCACCGCCTGCGTATGGGTCGGCAGATGCGCCGATACGGTGGCGGTGCCGATGACGCGCACCGTTCTTTCGCTGCTCTGGGTCTTATCCAGCAGCTCTATGGCTTTGCCGACGGATTGCAGCGGCGTCTCCGGCGTCTGTCCGTCCGCCGTGTCCGCACCGCTGTCCGATACATACAGCACCGCAGCCGTGTTTGCAGCCTGTGTATAGATCGCCCCCGTCAGCGAACTAACCGTTACGGTCAGACAAAGGAGAAACGCTGCAAGCTTTTTCACTTTCATAATGCGTACCTCTTTTTCTTCTGAATTGTGGGTGCCTCTTATTTACAGAACCGACCAGTAGTTGGCGGCGATGCCCGCAGCCTTTACCGCAGCCGTGCCGGAGGTAACCGTACACTGCACGGTTTTCGTCGCTCCGGGAGCCACCACACCCAGCTTGGCCCGCGCCGCACCGAGCGCTGTTCCCGTCTCGTCCAGACAGGTTAGCGCCACATATGAATCGGCGTCGGATTCCCATACGGTCGAGGTGTTCTGCACGGACAGCGTGACCGTTGTGCCGGACAGCGTGACCGACTGCACCGTCAGCACACCGTCGGTTTTTCCGTCACCGACAAGGATCGTCCCCAAAGCCACCAGATCCCGAATGTCCACCGTGCCGTCCAGATTGATGTCCAGCGTTTCCTCCTCATAGCCGTCGGAAATACCCAGAAGAGCCCGCTGAAGCACCGTCCGGTCTTCTGCACCCATGCGGCCGTCGCCGTTCAGGTCTCCCGCCAGCCGGGGGGATGCAGCCGATACGGGAAAGCATAATAGCGCCGTCAACCATATAGCCAGCCATACCGCCGCCAGCCGCAGGGGTCGAAAGGTTTTTACCTTCACAGAGATCCTCTCCTATCTATAAATTCGATCTTGTCTATGGCTCATACACGACCGCTGTCGGCTGTGCATCCACCATAGCGATCGCTTTCCACAACATCTCGGCGCTGTCGGCGGTCAGGGACGTTTTGCTGCCATCCTCACCGAGGATCAGCGCCACCTCTGCGTTTTTCTGTATATAGGAATTACCGGTGACCGTCGGCCCGACCCCGGATAGATTGGGACACCCGACGGTCAGCTGATTATAGCGGGGGCTGTCCAGCACGTTGCCGATCACGGAAAAGTCCGATGAGGGCATCTGGCGGGCATAGTTGCAGATATTGGCGGCATAGCGGGTGTTGCTGCCGATGCGGTTCTCGCTGCCGAAGCCGTAGCCGGCAAACCGCAGGATATTATTCTGATATACGGTATCGGTGATCCGCCCGTTTTCCTGGCTGACGTAATACTCGATGTTGTAGACGCAATACTCCACCAGATTGTCGCAGAACCGGATGGCGTTCTGCTTACATCCGTCTGCATAACTGGACTGGTGGGTGATGCCGGCATCGTAGCACTGATAGATCCAGTTGCCGGTCACCGTGATAGTGTCGGCGTTGTCCACGAATTCGATGCCGTTGCCATAGCGCACTGTCTCATTCAGCATACTGCCGCCGATATACCCAATCTCGCAGCCCCGCACCGTGATATTCCGGGAGCCGTTGGAAAAGACGAGCGCGTGAGAGCCGGTATATTTGAGACACAGGTTTTCCACGGTGATGTCGTGGGGGCGGTTCCTGCCCGCCATGAGCGGCGCATCGGCGCACAGCTCCATACGAAAGCATACCTCGCCGGGGTTCCCCTCGGCGCAGTACAGATACAGCACACCGGCCGCCCGATCGTGGTAGAATTCCAGCTCCGAGGAGAGCTGCCCGCTCAATCGTTTGGTGCCGCATCGCTTGCCGTTATCCAGCACGATGTTGCCGATATCCGGCAGATTGCCCACCGGCAGTGCCCACACACAAGGGGTCTCGGTGGCGCTCCACAGCTGCCCATAGGCACAGTTGCGGAGACTGCCGTAGATCTCCGGTTTGCGGCCTTCGCCGTAGGCGCCATAGGTCACGCCGGAGGTCAATGCGAAAGCTCCCCGATAGACGCCGCCCCGCTCAAACAGCACCACATCGCCCTCATTGAGCGTGTGCGCCGCCAGCCCCAAACGGGCGCTGCTGCGCCAGGGGTTATCGGCGGAAAGACCGCTGTTCCGGTCGTCGCCTGTATCGGAAATGTAATAGGTTTTTCCCGCTTCCGACGGCTGCATCGTATCCGGCCTGGCCAGGATCGCCTGCCGCCGCTGCTCCGCCGTTTCATCATAGGAGCTGTGCTGTCCGTTATACAGCACGGCGGCATTATCGACCGGGGTGGTGGCGTCCAGCTGCCTGCGCAGCGCCACCAGATCCCGGATGTCGCATACCCCGTCGGCATTGGCATCGAAGAATGAGACCGCCGAAATGCCCAGCAGCACCCGCTGCATCTCCGTCAGATCGGCATCATCCAAGCGACCGTCGCCGTTCACATCGCCGTCCGCCAGCCGGGTATATTGCGCCGTCAGCACCATCCCCGGCGAAAGCGCCGTCTCGGCGCTGAGCATATGTCCCTCGCTGTCGCTCCAGCCGTCGAAACGGTATCCGTCCTGCTGGGTGACCGGCAGCGCCGCCACGGTGGGCTGCTCCGGATACAGCACGGTATAGGCCCCGGCGGGCAGCGTCAGCGTGGAATTCCCCCAATCGCTGTAACGATATTCCGCCCCCTGCAAGGTGGACAGGGTCTCATCCCGCTGCATAAAAGCACCGATGCGGATTTCACCGCTGAAGGTGGAAAAGTCCGGCTTAAACAGCACTGTATGGCGTCCGGGGGTAAGCCCCGAGACCAGCACCGTGGGATTGTGATGATTGAATTCCTTTGTTACATAAGCCCCGCCGTCAATGCTGATCTGGAATTTGGCGTCCGGTCCGTATTGATTGGTGATGATCGACAGCTCCGTGCCGTCGAACGTATAGGCAAATACCGCTCCGGCGGCGCTTGCTTTAATGAAACCGTTGTAATCGTACAAGCCGTACAGACCGCTGTCAAAGCGGAAGCCGCTGCCGCCCCGTGTCTCCGATTGCGCCAGCAGCGCCTCGGTGGGCTGCGTCAGCTGCCGGTTCCCGTCAAAGAGAGCGGCGCTCTGCACCGGCGGCAGGTCGTCATAGCGCTCCACCGCCTGGCGATATTCCGTGTGCTGCAGCACATTTTTCAGGTATTCCTCCACACACAGATAGTATTCCCGATAGCCCTTATCGGTGGGATGCACCCCATCGAGGAAGTATTGGCTCCACACGCTGCTGTAATTAGCGGGCAGTCGGCTCATCAGCGCACACCCCACGGCGATGGAGGAAATGTTGTATTTTTCCGCAATGGCCTCGTGCGCCTGCGCCTGCAGGTGCAGCTTGCCCTGCACGGCGTCCGCCGCATTGTTTCGGTCGGTGACGAACACCGTCACGATGTCGCATAAGGGCAGTGCCTGCTTGATCTCCCGCACCACGGTCTCAAACTGAGAGGCCGCCTGGGCATAGGTGGAGCCGAAATAGGAATCGTTGATGGAATATTCGATGAATACCAGATCCGGCTTGTGGGCGATCACATCCCGCTGCACCCGGAAGGAGCCCAGATAGGTGCCGCTCTCGCCGACCGCCCGGTTGATGTTATGCACGGTTGCCTCCGGATAGTTGGTCTCCAGCCATGCGCCCACCTGCGCCCGCCAGGAGGTCCGATCCGGCTGGCTGGCTCCGTAGCCCGCTGTGACCGAACCGCCGAAATACACCACATTCAGCTCTTTATCCTCGGTCAGCCGCTTATAGGTATGGGTCAGGGGTTTCCGGTATCGGATATAATCCGCATAGGCGGTATAGGCATAGTCTGTGATCGGTGTTTCCGGAACACTGGCGTGTGCCTGTGCCACATACGCAGTGCTGCCGTTTGCAGAGATCGCCGTCGGCAGCGCCGCCGGGGTCGACCGCACGCCATAGGTGCCCGGCTGATCGGTAAAGGCCACCGTTTCCCCGTTCAGCCCTCTGGAATTGATGAGCCACAGATTCTGCTGACCGGTGGGGTAGACCGCTGCTGCGGATGCATTGGCGATCAGCTCCGCCGAACCGTATTGGGCGCCGTCTGCGACGTTGACCGCGGGAATCGACCCGCCGGTATACAGCTTCACGGCGCTTTCTTTGCTGTCCGTATGGACTGTCACCTCGGAGAGCGGGTGGTTTCCCGTCTGTATGCGGGTGACGGTGGGAACGCCTCCGGAGCCGCCGACGGTGATATTCTTAAAATCGGCGGCAGCGATGGTGATCCATTCCTGACCGCCCGCCGCCTTGCCGGTGATGATGCGGGGGGTGGTATATCCGGTTGTGCCCGCATAGCTATATGTCACGCTTTCTCCGATTTCCAGATCGTACCCATTGGTCACGATAGAAGCGTTGGCGGCATCCTGATGCAAAACAAGATTACGCAGAATCAGATTGCCCTTCAGCCGCATATCGCCGCCGCCATAGGCCAGAACCGCTGCGGCGGTTTCGCCTTCAATCGTCCGGGAACCCACATAGGAGGATAGGGTATCCGCCGTGTAGGCGGCTTTGTCCAGAATAATGATCCTCCCGCCATCCAGCGTTTTCACCAGCGCTGCGGACAGTGTGCGGAGCGGGGCATCCTTTGTTCCGGCGGCATTGTCGTCGCCCGCTGCGGACACATAGCAGCAAAGCCCGGTGGATACAAAGGACACCGCATACACTCCTGGCTTTCCGATCGTCAGGATCCCGTTTTCAGAGGTATACACCGTCGTTCCGTCGGTCGCCACGGCAATTTTATCCCCGCTGACCTGATACACACCGGCTGTATCGGTGGCGGTCAGAGCGCTGTCTGCTGCCTTTGCACAGCGCAATTCATAATACACGCCGCCCAGAGCGCCGACAGTCGCTGCGCTCAGCTCGTTTTTCGCCACGGTCATCCCGTTGTTGAGAATCAGCTGCACCGCATGACCGTTCAGCTTGGACTGCCCGTCGATGTCGGAAACAGCCAGCCGATCCTTAATGGAACCGCCGTTGAGGGTGATGTTCACATTGTCGGTGTAATTGCAATATCCCTTGCGGCCGCTGTCGCCGTAAGCGCCGATGTAGAGCTTATATAAGCTGCCGCCGTTGAGAGTGAAATCCACACCGTTCACCTCCACGGAGGGGGTCACGGCATACTCCGTACCCAAGCGCACCGCATAATACAGGCCGTTGTGGATGGTGATCCGCTCCTTTTGGGGGTTCCGGTTGCAGGAGGCATCATAGGCGTTATAATACCCGCTGTCCACATACAAGCCCTGTGTAATATCCGTGGAAGTCATGGTGACCTGTTCGCCCATGGTCAGTTCATTCCGGTCACAGCAGAGCATATACCCGCCGGCATCAAACCGGATCCGGTCAAAAACGGTGGGCCCGTTGATACGGATAAAGCGCTTGAGAGTCAGAACGGCGTTTTCGTCGTACCCCTTAATGATCGTTGGCTCCGTATGGGTCGGCAGATGCGCCGAAAGCGTGTAGCTGCCGATAATCTTCACCGTTTTGGTTTCCGCCTGCTGTGCTCCCAGCAGGGAGAACGCCTTGTCCATGGTGGCGACCGCCGTTTCCGGCGTTTTGCCGTCCGCCGTGTCTGCACCGGTGGCAGAAACATACACCGTCTCCTGCTTGGACGTTTCACCAGAGGACCAGCTGACCGTGTAGCTGCCTGCCGGCACGGTGAGCAGTCCGCCCTCCGAGGTGTAGACGTGGCTCCCGTCTTTCGCTACGGCTGCTTTATCGCCGATCACCCGATAGGTGCCCGCCGTGTCGGTCGTCTCCAGACGGCTGCTCTCCAGAGCGGCGCACTCCAGCTGATAGAAAACGCCGCCCAGCGTCTCCACCGCCGCCGCGTTCAGCTCGTTCGTGGCGACGGAGCTGCCGTTGTTGAGGATGAGCTGCACGGCATGGCCGTTCAGCTGAGAGCGCACGCTGTCGCTGATACCGTTGCGGTCTACGACCCGCACCCGGCTGATTGTGCCGCCGTTGACGGTGATGTTCACGTCGCCGGTATACACATTGTAGCCGGCATTGCCGGACCATCCGTCGGCGCCCACGACCGCCTGCTGCACCTGCCCGCCGTTGAGGGTGAAGTCCACGCCGTTGACGACGGCGTAGGGGATAGAGGTCTGCGTAGCGCGGGCGCCCAGATAGACAATGTCGAAGCTGCCGCCGTCCACGGTGACCTGCTCCTTTTGCGCATGGTTGTTGAGGTCGGCTTTCCAGGTCCCTTGATACCCGCTGACGATCCCGGGGGCGGTGCCCTCAACGGTCACGCCCGCCCCGATGTGCAGCGCATTCCGGTCGCACAGGAGAGGATTCCCGCCGGTGCTCAGTCGGATGCTGTCCAGAGACAGGGGTCCGTTGATGCGGATATCCCGGGTCAGCACCAGTTTGGCTGCGGCGTCATTTCCCTCGATGCGCACCGCCTGCGTATGGGTCGGCAGATGCGCCGATACGGTGGCGGTGCCGATGACGCGCACCGTTCTTTCGCTGCTCTGGGTCTTATCCAGCAGCTCTATGGCTTTGCCGACGGATTGCAGCGGCGTCTCCGGCGTCTGTCCGTCCGCCGTGTCCGCACCGCTGTCCGATACATACAGCACCGCAGCCGTGTTTGCAGCCGACAGCTGCAGGACCGGCACCGATGAAAAAAGCAACACGGCGCTGCAAATCCAGGCGGAAATGCGCTTGCATCTCATAAAAAAGTTCCCCTCTCATAGCGCCGCAGTGCGCTTATTCATAGGTTACGCTGGCCGGAGATTTGTCAAAATGCGTCAGCGCCGTCTTGAGTTCATTCAATTCCGCGGCATAGACCGTCCGTCGGATGGAACCGTCCTGCAAATAGATGCCCACGCCGCTTTTCTTCTGGATAAACGTGTTGCCGGACACCTCCGGCCCTTTGGTGCCGGTTTCTTCGTTGGGGCAGCCTACGGTCATCTGAAAAAACTCCGGGCTGTCCAGCACATTGTTCCGGATGACGAAATTGCTCGAGGGCATATTCCGGGCATAATTACAGATATTCGCCGACATGCTGGTGTTGCTGCCGATGCGGTTCAGCGCCCCGAACCCGCAGCCGGCAAACCGCAGAATATTGTTCTCATAGACGGTATCCGAGATGGTGCCGTTGGTGGTGCTGACATAATACTCGATGTTATAGGTGCAATATTCCACCAGATTGTCGCTGAAGCGGATATTCTTCTGTACGCTGCCCGGCTCATAGCTGGATTGATGGGTCATCCCCGCATCGAAGCACTGATAGATCCAATTATCCCGCACGGTGATGGTGTCGCAGTTGTCCACCACCTCAAAGCCGTTGCCATACCGCACATTTGCCGACCCGAGCATACTGCCGCCGATATAGCCGATCTCGCAGCCGGTCACGGTGATATTTTTCGAGTTGGTGGAAAAGCCGATCCCGTGGGCGCCGGTGTATTTGAGACACAGATTCTCGATCGTGACATCGTTGGTATTGGCGTAGCCCGCCAGCAGGTTTTCGTTGCTGCAAAGCTCCATATCGTAATAAGCCGAGCCGGGATTGCCGTCTTCATAATACAGATAGAGGATGGCGTTATCCGTATCGTGGTAAAAATCCCCGTTTTTCATCAGCTTGTTTTTCAGCTTTTTGGTGCCGCATTTTTCTCCGTGATTGAACACAATATTGCCGATGTCGTTGAGATTATCCACCCTCATTTCCCACACACCCTCCTCCTTGGAGGCGGTCCACAGCTCTGGAAAAGCATAATCCCGCTGGCTGCCGTAAATATTCGGCTTGCAGCCCTTGCCGTAAGCGCCGTAGGTGACGCCGGAGGTCAGGACGAAAGCGCCCCGATACAGGCCGCCCCGTTCAAACAGCACCACATCGCCCTCGTTGAGCGTATCGGCCACCATCCCCAGACGGGCGCTGCTGCGCCACGCCTTTTCGGCGGAGAGCCCGTCGTTCTGATCGTTGCCCTTATAGGAAATGTAATAGGTTTTTCCCGTTTCCGACGGCTGCACCGTATCCGGCATAGCCAGAATCTCCTGCCGCCGCTGCTCCGCCTTCTCATCATAGGAGCTGTGCTGCGCATTATACAAAAGCGCCGTGTTAAAGCTCACGGGAAAATCCGATTTTTCCGGCTTTTGCTCCTGCGTCGGCTCCTGCTTTCCGCAGCCGGAAAGTAGGCTCGCCGCCAGCAGCAGCGACGCCAGAACCGCCGTGCCCCAATGGATCCGTCTCATACTATACCCCCTGTTTTTGTAGAATCGGCAGCCGGGTCACGGCTGCAGATCCTCCATCTTCTTATCGGAAACCGTCACCAGCTTGTTTTGCACCAGATCTCCCTGAAAGCTCTCATCCGACAGACCGTTTAAGAGGTTCCCGCCGCTGCCCTCCTCTGTCAAGGTCAGATCGGAGATATACAGCTGCGGCTTACCCTTGTAAACATTGGATTGGAACACCAGCAGAGCGCTGGCATAGTCCGCAGTGAAGGTCTTGGAATAGACCCCTTTTCCGCTGAATTTCTGTGTGAGGTTCACCTTGGAATTACCGCTCCACGCCTGTTCGCCGTTGATGAGCGCCGTGCCTGTGGTTTCGCCCACCACGCAATACCGGAAGCTGAGGGTGTAGGTTTTGCCCTTTTCCGTTTGGACCCGGAAGCGCAGGTTCGGGTCCTCGGCAGAGCCGTTGAATTTTGAGAAATCCAGCAGCCAGGTATTCCCGGCGATCGTATTCTTTTCCTCCTGGGGCGGCTGCGGGATGTCCGGCTGCTCCGCCACCGTCACCAGACAGCTCTTGACCATATCGCCGGACAGGTCGCTCAGCGCCATACCGGCCAGCAGCTCCGTATTGGTTTCCAGGGCGGTAAACCGCAGATTCCAGATGTACACCTGGGGCTTGCCCTTGTCCAGATTGCTTTGCAGCACCGCCAACACACTGGCATAGTCGGCAGTGAAGGTGTTGGTGTAGTGGCCGTTGCCGCTGAGCTTTTGTGTGAGATTCACCTTGGAATTGCCGCTCCATGCCTGCTCGCCGTTGACGAGCGCTGTGCCGGTGGTTTCGCCCACCACGGAATAATCAAAGCTGAAGGTATACTGTTTCCCTTTTTCCGTGTTGACACGGAAGTACAGGTTCGGGTCGGTCTTGGCGCCGGTGAATTGGGAAAAATCCGCCAGAAATGTGTAATCGGTGAGGAACCGGTTATCCTTGACGGTGGGCTCCAGGGCCGCCGGGTCGCCCTCATACACTGTCACCAGCTTGGCCTTGGCCAGCTCGCCGCCGAATTCGGTAGAGGGCATCGTCTCCAGCAGATTGGCGGGGCTGTCTTTTCGGACAAGCCGCAGGTTCCACAGATACAGCTGCGGGGCGCCCTTAGCCAATGTGGACTGGAACACCGGGTATACATCCCCGTAATCCGCCGTGAAGGTGGCGCTGTAGGTGCCTTTGCCCACCAGATTGTTCTTGTCGAACCGCACCTGAGAGCCCATACCCCATTCGGCGGCGGCATTGATGAGCTTGGTGCCCGTCGTCTCGCCGATGACGCAATAGTCAAAGCTGAAGGTGTATTCCTGTCCCTTTTCGACCCCCGCCTTGAACAGCATACCGGGCACCGCATTCTCGCCGGTATACCGGGAAAAATCCAGCAGCCAGGTGTTGCCGGCGATGTATTGCACCTCCGACACAGTGGGATGCAGGGTGTCCGGGTCCAAATCGACTGCCGTCACCAGCTTGTTTTTTGCCATATCGCCGTCCAGATCGGCTGCCGACAGCCCATCCAGCATATCCCGCCGGGTGTCCGTTTCCTCCACCCGGAGATTCCAGATGTACAGCTGGGGCTTTCCCTTATGCACGCTGGTCTGGAATACCGGGTAAATGCTCGTATGATCCGCAGTAAAGACGGTCTCGTAGGTTCCCTTGCCGGTGAGGCTGCTGTTGGGGAACCGGACGGCGGAGCCCAACCCCCATTCGCACGCTGCGTTGATGACGCTGGTGCCGGTGGACTCCCCGATGACGCAATAATCAAAGGCAAAGCGATACTGCTTTCCGATCTCCCCGTGGAGCTTAAGCAGCAAATTCGGGCTGGGATTTTCCCCGGTATACTGAGAGAAGTCGATGAGCCACATATGCTCGCTGAGATAGTCGATCTCCGATACCGTCGGCTGCAGGTCGGCAGGGTTCCCCGTGTAGACGGTCAGCAGCTGCCCGTTGACCAGCTCGCCGTTCCAGGCGGCGTCGGTGATATGGGCGCAGAGATTGTCCCCGTTTCCGTCCTCGACCAGACGGATATTCCACACATACAGCTCCGGCTTCCCCTTGGAGGCCTTGCTCTGGAACACCGGATATACCTGATCTGTATCGGCGGTGAAAGCGGTTGAATAGCTGCCCTTACCGCTGAGCGTGCTGCCGGAGAACACCACCTGAGAGCCCATACCCCAGGCATTGGCGGCGTTGATGACGTTGGTGCCGGTGGACTCCCCAATCACGCAATAGTCAAAGCTGAAGGTGTAGCTTTTGCCCTTTTCCACATCCGCCTTAAACAGCGCCCCGGGCATTTCGTTTGCCCCGGTATAGCGGGAAAAGTCCAGCTTCCACGCCGTAGGGGCAATGTAGCGAACCTCCTCCACCGTAGGCGTCAGCGCATCGGTGCTGTTATAATATGGCGTCACCAGCTGTGCCTTCATCATATCGCCGTCAAAGGAGCTGTTCATCTGCCCCTCCAGCAGATCGGCGCCGGTCTTACAGTCCACGAACCGCAGATTCCAGATATACAGCTGGGGCTTGCCCTTTTCCACATTGGTCTGGAACACCGGGTAGACATACGGATGATCGGCGGTAAAGGTCGTCTCATAGGAACCCTTTCCCACCAGCGTACCGTTGGGGAACTTCACCTGGGAGCCTAAATTCCATTCGCTGGCGGCGTTGATCACCGTGGTGCCGGTGGATTGCCCCACCACGCAGTAGTCGAAGCTGAACCGATAGTCCCGCCCCTTTTCCACATCCATGCGCAGCATCAGCCCGGGGCTTTTATTGGTGCCGGTATAGCCGGCGAAGTCCACCAGCCATGTGGTGCTGCTGATAGGCGCAATTTCGGCGATGGTGGCTTTCAGTGCGCTGGTATCCACCTGCACAAAGGAGACCAGATGGCTGGTCTGCATAATCCCCTGAAAATGCTTGACGGACAGCGCCTCCGCCAGATTGGTCTGGGTGTTTTTCTCCACCAGACGGATGTTCCAGACATACAGCTTTGGCTTGCCCTTGGGCACATGGGTCTGGAATACCGGGTATACCTGCGGATAGTCGGCGGTAAAGGTGAACGAATACTTGCCCTTGCCTGCCAGACGGTTATTTTTGAATTGCACCTTGGAGCCCATGCCCCATTCGCTGGCGGCGTTGATGACCGTGGTGCCGGTGGTCTCACCGATCACGCAGTATTCAAAGCTGAAGGTATACTCCTTGCCCTTTTCCACCGCCAGAGGCAGTACCGCACCGGGATTCTGATCCTCGCCGGTGTATTTTTCAAAATCAAACAGACAGATGGGGTTCTTCACCGTTTCTACCACTGAGCCCACCAGTGCATCGGTGTCGGTGTCCACCTCGGAGATCAGTCCCAGCTGCGCCATCTCGCCCTGCCACTTGTTCAGCCGCAGGTTCTTCAGCAGATTTTTGGTGTCGCCCTCTTTAACCAGCGACAGATTCCAGATATACAGCTTGGGTGCGCCCTTGGGAATATGGTTCTGAAACACCGGATAGAGGAACGGATAATCCGCCTCAAAGGTGGAGGAAAAGCTCCCCTTGCCCTGCAGCCGGTTGTTCTCAAACTTCACCGAGGAGCCCATACCCCACTCGTTGGCGGCGTTGATGACGCTGGCTCCCAGCGTTTCTCCCACCACACAATAGTCGAAGGAGAAGGTATAGGTCTTCCGCATAGTCACATTCAGGCACACATAGGCGCCGGGAATGTCCTTCGGCTCCTTGTAGGCACTGAAATCAATGAGCCACACCTTCTCGTTGGGACCGCTCTGGTCAATATTCATGAGCTGATCCACGAAAGAGGACTGATAGCTCGGTGTGATCGCCGCCGGCTTCGTCGGCTTGCCGCAGCCGGCAAAGCCGGTGATGACCAGCAGCGCCGCCATAAGCAGACTGCAAACCCTTGCCGCCCTCCGATTGGTCTTCAACATAACGCATACCCTCCTGCTTTCTCAAAAATACGCCTTTACAGAAAACTCATATATCCTCTCCGGCTCCGCCAAAGCGGGTCTCATACCGCATATGCACATACCGGGGGGACGCATCCACCCGGCGGATGGCTGCCGCCAGCTCTGCTTCCGTGGCGGCGGTCAGCGCCGCCCGCTGACCTGCGGCGCTGTCGTATAGCAGCGCCACGGGGGCGCTCTCCTCACGGGCGTTCTGTATGTAGGAATTTCCGGTCATGATCGGTCCGAGCCCCCCGGCATCGTTGGGGGAGCCGACGGTAAGCAGATTTCCCCGGGAGGAATCGAATATATTGTTGCGGATCACAAAATTGCGGCTGGGCATCCGGCGCACATAGCAGCAGATATGCGCCAGCATGCCGGGGTTGCTGCCGATGCGGTTCACGCTGCCGAAGCCGTATCCGGCGTTTAGCAGATAGTTCTCCTCATACACTGTATCCTCGATCCGGCCGTTTTCGCTGCTCACATAGTATTCGATGTTATAGTTGCACGCCTCCACGTGGTTGCGGCGAAACACGATGTCGCGCTGGATGCAGCCGGGGGGATAGCTGGATTGATGGGTCAGTCCGGCATCGTAGCATTGGTAGACATAATTGTTTTCCACCAGAATATGGCGGCAATTATCCACCACCTCAAAGCCGTTGCCGTAGCGCACCGTTTCATCCAGCATACTGCCGCCGATATAGCCGATCTCGCAGCCCCGCACCGTGATGTGCTCGGCGCCGTTGCTGAAAGCGATGCCGTGGGCGCCTCCATAACGGATACATAGATTCTCGATCTGCACATCGGTGGTGTGCGCCTGCCCCCGCAGGATCGTCTCGTTGCTGCACAGCTCGATATCGGCGAACACCGCACCGGGATTTCCCGCCCGCAGGCAGAGGGTCAGCACACCGGCATCGGTATCGTGGGTAAACTCCAGATCGTCCTGCAATGCCGCCGTCAGCCGCTTCATGCCAAAGGCTCTGCCGTGGTCGAAAACGATATTGCCCACATCCGGCAAGCCGTCCAGACGTATCTGCCACAGGGCTTCGCCGGCTTTTTCCCACAGCTCCGCCGCAGCATAATTGCGGCGGCTGCCGTAGATCTGCGGCAGTGTGCCGATCCCATAGTCGGCATACCGCACACCGGATACCAGCCGTGTGCAGCCCCGGTATACGCCGCCCCGCTCGAACCGCACGGTATCGCCCGCTTGCAGATAACCGGTCTCGGGATGGAGCGGCGTCAAGGATCTCCACGCCCGCTCCGGCGAGAGTCCGTCGGCGCCGTCGTCCCCGGCGGGGGAAATATAATAAGTGCGCCCCTCATACTTCAAACTGTATTCACTCCCTCTGCGCCTTTTCGTCCCCGGCTTCAAGCAGCCCCTCCGCGACCGGCAGCATCACCTCGACAACGGCGCCATAGTGTTCTTTCATATTGCTCAGTCGCACCTGCGCTTTGTTTCCGTAGACCATACGGATGCGCTTGAGCGTATTCCGGATCCCCAGATGCTCGCAGCCGCCGTATACAATAGGCTGATCCTGGGCGATGCGGTCCAGAATGTCCTGCGAAAAGCCGTTGCCGGTATCGGAAAGCGCTATGTATATATAGTTCTGCCCGTCCAGCTCCATCTTGGTGATGTACAGATCAATCTCGATGCTGCGATCCGGCACCAGTCCGTGTTTTACGGAATTCTCCCCGAACGCCTGCAGCAGCAGCGGAATGATCTTATATTCCTCCAGCCCCTCCTCCACAAAGGCGCTGTACCGGAACTGCCCTTTCTTGCACAACTGCTGGATGCTCATATATTCCTGCAGATGGTCCACTTCATCCCCGATCCGGCGCATCTGAAAGGTGTCCTTCAGCACATATTTCATATAGTCCGACAGGGTATCCAGAATCTGCACAATCTCCCGCTCGTGGTGCAATTCAGCCAAGCTCTGCACCACGCTCATACAGTTGAGAAAGAAATGGGGCTTGATCTGCTCCTGGGCATATTCCAGCATCACGGACTGGTTTTCGATCTCCTTTTCGTAAAGGCTGATGCGCAGCGATTGCAGCTCGGAATACATCCGGCGGAATTCGCTATCGGCATAGATCAGCTCCACCAGCCCCTTATCGTCCAGCGCCACGTCCTGCTCCGGATTCTTCAGCCGTTCCGTGAATCGGCGCATGGGCACCAGCAGCCGTTTGTAGAAATACCGCACCGCATACAGCACCATCGCCAGAATCAGCGCAAACGCCACAAAGGAAAAGACCTGCAACCGCATATTCCGCGCCAGCACTCCGGAGGACAGCTGTATGACCACCTTGACCGAGCCCACAAAATTCAGCCGGTAGGTCTGCCAGGCATAGCGGGGACCGATCTTGCTTTCCGTTGTTCTCAGGTCGGGGATATGCGCTTCAATGTCCTCCAGCTCCTCCGTTTCGCCCGACGGGTAATAGACCCCGTCGCCGTCCTCAAACAGAAAGCAGCCGCTGTATCCCATGTTGGAAATGTTGAAATCCCGGGTCAGCTCCTTTAGGTCGATCACGCAGCCGACCACCGTATTCCCCTGAGAAAAGCAGCAATACAGATAGGTCTCTCCGCCGATGGGGAGATAGCTCCACACAATGCCGTTGATCCCGGCGTCGTACCGCCTATTCAGTTCCCGGACAAAGCTGCGCACGAATTCGTTTCTCTCTGAATCGGCAAAATACACGGCATCCTCGTAGAGCAGCAGATCGGCCGTGCGGTTATACTCAAAAAAGGCGTATTTTTCATCCACCACAATGGCTTTTTTGAAATTGTATTCCGCCATCTGATGCCACAGGGGATAGTATTGGGTATCCTGAGGTGAGGCGTCATCGGGAATATTTCCGATCAGACTGCCGTCGTATCGCTGGGACTGCTTGATCTCCTGCGTAACCTTCCAGATGTTTTTATTCAACACCTTCATATAGAGGTTCGTCTTATCCATCAGGCAGTCATAGGCAATCTGTTGGGTATAATATGTGTTCAAAAACAGGACGGAACAGGTCACGCACAGCGACAAAAACACCGCGACCCACACAATGACCGTGACTGTTTTGATACCGATATTCCGCCTGATTTTCATAGAATTCCCTCTCCGCACGCAGGAGAACGGCGCACCGAGCCACAGGGCATCGGCAACGCCGCCGCGCCCTATATATTACTTGTTGGTGCTCTTGTAGTAGTCATAGGCGTCCAGGTAATAGGACACCATCTTATCCATCCCCATCTCTTTGAGCTGGGCAATGTAGCCGTCCCATTCCTTTTCCACACCGCCGTTCACGACCCAATGGGCATACTTGGATTCCACATAGGAAGTAATATCCGAGGAGATCATACCCAGGTCGGTATATTGCTCCTTTGTCAGCTTGACCATCGGGAAGGTCGCCTTGGCGTATTGGGAATTCACATCCTCCGCCAGCTTCTGGCCGTCGCCGCTGCTGGTGGGCAGGGTCACCTTCTTCTGGAATTCCTCGGACATATATTTGGGGCCGTAATCCCGCAGGGAATTGGACCAGGCCACGGCATCGTTGGAGGTATCGCCGGTGGCCTCGATCACGGAATAGGTGCCGTCGCCGTTATCCGTCACCTGATTGGGAATAGAGCCGTAGTAGGTCTGCAGCGACACCAGATCCGTGTAGAATTCATCCGCCCACTGCAGCAGCAGATCCACGTTGGCGCACTGCTTCGTCACCACCAGCTCCCGGTCGCTGATATCCAGATAGGAGGGGTCGGACTCCACATACCGGTTCCCGTCCGGACCCTCGACCGCCGCAATCGGCACGAACTCGTCGGCATTGGCGCCCGCCACCGAGGAGGTCCAGCCGAAGGTATACCCGATCTTGGAACCGCCTGCGGCCTGCAGCTTGGATTTGAACATAGTTTCCGTCTGGGTGAAATGCTCTTTGTCGATGACACCGCTCTGATACAGATCGTGCATCCAGGCGACCGCCTGCTTATATTGATTGGAGGCGGGCATATAGAAAGGATCGCCGTTATTGTCCAGAGACATATAGTTACCGGCACGGCTGGTGACAATGCCGAAGGGAGCCAGAATATGCCGGCTGTCCATCAGCAGGCTGCCGCAATAGGAATAGGGGATCTCATTGTTGGAATTGCCGTCGCCGTCAGCGTCCTGATCCTTAAAGGCCTGCAGCACCGCCTGCAGCTCCTTATAGGTGTTCGGCACCTTTAAGCCCAGCCGATCCAGCCAGGTCTTATTGATGAAAGGGACGTTGGCGGCCGCCGGACGGAAGAACAGCTTTTTTCCCAGGCTGTAAATTTTGCCGTCCCGCGAGGTCATGGTGGTCTTCAGCTCCGCATCCTCGGCGAGAATTTTGCTGAGGTTGGGCATATCCTTGGCGATGTAATCCGTCAGCTCCACGAACTGGTCGGTATAGGCGATCATATCGGAGGGGGTCAGACAGGTGGAACCGAGGAAGGCGTCCGGCAGGTCCTCCGGTGTGGCAAACATCAGGTTTTTCTGCTCTGCCCAGTCGTTCTGGGTATAAATATCCCACTTGATCTTCACGCCGTATTTGTCCGCCACCTGCTGCATAATGCCCTCGTTGAGGAAGTCGGTGGGCCACACATCGTTCAGACGCACCGTCACAATATGGAAGGTGTTGGCGTCCTTATCGGTTTTGTCATTCGTTCCCGCTTTTCCGCAGGAGACAACGCCCAGCAGCATGATCGCCGCCAAAAGCAATGCCAGAGGTTTCTTACAGTGTTTCATCGTGGTTCCTCCTATTTTGTTGATATATCGTACACACGGTCAGCCCTTCAGCGAACCGATCATCACGCCCTTGTTGAAATACTTCTGCACAAAGGGATACAGGCACATAACCGGCAGAGACGAAACGATGATCGACGCATATTTGATCAGCTCCGACATTTTCATCGCCTCCGCCGCCGCTGTGCCGGTGAGCATCGTGCTGGCGGTCTGGCTCTGGATCAGAATGGAGCGCATCACCAGCTGCAAGGGTTTCAGGTCGGGGTTGCGGATATAGATCATGGCGCTGAAATAGGAATTCCAGAAGCCCACGGCGCTCCACAGCGCCACCACGGCGATGATCGCTTTAGAAAGGGGCAGCACGATGCGGAAAAAGTATCCGATGTTACCCACGCCGTCGATCTGCGCCGCCTCCCACAGCTCATTCGGAATACTGGTGGTGAAGAAGGAGCGTGCCACAATAATATAATAGATGGAGATGGAACTGGGCAGGATCAGCGCCCACACCGTATCCAGCATACCATAACTCTTGATGGTCAGATAGGTGGGGATCAATCCGCCGCCGAAGAACATGGGGATGATGTACAGCACCTTCAGAAATTTCCGTCCGTACATATCCGCTCTGGATAGCGCATACCCGGCGGGGATATTTACCGCCAGCATACACAGTGTGCCGAACAGGGCGTAGAATATGGTGTTGCGATAGCCGATCCAGATGTTCTTGAATTGCAGGAGCTGCTGATAGCCGGCCAGAGAAAACCCCTTGGGCCACAGCACCACCTCGCCCGCCGATACGGCGGTCGGATCGCTGAAAGAAGCAATCAGCACGAAATACATGGGATACAGCACGAGTATTAGCAGGATCGTGATGATCGCATACACAATGATGTCGTATATCTTATCGGACTTGGACTTGCGGATATGTCCCTTGCGGGTGTTTGTCTCAGCGGTATTCACGAGCGCAACGATCTCCCTTCATACACAGTCGTTTTTGGGCACTGTCCGGGTTTTTTACAGCAGCGAGGTGCCCTGCAGCTTGGCGCAGATCTTATTCACGATCAGCAGGATGCACAGACCCACCACATTATTGATCAGCCCGATGGCGGCGGACTGACCGAAAGCGCTGCCAACGATGCCCAGCTTATACACATAGGTGGAAATGATCTCGCTGGCCGGGAGGTTCATGCTGTTTTGCAGCAGGAACACCTTCTCAAAGCCCACACCCAGCAAGCCTCCGCACTTGAGAATGAACTGGATGCTGATGGTCGGCATCAGCGACGGCAGATCAATATATCGCAGCTTCTGCCATTTGGAGGCGCCGTCCAGCGACGCCGCCTCATAGTATGTAGGATCAATGGAGGACAGCGCCGCCACATACAGGATGCTGTCCCACCCCAGATGCTGCCAGATGCCGGTGATCACATACAGCAGCGCAAAGGAGAGGGGCGAGCTGGTACCCATGATGTTCGGAAATTCCACCCCGATATAGCGGAACAATCTGGGGATGATGCCGCTGTTGGGGGAGGTGAACAGAATGATCATGCCGCACATAACCACCGTGGAAATGAAGTGGGGCAGATAGGTGGACACCTGAAAGAACTTCTTATAGAATTTGGCTTGCAGCTGATTGCATATCAGCGCCAGCAGAATGGGCAGCGGAAAAGACAGCACAATGCTGGTAAGGCTGATCGTCAGGGTGTTGCGCAGCGTCCGCACAAACTGCCAGGATTTGAAGTAAGAGATAAAATTCGCCAATCCCACCCATTGACTGCCGCTGATCCCCAGAGTGGGATTATAGTCCTGAAAGGCCATCAGCACACCGTACATCGGCACATAGATAAACAGGATCATAAAGACCAGCGAGGGCAGCAGCAGCAGATACAAGCCTTTGCTTTTATTGATGCGTGACCACGCGCTGGGCCCTTTTCGTTTCAGCAAAAGAACATCGTCTTTCAAGAATGTGTACGCCCCTTCCCAGTGTTTCTACGATATTTATACCGGTTTTCATCGGCATAAACAAGCAATTATTACGACATTTGTTAAAAATATTCCGTCATTTTATTTGATTTTTGTATAACATTCATCGATGAGAAGCTATTTTCCGGAAGTTCTGTGGGCATAGCGATATTCGTTAGGGGAGTTTCCCGTTAATTCCTTGAACTTTTTGCTGAAATAGGAAAAGTTGTTATATCCCACCCGAATTGCCACCGTACCGATAGGCAGCTCCGTTTCGCGCAGATAGCGCTCCGCCCGCCGGATGCGCCGCTCAATGATATAATCCGAGATGTTCTCGCCGGTCTCCTGCTTAAACACCCGCGCCAGATAGTCCTCCGAAAAAAAGAACCGGTTGGCGAGACTTTTCCGGTTCAGCTCCTCATCCAAATGCTCGTCGATATACTGCCGGATCACCGCCACCAGCTTTTTTCGCTTGGTCTCGGTGTTGGTAGCCTCCTTGAGCTTTTCGATCAGGCTCTGGATCGCCTTTTTCAGCGCCGCCAGGCTGACCGGCGTATCCCGAAACAGCCCGTCGATGCCGATCTCGTCGGCATCGACGCCATAGCTGTCCAGCATGGACCGCACGATCCGCAGCAGCTCGTCGGTCAGCCTGCGTATCTGCGGCTTGGTCGCCCGTTTTTGGTGCACCAGATCATCCACATACGCATTGAGCCGACCGATGGCGGAATCAAACTCGCCGGCCTGCAATAGTTCGGTTAGCGCATCCGCATTCAACGGTGTGCCCGCCGTGTCTGTCGCCTCCGACCATTCATCCTGCCGGAGGATCGTGTGTTCGATATACAGACATTGCCCGCAAAAATCCGTAAATTGCGTATGCCGCTCTTTCAGCTCTCCGACCGCAGTGGGAGCGCTGATATAGACGCAGCCGGGCAGATGCGCCGTTTCCTCTAAATAGGTTTGGATCCTTTCGAAAACTTCCTCCAGCACCGCCGGTTCCGCCGGCCCGCTTACGATCAGCGACCAATCCCGCGGCGGATCCATACAGATATTCTCCGGCGTAAAGACGCTTTTCTCAAACATCTCCAGAATTACGCTCTGCACAATGTGGGTACGAAGCCTGGATCGGGTCTCGTCGGGTTCTTCTGCCAGCGACAGTCTCAGCTGTATCAGAAAATAGCGGATGTCAGCCTGCGCCGCCGACGGCTTTTCGCTCAACCGCGCGATGAAAGCCTCCGTCCGGGGAGCGTGCAGCACATCCTGTCCGCTTTGCATCAATCCTGACGAGCTGTTTCGACTTGTCCGCTCCTGCACGATCTCCGCCAGTACCAGACTGAATTCCTTGCAGGACAGGGGCTTGAGCAAGTACCGTCGGCTGCCGTATTCGATCGCCCTTTGGGCGTACGTAAAATGGGCGTAGCCGGAGATCACCAGCGTTTCCGCCGGATACTGATGCTCCGACAGCCACTCCAGTAGCTCCAGACCGCTGCCCATAGGCATCTCCACATCCGTTGCGATAATGTCGATGGAAAATGTGTTCAGAACATCCAATGCCTGCTTGATGTTTTCGGCAGAGAAAACACGGTGGATCCCGATGCTTTCCCAGTCGATCCCTTCGATGGTCTTCATGATAAACAGCTTGTCGTCGTCTACGATCAGCAGATTGATTGCAACCGCCCCCTCTTTCCGATTTCATAAATCGGCTAGACCGCACATCTACGATTTTATGTTATTTTACCAAAACGATTGCACTTATTCAATAGAACAATAGCAAAAAGACGGATATGGAACAATCACACACCCGAATTACGACAATCCGAATTTTAGTATTCCCGCCTTTTTTGTCACTTTTCGGACCGAATTCCGTTTATCGCTTGACGGATGCCGCCATTCTGTTACAATAAAAGAAATCGGAAAGTATTGTGTAGCAGGGGAGAAAACCAATGATCCATTCGTTTTTGATGATCGGGCAATCCAATATGGCCGGACGTGGATCGCTCGATGAAGCCGAGACCATCGACACGGCGCACATCAAGATTCTGCGTAACGGCCGCTGGCAGCCTATGTTCCGTCCTATCAATCCCGATCGTTCCTTTTCCGGGGTGAATCTGGCGGAGAGTTTTGCCGAGCAGTATGCGCAGACCTACGGCGTTGATGTGGGACTGATTCCCTGCGCCGACGGCGGCACCAGCCTTGAGCAATGGCAGCCGGGCGGGCTGCTGTTCGATCATGCGGTGTATTCTGCCCGGCTGGCGCAGCGCACCTCCACCATTGCCGGAGTGCTGTGGCATCAGGGGGAGGCCGATTGCGCCGCATCGCTGAACGCCGTGTATGCGGAGAAATGTACAGCGCTCTTGGCGGAGCTGCGCAGGCAATTGGAGCTGTATAACGTTCCTTTCCTGCTGGGCGGCTTGGGGAGCTTTCTGGCGGATTGTCCGTTGGATGCCGATTTGGCACACTATGACAAGGTTAATGCGGCGCTGCGTCAGATCGCTGCCACCCAGCCGATGACCGGATTTGTCTGCGCCGAGGGACTGACCGCCAACCCGGATAACCTGCATTTCAGCGCCCACTCGCTCTATGTGTTCGGGCGACGGTATTTTGCCGTTTTTGAACAGCTGCGAGATAGAAACAAGCATTTTGAGGATAAACCGGCGGAGGGTATCCGTCGGGCCATGGAGATGTTGTAGCGCCCGGTTGCCGTGCTTATCCGGATATCAGTTCCTCCTTATACTGCAGGTCTGCAAGGAAGTTTCGGAGAGGACGGATGCGGAAGTCCGTAAGCACACGGAAGTTCGGGTGCCCAGCCTGCGGCATACCTTCGCCACGAACTTCGTCAATGGGCAAAAGCAGCCGGACGGGACGATACGGGCACTGTCGCCCCGGCAGGTGGCGGATTTGCTTGGACACTCGACTTCGCAGATTACCGAGCTTTACTATGTGAAAAAGGACACCTCCAGACTGAACGGGATCACCGAAGGATTTGAGATATAAGCCAAAAATGCCCACCTGAGCGATTACTCAGGTGGGCAAAATTTGTACCGCAGAAAACAAAGAAACGCACTAAAGGATTATTTTCCCGTACCGAATGAAATATTTTGTTTGGGACTGAGCAGCGGTGAGATTGCTGTCTATGCATATCTGCTCCGATGCGAAAGCCGAAAAACCTTTCAGTGCCATCCGAGTTACAAAACGATTGGCAACGCTGTCGGCATGAGCAAAAACACCGTCAAGAATTATGTGGGCAGCCTGATCAAAAAGCGCCTAATTACCGCCGAGCCGACCTCCGTGATTACGCAAAAAGGCGAAAAGCGCAACGGCAATTTATGCTATACCATTCGCCCGATTGTGGAAGCATTAGAGCAGTATTACGAGCAACAGCTGATACGGCTGCACGTAGAAACACGGCGGCGGATAGCTTTGAAAAAGCTCGCTGAATTTGACCGCAAACACGGAAAATCGGCGGTTTAACGGCAGTTTTTCGGCTCGTCCGAAAATAAGCGGGAGAAAACCGCCGACGAACTGACCGCCGCCATGGCCGACGGTCGGCTGCCCCTCCGCGTGACCCACAACGACACCAAGCTCAACAACATCCCCATTGACGATGCCACCGGCAAGGGCCTGTGCGTCATTGATCTGGACACGGTGATCCGGGGGCGGCGGCTTTCGATTTCGGCGATTGCATCCGTTTCGGTGCCAACACCGCCATCGAGGATGAAACCGATCTGTCCCGGGTGGGGCTGGACCTGCATCTCTACGAGGTGTTCGCCGTCGGATATATGCGCAATGCCGGAGGATTTCTCACCACTGCCGAGGTGGACAGCCTGGCGGCGGGCGCCCGCTTAATGACGCTGGAGTGCGGGGTGCGATTCCTCACCGACTACAGCGAGGAGGATGTGTATTTCCGCATTCACCGGCCGTCGCATAATCTGGATCGCTGCCGCATCTAGTTCCAACTGGTGGCGGACTTGGAGGATAAAATGGTGCAGATGCAGGCGATCGTGCACCGCACCGCCGAATAAACGCCGTTGCCGACCGTATCGCCGTCGGCAGGCCCGCTCCCCATGCCCTGCTATCCGCCCCGCTGAATCTGTGCGACCGCCACCGATGGGACAGAGCGGTTCTTTTTTGTCCGCCCACCCGCAACGGGTATTCTGCGGACCGTCGAAGGATACAGCAGCAAGCCCCTTGCGGGAGAAACAACGTTTCTCCCGCAAGGGGCTGTTTTCGTGCCGTTATTGTACCTCCAGTCGATGTAGCCACCTGTTTCTGCCCGGATATACATAGGGAATAGTCAATTCCGACGGATTCATTCTGTAAAAGCCGCCTTTTCATAGAAACGGTGGGAGGCGTGGGCAACAGACGGCGTATCCAGCATGATCTGCCGAACGCCTGCCCCTCTGGCAAACCGGAAAAGCTCCTGATATAACGCCCTTCCCACCTTCTGCGAACAAAACTCCTTTTTCACAAAGAACTTCTTCAGGACGGCGCAGTGCTTTTTCTGCATCATCAAGCCGATGGTGCCGATTACTCTGTCATCGGACAGGGCGCCCCAAAACTCCCCCACCGGTCTCCCGATAGCTGCGATGAATATCCGGTAGATCCGGCTGTTCCTGAAGCGATAGCCCAATTTTCGTTTCATCATTTTGGATAGGAATAATGAGTGAAATGATTTCATCGTCAAATCTGCCGCTATATGGTTCGATTTTCAAAACGATTACCTCTGCCAATTTGGATTTGCCTTTTCAACCGTTCGGAAACTGGGCGATCCCGCTCGAGATTGCCCAGTTTTTCGGTCGGTTCTAAGATGGCGCTCTGCCTAAGAGCGCATTCCGTATCCACAGCGGCACATACCCAGCTCTGTACAGCTTCGCACCGGCGGGAATGTGATCGTCCACCATCAGCAGATGGAGTTTTTCTTCTTCCTCCTCCTCATGGATCGCGCCGAGGAGCATCCCGCAGGAATCAATACCCATCATCGCCCGGGGAGGCAGATTGGTACGATCCCTGAGCCGAAGCTTACCGTGTTCCTCGGTGCCTATGAATGGGGAGAAGCGTTCCGCTCCGGTTGCTGCCGGCAACGGGGGATATGGCAGGGGCTTCTATTATCAGCCGGGACACGAAACAGTACCTCCCCTCACCATCCGCAAATGCCGTGCATTGGGCGGTGCCGGCTGCACGCCGGGATGCGCTGGCATGCCCGCAGATGGAGCGCCCGGTATAACACGCTATTAAAGACAGTACACTTAATACTTAGCGGCGACGCTCTGCCCGGCGCCATGAGCGGAGACACCGTGTGCCGAGCACACCGCAATATGCCTCCTGCGCAGCTTCGACGCTGCGGCGGAAGGCATCGCTTGGTTCAACCCCGGATGCCGCCTTCGGCGCCGCAGGATGAGCGGCAAGGACGGCTTCTGCCTTACCGATCATGCGTGACGCAGGCAGAGGTCTCTTTGCGGCGCCGCAGGGGCGGGACAAGGGAAAACCCTCCACGGCGGGTTTTACACCGTTGTGGAGGGTTTTCTTTGTGTTATGATTCCTGTATTTAGCGTGCCTTTTTCTTCTTGGTCATCTTAATCGCCACTGCGCTGGCGAATACCAGCAGCAGAGCAAAGACGCATACGCCGGCCTCGCCGGTAGCGACCGAGCTTCCGGTGTTGTCATTGTCGCCGTCGACAAGAATCTCTTCCTTGATGTACTCATTGGATTTTGACGGGTTGACAACATACTCATAGTCGAGCTCTTCCTCGGAAGCAGAACGCATGGAGGCGAGCATGATGTCGATGGACTTGACGTAGAAGGATACCTCGCTGGTATCCGCATCGCCCTTCTGCAGCAGAACATTGGCATAGTCCGCCAGCAACATCAGGGAGTTCCAGTCATCCGGATGATACTCGGAGGAATTCATCTGACGGATTTCCTTGAGCAGATCCCGCAGCTCATTGTACGAGCTGACGGGGATCAGATCCTTTTCCGCCTTCTTCAGCGTCTCGATGATCTCCAGCACCTCGGTGTTGTTGCCCACGGTGCCGTCCTCGTAGGTCTTCGCCTTCTGATATATCTTCTTCAGAGCCTCAAACGATTTCTCGGTGTAGGCCGACTCATCCAGAGCCTCGATGCGCTCCAAAACTTCCTTCAGAGCGTTCAGCGTTTCCGGAGTGGGTCTTTCGGTCTCGACATCGACCACGTTTTCGCTGTTTGCCCAGTTTTCGCCGCAGTATACCTCGATCTCATAGATCGGGACGTTGAACAGCTGCTTATTCGGCTCGTCGTACACGCCGTCGGTGATGGTGAACCGGACAAAGCGGGCGGTGACCATCGGGAAGGCGATGGAGAGCTCCGAGGAGGTGGGAATTTCCTCCGCGTCGGTCACGCGGCCGTAGAATGCGGTGGACCAGTTTTCACCGTCGTCGGAAACATGAACCTTGAAATATTTGATGCGGTTACTCCACTGGCTGATCCACATACCGTTGACGGCGGTCTTCTCGCCCAAATCCACCTGGATCCAAGCCGGGAAGCTGTTGCCGGAATTCTGCCAGTTAGAGGAGCCGTTTCCGTCAAATGCCGCCTGCGGAGGCTGACCGTCGAGGTTCGAGGAGGAGGTGTATGCCGAGTCGCCCTTGCCCAGAGCAAGGTTCACCGGCTTCACCAGCGGGTTGACCGGTGCCGGCGGCTTAAAGGAATCCTCCGGATCGAGCAGACCCTCGTGCACCTCAGCGGAGGTGGAGGCGTCGCCGGCCTTGTCATAGATCTTCATATCGAAGATGGCGGGCATGCTCGGAATCGCGTCGTCTTCCACCTTGCCGACCATATCCAGGAACAGGATCCGGAAATAGCGGCCGTTCACGGTCGGGAAAACGACCGTATAGTTAGCGTTTTCGGATTCGTAAGCGTCGCTGGCGCCGGGGATGTTGCCCTTGAAGGCGTCGGTCCAGGTCTCGGTGTCCTCCGAAACCTGCAGCTTGAACTGTCTGGTACGGTTTCTGTACTGGATGAAATCGATGCGGGAGATGCTCTCCGTCTTGCTGAAGTCCACCATCAGCCACTGGCACGCAGAGACCTGCGCAGTGCTTTCCGCCTGCCATACGCTGTAGATATCCGCATCGAAGGCATTTTTAGCTTCCTGATCCTTCTGCGCCGTGGAGGCTTTATAGAGCTTGTTCGGCAGACCGTGCGCCAGCTCCTTCGGAGCGTCGTCGCCGAGGAGGTCAGCGATCTCGGGGGAGGTCACGCCGTCGCCGGCCCTGTCATAGACATACATATCGAAGATAGCGGGCTGAGTCTGACCACCGGTGCTATCGCCGGCTGTCTCGATGAAGTAGATGCGGAAATACCGTCCGGTAATCTCCGGGAAAACCGCCGTGTACTTGACAGTGCCGCCGTCGTCGGCCGCATTGCCGACCTTGCCGTAAAATGCGTCCTTCCATTCCGTCGCGTCGTCGGACACCTGGAATTTGAACAGCTTGGCACGGTTGTTATACTGGGAGAAGTCCACACGGGACACCGTTTTGGTGGAGCCGAGGTCCACCATCAGCCACTGGGGTGCGTTGATCTGCGCACCGGGGGCCGCCTGCCACGGAGTCCAGTCGTGCTCGTCAAAGGCCTTGTCGGCGGTCTGGTCGGCGCCGTTGTTGGAGGACGCGGAGTAGGCGTCGGTCCCCAAGCCGTGCGCCAGCTCGACCGGCATATTGGTGATGTTCTCAATCTCCGGAGTGGCGGTGAAGGCCGCATCGTTATAGATGAAAATCTGTCCGATGATTACCTTTGGCTCGTTGGCGAAGACCTCTTCCATCAGAAAACGGAAATGCTTCGCTCTTACCGGCTTGTTCAGACGCACGGAGGTATATTCGTCCCATGTCTCTTTTTCGGCGGGGATGGAATTATCGGAGCCCTTGAATACGGTGGTCCACCGGGCGCCGTCGTCCGAGATCTGGATGCTGAACTGCTTCAGGCGTCTGCCATACTGCTGATATTTCACACCGTTGAAAGTGACCGGCTCACCGAAGTCGAGAGCAAGCCACTGCTGCTTGCCGCCGCCGATCGGCTCCTCGTTGGTGTTCTGCCAAATGCCGTTGTACTGGAACGCGCCCGCGGCATCGCCGTTGTTGACCGAAGCGGAGGCGACCAGATTGGGATTGGCGCTGGTATCCGCCAGGTTGCCGCAGGCGATCTCGGGGGAGGTCACGCCGTCGCCGGGTCTATCATAGACCTTCATATCGAAGATGGCGGGCTGGGTCTGTGCGCCGGTCGTATCGCCGGCGGTCACGGCAAAGAAGATGCGGAAATACCGCCCGGAAGCCTCCGGGAAAACCACGGTGTAGTCGACGGTACCGCCGGCATCGGCAGCGCTTGCGACCTCACCGTTGAAAACGTCTCTCCAGCTCGTCGCGTCGTCCGACATCTGGAATTTGAACTGCTTGGCACGGTTGTTGTACTGGGAAAAATCCACACGGGACACCGTTTTAGCGGAGCCGAGGTCCACCATCAGCCACTGGGGTTCGTTGATCTGCACACCGCCGGCTGCCTGCCACACGCTGCCGAGATCCTCGTCGAAGGCCTTGTCGGCGGTCTGATCGCCGCCGTTGTCGGAGGACGCGGAGTAGGCATCGGTCTCCAAGCCGTGTGCCAGCTCGGTGACCTCATTGGTGATGTCTTTAATCTCCGGCGAGGTGGTGAAGGAGGAGTCGTTGTGAATCCAGTGCAGTCCGATAATCGCACGCGGCAGCGTGGGATCGGCGGTCTCCTCCAGCAGCAGACGGTAATGTCTCGTCGTCACCGGCTTGCTCAGGCGGACGGTGAGGTATTCATTCCAGCCCTGACCGCCTTCGGGAGCGACAGCGGCGGTATCAATACCCCGGAACACGGTGGTCCACTGGTTGCCGTCGTCCGATATCTGGATGCTGAACTTCTTCACAGCCTTGTTATACTGATTGAACTTGACACCGTCAAAGGTGACTTCTTTTCCGAAGTCGAGGGAGACCCAGTGCGCCTTGCCATTGCCGATCGGGGCGTCGCCGGGGTTCTGCCAGGAGCCGTCGTACTGAAACGCGCCCATTGCGGCACCGGCGTTGACCGAAGCGGAGGCCACCAGGTTGGGATTGTTGGCGAGATCCGCTAAGTTGACACTTTCAGCCCGAAAATGAGCGGTAAAAGCAGGCATAAAAAAGGTAAATGCGACAACCATCGCAATGATCTGTTTGATCTTTAATTGTTTGAAAAATACAGTGTGTGTTTTTTTCAAAATTACCCACCTCCAGTGTGTTAGAGCTTACTCAATTGGTTCCGGTGATTTTCGCTGTAAAATGCCCAAATTCCCTTGTTTTAATGATAGCGTATCTTCCCCGGATTATCCAGCCAAAAAAATGCTTAAAATCGTGAATAATTGCTGCTTTGACAATTATTCATTGACTGCGAAATTGAAAAATGGTAAATTTGACTACGGTAACTTTTACGTGACTTTGGCGTAAAGTGTCCGAATCCCCTCTTTCCCTCATTATTAACCATCTATTATTGATCATCAGCCATAATAAAACCGCTCGGTTACCGGCATTCCTGCCGTAAGCGGGCGGAGATAGGAGTTTATGATGAAACAAAAAACACTTTGTTGCGTTATAGCCGTGTTGCTTTGCATTTCGTGCTTGGCCACGGGATGTTTCACGGATAAAAATCCGGTGAAGCCCTCTCCGAGCAGCACTCCGAATTCGACGGAGAGCAGCGATCCCTCCGAGCCGTCGCAGCCGACGCCGGACACCCCGAGCACGCCGGAGACTCCGGATGTGTCGGACACCCCGGATGCGCCCGTCGTGCCGGATAAGCTGAACGGCACCACCAACACGAGCAGCGGCAGCTCCGGGAACAAGCATGTTCAGTATAACTACAAGCCCATCGACGATATGAATGTGCTCGTCCCTGCGGGGGCAAAATCCACGCAGAAATGGATCGCCACCGACATCGAGCTGACTGCGGCTAAAACATACGTCAACCCGTATCTGAATCAGGCAATCAACTGCCAGTTCACTGGCCCGCAGGGGCAGAAGATGACGATCCCCGGCTATTGGGACGGCGGACAGAAATGGGTCATCCGGTTTGCTCCGCCGGTCGTGGGCAAGTGGACCTATACCGTCTCGGCGGCGGATAAGGCGGACGCCGGTCTGCACAATGTCAAGGGCGAGCTGTATTGCACAAAATATACCGGCAACCTGGACATTTACAAGCACGGCTTCCTGCGGGTCAGCAATGACAAGCGGAATATGACCCACCGGGACGGCACCCCCTTCTTCTGGCTCGCCGATACCCACTGGATGGGTCTGAGCCATCGGGAGCGCCTGAATGAGTCCAACGACCCGCGCTTCTCCTCCATGTTCAAGGGCATGGTCGATCTGCGGGCCAAGCAAGGCTACACGGTCTATCAGATGAACTTCTTCCTGTCCGAGTCGGGCGATAACGGTCGGATCAACGGCGAGCCCGCCACCTGGAACGAGGGCGGCAGAGTTTGGGTAGAGAATAAAAAGTGGGAGACCCCCAACACGAAATTCTTCTCGAACTGCGATGAGCGCATCCAGTATGTTGCGCAGAGCGGTCTGGTTTCGGCACTGGGTCTGGACTGGGGTCCCTATGCCTACAGCGACTACACGGTGTCGGCCTATAAGACAATCGCGCGCTATATCGTGGCGCGGTATTCTGCCTATCCGGTGGTGTGGAACACCTGCGGCGAGGCGCGGATGAATTCCCCGTATTGGGCGCAGATCGCGCGGTATGTTGACAAGATCGATCCCTATCAGCATCCCACCACGCTGCACTCCGGCGTGGAGTTGGATAATTGGGGCTATAAGAGCGACGAATACCGCGGCGAGGAGTGGTTCGACTTCGTCATGTTGCAGACCGGCCATGTGGCCAGCCTGACCCCCGACATCCTGAACAGCTGGAAGAACAAGTATAACCGCACGGCGACCATGCCCTTCCTGGAGGCTGAGGCGTGCTATGAGGGCATCGCCAAGGTGCCGAAAAACCTGACCCGCAAGATGGCGTACACCTCGATCATGTGCGGCGGCTTCGGCTACAGCTACGGCGCCGAGGGCATCTGGAACGCCATCTGGGACGAGAACGACACCTTCCAGCTGTGGGGCGCCAAGCCGGTGCCGTGGTTTACGGCAATCGACGCCGAAAACGGCACGCAGATGCAGTATCTGAAGGAGATCTTCACCTCCGTCCCGTGGTGGGAGATGAAGCCCTATAACTCCATCGTCTCCTGGTATAAGCAGGCGGGCACCGCCAGCGATCCGCTGCTGAAGGCGAATTCCGACCGCACCAGCATCATGATCTATTATCCGATTCAGGAGAAGCCCATTTCCTTCGATCTGGTGGGGACGATCTCTCGCCTGAATCCGCAGCATACCTATGATGCTAAGTGGGTCAACCCGAGAGACGGTAAGACGACCGTTGCGGCGACGAAATTCAAGCCGAACAGCAACGGCAAGTGGGAGACGCCCGCTCCGCCCTCCAACACGGAGGATTGGGTGCTGCTGATCAACGACCGAGTGCGGCCCACCATGGCGAACGCCAAGGTCATCGCTGCCTCCTTCGAGAACGGAAGCTATCCCTACATCACCGGCGAGTCGGAGCTGCCTTCCATCAGCTGAGACGCCGGAGAATGACCAATTGCGGCGAATAGCGTGAGTATCGGAAAGGCGTATTGTGAAGTGATGCATTTTACAATACGCCTTTTCCTTTGTAAAGAGAGGACATATTGGGATGATGGTTGAAAAATGGAAAACAGCGGAGCTGTCGTTTGCCTCGGATCGCACCTATGCCGATCCGTTATGGGATGTTGCGCTGACGGTCACCTTCCGCTCAGCGGGCGGGACGGTGATCGAGCGGCCGGCGTTCTGGAACGGCGGGCGGGAGTTTGCCGTCCGGGTGGCTCTGACCGAGGAGGGGGACTGGGAGTATACGACCGCCTGCTCCGACACGGAGAATGCGGGGCTGCACGGGCGCTGCGGCAGTCTTTGCTGCGTGCCGTATACCGGCGAGCACGCCATATATCAGCGGGGCTTCCTGACGGTTCAGCCCCATACGCGCCGCTTTTCCTATCATGACGGCACCCCCTTCTTTTATTTGGGCGACACCCATTGGTTCCTGTGCCACGAAAAATGGGACGAGTCGAATGTGGAGGGGATCGACAGCCAGTTCCGCTATACCGTCGATCATCGGGTGTCCCAAGGCTTCACCGTGTATCAGTCCGAGCCCCTGGGGACACCGAATGTGCCGCAGATCTACGATCTGACCGACGGTCTGGATGAGCGGGATATCCGCGGCTTCCGGGAGCTGGATAAAAAATTCGCCTACATCGCGGAGTCCGGTCTGGTACACGCCAATGCTCAGCTCTTTTTCACCGACGAGATCAACAATCCCGTCTACACGCCGGAATATCTGCGCCGTTTGGCACGGTTCTGGGTGGCGCGCTACGGCAGCTACCCGGTTCTGTGGACGGTTGCGCAGGAGATTGATCCCCATTGCTACGGCACGGTGGAGCCGGAGCGCTGGTATACCGTGGCGGAGGCGGTGGCTGAGTTCGACGCCTATCATCATCCGCTGACCGCTCATGGGGCAAACAACTGCCTGCTGACCGCCGAAAATTCCGCCTGGGACGACAAGCCCTATCATGCGTGGTTTGGGCTGCAGCCGCAGGAATACACCCTGAACAACACGGCGTATCTGCGGGGCTTTTATGCCATCGACAAGCCGGTCGTCTGCTATGAGACCGGCTATGAGGAGCTGTGGGCGGATAAGGTACAGGCGCTGGGAGCCGGCTACAAGTCGTATTTGACCGGTATGTGCGGCTACGGTTATGGTGCGCAGGGGGTCTGGAATGACGATTATTCGCCGGACGATTGGATGCACTATGGGGATTATCGGCGCTGGTTTGACGCGCTGCAGCTGGATGGCGGCAAAAAGCTGATCCATTGCCGGCACTTTTTCGAGGCGCTGGAATGGTGGCGGCTGACCCCCCGCTTCGACGATCCGGCGTGGAGCGATTTTCAGACCAACGAGCGCAAGGCGCTGGCAACGGTGGAGGACGAGACCTATGTGGTCTGCCTGTTCGACGAGACGCTGTCCTCCGGAGAGCTGCGCCATCTCAAGGATACGCCGTATCAGGGCTGGTGGTACGATATGGACACAGGCGTCTATCGGCTGGTCGGCGAGTGTTTGCCCCGGGACGGTCGCTTTGGGCTGCCGCCTAAGCCGGATAAACGAGATTGGGTCTTCCTGCTGACCGATCGTTCCGATTGGTATGCCAACCGGCCGCTGGCGATCACCAGCGCCGACGAGGCAACCACCATCCGCAGCGCCGGCGAGACGCTGCAGCTGCACACGAACTTCCTGGCGGTGCGCTGGTGGGCGACCCCCGCCATCGTGGTGGTAGAGGACGGGCTTGTCCGGCCGATGGGAGAGAACGGCGTGGCGACGGTATACGCCGAGGATGCCCGCGGCCGCGTCGCCCGCAAGACGGTGATTTTGGTGCGGCAGGAGCGGACGGATCCGGCGCCGATCCCCGTGCGGATCGCGGTCGATGGGGACGGAGGGGTTCGCTGCCTCTCCAAGGAGCAGCCGAAGCTGCAGGTGATGGCGTATTTTGACCCTCCGGACTGCTACGACCAGCAGGTGCGCTGGGAGATCACCGAGCCGGACGGCTCTCCGACCAACAAGGCGTTCATGGAGACGAACGGCTCCGTCACCGCCATTTCGGACGGACAGTTCCGGGTGAGAGCATACGCCGAAAACCATCCGGAGGTATACGGCTCTGCTCTGTTCACGGTTACGGAATTCGGTATGCCCTCCCTGTCCATCGGTGCCGAGGTGACCAGCTCGGATTATTATGAGGGCTACGATAAGCGCTGCTACCCCTGGCGGGCGGTCAACGGGGCGACCGATAACTATACGGGCTGGTGCTCGGCGCAGGTCTGCAGCCCGGAAAACCCTGTCTATCTGCTAATCGATCTGCGGCGGGAGCAGACCTTCTGCCAGATCGATCTGTATACCACCTCGCTGGCCTGTGCGCTGCGGGATTATACGATCCAGATGGAGCGGGACGGCAGCTGGGTCACCGTCGCCGCGGTGACCGGCAACACCGAGCGGCTGAACACGTTCCGCTTTGACGAGCCGCTGACCGGCCGCAAGCTGCGTGTGGAATGCACCAAGGGCGACATCAACGGAAACGCGCGGATCGATCAGATCAATATATTTCCCTGCTTCCGGTGACCGTCACCGGCCCGCCGCACAGGCTTCTGCACACCGCTTGACCGCGTGCATGGCGCACAGATCAGTCCGTTCTCCGGCTTTGCGTTTTTACAGACGCTTGGCCGGGGAGCCGGCGGCTCTGTGCGCTAATTTTTCGCCTTTTGGGGCATGAAATCCCGAAAAAGGCAGAATGTTTATGTTATCCATACAAACTCCTCCCTTGAAATTTTGACAAGAATTTGATATAATCAGCTTACAGACCCATCCGATTGTGCCGTCTGTGCGGCGGGCGATGCATGAGCCGGAGACAGTATTGATATACCCCCTGACCGGAGGAAAGGAGCCGTATGTATGTCCAAAGGTATATTCGACAAGCGATTTGCTACCCATATTCCCAGCGATTCCGCCTATAAAACGCTTCTTTGCACCAACGAGCTGGGGTATGTGGAGGCGGATACCAACTATAAAATCACCGGTATCCCGCAGGAGAGTATTCTGTTCGGCTATACGACCGCCGGTCAGGGAATGCTGGAATATAAAAACAATAAATACTCGCTGCGGGAGGGCTCCCTCTTTTGCATCAACTGTATGTATCCCCACGCCTATCAGACGGTGGCTGATATATGGAAATTCTACTGGTTCCACACGGTGGGGACCACAAGCCTCTCGCTGTTCAAGAACTTCGACTCCGACGTGTTCGTGCGGGACAACATCCGCTATTTCGTCGGCTGCTGGGAGAACATCTACAGCTTGTCGGGAGAAAACTCGCTGTATGTGGATATGAAGATTGCCCCCATCATCAATAACATCTTCAATATGATCTTTGAGGATGTGGACCATGATTCACGCATCCAAAAGGCCAAGGAATTCATCAATCTCAACTACGACAAAAAAATCACTATTGACGATATGGCGAAAAACGCCTATATCAGCAAATACCATTTCTCCCGGCTGTTCAAGGAGAGCACCGGCGAATCACCCTACAAATACCTGTGTATGTACCGGATCGAAAAGGCGAAGGATCTGCTCATCTCCACGCCGCTGTCCGTCAATGAGATTGCGATCCGGGTGGGCTTTGACGATGTCTCCAGCTTCATCTATTCATTCAAGAAGCATATGTATGTGTCTCCGCTGCAATTCCGGAACCATTACGAAAACTTGCTGTGATGCACCCGTTCAGGGGACGCCGCAAGATACTCAACGGCGGCCGGCAAAGCACCTCTTTTGTGGACATAAGGGGGCTTTGCCGGCTGCTTTGTGTTCACGGTGCCTGCAACGGGTGGCTTTTTTGCGGGATGGTGGCGGCTTCGGGGCGGCTTCGGCAAGGGAGAGCGGCAGCGTTTTTTGCTCCCTTGTTGAAAAGCAACAATTCCATATTATTAGCAAGAGAAAATGTAGATTAAAACAACCGAGAGTGCTATACTGATGGTGTTGAATGTGGATACGATACGGCGACGGCACGATTGTATTGAGCTTTACCCCGGCACGGTTTTCAAAGCGGTTTTTCGCAGAACTGCAAACTGTAGAGAAGAAAGGAAGGCAATGGTAATGAAAAAAACAGTTTCCCGGATATTGATTGTGGTCATGATTGTTTCGCTGCTGCTGCAAAGCGTCGGCTGCAGCAAGACGGAGCCGAACACCAGCGACGACAACAATAGCCAGATCAGCTCGACTCCCACACAGGGGAGCGACGTCGGGGATCCCTCGGCCCCGGACAACAGCGATTCCTCGACGGAGAACTCGTCCTCCGGCACGGTGAGCGACAAGCCCTCCTCCGGCACGCCGGGCGCCAGCTCGACCCCCAAGCCGTTGGATCCGACCAAGAAGATCGATATGAAGGGGCGCAAGATCCGCCTGCACATCGGACAGGTTGAGGCGGAGAGCACCTCTCAGGTGGGTGTGAAGTTCGCGCAGAAGATCAAGGAGATCAACAAGCGCTATAACTGCAACATCGAATATTATGTTTCCTACGATTTCGACGGGATCAACGCATCCATTGCCTCCGGCAAGCCCTCGGTGGATATCCGCTGGTTCAACGGCTTTGAGCAATTCCTGAATGCGTATGTCGCCGGCTATGTGCAGCCTTTGGAGCCGCTGGGCAACATCGACTTCAACGACCGGAAAAAGTTTGCCGAGATCACCGATATCTGCAAGATCGACGGCAAGCACTACGGCGTTTCTCCAATGTACTATTGCTATGGTGAGATGAGAATTTGGTTCTCCTATCTCATGCTCTACAACAAGAAGATGGTGCAGGATGCCGGTATCACCGACGACCTGTACAAGGTGCAGGCGGACGGCGACTGGACCCTCGACAAGTTTGAGGAGTATGCCACCAGGATCAAGAGCAAGGGCATGACGCCTCTGGTGGATGTGGACGGCCACTTCTATAAGTCCATGCTGTATGCGAACAACACCGACTGGATCCTGCATGAGGGCTCGACGGTGAAGTTCAACGGCAATTCGGCTCAGGCAAAGAGCGTGATGAGCCAGTACACCAAGTGGGTCAGCAACAAGCTCGTGGAGGTTCCGATCCAGAAGGAGCAGGGACCGTGGCCCAACGACTCCTTTGCCTTCAAGGATTACTTCATCAAGGGCAAGAGCGCCTTCGCGGCGGTGAACGGTCCGTGGCTGCTGAAGTGGATCACCACCGGCTGGGACAAGACCGCCAAGGAGAACTACGGCATCCTGATGCTGCCCAAGAAGGACAAGGCCTCGAAGTATACCACCCGCGCATCGGCGGACTATGCATTCTGGGGCATCCCCTACGGCGTGGAGAACCCGGAGCAGGTCGCGCTGGTCATCAATGCGCTTAATGAGCCGCTGTTCGAGGAGAAGGATAACCTCAAGCTGCTGCAGACCAATATGACTCCCCTTGTCAACGACAGAGGCTCTCTGGATACGCTGAAGGCGATTTACCAGCAGGGTGAGCCGGTGCTGTCCTATGACTATTTGGCGGTCGGCCCCAAGGTCTACTATGGGGAAAACGGCTGGATGATGCATGTACAGAAAATTGCAAACGGTCAGGAGTCGCAGGATGCAGTCCTGAAATCTGTGGTAAATTCGTATAATAATCTTCTGAAAGACGTATACGCCAAAAGGTGAGTAGCTCACTTTCAATCATGTGCTTGAATGAAGCTGTCTGCCGATACCGGCAGACAGCTTCATGAATAATATGGGAGGGCAAACCTTTGAAGCAAATAAGATGTGTCAGCGCGGTCATCCTCGTTTTATTACTGCTGACAATGCCGATTTCCGCCTATGCTCCGTACCAGAACTATACATACAATGCCGATAAAGAGTCCACCATTGAGCCGCAGGCGTATATTCCGTACGATATATTGAATGCCGAGAAGCTGCAGCTGACGATGAAGGAGCCGCAGGATCTGTATATTAAGGACGGACGGATGTTTGTAGCCGACACCGGCAACAACCGCATCCTGATCACCGACCCTGAGGGGGCCGATGTGAAGATCCTGGATGCCTTTGATAACAACGGCACCGCCGATACCTTCAATAAGCCCAGCGGTGTCTTCGTCACGGAAAGCGACCGCCTGTATGTGGCGGACACGGACAACGAGCGCATCATTGAATTCGATAAGGACCTGCGGTTTGTGCGGAGCATCGGAAAGCCGAAATCGACCCTGCTGTCGGACGACGTGGCGTACCGCCCCAAGCGCCTCTCTGTGGATGTGGCGGGCCGGATCTTTGTAGTCTCCGGGGATATGAGCAGCGGTATGATCGAATTGGATCACCGGGGCGAATTTGTCAGCTTCTTCGGCGCCGTTAAAACGAAGCCGAAGGTCTGGGATCTGATCGTGCGCTTTTTCGCCACGGCGGAGCAAAAGGAAAGAATGTCGCTGATCATTCCGACGGAATATTCCAGTAACGACATCGACAGCAAGGGCTTTGTATACGGCACGGTCGGCATCATCGACCCGGCCAATTTTAACGATTCCATGTTCATCCACCGGCTCAACCCGATCGGCGACGACATCCTGAACCGTGACGGAACGGTGGCGCCCATGGGCGATGCGGAGTTTGTGGTGGATGACAAGACGGATCAGTATCTGCCCTCGATGCTGGTGGATGTGTGCGTAAAGGACTCGGGGCTGTATACCGTGCTGGATCGGCGGTTCGGTCGGGTCTTCACCTACGACCAGGACGGAAATCTTCTGTATGTGTTCGGCTCTTTGGGTACAAGCCTCGGGCAGTTCAAGATGCCGGTGGCGATCGACGATTTCGGCGAGCGCTATGCGGTGCTGGACAGCGAGCTGGCGCAGATCGTTCTGTTTCAGCCGACGGAATACGGCACGCTGATCACACGGGCTGTCGAGTCTGCCTATAAGCAGGACTACGATTCCGCCTGCACATATTGGCTGCAGACGCTGAAGTACACCTCAAAATCCGAGCTGTCCTACAGCGGCGTCGGAGACGCCCGGTATAATCAGGGCAATTACTCCGAGGCAATGAAATATTATAAGCTGGGCAATAACAGAAAGTACTATTCGGCGGCGTTTGAGCAGTATCGCACGTTGGTGTTGGATCGGTATTTCACGGTCATTCTTATTGCAATCGCCGTTCTGATACTACTGAGCATTCTTTTGCATGTGTATAGGAAAAAGCGTCGCTCTGGGCGAAAAGGAGAATGACGATGGGCACAGTGTTGAGTCAGATGTTAAAGGGATTTCGATATTCTCTTTATTTGATTTTTCATCCTTTCAAGGGTTTTTGGGATCTGAAGCACGAGAAAAAGGGGAATGTATATTCCGCCTGGCTTATCGTGGCGCTGTTGAGCGTGCTGCTGATCCTGCGCCGGCAGTTCACGGGGTTTATACTGAACTTTAACAAGCAGAACGAAATGAACGTGTTTGTGGAGATCCTCAGTGTGTTGGCCCCGCTGGGTCTGTGGTGCCTGTCCAACTGGTGCATCACCACTCTGGTGGACGGCGAGGGCAGCTTCAAGGACATTTTCATCACCACCTCCTATGCCCTCACGCCGCTGGTGCTGATCAACATCCCCATGCTGCTGCTCAGCAACGTGATGATCGTCGAGGAGACCGTGTTTTATACGGTGCTGGACGCCCTGTCGATCCTCTGGGCAGGGCTGCTGATCCTGATCGGAATTATGACGGTACATCAATTTACAATGCCCAAAACGATCGCCACAATCGCGGTTGCAGTGGTGGGAATGGTTATTATTCTGTTTCTGATTCTTCTGTTTGTTTCCATCATTCAGCAGATCGTGAGCTTTGTGGATTTGCTGTGGACCGAAATGACCATGCGTATGTGACGCGGAAAAGGTTGCGTGCAGCCTTGCGGCTTTGCCGTCCCCTGCTGTCGCAAGAGCCTATGGAAGAACCGGATGATACCGTCGGAAAGGATGACAATTTATGCCAAACAAGATGCTGTGCTGTCTGCGGCGCACGCTTCTGATCGCTCTCAGCCTGATAACCTTGATCGGCTCTGTGGGCTGCAACAACGCCTCCGTCAGCACCGATACTACAACCGCCAAGGACGATTCCGGCAAGTATACCGACGAGTCGTTTGATGCGGATATCAAGTCCAAGGAGCAGCCGGCTCTGGCGGCGAGCTCGGACCGTATGAATTTATATGTGGACGGAAGCAATGCCTGCGTCACCTTAGAGGATAAGAATACGGGCAATATTTGGACCACCAATCCCGTGAAGCGCAACGAGGACCCTCTGGCACAGGGGGTGAACCTGGATCAGCTCTGCTCACAGATTCTGCTGGAATATGTGTCACAGGGAAAAAAGACAACGGTGGATTCCTTTTCCCAGAGCATCTCGCTGCAGCAATACAGCTTTTATCCCATCGATAACGGGATCGGCGTCAATTATCTGATCGGTAAGAAAAAGCGGGTGTTCATCGTCCCCAGAGCCTTATCCGTGGAGCGCTATGAGGAGATCAAAAACAAGATCACCGATGAATTTGACCTGACCACCTTCGAGTCGTATTACAAAAAGGTCGTCCTCAAGGATCTGGCGAGCGAGGCTGACCGGGCGCTGTTCCTGGAAGTGTTCCCGATCCTGAAGGAACGCCCCATTTACTATTTCGTGACGCCCGGCACTCTCCAGTTCCAGTCTCCCGGCGAGCAGGTGGCGTCCGACTTTATGCTGGAGCAGGTGGAGCAGGTCTTCGTCAACGTCGGCTACACAGCCGAGGATATGGAGCGCGACCATCAGGAGAACAAGGTCAACATTGCGCAGGATCCGGATTATTCGGTCGAGCTGCGGCTGGAATACCGGCTGGACGGGAATGACCTGACGGTCTGCATCCCCGAAAACAGCATCCGCTATAAGCGGAGCGTTATGCAGGTGACCAACATTTGGATCAACCCCTTCTGGGGCGCGGCCGACAGCACCAAGGAGGGCTATATGTTCGTCCCCGGCGGCTCCGGCTCCCTCATCCATCTGAATAACGGCAAAACCAATCTGGCCGCTTATGAGACGGAGCTGGTCTACGGCGATGACCCGCTGTTCGAGGAGGCTCCCACCAAGCAGCCCATCGATATTCAGGCGCACCTGCCTGTTTTCGGACTCAAGCAGAACGATGTGGGCTTTTTGGGAATCGTGGAGAGCGGAGACGGCTCGGTCTTCATCGAGGCGGACATCAGCGGCCGCACGAATTCCTACAACCATGTGTGTCCGAAATTCCAGCTTGCGCGCCCGCAGCATCAGGAAACCGCCATCATGAACCTGACCGATTTCGACATCTATCCTCAGAAGGATCTTTCCGGTGCGCTGCAGATCCGGTATATTCCTCTGCAGAAGGAGCAGGCGGATTACAGCGGTATGGCAAATGTGTATCGGGATTATCTGCTGAAAACCGGCAAGATCGTGCAGAGGACCATGCAGGAGAATCTGCCCTTCCACCTGCGCGTGATCGGTGCCGTCACCTACAAGCGGTCGATGCTGGGTATCCCGGTGGACAGCCCGAAGACGCTGACCAGCTATGAGGAAACCATTCAGATTCTGGACGAGCTGAAGCATGCCGGCGTATCCAACACGATTTTGGAGCTCAGCGACTGGGCGAACGGCGGCAGAGAAAACAGCGTATACGACCGCATCAAGCTCATGAGTGCGCTGGGTGGCAAAAAGGGCTTCGAAAAGCTGCTGACGTATGTCAACGAGCAGAATGTCGGCTTCTATCCCGGCGTGGATGTGCAGCGGGTGCGGGAGGATACCTGGCTTGATTCCTTCCGGAAAAAGAGCATGGCTGCCCGCACGCTGAATAAGCGCATCGCGTACAATTACGAGTATAAGCTGAGCACCTTTGAAAAGATCAAGGGCTCCGCGGCGACGCTCGTGTCGCCCCGCCGGTATGAGCTTATGCTGAAGAATTCCGCAGCGGATCTGGAGCGCTACGACATCAACGGCATCAGCGTCGGCACCTTGGGCAAGGTGCTGGCAAGCGACTATAACACCAAGCAGACGATCGACCGCCAGCAGAGCCTGACGCTGGTGCAGGATCAGCTGAAGGAGCTGTCGGCCACCCACAGCGTGCTGGTGCAGGCGGCGAATGAATATGCGCTGGCGTCCGCTGCGGTCATCACCGATATCCCTCTGACATCGGAGAATCACTATATGTGTGACCGGACGATTCCCTTCTATCAGATGGTGGTGCACGGTCTGGTGCCTGTGTCGGGCACTCCGATGAACTACACGGGTGATTTTGAAAAGGATCGGCTGGCGCTGATTGAGACCGGCTCCTTCCCGAGCTTTGAGTTTATCTATCGGGATAACTACGAGCTGAAGGACACGGAGTATAACATCTACGGCGTCAACTACAAGCTGTGGCTGACCCAGGCGGCGGAGCTGTATCAAGAGATGAACACGCTACTTAAGGATTGCCAGACGGCGAAGATCGTCGACCATCGGCAGGTGCAGCCCGATGTCAACTGCACGACCTACGACAACGGCGTTTCCATTATTGTCAACTATAACGACGAGCCGGTTACCTATCAAAACAAAACGATTGAGGCGCACGGCTATATTCGAGCGGAAGGAAAGATGGTTGAATGATAAACTTAAGAAAAAGAAGCATCTCTCTGGAGCAAAAGCGGATCCGCTGGGGATATATTTTTGCTTTGCCGTTTGCGGTCGGATTTGTGCTGTTCTTCCTCTCCCCGTTGATTTTGTATATCATCCTCGGCTTCAGCAAGCTCTCCCTTGCCAATCAGGGTATGCAGCTGAATCCGGTGGGACTGGAGAATTTCCGGCAGGTGCTGTTTGTGCGGGTCGGATACTTTGAGCAGGTGCTGAAGAGCCTGGGCGAGCTGCTGCTGACGTCGCCGGCGATCGTGCTGTACAGCCTGTTTGTGGCGACTCTGTTGAATCAGGAGTTTAAGGGCAGAGGCGCAGTGCGTGCCATATTCTTCCTGCCGGTTATCATGGCGTCCGGTATCGCCGCAGTCTCCAACAACGACTCGCTGATGGGGCATGCGATCCACGCGCTGTCCGGCGAGGTGTCGCTGACGGGCGACGGAAACAACACCAGCATGGTTAAGGGTCTGATGGATCTGCTGGGTGCCTCCTTCTCCCCACAGCTGTTCTCCTTTGTGTCGAATCTGGTGGGCAAAATCTATACCATCACCATGTCGTCCGGCGTACAGATTCTGATCTTCCTGGCAGGTCTGCAGGGGATTTCCCCGTCTCTGTATGAGGCATCCTCCATCGAGGGTGCAACGGGCTGGGAAAATTTCTGGAAGATCACCCTGCCGATGATCAGCCCGGTGGTGCTGGTCAACGCCGTCTACACCATCGTGGATCAGCTGGGCGGCTCCTCCAACTCGGTGATCATGGATATGTACGACACGGCGCTCAAGCAGAACCAGTTCGGTTACAGCTCTGCGATGGGACTGATCTACTTCTCCCTGATCTTTCTGGTGGTCGGCTTGGTTATTTTCATTATGTCTAAATTTGTGTATTACGAGGATCGATGAAGGAGGTGGCGAGATATGTTCGATATTTCAAACAGTATTAAGAAGCGTATGGATTCAAGAACGCTCCGGCATAAGGGCTACACATATATCTGGAAGCTACTGCGCTTCGTCCTGCTGGTCGGCTTGTCCTTTATGATCCTTTACCCCATGTTCGTCAAGTTTTCGGCGTCGCTGAAAAGCACGGCGGATATGATGGATGCCACGGTGGTATTTATTCCGCGGAACCCGACCCTGCAGAACTATAAGATCGTGCTGAATTCCGTTAACTACCCGGTCACCCTGCTGTTTACGATTTTGTTCTGCACGGTGCAGAGCCTGCTGCAGCTGGCGTCCTGCTCCCTGGTCGCATACGGAATCGCCCGGTTCAAATTCAAGGGACACAACCTGCTGTTCGGCATGGCGGTGCTGACGCTGATCATCCCGCCGCAGATCATTCTGCTGCCGCTGTATATTCGGTTTCACTTTTTCGGGATCACCAACATCTTCCAGTTCTCCGGCGTTTTTGCCGGCATTGACCTGATTGATACCTACTGGCCTTTCATCCTGCTGTCCGGCACGGCGTTGGGCTTCAAAAACGGGCTGTACATCTATCTGCTGCGGCAGCACTTCAAGAATATGCCGATGGCTCTGGAGGAGGCGGCGTATATCGACGGCTGCGGGCCGTTCAAGACCTTCCTGCGGATCATGCTGCCCGGCTCCGTTCCGATGCTGGTCACGGTTTTTCTGTTCTCCTTCGTGTGGCAGTGGAATGATACGGTCTATTCCGGTATTTTCTTCCCGGATATCCCCACGCTGGCGAACAAATTATACGGAATGGTCTTCTCCACAATGGGGGCGGGCACAACCCTGATGACCGCCGTGCTGGAAAGCCCGAAATTCTTCTTGCTGATCACGCCGATCGTTGTGCTGTACCTGTTTACACAAAAGCTGTTCGTACAAAGCATTTCCAGAAGTGGTATCGTAGGATGATGTTCAAGTTTATTGTATCCGATAGAGGGTTATTATGATTACTGTTGATCAAATCACTCCGTATTTGCTGACCCCAAAACAGAGAAAATGCGGAACAGAACAGATAAAATATGCAGAAGGAACGGTAAAGACAGACGCCGACGATCCGCGGAGCTTCACGCTGTGCTATGCACAGGACGGCAAAAAGCCGTATCTGATACTGGATCTGGGGCGGTCGACGCCCAGCGGCTATCCGGTTTTCACCGTCCGCTCCCGTAAGCAGCGGCCGGTGCTGCGTGTCGCCTATTCCGACTGGTATCCGTATCTCCTGGACAGGGATCACCGCGAGACCGGCGATTTCCTGCGGGGCTGCTGCAAATACCTGGGGGTGGAGCTGCCGGTTCTGCCCGGCAACCCGAACCGGTATGAGCTGTATACCATCAACCGCACCGGGAAATTTATCTATCCCCTGATTCAGGGACAGCAGCGGTTCGTTCTGCTGACGCTGGATACCCCCGGCGAGGTGGAGATCGAGGATTTCCACATTTACTACACCGCGGATATGGAGGAGCACGACGGGCATTTTCTTTGCTCCCATCCCGGACTGAATCAGCTGTGGTATTCCAGCACCTATACCGTTCAGATTTCCTCCATCGACAATTCTCAGTCCTGGGAGGTGGTCGAGGATACCCTGCTGCTCCGCGCCCTGACCAAAGGCAACCCCGCCGGCATCTATCGCAGGGGCTGTGCCTGGGAGGACTATACCTTCCGCTTCGATTGCCAGATTGCGGTCAACCCCGACTATCCCTCCGGCATCGGCTGGATGGTGCGGGCACAGGATTCGGATAACGGCTATGTGCTGCAGCTGAGTCTGGACGGCGTGCTGCGGTGGTTCGTCCGTAAGGATTCCGTGGATACACTGATCGGCGAGAAGGAGCTCGACACAATTGTGACCGACAACACCCCCTATACGATCGTGACTAAGCTTGCGGGGGAGCGGATCACGGTGTATCTGGAGGATGTGCTTGTTCTGGAGTGGCAGGCTGCCGATTTTGCCCGAGGCAGCGTCGGCTTTGTGCAGACGACTGAAAAATGGGCGATGGTGGACGCTCTTGCGGTGACGCAGGGGGAGACGGTCCTGCTGCAGGACGACTTCACCGACGGGCTGAGCGAGGACTATATCTTCACCCGATCGCTGCCGTTCCTGTCCGACGGCGCCAAGCGGGATCGCCTGCCGTGGATCGGCGATTTGGACTGGGCGGGCAGAAACGTCTATTACGCCTTTTCCGAGCTGAAGTATATGTGGGGGAGCCTGCTGATGTTTGCCCGGCACCAAACGCCGGAGGGATACATCTGGGGCACCTGCTATCCGGAAAATACGGCGCCGCTCCTTGCCGGCGAATACGGCTATTATGAGTCGGATATTTTCTCGGCGTGGTTCGTGCCGACCCTGTGGGATTATCTGCTGTTCACCGGAAAGACCGAGCAGGTACAGACGCTGTATCCGCCCATGCTCCGGGATCTGGAGTATTTGTGGACATGGGTGGACGGAAACGGGCTGTTTTTCCAGCGCTACGCCACGTCGAAGGGCTTATGGGATCATGAGCTGAACGATATCGGGTATTTTTCCTATAATAATATTATGGTATACGATGCTCTGCTGAAGGGCTCGTACATCGCCGATGTGCTGAACGACAAGCCGATGGCTGCGCTGCTGCGCTCCCGTGCCGCGTCGCTGAAGGAGAACATCCTGCAGCAGCTGTGGCAGAGCGACAAGGGCTGCTTCCTGAAGGGGCTGCAGTGTCCGGAGTTTTGCCATATGGCGAACTGCCTTGCGCTGGCGGTGGGAATCCTTTCGCCGGAGCAGGCGGAGCAGGCGATCATGCACCTGCTGGAGTGGTTCCCCACCCACCTGGTTTACGGCAAGATCGTGTCCCTGTTCATACGGGGTTGCTTCCGGTATGGCTATGATGAGATCGCATATCGGACCCTGACCGGTAAGACCGGGCTGTCCTACGAGGGTGACACCCCCGTACACGTCAACTGGCTGGACGGCATCATGGATGAAAACGGCCCCGCGACGACGACGGAGTGTATGCTGTATCCGCCGGCGCCGGACACCGAGGGCAAGCAGTGGATGGATCGCTCCCATCCGGATACGGCGGTGGCGCACCTGCTGAGCGGATATGTGCTGGGGGTCGAGCCGCTCACCTGCGGGTATCGAACCTTCCGGGTCGAGCCGCATTGCTGCGGGCTGACCGAGGCCGGCGGCGTGATCCCGACGCCTTACGGAGCGATTCAGGTGGAATGGGTCATCGAGGACGGGCGGTTCTCCATAGACATCCGTCATCCGGAGGCGGTTTTCCCCGCCCTGTCGATGCAGTATGTAGGCGCTCCGGTTGAGCGGATCACCGTCAACGGATGCCCGGTGGAGACCCTGGATCCGGTGCGGGTATAATGCCGCCCGCCGGCAAAGCACGGGGGCTTTGCTCCGAGGGCAGCACAGTATACAGTTATATACGCGGTAATTATTTGGAGGTCGATACACATGTGCATAAATACATTTAGAAACAAGTCTGTGCGAGTGCTTGCTTGCTTTTTATGTATTGTTTTGCTCGGAGGAATGCTGCAGACGGTTTCGGCGGACGAAGCGTATTCCAGCTATATCTCATTGCCGCCTGTCCAGCTGGATGTGAAAGAGCCCTATTTTTCCTATATTCAAAAGCACAGCACACAGGCGCGACCGGGACAGCCGATTGTCCTGCAGGCGGTCGACTACAGCCATTCCGATTATCAGCCTCAAAAGACTGCCGACACTCTGCAGACGAAGGAGAGCGGATATGTGGAGTGGGAAGTGGATGTAAAAGCGCCGGGCCTGTATCACATCCGGCTGGAGTATCTGGCGACCAGCGGAAAATCCTCGTCCATCATACGCAGCGTAAAGATCGACGGCGAATTACCGTTTGAGGATGCTCGCTCGGTGGAATTCAACCGCATCTGGGTGGATAAGAGAGACGCGCAGGGCAACACGATCCAAGAGGCGCCCAACGGCAACCAGATCCGCCCCGAGCAGGAGGAGATCCAGCAGTGGCAGAGTGCGTATATCCGGGATTCCGTCGGATATTACACCGACCCGTTCCGGTTCTTTTTCTCGCAGGGGCGGCACACGATCCGTCTGGAGGCGGTGCGGGAGCCTATGGAGATAAAAACCATCACTCTCTGCCAGATGGAGCAGCCGCCCGCATACGAGGAGGCCAAAAAGCAGTTCAAGACCGACTCTGTGCCGCAGGTCGAGCCGATTAAGCTGCAGGGTGAGCACGCCGATTATAAATCCGACCCGATGCTGGTGCCCATCTACGACCGCTCCAACGCTTCAATGGATCCCAGCGATCCGATGAAGCTGAAGCTGAACTGCATCGGCTCGACGCAGTGGCAGATGAACGGGCAGACCATCTCCTGGAAATTCCGGGTCGCGGAGAACGGCTTGTATAACATTCACTTCCGGGGGGTTCAGAACGCCAAGAACGGTTCGGTTTCCTCCAGAAGAATTTACATCAACGGAAAGGTGCCGTATCAGGAGCTGAATGACTATGCGGTGCCCTACAGCACCCAGTGGAAGATGTATACCCTGGGGGACGACACCCAGAGCTACGCCTTCTATTTTGAAAAGGATACCGAGTACGAGATCAAATTTGAGGTCACCTTAGGACAGCTTGCCCCCATCATCCGGGAGGTCAATGACATCGTCAACGAGCTGAACGGCATCTATCGGGAGATTCTCGTGGTGACCGGCCCCTCGCCCGACCAATACCGGGATTATCAGTTCAAGGATACGCTGCCGGAGACGATGGAAAACCTGAAGGCGCAGACCGAGCGTCTCAAGCAGGTGATGGAGCAGCTGATTCAGCGCTCCGGTATGCAGGGCGAGAGCATCCAGATCATCAAGCGGCTGGCGACCCAGACGCAGGAAATGTATGAAAAGCCGGAAAACATCGCCAAGCGGTTCAGCGCATTCCAGCAGAACATCAGCTCTCTGGGCACATGGGTTTCGACGGAGAGCCAGCAGCCGCTGACGATCGACTATTTGCTGATTGCGCCGGCGGATCAGCAGGCGCCGCAGGCGTCGCTGGGCTTCTTCGCCGAGGCGAGCTATCACATCCGCAGCTTTGTTGCTTCGTTCTTCAACGATTATAACAATCTGAACTACGGCGACGAGGGTCAGAAGTCCGTCACTGTATGGGTCGGCAACGGCGTCACCGGCGGACGGGATCAGGCGCAGGTGCTGAAAAATATGTCGGACAACTACTTCACGGCAAGGACGAAGATCAACGCCAATATCCAGCTCATCTCCATGGGCGCGCTACTTCCGGCGACGCTGGCGGGGAAGGGCCCCGATGTGGCGCTGACCCTGACCGCAAGCGATGTCTGCAACTATGCATTCCGTAATGCGGTGGTCGATCTGGCGCAATTCTCGGACTACGAAACGGTTGCCAAGCGGTTTTACGCCAGCGCGATCGTACCCCTCAGCTTTGAAAAGGGCGTATACGGTCTGCCGGAGACACAGACCTTCCCGATGCTGTTTTATCGGAAGGATATTCTGTCGGAGCTTGGCCTGGCGATTCCCCAGACCTGGGACGATGTGCTGGTGATGCTTCCGATGCTGCAGAAGAACAAGATGAGCTTCGGTTTGCCCTCCGCCATCTCGTACCCCATCGGTATGAACTATAAGAACTTCCTGCTGTTCCTGTTCCAGGCCGGAGGCAATGTGTATACGGAGAAGGGCGACGCGGCTCTGCTGGACAACTCGATGGCGGTGGATACCTTCTCGTTTATGACGAGTCTGTATACGGACTACGGTCTGTCCAAGGAATATAGCTTCCTGAACCAATTCCGCTCCGGCTCCGTGCCCATCGGCATCAGCGACTATAGCCTGTTCAACCAGCTGTCGGTGTTTGCCCCCGAGCTGAATGGTGTGTGGGAATTCACCTCCGTGCCGGGCACCTTGAAGAAAAACGGCGAGATCGACCGCACTGTGCCGGGCGAGGTGAACGCCTGTATGATCCTGTCCAAGTCGCAGCATCCCGAGGAGGCGTGGGAGTTCATCAAGTGGTGGACCGACGCCGAGGCACAGGCGAAGTTCGGCAAGGAACTGGAAAGCATTATGGGAACGGCAGCGCGGTATTCGACCGCCAACAAAGAGGCGATGTATGAGATCCCGTGGGCAAAGAAGGATTTCGACAAAATCACCGAGCAGATGCGCTGGGTGAAGGGTGTTCCGGAGGTGCCCGGCGGATATTATACCCAGAGATATATGGATTTTGCCTTTAAGGATGTAGTCAATGCCAACGAAAAGCCTGCCAAGGTGCTGGCAAGCGCAACGCTCACGATCAACAACGAAATAGCTATGAAGCGAAAAGAATTCGGATTGAAGGATTGATTGAAAGCTTCCTGTAACCTACCGCCGTGCCGGGCTGCCGGGGAGATCTCCCCGGCGCAGCCCGCACGTTGTCCGATGTCGATTCACTTTAAAAGCAAGAAAACGGGGACTGGTATTATGAATAATTCAACAAGCCTAAAGGAGCGAGGTCGCTACACCTTAAAGCAGATGAAAAAATACAGAGCCTCATATGGCTTTGTGGCACCCTTCTTGATTATTTTTGTCATCTTTACCGTGGTTCCGGTCATCATGGCAATGTTTTTGAGCTTTACGGATTTTAATCTTCTGCAGAATGCCAATTTTGTGGGGTTCAGCAATTACAAGAACTTGTTTTTGAAGGATCCTCTGTTTTTGACCGCCCTGAAGAACACCATTCTGTTCGCCGCCATCACCGGACCGATCAGCTATCTGCTGTGTCTGTGGCTGGCGTGGTTTATCAGCGATCTGAACCCGCGTATGCGGTCGGTGCTGACTCTGCTGTTTTATGCGCCGACGCTGGCGAATGTATACACGGTCTGGCAGCTGATCTTCAGCGGCGATGCCAACGGTTTCCTGAATGCGTGGCTGATTAAAATCGGGATCCTGCTGGAGCCGATCCAGTGGCTGACCAACAAGAAGTATATGGTGCCCGTGCTGATGTTCATCATTCTGTGGGGCAGCTTGGGAACGACCTTCCTGACATTCATCGCCGGCTTCCAGACCGTGGACGCCTCCCTGTATGAGGCGGCGGCAGTGGACGGGATCCGCAACCGGTGGCAGGAGCTGTGGTATGTGACGCTGCCGGTTATGCGTCCGCAGCTGCTGTTCGGTGCGGTTATGAGCATCACCAGTTCCTTCGGTGTGGGAGCCGTCATCACGACGCTGTGCGGCTTCCCCAGCACGGACTATGCGGCGCATACGCTGGTGCATCACCTGGAGGACTACGGCACCATTCGTTTCCAGATGGGATATGCCTGTGCCATCGCGACGATCCTGTTCCTGATCATGGTCACATTGAATATCCTGGTGCAGAAATTGATTGCAAAGGTGGGTGAATAAGAGTGGAAACCGCAAAAAATGTATCCGGTAAAAAGATAAAAGCCAAGAAACACAAGCGGGTCAACCGTTCGGTCGGCGGCGACATCGCCGTATTCGGCTCGATCACCCTGTTGGGGCTTTTCATTGCGCTTCCCCTTGTTTACGCAATCGGCAACGCGTTTAAGCCGCTGGATGAATTGTGGCTGTTCCCGCCTCCGCTGCTGCCGCGTAACCCAACCTTCAAGAACTTTACCGATCTGTTTGTTCTGCTGCAGAATTCCTGGGTGCCGATCTCCCGGTATTTCTTTAACACCCTGTTTATCACGGTGGTCGGCACGGCGGGGCAGCTCGTTCTGGCGTCTATGTGCGCCTATCCTCTGGCGAAGCACCCCTTCCCGGGCGCCAAGTTCATCTTCCAGCTCATCGTGCTGTCGCTGATGTTCAACGCGACCGTGACAGCGATCCCCAACTATCTGGTGATGAGTAAGCTGGGCTGGGTGGATACCTATAAATCGATTGTTGTGCCGGCGATGGGCAGCACGCTGGGGCTGTTCCTGATCAAGCAGTTTATGGAGCAGCTGCCCACCTCTCTGCTGGAGGCGGCGAAGATCGACGGCGCCGGCGAGTTGAAGATTTTCTGGACCATCGTGATGCCGAACGTGAAGCCGGCATGGCTGACGCTGATGGTGTTCTCGGTGCAGTCGCTTTGGAATATGGGCTCCAGCCCGTTCATCTACAGCGAGCAGTTGAAAACACTGTCGTATGCCATCAATCAGATTGTTGCGGGCGGCATTGCGCGTGCCGGTGTCGGCTCGGCGGTTATTGTAATCATGATGATTGTGCCGATCGGTGTATTCATTTTCACCCAGAGCAATATCATTGAAACGATGGCAAGCTCCGGATTGAAGGATTAAGTGTTGAATAAAACAGGATGGGGGCTTTGATTATGAAAACAAGAGCAGTATTTCTGGGCTTCGGAGCCAGGGCGCAGTGCTATGCGAACTACCTGTTCTCCAACGAAAACACCTTTGAGGTTGCAGCGGTTGCAGAGCCTAAGCCGTATTTGCAGGAGCTTGCACGGGAAAAGTACGGCTGCCCCGCCGAGCGTGTGTATCACGACTGGGAGGATCTGGTCGCTCACGGAGTTTTAGGGGATATTCTGTTTGTCTGCACGCAGGATAACTGCCACGTGGAGCCGGCGATCGCCGCTATGAAAGCGGGCTACAAAAATATCATGATCGAAAAGCCGATCGACAAGGATATCGACGCCTGCAAGCGGCTGGCAGCGGCGGAGAAAGAATACGGTGCCCGCGTGCAGGTCTGTCACAGCCTGCGGTATACCAACTTTTACCGTCGGGTAAAAGAGGTGATCGACAGCGGCAAGCTCGGAAAGATTGTGTCCATCAACCACATCGAGCCGGTCGGCACCTTCCACTATGCGCATAGCTTTGTGCGGGGTGATTGGAACAAGGATACCGAAAGCCCGATGATTTTGGCGAAATGCTGCCACGACGCCGATCTGCTGCTGTGGCTGACCGGAAAGAACTGCGTCAGCCTGTCCTCCTACGGTTCTCTGGACTTTTTCAAGGCGGAGAATGCGCCAGAGGGCTGTGCGGATCGCTGCATTAACGGCTGCAAATACAGCAACACCTGCCCGTACAGCGCCACCAAATACCTGAACAAGTATAAAAACCACCTGTTCCGGGAATATGCGGTGGAAAAAGAAGGGTTCACCGATACCGTAGAAGCTCTGAAGAAGGGGCGCTACGGCCGCTGCGTGTTCCGCTGCGACAACAATGTTGTGGATCATCAGACCGTAAATCTGCTGTTTGAGGACAACATCACGGCGGTTCTGACCATGTGCGCGTTTTCTAATTTTGAGCGCGAGACCCATATCATGGGCACCATGGGCGAGCTGCGTGCGTATATGGCAGAGGATCGGATCGAGGTCTATAACTTCCGAAACGGCGATCGGGAGGTCTATCGTATCGGGCACCCCGAGGCGCTGCACGGCGGTGCGGATTATGTGCTGGTGGAGGACTTTATTGCCAGCGCCAGCGGCGAAAAGCAGTGCTACACCTCTGTGGATGAATCCATCGAAAGCCATATGGTCTGCATCGCTGCCGAGCGTTCCCGCGTGGAAAAGCGGACGGTTCTCTTGAGCGAGCTGAAGTGATTCGACCGACCCACATGGGGAGGCAGCGTACAGGACGGAATACGCGTTGCTTTCTGCGGGACACCGTTACTGCCCATTTTTCGGAGCGTGGTTCGGGTCACACTGTGTTCGGTTCACCCCCTGAAGAAATCCGGCAACTGCCCCCAATCATCCTTTCTGATTGCAGATAGCAATGGTTTTGCAGTTTGGCATTTTTGCTTTCCTCTTTCTTATTAGATTTGAATCGCTTGATCCACCAAAAAACAGGAAACGGAGTCCTGCGCTTTGGTGGTCGCATTTAACTCGATCTCATCCCCCTAATGCGTAAAAGAAAATCAACAGGCGTTCGGCTGCTGACTGACCTCATAGAAATCTCACCTCTGCCGAGTACTCCGCCAGCCCCATAGGGAAGTATCATTGTCCCTAAATTGTTTCATCGCCTTATCCTTACTGGATGAACAAGGGCTATGCCTACACCACCGTCAAGAAAGCGTATGTGGTACTGAACGAATACTTCCGGTATCTTTATCGTGAGGAGCTGATCCCGAAAAATCCGCTGGCGAATGTGGAGATGATGAAGAAAAGCAATTTCCTGTCGGCACAGAGCAGAGAAAACTTACCGGAGAGCGAAACAGTAACGATCTTCACGCCGGAGGAGATTGAAGATTTCAAAGCGGAAGCATTCAGTACATTCAAAGACGGCAAACGCAAATACCAACAGGCGGCAGCGTACATCTTGATGCTTAACACCGGCTTGCGCACGGGCGAATTGCTTGGTCTGCTGAACAGCGACATTGATCTGGAAAGAAAAACACTGGCGGTGCGGCAAGGCGTAAAGGAAGTGGCGAGAAGAAACGGCACGGACTCCACAAGCGGGCGAGAAATACGCGTCGGCAAGCCGAAAAGCGCCACCAGCAAGCGCACCGTGCCGCTGAATCGGACGGCAGCGGCGATGATCGAGGATCTGCGCAAAGAAGCCTATTTCGGCGAAAATACGCCCCTTGTGGCGGACGGAAACGGCGGCTACACCAGACCGGTAAATTTCCGCAAGCGGTACTACCGGATCCTCAAAGCGGCGGGGATCAAGCAAAAAGGCTTGCACAGCCTGCGGCACACCTTCGCTACAAACTTAGTGAACGGGCAAAAGCAGCCGGACGGAACGATATGGGCGCTGTCACCCCGGCAGGTGTCGGATTTGCTCGGACACTCAACCTCTCAAATCACCGAACTCTACTATTTCAAGAAAGATACCGCAAGGCTGAACGGCATTACCGAAGGCTTTGAGATATAAGCCGAAATGCCCACCAGGGCAGCTGCTCGGGTGGGCAAAATTTGTACCGCAGAAAACAAAGAAAAGCTCCGGCTGGAACGCAGTCGGAGCTAAAATTTTGATGCTGTTTTGATGATGGTGCAGACGGAATCGTTGTCAACGGATGCCGCCGGATGGGAAATCAGCCCTGCTTTTGTGCGACTGATATAAGAGAGCTACTGCTCAAAACGGACTGATTTGCCGCTCACCGGCTGAAATTAAATTGATCATAAATACCAGCGCTTTTTAGAAAAGGAATAAGCTCAGATCGTGTTTGATGATCTCTGAAAACATTTAATGTAGCGGACAGCTCAAACGTCAAAGTAATTATCTGATGCTTGTCGTTGAGATAGGCCATGTTGATAACTTTCGCAATACTCATGTCAGACGGTCTATAATCCCACTTTGAGCCATATCCAACGATTAAGTCAAATTTCACGACCGAAGAATATGGGATCTGAATAAGCGGAAATGCTCTTCCGGAAATAACAAAGCCGGACGTGCATAGCTGCATCGTAATGCGCCGCTTGGGTTTTAAAAGATCCGGAAGCCCGGAAATGTAATTCACTTTGTATTGCCTGAGCAGAGAGCCCATTTGGTTAGGATTTTTAACCACGATCAAGCACCACCTTCATAAGAAGATCTTATATGGTTAAACGTAAGGAGGATCATAGGTCTGATCAATGTTCGGTAGCAGAGAACGAGTGAAGATCGAAAAAGTATGATCGGCAAGCGCCATTGGACGCTTGCCGATCACTGGCAGGGGCAGAAGGGCTCGAACCCTCGGCACGCGGTTTTGGAGCGGCTGTCGGGAAAAGAAAAAATACCTCAAACTCCGCCGTGTTAAGGCGATTGCCGTCAGCCAAAATCGTTTTTGATGCTGTATTGATGCTTTATGACCTTGCGGGGGGGATGTGTAAAGTATAAAACCGCTTCATTATGCGTCCGCTTTTTCAAATTGTTCGAGCGGAGTCTTTTGCTGTTCTGTGAGTGTGGCTCTGAGTTCCGTTTCAAGCCGCACAACGGTTTCAAGCAATTCGCCTTTGTCCGTGCCGTTGGATACGGTGTGTTCGTGCGGATCAATGTTGCCGTAATACAGATTTTCAAGTGTGTTCACGGTTTTCACCCCTTTCCAAGCCAAACACCATACCACAGTCCGTGCCGCAAGTCCAGCACTTTTCAAAACAAAAATGACTTTTTACAAAACCGCTTGTTTTTCCGCAGAAAATCTGATATAATTATTAGGTATATTATGAGTAAGGAGGACTTGACTATGGCGAACGGAAATGCGACAATCGTTGTCGGCTCGGCTCGGCTCGGCTCGGCTCGGCTCGGCTCGGCTCGGCTCGGCTCGGCTCGGCAGGAGCATAGCGCCGTTTTTTCAGCGTGTCAAGTCTTATTTCATACAATTTATAACGAACCGGTTGCCGGAGACAGGGCGCATTATGCCTTGGCTTCGGCTTTTTGCGTTTGCCGGAAGGATGGTGGTTTGATATTGAAGTCCTAACCACGACCGGCAAATCAATCTTTTCCGGTTAAACCTTCTGTCTTCTCCGGCGTGTCCGCTGTCGGAGGAAGAAAATAGCGGATAGAATTATTTTGGAGGAATAAAAATGAAGAAGAAACTTCTAAGCCTTCTGCTTGCGTTGTGCCTTGTGATGGCACTTGTTCCGATGACAGCGTTTGCTGAAGGAACTTCAGTAGATAATTGGGACGGTACGGCAGATACAAGCTGGTACACCGACCATAAGACGGATACTGAATACCATTTCACCACTGCCGAACAGTTGGCCGGTTTAGCGCAGTTAGTCAATGACAAAACTGCATCTGTATCATTTGAAGGGAAAACGATTTACTTGGATAATGACCTCGACTTATCCGGCATCCAGTGGACCCCCATTGGAAATGGTGACAACTTTGTCAGACATTTTGCTGGTACCTTTGATGGGCAACATCATAAAATCGTGAATCTGTACCATCACTATACTGGGGACGAACTTGTTCGAAATGGACTTTTCGGAGTTGTTTCTGACGGTGGTACATTAAAGAATTTACTTGTTGTAGACGCTGATATTGCCTCAAATGATGGTTCGTTACTTGCCGGCATTTTGGCAGATTGGGTCAATGGCGGCACAGTTGAAAACTGCTATACAAGCGGAAAAATAGAAAACAATGTTGGCGACAAGATGGTTGGTGGACTGATTGGTCAATGCACTTGGAGTACACAAGTAAAAGGCTGCGCCTCAGACGCCACGGTTATCAGTACAGAATCCGATGAAGATCATGTTGATACCGTTGGCGGGCTGATTGGTCAGTGGGAAAACTCTGCGGACAGCTCGTCGATTACTGATTGCTGGTTTGGTGGTTCTGTTTCCTGCAATAATATCTATTCAGCTGTAGGTGGTATTCTCGGTGCAAACTTTGAAAACTTCTCTGGGAACAAGCCTGGCGTAATAATCAAAAATTGCATAGTTGCAACAAAAAACATCACTGGCGCTGAGCCTGGCAATATCACTTGGATTACAGCTGTTGTAAAGACCCATGTTACCGACTGCATTTGGCCGGATACCCCTCCTGATGGTGTAACGCTTGATGAAGAAACATATCCTGATAATAAAGGCAATTACTTAGCCGTTGCTAAGCTGGTGGTTGATTGGGATGCAGGTACTGCGAGTGCCGACCCGACCTTTGACCAGTCATCGTGCGGCACTGCTGTCTCCAACTTCACCTCCGCAGATGTCCTTGCTGGCTTGCGAACCAATGCCGGTGCGGGCGTTGAATGGGTTGCCGGAATCGGCCATCCAACTTTTGTGTGGGATGACAATAACATCCCCGCTGATTACACAGCTGTCGATGCAGCCATCGCAAGGGCAACGGCTCTTGATAGCAGCCTTTATACAAATTATTCTGCGGTAGAAGATTCCATTAAC
>CAKTVV010000017.1 GCA_934630515.1 uncultured Eubacteriales bacterium | reverse complement strand
GGAGTTCTTTTGCTATTCTCATAGGTAATAACCTTTTCCGAACCCCCGGCACAGCCGGGGGTTTTCTTTAACAAAAAGAGACCGGTACGCATCCATGGATGCGTACCGGTCTTTGGAGCGGCTGACGAGGCTCGAACTCGCTACCTCCACCTTGGCAAGGTGGCGCTCTACCAGATGAGCTACAGCCGCATATCTTGACAACGGAGGTAATTATACCAGACCCCTTGCCGCTTGTCAAGAAAAATCTGCAAAAAAATCCAAAAAGCTGCGGACGTCTTATTCCAGCTTGAAATCGGCTGCTTCAAAGGTCTCCAGAGCCGGCTGGCGGAAGGGCACCCGCTTGAGGGGGTCGTATTGGAAACGGCGGCAATGGTGATAGAGGGGCACGATGCCCTGCTTTTCGCATAGCATGACCCGCCCATCCGCCGAGCGCTTGGCACGGGCGCAGTATTCGCAACTGGGATTGATGGAGTTACCGTAGAGCTTTCGGCGCATGATGATTCCCCTCGTGTTTTACAGAATACTAACAGTGTACCATATCGGCGGGATTTTTTCCAGTATTTTTTGGAGAAAAGCAGAGCATCGCCAAAAAAGTGAATCCCAGCAGCGCCAGTGAGGCGGTACAGGTCACCGAAAAAGGCAGCGCCGTGTCGCCGACGGCCATGGCATCTGCCGCACGCCCGGGGGAGGGGATCAGCCGGAACAGCAAGAGCGACAGACAGCCGCCCAACACCCCATGGAGCAGCCGCCCGAGAAAAAATCCCCCATCGGGAGACAGCTGACCCCGCAGCCCCGCCCAAACCTGTCCGTGTACCGACAGCCCGCCCCAGCCGAGACACATTCCCAGCCAAAAAGGGGTCATCGACTCCTGTCCGGCCAGTGCCATACAGCCGCAGCTGACCTCGGTGATCCCGGCGGCAAGGCGGCTGAGGATGGCGGCGGGGAGACGCAGCAGTCGGCTCAGTATCGGCAGCAGGCTGCCGGAATCCAGCAGCGACAGCCCCGCTGCCGCCAGCAGCACAAATCCGCACAGGGAGAGCAGTCCGCCGCAGGTGTCGCTGACTACTTGCGCCAGCGAGCGGGGCGGGGTATCGGTCAGCGGGCGCTCCGGGCGGGGCTGGCGGTGTCCCTGCCCGAGACAGACGCCGATGCACAGAGATGCCGCTGCGTGGGCAGCGAAGAGCAGCCACCCGGCAAAGCTGCTGCCTAAAAGCCCGCAGCCCACGGTGCTGATGATGAACCCGGGACCGGCATTGATACAAAACCGGGTCATACGGCGTGCCTCCTCCCGGGTGATGCAGTCCTGCCGCAGCAGTCCGCCGATCGCCAGCGCCCCGGCGGGATAGCCGCCGACCAGCCCCAGCAGTATGACCGGGGCGCAGCAGCCCGGCAGCCCGAATACGGTGCGGGTGAACCGCCCCACCAGCCGTCCGGGGCGGCGGCACAGAGGAGAGTCGGTGAGCAGACCCGCCAGGATCATGAAGGGATACAGCGTGGGGATGATGACCTGCCCGCATACCGCCAGCCCCCGGCTGATACCGGTCGCCAGTGCCTGCGGGCGGCAGAGCAGCAGCGCCGCCAGCCCGGCGAGCGCCAGCAGCCGCCCAAGCTCCAGCAGGGTCTGCCTGCGATAAGTACGAATAAACATAGCGTATTTCCATCGCTTTCGCAGCAGCGAAAGCGCCTCCTCTCATAGCTTCGGGGCTGATCACGCCGGCGGTCCGATGAGCGGAAAAGCCGCCCAAGACCGGTGCGGGTGGGTCATGCCCTTTCCACCACTGTATGCGGCGCCGGGGGCATATATACCCCCGGAAGCGCATACACATGGAGAGCATTGAGGACGACAGGAGGCGGTGGGCAATGGGACGCAAGCGGCAGCTGGATCGCCGCATCGAGCGGGCGATGGATCTGCCCGGCGGGGTGCTGACGAGGGTGGCTACGCTGGAGATCGAGGGCAGCCGCCGGGTGGTCATCAGCGGCTGCCGGGGGATCGCAGCCTACACCGAGGAATGTATTCGGCTGCGGACGCCGGAGGGACAGGTGGCGTTTCTTGGCTGCGGTCTGGAGATGGGATGTCTGACCGAGGAGGGCGCCACCGTCACCGGCGAGCTGCAGCGTATTGAATTTATCCGGGGAGAGGGGTGAGGGGCTGATGGTGCTGACGCCGGTGCTGCGGTGGTTCCCCGGCTGGGTGTGGGTGGAGGCCGAGGGCGGCTACCCGGAACGCCTGCTGAATGAGATCGCTGCCCGCAATATGCAGGTGTGGGGGGTACAGCGGCGGGGGGAGAGTACCCGGTTTTGCTGCTTTGCCCGGGAATACCGGCGGCTGCGTCCGCTGGCTCGCCGTGCCTGTGTGCGGATGCGGGTACGGCATAAGCACGGATTGCCGTTCCGGCTGCACCGGTATCGGCGGCGGCGTGGCTTGCTGGCGGCGGCGGTGGTATACGGCGTGCTGCTGGCGCTGCTGATCCCCCGTATCTGGGTGGTGGAGGTGGTCGGGTGCGAGGATGCGGCGCTGGCGGCGCAGATCCGGGCGGTGGCGGCGCAATATGGCGTCACAGTCGGCGCCCGCACCGATCGGCTGCAGATCAAGCAGCTGGAGATCGCCGGATTGGGGCAGCTGCCCTCCCTTGTCTGGATGACCGTCAACCCCAGCGGCAGCGTAGCCCGGGTGGAGGTGGCGGTGCGCAGCCCCACGCCGCAGGTGCTGGATCTGACCCAAGCTTCGGATCTGGTGGCGGTGCGGGATGGGCTGATCCTGTCCATGCGGGTGCCCAGCGGTGACAAGCGGGTGCGGGTAGGCGAGGCGGTGAGCGCCGGAACGCTGCTGGTGTCCGGTCAGTGGGAGACAGAGCAGGGGGAGCGCCGGTGCCGCTCCTACGGAGAGGTAATGGCGCAGACCCGGCGGCAGATCACGGTGACGGTGCCGCTGACCTATTGGCGGGAGACGGCGCAGCGGACGGTGCTGCGTCCGACGGTGTCGTTTCTGCGCTGGCAGATCCCGTTATATGGAGCGACGGAAATGCCGGCGGACGGCATTACCTATACCCGGGAGCATTTTCTCACCGCCGGACGGCTGCGGCTGCCGCTGGGGATCACCAACGAGTATCGGGTGCTGACCCGACGGGAGAAAACCGCCCGCACGGCGGGGCAGGCGGCGGCAATCGCTGCCGCCCGATTGGCGGAGCAGGAGCGGACGCTGTTTTCCGGTCTGGAATATCAGGAGAGCGACCGCCGCAGCGGGGTAAAGGACGGGCAATACACCCTGACGGTCACCTATCGGTGCGTGGAAAACATCGCTGTGGAGGTGCCGCTTTCGTGAAGAACGGTTGTTCTGCGAGGAAATGTGCAAAAAATTGGCTAAAGTTTGGTCATTCTACTGAATGACAAATCGGCTTTTTAGCGATATAATATAAAATATCCAAGATTTTGATGAGTAAGGGAAGTATGCACGATCGAACAGAGCATCAACGTGGAGCGGATGGAGCAGGCGGTGTCCCTGTTTGGCAGCTTTGATGCCAACATCCGTTTGGTGGAGCAGGAATTCGGCGTCTCCGTGCTGGCACGGGGCACAGATATAAAGGTCAGCGGTGAGCCGGAGGCGGTCTCCCGGGCGGTGAAAGCCATCGACGGTCTGCTGGAGCTGATCAACCGGGGCGAGCAGCTCAACGAGCAGAATGTGCGCTATGTGCTGATGCTGGTGGGCGAGGGCGCCGAGGATGCGATCCCTCAGCTCTCCTCCGACAGCATTTGCGTGACCTCCAAGGGGAAGCCGGTCAAGCCGAAGACCCTGGGGCAAAAGCAGTATGTGGACGCCATCGCCCACAACACCATTTCCGTGGGCGTGGGCCCGGCGGGCACCGGCAAGACCTATCTGGCGGTGGCGATGGCGGTGCGGGCGTTCCGGGCTAAGGAGATCAACCGCATCATTCTGACCCGTCCGGCGGTGGAGGCGGGGGAAAAGCTGGGCTTTCTCCCCGGCGACCTGCAGAGTAAGGTGGACCCGTACCTGCGCCCGCTGTATGATGCCTTGTTTGATATGCTGGGGGCGGAGACCTACCAGCGGTATCTGGAGCGGGGCGATATCGAGATCGCACCGCTGGCGTATATGCGGGGGCGTACGCTGGACGATAGCTTTATCATTCTGGATGAGGCGCAGAATACCACCCCCGAGCAGATGAAGATGTTCCTCACCCGGCTGGGCTTTAACTCCCGGATGGTGGTGACCGGCGATGTGACCCAGATCGACCTGCCGGAGGGCAAGCAGAGCGGGCTCAAGCAGGTTGTGAAGATCCTCAAGGGGGTGGAGGATGTGGCGATCTGCCAGTTCACCCAGAAGGATGTGGTGCGGCATCCGCTGGTGCAGCGGATCATTGCCGCTTATGAAAAATTTGAACAATCCCGCAGCGGTGTGACCCGTTCTGCGAGACCGAAATATGAAGAAAGGCAAGGTAGAAAACATGGATAAGATCAAAGTGACGATTGAAAACAAACAGAAGGCTGTAAAGGTACCTACGGGGGTGCGGTTGCTGATTCGTCGCTGCTGCCATGCCGTGCTGGAGCTGGAGGGCTTTGAGGGCTCCGCCGAGGTGGATGTGACGCTGGTGGACAATGACCAGATCCACCGTATCAATCTGGAACAGCGGGGGGTGGATATGCCTACGGATGTGCTGTCCTTCCCGCTGGGCGAGAACGGAAAGTACGACGTGAACCCCGAGACCGGCAATTTCATGCTGGGGGATGTGGTGATCTCGCTGGAGCGTGCCGCTGCACAGGCGGAGGAATACGGACACTCTCTGCAGAGGGAGATCGGCTATCTGACGGTGCATTCCATGCTGCATCTGCTGGGCTATGACCATGTGGACGGCGGTCTGGAGGCTGTGCGGATGCGGGAAAAGGAAGAGGCGGTCATGTCCTCGGTGGGTCTGCCCCGGGGCGGCAGCTATGTGCTGGACAATACGGATAAATAATTCGGAGCGGGGCTGTCGCTGTGAGTGACAGCCCGTTCTTTTGGAAAGGCGGGCATTTTGCGGTCTTTCCAACCGGAACGACTACCGCTCTCGCTCCACAAGAAAGGTGGATGGTATAGAATGGATACAAGATCGGCATTTGTCGCTATCGTGGGACGCCCGAATGTAGGCAAATCCTCGCTGCTGAATGCGCTGGTGGGGAAAAAGGTGGCGATCGTCTCGGACAAGCCCCAGACCACCCGCACCCGCATTATGGGGGTGGTGACCCGGCAGGAGACCCAGCTGGTGTTTTTGGATACCCCCGGTAACCATAAGCCCCGTACCCGGCTGGGAGATTTCATGGTGCGCTCCATCGGCGAGGCGGTGTCCGGCGTGGATGTGGGGCTGCTGGTGACCGAGCCCCGGGTTCATGCCCGGGAGGAGGAGCTGGCGCTGGTGCAGCAGCTGGAGCAGCAAAAGCTGCCCAAAATTCTGGTGATCAATAAGATCGACACGCTGGAGGATAAAAGCCGCCTGCTGGAGATCATTGCTGCCTGGCGGGAGCGGGCGTCCTTCGACGCCATACTGCCGGTGTCGGCGCTGACCGGCGACGGGCTGGAGGAGCTGCTGGCGGAGCTTAAGGGCTATGCCTTTGAAAGCCCCCATTTCTTCCCGGACGATGCCACCAGTGACCAGACCGAACAGGCGGTGGCGGCGGAGGTGATCCGGGAGAAGATGCTGCTGCTGCTGCGGCAGGAGATTCCGCACGGCATTGCCGTTGCTATCGAGCGTATGGGCGAGCGGCAGACCGATAAGGGGCCGATCCTGGACATCGACGCCTACATCTACTGCGAGCGGGACAGCCATAAGGGCATGGTGATCGGGGAAAAGGGCGCCATGCTCAAGGAGATCGCCACCCTCGCCCGGCAGGATCTGGAGCAGCTGTTTGATACCAAGGTCAATCTGCAGTGCTGGGTCAAGGTCAAGGAGGACTGGCGCAATCGGCAGGGCTTCTTGAACGGACTTGGCTATAAGCTGAACTGATCGCAGATCCGGGCAGACCGGAAATTGCCAGCGCCGCCGTCTTTTCTCCGGGATATACTATCTCCGAGAGGAGTGGAGCGGCATGGATGAGAACGAGCGGCTGTGGCAGCGCTTTGCCCACAGCGGACGGGTGGCGGATTACTTGCGTTACCGGGGCGTAGAGGTCCCGGAGACGCTCGCCGGGATAAAGGGGGAGCAGACCTTTGGGCAGCGAGACGAAGCAGCATCGGATCACCGAGGGGCTGATCCTGCGGGAATATCCCAGCATTGCGGAGAATGATCGGTTCGTCGCCATTTTGACCCGGGACGTGGGGCTGCTGCGTGCCTCCGCCCGGGGTGCAAAAAAGCTGCATAGCCGTTTGGGGGCGGGGACGCAGCCGCTGTGCTATGCCCGGCTGCACCTCATTCCCGGGCGGGACAAGTATATCGTGGAGGATGCCCGGCCGCTGGAGGTGTTTTTCCCGCTGCGGCAGGATGTGGAAAAGCTGGCGCTGGCGCAATATTTCTGCGAGCTGGCGCTGCATATGACCCCTACGGACGCTCCGGCTGAGGAGCATCTGCGGCTGCTGCTCAACGGCCTGCATTATCTGGCGCAGGGCAGCCGGGAGCCGCTGCTGGTAAAGGCGGTGGTAGAGGGGCGCTTGCTGTGTCTGGAGGGCTATGCGCCGGAGCTGTCCGGCTGCTGCCGCTGCGGACGGGAAACAGGGGAGCTGTGGTTCTCCCCGCTGGAGGGGACGCTCTTTTGCGGGGCGTGTCCCCGGCCGGGGGATGCGCTGCCGGTGACGCCGGGGATGCTGGCGGCGCTGCGCCATGTGCTGTATGGCACATTTGAGCGGTGCTTTGCCTTTTCGCTGCCGGCGGGCGAGCTGGAGCGGCTGGCGCAGCTGATGGAGCGGTTTCTGCTGGCGCAGACACCCCGGCGGTATCCTACGCTGGAGTTTTACCATTCGCTTACATAGAATGACGGGATGCCTCCGGCTCTGCCCGAAAGGGGTAAGTGCTTGGGGCTGTTTTACCTATTGGATCGATAGTTCATACCGTAACAGGAGAGAAAGCTATGCAACGGGATCTTCGTGCATTGGAATTGGATAAGATATTGGATATGCTGGCAGGGGAGACCGGCTGTGAGGATGCGGCGCATCTGGCACGGCAGCTGCGCCCCGAGACCTCGCTGCCGCTGGTGCAGCGGCTGGTGGATGAGACGGACGATGCCTGCCGCCTGATGGCGGGCTTCGGCAGCCCCTCCTTCGGGCAGATCGCCAACGTCACCAACGCCCTGCGCCGGGCGGAAGCTGGAGCCTGTCTGTCGCTGACGGAATTTCTGCGGATCGGGGAGACATTGCGGGTCATCCGGTCGCTGAAGGAGTGGCGCACCCACTGCGAGGGAGTATCCACCTGTCTGGATGACCGTTTTTCCGTGCTGGTACCCAATAAATATCTGGAGGAGAAGATCTCCTCCATTATTGTCAGCGAGGAGGAGATTGCCGACACGGCGTCCCCGGCGCTGCGGGAGATCCGCCGTAAGATGAAAGCCGCCTCTGCCCGGGTGCGGGAGCAGCTGGATAAGCTGATCCGTTCCCCCGCTTACCAAAAGGCGCTGCAGGAGCCGATCGTCACCATCCGGGGCGGACGGTTTGTGGTGCCGGTGAAGGCGGAGCATCGGGGCGAGGTGGCTGGCTTGGTGCATGACAGCTCCGCCTCGGGCGCCACGGTGTTTGTGGAGCCGATGGGAGTTGTGGAGGCGAATAACGAGCTGCGGGTGCTGACCTCCAAGGAGGAGGCGGAGATCGAGCGCATCCTGCAGGAGCTGTCGGCAGAGGTGGGCACCTTTGCTACGGCGATCATTGCGGACTACGAGATCGCCGTGGAGCTGAATGTGATCTTTGCCAAGGCCCGGCTGGCCTACCGGATGAAGGCGGTCAAGCCGGCACTGGCGGAGGATGGGTATACCGTTTTGCGCCGTGCCCGCCATCCGCTCATCGATCCGCAGCGGGTGGTGCCGGTGGATGTGGAGCTGGGCGGCGATTTTGATACATTGGTGATCACCGGTCCCAATACCGGCGGCAAGACGGTGACGCTGAAAACGCTGGGGCTGCTGACGCTGATGACCATGTGCGGATTGCTGCCGCCGGTGAGCGACGGCAGCCGCATCGCCGTATTCCGGCAGGTGCTGGTGGATATCGGGGATGAGCAGTCGATCGAGCAGTCCCTGTCCACCTTTTCGGCGCATATGACCAATGTGATCCGCATTCTGGACGCTGTGGACGAGGGCAGTCTGGTGTTGCTGGATGAGCTGGGCGCCGGTACTGACCCGGTGGAGGGTGCGGCGCTGGCAGTAGCGATCCTGGAGCGGCTGCGCCAAAAGGGCGCCCGCATCGGCGCCACCACCCATTATGCGGAATTGAAGGCCTACGCTATCCACACTCCCGGTGTGGAGAATGCCAGCTGTGAGTTCGATGTGGCGTCGCTGCGTCCCACCTACCGGTTGCTGGTGGGGGTGCCGGGACGTTCCAATGCCTTTGCCATCACCGAACGGCTGGGGATGGATCCGGCGCTGGTGGATCACGCCCGCACGCTGGTGTCCGGGGACGACCAGCGGCTGGAGGAGGTCGTGACCCGGCTGGACACCCGGCGGCAGGAGCTGGAGGAGCAGCTGCGCCATGCCGAGGATGCCCGGGTGCGGGCGACCCGGGCGGCAGAGGCGGCGGAGGAAAAGCTGCGGGATATGGATGAACGGCGGCAGCAGGCGATCGAGGAGGGACGGCAGCAGGCGCAGCGCATCGTGGAAAAAGCCCGGGCGCAGGCGGAGAGTCTGATGGCGGAGATGGAGCAGCTGCGCCGGGAAAAGGATGCAGCGGATTTTGCCGATAAGACTCGTCAGGCACGCAGCCAGCTGCGTTCCCGGCTGCGGAAAATGGAGGAATCGGCGGACCCGGTGGAGAGCCGGGAGACGGTGAACCCGGAGCTGCTGCAGGAGCTTCATGTAGGCGACCGGGTGCAGCTGGCGGATATGGGCTTGCAGGCGACGGTCACCAGAGAGCCGGACAAAAACGGCATGGTGGAGGTGCAGGCGGGCGCCATTCGCACCCGCACGCCGCTTTCCAATCTGCGCCTGTATGAATCCCGCCGGGCGGAGAAAAAGGGACGCACTGTGCGCCCGGCCGCTCCCCGTTCGACCGGATTGGAATCCCGTATGGAGCGGTCAGCAACCACCGATCTGGACCTGCGGGGAATGACCGTGGAGGAGGCGCTGCTGGAGGTGGATCGCTTTCTGGATAATGCAGTGCTGTGCGGACTGGAGCGGGTCACCATCATCCACGGTAAGGGTACCGGCGCCCTGCGCACGGCGGTGCAGCAGCATCTGAAAGGGCATCGGCAGGTCAAGGGTTTCCGTCTGGGCACCTATGGTGAGGGGGAAAACGGCGTCACCGTTGTAGAGCTGAAGTGACCGGCTTGCCGCCGGGAATGGCGGCGGTGATCGGTTCAGCGAATGAGGAGATATGCGTTTATGACACGGGCAGAACAGAAACGGCTATGCAGCGCCATAAAGGGACACGATCGGGAGACGGTACAAAGGATGCTGGAGAAAAAGCCCGATCTGATCAATGACGTGGTAAGACAGCCTCCACGATCCGATGACGGCAAATCTCTTTTACAGATCGCAATTCATAGCGGAGCGACAGACATTGCAGAGTACTTATTGGATCAAGGCGCCGATGTCAACTTTATGGAAGCGGAAACGAGCGTCAGCGGCTGGAGGATGCCGGTCATACAGGATGCCCTTTCTCTGGCGATCATGCGCACGAGATGGTGTGCTGTGGATATGCACGGCGTTCCTGCGGTCCAACACACAAAAGAGGAGAGCGATGCGGCTTATTTGCTCTTAAAGCGCATGATCGCAATGGGCGCCGAGCTGAATGCCGTGGACAGTAAAGGAAATACAACCATGGAGCGAGCTGTATCACAGGCAGCGCAGATCATGCCGGTATACGACTCGAATACCCGGCAGTATACGGGAAAAAGAGTGATCACCGATGCGCTGAAGGCGGATCTGAGCCGGATCTTTTCCCTGCTGTTTGAGCAGGGCTTGACCAGCACGATCCCGATGCGTACCTCGACCCTTACGGTGCAGGCGTTTTACGCAGATCATCCATTGGGCGCATTCCTGACCCGATAGTGAGCGTAAACCGAGAGCCGTCCGAATGCCTTTCGGTGGATCGTGCTGTCTGCGGTTCCCTCTTGCATCGACCTTAGAATGAAAAGACCCGCCCTGCGGCTGCAGCCGCAGGGCGGGTGCTTGCTTTTTTAGAGGATCGCAGAAATGGGGCGGGCGTTTTGCCCTTTCCCACCGAAAAAGCTCCCGGAAATGGAGACTCAGTCTGCGTCTACCGTGACGGTTACGCTGTTTTCCGTTGTGCAATCGGTACCGCAGTAAAGGATAAACTCTCCCGGCTCCAGAATAAACGAGCCGTCCTCCAGATAAAAGCCCAGATCCTCGTAACCGACGGAAAGCTCCGCCGTGCGGCTTTCTCCGGGGCGCAGCTGCAGCTTGGTGAAATCTCGCAGCGCCCGCAGGGGACGCATCCGGCTGGCAAGCACATCCCGGACATACAGCTGCAGGGTGGTGCTGCCGGGACGGCTGCCCACATTCTCTACTGTGCAGCGCAGGGTGAATCGGGCGCCCTTCCGCACCGCCTGCGAGGATAGCCGGGTGTGGGAGACCTCCGGCTCTGAAAGCCGGAATTCGGTGTAGCTCAACCCGTAGCCGAAGGGGTAGGTGGGAGAGCCGCTGCAATCCAGATAATTCCGGTGGTAGGGATTTTCGTCGTTATAGTAGCCGTTGATCTGGCGGGCGCCCGGCTGGGCGTTGTAGTAAAGCCGAATTTGTCCCACCGAGCGGGGAATGGTGAAGGGCAGCCGTCCGCCCGGCTCGGCATCGCCGTACAGCACGGCGGCAATGGCTTCGGCAGCCCGTGAGCCGCCGTGGCCGGCATATAGAATGGCGTCAAACAGCGATTTCTCTTCGCCCAGCACGATGGGGCGGGCAAAGCAGAATACACCCACCACCGGGATACCCAGCCGCCGAGTCTTGCGTGCCATGTCCAGCTGCTCAGCCGGCAGTGTCGGCTCCGCCAGACAGTGCGCCTCGCCGGTGACCTGGCGGCTCTCGCCCAGCATCAGCACCAGCGTCTGGCAGTCCCGCAGCCATGGCACCTGCAGATAGGCGTCCTTTTGCGGGTCGGAGAGCTGTGCGCCGGGGGCGGTGCTGCGGATCGCCTCGGCGGGGGAGGACACCAGCCGATAGTCGGTGTCCAGTGCCCAGCTGCCCACCAGCTCGGTCTTGTTATGCAGGTACGGACCGGCAAAGCCCACGGCTGCCTGCTTATCCAGCGGCAGCAGCTGCTTTTCGTTTTTCAGCAGCACGATGGACTCCTCCGCCAGCCGCTGCGCCAGCGCCAGATGTGCCTGTGTATCGTAGGCGACCGGGCGGTTGTTGGGGTGGTCAAACAGTCCCATCCGCAGCTTAACGGAGAGGATGCGACGCACCGCCTCGTCCAGCTCTTCGATGGATATGGCTTCCTCGGAGACCAGCGCTTCCATATTTTCCAGATAGCATCGGTCCGCCATGTCCATATCCACTCCGGCATGGAGCGCCAGCCGGGCGGCGTCCTTTTTGTCGGCGGCAAAGCCGCTGTATGCCATCATCTGGCGGATAGCGTCCCAGTCGCTGACCACAAATCCGTCGAAATGCAGCTGATGGCGCAGCACCTCGGTCACCAGCCGCCGGTTGGCGGAGAGGGGAATGCCGTTGACATCATTGAACCCCGCCATGACCGTGGCGACGCCTTCCCGGATAGCGCTGCGAAAAGCGGGCAGATAGGTGTTTTGCAGCAGATAGTCTCCGATCTCCGTATGGTTGTAGTCCCGGCCGCCCTCGGAGGTGCCGTAGCCCACAAAATGCTTGGGCAGACTGCCATGGCCTGTTCATCCGACAGATCCTCTGTCTGAAAGCCCCGGACGATGGCGGCGGCCATTTGCTCGCCCACATACGGATTCTCGCCGGGGCCCTCAATGATGCGCCCCCAGCGGGAATCCCGACTCAAATCTGCCATAGGCGCAAAGGTCCACTTGATCCCCTTGTAGACTGCCTCCTGCCGGACGGCGTCATAGCCCTCCTGCACCAGCGCCGGGTCAAAGGCGGCGCTCATAGTCAGCGGCACCGGCAGCACCACCCGATGCCCGTGGATGATGTCCCGCCCGAACAGGATCGGGATACCGTTTTCTTCGACAGCGGTGTTTTGCAGTGCATCCAGCCGTTCCCGACAGACGGGCATCTGCTCCTCGTTGCCTGCCAGTGCGGAGCCGCAGACGATCAGCGAGCCGGGCTGCACGGTGCGGATGATCTCCTGCATTTCCTCGAAGTTGGTTCCGTCATAATAAAGCTGGGTGATCTGCCCGATCTTTTGGGTGAGGGTCATGCCGGTCAGCAGCTCATCTGCCCGGCGGCGGATCGCTTGTGCATCCATTTCGGTCATACCTCCTCGGCGGGGGTGTAAACCCCTCGATGCGTGTCTATGGTAAAGCGGTCATAATAGGAAAGATCCAGCCCGTCTGCGCCGGTGAAGGTCAGCGGCAGCAGCACATAGGAGGAGGAAAAATATTCTCCGCCGCTCCAGCGGTCGCCCATATACAGCACCGTATCATTCTCGCCGCCCAGCGGCAGGGCAAAGGCGGGCGCATCTGGTTGGTGGTATCGTCGGCGCAGGGACGCAGCGCCGACCAGGGACCGGCTACTGCATCAGCGACGGCATAGCTGACGCCGGACAGCAGGTCGCCGCCGCCCACCGCCATTTTGCGGATGATATTCTGCAGGTATTTGACGCCGCCCTGCCGGATGCTTTCGTCCAGCGAGGATACATCATAGTGAGGATTCAGCCCCAGGCTGTACGTCAGCCGGATACCGGCGGCATCCGCCCGCTTGCGCAGCTCCCGGATGTGATCGTCGGTCATGTCCAGCAGCGGCTGCGCCTGAAATTCCAGAATATCAAAGCCGATCTTAGCAACCTTGTCAATATACTTGGCGTGGTCGGCGTCCCAGTTTTTCTCCCAGAAGTTCATAAAGATACCCAGCTTGTTCATCAATAAAGACCTCCTTTTATGTATATCCGTGGATCAAATAGCGTCGATCTGATAGCCGAGATATTTGGCGAATGCCTCCTCCACGGCTTTGCCCCAGCTGCCTTTTACGATGGCAACGTGGTGTCGGTAGCCGTTTTCGCACATATAGCGCAGCATAGCCTGCACATCGGGCTTGCGGAATACTGTGCCGCAGCCGAAAAATCCGTCGCCTACCGGCTCGTCGGTGAGCGCCCCCTCGGACACGAAGTAGCAGAGCGCACCGTTTTCCGTTTTGAAGCTGCCGATGGTGACGTCACCGGACATGAGCTTGCCCTTGTTGATGCCTACACCGCTGCCCTCACCATAGGATTTGCGGAACATCAGATGCTCCTCGATGTGTACCCGTTCCGCCATCATAGACTGGGGGCGGGACCGCAGTGGAAGAAGATGCAGGCGTTGTCGCTGTCGCCGTAGTTGTTGTTCACATCCAGCAGCATCACCAGATGATCCGCCGCCAGGTACAGCGCCCCCATCATCACGGCGTTGGTTACATCCAGCTCGCACAGGATCAGACAGGGAGCAATGCCGTAGCGCAGCTGCAGCTCGTTCCAGCAGCGGATGGCGATGGCGTGGAGATCATATTCGGCAATCAGATCGTCGATGACGGCGCCGAGACGGGCGATATTCTCCAGCTTCTCCGGAGGATAGGTGCCGAAATCCGACAGAGCGGCATAGACTGCCTTTTTCTCCTCCAGCTGCTTGCCGCCCATACGATCCATGCGGGCGAATACATCCGCCAGATCGATGGTCTCCACCGTTATCCGGTGGTTTGCCATGGCGATCTCGTCAAAGCGCACGGTCTTAAAGGCGGTGGTGCGGGCGCCGATGGCACCGATGTGGAATTGCTTCACGCCGGCAACGGTGCGGCAGGTGCCGGCGAACAGCCGCAGATCCTCCGCAAAGGACTCGCTCAGAGGGGAAACCGTGATCTTGGTGGTCAATGTATAGCGGAGCTTTAGCTGCCGCAGTACGTTGCACATGGCGATATTGCCGCACAGGGCGTCCCGACGGTGAGCAAAGTCTATCTGCGCCGGATCGTCGGGATAGGTCTGTACCGTATCGGTACATCGACGTGCTTGAACGCCTCAGAGGCGCCGTTTTCATCACCGAAATTCGGCAGGCACAGGATGATTCCCTGATACTCGCCCCGATGGCTGTCCAGAAAATCGGCATAGATCTTTCCCTCCGCCAGCGTCTCCACAGCGCCGTAGCGAGTGAGGGTCTCGTCCATCACCAGCACATCGTATCCGGCGCCGGTGACCGCTTGGATCATCTCGGCCCGGGCGGTGGCGATGGACTCGCCGGGGAAGAACCCCCGATTGGCAAAATACAGGGCGAACGTGGTTTTCATCGACATAAAACGCACCTTTCTGCCGCAGTGAGAAATGTAGCCGTCCGGCGGCTTTCTGCGACGTTGAAATATGGATCAAAACAGCGTTTTTACGTTAAGTAACTAAATAATTGGTGTAAATTGAATAATATTAACGTTAACGCTACAAGTGTATAGTAAACCATTTCAGATTTGTTGTCAACAGGTTTTCAATAAATTCTTCAGAAGGAATGAAGTGCTCCGTCGGAAGGCTGTGTTTTTCGTCCGGACAGAGACGGTCTGTGCGCTGGGCGACGATAGCGCTGCTGTCCGTTTGCGGGGGAAAACCAAAGCTCCCTCCCGCAAATGCGGGAGGGAGCGACAGGGCTGTGTGCGGTTTTGCGTATGGTGGGTCATTCCCGAAAGAGAAATATCGGCACCGGAATATCGCCGGTGCGGTTGAGAAATGTACCTTGCAGCACCGTATACCGGCGATTGTCGATCGTAGCGAGAAAGGCCAGCAGTGTGTCCCGCTCGGCGGTGCCGTTGTTGCGTCCGTGATATAGGGATAGGCTCATGACGCCGCCGGGCTTCAGCAGTGTCAGCGCCGCCTCTACCGCCGGAACGCTGGTCTTGGCGGTGGAAAACCGGCTGTGATCGCCGCCGGGGAGCCAGCCGAAGTTGAACACGATGGCGTCCACGCTTTCCGGGGCGGCGTATCGGGCGATGTGGCTGTGGCAATCCTCATACAGCTGTATCCGTGGCGCAGCCGGGAGGACACCCGGCGCAGCGGTGGGGGAATAGACTGTCTCCACCGGCAGACCGTGACTCTCCAGCAGCTGGCGGGCGGAGTCGATCGCCTCCGGTTGAATATCCAGCCCGATGACCTGTCCGGTCGCCCCCACCAGCTGCGCCAAAAACAGCGTATCCCGTCCCCGTCCTACGGTGGCGTCGATGCAGCGATTGCCCGGTTGGAGGTGCGCCGCCAGAAACTGGTGTGCCAGCCCCAGTGTGTTCAGCGGATACTCTCTCATGGCTGGCTCTCCCCGCCGTGAAAGGCAGCGTGCTCCCGCTGCAGCTCTTCGTGCAGCTGGATCCCCGTCCATTGGCTGTTGGTGGCGGTCAGCACCGCCTTGAGAGGGATCGGCGGCAAAGAGCGCAGCCCCCGCAGCAGGCGGTTTTGGACGCCGGGGGACAGAAACGCCATCACCAGCACCGGGTCGGTGAAGGGCTGCGGCGGCGGGGGCGCTGCGGGCAGCTCACCCGCCAGCAGGGCGGCGAGCGTCTGGGTCTGCTGGGCGGGCAAAACACCCCGCACCCGCAGCTTTTGTTGAGCGCACAGCCGGCGCACCGCCCGTCCCCGGTCGGTGTCGTCGCCTAAATTATAGAGCAGCACAGTGGCAATCGCCATATAGTAAAACCTCCTGTAAATTGGTGGAAAAAGCCCGAAAATCGGGTGGTTTCGTCGCTTGTAATCCGTTGGTGGTAGTGGTACAATGAGAAAAACGGTATGGGGGTTAGAAAATGGATCGCTTTAAGAGCTTTCTGGAGCGCAAAAGCATTCGTCCGTCGTGGAAATTGTACTTCATCGACGCTATGGGCAGCATGGCACTGGGGCTGTTCTCCACACTGCTGATCGGTACGATCTTCAAGACGCTGGGGCAGTATACCGGGTGGGCGCTGTTCACGGAGATCGCCGGATTTGCCACCTCGGCGACCGGGGCGGCGCTGGGCGTTGCCATCGGCTATACCCTGCAGGCACCGCCGCTGGTGCTGCTGTCCGCTGCTGTGGTGGGGATGATCGGCAACGGCCTGGGCACCTCCATCGCCGTCGGTGGGGCGGAGCCGCTGCAGGTGACGGCGGGACCCGCCGGCGCCTTTCTGGTGGTGATCGTGGCGGTGGAGCTGGGCAAGATGGTATCCAAGGAGACCCCCATTGACATACTGGTGACCCCGGTGACCACCATTCTGTCCGGTATGCTGGTGGCTAAGCTGATCTGCCCCGCCATCGCCTATCTGATGTATTGGCTGGGACATTTCATCAACACCGCCACCGAATTGCAGCCCCTGCTGATGGGAGCGCTGGTGTCTGTGGTGGTGGGGATCATTCTTACCCTGCCTATCAGCTCTGCTGCGATCTGCGCCATGATCGGCATTACCGGTCTGGCGGGAGGTGCCGCTACCGCCGGGTGCTGCGCCCAGATGGTGGGCTTTGCCGTAATCAGCTTCCGGGAAAATAAGTGGGGCGGTCTTGTGGCGCAGGGGCTGGGTACCTCCATGCTGCAGATGGGGAATATCGTGAAGAATCCCCGCATCTGGATCCCGGCGACGCTGGCGTCTGCCATTACCGGACCGCTCTCCACGCTGGTGTTCCGGCTGGAGTGCACCGGCGTATCCGCCGGTATGGGGACCTGCGGTCTGGTAGGGCCGCTGGGGATCCTGTCGGCGATGGGCGGCAGCGCCCGGACTTGGCTGGGAATCGCCGTGGTGTGTATCGTGGCGCCGGCCGTGCTGTCGCTGGTGTTTGCCGCTCTGCTGCGGCGCATCGGTTGGATCCGTCCCGGTGACATGAAACTGGAGCTGTAAGTATAGGCGGGACGCTTTTTCGGCGAGATCGCATGTTGGCTGCCTTTGCGACCCTGTGTGCGGAACACGGCAGTTTTCTTTGGCGGGCAATGCGCCGCTAAAATATGCGGTTCGTCGAAAATCTCCGAGCGCATATCTCATGCATGAAAACAGTGGTTGCTGCTGCGGCGGCAACCACTGTTTTTTGAGTCGATATGGGCAGCGTCTGCGTGCTGCCGTTAAATTTCCACAGTCATACCGTCGTAGGAGATCTCCAGTCCGCCGTTGACGGCGGGATCCAGTGCGTCGTCGTAGCTGATGCAGCCGTTGTGGGAGAAATGGTTGGCGATGAGCCGGGTGCGGTCGTCGATGACCCCTGCCCGGCGCAGCCGCTCCACAAACGCAGCATTCCGCTCAAAGTTCATGTGACCTCGATACTCAATATGGACAATCCCGGAGGTGCAGTCCATGGACACCAGATCCAGATGCAGCCCGCTGCTTTCCAGCCAGCTCCAGGTCTCCTCGTCAAAGCTGCTGGTATCGTGGGCGTACAGCAGCGCCTTGCCGTCCTTTTGGATGATGTATACCAGCGGCTGCGCAGTGCCGTGTTGCGCCGGCAGCGGCGTGACGGTATACCCGTGGGTCTCAAAGGTGACAAACGGTTCCACGGTCTGGGTGAGCACCCGGTCGGAGTCCAACAGGACGCCTCCCAGCTGCGCCTGCAATTGTGCGGCGGTCTCGGCGGAGCCGTATACGGTCAGCGGAAATTCCGCGTCCATATGGGCGAACCCGGGGCAGCGGTTGTACAGCTCCTCCGCATACAGGTGGTCGGAGTGGGTGTGGGTGATGAGACAGGTATGGACCTTGCGTAAATCCAGCCGGCCGTACAGGGTGTGGAGATAGGTGTCCGGCCCCAGATCCAGCAACAGCTGTCCGTCGATGAGCGCCTGGCTGCGGGTGCGGATATTGCGCCCGCCCAGCCGGCGCGCCTCCTGGCAAATGGCGCAGGAGCAGAAAGCGCCGGGAATCCCCTCTGCCGCGGCAGTACCCAAATAAATCAATTGCATTGTCCGGTGATCCTCCGTTTTTTGTTTTTCCCCATTATAGCAAGAGGAATCCCGAAAGTCAACGGTCGCTGACTGGCATTGTGCATAGGTTTTCTGGCGTTTTTTTGGGTGAAACCACCATTGTCCCCTCGCAAAGAATCCGGTATAATTATTTGGTTAGACAGAGTCATTGGGATATGACGGATTTCGGGACGAAGCCGTGCGCAGCGGCTTTGATGCTCTCGCATGGGATACGGCCGTTTCTTCGGTCGGGCTGTCCCGCCGCTGCAATACGCGGTTTACCGAAATTGCTGACCGGGTGCGAGAATATTTTCTGCCTTGAAGGTCGGAAAACACGGAAATACAGTCGTATCCCAAATGATAAGAAAAGCAATACGGGATATACCGATTCGGGAGCGGCCGTATCCCGTGCGTTGGTTAGATGAAAGCATTACAGGAGGGAATCCATGGAGTTTGCAAGCTGTCTGCAAGCCATCAAACGGAATATGCAGCAGGCGGTGATCGGCAAGGATGCGGTCATCGACCGGCTGCTGATCGCTTTGATCTGTGCCGGTCATGTGCTGGTGGAGGATCTGCCGGGTCTGGGGAAAACCACGGCGGTGTCGGCGCTGGCTGCGTCGCTGGGCTGCTCCTTTCAGCGCATCCAGTTCACGCCTGATGTGTTGCCCTCCGACATCACCGGCTTCAACGTGATCCGTTTGCAAAGCGGCGACTCGGTATTTCATTCCGGCAGCGTCCATAATCAGATCGTGCTGGCGGATGAGATCAACCGAGCCAGCCCCAAGACGCAGGCGGCGCTGCTGGAGGCCATGCAGGAGCGGCAGGTGACGGTGGATGGGGTGACCTATCCGCTGCCCCATCCCTTTATGGTGCTGGCGACGCAGAATCCGGTGGAGATGGCGGGGACGTATCCGTTGCCGGAGGCGCAGCTGGATCGGTTTCTGATGCAGATCCATATGGGATATCCCACCCGGGCGGAGGAGCTGGAGATTCTCCGCAGCCATCGGTCGGTCACGGATCGAACCCGGTTGGAGCCGGTGGCGGATGCGGCGGATATTCTGGCGATGCAGCAGGCGCTGCCCACCATCCGGGTGGACGAGGCGTTGATGGAGTATATGGTGCAGGTGGTGGAGACCACCCGCAGTACCGAGGGGGTAGCGCTGGGCGTCAGCCCCCGCGGCTCCATCGCTCTGATGCGGGCATCCTGCGGACGGGCGATTCTGGAGGGGCGGGATTATGTGCTGCCGGAGGATATTCAGGAGCTGGCTCCCTGCGTGCTGGCGCACCGGATGGTGATGAAGAATCGCTCCGGCGCCCCCGGTACCACGGCGGAGGATGTGGTGACGGACATTCTGCGCTCGCTACGGGTGCCGAAGGTGCGTGGCTGATGCCCCCGGAGAGGAGCGGTCGGTCATGACGGTACGGGGAACGATCTGCCTTCTGCTGGACGGAGGGCTGCTGATATTGGCGCTGGGCAGCGGACTGCGGAGCCTGCTGATGGCGGGGCTGTGCATCGGGGTGTTTATCGCCTATGCGGTGGTGTCTATGCTGTCGGTGGCTTTATCTCTGCGGGCGGAGGGGACGCTGTCGGCGGACGAGGTGCTGCGGGAATCGACGGTGACCTACACCCTGTCGCTGCAAGGTGTGGTGCTGCTGCCGGTGCTGGGACATGTGTCCATTCTTCCGCCGGGTGCGGGTAAGGCACAGAAAGCTCTGCGGCAGCGCCACGCTCTATTTTTGCTGCCTTCGCTGGGGCGGCGGTCACGCCGGTTTGCCTTTGAATTGGATTGCCCCCACCGGGGGTGCTGGATGGTGGGTCCGGAGCGGCTGCGGGTGCAGGACGTATTCGGTCTGTTTTCGCTGCCGCCGTTTCGTTGCCGTCGGTTGCAGCAGCCGCTGTTGGTGTTGCCTCGGGCGTATCCGCTGTCCGGGGGCGAGCCGCTGGCAGCTGGCAGCGGCGCTTCTGCCGGGCAGGGTCACAGCGCCTCGGACGGGGAGCTGTTCGGGGATACCCGCCTGTATCAGACCGGGGATTCGCTGCGGCGCATCCATTGGAAGCAGACGGCCCGGGCGGGCAAGCTCTATGTGCGCCAGTATGAGGCGCAGGGTAGTGCGCAGCTGCTGCTTTTGCTGGACATGGCATGCCCCGGCAAGGAAACGGCAGCGCTGGCGGATCTGGCGGCGGAGACGGCTCTGTCGCTGGTGCAGCATGCCCTGACGGCTGGTCAGACTGTGCGGCTGCTGCTGGTGCGGGTGGCGGATGGCGTCTGGATGACCGAATGCTGGCTGCGGGAGGAGACGGAGCTGGAGCCGCTGCGGCGGCAGCTGGCGGAGGCAAAATTCTGGACGTTGCCCCAGCCGTTGGATCCCTGGCAGCTGCGGGATGCGGACTTTATTGCCGTAGGCGCCGTGCGGGTGGTGACCGCACAGCCCTCCGCAGCACTGCTGACATCTTTGCATACCTTGCAGGAGCATGGTCTGCAGGTATCCTGTCTGGTGCCGACGGAGCCGCAGACGGGAGCGGATGCATCCACGCTTTTCGGAGAGGATAGCTTTGCGCAGGTCGTGCGGCTTGGTCAGACGGCGGATATTCCGGAGAAGGTGGGGGATGTGCTGTGAGACACAGGAGACGTGTGCCGGCTCGCCCCACGGCAAAGCCGGAACGCCCGGCGGCAAAGGAAAGCCGGGCAGAATTTCTCTGGGAGGTCGTCTGCGGCTGGCTGCTGGCGGTGGGGGTCGCCTTGCTGCTGAATGTGCAGTTTCCGTATCCCCTCGGCGTGCCGACGCTGCTGTGGCAGACCGGTGCTTGTATGCTGGCGGCGGCGCTGCTGACCCGGCGGTGGTTTCTGCCGCTGGCGGCGTTGGGAGCGGCGTTGCTTGGTGGGCGGATCTGGCTGCTGGCGGCGAAAATACCGCTGGAGGAGGCGTGGCGGCAGGGGGTGGCGTTTGCCGCCTGGTGGCTGAAAAATCTGCCGCAGAGCTCGCCGCTGTTTACTCCGGAGAATATGCGGCTGGTACACATTCTGGTGAATGTCGGGGCGGATTTGCTGCTGTTTGCCATGGTGCGGCTGTGCCGCCGGGCGTGGATCCCGCTGCTGCTGTGTGTGACGGCGCTGGTGCTGGTGGTGGCATTCGGTAACAGTCAGGCGGATGTGCCGGCGATCGCCGCTTTTCTGGCGGGCGGTTTTCCGCTTATTGCCCGGGATAAATATGTGGGTCGCCGGGTGTTTTCCCGGCTTGATCGATATACGCCGCTGGGGCGGCAGTGGGTGGTTCCGACGGTGGCGGGGGTGCTGTGCATAGCGACGGCGGCAGGAATGCTGTGGCTGCTGCCGGAGGACACCTCGCATCTGCGTACCCGGCGCAGCTCGGAATGGACGGCGGATGCACAGGCAGCCACCGGCTTGTATCTGACGGAGCAAAAAGAGGCGGACGATGTGACCCTGCGTATGCTTGGGCTGCAGCCGAGACGCTCGCACATCGGCGGTAACCGCAAGCCGCCCGCCTCGGCGGTGCTGGCGGTCACGGACGCCCCGGCGGGGCTGCTGATGCGGGTGACGACCTTTGATACCTACGATGGGAAGCTGTGGTCCAAGGCGTTTTCCACGGCGTATCGGCTGAACGGTCCCGCCGGACAGAAGCAGACCGAGCTGCTGGACTCGCAGGCGATCAAAAGCCGGACATGGAAAGAGGAGATGGATACGGTCGCCCGTCGGGGGACGATCCATGTGAAGATGACGCAGGGCACCAATTTCCTGGGCACCATCGGGCAGACCGCCGGGATCACCGAGCAGACGGCTACCAAGAATCCGCTGCTGTTCAACGACCATGGCGAGGTGCTGACCTTTTTCACCATGCCGAATGGGTATGAATACACCCTCCGGGCTGCGGTGTACTGGGCGGCGGCACTGGACGAGGATTCCATTGTGAAGCTGCTGGCGATCGGCTCGACGGTGAAAAATGACCCGATCCTGGACGATCCGGAGCAGCTGAAACGGTATACCCAGCTGCCGAAGAGGTATTCCAAAAAGGCGGCGGAGATCGCCGCCCTCTGTGCCGCCGACTGCGATACGACGCTGGAGCAGGCGGCACGGCTGTGCCGGTATTTCAGTGCATCCGCCGGATTTCGCTATACCGACCAGCCGGGTCCTTTCGGCGTCGGGGATACGGTGGTGGATCAGCTGTTGGAGCAAAAGGCGGGCTATTCGGTCTATTATGCGACGGCGATGGCGACGATGGCACGGTCGCTGGGGATCCCCGCCCGGCTGGCGGCGGGCTACCGGCTGGTGCAGCAGGGCGACTACACCGTGGCGGACACAGCTCAGGCATATGCGTGGGTGGAGTGCTACTTCCGGGGGATCGGCTGGTTGAGCTACGATCCGAACCCGGCTGCCAATTTGCTGGCGGAGCGGCGAATCCGATTGGTGCAGAAGCAGCAGGAGGCGGACGAGCCGGAGGAGACGCCGACGCCGGAGGAGCCGACGGAACCGGAAAAGCCTGAGGAGCCGGAAGAGCCGGAGAAGCCGGAAGAGCCGGAAACGCCGGAGGGAGGGACTCTGGTGATCCGGCTGGAATGGCTGCTGGCAGCGTTAGGCGGGCTGGTGGTGCTGGCAGCGGTGCTGCGGGGTATACTGTCGGCGGTGCTGCTGCGTCCGGGGATGGTGCGGCGGCGGTATCCGGTGGCGGCTCGCCGGGCAGAATACTATTATCAGGATATACTCCGTCAGCTGGCGGGGCTGGGCTGTCCGCTGCGCACCGGCGATACGCTCACCGCCTGTCTGAACCGGGCGGAGCCGCTGCTGGGTGCGGAGGAGACCGACCGGTTGCGGCTGGCGCTGCGTCCGGTGATGGCGCTGCATTACGGTGATCATTTGCCCACAGAGGAGCAGACGGAGAGGCTCGCCGACGCCCATACGGCGCTGGAGAATACCGTGCGGCGGCGCTTGGGCTGGCTGCGGTATAATGTGCGCCGCCGGGTGCTGCTGCGGTGGCATTTTCGGGCGGTGCGCCGGATTCAAGTGAAATAGGAGACAAGGCATGAAACAATCATTACGATCTAACGAGACATCTACCCGCATTACCTGGTTTTGCGTTGGGGTGATGTCCTTCCTGCTGCTGGCAGCCGCCGTATTTCTCTGGTTGTGGAACAGCGGCACAGCCCCCGATGCCTATTGGGCGAGGGCGGTGTATCTGGTGGGCGCCGCCGGGCTGCTGGCGGGGCTGGGCACGGGGATTTATGTTGCCCTGCTGCACCCGACGTATCAGCAGCGGTCCGTATGGTTTTGCCCGTTGGCGGCGGCAGGGCTGACGCTGGCGGTGATGCTGCTTGGCTATGCCCGGTTGGGGGTATGGCCGCTGGGGGAGAAGTCTGTGATGCTGGTGGATATGCACCACCAGTATGCGCCGCTGCTCAACGAACTGCGGTATCGGCTGCTTCATGGAGAGTTTTCCACTTATTCGTTTCATATCGGGCTGGGGACGAACTATCTGCCCGCCTTTGCCTACTATCTGGCAAGTCCGCTGAATCTGCTGCTGGTGCTGTTTCCCACCCGGCTGCTGTGCGAGGGGATTTGGCTGATCACGCTGCTGAAATTTGCGCTGGCAGCGGGTTCCTTTGCCGCCTGTGCGCAGGCGGTGTACCGGCGCCGCAGCGGGGCGGTCATTGCTCTGGGAATGCTGTACGCCATGACCGGCTATATGCTGGCGTATTCCTGGAATGTGATGTGGCTGGACGGCGTGGCGCTGCTGCCGCTGGTGGTGCTGGGGCTGGAGCATATGCTGCATACCGGGCGGTTTCTGCCCTATGCGCTGCTGCTGGCATTGGCGCTCTATGCAAATTATTACATCGGCTTCATGCTGTGCCTGTTTTTGGTGCTGTATTTTCTCCAGTGGCTGCTGCGGCAGCCCCGCTCTGCGGGTGCCCTCACCCGGGCGTGCGGACGCTTCGCAGGCGCCAGCCTGCTGGCGGGTGGACTGGCAGCATTTCTACTGGTGCCGACGGCGCTGGCGCTGTCCCGCACCTCAGCAGCGGGCGGTACCATGCCGTCGTTTGATTCCAATTTTCCGCTGTTTGAGCTGTTGGGGCGGATGTTCTACGGAGCATCGCCCACCATTCGCTCCGGCAATCTGCCCAATGTATATTGCGGTGTGATAGCGGTGCTGCTGCTGCCGGTATCGCTCTGCGACCGGACGGTGCCGCTGCGCCGCCGGTTGACGGAGGGGGGGCTGCTGGCGGTGCTGGCGCTGAGCTGCACCGTTAACCAGTGGGATCTGCTGTGGCATGGGCTGCATACTCCCAATGACCTGCCGTATCGTTTTTCGTTTCTGCTGTGCTTTGCGGTGCTGCTGGTGGCAGGGCGGGCGCTGACCCGTCCCCGGCGGGTGTCGGTGCGGGCGCTGCTGGCCAGTCTCGCCGGCTGCGCCGCCTATCTGGTGCTGTGGGAGAAGCTGGACGGGGACGCTCTCACTGCCGAGCGGCTGTATGAAAATCTGCTGCTGCTGGCGCTCTATGCCGCATTGCTGCTGTTTACCGCCCGTAAGAAGCTGCCGGAGCGGATCGGGCAGCGGCTGGCGGTCATACTGGTGGCGGCGGAGCTGCTGCTGAGCAGCGGCGACGCCCTGCAGGCGATGAACCACTCGGAAAACTTTACCAATCACGAGAATTATGTGGATAACGCTGCCACCGCCGCCACCGATGCGGCGCTGCGCCGGGCGGAGGAGCTGGCGGCGGACGAGGGATTGGCGTTCACCCGGATGGAATTTCTGCCCCGCAGCACCTGTATGGACACGGCGCTGCAGCACTATAACGGCATGACTACCTTTGCCTCCAGTAACCCCTATGGCATCACAAAATTCATGGGGCAGCTGGGCTATGCGGTCAATGGGGTGAACAGTTACCTGTATCATAGCTTTGCGGCGGCACCGGACGCTCTGTTCGGCATCCGATATGTGGTGCTGGAGGTGCGTCTGACGAATCATGCACAGCTGGAGCTGGTGGACAGCGTGTCGGTGGGGGGCGCTACTCGTTATATTTACCGCAACCGGCTGGTGCTGCCGGTGGCGTATACGGCGTCGGAGCAGGCGCTGTCCTATGTAGGCGAGGATTATGCACCCTTCCGGTGTCAGGAGCAGCTGTATTCCGCTCTGCTGGGGCGGAGCGTGACCCTGTATGAATCGGCGCTGATCTCCGCTGATGAGGGGAGCGTTTACGATAACAGCATTACGAAATACAACGGCGACGAACGGGGCGTGTTCACGGCGACGGTCGAGACGGAGGGACAGTATTTTGCGTATGTGGATTGCTCCGCCGCCGATTCGGTGCAGGTGGCGACCTACACCGCCGAGGGGGAACTGCAGGACACCTTTTCCGTGACGCCCTATGAGCCGTATATCATCGATCTGGGGACGCTGACCGCCGGAGAGCAGGTGGAGGCGATCATCGAGGGAGACAGCTCCCTGAGCGGACATTTTTATGTGGAGCGGCTGCTGCCGGAGGAGCTGGCGGCGTGTATTGAGACGCTGGACAGCGGCACACAGGTGCAGCAGGCGCAGTCTACAAAGCTCTCCGGTACGCTGAATGCCCGGGAGGATGGAGCGGTGGTGTTTGCCATCCCATATGATGCCGGCTGGCAGCTGAAGATCGACGGGCAGACGGTGGAAACTGCCGCTGTAGGCTGTCTGGATGATGGCGGTGCTTTACTGGCGGCGAAGATCACCGCCGGCAGTCACACCTTCACCTTGCGCTATCGGGCACCGGGGCTGCTGCCGGGGGTGCTGATCTCCGTGGCGAGTTTGGCGCTGCTGGTGCTGTGGGCGCTGCGGGTGTATGGCTGCCGCCGCACGGAAAAGGCACCTCTGCCGGACGATGCACCGCAGCAGCTGTCGGCAGCCGAGGCGGATACACCGGCGCCGTTACCATCCGCTTTGCTGGATGAGTCGCAGCCGCCGCAGAAGTCTGCAACATAAAATACCGGAACGGCGGCAATTCTAATACTGCCGCCGTTCCGGTCTTCTGCGTGTAACAATATCAGCTTTCCAGAAGCTGTCCGTCGATCGAGACGGTGATCACCTGCCAGGGAATCATTTTGCCGCTGGCCTGCAGCGCCTGCCGGGCTGCCAGCTCCAGACCGCCGCAGCAGGGAACCTCCATGCGCACTACGGTGACGCTGCGGATGTTGTTTTCCCGCAGGATGGCGGTGAGCTTTTCGCTGTAGTCGCCCTCGTCCAGCTTGGGGCAGCCGATGAGGGTGATCCGCCCTCGCATCAATTCGCTGTGCATGTTGGCATAGGCGTAGGCGGTGCAGTCGGCGGCAATCAGCAGCCGGGCACCGTCGAAATAGGGGGCGTTGACCGGCACCAGCTTGATCTGACAGGGCCATTGACCCAGCTGGGATACCGGAGCTGCCGTCGGTGCTGTCGGTACGGCTGCAGCGGTGGCAGCCGGGTGCAGCTGCCGCATCCGGGAGCCGGGGCAGCCGCCCATCGGGGGCTTGTGGGACTCTGCCGCCTGCTTTCTGCGGTTCTCCGCCACGGCTTGCTCGTCATAGGCGGCGGCTTCCCGCTCCACAAAGGAGATGGCGCCGGTGGGGCAGGCGGGCAGGCAATCGCCCAGTCCGTCGCAATAATCGTCCCGCAGGAGCTTGGCTTTGCCGTTCACCATGCCGATGGCGCCCTCGTGACAGGCGGTGGCGCATGCGCCGCAGCCGTTGCATTTTTCTTCGTCGATGTGAATGATGCGTCGTTTCATTGCTATCGTCCTCCTGAACTTGGTTTGGTTGTAGGTTCTGACGGCAGTATACCGGAAAAGGCAAAACAATTCTGTGGTTATAACAACAAAAAGGAGAAAAACTCCATGAAAATTCCGGAAAATTCCCCGCTGTTCCACCATATTCTCCCCGTCGAGCAGGAAAAGCTGCTTTCCTGCCTGCAGGCTACGGAAAAACGCTATGAGAAAGGGGAGGTAATTTTCTGGGAGGGAGAGCCGACCCGCTGGATGGGGCTGGTGCTGACCGGACGGGTGCTGCTGGAGCACAGCGACGTGAGCGGAAATAACGCCGTGCTGGGCAGCGTGCTGCCGGGGGCAGTGTTTGCGGAGCCGTATGCCTGTCTGCCCCGGCAGCCGCTGTTGATCCGGGCGGTGGCGGCAGAGGAGAGCCGGGTGCTGCTCCTGCAGGCGGAACGGGTGCTGGATACCTGTCCGGAGACCTGTGCCTGCCACGGGCAGCTGCTGCGCAATCTGCTCACCGTTTGCGCCGAAAAGAACCTGCATCTCTCCCAGCGTATCCTCCATACCTCTCCCAAGACCATCCGGGGGCGGCTGCTGTCCTATTTTTCCGACCGGGTGCGGCAGACCGCCTCCCAGCGGTTCACCATTCCCTTTGATCGCCAGCAGCTGGCGGATTATTTGGGAGTGGAGCGCAGCGCTCTGTGTCACGAGCTGTCGAAAATGCAGCGGGAGGGACTGATCCGATACCGGAAAAATCAATTTGAATGGCTGTAATTTGAATGACCGCATCGCTGTAAAAGGCTCCTCCGGCTTTTGCCGGAGGAGCCTTTCCTATACCCGTTATTCTGCGGCGACCGGCTGAGTATCCGCCACGATATTGCGGATCCAGACGCCTTTTTTCACCAGCCAGTAGCCGAATATGCACTTGATAAAGCACAGCAGCTGGCAGATGGCGAACAGCGGCAGGATGGGCAGCATCGTCCAGCGGCTGAGTGCCAGCGCCACCGGCACCTGCACCGCCCAGACGAAGCAGCTGTCAAACAGGATGGTAACCAGCGTTTTGCCACCGGAACGCAGGGTGAAGTAGGAGGCGTTGGCGAATGCATCCAGCGGAAATACCAGCGCCGAGATCTGCATCAGCCGGGTGGCGGTCAACCGAATGGATGGCTCCGTGTTATAGATGTGCGGGATGAACTCCGCCGCCACGGCATAGACGATGGCGACCAACACGCTGACGAACACCGAAAAGGCGATCAGCTTGCGGCTGCTGTCCCGTGCTTCCTCGGTTTGTCCGGCGCCCAGCTGCTGTCCCAGGATGATGCCGATGGCTACGCCGATCGCCTGAAACGCCACGGAGAATACATTAAAGAAGGTGCTGGATATGTTGTTGGCGGCGACCACGTCCAGCCCCCGGACGGAATAGCATTGGGTCAGCATCGCCATGCCTGCTGCCCAGAAGGTTTCATTGAGCATCAGCGGCAGCCCCTTGAGGGAGATTTGTTTTATCAGCCGCCCGGGGACGTACAGACTGCGGAATGCCCCCACGATAAAGGGGTTGCGATCGGCGTGGGTACGGGTCCATACCGCCACGATCACCAGCTCTGCAAAGCGGGAGATCACCGTGGCGATGGCGGCGCCCACGACCCCCAGCTTGGGGGCGCCCAGCTTGCCGAAGATGAGGATGTAGTTAAAGCACAGGTTGATGCCCACAGCCGCCAGACCCGCCACCATCGGCAGCACGGTCTCGCCGGATTCCCGGAGGGTGCTGGAATAGCACTGGACGATGGCGTAGGGGATAAGCCCCACCAGCATGACCCGCAGATAGTCCCGGGCGAATCCCAGCGACGCCGCCGCATCGGCGGCGCTGCCCTCGCCCTTGAGATAGGCGTTCACCAGCGGGTCGCACCAGAGGACGAATATGGTCCCGCATAGCAGCGTCAGCACCACACAGACGATCAGCTTGAACCGGAAGGTGTGGCGTACGCCCTCGTGATCGCCGCAGCCGAAGTATTGGGCGCCGAAGATACCGGCGCCGGATACAGCGCCGAAAATGCAAAGATTGAATACAAAAATCAGCTGGTTGGCGACGGCTACGCCGGTCATTTGCACGGTGCCGACCTGCCCGACCATCACATTATCCAGCATACTGACGAAGTTGGTGATGCCGTTTTGCACCATGATCGGCAGCGCCAGCGCCAACGCCCGGCGGTAAAACGCCTTGTCGCCGATATATTTACGCACCATTGGATCTCCTCCATTTTTCAGATACCGCACAATTCTATCACAGACCGTCGGCTTTGGCAACGTCTATTCTTGCTTATGTGCGAAGCAATTTCAGCATAGCTTCAGGTGCCGAGGGCTGCCGGTCACCGTATGGATACGACCCATTTACCGTCCTCGACGGAATATAGGAATTCGGTCAGCTCCGGCGTGTTCATGACCCGCAGCAGCTCCTCGATATCGGGGACGGTCTTTATGCTTGCCAGACGGCGATATTCCACCCATTCCATGGCGCCCTCCTCCGAGGAGGTGACGGTACCCGTCCATGCGGTCGCCTTGAACAGCAGGACGATGTATCGTCCGTTTTGAATGGGAAACTGCTTGATCCCCACCAGCTGTGGGTGCACGATATTCAGACCGGTCTCCTCTTTCATTTCCCGGATCACGGCATCGACGAAGGATTCGCCCCGCTCCACATGCCCGCCCGGCAGAGCGTAGCCCTGCCAGTCCTTCTTTGTCCGGTTCTGCAGGAGCAGCCGGTCGCCGTCCTCGATCAGGCATACTACGGTCAGTTCTGCGTTTTCGGTTCTGTCCATGCTATGTCCTCGTCGCTCTTTCTGCTTCGGCTGATATGCCGCCGGTATCGTTTTACGGCTGCCGGGCAGTGAGATACTGCACGGCCCGTTCGATGGCGTCCTTGGAGTTGCCCCAGTCGGCGTCGGAATTGGCGCCGGCGTTGCGGTAGTCGTACATCTCCGTGAAGTGATGCACGTCGCCCCGCAGCTCCTTGAGGTATTTCCGGGTCAATTCCGCTGCCGCCCGCAGAAAGTAGGATTGCTCTTTTTTGCTGATGACCTTTTGCGCTGTTTGAGACAGGGCGGCGAAGTGGGGGAGACACAGGCAGGGCTGCTCCTCGAACAGCCGCTGAAAATCCTTTTGGGTCTCCCAGGTGCGGCAGACGGTGGCGAGCATTTTGTCGATGGTATCCCGCATCTGGTTGCATACCCAGCAATCATCCATCCGCCGTGTGGCGGCTTTTTCCTGACGGCGGGGGCTTTTGCCCACCAGCGGCAGCCCGTCAAAGATCTCCTTTTCCATCTCGTCCAGATGGCTTTCCAGAATCAGCGCCACGCTCAGCCGGTTGCGCCGAGCCAGCATCTGTCGATAGTGGTCGATGCAGAACCCCTGCTTGTTGGTCTGGATACGGATATCCGGCTCCATCATGGCGGCGCCGGTGATGTATTCCACCACCCGCTGCTCCAGCTGATCCCGCAGGCGGCAGAGAGGGCAGCCATCCCGCTCCTCGAATACCTCTGCTACCGGGATGTTTGTAATGTCGTATCGCATAGCCTTTCTCCTTATCTGAATTATACCCGCACCCGGCGTACTGCCGTGGTGTGACCGGTGCGTTCATCGATGGTGAACAGTACGCCGTCCATGGCGCAGGCGCCTTCCGCTGCGGCGAACCGCACCGGCAGCTTTGTGCGCATTTTTTCTATGGCAAGCTCGGTCTTAATCCCCAAGCAGGATTGAATGGGACCCGTCATGCCCACATCGGTTTGAAATCCCGTGCCGCCGGGGAGGATCTGCTCATCGGCGGTGGCAACATGGGTGTGGGTGCCGAACAGTGCTGAGATGCGCCCGTCCGCCCAAGCGGCCAGCGCCCGCTTTTCGGCGGTGGCTTCAGCGTGAAAGTCCACTACGCAGAGTTTCGGATCACCAGCCTCGGCTAGCAGCCGATCCAGTGTGTCAAAGGGGCTGTCCATCGCCTCCATATAGACGCATCCTAACAGATTGATGACCGTTAGTTGGTACCGGCCCCGATCGATGACCGTCATACCCCGTCCGGGGGTGCCGGCAGGCATGTTGGCGGGACGCAGTACGAATTCGTTTTCCTCCAGACGGTCGTAGAATTCCCGCCGCCGGAAGGTGTGATTGCCGCCGGTAATGACGTCAGCTCCGGCGGCAAAGATTGCTTCCGCCGAGACCGGTAAAATGCCGTTGCCGTCTGCCGAGTTTTCGCCGTTGACGATGCACACATCTACCGCCAGCTCCCGCTTTACTTTTGGAAGCACCGCTTTTAGATGGTCGCACCCGATGTGTCCTACCACATCACCGACGCACAAAATATTCAAGGAATCTCCTCCTTAAAAACGGCGGAGCGTTTGCTCCGCCGTTTAGCTGTTGGATAGTAGATAATACAAAAGATACGCCGCTAGCGGCAAAATCAAGCCTGTGCACTCTGCACCGCAGAAATTGAATGACAGGATGTGCAGAGACTGGAGAAAATGCCCCAAAAGTGACTGCTGTTCAAGTTTGCTCCGCCACAATGTTTGCCATCGTATGGTACTGTCAAGCCGCTATTTCAGGCGCAACAGGAACGCATTAATTGTACAAACGCTCTTGGCGTTGCGCCAAAGTATAGCACAGACACATAAATAGGGGCGGTTTCGGCAGCGCCGAAATGACGGCTGTTTAAGCCGTCAAGCCGCTATTTCAGGCGCAACAGGAACGCATGGATTGTACGAACGCACTTGGCGTTGCGCCAAAGTATAGCACAGACACATAAATAGGGGCGGTTTCGGCAGCGCCGAAATGACGGCTGTTTAAGCCGTCAAGCCGCTATTTCAGGCGCAACAGGAACGCACGGATTGTACGAACGCTCTTGGCGTTGCGCCGTTATTCTACCGATACGAAATAATAATACACCGGTTGACCACCGTTGATGATGGATACATCCACATCCTCGCCCAGCTTGGCACGGACACCGTCGCAGACAGCTTCGGCTGCTTCCTCGGTCACGTCCTCGCCGTAGATCACGGTGACGAAATTGACCTCCTTGCCGGAGAGCTTGCGCTCGTTTACCAGCGTTTTGACCAGCTTAGGTACAGCATGCTCCACAGCGGTGTCCACAAACGCCAGCTTGCCGTTGTTCAGAGCCAGAATTTGCCCCTCTTTGATCTTGTGTCCCTCAAAGTCGCTGTCCCGTGCTGCAAAGGTGACAGAGCCGGTGGAAACGTTGTCGGCGGCCTTTTGCATATCCACCAGATTGGTTTCCACATCCTTTTCCAGATCAAAGGCTACCAACGCCGCAATGCCCTGAGGAATGGTACGGGTGGGCAGCACACAGACCCGGCGGTCCGCCAGCGGCACGGTCTGTTCGGCAGCCAGAATGATATTCTTGTTGTTGGGCAGTACGAATACCGTCTTGGCGGGAGTTGCCTCGATGGCAGACAGAATGTCGTCGGTGGAGGGATTCATGGTCTGACCCCCGGACACTACCTGATCGCAGGCCAGATCGTCCCGGAACAGCGCCGACAAGCCCTCGCCTGCGGCGACCGAGACAAAGCCATAGTCGTTCTCCGGCTCGACCCGCTCCAGAGCGGGCTGCTCTACGCCGCTTTCTTCTTCCACCCAGCCGGCGTTTTCGTGCTGGATGCGCATATTCTCCACCTTGACGGTCTCGAATTGACCGTATTTGATGGCTTCCTCCAGCGCTTTGCCGGGATGGTTGGTGTGTACATGCACCTTGATGATCTCGTCATCGTCCACGACCACAACGCAGTCACCGATGCTCTCGAGATATGCCCGCAGCGCCAGCGGATCCAGCGTGCATTTTTTGTCCCGGCCGACGATGAACTCGGTGCAGTAGGCAAACTCAATATCCTGTTCAAAGCTGCCGACGGTGCTCTTTTTCTGTACTTTGACGGCGGCATCGGTATCGGCACCCTGTACTACGGCGCCGCCCTTGAACACATCCAGCATAGCCGTAATGATGATCAGAAAGCCCTTGCCGCCGGCGTCCACGACCCCGGCCTTTTTCAGCTGAGGCAGCAGATCGGGGGTGCGCTCCAGAGACGCAGCCGCCTCGGCGCAGATGGCTTCCCATACGGCGATGGGATCGCTGTCCTTTTCCGCTGCCGCCCGTCCGGCGTCGGCAGCCTCCCGTGCCACTGTCAGGATGGTGCCCTCGGTGGGCTTCATCACCGCCTTATAGGCGGCCTCCATGCCCAGCGTCAGTGCTTGCGCCAGATCGGCGCCGTCTGCCTCGTCCTTGCCCTTCAGCCCCTTGGAAAATCCACGGAACAGCAGGGAAAGAATGACGCCGCTGTTGCCGCGGGCGCCCCGCAGCAGGGCAGCGCTGGCCACGTCCGCCACCTCGGTGGCGGTAGGATCCGTCAGGCGGCTCAGCTCCCGGGCGGCATTCCCGATGGTCATGGACATGTTGGTTCCGGTATCGCCGTCGGGGACAGGGAACACGTTCAGTGCGTCCACTTCCTGTTTTACTTTCGACAGCGTATTGGATGCCGAGATCATGGCATCCCGCAATATCGCTCCGTTAATCACTTTCAGTCAGCTCTCCTTTGCATAGCAAGCCCTCCGGCTGCCGTATCAGTTGGGTGCAGCGCTGTTTATTCCGGTTTCATCCCGTCCACAAACACGTTGACCTTCTTTACCGTCAGCCCGGTGGCTTCCTCGACGGTGTAGCGCACCTTGTTGACAATGCTCTTGGCGATGGCGGCGATATTCATGCCGTAGATCACCGCAATATGAATATCCACGATCAGCTTATCGCCGTCGCTGCGCACATGAATCCCGTCGTCCGCATACGCCCGCCGGGACAGCACAGACCGCAGCCCCTGCCGGGGACCGGTGCGCACCATGCCGGCGACGCCGTAACAGGACGATACGGCGTTACCGATCAGAAAGCGAAAATACTCCTGGGACACCTCGATCGTGCCGTAGCGATTATCCATGCAGATCATATCAAACTCACCTTTCTTCATTACTCTATATCCGTCACTGCCATAGGCAGAAAGATCGGTCATTTCCAGTTTTCCATTCCGTAGAATGGATTGTAGCCATGGGGTGTCACTACCGACAGCCGCCGGTCAAAGGCGGCAAAGCCGCTGCGCCAGCATAGCGGAATGTACGGCAGATCCTCGTTAAAGCTCTGCACGAACTCCGCCAGCGTGATCTCGCCCGCCCGATAGCGGGCGTAGGCGGCGGCTGCCGCCCCGTCCCGGGCAATGCCGAAGCTGGCGGCGCCGGTGAACAGCGGATCCAGGCTCATGTTTGCAGCCAGCCGTACCTCGCCGATATACAGATCGTAGCTTCCGGCGGACAAGCGATTTTTATATTCTTCATAGCTGAGGGGGGATACGGTCAGCTGGATGCCGGCGCCCTCCAGCTCGGTGCGGATCTGCTCGGCAGCGGCCGCCCGGGAGCCGCCCTCAGTGCTGTAGATCAGCTCCAGCGTCAGCGCCTGCGATCCGTTAGCGGTGCCGTAGCCGGCTGCCTCCAGCAGCTCGACGGCGCCCGACAGATCCCGCGCGCCGGAGGGAGCCTCCAGCTCCTTGACGGCGCTCCATGCCGGGTGAAAGGGCATTGTCGCCGCCAGCGCCCAGCCGGAGCAGGCAGAGGCCGCCAGCGCCTTGCGGTCGATGAGCTTGGACAGCGCCTGCCGTACCCGGCCGTCGTTCAGCCCCGCCTTGCCGCTGTGGATCCCCAGATAAAACAGCGCATTCATATTCACGGTGGTGCTGGCGCCGGATACACGGGGGATGCTGCCGCTTTGCAGGTCGTCGTAGTAGTAGGTGATATTGCCGGATGCCAGCCCGTAGTACATGGTATCCGTATTCGGCAGATGCCGTAGCGGAATGGTTGGATAACGGGGCGATTTTCCGCTGTGGGGATTGACCGTCAGCGTCAGCCCGCCGTCGCTCTCCTGCACCATATAAAGACCGCCGCCCACAGGCGCCTGACCGGCAGCGGTGGTAGCGGTGCTGCTCTTAACGATGGGGAAAGAAAAGCAAGCGGCAGCGTTGGGATCCGGGGAGGACAGGGTGAAGGTGATCTCCCGGGTCTTCGCATTGGCTGCGGCAGCCGCCACATTGGATACAAGCACCCGATAGTTGGCGGAGCTTTTCGCCCGCTGGAAGGCGGCGGTCACATCCGCTGGCGTCACCGCCGAGCCGTCGGAAAAGCGGGCGTCCTCCTTGAGCTGTGCCACCCAGTGGGTGGCGTCGGTCTGCTGCAGAGAGACCGCCAGCGAGTTGACCGCCGTAAACTGCGCATCGATGACCGTCAAACTGTCATAGAGCAGCCCCGCCAGCTCCCAGTTGACCTCCGTGCGGGCGGCATAGGGATCTAAGGTATCGTCCTTGCTGTATGCCAGCGAAAAGGATTGCGGTCCCTGCACCGGTTCGTCGGACGGGGTGGTTGAGGAGGATGGCTCCGGTCGGGAGACGTCCTCGGTCTTCCCGCAGCCAAACAGGAGGGTCAGGCAAAGGATGAGCGTCAGCAGACCCGCCATACGCCGCATACCGTTGCCTCCTCTCTCAGTTTGATACGATCACGCACAATCCGCCCACATTCCATATGCAGGCTAATTGTATCTTGTAGTATACCACCTTTTACCGCATTAAGCAAGCATTTTTCGCACAGACCGGTTTTTTGGGCGGAAAACCGGAGAATTTTTTCTGCCGGTTGCAATTTTCCGGGAGTTTTGCTATACTGGAAAGCAAATGACCGAGGATGGAGGAACTGACGGTGGCGTATACCTTTTTTGCCATGCTGTCCCGTATGAAGGACATCCGGCGCTGGGCGCTGATGCGCAACACCCGCCCGGAGAATATCAGCGAGCATTCCCATGAGGTGGCGGTGTTGGCGCATGCGCTGGCGCTGCTCACCAACGCCCACTATGGCGGGCAGGTGGATCCCGACCGGTGCGTGACCATGGCGGTGTATCATGATGTGCCGGAAATTCTCACCGGAGATATGCCTACGCCGGTGAAGTATTACAGCCCCGCCATCCGGGAGGCGTACCGGCAGGTGGAGCAGGCAGCGTGCGATAAGCTGCTGTCGACGCTGCCGGAGGAGCTGCGGGAGGAGTTTCGCCCGCTGCTGACCGAGACCGCCGGCACGCTGGAGGAGCGGCGCATCGTTAAGGCGGCGGATAAGCTGTCGGCGCTCATCAAGTGCGTGGAGGAGCTGGCGCAGGGCAATCGGGAGTTTGCCAGCGCCCGGCGGGCGACGGAGCAGGCGGTGCGGGAGATGCAGCTGCCCGCCGCCGATGAATTTCTGGATCGGTATCTGGCGGCGTATGAGCTGCCGCTGGATGAGCAATAAGGGGAGAAAACAACCAAAGCGGCGGTCAGGTAAACGCCTGACCGCCGCTCGGTTTATCGCGGTTTATTCAGTGATAAAGAATGAATCCGGCAATTGGGAATAGCGGATATCCGGGGCGGTGATGTAGACGTCGTTCAAGTATTGTATTTCGTCGCCGCTGTGGATCCGATGCAGCTTGATGAGGTTGAAATCCGGATAGCGATATTCCACCGTGCCGCCATCGTTGCAGAAGTCAGCTTGACATAGACCGCTCTGTGCATCCTGCGCCGCCTGCGCCAGCAGTGCCGCCAGCCACCGGGCACCGTTGCGGCACACATCGTCCCTTAAAGGTAAGCCGCTGTCTCCGTACCAAAGCACCGGCTCCTCCAGCCCATAGGTGTACACATTGTAGCCTAATGTCTTTTCCTCTGCATCCGTGTTGAGGCGCTCCCGCTTTGGCTGCTTGGCGGTGCGCACGCTCAGCCGATAGCGCCCCTCGACGGAGTGGGTAACTCCGGTGGTCGTCCGGCGCTTCAAGTCGTAGACTTCATCAAATTCCATGGGGTCGTGCAGCTCCGGATAGCGCCCGCCCATATAGGCGATGCGCACGGATTCGCCGGGCTGCAGGCTCGCTACATCCACCGTCTGCTGAAACCGTCGGATGGTTACACGGCTGCCCATTTGCTGCCGCTTTTGTGCCTGCGTCGGCTGCACATACAGAGTCCCGTCGGCATCATGGGAAAGAACGGTAGCGTCAAAATACAGCAGCCCGACGGTGGGGGTCAACGCCGTATCGGAGCGGGCGGCTGCAGAGGTTGTCCCGGCGGCGGTGGAGTCCGAGGACGCAGCCGAAACCACCTCTCCGGAAGCCAAGGAGCGCATGATCTGTTCCTGCGCCTGTCGGTCACATTCCGTCTGCAGCCTTTGCTGGGTCTTTTCGTCGCAGTAGGCTTTCTTTTGCAGCCGTCGGGGCACTTTTTTCTGAATTTCGTTGGCGAACACGGCACCGTCGCCGGTGGGTGTCCAGTATCCGTATTCCGTGACTACCCAGCCTTTGGCGGCACTGTCATCCCGTATATATTCGGTGGGGAGCAGAGTGAGCACCGCCAGCTCCGTATATCCCGCCTGCTTGGAGGGGAGGATGCCCTGCAGGGCATAGTCGCAGGTCATGACCTGTGCATAGACGGTGGTCTTGCTCTCCTTTTCCTCCATGCCGAACACTTCCACGGCACAGGTACGCAGATATTCGTTCCTTTCAGACGAAGCCAGCGTTTTCCGTCCTTGGATCTCCTGTACGGCAAAGGCGGCGGCGGACCGGTCGATGCGATAGCGCCCCGGGGCGGTGAGCAGGCATACGGCGGCGATTGCCACGGCAGCCGCCCCGGCGAGCACCGCCCAGAAGGCGGGCTTTTTGTAGTGCATTACGCTGCGGATGCGGGCTTTGACTCCCACTTCACCGAATGCCAGCGGACAGGCAGCCGCTCCGAACCGCTTCATGCTGTGGCGCAGCAGCGTTTCGGAATAGGCCTGCCGCCGGCTTAGCTCCATCTCCCGGATGGCTCGCTGGTCGCATGCCAGCTCCATATCCCGGCACAGCAGAATGTAGGCGACCCACAGCAGCGGCTGGAACCAGTAGACGGATACCAGCACAAACGCCAGCAGCTTTGTCAGCGGATCCCGGCGGCGGATATGCGCCTGTTCATGGGAGAGAATAAGCGCCTGTTCCTCCTCGGTCAGCCCGTAGGGAAGATAAATGCGGGGGCGGAACAATCCCAGTATAAACGGGGAGGAGGTCCATTCGCTCTGGTAGACGTTCCCCTCCATCCGCACGGCGGTGGCCATGCGCCGCCGCAGCCGGAGATACTGCCCGGCGGCATACAGGAGCAGCAGCGCTGTCCCCGCCAGCCAGATATAGGGCAGATAGGTATAGGGCTGACTGGCGCTGCTTTGACTTGTGCTAATGGGATTTTCCGCCGCCACCGGGTTGAGAACGTTGTCTACGGCGCCGATGCCGCTGTCCACAGTAAGAATCGTATCGCCGCTGTCAGCGTATTCCCAGCCGATGGGCTCGGAGGAGGGCATGAGGCTTACCGGGCTGGGGATCTCAAAGGGCAGCAATAACCGCAGCGCCACCACACACCATAGGGCGCAGTGGATCCACCGGGGCGCCCGCCGCAGGAGCAGCCGCAACACCAGAAGCACCAGCACCACCCAACCGGCGGCGACGGCAGCGTTGAGAGCGTCGAGAAAGCGTTGGAACAGCATGGCTCAATCCTCCTGTTCGTCGATGATGCGGCGGATGGCGGCAATTTGCCGGTCAGACAGGTGCTGCTGGCGGGTGAACGCCGCCAAAAAAGCGGGGAGCGAGCCTTCAAATTTTTTGTCCATCAGCTCGTCCAGCTCGGCGATCTGCGCTTGCTCCTTGCTGATGAGCGCTGTGACGACGGTATCCTTGTTTTGCACCACCCCCCGCTCGCTCAGCCGCTTGATGACGGTGTAGGTGGTGGTCTTAGACCAGCCCAGCTGGTCGTGGCAGAGCTGCGCCAGCTCCCGGGAATGGATCGGCTCGTGCTCCCACAGGATCAGGCAGAATCGGTACTCGCTTTCAAAGATCTTCGGCGTATTCATGATCGTGCCTCCTATTCTAGTGGATTAGTACAATTGTATTCTAACCGATTAGAACAGAAATGTCAAGCATTTTTTTGAAATGGAATTTCGCCGGAAAAAGCCTTGTCAATTTCCGGAATTTGCGGTATACTATCATTATATGCTGATAAAATCCCTTCGGCTGGATACGCTAATAGCCGGAGGGATGCCGTGTGAAACAGGATAAGACCGAAAAGAAGCCGGCTTTAGAGCCGGACAAGGGAAACGAGGATGAGACTACCCGCCTGCAGCGGCGGCTGCAGATGGTGGAGGATACCGGTTCGGTGACCACCGATAACGGCAGCCACCGGATCCACTGTATGACCATTGTGGGGCAGATCGAGGGGCATTATGTGCTCCCCGGCGAGACAAAAGCCACCAAATATGAGCATATGATCCCTCAATTGGTAGCAGTGGATGAGAGCCGGGAGATCGAGGGGCTGCTGGTGCTGCTCAACACGGTCGGCGGCGATGTGGAGGCGGGCTTGGCGTTGGCGGAGCTGATCGCCGGAATGAAAAAGCCTACGGTATCGCTGGTGCTGGGGGGCGGTCATTCCATCGGCGTGCCGTTGGCGGTGGCGGCACGGCAGTCGTTCATCGTCCCCTCCGCCACCATGACGATCCACCCGGTGCGCATCAACGGGCTGGTGCTGGGGGTGCCTCAGGCATTCACGCACTTTCAGCGGATGCAGGAACGGATCATCGACTTTGTGTGCCGTCATTCCCATATGACCCCCCAGCGGTTTTCCCAGCTGTGTATGAACACCGGGGAGATGGCGACGGACGTGGGCAGTGTGCTGGATGGCGAGGAGGCGGTCGCCGAGGGGCTGATCGACCGGCTGGGCTCGCTTAAGGAGGCGCTGGCGGCTTTGTATACCATGATCGAGCAGGAATAAGTACAGCGGCGCACCCGCAGGGGCGCCGGATACATACGGAAATTACCATACGGAGGCGTTACATAGATGGCAACGAAAAAAACGACCCGCAAGACCGGCGGCGCCCGGCGCACCTCGTCCCGGGAGACGGCGGCGCAGCAGAGTGCCCGGCGGCAGATGAAGGCGGTGATCCTGCTGGCGGTGGCGGTGCTGCTGTTTTGCATCGCTCTGATCCCCGGCGAGCATGTGTGGACGTGGATGCATAACTTTCTGCTGGGGCTGCTCAGCTTCAGCGCCTATGTGCTGCCGCTGGTGCTGGCGTTTGTCGCCGTGATGCTGGCGTTGGAAAAGGACCAGAGCAGCGTCAGCGCCCGCATCTGGGAGAGTGCCGCCTTTGTGGTGATGCTCAACAGCGTGATTTATACCTATGCCACCGATTCCGAGGCAATGGGGTATGTTCAGACCATCGTCAGCGCCTATCGGGAGGGCGGCGCCCACCGGGGGGGCGGCGTGCTGGGGGTGCTGCTGGGATACCCGGCGGAAAAGCTGTTCGGCGATACCGGCGCCAAAATCATCATCATTCTGCTGATGGTGGTGTTTTTCATGCTGGTGACCGGCACGACCATCATTGCGGTGCTGAAGGCGCTGCGTAAGCCGGTGGACAAAACCAAAGAGAGCATCGAGCAGGCGATCCAGCATACCGCCCAGCGGCGGGAGGCGGCGGAAAAGCGCAAGCCTGCCATTGATATCGATTTGGGCGAGGGATATGCCCGGGGCGGCAAAAAGAAAGAAAAGCCCCCGGTTTCTGCCGAGGAGACGGAGGAGCCGCCGGTGCTTCCGGAGCCGGAGATGCCGGGGGATGCCGGCAGTGGGGCAGAGCTGGAGGCGCTGCAGTCTGCAGCGGCGGCGATGAATGAGCCGGAGCCGTCGGCACCTGCGCCGGAGACGGCGGAAACCTCCGAGGAGTCGGAGGATGCCCTTTTGTTCGAGGAGCCTAAGGAGCCGGAGGAGGAAGGCGCTGCATATCGTTTTCCGCCGCTGTCCCTGCTGGAGGATGTAAAGGTGACGGCGGAGGGAACCTCCGACACGGAGCTGCGGGCGAGGGGACAGCTGCTGGTGAGTACCCTCAAGGATTTCGGCATCAGCACCCGCTTGAGCGACATCACCAGCGGCCCGGCGGTGACCCGGTATGAGCTGGAGCCCAGCGCCGGGGTGAAGATCAGCCGGATCACCGGGCTGGCGGACGATATTGCGCTGCGGCTGGCGACCACCGGCGTGCGCATTGAGGCGCCGATCCCCAATAAGGCGGCGGTGGGCATTGAGGTGCCGAATAAGGCACGCCGTGTGGTGGGCTTGCGCAGTCTGCTGGATACACCGGAGTTCCGGGGCGCCAAGGGGAAGCTGTCGGTGGCGCTGGGGCAGGATATCGAGGGGCATATCGTGCTGGCGGATCTGGCGAAGATGCCCCATCTGCTGATCGCCGGTACCACCGGCTCCGGTAAGTCTGTGTGTACTAACTCCATGATCCAATCGGTGCTGTTCCGTGCGACGCCCGATGAGGTGAAAATGATCCTCATCGACCCCAAAAAGGTGGAGTTTGATATTTATAACGGCATTCCGCATCTGCTGGTGCCGGTGGTGACCGATCCCCGTAAGGCGGCGGGCGCCCTCAGCTGGGCGGTAAACGAAATGCTCAAGCGGTATCAGATGTTTGCGGATACCAAGGTGCGGGATATCGGCGGCTATAATGATCTGGCACGCCGCAAGGGGGAGTTTAAGCCCTTGCCGCTGATCCTTATTGTGATCGACGAGCTGGCGGATCTGATGATGGCGGCGGCGAATGAGGTGGAAGATTCCATCTGCCGTCTGGCGCAGATGGCCCGTGCCGCCGGAATGCACATGGTGATCGCCACCCAGCGCCCGTCGGTGGATGTCATCACCGGGCTGATCAAGGCGAACATCCCCTCCCGTCTGGCACTGACGGTGGCCAGCGCCGTGGATAGCCGCACCATTCTGGATGCGGGCGGCGCTGAAAAGCTGTTGGGCTACGGCGATATGCTGTTTATGCCGGTGGGGCAGTCGAAGCCGCTGCGGGTGCAGGGCTGCTTCGTCACCAACCAGGAGATCGAACGGGTGATCGACTTTGTGCGCTCCGGTGAGGGAGAGCAGGCATACGACGAAAGTGTGACGGCGGAGATCGACAAGCTGGCGGCAGCCGCCGGGCGAGCCTCCGCCAAGGGGGAGACGGCAGACGGCGACGAGGACGGCGAGAGCGACCCGGCGCTGAATGACGCCATCAAGATCGCCGTGGAGGAGGGGCAGATCTCCACCTCCATGATCCAGCGGAAGCTGCGGTTCGGTTACGCCCGGTCGGGGCGGATCATCGATCAGATGGAGCAGCGGGGCATTATCGGCCCCAGTGAGGGCAGCAAGCCCCGCAAGGTGCTGATCACCCGCCAGCAGTGGATCGAAATGTCCATGAACGGGGAGGACGGAGAATGAGCGGCAGGCGCAGCAGAAGGCTGTCAGCGAAAAAACGGCTGTATCTGATCGGCATGGCAGTCATCCTTGTGTTTGCACTGGTGATTGAGATCGGCTCCCGGATCCCCGGCTCCGGCATTCCGGATTGGGATACGCTGTTTGCGGATTCCGGATTCCAGGGCACTTCGACGACGCCGGGCGGTCAGCTGGAGGTACACTTCATCGACGTGGGCAATGCCGACTGCATTTTGGTGCGGCAGGGAGCGGCGTCCATGCTGATCGACGCCGGCGAAAAAGGAGATGCCGATACGATCCTTGAATATCTGCAGCGCCAAGGGGTGGAGCGGCTGAATATTGTGATCGCCACCCATCCCCATGCCGACCATATCGGCAGTATGGCTCGGGTGATCCGGGCGCTTCCCATCGACACGTTCCTGATGGCGTATATGCCCCAGTCGGCGACGCCTACCTCGGCGGTGTATCTGTCCATGCTGCAGGCGCTGGACGAAAAGCAGGTCTCCGTCCGGCAGGCGCAGCCGGGGGATACGCTGTTGCTGGGGGAGGCGCAGGTGCAGATTCTGGCGCCGCTGGAGCAGAGCAGTGACCCTAACAACATGTCGGTGGTAAGCCGGGTGGTATACGGCGAGCGGCGGTTCCTTTTTATGGGCGATGCGGAAACGCCGGTGGAGCAGGCACTGCTGGAGCGGGGAACAGAGCTGAGCGCCGATGTCCTCAAGGCGGGGCATCACGGCAGCCGCACCGCCACCTCGGAGGCGTTTCTCAAGCGGGTAGCGCCTGCCTATGCGGTGCTGACCTGCGGCAAGGGCAACAGCTACGGCCATCCTCACAAGGAGACCCTGCAGCTGCTGGAGAAGCACAATGTAACAACCCTGCGCAGCGATGTGGATGGAGATATCGTGTTTGTCACCGACGGGCATACGGCGGTGCAGCTGCAGAAGGAGGCGGCGTAAATGCTCTATAGCTTGGATCGCTTTGAGGGCGAATGGGCGGTGCTGGTAGACGAAGCGGGCGAGAGCCGGGATGTGCTGCGCACACGGCTGCCGTCGGATGCCGCCGAGGGAGATATGCTCCGGGAGCAGGCCGGGGCGTTCGTGGCGGATGCGGAGGCGACGGCCGCTCGTCGGGCGGAGATCCTGCGCCTGCAGGAAAAGCTGCTGCGAGCCGGCGGGCAATAAACATACCGATTTGGACGGAGCGTTCTGCCGGTGACGGCAGGACGCTCTTTTCTCTGCTGTGGATCATGGCGGAGCAAAGATTAAAAAATTGTAACCAATCGCAGTTTTCGGGGCTTTTTTCTTGACACTGTGCGTAAAAACTGGTAAAATACGGGGTAACTATATTGGGTGGGTATGTCCTTATCCGCCCGGAGCAGAGGTGATGGTTCCCATGATACGCAGTATGACCGGCTTCGGTCGGGCGCAGGATACGGTGGGCAACTTCTCCATACTGGTGGAGGTCAAATCGGTCAACCACCGTTTTTTCGAGTTTTCCTGCCGGGTGCCTCGGGCATACGGCTTTTTGGAGGAGCGGCTGCGCAGCTTTGTGCAGCAGCGGGTCAGCCGGGGCAAGGTGGATATGTTCGTGCAGCTCGAGGCGCTGTCCACCGAGGGCACCCGGGTGGCGGTCAACCACGAGCTGGCATCCGGCTATGTGCAGGCGCTGCGGGAGCTGACCGAGCATTACGGCATCCGCGAGGAGCTGTCGGCGGTGTCCCTGTCCCGGTATCCGGATATTCTCACGGTCTGCCAGGCGGCGGTGGATGAGGAGGCGGTGTTTGCCGCTGTGCAGCCGGTGGCAGAGCAGGCACTGGCGAAGTTTGTCGCTATGCGGGAGCGGGAGGGCGCCCGTCTGCGGGACGACGTGCTGGCTCGCAGCCGTACCATCCGGGAGGCGGTCGGTCAGGTGGAGCAGCGCTCTCCGCAAACGGTGCAGGAGCGCAAGGAAAAGCTGGAGACCCGCATCCGGGAGCTGCTGGATGGGGTGCCGCTGGACGAGAGCCGCCTGCTCACGGAGGTGGCGGTCTACGCCGATAAGGTGGCGGTGGACGAAGAGACCGTCCGCCTGCGCAGTCATCTGGATCAGCTGGACAGTCTTGTAAGCGGCGACGGCGCCGTGGGGCGTAAGCTGGACTTTTTAGTGCAGGAGATCAACCGGGAGACCAACACCATCGGGTCGAAATGCAGCGATCTGACGCTGACCCGCATCGTGCTGGATGTGAAAGCGGAGATCGAAAAGATCCGGGAACAGATTCAGAACATTGAGTAAATATCGCAAAGCGCAAAGGATGGAGGCGCAGCAGCTATGAAGCTCATTAACATCGGTTTTGGCAATATGGTGGCGGCGGGACGGCTGGTGGCGATCGTCAGCCCGGAATCCGCCCCCATCAAGCGGATCATTCAGGAGGCAAAGGAGCGTGGCGTCCTCATCGATGCCACCTACGGACGGCGCACCCGGGCGGTGCTGATCACCGACAGTGACCATGTGATCCTGTCGGCGGTGCAGCCCGAGACGGTGGCGAACCGTCTGGACGATACAGAGGAGGAAGACGATGAACACGACGTCTGAGGGGATGCTGATCGTTCTGTCCGGGCCATCCGGGTCGGGGAAAGGGACGATCATCAAATCGCTGCTGTCCATGCGGGAGGACACGGTGCTGTCCATCTCCATGACCACCCGGGCACCCCGCCCGGGGGAGCAGGACGGGGTCCACTATTTCTTCCGCACCCGGGAGGAGTTTGAGGATACCATCCGTAAGGACGGATTTCTGGAATATGCCGAATATAACGGCGAATACTACGGCACGCCGGAGGCGCCTATTCGCCGCTGGCTCAACGAGGGGAAGAACGTTATTCTGGAGATCGAGGTGCAGGGGGCGGAAAAGGTAATGAACCACCGCTCCGATCTGGTGTCCATTTTCATCACGATCCCCTCCTTTGAGGAGCTGGAGCGGCGGCTGCGGGACCGTGCCACCGAGACGGAGGAGAAGATCCGCCGGCGGATGGCGACGGCGCAGATGGAGCTGAGCCGGGCGTTCCGGTATCAGTATGTGGTACTCAACGACGAGGTGGAGAAGGCGGTCGCCCGCATCAACACCATCATCGATGCTGAGTCTATGCGGTATCAGCGCATGGAAAATACAATTTTGGAGGTTTTGAACGATGTTAGCACCCAGTGATATTGAAGAATTGAAAGGCGATAACAGCCGATATGCCGTGGTGGTGGGCGTAGCGAAGCGTGCCCGTCAGATCGCCGAGGATGCGATCGAAAACCATGAGATCATCATTGAAAAGCCGGTCAGCCTGGCGATCAAGGATTTCAAGGACGGCGACTGCTCGCTGATCGTGTCGGATAACGACGATTGACTGACCGGTGAGATGCCGGCGGCAGGATCGGGAAGGAGGGAGACCGCATGCCCCGCACATCCGTGGTGAAAATAGCCGTGGAGCAGGCAGCCTTTTCCTACGATAAGCCCTATTCCTACCGTTGGTCGGAGGAGCTGCTGGGCGAGCCGCTGATCGGGCTGCGGGTGGTCGTTCCCTTTGGGGGCGGCAATCGGCGGCGGCAGGGGCTGGTGTTGGAGCTGGATGATGTGACCGACCCCGCCCGGTGTAAGCCGGTGCTGTCCCGCATGGATGAGACGCCGCTGCTTAGCGAGGAAATGGTGGCGTTGGCCCGGTTTTTGCAGGAGCGCACCTTTTGTCCGTTGTTTGACGCTGTGCGGGCGATGCTGCCTACAGGGCTGTATATGCAGCTGCGCCCGGTGCTGCGCCCGGCGGTGGATGTACCGCCGGAGACGCTGGAGACCCTGACCCCTAACGAGCGGCAGCTGCTGGCGTTCGTCTCCCGGTGCCCCGGGGGTGCCGATCAGGAGACCCTGCTCAAGCGGGTCGGCATGGTGGAAGATGCCCCGGCGCTGCGGCATTTGCTGGAGCTGGGGGTGCTGCTCCGCACGGAGGACGCCTCCCAGAAATGGGGCGATGCCACCCTGCGGATGGTGCGGCTGTGTCCGCCACCGGAGGAGGAGCCCCTCAAGCTGACGGAAAAACAGCAAGCGGTATACCGCTTGCTGCAGGATGCCGGAGCGGCATCGGTCAAGGAAGTGTGCTATTTTGCCGGGGTGACCCCGGCAGTGGTGCGCACGTTGGAGAAGAAGGGCTTGGTACAGGTGTACGATGCCGAGGTGCTGCGCAGTCCCTATGCAGCCTCTGCAGCGCCCGCCGCTCCGAAGGCGTATACGCTTAACGAAGAACAGCAGCAGGCGCTGGAGCGCCTGACGGAGCTGTATGCAGGTCCCTCGGCGGCAGCGGCGCTGCTGCACGGGGTGACCGGCAGCGGCAAGACCGCTGTCTATATGAATTTGATCGACCGGGTGCTGGCGGATGGCAAACAGATCATCGTGCTGGTGCCGGAGATTTCCCTGACTCCTCAGACCATGGCGCTGTTTCTGGAACGATACGGCAAGCAGGTGGCGGTGCTGCACAGCGGCCTTGCCATCGGGGAACGTATGGATGAATGGAAGCGGGTGCGCCGGGGGGAGGCCCGTATCGTGGTGGGGACCCGCTCGGCGGTGTTTGCCCCCTGCGAGGAGCTGGGGCTGATCATTTTGGATGAGGAGCAGGAGCATACCTATAAATCCGAATCGACGCCCCGGTATCATGCCCGGGATGTGGCACGCTTCCGCTGCGCACGGCATAATGCGCTGCTGCTGCTTAGCTCCGCCACCCCCAGTGTGGAGAGCTATCATGCGGCGCTGTCCGGCCGCTATGCGTTGGTGGAGCTGACGAAGCGGTTCGGGGATACCGAGCTGCCGGCGGTGACGGTGGCGGATCGGCGGCAGGAGCCGGACAGCGAGACCGCTATCGGCGCCACGCTGGAACGGGCGATGCGGGAATGTCTTGATGCCGGACAGCAGGTGATCCTGCTGCTGAATCGCAGGGGCTTCCACACACATGTGTCCTGCCGCTCCTGTGGCCAGGTGGTGACCTGCCCGGCGTGCAGCATTTCCATGACCTATCATAAAGCGAACCGACGGCTCATGTGCCATTATTGCGGGCATAGCCAGCTGCCGCCGACCATCTGTCCGACCTGCGGCTCCGATAAGCTACGGTACACCGGGCAGGGGACGCAGCTGGTGGAGGAGCAGCTGGAGGAGCTGTTTCCCGGGGTGCCGGTGCTGCGGATGGATACGGATACCACCATGTCCCGCTTTGCCTATGAGAACCACTTCCGGGATTTTGCCGCCGGGAAATACCGGATCATGATCGGTACCCAGATGGTGGCAAAGGGGCTGGATTTCCCGCAGGTGGGGCTGGTGGGGGTGCTGTCGGCGGATCAATCCCTGTACGGGGAGGATTACCGCTGCTTTGAGACTACCTTTTCGCTGCTGACGCAGGTGATCGGTCGTGCCGGACGCCGGGGGCAGCAGGGACGTGCGGTGATCCAGACCTTCACACCGGATAACCCGGTGATCGAGCTGGCGTCTGCCCAGGATTATAAGAGCTTTTATGAGCTGGAGATCGCTTCCCGTCGGATGATGCACTATCCGCCCTTTGCCGATCTGTTTTTGTTCGGATTTACCGGCTTGCAGGAGGGGGAGGTGCGGCAGGCGGCTGCCCGGATGCTGGAGCGGCTGCGGGCGGCGGCGACCGGTGCCTACGCCGGGCTGCCGATGATCGCACTGGATCCCACCCCGGCGTCGGTGCTCCGGGTAGCGGGAAAGTACCGGTATAAGCTCATTGTCAAGGCACGCAACACCGCCGCCATGCGCCGCATGGTGCGGGAGAGTATGCAATTGTTTCTGGCTGACCCGGTGAATCGCCGGATCAGTCTCTATGTGGATATTAACCCGGCGTCCATGCTGTGACGCACGGAAAGGAGAGTACGGTGCATGGCAATTCGTAATATTCTCACCGATCAGGACCCGATCCTGCATAAGGTATGTAAGCCGGTGGAAACATTCGATGAGCGGCTGTGGCAGCTGCTGGACGATATGGCGGACACGCTGCATAAGGCGGACGGTGTCGGTCTGGCAGCCCCTCAGGTGGGGGTGGTGCGGCGGCTGTTCATTATGGACACCGGCGACGGGGTCAAGGAGTGTATCAATCCCACCATTTTGGAGGAAAAGGGGACGCAGGAATGCGTGGAGGGCTGCCTGTCCAGCCCCGGGGAATACGGGATCATCCATCGCCCCAAGAAGGTGAAGCTGCAGGCTCAGAACCGCCATGGTAAATTCTTCATTATTACACTGGAGGATCTGGCTGCCCAGTGCGCCAGTCATGAAAATGACCATCTCAACGGGATCCTGTTCAAATCCAAGGTGGATCGGATGCTGGATCCGGATGAGCTGAAGGGCAATTGACGAAAAGGAGGGTGCGGTCGATGAGGCTGATATTTATGGGTACACCGGATTTCGCCGTACCCAGCTTGGAGCGGCTGCTGGCGGACGGTCATGAGGTGCTGCTGGCGGTGACCCAGCCGGATAAGCCGGTGGGGCGCAAGCAGGTGCTGACCCCGCCGCCGGTGAAGGTGTGCGCCGAAAGCCACGGTATACCGGTGTATCAGCCCGCCTCGATGAAGACCGAGGAGACCCGGGCGTATCTTTCCGGCTTTTCTGCCGATGCTATGATCGTGGTGGCATATGGCAAGATCCTGCCTGCCGCCATCCTGCACATGACCCCGCTGGGCTGCATCAATGTCCATGGGTCGCTGCTGCCCCGCTATCGGGGGGCGGCGCCGGTGCAGTGGGCGATTCTCAATGGCGACGCCGAGACCGGCGTCACCACCATGCAGCTGGACGAGGGGGTGGACACCGGCGATATTCTGCTGATGTCCCGGTTCCCGCTGGACGACACCATCACCGGCGGAGAGCTGTTCGACCGGCTGGCGCAGGAGGGGGCGGAGCTGCTCAGCCGCACCCTGACCGGGCTGGCGGATGGCACGGTGCAGCCCCGAAAGCAGCCTGCCGAGGGGGCGTGCTACGCCTCTATGCTGAATAAATCCATGTCCCCGCTGGATTGGAGAAAGCCCGCCCGGGTGCTGCACGATCAGGTGCGGGGGATGAACCCCTGGCCGGTGGCTTCCACCGTGTATGAGGGGAAAACGCTGAAGATCTATGGCTCCCGGGTGGCGGAAAATGCCGCCGGACAGCCGGGCGCTGTGCTGTCGCTGTCGCCGCTGGTGGTCGCCTGCGGAGAGGGGACGGCGCTGGAGCTGCAAGAGGTGCAATACGAGGGCGCACGGCGGATGGCTGCCGCCGATTTTCTGCGGGGCCATCCGCTGCAGCTGGGGGATCGGCTGGGCGAGTTGTTGTAACACGGGCAGAAAGGGGATATTTATGCCGTTCTTTTATATGGATTATTGGTATCTGGTGCTGGTGGTGCCGGCGCTGCTGATCTCAGCGTGGGCACAGATACGGGTGAAGTCGGTGTTTTCCCGCTATAGCCGCCGTCCGGTGGCATGCGGCATGACTGGCCGACAGGCGAGCTTGTATATTCAGCAGCAGAACGGAATTTCCACCGGCATGATGCAGGTGGCGGGCTCCATGACGGACTATTATGACCCGAAGAACAATAGCATTCATCTGTCCCAGACCGTCTGCGATCAGGCGACGGTGGCGGCGGTGGGCGTGGCAGCGCACGAAACCGGTCATGCGCTGCAATACGCCAATAATTACGGCCCCGTTAGGCTGCGCATGGGCATGGTGCCGGTGACGAATTTCGCCTCCGGACTGTCTCCGGTGCTGGTGGTGCTGGGGCTGGTGATGGGCTATGATCCGCTGGCTTGGGCGGGTGTGATCCTGTTCAGCGTGGCGCTGCTGTTTCAGCTGGTGACGCTGCCGGTGGAGTTTAATGCCAGCGCCCGGGCGGTACGGGCGCTGGAGAGCAGCGGGCGGTTTACCGCCGACGAGCTGACCGGGGTGAAGCGGGTGCTGTCGGCGGCGGCGCTGACCTATGTGGCGGCTATGTTCGTATCGCTGATGAGCCTGCTGCGGCTGATCCTGATCGTGAGCGGCAATTCCCGGCGGAGGAACGATTGATGTCTGCCCGCCGGGCAGCGGTGCAGGCACTGCTGCAGATCGATCGAGCCGGCGGCTATTCCAACATCGTGTTGGAGGAGCGGCTGTCCCATACGGAGCTGCCGGCGGCGGATCGGGGGCTCCTGACCCGGCTGGTGTATGGTGTGGTGGAGCGCCGTCTGACATTGGACTATTGCCTTAATCGGGTATCCTCCACCCCAGTTAAGCAGATGGAGCCGACCGTGCGGGAGATCCTGCGGGTGGGTGCTTATCAGTTGCTGTATATGACCCGCATCCCCGCCTATGCGGTGGTGAGCGAGGCGGCGGATCAAGCGCTGCCCCGACTGCGTGGCTATGTCAACGGGGTGCTGCGTGGGGTGCAGCGGCAGGGTGCCGCTCTCGTCGAGGCGCTGCCCGATACCGATAAGGGGCTGGAGCAGCGGTATTCCTGCCCCCGGGCGTGGATCCGTAGCTGGCGGGCTGCCTACGGAGACGTCATGACCCGCCGGATGTTGGAGATGATCAATGAGGCACCCCCGGCGTACATCCGGATCTGTACAAAAAAGACCACCCCGGCAGCATTTCAGACACTGCTGGATGAGGCGGGTATCGCCTATACCACCGTCCCCGGTCTGCCGGCGGCGCTGCGGCTGGAGAACAGTCTGGCGCTGCAGCAGCTGCCGGATGCGGTGCAGGAGCAATATTACTTTCAGGACGCCGCCTCCCAGTGGTGCTGCCGGGCGCTGGGCGCTCAGCCGGGCGATTGGGTGGCGGATGTATGCGCCGCCCCCGGCGGCAAGACCCTGACGGTGGCGCAGGATATGCAGGATTCCGGCCGTATGGTGGCGGGGGATCTGTATGCGCAGAAATGTGCGACCCTCCGCCGTCGGGCGGCGACCTACGGCTTGACCTGCGTTGAGGTGGTGCAGCGGGATGCGGCTGCCGATCCGCCGCCGGAATGGCTGGGCCGGTTCGACCGGGTGCTGTGCGATGCGCCCTGCTCCGGATTGGGCGTGATACGCCGCAAGCCGGAGATCCGCTATAAGCAGCCGGAGGAGTTCGGCGATCTGCCGATGATCCAGCTGCAGATCTTGCGGCAGGCGGCGAAGCTGGTGCGCCCCGGCGGGGTGCTGCAGTATTCCACCTGTACGCTGCGCCCGGAGGAAAATCAGCAGGTAGCGGCGGCATTTTTGGCGGCGGAGCCGCATTTTGCACTCCGACCGCTGCCGCTGCCGGAGTGCTTTGCGGCGGCCGGTCTGCCGGCGGCGCATGAGCTTACGTTTCTGCCGCCGGTGCAGGACACAGACGGCTTTTACATAGCAGGTTTTGTTCGAGAAACCGAGTGAAAAGGTTGAGGTGACTACTTGGAGGCACAGGATCTGCGTTCCATGACGCAGGAGGAGCTGACCGCCCGCCTAAAGAAGATGGGCTGTCCCGGCTTTCGGGCGGGGCAGATCCGGGAATGGCTGGATCGGGGGGTCATAGATTTCGCCCAAATGACGAATCTGCCTAAGGAATTGCGGCAGCGGCTGGCGGAGCAATATCGGGTCCCCGGCGTGACGATTCGGCGCAAGCTGGTATCGTCTCTGGACGGCACGGTGAAATATCTGTTTGCGCTGGACGACGGCGAGACTGTCGAGTCGGTGCTGATGCAATATAAGCATGGCTGGAGCCAGTGCTTGTCCACGCAGGTGGGCTGCAAGATGGGCTGCACCTTCTGCGCCACCGGCATGGGCGGGTTTATCCGGGATCTGTCGGCGGCAGAGATGCTGGCGCAGATCGAGGCGGCGCAGCAGGATACCGGCGTGCGGGTGTCCTCCATCGTGCTGATGGGCATGGGGGAGCCGCTGGATAATTACGAGCAGGTGGTGCGGTTCCTGCGGATGCTGTCCGAGGAGGGCGGCGTTCATATCGGTATGCGGCATATCTCGCTGTCCACCTGCGGCTTGGTTCCCGGGATCTACCGCCTGATGGAGGAGCAGATCCCCTTGACCTTATCGATCTCGCTCCACGCACCCAATGACCGGATCCGTTCCGCCACCATGCCGGTGAACCGGCGGTGGGGGATCGACGAGCTGTTGGAGGCGTGCCGGAAATATATTGACGCCACAGGGCGGCGTATTTCTTTTGAATACGCCATGATCGACGGAGTGAACGATTCCGACGCCTGCGCCGAGGAGCTGGCTTCTCGGCTGCATGGGATGCTGTGTCATGTGAATCTGATCCCCGTCAACGCTGTGGCAGGCAAGGCACAAAGGCGCAGCACCCAGCAGCGGATCCGCCGTTTTATGGAAATTTTGGAGCGGCGGGGGATCCCGGTGACGGTGCGGCGTACCTTGGGAGCGGATATCAATGCTTCCTGCGGACAGCTCCGCCGTCAGGCGGATCAGCCCGCAGAGGATACCAACGGAAAGGAGGCGTCACGATGTATGTGACCGGAAATACCCATATCGGCTATGTGCGCAGCAGCAATCAGGATGCGCTGGCATACGGCGCATTGGGTCCGGACCGGCAGTATGCGGTGGTGTGTGACGGCATGGGCGGCGCTGCCGGCGGCAATGTGGCCAGCCAGCTGGCGACCGGGATCATCCGGGAGCGCATCACGGAGCATCTTTCGTCGGCGGAGACGCAATGCTCCATGGAGCATCTGCTGGCATCCACTATGGCGGCTGCCAATCTGGCGATCTACGAAAAAGCCAAGGCGGAGCCGGAGCTGGATGGCATGGGGACGACGGTGGTGACGGTCGTGATGGATCGACAGCGGGCGTACATCTCGCATACCGGCGACAGCCGGGTGTATCTGTGCCGGTGCGGGCGGTTGACGCAGCTCACCCGGGATCATTCGGTGGTACAGGAGATGCTGGAGAGCGGACAACTCACCGTGGAGCAGGCACGCTCCCATCCCCGCCGCCACTTCATTACCCGGGCGTTGGGCGTGGAGCCGGATGAGCAGGGCGAGTATGACGAGCTGGAGCTGCAGCCGGGTGATCGGGTGGTGCTGTGCACCGACGGTCTGACCCGGGTGGTGGACGAGACGACGGCTGCGCAGACGATTACGCAGCTGCCGCCGGAGCAGGCGGTGGCGGCGCTGATCCAGGCAGCACTGGACGGCGGCGGTCCCGATAACATCACGGTCGTCATTATGGAGCTGGATTGAGATACCTTCAGAAAGAAAGAGGATAGAACGATATGGATAAATATTTGGGAAAACGACTGGACGGACGCTATGAGATGCGGGAGCTGATCGGTGTAGGCGGTATGGCGTATGTGTATAAGGCCTACGACTGCGTGGACGACCGCACAGTGGCGGTGAAGATCCTGCGGGATGAGTTTTTGTCCAACGAGGAATTTGTGCGCCGTTTCCGCAATGAGTCCAAGGCGATCGCCATTCTCAACCATCCCAACATCGTCAAGGTGCTGGATGTGGGCTTTGGTGAGCATCTGCAGTATATTGTGATGGAATATATTGATGGGATCACGCTGAAGGAGTATCTGGATCAGCGCAAGGACATCCGTTGGAAAGAGGCGGTGCATTTCACCGTGCAGATCCTGCGGGCGCTGCAGCACGCACATGACAAGGGGATCGTCCATCGGGACATTAAGCCCCAGAATATCATGCTGCTTTCCGACGGCACTATCAAGGTGACGGATTTCGGCATCGCCCGTCTGTCCCGCAGCGAGCTGCGGGCGACCACCAATGAGGAAAAGGCCATCGGCTCGGTGCATTATATCAGCCCCGAGCAGGCACGGGGCGAGATCACCGATGAAAAGGCGGATATTTATTCCGTGGGCGTGGTGCTGTATGAGATGCTCACCGGGCGACTGCCCTTTGACGGCGACAACGCCGTCTCGGTGGCGATCATGCAGATGCAGGATGAGCCGGTGCAGCCCCATGTGCTGAATCCCGACATTCCCGAGGGGCTGGAGCAGATCACCATGAAAGCCATGGAGAAGGATCCTGCCAAGCGGTATCAGTCGGCAGCGGAAATGCTCAACGATATCGACGAGTTCAAGCGGAATCCCTCCATTAAGTTTGAGTATACCTACTTTGTGGATGAGACGCCCACCCGGTTTGTGGACGCCATCACCCGGGTGCGGGGAGAGACGGCAGAGGATGAGGAAGAAGCTCCTGCCAAGGGCAAGAAAAAGATGTCTACTGTGGCGATCCTTGCCGGCGTGACGGCGGCGGTTCTTTTGGTCTGCGGGATCGGTGTGCTGCTGTTCCTCAATGTGTTCGGCGGCGGCGGTAAAGCCAATATCACCGTGGATAACTTTGTGGGGCTGAAATATCCTGACGAGGTGCTGTCCAATGTGCAGGACGCCGCCTCCAAGTATACGATCAAGACCGAAATGGGCTACAACGCCGAGCAGCCGGAAAACTATGTGTATAAGCAGGATCCGGCGCCGGGCAGCTCGATCAAGATGAAGGGTACCGTCACCCTGTATATCAGCCGTGGTTCCCGTCTGGAGGAGGTACCGACCATGACCCCCGGCGAGACCTCGGCGATGGTGCGCTCCCGGCTGACGGCAGCGGGCTTTACCGTGAAGGAACTGAGCGAGACCAGTTCGGAATACCGGGTGGGGACGGTCATCCGTCTGGATCCGGAGCCGGGCACAAAGGCACAGTACGGCTCGGAGATCACCATGTATATCAGCTCCGGCGAGGCGGAGGCGGAGCCGATCGATATGCCGAATGTGATGGGTATGTCCCTCCAGGATGGCATTGAAAAGCTGGTGAGCAGCGGGTTTGTGCGGGGCAATATCCAGACCACCTATGTGAATCAGGGCGGTACTAAGGATACGATCATTTCCGTCTCCCCGGACAGCTCCAAGCAGCAGAAGCCGGATGTGGCGATCGAGCTGACGGTCACCAGCGGCTATTCCGATGCGACGGTGGAGCTGGAGCTGCCGGATACCGGCACGACGGTGGATCTGCAATTCTATGTGAACGGCGTGCAGAACGAGGCGCTGACCAAGAAGTATTCTAAGATCGTCCCCAACGATATCGGCAAGCTGACCTTTAAGGTGGGCGAGCAGAAGGATAGCTATTTTGTGACGGTGAAGATCTCCGTCAGCGGCAAAAACAGCTTCTCCGATCTGGCGAAATTTACGGTGAACGGGATCAAGGGCGTGGCGATCCAGACGGAAAGCTATCCCTTTAAGGAGCCGAATACCTCCAGCACGCCGGAATCGGACTCCTCCAAGACCGAACGGGATTGATGGGGAGCGAGGAGAGAGCGCCCCTGACCGGACTGGTGCTGCGCTGCGTCAGCGGCTTCTACTATGTGGAGATCGGGGATACGGTGGTGACCTGCCGGGCGAGAGGCTCCTTTCGGCGGCAGGGACTGACGCCGGTGGCGGGGGATCGGGTGACGATCTCCCGCCGGGCGGAGGGGGACGGTACGGTGGAGACCGTGCTGCCCCGGAAAAACTGTCTGGTGCGCCCGCCGGTGGCGAATGTGGATGTGCTGGTGCTGGTGGCGTCCGTGCGGGAGCCGGAGACCAACACGCTGGTGCTGGATAAGATGATCGCCATAGCCGAAAAGCAGGATATTTGCCCGGTGGTGGTGATCAGCAAGACGGATCTGGCTGATCCTACCGAGCTGGAGACGGTGTACCGCAAGGCGGGGCTGGAGTGCTTTTGCGTATCGGTGCAGCAGCCCCGGACGCTGGAGCCGCTGCGGCGGCGGCTGGCGGGGCAGGTGAGCGTGTTTTCCGGCAATTCCGGTGTGGGTAAAAGCAGCATCTTGAACGGCTTGGAGCCGGGGCTGGTGCTGGAGACCGGCGACATCAGCCGCAAGCTGGGACGGGGGCGGCATACCACCCGCACCGCCTCGCTCTACCGGCTGGCGGATGGGTATCTGGTGGATACCCCCGGCTTTTCTTCGCTGGATCTGGAGCAGGTGGAGCCGATCCGCAAGGAGGAATTGCCGGATTGCTTCCGGGAGTTTGCTCCCTATTTCGGAAAGTGCCGTTTTTCCGGCTGCGCCCACTATAAGGAGCCGGGCTGCGCCGTGCGGCAGGCGGTGGAGCGGGGAGAGATCGCTCCCTCCCGGTATCAGAGCTATGTGACTCTGTATGAGGCGGTCAAGGATAAAAAGGAGTGGGAAATGCCGTGAGCCAAACCGACAGACGTTGTGTGGTTTTGTGCGCCGGTCCGGTGGAGGACGCAGCGAGTCTGCGTCCTTTGCTGCGTCCGGACGACTATATTTTGGCGGCGGATGCCGGGGTGCGGTTAGCACAGCGGCTGGGGGTGCAGCCGGCGGCGGTGATCGCCGATTTTGACTCGGCGGATCCGGATCTTGCGGCGGCGATGCCCGCCGCTGGGGCTGTGGTACGTCTGCCGGTGCATAAGGATGTGACCGATACCGCCGTCGCTGTGGATCATGGGCGGCGGCAGGGGTATCGGGATTTTCTGCTGCTGGGCGGTACCGGCGGACGGCTGGATCACGAATATGCCAATCTGCTGCTGCTGGTGCAGCTGGCGCAGCAGGGGTGCCGGGCAATGCTGGCGGACGAGCGCAACCGGATACAGGCGGTATGCCGCTCGCCGGTGGCGCCGGAGCCTGTGCCCGGCTGGTCGCTGTCGCTGTTCGCTTTCGGCGGTGCGGTGGAGGGCTTGTCCATCGCCGGGGCGGAATATACACTGGAAAACTACCGGCTGCTGCCGGCAGATCCGCTGTGTGTGAGCAATACGGCGCTGGAGGGCTGTACCATTCGGTTTACCTCTGGCACGCTGCTGCTGTACCGTTCCCGGGATGTGTGAGCCGCCTCCGATTTTTGTCACCCTTTTCCTGCCGCCGCATAGGCTAAGAATAGACACAGGAGAGGGGGCAGCGGGAATGCGACGGAAAAGGTGCCGCAGCGGTGCAGGAGTTGGTTTTGTGGCGTTCGGCGCTGGACTGGTGGTGTGTACGGTCCTGCCCTCTAAGCTGCTGATGATCGTGCTGGGTGCAGCGCTGATCCTGTGCGGCTATACCTGTGGAAAATGATGATGGAGGCGGAGCGTATGCGAGTGGTGGTCGTGCGAAGTCCTAAGGCGTTGCGGGGGTTATTGTGTAAGCTGTTCGGTATTCCGAAAATGCCCCGGGAGCAATAAGCTACATATGTATGTCCCGACCGTGTCCCTGCGACCGGTCGGGACATTTTCCTTTTCTTTTGGTCATCGGAGCATAAAAGCGTGTTTGCGGACATATAGTGCTGTAGACAGAAAAGGAGTGGATGCAATGGACAGCTTGATGCAGAAAAAGCCGGTGCCGGTGAGCCGGTCGGTGATGGATGCCCGGGAGGAATATGTGCTCAGCGGTGATTTTGTGCTGCCGGAATACTGTCCGGATGTGGCGGTGGTGCTGAAATGCGTGATCAGTCCCCGTATCCAAAGCCGTCAGTGGAACGGCGGACAGCTGACGCTGGATGGCATGGCGGTGGTGCGGGTATTGTATCTGGACGAGGAGCGGCGCTGTGTGCGGGCGGCGGAATTCAGCCAGCCTCTGTCCTGCACACTGCAGGGCGGCGGTCAGCCGGATCGGGCACCGGTGCAGGTGACTCTGACGCCGGAATATGCCAACTGCCGGGCGACCAGTCCCCGGCGGTTGGAGGTGCGGGGGGCGTTTCAGATCCACGCCTGTGCCGAGAGCATGGGGGAGGAGGAGCTGCTGGAGGCGACCGAGGGGGACGGCCTGTATACCCGCCAGACCCAGGTGACGGTGTGCGCTCCGCAGGCATCGGCGGAAAAACTCTTGTCCGTCAATGAGGTGCTGGATTTTGACGACGGATCACCGGAGGCGGAGCAGCTGCTGTGGGGCGATTGCACTGCGGCGGTACTGGAGTGTAAGCTGCTGACCGGAAAAGCCATCGTTAAGGGGCAGCTGCATATCCATAGCCTGTATACGGACGATTCCGTGAATGGTACGGTGTATCCGCTGCATTTTACGGTGCCGTTCAGCCAGATCCTCGATCTGGACGGGGCAGAGGAGGGGATGCCCTGCATAGCCTGCGTGTCCGTTCTGTCGGATACGCTGCGCATCGCCCCCAACATCGACGGCAAGAATGCAGCGCTGGAGGTGGCGGCGAAGCTGCTGGTGCAGTGCCGGCTGTACAGTGCCACGACGGTGCCGCTGGTGCTGGACGCTTACCGCACCGATTGCCCGGTGGAGCTGGAGACCCGGGAGCTGGCGCTGACCGATCTGGTGGGGGTGCGGTACGACACGGCCGCCGTGCAGCGGTCGGTGGAGCTGCCTGCCGACGATCTGACGGAGATACTGGACGTCTGGGTGCAGCCGCTGGGACTGTCCGGAAGCTGTGCCGACGGCACGGCGACCCTGTCCGGGAAAATGACCGTTTCTATGCTGGTGCGGGATCGGGATGGCACGGTTGCCTATTATGAGCGTCCGGAGGAATACCGGCTGGAATACCCGGCGCAGGGAACGGCGGTGCAGGCGGATCAAGCTGTGCTGGGAACGGATTATTCGGTGGTTTCCGGTAAGCTGGAGCTGCGGGTCACGCTGGCGGTGACCATGACGGAACGGGAGCGGCAGGAATACCGGGTGGTGCAGCAGCTGACGCCCCAGACCGAGCGTGCCTATCCGGCGGAGACGGCGGCCATCAAGATCTACTATGCCGATCCCGGCGAGACTGTGTGGGATATTGCCCGGGAGTGTCATACCTCTCCTGAGGGCATCTGCCGGGAGAATGGTGTGGCAGACGGGGCGCTGGCGGAGCGCACCATGCTGATCGTTCCGGTCATGTAAAAAGACAAACGGCGCCCGGATACCGCAATGGTGTCCGGACGCCGCTGCTGTTTATGAAACGATGGATTGGTAGTAGCTGCCAAAATCCGCCAGCGCATCGATGATCGGCAGCATCTCCCGCCCGAGCTTCGTCAATCCGTACTCCACACGAGGGGGCAGCTCCTGATAATCCTTTCGGTATGCCAGACCGTCGTCTATCATCTGCCGCAGGCTGTCGGTCAGCACCTTTTGGGAGATCCCGTCCAGATCCCGCTGCAGTTCGTTGAATCGCCAGGGGCGGGATTTCAGATTGCGCAGGATCAGCAGCTTCCATTTGCCGCCGATCAGCGATACGGCGGTGGCGACCGGACATGCCGGTAATTCGGCTTTGGTTTTCATACACTCACCTCATTGATTCAGTGTTGACGGCAGCGCCACCGTCGCTATATAGTATACCACAGACTTTCCAAAAGGTATACAGTTATAAAAAGGTGCGTACTTGTTTTTGCCTGCGCCCGGTGCTACACTGTGATCAGGCAATGGGAATTGCCGAAACACTTGGGAGGTCTTACCATGAAAAACTACACGAAAACAAACGTAGGCAATGCGGGCAGAACCGAGCTGCATGAAACGCTCGGATTGACCGGGGCAGAGATCAGTCTGAATCGGCTCCCGGCTGGCGCTAATGTTCCCTTTGTGCATGCACATAAGAATAACGAGGAGATCTATGGGGTCCTGTCCGGGCAGGGAAAGGTGATCCTGGATGGTGAAACGGTGGCATTGCACACGGGTGATTGGCTGAGGATTGCACCGGCGGTTAAGCGGCAATTCTTTGCAGGGGAGGATTCCGGAATGTCCTTTGTGTGTATTCAGGTGAAGGAAAACTCGCTGGGTGGCTTCACGGCGGATGATGCAGTTGTATACTGAAGTGCGGCTTTAAGCGGCGCCCTCCGGTTCTATTATGCGGACCGGAGGGTTTTACGTTGGTCTGCGGTCTCGCAGCTGCAGATATGAATAGAGCGGAGGCGGCAATCGGCGGCAGAGCACAGCGCTTTAAGCTGTCACTAAATGACTGTACAAATTAAGATCCCCCGGCGCAGCCGGGGGATCTTCTTAACAACAATAATGATCCCCGTCACCCAATCAAGTGACGAGGATCATTGGCTGCGGAACACGGATTCGAACCGCGACAAACAGATTCAGAGACTGTCGTGCTACCCTTACACAATTCCGCAATATGAAGCGTTCTCAACGGAACGGTCATTATTTTAACACATATTTCCGATTTGTCAATAGCTTTTCCGGAAATTTCCCAATTATTTATAAAATTTCAAGGAAATCTCCCATCTGCGAGGGCTGGGGGATACTTTTTGCGCTCTCGTTTCGGCGGCGTTCGAGCGAATTCTATTGGAGTTGACCGCACAGCAGCGGTTGTATTCAGTCAAACTATATCATAAAGTATAAAATGTAAACAGCTTTATAAGAAAAACTGTATATTTTTTCTTTTTACTATTGAAAATGTCAAAAAATGGGTGTATACTAAAAATCGGACAAGCTGTATGTGTTGATCGGCAGGTGCCCTGATGTGCGCCTGTTGCAGCAAGACTTATGTGCGGTTCGGAACCGGATGTATCTCATTGAAAAAGTCCGGTATGCTTCTGTAAAATAATCGGTATCCGTAAAAAATAGCGGTTTACGAGGTAAATACGAGTGCATTGTCCGGTTTATCGTACAGATATAATGCTATCATAGGAGCGTCCGGTAGATACGGCGGTCGGCACTGACCATCAAGAGAGGGGGGATCCATATTGCACTTTTATGCCCACAAGCGGGAAGGTCCGGACAGCGAAACGGTTCGCCAAACGGTATATGCGCATTTGACCGGAACGGCGCAGCGGGCAGCACAGTGCCTGCGAGCAGTCGGGCTGGAGAATGCGGGGTATCTGGCAGGCTTGCTGCACGATATGGGTAAGTATACAGAGGTGTTTCAGCAATATCTGGAGGCGGGCGACCGGGCAAAACGGGGCAGCGTGATCCACACATTTCAGGGCTGTCGGTATATCATGGAGGCGTTTCATGGGGCGGATGCCGAATGTGCCGAGCTGATCGCATTTGCCGTCGGGGCGCATCATGGATTGTTTGACTGCGTCGATTCGGCACAGCGTATCGGTCTGCAATATCGTGCGGAAAGGCAGGATATACCCTATCGATCCGCTGCGGCGGCTTTTCTCGACGAGGTGCCGCCCGCCCAAGTGGAAGCGCTTTTCGCCCAAGCCTCCGAGGAGCTCGGACAGGTTTTGGAGCGTTTGGATGCGGCCTATGCGGAGAATCGGGACTACGCATTTGAATCGGGGCTGTTGGCTCGCCTGCTTCTGTCTGCGGTGATCGAGGGGGATCGCTATGACACGGCTGCTTTTATGAGGGGCGCATATCCGTTAGCTTGGCCGGAGGATATGACCGCTGTTTGGGCGGAACGTCTGGCGTATCTGGAGACGAGATTGGAGCAGCTTCCATGCCATACGTCGGTAGAAAATGCCCGGCATACCATTTCGGAGCTGTGCCGTGCCTTTGCGTTCCGGCAGCCGGGTATTTATCGGCTGAATGTTCCGACCGGCGGCGGAAAAACGCTCAGCTCCCTGCGCTATGCACTGGCGCATGCGATGTATTTCCATAAAAGCCGGCTGATCTTTACCTCTCCGCTGCTGTCAATTCTGGAGCAGAATGCCCGGGTCATCCGTGACTATGTCGGGGATGACCGCTTGATACTGGAGCACCATTCCAATGTGGTGCAGACAGAGCTTGCGCAGGAGGAACTGGATCGGCGGGAGCTGCTGGTGCAAAGCTGGGATGCCCCGCTTATCATTACCACCCTAGTGCAGCTCTTAAATACCATGTTTGACGGAAAAACGACGGCTATTCGGCGCTTTCAGGCGTTGTGCAACAGTGTCATTGTGATCGACGAGGTGCAAACAGTGCCTGCGAAGCTGCTGTCGCTGTTTAACCAGACGATCCAGTTTTTGAGCGAACAGTGCGGTGCAACGATCGTGCTGTGCTCGGCAACCCAGCCGGAGCTTGCGGGGGCTGTCCATCCTCTGCGCAGAACACCGGAGAATATAGTGCCGAGAAGAGAGGAACTCTGGACAGCTTTTCGCAGGACGGAGCTTTTCAGGCTTTCGGATCGCCGGTTGGACCAGCTGCCGGAGTGGATCTGCGGGCAAATGGATACCGCCGAGAGCCTGCTGGTCATCTGCAACAAGAAGAGCGAAGCGGCATATCTGCTGGAGAATACCCGATCCGCTCAATATCAGAGCTTTCATCTGTCTGCCGCCATGTGTGTGCAGCATAGGCGTGCTGTGCTTGCCGCCTTGCAGGAGGCGCTTTCGCATCATAGAAAGGTGCTGTGCATTTCAACGCAGGTGATCGAGGCGGGGGTGGATATTTCCTTTGGCATGGTCATGCGCCTGACGGCGGGGATGGACAGCATCGTTCAGGCGGCGGGGCGGTGCAATCGCAGCGGCGAATCGGAGGCGCTGTGTCCGGTGTATGCGGTGAATTGTGCGGACGAAAGGCTCGGTATGCTGCGGGATATTCAGCGGGGAAAGGACGCCAGCCTTGCGCTGATGGAGGCGTTCCGGGCTGCGCCCGAGCGGTTTGGGGGCGATCTGCTTTCGGAGGAGTCGATCCGCTATTATTACCGGGCTTTATACCGGGATATGGCCGAGGGTGAGCAAGACGGGTACATTCATGAGCAAAATACGACCTTGTTCGATCTGCTGGCGACCAACGAAAAATATGCAGATGAGCGGTGCGCCCATGTGGAGTCTTTCTTTTTGCGGCAGGCGTTCAAAACGGCGGGTCAGTATTTTTCGGTGTTCCCCGAAAACAGCACGGATGTATTGGTTCCGTATGGCCGGGGCAAGCAGCTGATCGAGGAGCTATGCACAGAGCGCTGCCGGTTTGATTTGGCGTATCGGGCGGCGGTGTTGAAGGAGGCGAGCGACTACACGGTGGGGATCTATCCGTATCAAAAGAAGCAGCTGGAGCAAAAACAGGCGTTGATTTCTGCCTGCGAGGATTGCGTTTGGATTCTGGCGGACGGCTTCTACGATGAGGACATCGGCTTGCTCGTGGATGCAAAAGACCAAGTATTTATGGAGGTGTAGGAGGTTGAAAAATACAAAGTACGATAATATTGTAGAGTTTGAGGTGACAGGCGACTATGCTTTGTTCTCGGATCCGCTGATGCGTATCGGCGGAGAAAAATGTACCTATCAGGTGCCAACCTATGAGGCGCTCAAAGGGATCCTGCATTCGATCTATTGGAAGCCGACGCTCATATGGGTCATCGATGCGGTCCGGGTGATGAATCCGATTCAGATGGAGACCAAAGGGATCCGTCCAATCAAGTATAATGAGAACAAGAACGATCTCAGCTACTATACATATTTGAAGGACTGCCGCTATCAGGTGCGTGCGCATTTTGAGTGGAACGAGAACCGGCCGGAGCTGGCGGATGACCGCAACGAGAATAAGCACCATGAGATCGCAAAGAAGATGATCCGCAAGGGCGGGCGCCGTGACATCTTTCTGGGGACACGGGAGTGTCAGGGCTATGTAGAGCCGTGTGTTTTCGGAGAGGGCACCGGTGCTTATGATAGCACGGAGGAGGTGGCGTTTGGGCTGATGTATCATGGCATCACCTACGCAGACGAGGCATATTCCGCAGAAACCAGAGGGAGGATGACGGTCCGTTTTTGGCGTCCGGTGATGAAGCAGGGGGTGATCCGCTTCGTGCCGCCGGAGAAGTGTCCGCAGCAAAAGATCATCCGGGATATGGACATAAAGGCCTTTGGGGGCGAGCTGGATAATTTCTCCGGTCTGCGGGAATTTGAGGAGGTGATATAATGGGTCTGTTACAGCGTGCGATCGAAACATACGATGCAAACGCCCGCCTGGTCGGCGTCTATCCGGAGGGGCATGAGCCGCTTGCGCCGGTCGGACATCTTCTGACCAGTGCCGGCATTGAAATTACGCTGAACGTGCAGGGGGAGCTTTTGGCGGCTCGAAAGGTGGAGAAGAACGAGCCGAAGATCCTGATCCCGGTTACAGAGAATTCCGGCGGACGTTCATCCACAACAGTTGCGGCACACCCGTTGTGTGATCAGCTCAAGTATGTGGCTTGTACCAATGAGCGGGCGCATAAATGCTATCTGGCGACACTGCGGGCGTGGATGGAGTCTGCATACGGGCATCCGGTTCTCTCTGCCGTGTATGCTTATGTGGTAAAGGGAACGATCCTGGAGGATCTGGAAAAGAGCGGTGCGCTGAAGAAAAAGGGGAAGAATGACGAAAAGCTGCTGGTATGCTGGCGTGTGCTGGGAATCGATGGGGAAGAGCCTGCCTGTTGGAAAAACCAAAATTTATTTTTGCTTTATGAAAATTACTATTATAGCTCGGTTTCCGACCGTTATCGTCGCTTGTGTATGATAAGCGGTACAGAGGACTTGATTGTTTCAAAGTACCAGAGGGGTATCATTTCTAAGCCTTATACTGCAAAGCTGATTTCCTGTAACGATAACGAAGGCTTTACCTATCGAGGGCGCTTTTTGAAAGAATGGCAGGCTGCCACCGTCGGGTATACTGCATCGCAGAAGGCGTATAATGCGCTGCGGTGGCTGATCTCGGAGGAGGGCGTGCGGGAGTTTTCCGGTAATCGGGTCTTTCTGTGCTGGAATCCGTCCGGGAAAACGATCCCGAAGCCCATGCGCAGAATGCGCAGCGCAGACGCCGAGCCGGTCCGCAAGCCCAGTGAGTATCAGCAGCAGCTGCGTAGCACCTTGTTGAGCTTTCGGCAGGAGCATCAGCTGGCGGATACCGACTGTGCGGTGCTGGTGAGCTTTGATGCGGCGAACAAAGGGCGCCTTGCGGTGACCGACTACAATGAGCTCTCACTCAAAACATTTCTGGAGCGCATGCACGATTGGGATGCTCATTGCTGCTGGTATGCAGGAATCTATGGGATCCAAGCGCCGAATCTGCTTCAGATCGTGGACCGTGCGTTCGGTGAAGCTCGAAAGCGGTCGCCCTCTCAGAAGGGATTTCTGGAGACCGATGATCGGATCCAACGACAGCATTTACAGCGGCTGCTGAATTGCAAGATCAACGGAGGGGTGTTCCCTCTGGATATCTTAAAGGCGCTGACCCAGCGGGCTTCTTCGCCTCAAGCCTACGAGGAGTCCGTTTGGAGAGGGATCGTGCAGACAGCTTGCGCTGCGCTGCAGAAATATAGATACGATACAAAGCAAGGAGGGAACGAAATGGCTTGGACATTGGGCCAAAAGGATCGCAGCTTCCAATACGGCAGGCTCTTGGCTGTGCTGGAGCGAGCGGAGGAGGACTATTATTACAGAACGAGCGAAAAGGAGAGCCGGCAGACAAACGCCATGAAATTTATGAGTGAATTCCGACGGCGTCCATTTTCCGTGTTTGAGCGGATCAACCGGCATTTACAGCAGGCGTATATCCCCCGGATCGAGGCATGGCAGGTCAGCCGCTACAATCGGCTGGTGGGGGAGATCATGGGGATTCTGCGTGAATTTCCGGAGGGCGAGCTGAACAGACCGCTGGACGATCTTTATCTCATGGGCTATGAATTGCAGCGCAGCGCCTTTTTCCAAAAAAACAACGATAGTACAAATGACGATCATATTGAGGAGGAATAAGCAATGGCAGTATTGAATCACAAGATCGATTTCGTGGCACTGGTCTCTGTAACAAAGGCGAACAGCAACGGCGACCCGCTGAACGGTAACCGCCCCAGAACGGACTATAACGGGTTTGGCGAAATTTCCGATGTCTGCATTAAACGGAAGCTCCGCAACCGGATGCAGGATCTGGGTCATGCTATTTTTGTGCAGTCCGAGGATCGCTGCGACGACGGCTGTAAAAGCCTGAGGGACCGGGCGGAAGCGGCAACCAAAGATACTATTAAGGACAAGGAGCTTTTTACGCAGACTGTGTGCGACAAGTGGATGGATGTGCGTAGCTTTGGACAGGTGTTTGCCTTCAAGAGCGATAAAAAAAGCGATAAAAAAAGCGATGAAGAGAGCGATGAAAAGAGCGGCATTTCTGTTGGCGTTCGTGGACCTGTTTCCATTCATCAGGCGGTCAGCGTTTCTCCTGTGGAAATTGAAGAAATGCAGATCACCAAGAGCGTTAATGGCGAAACAACTGACAAGCGCTCGTCGGATACTATGGGTACAAAGCATTTTGTCCGGTTTGGTCTCTACGAGATCAAGGGGGCGATCAATGTGCAGCTGGCAGAGAAGACGGGCTTCTCTCAGGAGGATGCCGAGGTTATCAAGGAGTGCCTGCGCACCTTGTTTGTGAATGATGCGTCTTCCGCCCGTCCGGAGGGCTCTATGGAGGTCGTCCGGCTCTATTGGTGGGAGCATAATTGCAAGGACGGTCAGTATTCGTCGGCTAAGGTGCACCGCAGCGTCCGGATCGCCGCAAAGTCCGCAGAGGGGATCCCGGAGAGTGTGGATGACTATGAGATCACGCTGGAGGAGCTGCCCGGACTGATTCCGGAGATCCTGGATGGCGTATAAGGAGGAGGAATATCTCCAGCTTTCGGGGATCCAGCATTTCCGGTTCTGCCGCAGGCAGTGGGCGCTGATTCATATAGAAAACCAGTGGGCAGAAAACATCCGCACCGCCGAAGGGGAGCTCCTGCACGAACGGGCGCACGATCCCGCACTGCGTGAGAAACGGCCGGATCGGATTGTGGTACATGATCTGGCTGTTTCCTCTCCGACCTTGGGCGTTTCCGGGGCATGCGACATTGTTGAGTTCAGGAGGGCTGCGCAGGGCATTTCGCTGCCCGGTGAGACAGGATGGTTTCAACCATATCCGGTGGAGTATAAGCGTGGTTCACCCCGTGAGGATCATGCGAATGAGCTGCAACTGTGCGGACAGGCGATGTGTCTGGAGGAAATGCTCTGCTGCGACATCGAGAGGGGTGCCTTGTATTTTGGCGAGACCCGGCGGCGTGTCGAGATCGAATTTGTACCGGAGCTGCGCAGAGAGGTCACCGATACCTTAGCGGAGATGCACGAGCTCTACAGGCGGGGACGTACACCAAAGGTAAAGCCGACCAAGTCCTGCAATGCCTGCTCACTTAAGGAGCTGTGCCTGCCCGGGCTGCTGCGCCGCAGCTCTGTGAAAGCCTATCTGCAGCGGTATATGGAGGAGACGGTATGAGACATCTGCTCAATACACTGTTTGTCACCTCTGCGGATGTATATTTGACGCTGGATGGCGAAAATGTCGTAGTCCGCCGCAATACGGAAGTGGTCGGTCGTTTCCCGCTGCATAATCTGGAGGGGATCGTATGCTTTTCGCATGCGGGAGCCTCTCCGGCGCTGATGGGAGCCTGTGTAAAGCGCAATATCGGCTTGAGCTTTTGCACTCCGGGCGGCAGATTTCTGGCAAGGACAGCGGGGATCGTAAACGGGAATGTGCTGCTGCGCCGAGAGCAGTACCGGGTGGCGGACAATCCGGATCTGAGCTGTCAAATTGCCAAATATATGATCTGGGGCAAGCTGTTCAATGGTCGGTGGAGCATTGAGCGAACCAAGCGGGATCATAAGCTGCGCATTGACGAGGAAAAATTTCGGAATGCGTCGGCAGCCATTTATGGTCTGCTGCCGCAGGTGATGGAAGCACCGTCGCTGGATGCTTTGCGTGGGATAGAGGGCGCAGCGGCTTCCCTGTATTTTGAAGTCTTTGATGACAGGATCCTGCGAAACAAGGATAGCTTCTTTTTCCATGGACGCAATCGGAGACCGCCAATGGACAATGTCAACGCCCTGCTTTCTTTTGCGTACAGTCTGTTGGCAGGAGACTGCGCCTCGGCGTTAGAGAGCGTCGGGCTGGATGCCTATGTCGGGTTTATGCATCGGGATCGACCGGGCAGGACCTCTCTTGCACTGGATATGATGGAGGAGCTGCGACCGTGTATAGCGGATCGGTTTGTTCTGACGCTGATCAACAATACTGTCGTGGGGCCCGATGATTTTGAAGCAGCCGAGGGCGGAGCGGTGACTATGACGGTTGACGGACGCCGGAGGTTTCTCAAAGGCTGGCAGGAGCGCAAGCAGGAGGTGATCACGCACCCGTATTTGGGGGAGAAGCTGCCGTGGGGATTGGTCCCGTATATGCAGGCGCTGCTGCTGGCTCGGTATTTGCGGTCGGACTTGGACGCTTACCCGCCCTTTTTGTGGAAGTGAGGTAGATTTATGCTGGTGCTAATCTCTTATGATGTGAATACGGAGGACGCAGAAGGACGGAAACGGCTTCGGCAGATCGCAAAGCAGTGTGTGAATTATGGGCAGCGTGTGCAGAATTCCGTATTTGAATGTCTGGTGGATGCCGCTCAGTGTAAGAAACTGCAGCATAAACTATGCTCACTGATGAATAAAGAAAAGGACAGTCTGCGGTTCTATTATCTGGGCAATCACTATGAAACCAAGATTGAGCACTTCGGTGCGAAAGCCGGCTATAGGCCGGAGGGTGTTCTGATGATTTGACGGTGCGAAGTGGAAGCTCACAGGTGAACGCCGGTGGGTTCGCACCGCAAAATGGACGAATTATCCGGAGAAATTACATTGCAGCGGCTGTAAAAGGTGCGCTGCAAGATCTGCACAGTCATTGGATTGTGCATTGTGCGATCCTGCGCAAATGAAATTTTGTGCAGGGTTGCTGTCCCGCCCCGCACGGGGCGGGCGGATTGAAATTTTATTGTCCCCCTCTTGAGAGGGGGACAATAGGGGTCCCGCCCCGCACGGGGCGGGCGGATTGAAATGGCGTAACTACCTGCACGGCGAGACACATAACCGGGTCCCGCCCCGCACGGGGCGGGCGGATTGAAATTGTTTGGTCTCGGACCGCTCGATCTTAAGTTGTATAGGTCCCGCCCCGCACGGGGCGGGCGGATTGAAATCGGTAAACTGTACGGTTTGCAGGATATTAACGTCGTCCCGCCCCGCACGGGGCGGGCGGATTGAAATTACGTTGACTCGCGGACTTGATGACTTAACGTCTGGTCCCGCCCCGCACGGGGCGGGCGGATTGAAATTTGATAGCCAAACACGCCAGCATCATCGGATGAGTCCCGCCCCGCACGGGGCGGGCGGATTGAAATTTACCGGGTATTGGATGGAGCAAATTACGATGATGTCCCGCCCCGCACGGGGCGGGCGGATTGAAATATTGTCCGCAAGGTTTCCGGGGCGATGAAAAAGGTCCCGCCCCGCACGGGGCGGGCGGATTGAAATTCGTTCCGAACGTGTAAAGGCGTTAGCCTTGTC
>CAKTVV010000016.1 GCA_934630515.1 uncultured Eubacteriales bacterium | reverse complement strand
GGGCGAAGTCATTGCCACCCATGTGATCCCCCGTCCCCACGCCGATGTGGAGAAGCTGCTGCCCACGCTGAAATAAGCACGGGCACAGGAAAAGGACATCCGTTCCCGCCGCACCAAAAATTTGGTGCGGCGGGGGATGCGGGTGCAGTGCATACCGTAAAGCAGTGAAATGCGTTCGACGGGTTTTGTTGCTTTACGCTATGCAGAGACCAAGAATTAAGGAGTGGAAATTATGGCATTGGATTCTTCTGTTATCACGGCGGCGGTGCGCTCCGCCTTAGAGAAGCAGGGTGTACATGTAGTTTCCGAGTCTGCGGATCTGATCCCGGTGGGCGTTTCCAACCGGCATATCCATCTGACTGCGGCGGATGTGGAGATCCTGTTCGGCAAGGGCTATGAGCTGCAGCCGATGAAGGAGCTGTCCCAGCCGGGACAATATGCCTGCAAGGAGCAGCTGACGCTGGTGGGACCGTCCATGCGAGCCATTGAAAAGGTGCGGGTACTGGGTCCGGTGCGTAAGGCGACACAGGTGGAGATCTCCCGCACGGATTCCTATACTCTCAAGGTCAAGGCGCCGGTGCGGGAATCCGGTAAGATCGCCGGCTCTGCGCCGATTACGATCGTGGGACCGAAGGGTGTCATCAGCATTCCGGAGGGCTGCATCATTGCCAACCGGCATATTCATATGAGCCCGGAGGATGGCCGACATTTCGGTGTCAGCGACGGCGAATATGTGGATGTGGAGGTCGATGACGGCGAGCGGCGCACCAAGTGGTATGACGTGCAGGTGCGTGTGCATCCGGATTTTCGACTGGAGATGCACGTCGATACCGATGACGCTAATGCGGTGGGGCTGCCCTGCGGCGGTAAGGTGCGTCTAGTAAAGCGCTGAGCAACCGGAACACAGAAAGGCGGAAATACATATGCTGATGGGCAAAGTGGTGGGACACATCGTGTCCACCCGTAAAAATGATAAGTTGGTCGGCTCCAAGATCTTGGAGGTTCGCCTGATTGAGAACACCGTGGAAACGGACAAATATTTGGTAGCGATCGACAGCGTGGGCGCCGGTATCGGCGAACGGGTGCTGATCACCACCGGCAGCGGTGCCCGGCTGGCGCTGGATAATACCGCTGCGCCTACGGATGCAGTGATTGTCGGTATTGTGGATGAAAATGCCAACTAAAGGTGAGGGACACACAATGACACTGGATGAACTTAAAAAGATCATAACCGATGCGGGCTGCGTCGGCGCCGGCGGTGCCGGATTTCCGTCGGCGGTAAAGCTGGCGGAGGGCGCCGACACGCTGATGATCAATGCGGCGGAATGTGAGCCGCTGCTTTATTCGGATTATACACTGATGAAACGGCATCTGGAGGATGTGGCGGCCGGTGCGGAGTATGTGCTGGAGGCTACCGGCATGAAGCGGTCGCTGCTGGGGGTCAAGCTGCACACCGCTGAGCGGCTGGGCCTGACCGATGGACAGCCGCTGTCGCCGCATGTGGCGGTCAAATGCCTGCCGAATGTGTATCCCATGGGCGACGAGGTCATTCTGATCTATCAGGCGCTGGGACGGATCGTACCGCCCGGACAGCTGCCGCTGACGGTTGGCGTGATCGTGATGAATGCCGAAACTCTTTATAACGTCTGCCACGCTGTGCGGGAGGGGACGCCGGTGATCCGTAAATGGGTCACCGTCAACGGAAAGGTGCCCCACCCCTTTGTAACAGTGGTTCCGGTCGGTACGCCGGTGCGGGAGCTGATGGATCGCTACGGATTTTCCGTGCCGGAGGATTGCGTGATGATCGATGGAGGCCCGGCAATGGGACCGATCATCGATCCGGAAAAAGCGGTCATTACCAAAACCACCAAGGGGTTGCTGGTTCTGCCTAAAATGGCTCCGGCGATCCGCAGCAAGCTGGCCAATAACCGCACCGTGATGACACACGCTTCTGCTAATTGCTGTCAGTGCAGCATTTGCTCCGATATGTGTCCCCGGGCGCTGATCGGCTATCCGCTGCGTCCGCATCGGATCGTGCGGAATTCGCTGTCGATGATTGAGGAGAACCCGGAGAGCTTTTTGGAGGCGTCGGTGTGCTGCGGCTGCGGCGTATGCGAGCTGACCGCCTGCTGTCAGGGCATCAGTCCTCGCCGGGTGTATCAGCAGGTCAAGGGGATCTTGGCAAAGAACAAGTTGCGGTATCAGTATAAGGGTGAGACGTTGACCCCCGACCCAGATCGGGACTTCCGGATGCTGCCCAGCGAGCGCTTTATGCAGCGTATCGGAGTGGCGGAGTTTGATACCGGTATCCCGGAATTTATTGCAGAGGAATATAAGCCTTCGGTCATTCGTCTGCCGTTGCGGCAGCATGTGGGTGCTCCGGCGACGGCGCAGGTGGCGGCAGGCGATGCGGTGGCAGCCGGTCAGTGTGTGGCGGCTGCCAGCGGAGTGATCTCTGCCAATATTCATTCGTCGGTTGACGGCATCGTGGAGAGCGTGACCGCCTCCGAAATCACCATCCGGGTCAAGGGCTGAGCCTGCGCCGGATCGAGAAAGGCTGGAATATGCAATGATTTATGCAGTTGGCGTTTTAGAATTGAAAAGTATCCCGGTGGGAGTGGAGGCTTGTGATGATGCGCTGAAGGCATCCGGCGTGCGGCTGATCTCCGCTCATCCCTCCTGTCCCGGCAAATATGAGATCCTGCTGACCGGCTCCATCTCCGATGTGCAGACGGCGGTGGATCATGTGAAGATGAAATTCGGTACCTATGTGCTGGACTGCACCGTCATGGGGCGGATCGATCCGGCTGTTGTGACGGCGCTGCTGGGCGCACAGCCCGAGGCGCCCCACGGGGCGTTGGGCTGTCTGGAAACCTATTCTGCCTCCAGCATCATTTTGGCGGCGGATGCGGCGGTCAAGGCAGCGAAGGTGGATATCGTGGATCTGCGCCTGTCCCGTGGTATGGGCGGCAAGGGCGTGCTGATGGTCACCGGTGAGGTAGGCGATGTGACGGCTGCCATCGAGGCGGCAGGGGATTACGCTGTGCGGCAGGGGCTGTTCAGCAGCAAGTCCATCATGGCAGCTCCCCACGAGGATCTGTGGAAGCATCTGTAAAAGCAATCTGTTTTTGAAAAGCCGACAGACTGTCGGCTTTTCTGTTTGTCATTTGGAGAGGTATATGACGACATTGTACATCGTGCGGCATGGGGAAAGTGTCGCCAATCACGAGGATCGGCTGGCGGGCAATCGGGATATGCCGCTGTCTGACATCGGTCGAAAGCAGGCACAGTGCACAGCGGCGTTTCTGCATGCTGTTCCCTTGGAGGCTGTGTATTCCAGCGATCTATCCCGGGCGATGGAAACAGCAGCGATCCTTGCTGCTCCGCACCATCTGCCGGTCTTTCCGGAGCCGGGACTGCGGGAGATCTGCGGCGGCGTCTGGGAGGGGCTGACTTATCCGGAGATCGCCGCCCGGTATCCGGATGAGTATCGGGTCTGGAAAGAGAATATCGGCTTATCGCATTGCCCCGGCGGGGAGTCTGCGCTGCAGGTGCAGGTGCGGGTGCGCTCCGCCATTGAGCGGATCGTCCGGCGGCATCCGGAGGGGCACCTGTGCTTGGTGACCCACGGATTGGCGCTGCGGGTAATGGAGGCGGTGTGGGCGCAGCTCCCGCCGGATAAGATCGCCGCTATTCCGTTTGTTTCCAATGCATCTGTCACAGTCGTTACTTATGATGGCGCTGTAGGAACGCTGCTAAAGCGAGATCTTCATGCCCATTTGGAGGGGCTGATCACGAATATACGCTATTGATAGTTTTCGCTTCGATCTCTGTCGGTTTTCCGGATCGGCAGAGATATTTTTGCGTTTTGGGATTGAAAAGCAGCGGCTGATTTGGTATAATGTACAGAAAGGCAACAGGCCTTAAAGTAACCCAAAAGGAGTATCCTATGACCACAGTGATTTCGGAGGACGAGCTGGAACGCCAGCAGCCCTATAAGGAGCAGGTGTTTCAGTTTTATGCCGAGCTTAAGCATAACGTGCAGCCGCTGGCGTGCGTGCGCACCTTTGGATGTCAGCAGAATGTGTCCGATTCCGAGCATATCAAGGGTATGCTCGCCGAGATGGGCTTTGCATTCACCGAGGAGCCGGAGGAAGCGGATCTGATCCTCTTTAATACCTGTGCGGTGCGGGAGCATGCCTCTGACCGGGTATTCGGCAATGTGGGCGCACTCAAGCACATTAAAGCCCGCCACCCCCATGTGCTGATTGCCGTATGCGGTTGTATGGTGCAGCAGCCTCATGTAGCAGAAAAATTTAAGGAGAGCTACCCCTTTGTCGGTTTGGTATTCGGCACCCATGTGATCCATCGGCTGCCGGAGCTGCTGTGGGAGGCGCTGCATAGCGGCCGACAGCTGTCGGTGACCCCGCAGCAGGACGGCGTAATAGCGGAGGGCATCCGTACCCACCGGGACGGGACCTTCAAGGCGTGGCTGCCCATTATGTACGGCTGTAATAATTTCTGCACCTACTGTGTGGTGCCGTATGTACGGGGGCGGGAGCGCAGCCGGAAGCCGGAGGACATTCTGGCGGAGGCAAAGGAGCTGATCGCCGCCGGGTATAAGGAGATCACTCTCTTAGGACAGAACGTCAATTCCTACGGAAAAGGGGAGAGTCATGGCGTCACCTTTGCCGGACTGCTGCGGCAGATCAATGACTTGGAGGGCGATTTTACCATTCGGTTCATGACCTCGCACCCTAAGGACGCTACGCATGAGCTGTTCGATACCATTGCCGCCTGCAAAAAGATATCCCATCATTTTCACCTGCCTTTTCAAAGCGGTAATGACCGGGTGCTGCGGGCGATGAACCGTCATTATGATCGGGCACAGTATCTGGAACTGGTGCGTTATGCCCGGTCGGTGGTACCGGATATTTCCTTTACCAGCGATGTGATCGTTGGCTTCCCCGGAGAGACCCGGGAGGAGTTTGAAGACACCTTGAGTCTTGTGAAGGAAGTTGGCTTTACATCTCTGTTCACCTTCATTTATTCTCCCCGGGTCGGCACACCGGCAGCCAGCCTGCCGGATCCGGTGCCGCCGGAAACAAAGGTGGCATGGCTGCAGGAGCTGAATAAGCTGCAGGAGTCCATCTCCGGGGAGCGGCTGGCCAAGCTGGTGGGAACTCGCCAGCGTGCACTGCTGGAGAGCGTCGGGAATGGCTATCTGGAGGCACGGCTGCCGGATAACGGCGTGGTACGTGTGAACGGAGAGGAAGACTGGATCGGCCGATATGCGGAGATCGAGATCGAGGATGCCCGCAGTTGGGTGATGCACGGGCATATCTGTCATGTAGAATAAGCGAGAAGGAGCGATAAGCGATGGATGAGGTTTTAGTGAATATGGCGATCGATCTGGGCTACCAGATCCAGGGCGATGAACGCTATACGGCGATGCGGGCGGCGCAGGCGGCGGCGGATGCCGACGAGGCGCTGCAGCAGCTCATCGGTGATTTCAATATTAAGCGTATGAATATCAATCAGGAGGAGTCCAAAGCGGAGGGGAAGCAGGATGCCGCTCATTTGCGTCAGCTGAATGAGGAGCTGCGGGCGGTATACGGTCAGATCATGGCAAATGAGCACATGATCGCCTATAATACGGCGCACACGGCGCTGGATGAGCTGGTGCGCAAGATCAACGCCGCCATTGCACTGGCGGTACAGGGACAGGATCCGGCGCTTGCGGCGCAGGAGAGCGGCTGCACCGGGAATTGCGGCAGCTGCGGAGGCTGCGGCGGACACTGACAGAGAATGTAACGGATCTACAACGCAGATAAAGGGTGAAAATACATGGCTGATTATACCCCCATGATGAAGCAATATCTGGATATGAAAAAAGCCAATCCAGACTCCATTCTGTTCTTTCGGTTGGGCGATTTTTATGAAATGTTCTTCGACGATGCGAAGATCGCCTCCCGGGAGCTGGAGCTGACGCTGACCGGCAAGGATTGCGGACAGGAGGAACGGGCGCCTATGTGCGGCGTGCCGTTCCACAGTTACGAGTCCTATGTGGCTCGGCTGGTGGCTCGGGGCTATAAGGTGGCGATCTGCGAGCAGACGGAAGACCCCGCTACGGCTAAGGGTCTGGTCAAGCGGGATATTGTGCGGGTGCTGACGCCGGGGACGGTCATCGAGGGCAGCATGCTGGACGAGAGCCGCAACAATTATCTGGCGTCCCTCTATGCAGCGCCCGGTGCCGGACGCTGCGGGCTGTGCTTCTGCGATTGCTCCACCGGCTCCATACAGGTGACGGAGCTGGAGGGAGCGGAGATCGATCTGCGCATCAGCAATGAGCTGGGACGGTTCAATCCCAGCGAGATCCTGGCGAACCCCACGATAGCGGAAAACCGGGAGGTCAAGAGCTTTATTGAGAATCGACTGCACTGCCGTCTGGAATGTCGTCCGCAGGAGGAATATGACCCGCAGACAGACCGCCTCGCCGTGGAGGAGCAGTATCCGTCCACTGCGCTGGAGGAGTTGGGACTGACCGGACGGGAAGCCGCATTGTGCGCCTTAGGGGCAGCGCTGCGGTATTTAAAGCAGACCCAGATGAACGGTCTGGAGCGGCTGGCGGAGCCGATCTGGTATTCGGACGCTCAGTATATGAAGCTGGATCTGACCGCCCGCCGCAATCTGGAGCTGCTGGAGACCATGCGGGCAAAGGAGAAGCGGGGCTCTCTGCTGGGGGTGCTGGATCGTACCCGCACCGCTATGGGAAAGCGGCTTATACGGGTCTGGATCGAGCAGCCGCTCATTCGAATCGCCCCTATCACCCGTCGCTTGGAGGCGGTGGAGGAGCTGTCCCGCAGCAGTCTGGTGCGGGAGGAGATCCGGGAACAGCTGAGCAATGTCTACGATCTGGAGCGGATCATGACCCGCATCGTCTATGGCAGTGCCAACGCCCGGGAGCTGCGTTCCTTGCAGCAGACGCTGGAGCAGCTGCCGCCTGTGCTGGCGGCACTGCAGGATGTTAAGGCAAGCGCCTTGACATCTATTCGAGACAGGATCGATCCCTTACAGGACATCCGGGATCTGATCGCCTCAGCGATCGCAGACGAGCCGCCCGTGTCCGTGCGGGAGGGCGGTATGATTCGTCCGGGTTATATGCCGGAGTTGGATGAGCTGCGGGCGGATATGAAGGATGGTAAGCACATCATCACCCGGGTGGAGGCACAGGAGAAGGAGCGTACCGGCATCAAATCACTGAAGGTCGGATACAATCGGGTATTTGGCTATTACATCGAGGTGTCCCGACTCTACAGCGATCAAGTGCCGGAGACCTACATACGCAAGCAGACGCTTGCCAATGCGGAGCGGTACATCACTCAGGAGCTCAAGGAGCTGGAAACACGGGTGCTGACTGCCAAGGACCGTTCTGTTGAGCTGGAATATCAGCTGTTTTGCCGGGTGCGCAAGACGGTTTCCGAGCAGCTGGAACGGATACAGAGAACCGCCGAGGCGCTGGCTGAGCTGGATGTGCTGGCATCCTTCGCCGAGGTGGCGGTGACACAGAATTATTGCCGTCCGGAGGTGGATATGGGCGACCGTATTCATATCATCGGCGGGCGTCATCCGGTGGTGGAAAGCATCAGCGAAGCGCCTTTTGTTCCCAATGATACTCTGCTGGACGGAAACGAGAATACCGTTGCGATCATTACCGGACCGAATATGGCGGGTAAATCCACCTATATGCGCCAGACGGCGCTGATCGTCCTGATGGCGCAGATCGGCTCGTTTGTGCCGGCACAGAGCGCTACCGTCGGCATCGTAGACAGCATATTCACCCGGGTCGGGGCGTCGGACGATCTGGCTGCGGGACAGTCTACCTTTATGGTGGAGATGAGCGAGGTGGCGTCGATCCTGCATAATGCCACCGCCAACAGTCTGATCGTTTTTGATGAGATTGGACGGGGCACCTCCACCTTTGACGGCATGAGCATTGCCCGGGCGGTGCTGGAATATGTGGCGGACAAGAAAAAGATCGGGGCTAAGACACTGTTTGCTACCCACTATCACGAGCTGACCGCCATGGAGGGAGAGCTGCCCGGCGTAAAGAACTACAATGTTGCGGCAAAAAAGCGGGGCGATGACATCACATTCCTGCGGCGGATCGTTCGTGGACCGGCGGATGACAGCTACGGGATCGAGGTGGCGAAGCTGGCGGGTATCTGCGATGCGGTGGTGAACCGTGCCAAGGAGATTCTCCGGCAGACGGAAACCTCTGACGGCTCTGCTCCGGCTGCAGCTCGTCGGGCGACGGCTGCGGAGGATTCCGGGCAGCTGTCGCTGCTGGCAACGCAGGACAATCCCATCATTCAGCATCTCAAGGAGCTGGATATCAACGTAATGACCCCCATTGAGGCATTGCAGGAGCTATATCAGCTGGTCAAGGACGCATCTGCCTACTGATCACGGAGTAAGGAGGGAGCCTCGTGGCTAAAATTCAGGTACTGGACAAGCATACAGCCGAGCTGATCGCCGCCGGTGAGGTGGTGGAGCGCCCTTCGTCCGTCATAAAGGAGCTGATGGAAAATGCCATCGATGCCGGTTCCGGTCGTATCACGGTAGAGATTCGGAATGGCGGGATCACCTATATGCGTGTATCGGATGACGGGTGCGGTATCGCCCGGGAGGATGTGGCGACCGCTTTTCTGCGCCATGCCACCAGCAAGGTGCATACGGCAGCGGATCTGTCGGCTATTTCCACTCTGGGATTCCGTGGCGAGGCATTGGCCTCCATCGCTGCGGTGGCGCAGGTGGATCTGACCACCTGTGCCCGGGGCGACCTGGTGGGGACGCATTACTGCATCTGGGGCGGCGAAGAACGGATCGTGGAGGATGCCGGCTGTCCGGAGGGGGCGACCTTCGAGATTCGGGAGTTGTTTTATAACATTCCGGCCCGTATGAAATTCCTGAAAAAAGATGTCAGCGAGGGCAATGCCGTTGCCGGTGTGGTGGAGCGGCTGGCGCTGTCTCATCCGGAGGTAGCGGTGCGGTTTATCCGCAACGGCCGCACAGAGCTGCAGACCCCCGGCGACGGACAACTGCTGCCCTGCATCCATGCGGTGTTCGGTAAGCCCTTTGCCGCTGGGTTAATTCCGGTGGATTATACTCAGGGCGGCGTGACGGTGAAGGGCTATATCTGCAAGCCGGAGGCCTGCCGCCAGAACCGGACGATGCAGCACTTTTTCGTCAACGGACGCTATGTCAAGACTCAGACGGCGGCAGTGGCGCTGGAGCGTGCCTATAAGGGCGTGATGATGGTGGGACGCTTTCCCACCTGTGTGCTGTTTCTGACGATGCCGCCCGAGACGGTGGATGCCAACGTGCATCCCGCAAAGATCGAGGTACGGTTCATCAATGAAAAGCCGGTGTTCGATGCCGTATATTTTGGGGTGAAAGCCGGCATTGAGCAGGGGGACAGCATTCGGCGGGTGCTGCTCAAGGATGAGCACATGCCCTTTACTGCGCCGCCTGCACCGCCTGCTCGTCCGGCGACGGCAGAAGGAAAGCCTGCTCCTTCGCCGGTCCGATCCGAGCCTGTCCGAAGCCGGGAAACCGTACAGGTCCTGCCGTCGGTCAAGGCGCCGTCTTTTCTGGATCTATGCGTGGACGAATCATCGACCGAGGCGACTCTGGAGGACGGTACCTTGCCTGTGTACCAGCCGGTGATGGTCACTGCCCCGACTCTTGCAGAGGAACCGGCGCCGTCTGGAACGCTGCCGGAAATGCCTGTACCGCCGTCGGCGGAGCCGATAGCAGAGACGACGGCGCCGGAGCAGCTGGCTCTGGAAAGTCAGGAGGAGCCTGTCCGATTTCTGGGCGAGTTTGCAACAACGTATATTCTGGCGCAGCGGGGGGATTCGCTGTTTATCATCGATAAGCATGCCGCTCATGAGCGCATTTTGTATAATCAGCTAAAGTCAGCCAGTCGGGCGGACAGTCAGATGCTGCTGGCACCGGTGCCGGTTTCGGTCAGCCCGGAGGAGCATACGGCGCTGCTGGAAAATGCGGATATTCTGGCGCAGTCCGGAATCGAGCTGGAGGATTTCGGCAGCAATTCGGTGCTGGTGCGCAGCTTTCCGCTGATCTTGAGCGGCGGCGACATCGATGCGACGGTGCGGGAGATCGCTACCGGCTTGGCGGATGGCGGCCGGGAGGTCAATTCCTCCAAGCTGGACTGGATCTACCATTCCTCTGCGTGCCGGGCAGCGACCAAGGCGGGGGAACATAACTCCCCGGAGGAGCTGTTGGCGTTGGCAGAAGCGGTGCTGACCCGGGAGGACGTGCGGTATTGTCCCCACGGACGCCCGGTCTGTATTGAAATGACTAAAAAGGAGCTGGAGAAGCAATTCGGCCGATTGCTGTAAGCCGTCAGGAAAGGAGCGTGCGTCCATGCAGACATATCCGGTCATCGCCGGTCCCACCGCAACCGGAAAAACGGCGTTGGCAGTCGCTTTGGCGCAGGCTCTGCACGGCGAAGTGGTATCGGCTGACTCCATGCAGGTGTATGACGATGTGTGGGTAGGCACGGCTCGCCCGACCCCGGCAGAGCAGCAGGGGATTGTGCATCATCTGCAGGGCTTTTTACCCCTGCAGGAGCCGTATAGCGTCGCCCGCTATGTGGAGGATGCGTACCGGGCGTTCGATGCCATCTATGCACAGGAAAAGACTCCGGTGCTGTGCGGAGGAACGGGGCTATACATCCAGTCATTCATGGAGAATATCCAGTTTTTCCCCCAGCCCGGCGATCCTCGGCTGCGTCAGGAGCTGCTGCAGATCGGGCGGGAACAGGGCGGTGTGGTGCTGCTGGATCGGCTGAGTCGGGTGGACCCCGCTGCGGCAGCTCGTTTGCACGAAAATGATCTGCATCGGATCGTGCGGGCGCTGGAAGTCTTTCAATTGACAGGGGAGACGCTGACGCAGCAGGAGCAGCGCTCCCACAGTGTTCCTCCGCCGTATCGGGGCTGTTTATTTGTGCTGCAATATCGGGACCGGGCGCTGCTGTATCAGCGTATCGATGAACGGGTCGAACGGATGCTGGAGCAGGGCTTGGTGGCGGAGGCTGGCCGGGTGCTGCAGCAGCAGCCGGAGGCAACCGTGCTGCAGGCTATCGGTTATAAGGAATTTATTCCGTATTTTTCCGGCACCTGTACCTTGGAACAGGCAGTGGATACGTTGAAGCGGGAAACACGCCGCTACGCCAAGCGCCAAATGTCCTGGTTTCGCCGCATGGCATACGCTCAGCCGATCTGGCTGGAGGACTATGCGGATCTTGCCGCACTGACACAGGAGGTGCTGGCACGCTATCAGCGCTTTGTTGCAGGGGGTGAGGATTGATGGAAGATCCCAGAGAGGAACGGCAGAAACGCCGCACGCAAAAAAAGAAAAAGCGCCAGCAGGGCTGGATCACCTTTGGAGTGGTGGTGCTGTTGCTGCTGTACGGCGGTTATCAGCTGTATCGGGGCGTGTTTGCCACCATTCAGACGGAGCAAGCGGCGGTCTACAGTGTCTATGAGTCCATCGATGCTGAGGGTCTGGTATTCCGTTCGGAGACGGTGATTCCTGCCGATGTCGGCGGTTCGGTGTACTTTACCATTGAAAACGGTACCCGTATTTCCAAAGGCGGTGTGATCGCTCAGGTGTATGCCTCGGAGCAGGACGGTATTGCTGAGCGGCAGATTGAGGCGCTGGACAGCCAGATTGCCGCCCTGAAAGCGATTCAGGCGGATCGCAGCTCCAGCCATTTGAATCTGAATCTGATCAACGCCCAGCTGAATACAGCTGTGACGGAGATGGTGCAGCAGGTCGGCGGCTATACAGTGGCCACCGGTGTCGATGAGGTGCGTGCCAAGCTGCTGTCCGCATTGAGCAAAAAGCAGCTGGTTACCGGCGGCACGGTGGATCTGACGGCGACGATCACACAGCTGGAGCAAGAAAAGAACACGTTCTCTGCTTCGTATAAGAAAGCGCTGCGTACCGTTACAGCGCCGGTTGCCGGCTATTTTGCAGATAAAACGGACGGCTACGAGGACATGCTGGTCAATGTGGACCCGACAGCGCTGACAGCCGAGCAGCTTCACAGCTACCTAAGCTCGGAGCCGCCGACACCTCAGCCCTCCAACGGTAAGATCGTCAGCGGATATGAGTGGTATTTTGCCTGCTTTGTACCGGATTCGTATTATAATACCCTATCTGTAGGGGCAGAGCTTGCCTTGCGGATGTCCTTTGTGACCGACGAGGAGATCCCGGTGACGGTGGTTTCCGGCAATCGGGCGGAGAGCGGCAAAATGCTGGTGGTATTCCGCTGTGCTTATATGTCTGAGGCTCTCTCCACCATCCGCCGGGAGAATGTGCAGGTGCTGCTGGTGAAGCACACCGGTCTCAAGGTGCCGAAGCGGGCAATTGTGATCGACGACACGATGCAGGCGGGTGTGTATATTCGTTACGGCAACATCGTGTCGTTCCGTAAGATCGACCAGATCTACAGCGAGCCGGCCGATTACGTCATCAGTAAGGAAACGAACGAAAAGGGCTACTTGCATATGTACGACGACATCATCGTCGGCGGAAGGGGGTTATACGATGGAAAGATCATCCGTTAGCACGGTACGGGAAAATTTGCTGCGTGTGGAGGAGCGCATTTGCGCCGCCTGCGCCGCTGCCGGACGTTCCCGGGACAGCGTGCGTCTGATGGCGGTCACCAAGACCGTGGAGCCCGCCCGCATTTTGGAGGCGATTGCCTGCGGCATTGACCTGATCGGTGAAAATCGGGTACAGGAGTATTTGGGGAAAAAAACCTATCTGGAAGAAGCAGCGGCGGTTGAGCGCCACCTCATCGGTCATCTGCAAAGCAATAAGGTCAACGCCATTGTCGGTCAGGTGGATATGATCCAGTCCGTAGATAGCTTGGAGCTGGCACAACGCATCTCCCGTCGCTCTGAGCAGCTGGGACTGGTAACGCCGGTTCTGGTGGAGGTCAACATCGGCGGAGAGGCGGCGAAATCCGGTGCTGCGCCCGCCGATCTGGAGGAGCTGCTGGAGCAGATGGCGGTGCTGCCCGGAATTTCGGTGCAAGGGCTCATGACTGTGCCGCCGATTTCGGAAAAAGAAAAGGAAAAACGCCAATTTTTTTCAAAAATGCGCCATCTATCGGTTGACATTAAGGAAAAAAATATAGATAATATAGATATGCAGATCTTGTCCATGGGAATGTCCGGGGATTACCCGGAGGCTATTCTGGAGGGAGCTACACTGATACGTGTCGGCTCTGCCATTTTCGGACAACGAGTTTATCCCTAATATTTTATACGGAGGTTATGCACGATGGGTTTCTTTGATCGGTTTTTAGGAGACGACGAAGATCAGGATGAGCAGGAGGAATTTGCTCCGGAGGAGAATCTGGTGCGCAAAAACGCAGACGACGATATGCCGGAGCCGAAGCGCAGCAACAAGGTCGTGAATATTCACGCCACGGCACAGCTGCAGGTGGTGCTGGTAAAGCCGGAGCGGTTTGACGATGCCAGCGCCGTGGCGGATCATCTGAACGCCAAGCGTACAGTGGTGCTGAATCTGGAATCGGCGAACAAGGATGTAGCCCGCCGGATCTTGGACTTCCTCAGCGGTGTTGCTTATGCCAACGATGGGCAGATCAAAAAGGTAGCGAATTGCACCTTTATCATCACTCCGTATAATGTGGGGCTGATGGGGGATCTGCTGGATGAATTAGAAAGCAATGGGCTCTATTTCTGATGCGGACAAGCTGCTGCTGTCCCGGGCTGAGGATACACTTCGACTGTGTGACCGGCGGAGCGCCCCCTGTTTTCTGGGCTTTTTAGATCTACACGAGCAGGCGCTGCTGCACCCGTGGCTGGAAAAGCAGGCCGCCGGCTGCTTTCGCTTTTACGGCGGCTATGCCGAGGCGGAGCGCACGCTTTTGGGTGTTTTTCCGGAATTTTTGGAGCCGGAGGATGCTCTGTATCCGCTGCGCACCGTGGCATTTTGCTATCGAACGGAGCGAGAGCTGACTCACCGGGATTTTCTCGGAACGCTGATGTCCGCCGGCTTGCGTCGGGAGTCCATCGGGGACATCCTGTGCGGCGAGGGCTTGGGTGTCCTGTTCTTGCGTGAGGAGATCGTGCCGTTTGTGACGGAACAGGTGACGAAGGTTGGCGGTGAGGGTGTGCGCTGCGAGGTGGATTATGCAGGTGCATTACCGGCGGCGCATCAATTTCGCTCCATTCACGATACGGTGGCGTCCCCTCGTCTGGATGCGGTGGTGAAGGCTCTGATCCGGTGCTCTCGGGAAACTGCGGCACAGTTGATCGCCGACGGGCTGGTCGAGGTGGATCATCGGGCTGTTTCAGCGGTATCTTCATCGGTGACGGCGCCCTGCACAGTGTCGGTGCGGGGGCATGGGCGCTTTGCCGTGGATCGGCTGGATACGCCCACCCGCAAGGGGCGGATCGTTTTGGAGGCCCGGCAATATATCTGAGGAAATAGCGGAAGGAATGACGACGGTATGGAAAATAAGCAAGTGCTTTTGACGGCACAGGACATCGAGGATGTGCAGTTCAAAAAATCCTTTGGCCGCTACGAGACGGACGGAGTGGATGCGTTTTTGGATCGCTGCGCCGAGACGGTGGAGGCTTTGACCCGCACCAATGCGGAGAACGAGCATAAAATGCAGGTGCTGGGACAATCGATCGTAGAATACCGTGCGCAGGAGGATACCATTCGCAATGCTTTGATGAATGCGCAGCGGATGAGCGATACCATTCTGGGCGAGGCCCGGCAGCAGGCGGAGCAGATCACAGCGGAGGCAAAGGAACAGGCAGCGCACATTCACGAGACGGCAGAGGCGGATGTGCAGGCCGAACGTGCCGAGCTGAAGCGTGTGCAGGACGAGGTGGTCTCTTTCAAGGCACGCCTGCTGTCCATCTATCGGGAGCATCTGACGCTTATCGGTGTGCTGACGGATGAGGAAAAGGCGGATACGCCGATCCAGTCGGAGCCGGAGACGGTTGCGGAAACGCCTGTGGTGCAGGAGCATGAACCGGAAGCGGCTGCAGGCTCTGCGACAGCTGCTGTTGCCGAGTCGGAGCCGGCGAGCGCACCGGCTCCGGAGACTGCCGGCACCGGCATGCGGTTTGACCTGTCCCAGTTTACATTGGATGACGAATAAGGATAAACCTGGGTCGTCGATCATACGGCGGCCCTCGTTTTTACGGAGGGATCACTGGTATGCTCCAGATCTGTATGTTAGTGGCTGCCGCTGTTTTGGTGGGGCTGGATCAATGGACGAAATATCTGGCGGCTGCGCACCTAACGGCGCCAATCGCTCTTTGGCCGGGTGTGTTTGAGCTGCAATACTGCGAGAACCGTGGAGTGGCTTTCGGTATGCTCCAGGGACAGCGCTGGATCTTTATTCCGCTGACGCTGGTGGTGGTGGCGGTGCTGCTGATCATGCTGTTTCGCAGCCAGTGGCGGCATTCCCGGGTGTTTTGCATCAGTGCTGCACTGATCGTTGCCGGTGGGATCGGCAACCTTATTGACCGGATATTCCGGGGCTTTGTGACGGATTTTCTATATTTCAAGCTGATCGATTTTCCCATTTTCAATGTAGCGGACTGCTATGTCACGATAGGTGCGGTGCTGTTGTTTGTGTATTTGCTGTTTCTGAATAAGGAGCAGGATGACCGCCCGCTGCTGACGACGCTGTTTGGGATCCCCGTAAAAACGAAGGTGCAGGATGAGCATGGAACCGATCGTTGAACGGGTGGCGTCGGAATCGACCGGTGACCGGCTGGACGCCTTTACAGCCCGGGCTGCTCAAAGCAGCCGTTCCGCTGCGCAGAGCTGGATCGAGCAGGGACGGGTGACGGTGAATGGCGCTCCGGCTGGAAAAAACTGCAAGCTCAAAGCCGGCGACTGCGTACACATTTCCATTCCGGAGCCGGTGGAGTATACCGCACGACCGGAGCCGATCCCGCTGGATGTGATCTATGAGGACACGGAGCTGCTGGTGGTGAATAAGCCGAAGGGGATGGTCGTGCACCCGGCAGCCGGACACTATGACGGTACATTGGTGAATGCGCTGCTGTATCACTGCGGCGACAGCTTGTCCGGGATCAACGGCGTGATGCGTCCGGGGATCGTCCACCGGATCGATATGGACACCAGCGGTCTGCTGATCGTTGCGAAAAGCGATCGGGCGCATCAGGGCTTGGCGGAGCAGATCAAAACGCACAGCTTCACACGCATCTATGAAGCGGTGGCTGTGGGGAGCTTTGCAGAGCCGGAGGGGGTCGTGCATACACAGCTCGGTCGCCATCCTACGCAGCGCAAGAAGATGGCGGTGCTGGCATCTGGCGGCAAAGAGGCGATCACACGCTATCGGGTGCTGGAAGAGTACCCCGGCAATAGCTGCCGGACGGCGTATAGCCATTTGCGATTGCAGCTGGAGACCGGTCGAACACATCAGATCCGTGTGCATATGGCGTATCTGGGGCACCCGCTGGCAGGGGATACGGTGTATGGCTGTGCCCATCCGCCGGTGGAATGCCGTGGCTTGCAGGGGCAGTGTCTGCATGCCCGTGAGATCGGCTTTGTGCATCCGGTGACGGGGGAGTCTCTGTATTTTACCAGCCAGCTGCCCGCCTATTTTACGGAGTTTCTGCAAAAATTAAAAAACACATAAAAATCAGGAGCGATGCTGTATTCGGCATCGCTCCTTTCAGGTGCTGGTTGCGGTTATACCGCAGCCGTGCAGAAAGCTTTGAAATCCTGCTGCAGCTGCGTTTTGTCCTCCGGTAGATAGTAAAAATGGGTGGAGCAGGGGAGATGGACCGTACGCCAAGGGGCAGCGGTCGGAATATACCGGGCAGCCCGTGGCGAGACCAGCTCGTCCCGATCGGAAATATAGGCCCATACTGGCACGGTCACCTGCGCCATTTGGGGGCGAACGACCCGGATCTCCCGGAACAGAGCCTGGTAGTTGGGCAGCCACCGGAGATATTCCCACAAGCGGGCGGTGGTGGCAATGCTGCATGCCCGGCGGGTCGCTACCGCTATCGCATCCTTCGGCGGCACCCGATTCAAGGCGACCCGCAGCCCGTTGCGTACCATACTCGGAGCGACTCGAGCAGCCATCGGCGGTGCCAGCAGGAATAGTCCTCGGACATGGGAATATTGTCTCGCTGCCGAAACAGCAAACAGACATCCCATGGAATGAGCGAGGATGTACACCTGCGGATAGCGTTCCGTTAGTGCATCCAGCTCCTGTCGTATCTGCTCTTTCCATTGATCCATAGTGGAATGGGCGAAATCGGTCATGCTGCCGCCGTGACCATGCAGCAGGATGTTGTGTACAGCCCACCCCTCCGGTACCATCGGCAGCAGAAAATCAAAATGACGAGGTGTACCGAGGATCCCGTGTATGCACAGCAGGGCTGCGTCGCCGTCGGTGTCCCGCCGATATGGCTCGTGGTTCACAGCGTCACCCCGCACAGCTCCCGGATCACCTCGCCGGCAGCGATCAGCCCTGCCGCTCCGGGAACGAAAGCGATGCTGCCGGGGGTGTCCCGCACCCGTTTGCCGGCGGCATCGGTGTTGGGTTGGTGTGCGCCGGTGCGCCGGGGCAATTCGGTGGAATATACTACCTTTAGTTGACGGATCCCCCGGGAACGGCACTCTTTGCGCATGATCCGTGCCAGATGGCAGCTGCTGGTCTTGTATATGTCGGTAACCGTAAAGGCGGTGGGATTCAGCTTGTTGCCGGTTCCCATTACACTGATGAGAGGCGTGCCCGCCTCCTGTGCCTTTTGCGCCAGCAGCAGCTTGGCGGTCACGGTATCGATAGCGTCCACTATGTAGTCATAGGCGGTCATGTCGAATTGATCCGCCGTGTCCGGGAGAAAGAACACCGGACGTACCGTCACCCGGCAAGCGGGGTTGATGTCCCGAATGCGGGCGGCGGCAACTTCGACTTTTAGCTGACCTACGGTACTCTGGGTTGCCAGAAGCTGCCGGTTGAGATTGCTGCGGGCGACGGTGTCATGGTCTATCAGCTCCAGAGCGCCCATGCCGCTGCGTGCCAGCGCTTCCACCACATAGCCGCCTACGCCGCCCAGTCCGAATACAGCGACCCGGGCGTTTGCCAGCCGCTGCAGCGCCTCGGCGCCGATCAGCATTTCTGTGCGTACCAGTTCTTCCCTCATACTGTTCCCTTCTTCTTGAAAAGGGCGCTGCATAACCACTATGCAGCGCCCTTTGTTGTAGCTTAGTCCTCAGCGGCAGACGCTTTGCCCAGCGTGCCATTAGCCGCTGCCTGCAAATAGGCATTGATAAATCCGTCGATCTCGCCGTCCATCACCGCCTGAATGTTGCCGGTTTCATAGCCTGTGCGGGTATCCTTCGCCAGCGTATAGGGCATGAACACATAAGAACGGATCTGACTGCCCCATTCGATCTTCATTTGTGTGCCCTTGATGTCGTCGATCTTGTCCAGATGCTCCCGCTCCTTGATCTCCACCAGCTTGGATTTCAGCATCGCCATGGCCTTATCCCGGTTCTGGAATTGGCTGCGCTCATTCTGACACGCTACCACGATGCCGGTGGGAATGTGGGTCAGGCGCACCGCCGACGAGGTCTTATTGATGTGCTGGCCGCCGGCGCCGGAGGAACGGAACACATCCATCTTAATGTCCTCGGGGCGGATCTCCACCTCGGTGTCCTCGTCGATCTCCGGGATGACCTCCAGCGCCGAGAAAGAGGTGTGGCGCCGTCCGGAGGCGTCAAAGGGGGAGATGCGTACCAGCCGATGTACACCCGCCTCGCCTTTCAGATAACCGTAGGCGTTTTCACCGACAATTTCAATAGAGGCGCTTTTGATTCCTGCCTCATCGCCGTCCAGATAGTCCAGAATGTTGTATTGAAACCCATGGCTTTCCGCCCAGTGGGTGTACATCCGATAGAGCATAGACGCCCAGTCCTGCGCCTCGGTGCCGCCGGCACCGGCGTGGAAGGTGAGAATGGCATTCTTGGAGTCGTATTCACCGCTCAGCAGGGTTGCCAGCCGCTGGGTCTCGATGGACTTCTCGATGCGATCGACGCCCTCGGTGCATTCGTCCAGCAGGGACAGATCCTCCTCCTCGTTGGCTAATTCGATGAGGGTCATGGTATCCTGATACTCGGTGTGTAGCTTTTCGTAGTTATCAATTTTAGCTTTGAGAATGGCGGTTTTCTGGGTGACCCGCTTAGCCGTCTCCATGTCATCCCAGAAGCCAGGCGCCGCCGCCTGCGCATCCAGCTCATCCGCCTGACGCTTGAGCTGCGTTAATCCAATGGAATCGGCCAGGTCGTCGATCTGGGGCGCCATCGTCTCCAGCTTGAGCTTGAGTTCTTCAAATTGCAGCATGATATGTCTCCTGTTTCGTTATCATAGTTTTCAACAAACTATTATATCGGAAGTATAGGCAGTTGTAAAGAAAAAAATCCAAATACCGCTATATTTCCGCTTTTCGATGCTTAAAGTCAAAGAAAATTCGTGGCTTTTTTGATTGTTTGGATCGATTGCAAAAAAGAAAATGGCAGCATTTTATCAATATAAATTGACAAAATCAGTGTTTTGTGGTATAATCCCTCAACAGCTGTTATTTTACTTACTGGTTAGGTGCGTAGATGCAGGAATTTCAAGGAGTGTGACCGATTTGGCAAAATACATCGTCAAGCGGCTGGCGACGGCTCTGCTGAGCATTTTCATTGTCGCTACGCTGACATTTTTCCTGATGAATTTGGTACCCGGCGGCCCCTTCGTGGCAGAAAAAAACATCAGTAAGGCTGCGCAGGAGGCGCTGGCGCAGAAATACGGGCTGGATAAGCCGATCATGGAGCGGTATGCCACCTATATGACAGATCTGCTGAAAGGGGACATGGGAGCCAGCTTGAAGCAGCGTGGCCGGACGGTCTCGGACATTATCTTCACGAAATTCCCGGTCTCTGCCCGCCTGGCGGGCATCGCCGTGCTGGTGGCGCTGTGCATCGGGATACCGCTGGGATGTCTGTCGGCATTCAACCGGGGCAAATTTGCGGATAACTTCATTTTGGTGCTGGCGACCTGCGGAATAGCGATCCCCAGCTTCATCAGCAGTGTGCTGCTATTGTATACCTTTGGCAGTAAGCTCAATATTTTGCCTACCGTTGGCCTGAACAGCGTCTCGGCGTATATCATGCCGGTGACGGCGCTGGCGATCTATCCGTCGGCGTACATTACCCGTCTGATGCGCTCCAGCCTGCTGGACGTGATGGGACAGGATTATATCCGCACCGCACGGGCCAAGGGTCTGTCCAATTTCAAGACCCTTTTTAAGCATGCGCTGCGTAATGCGATCCTGCCCGTTGTCACCTATGTCGGCCCCATGCTGGCAAGCATGATGACCGGCTCTTTCGTGGTAGAAAAGATCTTTACCGTTCCGGGACTGGGACGGGAATTCGTATCAGCTATCACCAACCGGGACTATACGATGATCATGGGAACGACGATCGTGCTGGCGACGCTGGTGATCCTTGCCAACGTTGTGGTGGATATTCTCTATAAGGTGATCGATCCCCGTATTAAATTAAAGTAAAGGAGCGAAAACGGACGCTATGAGTAAAAAGCCTTTTAGTTTGCAGTTGAACCCGGACGATTTCGCTCCGGCTACTGTGGATGAAAAGCAGGAGCTGGTCATCATGCGGGACAGCGTGAGCTTCTGGAAGGATGGCTTTCGCCGTCTGTTCAAAAACCGCATCGCTGTGGTGAGCATGGTCGTGATCCTGCTGATCGTATTCTTTGCGTATTTCCTGCCGGCTATGTGGCCGTATAGCTATGAGCAGCAGATCAAGTACAGCGAGAATTTGGCGCCGTTTGAGTACAGCGCCACGGAACAGGCCCGCATCGACGCCGGCGAAAAGGTGTTTCCGCATATCTGCGGCACCGATAAGCTGGGACGGGATTTTGCGGTGCGTTTGATGATGGGTACACGGATCAGTCTGACTGTCGGTCTGATCTGCGCAGCGCTGGTGCTGCTTGTCGGCGCCACCTTTGGCGCCGTTGCTGCCTATGTGGGCGGCTGGGTGGATAACATCATGATGCGGATCACCGATATCCTGTATACCGTTCCGGATATTTTGCTGATCATCATTCTGTCCATGGTGCTGAAGGAGCGGCTGGAATCCCTGTCCCGTGTGCCCGGCTTCCATTGGATGCAGATCGTCGGTCCTAATCTGGTGGCGATCTTTCTGGTATTCATTCTGCTGTACTGGGTTGGCATGGCTCGGATCACCCGTTCTCAGGTGCTGGTCTTGAAAGAAGCCGAGTATGTGACGGCTGCCCGTGCGCTGGGCGCTAAGGGCTCCCGCATCGTGCGCAAGCATCTGCTGACGAACTGCATCGGCACGCTGATCGTGACGACGACGCTGCAGATCCCCTCGGCAATTTTCACCGAGAGCTATTTGAGCTTTCTGGGATTGGGTGTGGCGGCTCCTATGCCGTCTCTCGGCTCGTTGGCGACGGATGCAGTCAAGGGTATGAACACCTATCCCCACCTGTTGCTGCTGCCGGCGATCCTGATCAGCGTGACGATCCTGGTATTTAACCTTTTTGGCGACGGTCTGCGGGATGCGTTTGACCCGAAGCTGAAGAATTGAGGGGAGGGGAAACGACGTGAGCGAAAAGCTATTGGAGATCAAAGACGAGCGCCTGTCGTTCTTTACCCCTGCCGGTGAAGTGAAAGCTCTGAACGGCGTGTCCTTCTCTATGGATGAGGGGGATGTGCTGGGCATCGTGGGAGAGTCCGGCTCCGGCAAATCGGTGACGGCGTACTCCATTATGGGTTTGAACGCCTATCCCGGCAAGCTGGTGGGCGGAACCATTCGCTTTAACGGACACCAGATCGACCAGATGACTGAGGAAGAATTCCGGAAAATCCGCGGGAATGAAGTGTCCATTATTTTCCAGGATCCGATGACCAGTCTGAATCCGGTGTATACCATCGGCAACCAGATTGAAGAGGTCATTCTGCTGCATACAGATAAAACAAAGAAGCAGGCGCACGACCGTGCTCGTGAACTGCTGGAGCTGGTGGGGATCAACGAGCCGGAAAAGCGGCTGAAGCAGTATCCGCACGAGTTGTCCGGCGGTATGCGGCAGCGGGTGATGATTGCAATCGCACTGGCGTGTGAGCCGAAGCTTTTGATTGCGGACGAGCCGACGACGGCTCTGGATGTGACCATTCAGGCACAGATTCTGGAGCTGATGCAGGAGCTGCGCAAAAAACTGGGCATGAGCATTATTATGATCACCCACGATTTGGGCGTTGTTGCCAGCATGTGCGAGAAGATCGCCGTTATGTATGCCGGTCACATTGTGGAATATGGCACGACGGATGAGATCTTCTATCAACCCAGCCATGAGTATACCAAGGGGTTGATCAAGTCCATCCCCAATCTGAACGCCGAGGAGATCACCCGTCTGATTCCCATTGAGGGGCAGCCGGTCGATTTGCTGAATCCTCCGGCGGGTTGTCCCTTTGCTCCTCGCTGCGGCAGCTGCATGAAGATCTGTCTGCGGGAAATGCCGCCGAAAACGGAGCTGAGCGATACTCATTACACCTATTGCTGGCTGCGCCAGAAGGAAGAAGCGGAAGGAGCGGTCAGCCATGAGTGAAGAAAAAACGCTGGTTGAGGTGCAGCATCTGCAGCAGTATTTTCCGGCGGGCGGACATGGCTCTCATAAGCGCTTTGTGCAGGCAGTGGACGATGTATCCTTTGCCATCCGCAAGGGTGAGACCATGGGTCTGGTGGGCGAGTCCGGCTGTGGAAAAACCACCGTTGGCCGCACGATGCTGCGTCTGTACGAGCCGACCGACGGTACGATCATTTATGACGGCGAGACGATCTTTGATAAAGAGCAGAAGATCGCCGTGAATATGCTGCCGTATCGCCGCAAGATGCAGATCGTATTTCAGGATCCCTATGCCAGCTTGGATCCCCGTATGACCATCGGGGACATTGTGGGAGAGGCAATCGATATTCACAAACTGGCGGCGAACAAGCAGGAGCGCCGGGATCGGATCATTCGTTTGCTGGAGCGTGTGGGGCTAAATAGCGAGCACGCCAACCGGTATCCCCATGAGTTTTCCGGCGGCCAGCGGCAGCGGGTGGGTATCGCCCGGGCGCTGGCGGTCGATCCGGAGTTCATCGTGTGCGATGAGCCGGTGTCGGCACTGGATGTGTCTATTCAGGCGCAGGTCGTCAATATGTTCGAGGATCTGCAGCAGGAGTTGGGTCTGACCTACCTGTTCATCGCTCACGATTTGAGTGTAGTGCGGCATATTTCCAACCGCATCGGCGTGATGTATCTGGGCAAGCTGGTGGAGCTGGCGGACAGCTATGAGCTGATCGCTCGCAGTGTCCATCCGTATACCCGCAGCCTGATCTCCGCCATTCCGGTGGCGGATCCCATTACAGCCCGTGCCAACAAGCGCATCGCCCTGCAGGGCGATGTGCCCAGCCCTCTCAATCCGCCCAGCGGCTGCCGGTTCCGCACCCGCTGCCCCTATGCGGATGAGTGCTGTGCGGCAGAGGTGCCGGAATTTAAGGAGGTCAGCCCCGGTCATTGGGCGGCGTGCCATCATTTGGATCGTGTAAGGTGATCCGCCATTACAGTATTTAATGCGTCGCCAGGGCGCATTGGATAAAGCAGGTAACTGCGAATTTTGAGAAATGGAGTGGAGAAAGTGAAAGCAAAGAAAATCATGGCTCTGGTTCTGACTTTCTGCTTGGTGCTCGGTCTGGCGAGCCTTGCCGGCTGCGGTAAGGAGGCGGCTAAAGACGAAGTCACCGTACAGATCGGTCCGAACCCCGAGACTCTGGATCCCGCTCTGAACAGTGCGGTGGACGGCGGTAACATGCTGATCACCCTGTTCGAGACTCTGCTGATCATTGACCAGGACAACAAGGTACAGCCCGGTCAGGCAAAGTCTTGGAAAGTCAGCGACGACGGTCTGACCTGGACCTTCACCATGCGTGACGGTCTGAAGTGGTCCGACGGCACCGAGCTGAATGCGAAGGATTTTGAGTACACCTTCAAGCGGATCGCCGATGTTAAGCTGGCTGCCCCCTATGCCGATACGGTTATCGGTATGATCGACGGCTATAAGGCTGCCATCGGCAACCCCGACGACGAGGGCAAGACCACCACGGAGCCCAACCCCGATTTGCTGAATGTCAAGGCGAGCGAGGACGGCAAGACTCTGACGGTCCAATTGGCGTATCCCTGCTCTTACTTTGATAAGATCGTGGCGTTCGGCACCATGAGCCCGGTGCAGAAGGCAACTGTGGAGACCAATGGCGATGCTTGGGCGACCAAGCCGGAGACCTATGTCTGCAACGGTCCCTACATGATCTCCTCCTGGACGGAGAGCGAGCGCATCGTCTGCAAGAAGAACCCGAACTACAACGGCGGTTGGGATAGCTCCAAGATCGTGACGGAGACCCTGAACTTCCTGCTGCTTGAGGATGAGAGTGCTTCCTTTGCGGCTTATAACAGCGGCGAGGCACAGCTGATTAAAAATGTTCCCACGGAGGAGATCCCCAGCCTGAAGAAGTCCACCGAGGGCGGCGACTTCTATGTTGACACCATTCTGGGCACTTATTATTTGAATATGAACACCCAGAAGGAGCCTTTCAACAACATTAATGTCCGTAAGGCTCTGAACCTGGCGATCGACCGTGACTACATCGCTAATACCCTGATGCAGGGCACCTACAGCCCCGCTTACAACTTTGCCGGCCCCGGCATTGTGGACAACGAGGGTATGTTCTTCGACAACTCCGTAAAGGCGAATGGCGGCGAGACCTACATCAGCAAGGATTATGAGGCCAACAAGGCGGCTGCTAAGGCGGCTCTGGCTGAGGCCGGCTATCCGGATGGCAAGGGCTTCCCGACCATCACCTACTCCACCAACGATTCCGGTTACCACAAGGTCGTTGCTGAGTATCTGCAGCAGTGCTATAAAGAGGTGCTGGGCATCGAGATGAAGATCGACATCGTGGAGTGGAAGGCTTTCACTCCCCAGCGCCGTGCCGGTAACTACGAGATGGCTCGTAACGGCTGGGTTATGGACTACAACGATGCTTCCAACATGATCGAGCTGTTCCTGTCCACCAACGGCAACAACGACGGCAAGTACAGCAGCAAGGCGTTTGACGATGCGATGAACGGCTCCAAGGTGGCGGATTCCAAGACCCACTTTGAGAAGCTGCACGATGCGGAGAAGATCATGATGAACGACTACGCCTGCATCCCGGTTGCGTACTACAACGACTTCTGGCTGCAGAAGGCCGAGCTGAAGGGCACCTGGCATAGCCCCTATGGCTACTGGTATCTGCAGTATGCGTACCTCGAGGGCTAAGTCTCTCCAACGCATATCGGTTAAAATCCGATAAAAAACCACCTGTGCCGATGGGCGCAGAGGGATAGAATAATGGTAGGCACGAAAGTGTCTACCATTATTTTTATGTGCATCATCCGGATAAAACCGCCGCTGGAAATGCCGGTTATCGAATCGGCTCACGTTCGATAAGCTGCATTTGGTATATTTTTGCGCAGACATGACACACTAACTCCAAAACGATAAGTGAGGGGATCGGCATGGGTATTTCGGAAAAGGAATACGACCGCATGAGCAAGCAGGCTTCACCCGGTTCACCGGTAGTCAAGGACTGCCTGAAGGCGTTTTTGATCGGCGGACTGATCTGCGCCATCGGTGAGGTGATCTTTCAGCTGGTACAAGGAAATTTGGAGGAAAAGACCGCACGGCTGACTGTATCCGTGGTGCTCATTGGTGTGACGGTGATTCTGACCGGCTTGCAGGTGTTTGATAACATTGCGAAGCACGCCGGAGCCGGAACGTTGGTTCCCATTACCGGATTTGCCAACTCTGTGGTGGCTCCGGCGATCGAATTCAAGGCAGAGGGCTTTGTACTGGGGTTGGGTGCCAAAATGTTCATTATCGCCGGGCCGGTGCTGGTGTATGGCATCACTGCCAGCGCTGTATACGGACTGATTCTGTACCTGTTTTCACTGATCGGCTGAGGGGAGGAGAGATTATGCCGGAGCGCCGGGGTTTGTATACGGTTACTCTGTCCAATCAGCCGACCATTCTGGGGCGGGCAGCCGTGGTAGGCAAAAAGGAGGGGGAGGGACCCCTCGGAAAAGAATTCGATGCCGTATTTGAGGATACCCGTTTAGGAGAGAAGACATGGGAAAAGGCGGAGAGCGCTCTCCAAAAGGAGGCGCTGACCCGGGCACTGGATCGGGCGGGCTTATCTCCCAGTCAGCTGCAATATCTGTTTGCCGGAGATCTGCTCAATCAGAATATCGCCTCCACCTTCGGGCTGCGGGATATGAATGTACCGCTGATCGGTCAGTTCGGTGCTTGCTCCACCATGGGGCAGACCATGGCGATGGCGGCGATTTTTGTGGATAGCGGGGCGGCGGATCTGTGCTCCGCTGTGACATCCTCCCACTTCTGCACAGCGGAGCGGCAGTTTCGCTATCCGTTGGAATACGGAGGACAGCGACCGCCAACCAGCCAATGGACAGCGACCGCTGCCGGAGCGGTGATCGTGGGGCGTGCCGGCAAGGGAGTGCGCATTGCCGAGGTGACCATCGGACGAGTGCAGGATCTTGGGGTCACGGACGCCAACAATATGGGCAGCGCTATGGCCCCCGCTGCGGCGGATACGTTGGAACGGTTCTTTGCCGACACCGGCACCCGCCCGGAGGATTATGCGCAGATCGTTACCGGCGATCTGGGGCAGGTGGGCAGTGATCTGTGCCGGGAACTGATGGCAAAGAAAGGACTTCCGCTGGGGGATAACTACACGGACTGCGGACTGCTGCTGTTCGACCGGCAAACGCAGGATGTACACGCCGGCGGCTCCGGCTGCGGCTGCTCTGCCAGCGTGCTTTGCGGGCATTTTCTGCCCATGCTGGAGCGTGGAGAACTGCCGGAGCTGCTGTTTTGCCCGACCGGAGCGCTGATGTCGCCGACCTCCTCTCAGCAGGGGGAGAGTATCCCCGGAATTTGCCATGCACTGCTGCTGACCGGAAACACGGGACAGCGAGGATAGAATGCAACTGGTACGCAGTCATACGAGCGACGCTTTGTCGTTTCACACCGAACCATTCGGCACGGTCACCAACGTGCCATGAAAAATTCTGTGTGTTCTGACGAAAAACCGCTCGGATGCACTGCGTACCTTACTTTATCTGCGATTATGCTTGACAATTATCGTCGTGTGCGCTATAATTATGACAGATTTGTAACCTATTCGCTGAAAGGAGTCTTTACGATGAAATGCTCTAAGGATTGCAAATGGACTTGGATCGCAGTTGTAGCGGCGGCTGTGGCGGCGATCACAACGGTTGTGTTGCTGATGCTGCGTGCCCGTGCCAAGCGGATTGCTCGGTGCGAGTGCGAGAATTGCTTTGATTATGAGATGGATGAGTTAGATCAGCTGGCTGGTGCCGAGCCGACCGAAACGCCGGACGCCACCGAGGAATAACATGAAAAGGAGCAGACGCAGTGTCTGCTCCTTTTTTCGAGGCGCCGCTGTTCTGGGCGCCGGAGAGGAAGTTTATGTGGATATGTCCTATCTGCGGTTTGCCGCTGACCCGGGCTGAAAGCGGCTGGCAATGCAGCCGCCGCCACAGCTTTGACCGTAGCCGCAGCGGCTATGTTCATTTGCTGCCGGCGAATCGCAAGCACGGGAAAATGCCCGGAGATGATAAGCTGATGGTCGATGCCCGCCGCCGCTTTTTGGAGGGCGGTTGGTATGAGCCGCTGGCGGAAACGTTGTGCGGTCAGCTTTCCCGACACATGCCGGCAGGCGGCGGCTTTCTGGATGTTGGCTGCGGCGAGGGATATTACACCCGCCGGATGGCTGCGGCTGTTCACGCCCGGCGCCCAGAGGTCGAGTGTGCCGGGGTCGATATTTCCAAGATCGCTTTGGATAAGGCGGCTCGCACCTGTCCGCAGGGGCAATTTGCCGTTGCCAGCGCATTTCATTTGCCGGTAGCGGACAGCAGCTGCGCTGCGGTGACCAATGTATTTGCACCGTATTGCGGCGAGGAGCTGCAGCGGGTATTGCAGCCGGATGGCGTATTGGTCATGGCGATTCCCGGCGAGGAGCATTTATGGGAGCTAAAGCAGTGTATTTATGATACGCCATATAAAAATCAAGTCAAATCCTTTACGTTGACAGGATTTGACTTGGTGGAGCAAACACACTTGCGGTATTCTATGGAGCTGCCTGACAGTGAGACGGTGGAGTCGCTGTTCCGCATGACGCCGTATTACTATAAAACCGGTCTGGCAGATCAGCGAAAGGTGTCACAGCTGCAGGGCTTGACGCTCACCGCTGAATTTTTCGTACTGACCTATCGACGGTCAGCTGCGCAGCTCCGCTAAGCTCTTGCGCCGGGTGCGCTGAGAAAAGGAGACACTGAGCACCAATCCTACGCCTAAATACAGCGTCGCTACCGAACTGCCGCCGGCACTGAAAAACGGAAGCGTGATCCCGATGACCGGCAGCACCCGCAGACACATTCCCAGATTGATGATGGATTGAAATCCGATCAGCGCCAGCATACCGACACAGATGTAGCCGCCCAGATCGTCCCGAGCCTGCTTGACGCAGCGCACCAGCTCAAACAGCAGCAAAAGCAGCAGCACAAACAGCAGCAATCCGCCGATGAAGCCAAATTCCTCTGCGGCGACCGTAAAGATCAAATCGTTGTTTCGTGCAAAGGAAAAGCCCTTGCCGCCCTGCAGATAGCCTACACCGGTGAGCTTGCCGGAGCCGATGGCTTTCAGCCCTTCATACTGCTGCCAGCCGGTGGTGCCGAGGTATTTTTCGATATACGGGGGCAGTATGCAAAGAAACCGGGCTTTTTTATCGTCGGTGAGCAGATAGGTCCACGCCAGAGGGACCAGCGCACATACTCCGGCCAGCCCCAACACATAGTACAACAGATTGACGCCGCTGACGAGCAGCATGCTCAGAAATATCATGATAAAGACCAGCGCCGTGCCATCATCGCCCTGCAAAAACACCAGACCAATGGGGATCATGGCGTGGAGCGCCAGCAGCACCAATGTTTTGAACCGTCGGATATCCTGCTGCACCCGGGACAGGTGAACGGCAAAGGTGATAATGAAGTTGATCTTCATCAGCTCCGCCGGCTGAAAGGTCAGGCGAAAGGAGCCGATGCGAATGCCCAGCCAGGCGGTGTCGTCAGTGCCCGCCACATTCAGCCCCAGCGGAGTGAAGGTGAGCAGTACCAGTCCCACGGCAAGAGCAGACCAAACCGGCCACAGGCGGCAGATGTCCTCATAGTCCACTTGCGAGATGAGCATGGCGAGGATCAGCCCAACGATCGAGGCACCGACCTGCATGATCACGCCGCTCATGCCGTTGCCGGCGCTGCGTGCGGCGGAATACACCAGCAGACACCCATAGACCGATGCTGCAAGACATAACAGGATCAGTCGCAGATTGGAATAATAGAAAAAGGTGCGTACCGATTGTTTCAAAGAGTGTTTGGACAAGCCGCTCCCATCCCTTCAGTTCATTCCTGTCCATTATACCGAATTTTTACGCAGGATGCAAGTTTCTCTTTCATTATTTGCGAAAGTGTGATAAAATACTAAGTAGCGAATTTTGTCGAGCAAGGAGGTGCCGCCGTGGTAGACCGGGTCATATCCCATTCGGTGGAAGAAACCGAGGCGTTTGGTGCGGCGTTGGCACCTGCCTTGCACAGCGGTGCCGTGCTGGCTCTGTTCGGCGGCATGGGCATGGGGAAGACCGCCTTAGTGCGGGGAATTGCTCGGGGGATGGGGCTCACAGCTCCGGTGTCCAGTCCTACCTTTGCGCTGGTACACGATTACGGTGGCACTCCGCCGCTGGTACATTTCGATATGTACCGGGTCTCCGGCTGGGACGACCTGTATTCCACAGGCTTTTTTGATTACTTGGCGGCGGGAGCCATTCTGGTGGTGGAGTGGAGCGAGAACATCGAAAACGCTCTGCCTGCGGATGCGATTCGGCTGTATTTTTCTGCACCGGATGAGCAGACCCGCTGCATTGAACGAGTGGTTCCTTCGGAGTGAACCAAAGAACGGAACGCACTGTTGTACGATCGGAGTTTCGGGACAGAGCTGAAAGGAAGTGATGGATGTGGCGTTGATCCTTGCGGTCGATACCTCGGCAACACCGGTCTCCTGTGCGCTTTTGCAGGAGGAACGGGTGCTGGCGTCTTATTATAGCCATAGTGGACAGACCCACAGCCAGACGCTGATGCCTATGATCGAGCATATGCTGCAATTATCCGGCGTTTCGGTGAAACAGCTGGACGCTGTAGCCGTGAATGTGGGGCCGGGCTCCTTTACCGGTGTGCGTATTGGTGTTTCCACTGTAAAGGGGTTGGCCTTTGCAGATGAGATCCCCTGCATAGCTGTTTCAACCCTGGAGGCGATGGCAGAGCCGCTGCGTTCTCTGCCGATGGAGGGGCTGATCTGCTGCGTGATGGATGCTCGTTGCCAGCAGGTATATACGGCTGCCTTTTCACTGGATGCAGACGGCGCACTGTCCCGGCTGACACCGGATGAGGCGTTGCCGGTCGAAGAATTGAAAAACCGGCTAAAAAGTCAAAAAAAATCGGTGATTTTGGTTGGCGACGGCAGTAATATGTGCTATACTATGCTGAAAGAGGATATTCCCCGGCTGTCGCTGGCGCCGACGCCGCTGCGATTTCAGTCGGCGGTGGGAACGGCGTTGGTCGCCCGACATAAGCTGGCGCAGGGGGAGACTGTCTCGGCTGCCGCTTTGATGCCCACCTATCTGCGCCTCCCGCAGGCAGAGCGGGAGCTGCGTGCCCGTCAGACCGGCGGGGAAGCGGCGCAGATAACACAGTAATCCATGCGGTTTCGCATGATATATTATGGAGGTAATGAAAATGTCGAACTCACCGTTCATCGCAGACCATCCGCTGATCCAGCACAAGGTGACCTTGCTGCGGGACAAAAACACCAGCTCTAAGCAATTCCGTGAGCTGATCAAGGAGATCACCGAGCTGATGGTGTATGAGGCGACCCGGGATCTGCCGGTTTGCGAGGTGGAGGTAGAGACCCCCATCACCGTTGCCAAGAGCAAGGTCATTGCGGGACGCAAGCTGGCATTTGTTCCGATCCTGCGTGCCGGTCTGGGCATGGTGGATGGTGCGCTGGAGCTGATCCCCTCCGCTCGTGTGGGACATATCGGCATGTACCGGGATGAGGAGACGCTGATCCCTCATCCGTACTACTGTAAGCTGCCTCATGATATTGAGGAACGGGACGTGGTCGTGCTGGATCCCATGTTGGCTACCGGCGGCTCTGCCATCGATGCTATCGATCAGATCAAGACCCGGCATCCCCGCAGCATCAAATTCATGTGCATTATTGCGGCGCCGGAGGGCCTGAAGGCACTGTCGGATAAGCATCCGGATGTGAAGATCTACTGCGCCTCGCAGGATCTGCACCTCAATGAAAATGGCTACATCGTTCCCGGATTGGGCGATGCCGGCGACCGCATTTTCGGCACAAAATAAACGGGCGCACACGGGTCATCTTTGCCGCATAGCGGCAAGGACGGCCCGTTTCGTCCATTTTTGAGGAATTTTTATGAACGACGCTCTGAAAAGAAAGGGCGCAGCCGCTTTATCGGACTGGTATCTCACTCACAATCGCCCGCTTCCATGGAGACAAGCGCCTACCCCATACCGAGTTTGGGTGTCGGAAATTATGCTGCAGCAGACCCGTATTGAGGCAGTGCTGCCGTATTATGAGCGGTTTATGGCAAGACTTCCGGACGTACCGTCGCTGGCGGCAGCGCCGGAGGATGTATTGCTGAAGCTGTGGGAGGGCTTGGGCTACTATAGCCGGGTGCGCAATTTGCAAAAGGCGGCGCAGATCCTATGTCGGGATTACGGCGGCGAGCTGCCCGCTGATTACGAAGCTTTATTGGCACTGCCCGGCATCGGCGATTACACGGCGGGAGCCATTGCCTCGATCGCATTTGCCATTCCGGTTCCGGCAGTGGACGGAAACGGAATGCGGGTAATGTCCCGGCTGTGCTGCGATGAGACGGATGTATTGTCTGCAGGCGCTAAACGGCATTATGCGGCTCTTTTCCGGGAGCTGCTGCCTTCGAACGAGCCGGGGCGCTTTAATCAGGCGGTGATGGAGCTGGGAGAGACCGTGTGTCTTCCCGGTGCCAGCCCCCGGTGTGAGTTGTGTCCGCTGCGGTTTGGCTGTGAGGCCTTTGCTGCCGGACGGCAGGGGGAGCTGCCGGTACGGGTGAAGCGCCAGACCCGCCGTGTTGAGGAGCGCACAGTGCAGGTGGTGATCGGCGGCACCGACGGAGACAAACGGGTGCTGCTGCACCGCCGTCCGGATAGCGGATTGCTGGCGGGCTTGTGGGAGCTGCCTAATCATCTGTGCAGCGAGGAGTCGATGCTTCCGCTGACCGGGTTGAGCGCACCGCTTGCATTGCCGCCGGGTAAGCACCTGTTTTCTCATGTGGAATGGCGCATGACCGGTGAGCTGTATCGCTGCGCCGGGCTGCCCCAGCTGCCGCAGGGCTATGCTTGGTCATCTCTGACTGAATTACAGGCGACGGTAGCCTTGCCCAGTGCTTTTCGAGCTTATGCGGCGTTATTGCCATCACTTTTGACCGGGGAGGTATAACGGTTATGGATCAGAGAAACGATTATCTCAGCTGGGATGCCTATTTTATGGGGATCGCTATTCTGTCTGCCCAGCGCAGCAAGGATCCCGGCACGCAGGTGGGTGCCTGTATCGTGGATAAGGACAACAAGATCCTGTCGGTGGGCTATAACGGAATGCCGACCGGCTGCGCCGATGCAGTAATGCCTTGGGCCCGGGACGGTCAGCCGATGGATACGAAGTATCTTTTTGTGTGTCATGCGGAGCTGAACGCCATTCTGAACTATTCCGGCGGCAATGTGCACGGCGCCACGGTATACACCACGCTGTTCCCCTGCAACGAGTGCGCAAAGGCGCTGATCCAGTCCGGCGTCAAGCGGGTGGTGTACCTGTCGGACAAGTATTCCGACAGCGATTCGGTCAAGGCGTCCAAGCTGATGTTCCGTATGACCGGGGTAGAGTATGCACAGTATGAGCCCACCGGACATCAAGTCGATCTGGAGCTGTGAATATGCGGAGGATTGCGTTAGTGACCGGTTCCTCCCGTGGGATCGGACGAGCCATAGCTCTGCAATTGGCTCAGGGTGGGTATGCGGTTGCCGTAAACGGACGTTCTCCCGAATCGGTGCAGGCGGTCGCAGCGGAGATTATTGCCCGGGGCGGCGACGCCAAGGGATATGTGTGCGATGTGACCGATGCAGAGGCGGTCGCCCGTATGGGCGATGCCGTTGAACGGGAGCTGGGTACGGTGACGGCTCTGGTGAATAACGCCGGCATCGCTCAGCAAAAGCTGCTGACAGATGTGACCGACACTGAGTGGCACCGCATGATGGCGACCCATGTGGATGGAGCGTTTTACACCTGCCGCCGCTTTTTGCCCGGTATGATCCGGCGGCAGACCGGCAGCATCGTGAATATTTCCTCCATGTGGGGGCAGGTGGGCGGTTCCTGTGAGGTACCCTATTCTGCCGCCAAGGCGGCGCTGATCGGGTTCACCCGGGCGCTGGCAAAGGAGGTCGGCCCCTCCGGCATCCGTGTGAACTGTGTAGCGCCCGGGGTCATTCAGACGGATATGATGGCAGGCTTCGACGAGGCAGCTTTGCAGGAGCTCCGGGAGGAGACGCCCCTGTGCCGTCTGGGGACGGTACAGGATGTGGCACAGGCAGCGACATTTTTACTGTCGGATGCCGCCGGGTTTATCACCGGGCAGGTATTGGCGCCGAACGGCGGTATGATCATCGGATAAAACTATGGAGGTAACAGATATGATTGCAATTGCATGTGACCATTCGGCATTGGAGCTGAAGGCAGAGGTAGAGGCTTTGCTGACAACTCGGGGATTGGAATACCGGGATTTCGGCACCTATACGCCGGAGAGCTGCCATTATCCCGTTTACGGCGCCCGTGCGGCACGGGCAGTGGCATCCGGCGAGTGCGACCGGGGCATCGTCATCTGCGGCACCGGTATCGGTATGTCGCTGGCAGCCAACAAGGTTCCCGGTATCCGCTGCGCCTTGTGCGGCGACCCCTATTCTGCAAAAATGACCCGGGCACACAATGATGCCAACATGTTGGCGTTGGGCGCACGGGTCATCGGTGTGGAGTTAGCCAAGATGATCGTCGAGGCGTTTTTGGACACTCCTTTTGAGGGCGGGCGCCATCAGACCCGGATCGACATGATCACCGCGCTGGAAAATGGCGAAGCGATCGAATAATATGAGGTGAGACCATGAAAAACACAACGAAGCATACGCTGAAAACGGCGCTGAAGGTGTGGGGTAGACTCATTGTCGCCACGATCATGTGTGCGGTGCTGTATCTTTCCATGTCGGTGCTGGGAAACGGGCTGTTTGGCCGCACGGTGGGGTATCGGATCGCTCAGACAGACGCCGCCGGTACAACCACACTGGTGGAGGAGCACTATTTCACTGCCGGGGAGACCGAGGATTCCATTCCTGAGGCTGAGGAGGGGCAGTCGGTGATAAAGATCACCGAGATCCCTCACGGTGTCAAGGTGCTGCTGGATGTGCTGACGACGCTGATGATGCTGTTCCTCATGGGGGTGTTTCCCTACAATCTGCTGTGGGAGCTGGGCGGTAAGGACGACACGAAGGTGCGGTATAAGGGCAAACCCCCCGATCCCCTGCGTGGATTGCGGATCGGAATTCTGGCGACGATCCCGTCGGCGCTACTGTATATCGGTGCGTGGATCGTGAAGATGACCGGCAAGGGAACGCTGTATCTGGCGATCTACCGGATTACGCAGATCCCGTACCTGCCCTATATCAATGCCGTTTTAGGAAACAACACAGAGCCGGGCAAGCTGCCGGTGGGTGGACTGCTCGCCTGTGCTCTGACGCTGGTGTTTGTTCCGGTGGTATGTGCGATCTCTTATCGGCTGGGATTCCGTAAATTCTCCATCAAAGAGCATCTCACCTATAAAAAGACCTCGGATACGATCGAAACGCCCGATTCCGAGATCTGACGCTGGCATATTCTCTGTCCCCGCAGGCATAGAATGGCTGCGGAGGTGGAGGTATGACCCGAACTGAACGGATACTCTGCGGTATTGGCAGCGGAGCGCTCGCCTGCCTGCTGGGATCGGTGGCCTGGCTGCTGTCTGTCCATCCGATCCAGACGGCGGTACTTCCGGCAGAAGCCCCCTTGCTTATCGATCCGGGACACGGCGGCGAGGACGGCGGAGCACAGGTCGCCGACGGCACGCTGGAAAAGAATATCAATCTGGCGATCGGTCTGGATCTGAGGGATATGCTGCGGGTATGCGGCGTTCCTGCGGCGATGACCCGGCAGGAGGATATCTCCATCGGCGATCCGTCGGATACGACCCGCAGTCGGAAAAGTCGGGACATGCATCGCCGTCTGGAGCTGTACCAGACGGCTTCTGCGGTTATTTCCATTCACCAGAATCACTTTGCACAGCCGCAGTATCACGGTGCGCAGATGTTCTATTCCGGGAATCATCCGGACAGCCGCCGGTTGGCGGAGCAGCTGCGCAGCAGCGTGGTATCCGGATTGCAGCCGGAGAATAAACGGGAGCTGAAACAGGCGACCGACGGCATATTTCTGCTCTATCATGCCCAATGCCCGGCGGTGCTGGTGGAATGTGGCTTTTTGTCCAATCCGGCGGAACGGGAGCAGCTGAAGGAACCGGCATATCAACAGAAAATGGCGTGGTGTATTATGATCGGGTATTGGAATTACCGGATGGAATAGACTCTAAGGAGGACAAAATGGCAGGAAAGAGCAAACCGATATACGTCTGTGATGCGTGCGGAGCGGAATCGGCCAAATGGTACGGGCGCTGCCCTCAGTGCGGCGCTTGGAACTCCATCGAGGAGCAGGTGCGGCAGCCGGTCACGGATTCCCGCAGTCACCGGGGTGGCGTAGGAGCAGCATCGGTGCAGCGGATCGGTGAAATTCGGATGGACAGCCACCAGCGTTACCGCACCGGCATGAAGGAACTGGATCGGGTGCTGGGGGGCGGCGTTGTCAAAGGCGGATTGATGCTCATTGGCGGCGATCCGGGTATCGGAAAATCCACCTTATTGCTGCAGATATGCGCCTTTTTAGGGCAGACACTGAAGATCCTCTATGTCTCCGGCGAGGAATCGGAGGGACAGCTCAAGCTGCGTGCCGACCGGTTGGGTGTGGCAGCCGAGCAGTTGTATGTGTTGTGCGAAAACGATCTGGATACGGTGCTGGATGCTCTGGAGAGCGAAAAGCCGGACATTCTGATCATCGACTCTATCCAGACGATGAATCTGGCGTCGATCGCCTCGGCATCCGGCAGCGTGACGCAGGTGCGGGAGTGTACCGCCGCCATCATGCACTCGGTCAAGCGTTTGGGTATTCCTACCTTTATTGTCGGACATGTAAATAAGGATGGCGCTATCGCCGGTCCCAAGGTGATGGAGCATATTGTGGACTGTGTGCTGTATTTTGAGGGGGATCGTCATTCCAGCTACCGGTTGCTGCGCTGTGTTAAAAATCGGTATGGCTCCACCAATGAGGTGGGCGTTTTTGAAATGGGCGATCGGGGTCTGACCGAGGTGGAAAACCCTTCTTTGATGCTGCTGTCCGGGCGCCCTGTCAATGTGAGCGGCTCTTGTGTTGCGTGCACGATTGAGGGAACCCGTCCCATGCTGGCGGAAATTCAGGGGTTGGTGTCGCCCACCGGCTTCGGAAATCCCCGGCGGATGGCGACCGGCTTTGACTGCAACCGGTTGTCGCTGATATTGGCAGTGCTGGAGAAGCGGGCGGGCTATCTGTTCTCCAATCTGGATGTATATGTGAATGTGGTGGGGGGCCTGTGGCTGGATGAACCGGCGGTGGATCTGCCGGTGGCATTGGCGCTGGTATCCGGGCTGAAGGATGCGGTGATTCCCGCCGGCAACATTGCTTTCGGCGAGATTGGTCTGACCGGGGAGCTGCGGGCAGTGTCCAATGCTGACCAACGGATCGGTGAAGCGGCACGCATGGGCTTTCGACGCATTATTTTACCGTATCACAATCTCTCCTCGGTCACGAAACGACCCGAGATCGAGGTCGTCGGTGCCCGTACCGTGCGGGAGGCGTTTGAGGAAATTCAAAGCGAAGGGGTGTAACGGCTCATGCGGCTTATACGGCGCCTTGGACAGATTTTGACCAGAGAACGGGTGCTGTGGATTCTGGCGTTATCGACAGTGGCGGTGGCGTTCTTTTATATCGGACAAGCCTATGCAAAGCCGGAAGCTCCTATGCTGACTCCGGTGTTGTCCGATCAGCCGACTACGGCAGCAACAACCGAGAGCACGACTGCTGCAACAGCATTCTCAGCTGCATCGACGGTATCGACGATTCCTGCGGTCTCAATGACCTCTGCGGTGACAACAACCACAGCAGCCACAACGCTCAGCCATTCCGGCGAGCGGGGCGGAATGCTGAATCTGAATACTGCCACCAAAGAGCAGCTGATGACGATCAACGGCATCGGAGAAACGTTTGCGGATCGGATCATTGCGTATCGGGACAGCCACGGCGGCTTTCAGAGCGTGGAGGATCTGCGCAATATCTCCGGAATCGGCGAAAAGCGCTATAATAAATGGTCGGCATACTTCACTGTTTCTTAAAAATGCAAATAAAGTATTGAATTATGAGCCGAAGTATGGCATAATGTTTCTACACGGTATATTATGAGGAGGAACGGTTCATGTCTGTTGAGATCTCACCTTTCGGCACCCTGCGGGATGGTCGGGAGGTCAAACGGATCACCCTGAAAAATGTGCGGGGTACGGCGGTCTCCGTGCTGGATTACGGTGCCACCATACAACGCTTTATTTTCCGTGACAAGGATATTGTGCTGGGATATGATCGGATCGACGGGTATGAGGACGCCAACGGCTCCTATATCGGGGCGACGGTGGGGCGTGTCTGCAACCGGATCGCCGGCGGGAAATTCATGCTGGAGGGTCAGCCCATTCAGCTGTGCTGCAATGAGGAGGACAAATGCGGTCATCTCCACGGCGGCGCTGTGGGTTTTGATAAAAAGATCTGGGAATATACAGTGCTGTCGGAGGGGCTGACCCCCTCTGTGCGGTTTGATTATGTCAGCCCGGATGGGGAGGAGCACTACCCCGGCACTTTGCATGTGTCGGTGACCTTTACGCTGGATACGGAAAATACGCTGACGATGGCATATCATGCCACGACCGATAAGACCACCGTCGTCAATCTGACGAATCACACCTATTTCAATATTCACGGCTACGACGGCGGCACGATTGAGGATGTGCTGCTGCAGCTCCACGCCGATGCAATTACGGCGGTGGATGCGCAGTTTGCGCCTACCGGCGAATATATGCCGGTAGAGGGCACGCCGCTGGATTTCCGGGAGCCGAAGCCCATCGGCGAGGGCATCCACGGTGAGCATCCGCAGGTGGCTCTGGCGCACGGCGTGGATCACAATTTCGTGCTGGCAAAGGAAAAGCGCCCAGAGGTGCAGGAGGCTGCGGTAGCGGTCAGCCCCCGCAGCCATATCAAGCTGGTCTGCTCCACCGATCTGCCCGGTATTCAGGTCTATTCCGGCAATTTCCTGAAGGAGCAGCACGGCAAGGAGGGACATTGCTGGAGTCAGTACGAGGGCTTCTGCCTGGAAACGCAGTGTTTTCCGGATAGCGTGAACCATCCGGAGTTTCCCTCCATCACCCTGCATCCGGGGGAGGAATATACGGCGACAACGCAGTTTCATGTGGAGCTGCAGCGATAAGAGGAACGGCTTATGCGTGTCATTACTGGCTCTGCCCGGGGGTGTCGGCTCAACACACTCCCGGGAGAGGATACTCGCCCCACCACCGAAAAGGTTAAGGAGGGGCTTTTCTCTGCGATTCAATTTGAAATAGAGGGGCGGCGGGTTCTAGATCTGTTTGCCGGCTCCGGTCAGTTGGGCATCGAGGCGCTTAGCCGGGGGGCAGCCTCCTGTATTTTTGTGGATCAAAACCCGGCGGCGATCCCGATCATCCGGGATAATCTGCGGCGTGCCCGTTTGGAGGAGCATGCGCAGGTGATCGCCACCGAGGCGGCAGGATATCTGCGCCGTCCGAAGGAGCGGTTCGATCTGGTGTTTCTGGATCCGCCCTATGCGTCCGGGCTGCTGGAGAGCGTGCTGCCGGCAGTAGCGCCTCATGTGAATGACGGCGGGTTGATCGTTTGCGAGACTGACGGCGATACGGCTTTGCCGATGCGGGTGGATCGCTTTTATCTGAGCCGTGCCCGACGCTATGGCCGTGTGTGTCTGCGCTTTTACCGTTTCGGTGAGGGGGAGGACGTATGATCACAGCAATATGTCCGGGCAGCTTTGACCCGGTCACGCAGGGACATATGGACATTATCCGACGTGCCTCCCGGTTGTTTGATCGGGTGATCGTGGTGGTCATGACCAATGGTGCTAAATCCCCTCTGTTTACTCAGACCGAACGGGTAAATCTGCTCAACAGGGCGGTAGCTGCCGATGGGCTGGAGCATGTCGTTGTGGATTGCTACGACGGATTGCTGGCGGATTATGTGGAGATGAGGCAGGCAGATGTGATCGTAAAAGGCTTGCGTGCTATGTCCGATTTTGAATATGAATTTCAGATGGCGCTGACCAACCGCAAGCTGAATAGCCGTGCGGAGACTGTGTTTCTGACGACCACGGCGGAGCATATGTATCTCTCCTCCAGTCTGGTCAAGCAGGTGGCGGGCTACGGCGGCGACATATCCGATTTTGTGCCGGCGTGTATTCTGCCGGATATTCTGGATAAGTACAGAAAGGATCGTTGAGTTATGAGCTTAAATACGGAAGATTATCTGCGGCAGATCGACGATATTTTGGATGCCGCCTGGGCGATGCCGCTGTCCGGCGGCAAGGTGGTGGTGGATGTGGAGCAGATCCGCAATCTGCTAGATGCCGTGCGTGCCGCTATGCCCACCGAGGTGAAGCAGGCGAAGAACATCGTGCGGGACCGCACCGATATCATCGATACCGCCAAAAAAGAGGCGGAGACCATCATTCGCAATGCGGAGGAGCGCCGCAATCAGATCTTATCTCATGAGGAGATCGTGCGGCAGGCGCAGGAGAAAGCCAACGAGATCTTGTCTGTGACCCAGAAAAAGGCACGGGACATGAAGAAGAATGCGCAGGACTATACGGAGTCTCTGCTGCGGCGAGCCGAGGAGGTGTTGGCGCAGCAGACCAACGAGCTGCGCCAGACCCGCACCAGCCTGCGGGGCGGTCAATCCGGTGTGAAGCCGACAACGGACAATAAGGATTAAAAGAAGGCAGGGAAGCCTCGAAAGGAATCGCTCTCCATGGATAAACACACAGCAGTACACCGGCGCAAGCGCCGCCGCAAAAAGCGGGCGCAGCGTCTTGCCCTGCTGATCTTTTGCTTTGTGCTGATCATCGGTATCGTCGCCACGATTGCTATATCTCTGTGGTTACCGAAGTATAAGTACAATCCCATTGAGGTCAGCAAACCGGAGGAATTGGGATTTGAGAATAAGTTCAGCGGCAAGGTCGTGAATATCGCTTTGTTTGGGCTGGACGCCCGGAAGCCGGATGAATTCAAGGGCTTGTCCGACTGCATCATGATACTCAGCCTGAATTCCGAGACGAAAAAGATCAAGCTGTTTTCGGTGATGCGGGATTCGCTGGTGGCGATCGAGAAAAGCGGAAAAACCAGCTACACGAAGATCAACAGTGCCTATTTGCAGGGCGGACCTCAGCTGGCGATCAAAACACTGAATCAGAATTTCAATCTGGATATATCCGAATATGTTACCGTGAACTTTTACGGATTAGCCAAGATCATTGATTCCATTGGTACCATTGACATCACCCTTACCGATGCAGAGGTCACTGCCCATGGTACGACCCATCAGTCCGGGATCAACGATTATATAGCGGAGATCTGCCAGTATATGGGGCTGGACTATGATCAATATAAGGTGACTGCACCCGGTCTCATTCATGCCAATGGGGTGCAGGCGGTGGCGTATTCCCGCATCCGGTATGTGAAAAACGTCTGGGGCGGTGCGGATGATTATGGCCGCACGGATCGGCAGCGGTATGTGATGGAGCAGCTTTTCCAAAAAGCGCTGACCATGAGCAAGACAAAGTATGTCAGCTTGGCAAAGGCAGCCGCTCCTTACATGGAAACCTCCCTGTCTTACAGCGAGATTATGGGATTGGCGTTCGATATCCTGCTGAAATCGCCCACCTTTGAGCAGAATCGCATACCTCGGTATGAATTTGTCATGGAGTCTCCCGCCAGCCGCAGCAACTGCGTTTATTATGATCTGGACTATGCCTCGGCTGTGATCAAGGCGGTAATTTACGAGGATATGACCATTGATGAGTATGAGGAGTTGCACCCGGTAGAGAAGAAAGACTGGTTTCGCTCCGTGCAAAAATAAGGCACCGCACAGGATGATAGGTGTAAAGCCACAGCCGTATCCTTTGGGATACAGCTGTGGCTTTTTCTATGTTGTCAGCTTTTGCGGTACCTTTCGACGAGCGAGCTGCTGCCGATCCTCTTCGGTGATGCCCCCCAGCAGCGGCAGCAGCACCAGATAGACGCCGGCCACGGCGGTACCGCCCAATAAGATCCACGGCCAGCCGCTGGGCAGCCCCACGATCTGCCGCAGCGCCATATAGCCGCCGCCGGCCAAGGCGGCAGCCAGCCCGGGTGCCAGCAGCCAGTGTCCCACTTCCAAGTGGGTGCCGCTGACCGTCAGCAGCCGGTGCGTGCTTAGAAACGCAGTCAGCAGATTACTGAACAGCATAACAAACAAAAATCCGGTGATGCCCCAACGAGGTAACAACAGCGGGATCAGCGTTAAACGCAATACCGAATCGGCTACGCTGTACCACAGTGAACGCACCTGCTCCCCCAAGCCCCGCAGCAGCCCGGTGGCTACCGTATCCAGATACATCACCGGGGTGAGCGGTCCGAGAATTTGCAGGAGCAGTCCCACCATGTCGTCGTGGTACAGGTATTGCCCCAGCTGCCGGCCAAAAACAGTGAACAGACATCCGATGAGCAAGGCGCCCAGCAGAGTGATATGTAGCGCCTGACCGGTGAGCCGGGCGACCTGTCGCTTTTGTCCCAGAGCGTGTGCATCGGATAGCTCCGGCACCAGCAGGTTGGACAGCGTCACCAGAAAGGCAGCAGGGAAGAACAGCAGTGGCAAGGCCATCCCCTTGACAGCACCGAATTGCTCCAGCGACTGGGTGTCGGACAAAGTGAACCGGGTCAGCATGGCAGGAACCAGCACGTTTTCGGCGGTGCGCAGTCCGGTGGTGAGGTAGCGTCCTGCCGTCAGCGGGACGGCGATCGTCAGCAGTGGACGGAGCAGGCGTCGCTTTCCCGGCACCGGAGCAGGAGATGCAGTGCGCCGCAGACGGCGCCGATCCGACCGATAAGCGGCGGTCAGCCATCCGCAGCAGACGATCTCCGACAAGGCGTCACCTAATATGATAATGCGGCAGGCGTCCGCCAGAGAGCAATCGCCTGCCAGCCGCAGCGTCAGCAAGATCCCGCCGATGCGGGTGATCTGCTCCATGATTTGAGCGACGCTGGGAGGTGTCGCTCGCCGCCGTGCCATAAAGTAGCCCTTCAGACAGCTGGATACCCCGATAAAGGGCAGAGCGATCCCGCTGACCGCCAGCGCCGCCGTTGCTCGGCTATCCCCGATCAGCCGGGCCAAGGGAGCAGCGAATCCATACAGCAGTCCGGCGGAAACGGCGCCGATGCACAGGCTCAAAGCTACAGACATGCGCAGCACCCGAAAGGCGGTTTCCGGCTCCCGCCGAGCCAGCGCCTCTGCCGCCATGCGGGTGACAGCGGTGGTCAGACCGGCGGCAGCGAACGCCGTCCCCAACACATAAACAGAAAACACCAGCTGATATAATCCCATGCCCTCGGCGCCCACCCGGTTGGAGATAAAAATGCGAAAAACGATCCCCAGCGAGCGCAGCAGCAACGAGGTGACGGTCATTACAGCGGTGTTTTTGACAAAAGTCCGGCGGTTCACTCGGTGTCCTCCTCTCCAGTCGGGGCTTATTCCTGATTATATAGGGTGATGATCCGATCCCAGGTGGCTTTATCGGTGACGCCGGTTTCATTGACGCCGGAGCGATGCTGCAGTGATCGCACCGCTGCCGCCGTGTTTTCGGAGTAAAGACCGGTGGGGGGCTCGACGGCAGGCATATCCTCGTAGCTGTTTTTTAGCTGCCGCAGAATGATCTGCAGCATATAGACGGCATCGTTTTGCGTTCCCACCATCAGCGGCGGCTGTCCCTGCCGATATGCGTAGACGGAGTAGGGGTTGGAGTTAAGATACTCGACCGTTTGATAGGAGGCGAACAGCGCCTCCCAAGTGAGTCGATCCACGTCGCCGGTCACCGGCAGCCCCACCGATTGCTGAAAGCTGCGCACTGCAAGCTCGGTATCCCGTCCGTAGATGCCATCCACCGGTACGTTGCTGTAGCCCTGTACAGCCCGCTGGATGCTGCGCAGGTATCGCTGCAGTTCCCGAATATATACCGCCTCGTCGGCGGTGATGTCGTTTGTCACGTTCATGCGGTTTCCTCCCGTGGGATGGGTGAGCCGGGGTATTGCCCCAATCTCTTTGCGTTGCCGAAACGCAGATCGGAGTAGGTGCTGGCGATGGTGTCCCAGGTGACAGCACCCACCGTCCCTGTATCGGGCAATCCGAATAGCTGCTGAAATGCCCGCACGGCATTTTCTGTTTCCATGCCGTATACACCGGTGACGGAGGGGGCTGGGATCTGCGTATAGGTCTGGGAAATATAACTGAGATATTCCTGCAGCATGGCCACATCCTCACCGGTGGAGCCCTGCGCCAACGCCCGTCCGGAAAAAAGCGGTACGCCGCCATCGATGAATGCGCTGGTGTCCACAATACTCAAATAGGTATCGTACAGCGAGTTCCAGGTCTCCCGATCCATTCTGCCGTCTACCGGCAGTCCAAAGGTCTGCTGGTACGCCCGCACGGCATCGTCGGTCGCCTGATCGTAGATGCCGGTGATGGCGATACGGGGGATCGTGTCGTAGAATGCTGCCACTACATTCAGAAAATACTGGACGGATTGCACCTCGATGCCCTGACTGCCCAGCGAGATCTCCCCCTCAAACTGACTGGGCAGCTCATCCCGGCTGATTCCCTCACTGTCCAGCTCGCTGAGTCGTTTAACGGCGTTGTAGATGTAGGAGATCCGGTTCCAGGTGGCGGGACCGATAAGACCGTCCTGGGTCAGATTGAAAATACGCTGAAACGCCTTGACTGCATCCACGGTATCCACGCCGAACAGTCCGTTGGCGGCAGCGATCTTAGGGATACCGGGATAGTTGGAGGAAATGCGGTTGAGCTGGATCTGCTTGAGCTGCACGTCGTTGGAATTGTCTCCCTGCCGCAGCACCCGGCCGGGGTAGGAGGGCAAACCGTTGCGGATGGGCACATCGGAGACGATATCAATGGTATCGCCGTAGTAACGGGTGAGAATATCGTAGGCGCCCAGCCCCTCCTCCGCCAGCGCCACCGTGCCCCACTGGGATAATCCGTTGCAGGTGGTGGTGGTTCCGTTGCAATACTGGGTGAAATACGGCTCAACGCTGCCCTGACGCACTACATAGGAATTGAATATCTCATCGACGATGCGGCTGACACTGTCATAGATGTCCCGTCCGGGGACGTAGGATTGGTCGTAGCGGGTGGAATTGGTGATATCGAAGTCATAACCCTGACTGCGGTACCACTCGGTGTAATATCGATTCAGAGCAAAAGAGATCTGTGCATAAATATTTGCCCGCAGTGCCGCTTCCGGCCAGGTGGGGTAGATCTCGCTGGATGCTACATTCTTGATGTAATCGGGGAATGACACATACACATTTTCGGCTGCCTGTCCCGGCGCACCCAGATGCACCACGATCTGGTTGGGAATATACGGTGTTCCGGTCATATAGAGCTCCTCCTTTTACAGATTGGACGGACCGCCGGAGTAGAATACCAGCGGGATATCATCGGCACCGGGGATCAGGGGATACATCCCGGCGGATTGGGTCACGCTGTTGCCGCCATATACCGGTACACCCTTGTAGATGGCGGTCTGATAGCCGTCGGCATTGACCCGGATATCGTAGGAGATGTAGGGCTTAGCCGTGCCCGGCTGCATTGTCTGCGCCGGATCGACCGAGGGCAGCACAATGATCGGCGTCAGCCCGTCCCGATCGGTGATCGTATTGGCGTACAGCACAGAACCTGTCTCGGTATCCCGGCTGACGGTGATTCGGGCGCCGGGGAGTGGCTCGGCGGTCTGTCCGGTGAAAACGAATACCCGCAGATACCCTTCAAAGCGTTTTTCCGGCAGCGGTTTGTCGGATGCTGTCGGCGAGGTCGGTATGGGCGGCGGCGGGATCGGCACTTCTCCCTGCAGATCGCTGTCGGTATACGGAAATTCAGGAATGTGCGCATTCTCATTGCTTGCCGGCGCCGGCTCCGCTGCCGGCGGGATCGGGATATTGTCTGGGGGCGGGGAGACGGTCCCCTGTGTCGGCGCTGCCGCTGCCAGCCGCTGCCGGTCCCGGGCAATGTCCGGCAAAGGGAATTCCTCATCCAGCCAGCTCTTGGGGGGCGGCGTCTGCTGGCGGTACACCTCCATCAGCTCCCGGTTGTATTGTTCGATCAGCTCCTTGACCGGAACGGTGCGGGCGGGATCGGGGATAGACATATGTACATTCCTCCTAATTGTAAAAATTTCGGCAGATACCATAGGATTACAGAGAATACGGGAATTATCCAGAGCCAAACCGGGGGAAAATGACACAAATCCCCGCTAATTTGCAAAAAATACAGGTTTTTTCCGGAAAATTTCGTTTTTTTTTCGGGATTTTTCGGATTTTCTATTGACATTTGAGGAAAACCATTCTATATTGTATCCTGTTATTCGGAGAACCCGAATTGCATCTATTTTTTATTGTCCTGTACCGACCAAACAGCGCCGCAGCCGACTTTTTGTCCGACTGTGAAAAACCCTTTGCGGAGGGCGTTGCCGAAGCCGGTGCGCCGCCGCTCTGTCGGCGGAAACTCATTACCGCAAAGGGGGATGCAAGTCAATGGAAAACAAGAAGATCATCGAACTGAAAAACATTTCCGTATCCTTTGATGGAGAACCGGTGCTCAAGGATCTGAACCTGAGCATATCCGACGGAGAGTTTGTCACCCTGCTGGGGCCGTCCGGCTGCGGCAAAACGACCACTCTTCGCATTATCGGCGGTTTCATCGAGCCGGACAGCGGGGATGTCTTTTTCGATGGAAAACGCATCAACGGCATGCCGGCGTACAAACGCAGTGTCAATACCATTTTCCAACGGTATGCACTGTTTCCACATCTGAATGTATATGAGAATGTGGCGTTTGGTATGCGTGTGCAGAAAAAAAGCAACCGGGAGATCGAGGAGACGGTCGCTCGGATGCTGAAGCTGGTGAATTTGGTGGGGTTTGATAAGCGGGCGGTGTCTACGCTGTCCGGCGGTCAGCAGCAGCGGGTGGCGATCGCCCGGGCACTGGCGAATAATCCCCGGGTGCTGCTGCTGGATGAGCCTCTGGCGGCGCTGGACTTAAAGCTGCGCAAGGATATGCAGAACGAGCTGAAGAATATCCAGAAGAGTCTGGGGATCAGCTTTATATATGTTACCCACGATCAGGAGGAGGCACTGTCCATGTCCGACACCGTGGTGGTGATGGACAACGGAGAGATCCAGCAGATCGGCACGCCTCAAGATATTTATAACGAGCCGCAGAATGCTTTCGTGGCAGATTTCATCGGCGAAAGTAATATTCTGGACGGCGTCATGCTGCAGGACTATCTGGTGGAGTTTTTCGGACGGCAGTTCAGCTGTCTGGACGCCGGATTTGAGCCGAACGAGCCGGTGGACGTGGTGATCCGTCCGGAGGATATCGATATTGTGGAACCGGTCAAGGGCGACCTGACCGGCACGGTGACAGCGGTCACCTTTAAGGGGGTCCATTATGAGACCATCGTGGATTTTAAGGGCTTTAAGTGGCTGATCCAGACGACCGACTATTATCCGGTGGATACCACCATCGGCATCGTGCTGAACCCCGAGGATATCCATATCATGAAAAAGTCCGCCTATTCCGGTATGTTTGGCGACTACAGCTCCTACTCCGAGGAATTTGATGAGTTGGCGGATCCGGAGGCGGATATGGCGGCGGAGGACGCCGGGGAGGGCGAGGCATGAAAAATCGCTCGACCGCTGCCCCTTTTGGTATTTGGATGGGCATTTTTACGGTGGTGCCCATGGCGATCGTGCTGTGGTTCGCCTTTACGGACGAAACCGGGGCATTCACCTTTGCCAATATCCGTGCCATCGGCAATTATATCGGCACCTATCTGGATTCTATTTGGCTGGGAGCGCTGGCGACGTTTATCTGTCTGGTGCTGGCGTATCCCATCGCTTTCAGCATTTCCCGCCGCAGTGAGCATGTGCAGCGCACCATGGTGATGATCGTCATGCTGCCCATGTGGATGAACTTTTTGCTGCGCACCTATGCTTGGATGACCCTGCTGGAGGATCAGGGGCTGATCAACCAGTTTTTAGGATTGTTCGGGCTGCACTGGCATGTGATCAATACCAACACCGCCATTGTGCTGGGTATGGTATATAACTTCCTGCCCTTTATGATCCTGCCGCTCTATTCGGTAATGGCTAAGCTGGATTCGAAGATCATCGAGGCGGCGCAGGATCTGGGCTCCAACAACTACCAGATCTTCAAGCGGGTGGTGCTGCCGCTGAGTGCTCCGGGTATCGTATCCGGAGTGACGATGGTGTTTGTTCCGGCGGTCAGCACATTCGTTATTTCCAAGCTGCTGGGCGGCAGTAAGTATATGATGATCGGCGATGTCATCGAGTCCATGTTCATGGGGGACGGCTGCAACTATAATGTGGGTGCGGCTCTGTCTCTGGTGCTGATGGTTCTGATGCTGCTGTGTATGTCGGTCATGCGCCGGGTTGACCGGGATGACGACGAGATGGGAGGGATGATGGCGTGAAAACTCTGTCCCGTATTTATAACACGCTGATCTTCCTGTTTCTGTACAGCCCCATCGTGGTACTGATCGTGTATTCCTTCAACGATTCCCGCAGCCGTGTACGCTGGGGCGGATTTACATTAGATTGGTACCGGGATCTGTTCAGCAATGAACTGATTCTGGACTCGCTGCGGATCACGCTGGAGGTTGCCGTACTGGCGGCTCTGGCCGCCACGGTGATCGGCACTATGGCGGCGGTGGGTATCTACAGCATGAATGGGCGGCTGCGCCGCTGGCTGCTGGCGCTGAACAATATCCCTATGATCAATCCGGAGATTGTCACCGGTATCTCCATGATGCTGATGTTTGTAGCGATCTATCGGGCGACCGGTCTGCTGCAGCCGGGCTTTCTGACTCTGCTGCTGGCGCATATCACTTTCTGTATCCCGTATGTGGTGCTGCAGGTGATGCCGAAGCTGCGGCAGATGAACAAGCATATGTATGAGGCAGCGCTGGATCTGGGGTGTCATCCGCTGCCGGCCTTTTTCAAGGTCGTTCTGCCGGAGATCATGCCCGGTGTGATTACCGGTGCGCTGATGGCGTTCACTATGTCGCTGGATGATTTCGTGATCAGCTATTTTAACTCCGGTTCCACGGCGCAGAATCTGTCCGTGACCATCTATTCTATGACGAAAAAACCCATCACCCCGGAGATCAATGCCTTATCGACGCTGATGTTCGGATCGGTGCTGGTGCTGCTGGTGATCGTCAATCTCCGGCAGATTCGGGACGCCAAAAAGACGGCAGAAAGGAGATAGGGCATTGAAAAAACTGGTCGGCTTGCTGGTCGCATGTTTGCTGTGCTGTCTGTTCGGCGGCTGCCAATACACCAGCGACACGATTACGCTGAATGTGTTTAACTGGGGCGAGTACATCGACGACGAAGTGTTGGACGTCAATGCCCTGTTTACCGAGGAAACCGGTATTAAGATCAACTATAAGACCTATGAGAGCAATGAGTCCATGTATACGCTCTTGGAGAGCGGAGCGGCGGAATACGATGTGGTGATCCCTTCCGATTATATGATTGGGAAAATGATCAAAGAGGGGATGCTCGCTAAGCTGAATTTCGATAACATCCCGAATTTTCAGTATATCGACGAGGCGTATCGCAATCTCGCCTATGATCCCACCAATGAGTATTCTGTGCCCTATACTTGGGGTACCGTCGGCATCTTCTACAACAAGAATTATGTGGATGAGGCGGATCTGGAGCAGGGCTGGGATATTCTCTGGAACGAAAAATACAAGGGCAAGATCTACATGTTCGATAATGCCCGGGATAGCTTTGCCATTGCCATGAAGAAGTTGGGATATTCCATGAACAGCGAGGATCCGGCAGAGTGGCAGGCGGCGTATGATGCATTGGCGGAGCAAAAACCGCTGGTGCAGGGCTACTTTATGGATCAGGTATTCCAGAAAATGACCAATGAGGAGGGGTGGCTGGCACCCTATTATTCCGGCGACGGCGCCAATATGATCACCGGTGACGACGGAAATGAGGACATCGGCTATTTCGTGCCCCATCAGGGAACCAACCTGTTTGTGGATGCCATGTGTGTGCTGTCCACTTCCAAGAATAAGGAGGCAGCGGAGCAGTACATCAACTTTATGTGCCGTACCGATGTGGCGGTGGCAAATGCTGAATACATCTGCTACTCCACGCCGCATACAGAGGCTTTGAAGGAGCTGGACCCGGAGGTCTCCGGTGACCCCATGTTCTATCCCTCTGAGGATGTGTTGGAAAATACCGAGGTATTTATTACGCTGGGGGAGGAGACCCAGAAGCTGGAAAAGGAGCTGTGGATCAAGCTGAAATGTTGGCGGGATCCGCCCTCTTGGTGGCCATTCTCCTGGTGGCTGTATTAGACACAGCGAAAAAAGCACTCCGCCGCTGCTGCATTGGCACAGTGGTGGAGTGCTTTTCGTTGTATATAATGCTGCGGGATCCGTTTTACGGCCGGGTTTGTTCCTTTTTCTTTTCGTGGCGTTTGAGCAGCTTGTTGTATAGGAAATATCCGGCGATACTGACGGCACCGGTGATAGCATACACAATAATCGCCATGCGATAATCCTCCTTACCCAGATACTGACCGCAGATCGTCGAGGAGATAACCGACGGAATACGGGCAATCAGAGAAATCCCCAAAAACTCCGACAGACGGATCTTGGTCAATCCCACAAAATAGGTCAGCACATCCTTGGGAGTGCCGGGAATAAAGAACAAGAGGAAGATCGTGCGCTTCAGCTTAGTCTCGCTGTTGATGAACTTCAGCTGATCGATCTTTTCCCGGGAAATAAAAGTTTCTACCATGGGGGTACCGATCTTCTTTGTCAGCAGGAAGATGATCGAGGAGGAAACGGTCACGCCCGCCATGCAGATGAGCGCCCCTTGGATCGCTCCGTAGGCGTAGCCTGCGCCCAGCTCAATGATCTCGCCGGGGATGAAGGCTACAATGATCTGCAGGCATTGCAAGCCAAATAAAATGAAATACCCTTTCCAGCCGAATTCCTCCAGAAAGGTATGCAGCTCCTTCGCCGATCCGAGATACGGTGCCAGCACACGGGTAAACAGGATCGTCAGCAGAGCGATCACAACGGCGAACAGCACCAAGGAGACGATGCTCAGCCACTTTCGCCGCTTTTTATAGGTTTCCGGATCCGTCGATTTCTGCTCCATGCGGTTTCACCTCCGCAGCGTTTTAAGTCTATATCAGTATACCGCAATTTTTTCGGAAGATGTAACACATCTGTGAACAAAGCGACAAAAAATGCCGGCTGTGGACAAATTCCGCAGCCGGCATTTTGTATCGGTTATTTCTCGTTGAGTGCCCGTTCCAGCCAGATGCTGCCCAGATCCATAGCGTTGTACAGACCGGATTTCTCGCTCTTTTTGGCGATACGATCTTTCATGCGTACATCCGGATCGGTCAGCATCAGCTGAATCTGGATCTTATCCGCCATCGTGATATCGTTCTCGTCCTTGGTGGATAAGATCTGCATCACGATTACGTATTTTTCCGCCATGCTGCCGTAATACAGCGTATTGCCGGAGCGCACCAGCGGACGCCCCTTATACAGCAGAAAGGGGGACTCCGTCTTTTCGGCTTTCTCTGCCATCGTAAAACCTCCTACTCAGTTGTTCAAATAAGAACTGACCAGCGCCCGCATCAGCTCGTCCCGATCCACCTTGCGGATCAGTGTACGGGCGTTGTTGTGGGTGGTGATATAGGTGGGATCCTCTGACAACAGATACCCGACCAGCTGATTGATGGGGTTATAGCCCTTTTCCTTGAGAGCATCATAGACGGTGGTTAGGATCACCTTCATCGCCTGTTCCTTATCCTCTCCGAGAGAAAACGTCATCGTTCTGTCCTTCATTGTGGAATCCCTCCAATCCAGTCATTTCCATTGATTACAGCATAGTATACCACAGGAGAACGCATTTTACAAGCCTTAAGTGCGAAGAATACAATCATTTTCCTGCAGGAGCGCATAGATCTTGTTCATCAGCGGATCGATATCCGCATCGGACAGGGTGCGGTCAGCTGTGCGGAATTTAAGTGCGTAGGCAACGCTCTTTTTGCCGGTCAGGATCTGCGCTCCCTGATATACATCGAACAGCTCCACGCTTTCCAGCAGCTTACCGCCCGCCCGCCGGATCAGTGCCTCGATCTCTGCCACCGGCTCATTCTCGTCGCAGGTCAGCGCCAGATCCCGCTCAACCGCCGGGAAGCGGGGCAGAGGCCGGTAGAGCACACGGGGCTCTGCGGCTGTGAGCAGTGCAGCCAAGTCGATTTCCGCTACATAAATGCGTGCATCCATGCCGTAGCTTGCCGCCACATCCGGATGCACCTCGCCAAATTCGGCGACGGCTTTCCCGTCCCACAGCGCCGACGCCTGCCGACCGGGATGCAGGTACGGTGCCTGACTGCGCACATACTCCACCGATACGGCAAACTGGGCAAAAACGCTTTCCACGATGCCCTTCAGTGTAAAGAAGTCCTCGTCTTTTCCGTACAGACCCAGACACAGGGTCGGCAGTTCCTGCGGCTGCTCGGTCAAGGGTAAGCTGCGGGGTATAAACCGCTTGCTGGCTTCAAAGAACCGCACAGCGGGAATCTTCCGGCTATAATTGGTCGCCAGCACCGTCAGCATACTGGTGACAAGCTGGGTCCGCAGGGTGGAATATTCCTCACCCAACGGGTTGAGCAGCTTGATGGCCAGCCGCCGGGGATCGTCCTCGGCGAGACGCAGCGTATCCACCGCCCGGCTGCTGATAAACGAGTAGGTGGCGATCTCCCGCATACCCTGTGCGATCAGATGCTGCTTGAGCCGGTCGGTCTTGATGCGCTCCGGCTTTTGCGTGCCCCGCACGATAGAGCCCTGCATAGGAGTGGCTACGATCTTATCGCACCCGTAAAGCCGCATGACCTCTTCCGCCAAATCAGCGGCGCCCTCTACGTCATCCCGATACAGCGGCACCTGACAGGTCAGCACGCCCTTTTTTAGCTGTGTATCAAAATTCAGACGCCGCAGAATATCCACCACTGTATCCTCCGGCACCTCAATGCCCAGAAGTCCGTTGATCCGGGCCACCGGCACCTGCAGCACGGTGGGCTGCGGCGGTTCGGCACATTGATCGATACCGACCTCCAGCACCTCGCCGGCGTGCAGCTGGTCGATCAGCTGGAGCGCCCGATCCATCGCATATTCCACGCCGTAGGTATCCACGCCTCGCTCATAACGGGCGCTTGCCTCCGTGCGCATACCCAAAGACCGGGCGGTGCGGCGCACGCTGTCCCGGCGGAATTTGGCGGATTCCAGAAACAGATCGGTCGTATCGTCCTTGATCTCGCTGTTCAGACCGCCCATAATGCCCGCCAGACAGGACGGCCCTTCGGCATCGGCGATCACCAGCATATCCTCTGTCAAGGTGTGCTCCTTACCATCCAGAGTGGTGATCTCTTCGCCGGACTTTGCCCGGCGCACAATGATCTGTCCGCCCCGGATATCCCGCAGATCAAAGGCATGCAGCGGATGGCCGGTCTCCAGCATCACATAATTGGTGATGTCCACAATGTTATTGATGGGGCGCATTCCGCAATCCCGCAGCCGCTTTTTCATCCAATCCGGTGATTCGGCGATCTTCAAATTGCGCACTACATGTCCCATATACCGGGGGCACAGCTCCGTGTCCTCGACCGTGATGCTTACATGATCCTGCGTATTGCCGGAAACGGTGGTATAGACGGAAGCTGCTTCGGTAAAGCCCTCACCCAGTGTGGCGGCGATCTCCCGCACCACGCCCAGAACACAGTTGCAGTCCGGACGGTTCGCCGTGATCTTGAAATCGATGATATAGTCGTTCAGCCCCAGCACATCCCGCATATCCGTGCCGGGCGTATACCGGTCGTCCATGATCAGGATGCCGTAGACCTCACAGCCGGGGAAATCGCCGGCCTTCAGTCCCAGCTCCTCACCGGAGCAAAGCATCCCCAGAGAGGGGAGACCCCGCAGCTTGCCTGCTTTGATCTTTGTACCATCCGGCAATACGGAGTTAGGCAACGCTGCCGGTACTGTGGCACCGACGAACACATTCTGCGCTCCGGTGATGATCTGCTGCGGCTCGCCGGAGCCGACGTCCACCTGACAGATTAGCAGGTGGTCGGAGTCGGGGTGCTTTTCGATGGACAGGATCTTCCCGACCACCACATTTTGCATCCGCTGAGACAGATCCTCCATCTCCTCGATTTCAAATCCCACCTGCACCATGCGGTCGCACAGCTCCTCCACGGGCATATCTATGGCAACATATTCCTTGAGCCAGCTTAAAGAGATCTTCATGGTATTACCCCTCCTTATCGGTCGAATTGTTCCAGAAACCGCTGATCATTTTCAAACAGCAGACGGATGTCGCTGATCTTATACCGGGTGGTGGTGAGGCGATCCAGCCCGATGCCGAATGCAAAGCCGGTATACTCCTCCGGATCAATGCCGCCCATCTTCAGCACCCGGGGGTGCACCATGCCGGCGCCCAGGATCTCGATCCAGCCGGCGCCCTTGCAGACCCGGCAGCCCTTGCCGCCGCACTCGGAGCAGGTCACATCCACCTCGACGCTGGGCTCGGTGAAGGGGAAGAAGGAGGGGCGGAACCGTACCTTGGTCTCCGGTCCATAGATTTCATGAGCGAACTGCTCCAGCACGCCCTTCAAATCGCACATAGTGATGCCCTTGTCGATGACTAAGCCCTCGATCTGATGGAACACGGGGGAGTGGGTGGCGTCCACCTCGTCCGCCCGATATACGCGGCCGGGACAGATGATGCGGATGGGGGGCTTGCGCTCCTCCATAGTGCGTGCCTGCGCCGCCGAGGTCTGGGTGCGCAGCAGCAGCTTATCAGCCAAATAGAAGGTATCCTGCATATCCCGGGCGGGGTGATCCTCCGGAACGTTCAGCGCCTGGAAGTTGTAGTAATCCGTTTCTACCTCCGGGCCATCGACCACATCAAAGCCCATGGACTGGAAAATACCGATAATGTCCTCCAGCACCACGTTGAGCGGGTGCAGACCGCCGATCTTCGCTTTGGCGCCGGGCATCGTCACATCCAGCGTTTCCGCCGCCAGACGGGCAGCCTTTTTCTCCTCCTGCAGCGTCTGCATTTTATCCGCTACAGCCTCCTCCAGCTCCTGCCGCAGCTGGTTGACCAGCTGCCCCATCCGGGGGCGATCCTCTGCGGGGAGAGCGCCCATCCCCCGCAGCAATCCGGTGACAGCGCCTTTTTTACCCATAAAGCGCACCCGGAAATCCTCCAGCTCCTTAACCTTATGGGTGGAGGAAAGCTCCTCCAGCGCCTGTCGGCGCATTTCCTCCAGCTGCTCCTTCATTCCTGCCATCTCATCTCGTCCTTTCGCATAAAAATAGGCTCCGTCCCCGACATAGGGACGAAGCCGAAACTGCTCCGTGGTACCACCCTGATTTTTGCAAAAGCAAACACTTTCGTACCCGATAACGGAGGTGTCCCGTCTGCGCTTACAGCCTTCGGTTTCGGCGCAGCCGCTCCCGGGTGAACTTCGATCCGTTCCGGCGGCAGATCGCTTGCAGCAGGTGCGATCCTCTCTGGGGCCGTTTTGACGGTCTACTCTCCCGTTCATTGCGTTGAATGCAGTATAACACAGATCGACGGGAAAAGCAAGGGCTTTTTCTGTATTTAGGGTTGAAAATAAGCGCACTTTCTGGTATACTTGTCCACAAAGGAGAGTGGAATCATGCTGGTTACTCTGATTTCTCATACACCCATGCCGGAAAAAACGGTGGCAGCTGCCGCTAAGCTATGCTATTCTGCGGCGGATATCGAGACCGTGATGGACGGTCTGACAGAGGAAAAAACAGCCGCTTTTGTGGATATGCTTGCCGGTCTCGGACATGAAAGCCCCATTGAGCACGCCTCGTTTACCTTTGGGGTCGAGGGTGTGTCCCGCTCGCTGCTGGCTCAGCTGACACGTCATCGCATCGCATCCTACAGTGTGCAGAGCCAGCGTTATGTGCGGGAGAAAATGTTTGACTATGTATTGCCGCCGGAGATCGAGGCGATTCCCGAGGCGGCGGTGGAGTATCGCCGGGCAATGGAGGAGGATCAGGCGCACTATGACCGCCTGACCGCATTGCTGAAGAACAAGCATCGGGCAGCATTTCTCGCTGCCGGAATGGAGGAAAAGGCGGCGGAGCGTGCGGCGGAAAAGAAAGCCATCGAGGACGCCCGGTTTGTGCTGCCGAATGCCTGCACCACGAAGCTGATTCTAACGATGAACGCCCGCTCCCTGATGAATTTCTTCCATCATCGCTGCTGCAATCGGGCACAATGGGAGATTCGGGAGTTGGCGGAGCGGATGTGGCAGCTGTGTGTAGAGGTGGCGCCGCATTTGTTTAAGAATGCCGGTCCCTCCTGTGTGGCTGGCGCCTGCCCGGAGGGCAAAATGAGCTGCGGACGGGCAGCGGAAATGCGGCAGCGCTATAAGCTGCCGGATACCGGTAAGGAGAATGCTTAATGGGCAGATTGATGGTGCTGGACGGACTGGACGGCTGCGGGAAATCCACTCAGCTGGAGCTGTTGGATCGGACACTCCGGCAGGATGGTATCGTCTACCGACAGATCAGCTTTCCAGATTATGCGCAGCCCTCGTCAGCACTGGTGAAGATGTACCTGTCCGGTGAACTGGGCGGCACACCGGCGGCGGTCAACGCCTATGCCGCCTCCTCCTTTTACGCTGTGGATCGCTATGCCAGCTATCGCTGCTTTTGGGAGAAGGACTATCGGGCGGACATACCGGTGGTGGCGGCTCGCTATACTACCTCCAACGCCATCCACCAGATGACTAAGCTGCCGCAGACAGAATGGGACAGCTTTCTGGAATGGCTGTGGGACTATGAATACGGTAAGCTGGAGCTGCCCCGACCGGATCGTGTGGTGTTTCTGGATATGCCACCGGAGGTCTCCCAAAAGCTGCTGTCCTGTCGTTATGACGGCGACGAAAGCAAAAAGGATATTCACGAACGGGATCGGGAGTATCTGCTCCATTGCCGCCGGGCAGCGCTGTATGCTGCCGCCGCCTGCGGCTGGACGGTGATCGATTGCGCACAGGACGGGGAACCCCGCAGTCGGGAAGCGATCCACCGGGATATCCGTGCAGTTTTCGATGAGATGTGAAACCGCTGACGAATGAGAGGGGAAATAACGGTGATCTATGTTTTATTGGCGGACGGATTTGAGGAGGTCGAGGCGTTAGCGCCGGTCGATCTGCTGCGTCGTGCCGGATTACAGGTACAGACCGTTGGGATCGGATCTGCCTGCCCGGTGGGGGCGCATGGTATACCTGTAAAAGCGGATGTACCGGAGGCAGCGGCGGAGCTATCCTGCATGGAGGCATTGGTGCTGCCCGGCGGTATGCCCGGTACCAAGCATCTGGATGAATCACCGTGGGTGCGGGCCGCTGTTAACTATGCGGCGGAGCATCAGATTCCGATTGGGGCAATCTGCGCCGCTCCCTCGGTGCTGGGACACGCCGGAATTCTCCGAGGGCTGCGGGCTACCTGCTATCCGGGCTTTGAGCCGGAGCTGACCGGTGCCATACTCACGGATGCGGCGGTGGTTACCGACGGATCCGTTACTACCGCCCGGGGAGCCGGGGTCGCAATAGAATTTGCTTTGGAGCTGGTGGCAGGGCTGACCACCCCGGAGCTGGCAGAGCAGATCCGAGAGGGGATCCAATGCCCGTAACCGACATTCGCCCGATAAAGGACGCCCTGCGCCGTAAGCATCGCAGGTGGCGGGAAGGCTTGTCGGCGGAGGAAAAAGCCCGGTTGGATACAGCCATCGCCGGGCAGGTATGCCGCTCGTGGCAGTATCAGCGCAGCGCTGCACTGCTGACCTACGTATCGACTCCCATTGAGGTGGATACCCGCCATATCATCCGACAGGCGTTGGAGGACGGTAAGCGGGTGGCGGTGCCCCGGTGTGTACCGGGAACCCGTCAAATGGAGTTTTATTATATCCACGGGGAGGAGGATCTGGCACCCGGCACCTTTGGCGTGCAGGAGCCGGATCCGGAGCGCTGCGAGCTTTTGACGGATCTGTCCACCGGACTGTGTATCGTCCCGGCCTTCAGCTATGATTGGCAGGGCTATCGACTGGGATACGGTAAGGGCTACTACGATCGGTTTCTCTCCGGCTTTGGCGGATACCGGATCGGAATATGCTACAGCGCCTGTGTGCAGCGCTCGTTACCCCACGGACGTTTCGATCGGCCGGTGGAGCTGCTGGTAACAGAAAAATATTTCCGACGCACAGGAAAAACAGGAAAAACGAGGTGAACGGCATGGATGAAAATAAAACTCCCGCTACCGGTACGCCGGAGGAGACGGCTGAGGATGCACGCTCGAAAAAAGTGCGGGAATTTCAGTTGGATGAGAATATCGCCATGGACATTCCCGATGTGCCCGCCGAAGGCAGTGCCGCCCCGGGAGCAGAAAAAACAACAGAGACGGTAGAAAGCACAGAGACCGCACCGGATGCCGAGCCTGCCGAACCGGCGAACAGCGAGGAAAACGGCAGCGGCTGCTTAAAAAAGCTGCTGCATGCTGCCATTACGGTGGTATTGGCGATGCTGGTGGCATTCTTTGTCATCATATACATACTGGATTCCTCCGGTATCAACAAATCTAATACGTTAGTGGATCTGGAGGTGCCCGCCGGAGCATCCACCTCCCAGATCGCCGATCTGCTGCAGCAAAACGGCTTGATCGACCACCCGTTTTGCTTCCGTATCTACTCCAAGCTGAGCAAGGCGGACGGCAAATATCAGCAGGGAATGTTCTCCCTGTCGGCGGATATGGGCTATTCCAATATTGTCGAAGCATTGCAGACCACCATCCCTCGGAAGACCGTGACGGTGACCATTCCGGAGGGGTATACGGTGGATAAGATCGCCGCCCTGCTGGAAGAAAAGGAGGTCTGCACAAAAGAGGAGTTCTATCAGGCGGTCGTGTATGAGGATTTCGATTTTGATTTCGTGAAGGCCATTCCCACCGATCAGGACGGTGAGGAGTACAAGGGCCGCATTTATCGTCTGGAGGGATACCTGTTCCCGGATACCTACAATTTTTATGTGGGCAGCTCCGGCAAAACGGTGATTCAGCGGATGCTGGACAATTTTGCAAACAAAATCGCTCCCTATCGGGAGACCATCCAGCAACGGGGCTACACCATTGATGAGACGGTCATATTGGCGTCTATCATCCAGGGTGAAGCCGCTAACAGCCGGGATATGAAGGGCGTTTCACGGGTGCTGCAAAACCGTCTGGCGCCCGGCTCCGGCTTTGACAAGCTGCAATGCGACTCCACCACGCTGTATGTGAACAGCGTGCTGCCCAAGGTAAACGGGATCACCGTTACCAGCTCCGCTTATGACACCTATACCCGGCAGGGTCTGCCGGTAGGAGCCATCAACAATCCGGGCGCAGAAGCGATCGATGCTGCTCTGAATCCGTCGGAGGAGGCGGAGCACGCAAAGGCCTACTTCTTTGCGACGGACTACACGACCGGCATCACCTATTTTAATGAGACCTACGCTCAGCATGTAAAGACCTGCCGTAAGTACCGTATCGGTATGTACGGCTGATTCGTGCAAAAGCCGGGGCGATTGCTCCGGCTTTTGTTATGATATAACGAAGGGAAAGCTGCCCATGAATCAAACAATACGCCCGGAAATATTGGCGCCCGCCGGCGATGAGGAGCGGCTGCAGGCAGCGCTGCGTTTCGGGGCCGACGCCGTGTATGTATCCGGACGAGCCTATGGAATGCGGATGGGATGCGCCAACTTCGACCGGGAAAGCCTGCAGCGAGGGGTCGCCATGACCCACGCTGCCGGGAAGAAGCTGTATGTCACCTGCAATATTTTGCCCCACAACCGGGATCTGGAGGAGCTGCCGGACTATTTCCGGTATCTGGATTCCACCGGCGTCGATGCACTGATCATCAGCGATCTGGGCACAATGGAGCTGGCAAAGGTGCATGCGCCTCACTGCGCTCTGCACGTTTCCACCCAGTTTGGCGTAGTCAACCACGCCACAGCGACCGCTCTGTATCGGATGGGCGCTTCCCGTGTGGTGCTGGCACGGGAGCTGTCGCTGGAAGAGGTGCGGCAGATCCGGCAGCAAACGCCCCCGCAGCTGGAGCTGGAGGCGTTTGTCCACGGGGCGATCTGCATGTCTTACTCCGGGCGGTGCGTGATCTCGAACTATCTCGCTGATCGGGACGCAAACCATGGCGAGTGTGCGCAGCCCTGCCGCTGGAAATACCAGATCGTCGAGGAGACCAGACCGGGGATGCCCCTGACCTTGGAGCAGGATGAGGGCGGGACCTATCTGTTCAATGCGAACGACATGAATATGATCGCTCATGTGGCGGATCTGGCGAATGCCGGCGTTGCGTCGTTCAAAATTGAGGGGCGGGCGAAATCCTCGTATTATACAGCGGTCGTAACCAATGCCTATCGTCAGGCGATTGAGGGGTTTATGGCGTCTGGGTGCGCCCAGGATTATGTGCCGGAGGCATGGGTGCAGCAGGAGGTCATGAAGGTCAGCCACCGTCCCTACGGCACCGGATTCTACTATGGAATGCCCGCTCAACACTTGCAGCAAGGCGGCTACATTCGCAGCTACGAGTTGGCTGCCGTCGTGGAGGATTGGGCGGATGGCTGGCTGCGTGTCAGCCAGCGGAACCGATTTTTTGTCGGCGAAACGACGGATGCACTGCCGCCGGATGGAAAGCCCTTTACCTTTACGATCCAATCAATGCTCAACGACCAGCGTGAACCTATCCAAGCGGCGCCGCACGCCACAATGACAGTATATATACCGTTTGATCATCCACTGCCGACGGGAACCCTGCTGCGGATCGATAAAAGTCAGCGTCAATAAATGAATGATCACCGTCTTTCTGGGGAATAATGCCGGAAAGGCGGTGATTTTTTTGCGCAAGCGTATGTATGGGTTATTGGCGTTGTTAGGGCTGCTGTTTTCCGGAGTGCTGTGGCGGGTGTATTATCTGACAAGGCTGCAGCCTTTACAAACCGCTACCTCTCAAAACAGCTGGAAGGTTACCGTTGCTTCGATCCGAGGTACTATCTATGACTGCCACCGGCAGCCGCTGGTGAATGCAGAAACTGAATACCGTGCCGCTGTCGCCCCGGATGAACAGGCACTGGCTGCCGTGCAGGAGGCAGCCGATGCAGCAGAGCTGACGGAGCTGCGTACGCAGCTGAGCAATCGCACACCTGCGGCAGTGCGATTGCAGAAGCCGGTGGGGCTGATGCCTGGATTGGAGCTGTTTCTGGTGCCGAAGCGGGTCGGCAGCCGCCTGTTGGCGCCCCATCTGATCGGATATCTGGATCATGACGGACAGCATGGGGTGGCCGGCGTTGAACTGGCTTGCGACGAATTGCTTAATCAATACGCCGGGGCGGCGACTGCAGCCTTTGCGATAGACGGCAGCGGTCGGTACCTGACAGGGGCGCCTACAAATCGTACCGATACCACCGCTCGCTCCAGAGGCGGTGTAGTATTGACACTTGACCGGGATATCCAGACAGTGATCGAAGATATAGGGGCGGAGCTTATCCCGAAGGGAGCAATCGTGGTGCTGGAACCGTCTACCGGCGCCATTCGTGGCATGGCGAGCTTTCCGACATTTCAGCCGTCTACTGTGGCTGCATCGATTCAATCCAATGACGGAGCACTGCTCAACCGGGCATTAGCCGTATACGACTGTGGATCGGTATTTAAGACTGTCACCATGGCGGCGGCGTTAGAACAGGGAATTTCCACCAATGAAACCTATACTTGCAATGGCAGCGTTAAGGTAGGGGATACGCTTTTTCACTGTCATAACCGCCTGGGTCATGGCGTACAGAATTTGACCGGCGCTTTTGCGCAGTCCTGTAACGTGTGTTTTATTCGTTTGGCGCAGGATACAGGCGCCGAAGCGCTGTATTCAATGGCAAATAATTTCGGATTTGATCAGGCAATTACACTGGCAGGCGATTTGGGAGCGGCCAAGGCAGTTATGCCGGAGTTGTCCACGCTGCGCAGCGCACCGGCGGCAGTAGCCAATCTGTCCTTCGGGCAAGGCTATTTGATGGCTTCCCCGCTGCACATCGCCCGTATGGTGGCGACGGTAGCCAATGGCGGAGTGTTACCGCCGGTGCATCTCGTGGCGGGTTATGCAGACGAAAACGGCTCATTTACGGACGTGCAGCAGGGCAGGGGACAGCAAATTCTGTCCGCTTCGACCGCTTCTGCTTTGCGGCGCATGATGGAGGCGGTTGTCAGAAACGGAACCGGAAAGGCAGCTGCCCCCAGCGTTTGTACCGCCGCCGGTAAGACCGGCACGGCGGAAACTGGGCAGACAGGCGGCAATAAGCCGGTGGTGCAAAGCTGGTTCGCCGGTTACTTTCCGGCAGAAGAACCCCGTTATGTTGTGACTGTTTTGGCTGAAGATGCACAAAATACCGGCGGACAGGCAGCAAAATGCTTTTGTGAAATTTCTAACAAGCTATATGCGCTGCAGGTGGGGAAATAAAACCATACTCATACCGCAAACCATTCTTCGTTTTTGATCTTCGGAACAGGCTATGATCTCTTAAACAGCAGGATCGCCCGACAAAGGAGCTGTTTTCCTTTGTCGGGCGATCTGTATCGATGGTCAATCTTCGTTATTCTTCTTTTTAGGCGTCATGTGTGCCAGCGGATTGGCTGCAGCGGCTTGTTCCAGCTGCTTGCTGGACAGGTGCGTATAGATCTGCGTGGTTCCCAGATTTTTATGTCCCAGGATCTCCTTGAGCACCAACACATCAACGCCGCCTTGCTGGTACATGAGCGTCGCAGCTGTATGGCGCAGCTTGTGCGCAGATAGCTCCTCGGCGCCCGGAATTTGCTTCAGATAGCCCTTTACAATGTAATGGATGCCCTGCACACTGATGCGGTCCTTGGTGTGTCCGTAAAACAGCGCCCGTTTGTCCTTGGTCCCATCCACCGGGCGCTTCGGCAGGTAGGCCTCCAGTGCTTTTTGGCAGGCTTCATTCAAATAGAGAATACGCTCCTTGTTGCCCTTGCCGATGACTCGCAGTGTATGATCGCTCCGGATATCATTGAGGTTTAAGCCCGCCAGCTCCGCCCGCCGCAGCCCGCAATTCAGCAGCAGCGTCAAAATGCAGTAGTCCCGTTCAGCATAGGCTCCGGCGTTCTCCGGCAATGACAGCAGTTCGATCGATTGCTCTAAGGAAAGGTATTTCGGCATGCGAGCAGGTAACTTGGGCATACTTAAATTTTTGGCCGGATCGTCGTCCAGCTGATGAGTCACATCGGTAAGATAATGAAAAAACTGGCGCAATGCAGACACCTTGCGGGCCCGGGTCACATTGGAATTGTTGCGATCCATTCGGGTGTAATTGAGAAACTCGAAGAGATCATTCAATGTTACCGTGCGCAAAAGCGGCAGATCCACCGAAAGAATGGATGGTTCGGCAGATGAACCGTCCGCCAGACCACGCTCTGTCAGTAAAAACCGAAAAAAAGTGCGCAGATCAATATAATAGCCGTCCACTGTATTGGCAGAGCGCCCCTTGACGGTTTCCATATATCCCAGATATTCCCGCAGCACCGGCGGACAATCGGCTAAATATCGTTTGTTCATACTCTTTCGCCTCCCCTGAACTATACTAAATTTTTATTTAGTATAGTTTTGGCAAGAGAATCGGAGTGCTTGCTATCTTATCCCCACGTAGATGTACCCGACTGTTCTGCGACGTCTCTCGCCCATTGTATCACAATTTCAGGCAGCCGTCCTCCAGCATGGACTGAGCCGCCAGCAATACGCCAATGCGTCCGCTGGCATAGTTCAGTCCGCCTTGCATATACGCAGCATACGGCTCGCGCAGCGGTGCATCTGCCGACAGTTCAATGGACGAACCGTTGGTAAATGCTCCGGCAGCCATGATCACCTTACTGGTGTATCCAGGCTGCTCGGACGGCTCCGGTACCACAAAGGAGTCCACCGGTGCGCCTTTCTGCATACCACGGCAAAATGCGATCAGCGACGGCTCGTCACGCAGCTGGATCGTCTGGATAATATCGCCACGGTATTCCTCCGGTTCGGGACTGACCGTGTATCCCAGCGCCCGGAACAGACCGGAAGCGAACACGGCAGTTTTCATCGCCTCCCCTACCACATGCGGGGCGTGGAACAGCCCCATATACAGGCTGCGGGTATGTCCGAGAGAAGCACCGACCTCCCGTCCCAATCCGGGGGTGGTCATACGGTAAGCACACTGCTCGATACAGGCAGCCGTACCGCACAGATAGCCGCCGTTGGGGGCAATCCCGCCGCCGGGATTTTTGATCAGCGAGCCGGCGATCAGATCGACTCCTACCTGTGTCGGCTCCAGCTTTTCGGTGAACTCACCGTAGCAATTATCGGCAAAAATCGTTACATCCGGTCGCACCTGACGCACCGTCTCGACAATGCGGCGAATCCCTTCAATCGTCAGCGACGGGCGGATATTATAGCCGCGGGAACGCTGAATATGCACCAGCTTAATGGTCGGATCCTCCCGCAGTGCCGCCTGAATCCCCGGCAGATCCGGGGCATTTTGCTCATTCAAGGGAACCTCCCGGTAGTTCACTCCATATTCAGCCAGTGATCCGGGACACGGAACCTTTTGGCCGATCACCTGCTCCAGTGTATCGTAGGGGGCGCCGGTAGCAGCCAGCAGCGTATCGCCGGGGCGCAGCATGGCAAAGAGGGCTATCCCGATGGCATGGGTGCCGGAGACGATACTATGCCGGATCAGGGCGTCCTCCGCCCCCATAATATCTGCCAGGATCTCGTCCAGCGCATCCCGCCCCCGGTCACCGCAGCCATAGCCGGTGGTCGGAACAAAATGGCTTTCACTGACCCGGTGACGGATATAAGCTGACAAGACCTTTTGCTGATTGTATGTAGAGATCTCTTCGATGCGGGCAAATACGTCCTTTGTATCCGCATCCACATGGTCGGCAATGGAAGCCAACCGGGGATCCACTTGAAAAAATGTCATATCCATGTTCTATATAGCTCCTATAGTTGTAATAATCTTCATTGGTAGATAAGCTCCGCCCACCCACTGCTATCCTGTACCGTAAATCCCAAACGGGCGTACAGACGCTCGGCAGCTGCGTCGATCGGAGCGATCCAGATCGAGCGCTTATCCGCCAGCTGTGCCAGCAGGTCGGTCACACACTGGGTGGCTAACCCCTGTCCCCGGTGATCCGGCGCCGTCACAACGGCACCGATCACCGCCGCCTGCTGTGTTTCCGCTACAGTCATCGCTGCACTGACCGGAATATCCTCCCGATCGATCACGGACAGATGACAGAAGCCATGACGCACCCGGTGGGACACGTCCACATACCAGCTGTCAAGGGGCGGTAATGTCGGAAAGCTGCTTTGCAGCAGTGAGTATAATTCCGGCAATCGGCAGGAGGTTTCCGCATTCCCTTTGGACGGTGTTTGCCCCGTAAAGCGCATGAGCTTACCGGTGCTGCAGGGCAGCTTCGAGCCGACAGACAGCTGTTTGCCTGTTACACGATCGGTACGCAGCACGGAAAGCCCCGGAAGCAGGCGGAGAAATGACCGCCATTCCTCTGTTGTATCGCCGGGTGTATCCCAAAAAGCCACGCCATCCAGCAACGCCAGACATGAGCTGCGTTCATCGGAATAAAACTGCACCAGATCCGTTTCGCCATAGGCGTACTGCAGTCCGTGAATCCGGGCGGAGCACTCGGTATCACGTTCCGGAGGCAGTGCGGCGCCCGGAATACGGCGGATCATGCGGGCAGCACCTCGATCAGCAGACGCAGCAGATCCTCCATCGCCTGTACGTCCGCCCAATCGCCGGTGCAGGCTGGTGAGTGGATATACCGGCATGGCAGCGACAGCGCTGCCATGCGCACCCCATGGCCACTGCGCTGAATACTTCCGGCGTTGTTGCCGCCGGCGATACGGGTCTTTGTCTGGGTCAGTATCCCATGCTCCGCTGCCAGATCCCGTATTTGTTTGTAAAGCTCCCGGTCATATAGGGTTGCCCGGTCGGCAAAGGATACGACTCCCCCGCCGCCGACGCAGCAAACGACGTTATCCGGTCGGCTTCCGGCAATATCAGCAGCCGTTGTGGCATCCAGTGCAATGGCTATATCCGGACGGATTTGCTCTGCCGCCACGCCGGCGCCCCGCAAGCCAACCTCCTCCTGCACGGAAAAGGATAGCCACAGATCATAGGAGGGCTGGCTTTCAGCCAACGTCAGCAGCAAAGCGCACCCAACCCGGTCATCCACCGCCTTGCTTTTGAAGCGCCCTCCGGAAAGCTCCACCCATTCCTGCTGAAAGGTTCCGCCGTCACCGATGCGCACCACTTCTGCCGCAGTCTCTCCGTCCGTTGCGCCGATGTCAATGACCATTGCTTCGTTATCCGGGAGCGACGTGCGTTCCTCGCCTGTACATTGATGGATTGCTTTGCCGCCGATGACACCCGGCTGTCCACCGATCCGCACCCGGTGACCGTACAGCACCTGCTTGTCCACGCCGCCCACGGTGGTAAAGGTCAAAAAGCCATCCGTGCCGATGTGGGTCACCAGAAACCCCACTTCATCCATGTGAGCATCCAGCTGAAGCCGATGGGTGCCCGGCTGCTGACCGATGAGGTGTACCAGCACATTTCCCATCGGATCCACGGTTATCTCCTTGGGGGCGGGGCTTTGCTCCAGCTGTGCCAGTATATAGGCACGCACGGCATCCTCCCGGCCGGATATACCGTCCAGAGCGCATAGCTCCTGTAATAGCTCCCGTTTCACAGTCTTCCCCCCTTCTCCGTTATATATGCTGCCATCAATGCGCCGACTTGCGCAATGTCCCGCAGATCCACAGCTTCCACCGGCGTATGCATATACCGTAGCGGAATAGACAACAAGCCGGTGGGAATACCACTGTTTTCCTTAGAGATCATATCCGCATCGGTACCGGTGGAGGAGCCCATCACCTCAAACTGATGCGTGATGCGCCGTTCCTCCGCCAGCTGCCGGAGAGCTTCCGATACCCGCCGATCCAGCAGCGGCGAAATTCCGATCATCGCTCCAGCCCCCATAATTCCGCACTGACGGCGATTGGCATCCGGGGTCAGCGCAAAGCTGACGTCGGTGGCCAGCGCCACATCCGGCTTCAGCTGACGTGCCGCCACACCGGCGCCACGCCGTCCCACTTCCTCCTGCACGCAGAATGCGATCGCTACAGTAGCCGCCGGAGCTTTCAATATCCGCAGCGCATGCAGCACCGCTGCCATGCCGGCCCGGTCATCCAGCGCCTTTCCGGATACGATTGTGTCCCGCAGTGTATAAAACTGGGGGGCAAACCCGACCCGGTCGCCGGGGTGAACGCAAGCCCTCGCTGTTTCTGCGCTCATTCCCAAATCGATCCCACGATCGGACAGCTCCGGTAAGCCGCTGTCCTTCTGAAGCAGATGCGGCGGTACCGAGCAGAATATACCGGTATACGGCTCCTTGCCGTACACCACCACATCCTGCGCCGCCAGCACCCGCTCGTCGGGGCTGCCTGCAGCCGCCACATGGACAAAGCCCTGATCATCCACATCCGTCACCAGAAAGCCAATCTCGTCCATATGAGCCTGCAGCAGCACGGTTCCCGCTGCAGCATCCGTGCCGTGGCGAACCGCCAGCACATTGCCCATGGCATCGGTTTTCACTGTATCCGTCAGCGGACGCAGCAGCTCGACCGCCAACCGGGATATTTCCGGCTGCCCCGCCGCTCCCGGTGTGCGGCATAATTGCTCCAGCTCCCGTCGAATCGTTTCCATTTTCTCACTCCTTACGGTAATGCACATACCAGTGACTTAAAATGTTGTCCCCGCTCCTCAAAGTTTTTATACATATCAAAGCTGGCACTGGCGGGAGACATAAACACGATGTCGCCGTTTTTTGCCAGCCGGTCGGCGGTCTCGACCGCCTCCGCCATATCCCGCACCCGGAAGATGGGCAGATCGGAGCAGGCACGAATGGCGCTCTCGATCGCATCCGCCGTGGCGCCCAGCAATACGGCAGCCTGCACCTTTTCAGCTGCCACCGGTCCCAAGGGTGTATAGGGAATGTGCTTGTCATAGCCGCCGGCGATCAGGATGACCTTTTGCCGAAACGTTTGCAGACCTGCGATCGTGCGGGAAGGACTGCTGCCGATAGAATCGTTGTACCAGCGCACGCCGTTACGCTCCCGAACCAATTCGCGGCGATGCTCTACGCCGCCGAACGCCCGGGCAAACTGCACAATCGCCGTTACCGGGACCTGTCCCCATACGGCTGCGATCGCAGCCATGTAGTTTTCGATATTATGCTCGCCGGGGATGCGGATATCGTCCGCATCCATCACCACGGTGTCGGTACCGTCGGCGCTCACGACGATCTGTCGCTGCCCGTTCAGCCAGCAGCCACGCTCGACCCGCTGTTTTCGGGAGAAGAACCAGACCTCGCCGGGACAATCCGGTGCAAAGCCGGCTGTAATGGCATTATCGGCATTCAGCACCGCCCGGTCGCCGGGCTTTTGGTACAGCACCAGATTTTTCTTTGCATCGATGTATTCCTGCATATCCGTATGCCAGTCCAGGTGATTCGGCGCTACATTGGTGACGACCGCCACGGCGGGCGACTGGTGCATACCGGTCAGCTGAAAGCTGGACAGCTCTACCACTGCCGCATTGTCCGGGGTGATCTCTGCCACATATGGGAGAAGCGCCCGCCCAATATTGCCCCCCACGAAGGTCTTGACACCGGCCGCATCCAGCAGACCGGCGATAATGGTGGTGGTGGTAGTCTTACCGTCGGAGCCGGTAACGGCATAGATGGGCGCCCGGCAGAGATCAAAGAAGATCTCCATCTCGGAGGTGACCGTCTTGCCGGCTGCTCGTGCCTGCTCCAATGCCGGCAGATACGGCTTCATTCCCGGAGTACGCAGGATCAGCTGCCCGTCCAGCCGATCCAGATATCCGTCCCCCAGCGACAGCTGCGCTCCGGCTGCTTTCAGCTCCTGTGCTGTCTCCCCCAGCTGCGCTTCGGTACGGCGGTCGCAGGCGATCACATGAGCGCCTGCCTGCAAAAACTGGTGAATGACCGGCAGGTTATTGTGACCGATCCCGCAAATGGTCACTGTTTTGCCGTCTGCATCGTGAAAAAAAGACTCGATCTTATCCAAAATACGATTCACTCCTATATGTGACATTCCATCCTTATATTATACATATACTCCCGACAAATAGCAAGAAAAACCTGCAGCCGCATACTTTTTCCCGGAAAATATTAAATTTTTATAAATTTCCGGTGTCTTTCCTTGTGAATTGTTTTTACAGGCGCTATAATAACTCCAATGAGCAAGGAGATGAACGCCATGTATTTCTACGAAAATATGCGCTGTCCGGTCTGCGGACAGCCTTTTAAGTCGGAGGACGATGTGGTCGTGTGTCCGGTCTGCGGCCTGCCCCATCACCGTGCCTGCTGGCAACAGGAGGGGCATTGCCATCTGGCGCATCTGCATGGAACCGCTGCGCAATGGAGCCGGGATACAGAGGGCTCCGGTGAAAACGACGATACGTCCGATACGCCTGAGAGCGACGCTGGGCAGATCTGCCCCCGTTGTCACGAAGAAAACCCGGAATTTGCGGAGTTTTGCTGCCGGTGCGGCTATCCGCTGGGCGAAGCGGACTGGAACAGCCGTCCGCAGGACGCAGCAGAACCGCAGCAGCCGCCCTGCTGTGAGTATATGCCTTTCCGCAGCGCCTATGCCGATGCTACGAATTATGATCCCAATGAAACGATCGGTACGCAAAAGGCCTCGGATCTGGCGGCGGTGGTCGGCTCTCGGCAGGAGTATTATTTGCCCCGCTTTCGGCGGATCGCCTCCGGCAGCTCCGGCGGCTGGAACTGGTCGGCGTTTCTTCTGGGGCCTTACTGGATGCTGTATCGGAAAATGTATTTGTCCGGCGGTCTGCTGCTGCTGCTCCAGCTGCTGCAGAGCTGTGTGCTGAATTTGATCATGGTTCAGCTGAAGCTGACCGATGTGTCGGCGCTGGGACGCTTTCTGTCCCGGGATTTTCAGAGTAAGCAGGAGTTATACTATTATATAGCGCTGCTGCTGCTGACAGTTCTGGTTTACGTCATACGCTTTGCGCTGGGCGGATTGGGAAATCGACTGTATTATCAGCATGCCAGCGCCCTGATAGACCGCAAGCGAGAGCAGATTCCGGATGTGACCGCTGCCGAGTTGGCTACAGCCGGCGGCACCTCGTTCAGCATTCTGGTAATCGGCTATATCGGCGTTAATGTTTTGAGCATGCTATTGCAGCTGCTCATGTGATCAACATTGAGGAGGATAACATGAAAAAGGTTCGGAAGGCCGTAATTCCGGCAGCCGGTTTAGGCACTCGGGTGCTGCCGGCATCCAAATCCATGCCCAAGGAAATGCTGCCCATCGTCGATACCCCTGCGATCCAATATATCGTCGAGGAAGCGGTGCAGGCAGGGATCGAGGACATTCTGATCATCACCAACCGGGGCAAGGAGATTATCGAGGATCACTTTGACCACAGCATCGAGCTGGAGGAGCGGTTGGCGGCAAGTGGAAAAACGGACATGCTGGAGCAGGTGCAGCGCTTGTCCCATCTGGCGAATATCCACTTCGTTCGCCAGCGGGAGACCAAGGGGCTGGGTCATGCCGTCAGCTGCGCACGGGCCTTTATCGGAGACGAGCCCTTTGCCGTGCTGTACGGGGATGACGTCATTATCGGAGATGATCCGGTTTGCGGTCAGTTATGCCGAGTCTATGAGGAATACGGGAAATCCGTCGTGGGCGTCAAGCAGGTCACGCCGGAGCAGGTGCTGCGGTACTGCTCTCTGGGGGTCACACCGGTGCGGGATAACGTGTTCGATGTATTTGACATGGTGGAAAAGCCCACACCCGACAAGGTACTGTCCCTGTATTCCATTTTGGGGCGCTGTGTACTGACGCCGGATATTTTTGATATTCTGGAAAGCACCAAACCCGGTGCCGGAGGCGAGATCCAGCTGACCGATGCTATGTGCGTGCAGGCGAAAAACGGAAGCATGATGGCGGTGGATTTTGTCGGCAAGCGCTACGACATGGGGAATAAGCTGGGAATTCTGCAGGCTAACTGCGAGGTGGCTTTACGCCGCTCCGATCTGCGGGAGGATTTCGCTGCTTATCTAAAAGAACTGGTAAAATCTCTGTAAAGCGACAGCGCTTTACAGAACAGAAAATCCTCCGGGAAGTTGTTTTCAGACTTCCCGGAGGATTTTTGTTAAAGAAAACCCCCGGCTGTGCCGGGGGTTCGGAAAAGGTTATTACCTATGAGAATAGCAAAAGAACTCCTTTTGATGTAGAATAAATCTGCGGTCTGGCAACTGCAAGAAACCATCAAAAGGAGGCCATTCAAGAAATGAACGACAATAAGAGTTTAGCACATACGACATGGAATTGCAAATATCATATGATTAGCGCCTATTAGGAAAACACACTGTCAAAGGGGTTTGTAGCGGGGGTTAGCCCGCTACTGCGGTATCTTCCGTAGTGTTGATTTCAATGTACTCTGCAATCTTGTGAAGCTCGTCAGCAAATTTGAATTTCACGCTGATATTGCCGTTTTCATAGACCTTGATATAGTCCACAAGCTCAACCAAGATTTCCCGATTGAGGGCTTCAATGTTTTGATACTTCATAAAGGCTACCAGTGCGGGATGCTCATTGTCCACACCGTTTGCCAGTTCTGCGCGTTCAGCGTTCAGCCGGGTAAGCACCGCGGAAATATCAGAAGTCTGCCG
>CAKTVV010000015.1 GCA_934630515.1 uncultured Eubacteriales bacterium | reverse complement strand
CTCGCAGACAGCTTTGCTATAATACCACCTCTTCCCCCGTTTGTCAACACCTTTTTTTACTTTTTTTCCGGTTTTTTGATTTTTCTTTACCGGAGCATACTATGCGTTGAACGGTCCGCAAATATACATTTCGTAATATGCGGGCGATCAGGGGACAAAAACGGGCGGCAGAGACCCGCTCCGTCGCCCGTCCGAGAAATCCCGCCGGCATCCAAGCACCGGCAGCGGCGGCGTATGCCGTCCCCATACGCCGCCCTTACAACCTGTTTTATTCGTACAACGCCCGGGCCGCCTGCCGGGTTGCCGCCATGTTAGCGCCCAGCGCCGCCGCATTGGCAGCATACCGGGGCTTCAGCACCGTCCCCCGGAAATCCCCGCATTCATAGCGATCCACCAACGCCTGCCGCTCCTCCGGAGAGCGGCCGTAGTTATTCGTACCCACGCAGTGGAACTCCGCCTCCCAATAGCCGCGCACCGCCAGCGGGACCGCTCCGGTGAGCGCCTTCTGCGCCTTAACCCGCAGCTCCAGCGGCACGCCCAGCTCGGTATCCGGCTGAGCGCTGCCCTGCACATAGCTCAGCAGCTGCTCATTCGTGGGAACCGCCACCGTCTCATCCACCAGCGTATGCAGGAAGACCCGTGCCATCAGATCGTGCCCGATGGTGCCGGGGTGTACCCGGTCGGTGTTGTTGATGATGGAATACTCGCTGTTCACGCTTTGCACATAGGCCAGCGCCTCCACCATCGGCGCATTAAAGTCCGCCACGGCGCAGCCGGTATCGGCGGCGATGGCCCGCACCCGCTCGGCGCATTTTTGCAGCGCCCTATTGCAGCCCACATACGCCGTCGCCTCCGCCTTGGTGCAGGTGTCGTCGTAGGCAGAGGGGGTACACAGCAGCACGGTCACGCCCGCCGCCTGCAGCCGCTCCACCAGCTGCCGCATATTCGCCTCGAACGCCTCTATATACTTATATTGCGTCTCCGCCACCGCCTCATAGCTGCCTTGGTTATAGCCGCCACGGCCGATGTCGTTCATGCCGAACATCGCCACCACATAATCCGGGCGATAGGCCAGCGTATCATCCTCCAGATAGGTCAGCGCACCGCCGACGTTGCCGCCCCGGATGCCGTCCATATAAAACTCCACCCGATCCTCCGGGTAGTGCGCCGCATAATACTGGGCGATCTCCTGTGCAAACCGGGCGTCATAGGTAATGCTGTCCCCCAGAAACACCACCCGGGAGCCCTTACGGAACCGCCCGCTGCCCTTTGGCAGATAGTCCGCCCGGGCTCTCACCTGCAGGGTGGTATCGCCTGCCTGCTGTGCCTCGTTCACCGTATCCCTCCATACATCGTACACGCTCCGGCGCATCACGCCGCCGTACAGGTATCCCGACTCGCCATTTCCCTTATCGTAGCGGATATAGCCCCGTGCCACCAGCGGCTCGGTATACTGGGTACAGGGAATGTCCCGCACCACCGCCGTATACACCAGCGTGCCGGTGCCGGCAGCCGCATCGTAGGCGGAGGTGTCATACACCACCTGCGCCGGCACATCGGCGCCGCCGTATGCCGCCACCGTCTCGTGGGTCAGGGCGGCGTCCGGCAGATCCTGCCGGGACAGCTGGAGACTGCGTGCCACCAGCGTGCCCATCCCGCTCACCGGGTAGCGCACGCCGCCCACCGTCAGATAGGCGGCGGAAAGCTCCAGCGCATCGGTCTCGGCATCCACCGCCACGCCGGGCACACGCACCGCCGTGGCAAACCGCATATCCGCCCGGGCGGCGGCGGTGTCCGCACCGCTCACCAGATCGGCGGCGCCGGTGCGGATCTGGCTGCCCACCTCCTCGATGGGGGTGGCATAAATGCCGATCTCCTGGAACCGCACCGCATTGGCAGGCGTCCGGAAGTTCACCGGCACCACCAGCGACACATACCGTCCCCACCGGGGCTGCTCCGTCTCAAACAGCACGCCCTTATCGGCAATGGTGCCCGGCAGCGCCCCGTTTTCCACATACGACCAGCTGCCCAGCAGCGAGCTGTCGTCATACAGCTCCTCCAGCGTCTCGGACACATACACCTGTCCCGCCCATGAGCGATACTGGGTCTGGGGATCGTTGGCGTAGCCGATCAACACCCGGGACACGCCTGTGATCTCCTCCAGATCAAACACCAGATGCACCATTGCCGCCGTGCCGGGGTCGGTGAACTCCCGGTACGCCGTTTCGGAAATAAACAGTCCCTGAGCGCCATCCCCATCGGCAGCGTTCACCCCCGCCACCAGACCGTCCACCATCCGCTGGGGCGCCTGATACTGCACCCGGGTCAGAGCGCCGTTTTTATAGGTGGCGATACCGGCGTACGCACTGTCCGCCAGCAGCCGCTCCACCATGCCCGCCACCAGATTCTCACCGGCGTAGGTCACGGCGTCCGCCTGCTCGGTGCCGGTCAGATACAGCGGATCGCCCACGACGCCGCTGACCTGTCCGTAAGCCCCCAGCTCAGTGACCCGCAGCTCGCCGCTGCTGCCGGAGGCACTGTTGTTCATAGGAAAGGCAAAGCCCACATACCGTCCCGTCACCGGGCGGTCAGGCTCCAGCACCAGAGCAGCGTCGGTGATCCCGCCGTTCTTCCGTCCGTAGGAGCCGTCCTCGTTCACATAGGAATACGCCGCCACCCGGTTTTCCGCTGCATACAGCGTCGCCGGGTCGCTGCTGACGTACACCTCCGCATACCACAGCTTATATTGGAAGGCGCTGTCCATGCCCTGCCCCACCACAAAGCGGGTCAGCTCGTACGCCCGCCCCAGATCGTACACCAGCCGTGCCTGCACCCGATGCGCCTGACTGCTGCCCGGCAGAGCGCCGGTGTAGGCAGCCGCCGGCAAGCCGGCAAACAGCGAGTTGCCGTCCCAGCCGGTGGGATTCGCCGTGCTCCAGATCTCGGCGGCTGCCGGGATGCGGGATAAATACCAGATCTCCTTATCGGTGATCACCGAGCCGTCATAGCCCGTGCCCGCACGGGCCGCCGCCGGCGAGCCCAGCGCCGCCGCATCCGTATTATAGGTATAGGCGCTGCGCCCTGCCAGCCGGTTGACATCGGCGGTCCAGGCGGCATACCGCTCCGAGGAGTCGGTCAGCCGGGAGCGGTTGCGCTCCAGCCGGGTGACGGTGGCCTGCGTCCCGCCGCCGTACAGCCCCAGCTCGCCCAGCCGCAGCATCGTCCCCTGCTGCTGGGGTGCCACCAGCCCCACATACCGGGCGGAACGCACCGTCGCCGCTGTAAAGAGATACGCCCGGGTCTCCGTCGTCGCCCCGTCGTATATCCGCTGGGGGTTCCATTCGCCCCGCAGGCTGTCGGCGTCAAACAGCGTCTCCAGCGTCTCGGAGGCGTACACCTGTCCGAACCACAGCATATTGAAGGCGTCTTCCTCCGGCTGTCCCACCAGCACGGAAGAATATTCATACAGCTGATCCAGCGCAAATACATAATAATAGGTGGTGTACTGCCCCTGAGTCAGCGCCTCCACCGCCGCCGCACCCGAAAAGGATCCGTTTGCCAGCGGCTCCTTCGTTTCAAAATACGCCTTGTCCGCCGGTGCGCTCTGCACCGACGGCACCCGGCTGTCGGTCATGTACAGATAGTCCTCGATGGGGAACGCCCGCATCGCTGACAGCGCCGTGGGCTTTTCCGCTGTCTCCGCTCCGGCGGCATCCAGATAGCTCAGCTCCCCGCCCGCCGGCTGCTGTCCGTACCAGTAGACATCGGTGACGGCGCTCATGCGGTTGGCACCCAGCGTGGCGGCGATGTCATAGCTCGCCCCGGCGGCGATCGCCGTCATCACCGGCCGCTCCACCGGCGTGCCGTAGGCGCCCAGCTCCCCCAGCCGCAGCATACCGTACCAGCCGTTGGGGGAGGTATAAAAGGAGTGATCCGGATCGGTGCTGGCGGAGCCGTTGGTCAGCCGGGGTATGTAGATGGAAAAGCCCACATACCGCCCCTCCACCGCCTCCGGCAGCGTAAACAGGGTGTTGATCCCGGTCACATCCATGCCATTCACCACCCGGCTGCCCTCGTCATACAGGGTCTCCCGGCTGTCGGACACATACACATCCACCATCCGCACCCGCTGCCCGGCGGCGTATTCCGAACCCAGCAGGAACCGGTCCAGCGCATAAAACGCCCCCATATCGAAGGTGAACCGGTCATAGCCGCCCTGCGTCCCGTGGTAAAAATTTACCCGCCGGGTATCGTTGTGGGCAGACTCCAGCACCAGCGCTCCGTCCGTCAGCTGGGACACCTGACCGCTGCACGCCGACCACACCGTATCGGTCAGCCCCTTGGTGGGGATCCGCCCCGCCAGCCGGTTTTCCTCCGGCGCCTCCGTCACCGTTGTGCCGGCGGTGCTTTCCGCCGCCAGCGCCGTCCAGCCGCCGGTCATCGTCAGCAGCAGCGCCGCCGCCAGCAGACACGCCAGCCATCCTTTTGCTCTCATCGCCTCATTCCTCCCTTTCCATCGGTGCTTTTCCGCACCTTGTACAATATTCAGTATACTATGTTGGAAAGAACTTGTCAATAACCATAATATGCGACGATATTCTTTTATATTAGGACGATATTCCGCCCGCAGCGGAGACGGCAGGCGACCGGATGCCGGAAAACCGCAGGATGCCCGGCGGCAACCTGCCCGGCGGCGTATCCGATCCGGCGAGCGGCAGGCGACCGGAAAACACCCCAGCCGCCGCCCGGCGGCGCAGATACAAAGATCGCCAAAGGAGCGGTTTCGCTCCTTTGGCGATCGATCCGTCAGTTTGCTTTACCCTGCCGCTTCTGCAGCCGCTGCTGCCGTCTGAGCGCCCGCTTTCTGCGGCAATTGTCCGGAAGCGCCCGGAGCCGCCACCACAGCTCCTTGAGCTTTTCGATCAGCCGGTCGATGCGCTCGTCGGTCTTGCGGTCGATGGTGCTATCCAGAAAATCGTTCATCAGCACTACAAACGCCACGCAGACAGTCCTGCTCGCAAAGGTATTCGACCGCAGCCAGCTCTCGACCGCATTCGCCACAGGCTCAAAGGCGCCGCCCGTAATGGAATTCGTAAGCAGGAGCAGCGCCCCGAAAACGAGAAGGCACCCGGCAAACACCAGCATGCTTTTGATCAGGCGGATAAACCCATAGCACACCATCACACAGACCACGGCGATCCAGAAAACAAAAAACAGCAGCATGAGCAGCACCACCACATACCGGAACGGGATAATGATGCCCTCTGCGATCGCAAGCAGCGTATCCAGAGCCCAGCCGAAAAAGCCAAACACATCCAGCATACCGGACAGCGGCGGGATGGAGGCGATGCTGGTGACCCCCAGCATCAGCACCACATTTCCCGGATACAGCACAACGGATTCCAGCCGTTCATTCACCGCATTGGGGTTCTGGGTGAGCCGTGACACCAGCTTGCCGAGAAGCAGGAACACCATACAGGTGAAGCCGTACTGAACAAAATACATGAATGAGAAATCTTTGACCTTCTCATGCAGCGAAAACAGCATGGTGCTCATTTCAAAAAAACCGGTCTCCGCATCGGCAGCCGCAGAAAAGCCCGTGAACCGATCCACCAATACGGTGACCGTCACGCCCACGGCGATGGCGACAAGCGACCGCAGCCACGCCCCATATCTCCCGTAGAACGCTCTGTACACCACGGAATCCCCGTCGATACGGATCGTCGGCTTCAGCGTGGGGACAAAGCCGCCGTACCGGTCATTCAGAGAGCGTGCCATGAAAAACGCCGTCACCGCCAGCACGACGAGCCACTGCACCTCCTGCCATATCCGGAACGATTGGCCCTGCCCGCCGGTGCAGACCTTTAAGACGATGCAGAACACCGCCAGCAGCCCGCCATACGCATATATCTCCGCCGCCATGAGATGGCCCAGCACGGTAGGATACACCGCAGAATGCCGGTGACTACCATCGCCGCACAGGTCAGCAGCAACAGCAGCATCACACAGGCGACGGGCCAGTATGCGCTGCCGAGCAGTCCGATCGCCTCATACCCCGAATAGTTGATGCCCGAGGGTCTCTTATACGAATAAACGGTCGAAGGCATCTCCGTGATGGCAAACGTGGGCGCAGCCAGCAGCGCAAGAGAGGCAACGCCGATCAAGCTCCACAAAAGCATGACCATATATATCCGCTTGTGTGCCCGCTCCTTTCGCACCGGCTGCGCCGTCTGTACAGGCTGTACAGGCTGCCCCAGCGGGATCGGCGATGCCGGACGGGCGGCGGATGCCCGCCCCGCAGACGCTCCGTCCCTCTGCTCCAAAAGCTCCTTCAGCTGCTCCTCGATCGTACCTGCCATTTCGTACCCCTCCGTTTTCGTTCCTTTCGCTGCCGCACAGCAATTTCATCATAGCACCATTCGACACAATATGCAAGCTCGTCTTGTCCGCCCGGCACAGCCGCTAAACGAACAGAGCCGCCGGAAAACCGGCGGCTCTGTGTTATGCCAAGCGTTATGCGCAGATCAGATCTCGGGGATCTCGATCTCGATCTCCTTGCCCGCATTGGCGGACCGGGCGATACCGTCCAGAATCGCCTGATTGTACAGGATCTGGCTGGTGGGTACCGGCGCCGGGGTGTGGTTCTTGCTGGCATCCAGAAAGGTGCGGATCTTCATGTCGAACAGGCTCTCCTTCTGAGGGATGATCGGGATCTCCGTCTCCACCTGACTGCCCGCCACCTCGTGGTAGACCTTCATGGGACCGCCCACCGTGCCGTTCCAGCAATTGGTGGAGGGAATGCGCAAACCGCCCTTGGTGCCCAGGATCAGGGTGTCGCCGGAGGTATCCATATTCATCGCCCAGGAGATACGGAAATCGAGGATAATACCGCCCTCCAAGCGGACAAACGCCGCAGCGAAATCATCCACCGTAAACTTCTTGGCCAGACCGGGATCGGCGTGGTAGTAATACTGCGGATTCTGACCGAAGAATGCGGACTTGTAGCCGGTGACGGTCAGCGGCTTCGGGTAGCCGATGGCGTTGAGCACCATATCCAACGAGTAGCAGCCGATATCCGCCAGCGCACCCAGACCCGCCGTCTCATCCTTGATGAAGCTTTCGGCATAGAACGGGATGCCGTGACGGCGACCGCCGCCGGTCTGGATGTAATAGATGTCGCCCAGCTCACCGGATTCCACGATCTCCTTGATCTTCTTCATATTGGCATCCATACGGGGCTGGAAGCCGATGGACAGCACACGGCCGGTGCGCTTCTCCGCTTTCAGCAGCTCTGCAGCCTCATCCATGGTCACGCACATGGGCTTCTCCAGCAGCACATCCAATCCAGACTCCATCGCAGCGATGGCGCAGCAGACATGCTGTCGGTTGTAGGTGCAGACGCTGACAACATCCAGCTTAAGGCTCTTATCCGCCAGCATCTCGGTGTGATCCTTATAATCGCACTTGACCTCCGGCTTGCCAAACTCCTTGAAAAACGCCTTGGCACGGCCGGGGATCAAGTCGCAGCCAGCCACGATCTCTACATCCGGCTGGTTGAGGTAACTTTTCATATGCGAATGCGCAATGCCGCCGCAGCCGATGATTCCGACACGCAGCTTGCGGCTGGTATCGACGGTGATCCCTTCCTGATTTTCCTTAAAGGCGTCCAAGATATTCTTATTCGCCATAAAACGCACTCCTTTTTCTGCTCCTTATATATTACCTAAATATAAGGCAGTCTCACACAGACAAACTGTCCCGCCGAGCCGAAGCCCGGCGGGACATCAGCACGCTCAGATTTCGGGGATCTCGATTTCCAGCTCCTTGCCAGCCCGGGCAGAACGGGCAATACCGTCCAGAATCGCCTGATTGTACAGGATCTGGCTGGTGGGCACCGGCGCCGGGGTGTGGTTCTTGCTGGCATCCAGGAAGGTGCGGATCTTCATGTCGAACAGGCTCTTTTCCTGCGGGATGATCGGGATCTCCGTCTCCACCTGGCTGCCCGCTACCTCGTGGTAGATCTTCATGGGGCCGCCCACCGTGCCGTTCCAGCATTCGGTGGAGGGGATCCGCAGACCGCCCTTGGTGCCGAGGATGAGGGTGTCGCCGGCGGTATCCATGTTCATTGCCCAAGAGATACGGAAGTCCAGAACGATGCCGCCCTCCAGACGGATGAACGCCGCAGCGAAATCGTCCACGCCGAACAGGGACGCATACTCATGATGCTTGCCGTAGCCCACATAGTTGGGATCCTTGCCGAAGAAATCGGACTTGTAGCCGGAAACGGTCAGCGGCTTCGGATAGCCGATGGCGTTGAGCACCATATCCAGCGAGTAGCAGCCGATGTCCGCCAGAGCGCCCAGACCCGCCGTCTTGTCCTCGATGAAGGAGGTGCCGAAGGGGGTGGGGATACCACGGCGACGGCCGCCGCCGGTCTGGATGTAATAGATGTCGCCCAGCTCGCCGGACTCCACGATCTCCTTGATCTTCTTCATGTTGGCGTCCATACGGGGCTGGAAGCCGATGGACAGCACACGGCCGGTGCGCTTCTCCGCCCGTACCAGCTCGATGGCCTCATCCAGCGTGACGCTCATGGGCTTCTCCAGCAGCACATCCAGTCCCGCCTCCATCGCAGCGATGGCGCAGTTCACATGCTGGCGGTTGTAGGTGCAGATACTGACGGCGTCCAGCTTGAGGCTCTTATCCGCCAGGAACTCCGTGTGATCCTTATAGTCGGTCTTGACATTCTCCACATTATACTGCTTGAAGAACGCCGCCGCCTTGCCGGGGATCAGATCGCAGCCGCCCACCAGCTCCACATCGGGCTGGTTCAGATAGCTCTGAATGTGTGCGTGTGCAATCCAGCCGGTGCCGATGATGCCCACCCGCATCTTTTTGGTGGTGTCCACCGTGGCGACCTCCTGGTTGCTCTTGAATGCATCCAGATCGCCGAGATTTTTCTTTGCCATGTGTCAAACCTCCGTTTAGTACAATATAGTATGTATGCGTACTCCGGCTCGCTGCCGGAAAGGGTTCCGAATATTACAGCCCCAGAGTCTTGAGATACTCCCGGGACAGGGCGGCGCACTCCATCGGGGTCTTGCCCATGGAGGGCTCATCCTGCTCCACAACTATCCACTGGGCGCCGGAAGCAGTCGCCGCCGCCAGAATCTCCGGGACATTCTGCACGCCGTAGCCCACCGGACGCAGCTCAAACTCCGCCTGCGTTTCATCGGACTGGGCGCCATCGTCCACGCCGATAAGGGCATACATTTTATCGGACTTATGCCCGGCGAAATCCTTAAGATGCACCACCGGGGTACGCCCGTCATAGCGACGCAGGAACGCCGCCGGGTTCTCGCCGCCCACATTCACCCAGCACAGATCCAGCTGGGTCTCCAGCAGAGAAGCAGGCACATCGTTATACAGATTCACCAGCCGATACTCGCCGTTGTCCATTTTCTCGAACTCGAAATCGTGGTTATGATACAGCAGGGTCATGCCGTGCTTCTTCGCCGCCTCGCCCAGCAGCTTCACATGGGCGATGAACTCGTCGTAGCTCTCGTTTTGATAGCTGCCGTTGCCGAAATTCCAGTTATACCACGGGATGGCGATGAATTTGCAGCCGATGGCAGCGTAGGTCGCCATGGTCTTGTCGGTATCCTCCACCATATCGTTATACGGCACATGAGCGGAGATGGGGGTCAGGCTGTATTTTTCGCACAGCGCCCGCACCTCGTCGGCGGAATGCCCGAACAGCCCGGCAAACTCGACGCCCTGATAGCCCATGGCGGCGACCGCCTTCAGCGTCCCCTCGAAATCGGCGCCCATGGCGTCCCGTACCGAGTATAATTGCAGCGCAATCGGAAATTGTTTCATTGATATTCCATCCTTTCCAGTCATGATCGGCAGGCGCTCCCCCGGAGCGCCATCCACCTAAAGTATAGCCGAGCCGCCCCGGAATGTAAAGAGGAAAAATCGGAAAAAGCGCCCGAAACCACCGGATTTTTTTACTTTTTTTAAGTCATAAAGTGAAATAGTTGAATTGCCGGTGTAAGATTTTTCATTTTCTCACCGCCGCAGCGGATCCGGAATAATTTCAGGAAAAACCTGTTAAAAAGTACTTCCCTTTTGGCAAACAGTGTGGTATGATTCTCCTGTAAATACCGCCGGTACCTCCGGCGGAGAAAAGGGGAATTTCACTTTATGCTATATACCAAAAAAGACGCCCCCCGTTTGGATCCGGAGCTGTTCCGCAAGCCCACGGCGGAATACCGGGGCGCACCCTTCTGGGCGTGGAACTGCAAGCTGGAGGAGGACGAGCTGCTGCGGCAGCTGGACATCCTGTATCGGATGGGCTTCGGCGGAGCGCATATGCACGTGCGCACCGGCATGGCGACCCGGTATCTCAGCGACGAGTTTCTGCACCTGATCCGCTCCTGCGTGGACAAGGCGAAGGCGGAGCACAAGCTGGCGTATCTCTACGACGAGGATCGCTGGCCGTCGGGCGCCGCCGGCGGGCTGGTCACCAAGGATCCCCAGTACCGGGCACGGTATCTGCTGTTCACCCCCACCCCCTATGCCGGCGGCGACAAGGTGCTGGCGGAGCAGACCTCCGCCGCCCGTGCCGGACGGGCGGAAAACGGGCGGCTGCTCGCCTGCTTCGACGTGGAGCTGGACGAGGAGGGGCGGCTGCTGCACTACCGCACCATCGGGGAGCAGGAGCCGGCCGCCCATGAGAAATGGTACGCCTATCTGGAGCTGCACACCGAAAGCGGCTGGTTCAACAACCAGACCTATGTGAACACACTGGACAAAAAGGCGATGGATCGGTTCATCGACATCACCTATGAGAGCTATAACCGCACCGTAGCCGGGGAGTTCGGCAAGACCGTTCCCTCCATCTTCACCGATGAGCCCCAGTTCACCCTGAAATCCGCCCTCCACCGTGCCACCGACAAAGCGGACGTGACCCTGCCCTGGACGGATGACCTGCCCGAGAGCTTTGCCGCCGCCTACGCCGGTGAGGACGTGCTGGCGGGCATTCCGGAGCTGATCTGGGATCGGGCGGACGGCCAGCCCTCCCGGGTGCGGTATCGCTACCACGATCACATCTGCGAGCGGTTCACCGAGGCTTTCGCCGACAACTGCGGCGCTTGGTGCCGCCGCCACGGGCTGGCGCTCACCGGGCATATGATGCAGGAGCCCACCCTCCACAGCCAGACCGGCTCGCTGGGCGAGACCATGCGTGCCTACCGGGCATTCGACCTGCCGGGCATCGATATGCTATGCGGCGATATGGAATACACCACCGCCAAGCAGGCGCAGTCGGCGGTGCATCAGTACGGCTATGAGGGCATGACCAGCGAGCTGTACGGCGTGACCAACTGGGATTTCGATTTCCGGGGGCATAAGCTCCACGGCGACTGGCAGGCGGCGCTGGGCGTCACCCTGCGGGTGCCTCATCTGTCCTGGGTCTCCATGGCGGGCGAGGCGAAGCGGGACTATCCCGCCTCCATCAGCTACCAATCTCCCTGGTGGCGGGAATACCCCCGCATCGAGGATCATTTTGCCCGGCTGAACACCGCCCTGACCCGGGGCAAGCCGGTGGTGCGCATCGGCGTCATCCATCCGGTGGAAAGCTACTGGCTCCACTGGGGCCCCACGGAGCAGACGCAGGATGCCCGGGGACGGCTGGAGCACGAGTTCCTGCAGCTGACGGAATGGCTGCTGTTCGGGTCGCTGGATTTCGACTTTATCAGCGAGTCCCTGCTGCCGGAGCAGTGCGCCGTCGGCGGCGCCCCCCTGCAGGTGGGGAAAATGGACTATGACGTGGTGATCGTCCCCGGTTGCGAGACGCTGCGCCGCTCGACGCTGGAGCGGCTGGAGGCATTCCGGGCGGCGGGCGGCACGCTGATCTTCGTGGGCGATGCCCCCGCCCTCACCGACGCCGTCCCCGATGACCGGGGCGCCAAGCTGGCGGCGCAGAGCGTCTGCATACCGGTCGAACGGGAGGCGGTGCTGGCGGCGGCTGCCGGGGTACGGCTGGTGGAGCTGCGGCTGGAGGACGGCTCCCGCCCGGACGATCTGCTGTATCAGCTGCGGCAGGACGGAGACGCCTGCTGGCTGTTCCTGTCCCGGGGCCGTACCCCCGCCGACAAGGATTCCGTCGCCAGCCGCACCGTTACCATCCGGCTGACCGGCGACTGGCAGCCCACCGTCTACGACACTCAGACCGGCGAGACCCGCTCCATCCCCTATACGGCTGCCGACGGGCAGACCGAGATCCGCTGGATCGCCTACAGCTATGACAGTCTGCTGCTCCGGCTGGAGCCGGGCGCCGGGCAGGCGGCTGCGCCCGAGACCGCCGCTGCCGCCGGGACGCCGCTGGCGCTGCCCGCCGAGCTGCCGTACACCCTGTCCGAGCCCAATGTCCTGCTGCTGGAGCGGGCGGAATATGCGCTGGACGGCGGCGAGTGGCAGCCCGCCGAGGAGATCCTGCGGCTGGACAACGCCTGCCGCCAGCAGCTGGGCTGGATGCAGCGGTTCCAGAGCTTCCCCCAGCCTTGGGTCATTCCCGAGGAGACCCCCACCCATTCGGTGTCCCTGCGGGTGACGGTGCATTCCGACATCGACTGCGCCGCCGTGCAGCTGGCGATCGAGGATGCGGAGCAGGTACAGCTGCGCTGGAACGGGCAGCCGGTTCCCTCCGCCGTCACCGGCTGGTATGTGGATAAATCCATTCAGACCGTGGCGCTGCCCGGGCTGCATAAAGGCGAGAACACGCTGGAGGCGGTCATCCCCTTCGGCGAGCGCACCAACATCGAATGGATGTATCTGCTGGGTGAATTCGGCGTCGCCGTGGAGGGCGCCGCCGCCCGGATCGTGCCGCTGCCGAAGACCCTCCGCTTTGGCGATATCACCAAGCAGGGGCTGCCCTTCTACGGCGGTAACGTAACCTATCATATTCCGCTGGAGACCCATGGCGGCGCCCTGACCGTGACGGCGCCCCGCTACCGGGGCGTGCTGCAGACCGCCACGCTGGACGGCGGCGCCGAGCAGGCGTTGATCTTCCCGCCCTACACGGCGGCGCTGGGGCACCCGGCGGCGGGCAGCCACACACTGGATATGACCTTGTACGGACATCGGCGCAACAGCTTCGGCCCCATCCATCTGGCGGATCAGACCACCCGCTGGATCGGTCCCAACGCATGGCGCACCACCGGGGCTGAATGGAACGACAACTACATGCTGACGGAGGAGGGCATCCTGACCCCGCCCACCGTCACCGAGGCATAAGCATTTTCACCCGGGGCGGCTGCAAGCGCTGTGCTTGCAGCCGCCCCGAAGGCTCCGGCAGGAAAGCTGGCAGAAACGCCGGCAAAAGTACCGGAAAAATGCCGCTTTTCACGACCGCTGCGGAGCATCCGCACCGCTTCATATTCCCGCCGACGGAACCGTCCGAACGGCGAACCATCGGGAGGGCACATCATGCGTATACAGGATCTGCTGCGAGCGCTGCTGTTGGCGCTGGGGCTCACCGCCTGCGGGGCGGGGGTTCTGGCGGGGAGCGTGTCCCCGTGGCTGCCGGCGGGGGCGGCGGCGGTGTTTCTGCTGCTGAACCTGTTTCCCGTCTGGCGCCGGCGGGGGCTGCCCCTCGCCCGGCGGGCGGAGCTGGGCGGGGCGGCACTGCTCACCGCCTTTCTGCTGTCCATCGGACTGCAGGCGGTGCTGCTGGTCGTCTGGCAGCTGCGGGAGCCGGACGCCTTCGCCGCCGGATGGTGGCGGTGGCTGCTGGCGTGCCTGATCGCCGACAGTCTGGTGTTCTGGAACGGCATCCTGCGGGTCTATATCTGCGCCCCGGTGCTGGGCGCCAAATGGCGGGCGCTGGGGCTGCTGTGCGGCTGGATCCCGGTGGTGCATCTGGTGGTGCTGGGGCACATCCTGCGGCTGGTATATTTTGATGTCCACGCCGAGGAGGAGCGTGCCGCCCGCAACGCCCGCCGTGCCGGGCAGCGGGTGTGCGCCACCCGGTATCCGCTGGTGCTGATCCACGGGGTATTCTTTCGGGATGTGCGGTATCTCAATTATTGGGGGCGCATCCCCGCCCAGCTGGAGCAAAACGGCGCCACCGTCTACTACGGCGGGCAGCAATCCGCCCTGAGCGTGGCGGACAGCGCCGCCGAGATCGCCGCCGCCGTGCGGAGGATTGTCGCCGACACCGGCTGCGACAAGGTGAATCTCATCGCCCACTCCAAGGGCGGGCTGGACGCCCGCTACGCCTGCTCCCGGCTGGGGCTGGCGCCGCTGGTGGCGTCCCTCACCACCATCAATACGCCCCACCGGGGCTGCGCCTTCGCCGACTGGCTGCTGTCCAGGGTCTCGCCCCGGTTCCGGGATGGAGTCGCCCGCACCTATAACGCCGCTCTGCGGCGGCTGGGGGATCGCTCGCCGGACTTTTTGGCGGCGGTGACCGACCTGACCGCCGCCCGGTGCGCTCAATTGAACGCCGAGCTGCCCGACGCCCCCGGCGTGTACTATCAAAGCACCGCCAGCTGCATCCACAAGCCCCTGCGGGGTGTATTTCCCCTGTGCTTCACCCACGATTTCGTGGGGCTGTTTGACGGAGAGAACGACGGTCTGGTGAGCGTCACCTCCGCCGCTTGGGGTGTGCGGTGCATCCGGCTGGACACCCCCGCTCCGGAGGGCATCTCCCATGCAGATATGATCGACATGTCCCGCCACAACCGCCCGGACTTTGACGTGTGTGAGTGGTATGTGGAGCTGGTCAGCGACCTGAAAAACCGGGGCTTCTGAGCGGCGGCACAAACCACTCGCCGCACCGAAAAGTTCGCCCGCAACGCCCGCCGTACCGGACAGCGTTCCTCTCCTTTTTCAGAGCAAAAGCCCGCCCGGGGTGTATAAACACCCCGGGCGGGCTTTTCGTATACATTATTCTGCTGTATCCTCGAACCGGAAGCTGCCGGACAGCAGGGTGGTGCCGTCGGCGCTCACGGTGAGCAAGCCGCCGTCGATATGGGCGGCCCGTTCGCTCCCGTCGGGCAGTGCGATCCGGCAGACCCCCGGCTGCACCGCCGTCACAAAGGGGATATGCCCCGCCAGGATCGCCAGATCCCCCGCAGCCCCCCGGACATACAGCCCCGCCGCCTCGTCGGAAAACCGATTGCCGTCGGGAGTGGCGACCGTCAGATGAAAGGTATTCATCGGGTCACCCTCTTCGCCTTCTCCACCGCCTCGTCGATGGTGCCCACGAACAGGAAGGCGGACTCGGGCAGATCGTCGTGCTTGCCCTCGATGATCTCCTTAAAGCCCCGGATGGTCTCGGACAGAGGCACATACACTCCGGGGAAGCCGTTGAACTTCTCCGACACATGGAAAGGCTGGGACAGGAACCGCTGGATCTTCCGGGCACGCTGCACCAGCAGCTTATCCTCGTCGGACAGCTCGTCCATGCCCATGATGGCGATGATATCCATCAGCTCGTTATACCGCTGCAGGATCCGCTGCACCTCCCGTGCCACCTGATAATGCTCCTCCCCCAGAATTTCCGGGGACAGGATGCGGCTGGTGGATTCCAGCGGATCCACCGCCGGATAAATGCCCTGGGAGGAGATCGCCCGGGACAGCACCGTGGTGGCGTCCAGATGGGCGAAGGTGGTGGCAGGCGCCGGGTCGGTCAGGTCATCCGCCGGCACATACACCGCCTGCACGGAGGTGATGGAGCCCTTTTTCGTGGAGGTGATCCGCTCCTGCAGAGCGCCCATCTCGTTCGCCAGCGTGGGCTGATAGCCCACGGCGGAGGGCATCCGCCCCAGCAGCGCCGACACCTCACTGCCCGCCTGAGTAAAGCGGAAGATGTTATCGATAAACAGCAGCACGTCCTGATTTTCCTGATCCCGGAAGTATTCCGCCATGGTCAGACCGGACAGCGCCACCCGCATACGGGCTCCCGGCGGCTCGTTCATCTGACCGTAGACCAGCGAGGTGTTGGACAGCACCCCGGACTGCTTCATTTCATTATAGAGGTCGTTGCCCTCCCGGGTACGCTCCCCCACGCCGGTGAACACCGACAGACCGCCGTGCTCCTTGGCGATGTTGTTGATCAGCTCCATGATCAGCACGGTCTTGCCCACGCCGGCGCCGCCGAACAGACCGATCTTACCGCCCTTGGCATAGGGGCAAATCAGGTCGATGACCTTAATGCCGGTCTCCAAGATCTCGGTGGCGGTGGACAGCTCCTCATAGTCCGGCGCCGGACGGTGGATATCCCACCGGGGCGCATCCGCCGGGGCGGGCTGATTATCCACCGCCTCGCCCAAGACGTTAAAGATCCGTCCCAGCGTCTCCCGTCCCACCGGCACCTGAATGGACCGGCCGGTATCGGTGACCTCGGTATCCCGCTGCAAGCCGTCGGTGGATGCCATGGCAATGCACCGGGCGGTGTTATCCCCGATGTGCTGTGCCACCTCCACGGTCAGCGTTTTTTCTCCATTGGGAACCGTCAGGGCGTTATAGATGGCGGGCAGATGGCCGTCCTCAAAGCGGACGTCCACCACCGGCCCCATGACCTGACAGACTCTCCCCTTGTGTTGTTCTGACAATGGGCTCTCTCCTTTCAAGCGCCGCTGCCGGCGACGATCTCGGTGATCTCCTGGGTGATGGCGCTCTGCCGTGCCCGGTTATACCGCAGCTGCAGATCGTCGATCATAGCGGTGGCGTTCTTCCCGGCGGCGTCCATCGCCACCCGGCGTGCCGCCACCTCGCTGGCGAAGCTCTCCCGCACGGCGGCGGCGATCACCCCCGCCACATAGGCGGGCACCGCCGTCTCCAGCACCGTCGCCTCATCCGGCTCAAACAGAGTGCTGACGGTCTTTCCGCCCTCGGGGCGGGTCAGGGGCAGTACCCACTGCACCGCCGCCTCTTGGGTCATCATGGACACATAGCGGGTATAGACGATCCCCAGCCGGTCATAGTCCCCGGCGGCGAAATCGGCGCACAGGGTCTTCGCCCAAGTATGGGCATCCTCACCGGAGAAGGTCTCGGAGGAAACAAAAGGCTTGCCGAACCGGTCGCAGGCACGCTTGCCGATGGGCAGCAGCTCCGCCACCGGATACTCCCGCACCAGCCGGAACACGTTGGCATTATAGCCCCCCGCCAGACCCCGGTCGCCGGCGATCACGATCAGCCGGGTACGGTCGCCTGTCTGCCGCAGATAGGGGCTCTTGGCGCATTCCGGACAGCGCAGCAGCACCTCGGTCATATCCGAGAGCGCCCCGGCATAGTCCGCCGCCTTGTGCATGGCTTCGTTCGCCCGGCGGATCTTGGAGGACGCCACCAGCCCCATAGCTTTCGTCAGGTGCATGGTGGAGCGCACACTCTTAATACGGGTGCGCAGAGCTTTTGTATCCGCTCCCATAGGCTCACTCCATTTCCGTCAGCGCCGCTTCCAGCTCGGCGGCGTCGGACTCGTCGAAGCTGCCCGCCTCAAACCGCTCCAGCAGCGCCGGATGCTTCGTCTCCATAAAATCATACAGCCGCTGCTCATACGCCTGCACCTTGTCCACGGGAACGTCGTTGAGATACCCGTGAATGACGGCGTAGATGATGCACACCTGGCAGCCCGCCCGCACGGGAGAGTTGCGCTTCTGCTTCAGCACCTCCACGATGCGCTCGCCCAGCGCCAGACGTGCCTTGGTATCCGCATCCAGATCGCTGCCGAACTGGGCGAAGGACTGCAGCTCCCGATACTGGGAATAGAGCAGCCGCAGATCGCCGGACACCTTCTTCATAGCCTTCAGCTGGGCGGAGCCGCCCACACGGCTGACGGAGATACCGGGGTTGATGGCGGGCATGATGCCCGCATGGAACAGCTCGGTCTCCAAAAAGATCTGTCCGTCGGTGATGGAAATGACGTTCGTCGGAATATACGCCGACACATCCCCCGCCTGGGTCTCGATGATGGGCAGGGCGGTGATGGAGCCGCCGCCGTATTCCGGCGCCACGCATGCCGCCCGCTCCAGCAGACGGGAGTGGAGATAGAACACATCGCCTGGATACGCCTCACGGCCGGGCGGACGCCGGATCAGCAGAGAAAGCGCCCGGTAAGCCACGGCGTGCTTGGACAGGTCGTCGTAGATGATCAGCACATCCTTGCCCTGCTCCCGGAAGTATTCCGCCATAGCGCAGCCCGCATAGGGGGCGATATACTGCAGCGGCGCGCTCTCCGAGGCGGAGGCGGACACGATGATGGTATACTCCATCGCCCCGCAGCGAGCCAGCTCGTTGGCAATCTGCACCACCGAGGTGCTCTTCTGCCCGATGGCGACATAAATACACAGCACATCGGTGTTTTTCTGGTTGATGATGGTGTCGATGGCGATCTCCGTCTTACCGGTCTGGCGGTCGCCGATGATCAGCTCCCGCTGTCCCCGACCGATGGGCACCATGCTGTCGATGGCCTTGATGCCGGTCTGCAGCGGCACCGATACGCTCTGCCGCTCGATGATGCCCGGCGCCTCCGCCTCTACGGGGCGGGTCACGGTGCACGCCGCCGGGCCCTTGCCGTCGATGGGCTTACCCAGCGCATTGACCACCCGTCCCAGCAGGGCTTCGCCCACCGGCACGCTCAGCACCTTGCCGGTGCGCTTGACCCGGGAGCCCTCCCGGATGTCGTTTTCATCCGACAGCAGCGCCACCGACACGGTCTCGTCCTCCAGATTCTGCGCCATGCCGAAGCTGCCGTCGTCAAATTCCAACAGCTCGCCCGCCATACAGCTGCGCAGCCCGTAGACCCGGGCGATCCCGTCGCCCACCAGTATCACCGTGCCGGTCTCGGTCATCTCGGTGCGGGAACGGTAGGCACGGATCTGCTCCTTGATAATGCTGCCGATCTCCTCGGGATTCGTACTCATGGACCGATCACTTCCTTTATCTCTTTGAATTTATGCCGGAGGCTGCTGTCGATGACCCGGTCGTCCATATAGACCACCACGCCGCCGAGGATGCTGCCGTCGATCTCGTAGGTTGGCTCCACCGTGTGCCCGCTGAGGGCGGCGAGCCGCTGCACCAGCGCTGCCTTTTCCTCCCCGGTCAGCTCCACAGCGCTGACGATCCGGGCGGCGGACACGTCGCTCAGCGCCCGCACCAGCGCCTCATACTCCTGTACACAGGCGGAAAACTGCCGGATATGCCCCTTTTCGCACAGCAGCTGCGTAAAGGACAGCACATATTCCGGCACCTGTGCACCGAATGCCTCCTCCAGCAGCCCCAGCCGCTCCTTCAGCGGCACATTGGGAGAGGACAGCAGCGCCGCATACTCCGGCTGCGCCGTCAGCTGCCGGTCGATGAGCGCCAGCGCAGCGGAAAACGCCCGCTCCTGCCCGCTCTCCCGTGCCAGCGCAAACAGCGCCGCCGCATATTCCTTACTGATGTCCGTCATTGGCGTCACCTATTTCTCCCATATCCGCAATGGCGGCGTCGATGAGCGCCCGATGGTCGGCGGGACGGATCTCCCGCTCCAGCAGCTTGGCCGCCAGCACCGCCGACACATCCACGATCTCCTGCTTGATCCCCGCCTGCGCCTTTTTCTGCTCCAGCGCCGCCTGGGTCTGGGCTTCCCGTACGATGCCGTCCGCCTTCTCCCGGGCGTCGGCTACGATGCGCTCCGCCCGATGGTCCGCCTGCCCGGCGGCGGTCTGCAGGATCCGCTCCGCCTGAGCGTGGGCGTCCGCCAGCTGCCGCTCATAGGTCTGCCGGCTCTCCTCCGCCGCCTGCTGCGCCTGCTCCGCCTTGCGGTACTGCTCGTCCAGCTGCGCCTTGCGCTGCGCCAGCATCTTGCGCACCGGCTGATAGAGGAATTTCTTGAGGATCAGGAACAGCAGCAGCAGATTGCACAGAGAGATCAGCACCTGCCACAGATTGATGGATATGACATCAAGATTTTGCATATCCGTCACTCCTTATTTGATGGTGTTCATCAGAATGTTCACCAGACGGCCGGGCGCCACGAAGATCAGCAGAATGGCGATGACCAGCGCATACAGACCGGTGGTCTCGGCGATGGCGCAGCCCATGAGCATGGTGGTGGTGACCTCCGACTTGCACTCCGGCTGCCGGCCGATGGCCTCGCACGCCTTTGCCACGGCGTTGCCTTCACCGATACCGGGGCCGATACCGGCGATCATCGCCATACCGGCGCCCAAAGCGCAGCAGCCCAGAATAATACCGATTGCCAGTTCCAACATAATGATATACCTCCAAATTTTATTTTCTGTCGGGGTGAATTTACGAACGGGTGATTGCGATATCCGCTTTCTTTGCGGCCTTTTTCGCCTGCCGGGCGAAGTACAGGTCGGCGGGGAAGCCGCCGGACACATACAGCATCGTCAGCATAGCGAAAATAAACGCCTGCAGCAATCCGCTGAACACATCGAAATAGATGCTCAGCACGGCGGGCAGACCGATGCGCAGCAGCGGGATATCGCCCAGCACACCGGGCAGCCAGCCCAGCACCAGCTTGGACAGCCCCGTCAGCCCCGCCGCCACCAGCACGGAGATCACCGAGCCGGAGAGGATGTTGCCGTAATGACGGAACGCCATGGAGATGGGGGTCGCCACCTCGCTGATGATATTGAGGGGTGCCAGCAGCGGCACCGGCTCGGCAAAGCTCTTGAGATACTGCAGAGGCCCGCACTTGCACTTATAACAGGTGATCAGCGCAAACACCAGCAGCGCCCAGCCCCCCACCACATTCAGGTCAGAGGTGGGAGCGTACAGCCCCAGCAGGGTCAGCAGGCTGGAGAACGCCGACAGCGCCATCACCGCCGCAATAAACGGCGAAAAGCCCGCAAAATAGTCGCCCATATTGGCGTGGATGAGACCGTCGGTTTTTTCCACGATCCATTCGGCGATGAGCTGACGCTTGCTGCCCCCCGCAGCGGTGATGCCGTGGGTCATATACAGGCACAGCCAGAACACCGACAGGATCACCAGCCAGGAATTGACCTGCGCCTCGGTGATGGGCAAGCCCCCCAGCGGCAGCGGGAGGGTGGTATACACCAGCGCCCCCACGATCTCAATATCGTCGGAGGCGGGGGTGAACAGGATCTTCAGCACCATCCCCGCCACCAGCGGCAGCGCCGCCAGCACCAGCAGCAGAATGTCCACCGCCCGGAAACGGCGGCTTTTCGTATTCATGGGTTTCGGTTCCGCTCCTTTCATGGGGTATTCCCCGACTTCCGCCCCACCAGCGGGCGGAACGCCACCGCCAGCCGGGGGAAGAACAACGGCACCAGCGCCGTCACGGTATTAAAGCAGGGCAGCAGCACCCCCAGCGCCGCCGCCGCAAACAGCGCCACCATCCGCAGCGACTGGGACATTCGCATCAGCGTACGGGCGTTTTTCTCCTCCCGGTCGGTCGCCTCCTGAATGGTCACGCCCATCAGAAAGAAATTCAGCACCGCCACACCGCCGCTGAGCAGATTCCCCAGCAGCACGGTGTAATTCCACTGGCCGATCACCAGAAACACCGCCTGCAGCAGCACGCTGAGCAGCAGCTCGCACAGGGCGATATACCCGGTCTCCTGCCGCACGGTCTTGTCGATGGCCTTCATCCACCCGCACCCGCCTTTTCTATCGTAGTGACGAAAATTATACCACAGGCGCCGGAAAAAAGCAATGGACAAAAATCGGTCCGGTGTTTAATTTCTGTCTGTCTGACGGCAGTGTACCGGAAACCGCCGCCGGTTGCAATGGACACCCGTTGGGCGCCTGCCCAAATACCGGACACTCTCCCGAAAACTGTCCGAAATTCAGACAAAACCGCCGCCCTGCCCAAAATTTTAGCACCCATCCGCCGTTGTCCATGGACGGACCGCTCCGGGGTGGGTATACTATGGGGCAGACAGGCGGGAAAGACCCGCCCGGTGTATTCACGAAAGGAGCAAACCACTATGGATATGCGTTCCATCGCCCCCATGCGGGCAGCCAAGATCGGCTATATCGTCGTCTCCGCTGCTCTGTGCATTTTAGGCGTGGTGCTCATCGCCGTGCCGGAGTTCTCCGCAGCGGCGCTGGGCGTCATCTGCGGCGTGCTGCTGATCGCCTTCGGCATCGTGCGGCTGATGGGGTATTTCTCCCGGGATCTGTACCGGCTGGCGTTTCAGTATGATCTTACCTTCGGTATCCTGCTGATCGCTTTGGGTGCCATCCTGCTGATCCACCCCGCCGGACTGATGACCTTCATCTGCATCACCTTCGGCATCTTTATTCTGTCCGACGGTCTGTTCAAAATACAGATCGCCGCCGAAGCCAAGAGCTTCGGCATCCGGAACTGGTGGCTGATTCTGGTGCTGGCGGTGCTGACCGGTCTCTGCGGACTAGTGCTGATGTTCCGCCCCGGCGAGGGCAGCAGCCTGCTGATGGTGCTGCTGGGCATCACCCTGCTGGCGGAGGGCATCCTCAATTTCAGCACCGTCCTTACGGCGGTCAAGATCGTGAAAAACCAAAGACCGGACGTCATCGAGACCGACGTCTATGAGGAAGGAGAGGAATAAGCGTCATGGGGTTTTCCAAAGCGGTTGTTAAATACCGCATTCCCATTTTAATTCTGGCGCTGGTGCTGCTGGTGCCCTCGGTGCTGGGCATGGTCGGCACCCGTATCAACTACGATATGCTGGACTATTTGCCGGAGGACATGGATACCGTCATCGGGCAGAACGAGCTGCTGAAGGATTTCGGCAAGGGAGCCTTTTCCTTCATCGTGGTGGAGGACATGGCGGACAAGGACGTGGCTGCCCTGTGCGATAAACTGGAGACCGTCGACCATGTGGAAACGGTGCTGTGGTATTCCTCCCTGGCAGATGTGTCCATCCCCAAGGAGCTGCTGCCGGACGAGATCTATAACGAATTCAACACCGACAACGCCACGCTGGTGGCGGTATTCTTCGACAGCGCCACCTCGGCGGACGTCACCATGGACGCCATCCGGGAGATCCGCTCCATCGCCGGCAAGCAATGCTTCGTCTCCGGTATGTCGGCGCTGGTGACCGACCTGAAGGATCTGTGTGAAAAGGAAGAGCCCATCTATGTGGGGCTGGCGGTGCTGTGCGCCACCGTCGCCATGCTGGTGCTGCTGGACGGTTGGCTGGTGCCCTTTGTGTTCCTCGCCTCCATCGGCATGATGATCCTCTTAAATCTGGGAACCAACTACTTCTTCGGCGAAATTTCGTACATCACCAAGGCGCTGTCCGCCGTGCTGCAGCTGGCAGTCACCATGGACTATTCCATCTTCCTGTGGCACAGCTACAACGAGCAGCGGCTGCATTACAGCGACCCCAAGGAGGCGATGGCGCACGCCATCCACGATACCCTCACCTCGGTGGTGGGCAGCTCCATCACCACGGTCGCCGGCTTTGCGGCGCTGTGCTTCATGACCTTCACGCTGGGGCGTGATCTGGGTCTGGTCATGGCGAAGGGCGTCATCTTCGGCGTTATCGGCTGCGTGACCGTGCTGCCCGCCATGATCCTGGTGCTGGATAAGCCCCTGCAAAAGACCCGGCACAAGTCCATCATCCCCGACATGAGCAAGTTCGCCGCCGGCGTCACCAAGGTGTTCCCGGTGTTTCTGGTGATCTTCGCCCTGCTGATCCCGCCCGCCTACTACGGCTACGACAAGACCAACGACGAGGTCTACTACGACATGGGCGAATGTCTGCCGGAGGATATGGAATACGTCATCGCCAACTCCAAGCTGTCGGAGGATTTTGACATCGCCTCCACCCACATGGTGCTGGTGGACGCAAACCTTTCCTCCAAATCCGTCCGTTCCATGATCAAGGACATGGAGGATGTGGACGGCGTCAAGTATGTGCTGGGACTGGAATCGGTGATCGGCTCCCGGGTGCCGGAGGAGATCCTGCCGGACAGCCTGCGGGAGATCCTTAAGAGCGACAAATGGGAGCTGCTGCTCATCAACTCCGAATACAAGGTCGCCAGCGACAAGGTGAACGAGCAGGTCGCCAGTCTGAACACCATCCTCAAGCAATACGATCCCACCGGGATGCTCATCGGTGAGGCGCCCTGCATGAAGGATATGATTGAGACCACCAACCACGACTTCCAAGTGGTCAACGCCGTGTCCATTATCGCCATCTTCGTCATCATCGCTCTGGTGGAAAAGAGCATCAGCCTGCCCTTTATCCTCATTGCGGTCATCGAGCTGGCCATCTTCATCAATCTGGGGCTGCCCCATTATCTGGGACAATCACTGCCCTTCATCGCCCCCATCTGCATCAGCACCATCCAGCTGGGCGCTACCGTGGACTACGCCATTCTGATGACCACCCGCTACAAGGCGGAGCGGCTGGCAGGACACGATAAGCGGGCGAGCGTCAACACGGCGCTGGGCACGTCCATCCCCTCCATTTTGGTGTCCGGCATGGGGCTGTTCGCCGCCACCTTCGGCGTGGCGCTGTATTCCGACATCGACATCATCAGCTCCATGTGTATGCTGATGGCACGGGGCGCCATCGTGAGTATGCTGTGCGTGATCTTCATCCTGCCGGCGCTGCTCATGCTGTGCGATAAGCTCGTCTGCGTCACTACGCTGGGCATGACCCATCTTTCCAAAAAACAGAAAACGGAGGTAACCGTCCATGAATAACCTGCTGAAAAAACCGCTGGCGCTGGTTTCCTGCGCCGCTCTGCTGGTCGCCGGTAGCGTCGGGGCGACTGTGCTGGCTCTGAACAATACCGACAGCAAGACGGAGGAGGACTCCTCCGCATCCAAGGTGTCGCTGCTGTCGCCGGACAGCACCGCCGATCTGTCCAAGGACGAGACGGTGTATGTGCTGGCGGGTGCCGACGGCAGCGTGAAAAAGATCATCGTCAGCGACTGGATCCAGAATAAGGCGGGTGCCGCCTCCTTCACCGACAAGTCGGAAATGAAGGATGTGGAAAACGTCAAGGGCAGCGAATCCTACACCATGAACGGCGACAATATGCGGGTGTGGGACGCCCAGGGCAATGACATCTATTGCCAGGGCACCATCGACAAGGAGCTGCCGGTGAGCCTGTCCGTCTCCTATACGCTGGACGGCAAGACCGTCTCCGCCGAGGAGCTGGCGGGCAAGAGCGGCAAGGTCGTCATCCGCTACGATTACCGGAACAACCAGTATAAAATGGTGACCGTGGACGGCAAAGAGGAAAAGATCTATGTCCCCTTCGGGATGCTGACCGGGATGCTGCTGGACAACGACGTGTTCCAGAACGTGACCGTCACCAACGGCAAGGTCATCAACGACGGCAACCGCACCGCCGTCATCGGGCTGGCGTTCCCCGGTCTGCAGGAGAACCTGAATCTGTCCAAGGATAAGCTGGAGATCCCCGCCTATGTGGAGATCACGGCGGATGTGGAGAATTTCGAGATGACCAACACCGTCACGGTGGCGACCAACGAGATCTTCAACAAGCTGAACACCGACAACCTCAACTCCGTGGATGAGCTGACCGCCTCCCTGAACACCCTCACCGATGCCATGCAGCAGCTCATGGACGGCTCCTCCCAGCTGTATGACGGGCTGACCACCCTGCTGGAGAAATCCGGCACGCTGGTCAAGGGCATCGACACGCTGGCGGCGGGCGCCGCCCAGCTGAAGGACGGTGCCGGTACGCTGGACGAGGGCACCGGCAAGCTGCTCGCCGGGCTCACCGAGCTGACCGACCACAACGACACCCTCAATGCGGGCGCCAAGTCCGTATTCCAGACCCTGCTCAGCTCCGTGCAGAAGCAATTTGCCGACGCCGGGCTGACCGTGGACGAGCTGACCATCGAGAACTACAAGACCGTGCTGGGCGGCCTGCTGACCGCCCCCAACGATACCCAGAAGGCGCAGCTGGCCCGACTGGCGCAGCCCGTGCTGGATGCCCAACTGGCAGCCAAACACATTCCCGAGGCGCAATACCCCGCCGTCAAGGTGCTGCTGGCGCAGCAGCTGAATGCCGGCAAGACCACCGACGAGGCGATGACCTACATCGGCACGCTGCTCTACAAGGCGCAGCAGAACGATCCCGCCAGCCTGCAGGCGCTGCAGCAGGCAGGACAGCTCGCCGCCACCCCCGTGGGACAGGCAACCATTCAGGCGCTGTATGTGGGGCTGGCGCAGCAGACGCTGAAGCCTCAGGTAGAGCAGGCCATCGCCGGGCTGGACAGCTATAACGAGTTCTACACCGGGCTGCGGGATTACACCGCCGGCGTGGCGGATGCCAAGGACGGCGCCGGTCAGCTTAAGGACGGCACCGCCCAGCTGGTGGCGGGCACCGCTCAGCTGTATGATGGGGTTCTGCAGCTCAAGGACGGCGCCCCGGCGCTGGTAAGCGGCGTGACCCAGCTGAAGGACGGCGCTATGCGGCTGTCCGACGGGCTGAAGGCGTTCAACGAGCAGGGCGTTAAGAAGCTCACCGACGCCGTCAACGGCGATCTGGCCGGCTTGGTGACCCGGCTGAAGGCCACCGCCGACGTATCCAAGGCCTACCAGTCCTACACCGGACTGGGCGACGATATGGACGGTCAGGTGAAGTTCATCTACCGCACCGACGCTGTGAAAGTTCAGAAATAATTCACCAATAATTTCAGTCCGGTGTGGTATGATAAACGCATAGACCACACCGGACTGTTCACTACCGACAAGGAGGGTACCCACATGAGCTCTACAGTAAAAAAGGCATTGGCGATCACCGGCGGCATTGTGGCAGCCGGCGCTTTGGCGGGCGCAGCCGCCTACACCGTCACCGACCTGCTGGTGCGGGTGGCGCTGGATCGGGATAAGCCCCGTATTCTGCAGAATTCCGAGGGGCGCATCTCCGGCTCCAAGGCGGAAAACCCCTTTCAGGCTGCCCGCCGGGAGGCGTCCCATGCGCTGGAGACCCGCCCCCACGAGGTAGTGCAGATCACCGCCGAGGACGGGACCCCGCTGGTGGGTCACTGGTTCCGGCAGGAGGAGGCGCAGCGCACCATCGTCGCCATGCACGGCTGGCGCTCCAGCTACGGCATGGACTTCGGGATGATCGCCGATTTCTGGCTGGATAACGGCTGCAACGTGCTGTTCGCCGAGCAGCGGGGACAGAACAACAGCGGCGGCACCCACATGGGCTTCGGCATGATCGAGCGGTTCGACTGCCGCAGCTGGGTGCATTTCGTCAACGAGCGCTGCGGCGAGGCGCTGCCGGTGTATCTGGCGGGGGTGTCCATGGGCGCCGCCACCGTGCTGATGGCGACCGGGCTGGAGATGCCCGAAAATGTCCACGGCGTGATGGCGGATTGCGGCTTCACCTCCCCCCACGCCATCTGGGAGTATATCACCCGCAAAAATCTCCATATGCAATTCGGGCTGAAGGGACGCATGGCGGATCGCATCTGCCGCCGGAAGATCCACATGGGGGCGGCAGACTACTCCACCGTGGAGGCGCTGCGCACCACCCATCTGCCGGTGCTGTTCATCCACGGCACCGACGATCATTTCGTGCCCATCGAGATGACCTACGAAAACTACAAGGCCTGCGCCGGTCCCAAGCATCTGCTGGTGGTGCCGGGCGCCGAGCACGGCATGAGCTACGCCGTGGATCGGGAGGCATACGAAAAGACCGCCCGGGCTTTCTGGGCAGCCTACGATCACGCTCCCCGCAGCTAAAGCCCCCGCTCCCGCCCACCGACAGCCTGCGGCGGCGGTGAACGCCGGGAATGCGCCGCCGGGATATGCTTCCGGCAGCCACCGGTATCTGCCGCCGACCCGGATGCCCCAATATACCGTCATTCTTCCTCCTCAATAGAAAGACCCGCCGCCGGGATCCCCGGGGCGGGTCTTTCCGCATTATGTGCGGTCACCGAGCTTGCCTGATTATGCGTGGTTACCGACCTTTCCTTTTTTCATCAGACCCCGCCAGCCGGTGCCGAAGCCCTGCTTCACAAAGATCAGCTTCAGCAGCAGCGGGATCACAAATATGTATGAAACAACCTGAATCAAACAAAATATCCTGAGAAGAATCCCGCTGCGCACGTTGTCAAAGGAGCCCTGCTTCACGCACTTATAGCTGGTCCACGCCTGCACAAAGAACGGATTGAAAAAGACGACAAACAGAATGTCCGCCACCGTGATCCAGACGTCCTGCCCCGGGATCAGACCGATCAGCGCAAACGCCATGGGGATCAAGAGCCACATCAGCGCCCGCTTGCCGGCGGTGCGCCGCATCAGGCGCACATCCTCGTCGTTGAACCCATTTTCCTCCGCCCATTCCATGAAGCCGCTATCTCCGTAGGAAACCATATACAATCCTCCTGTCCGTTTATTGGCGGCAGCACCCCCGCCGCCCGACGGTAGTATTTATCCTACTTTATACTATTTGTCAATAGTTTTTTTATTTTTCCCTTATAATGGACAAGCGGATCTCGTACTACACAGTGATTGCAGCGTAAACGAGGTGGTTACATTGAAGCCCTTAAAGGAAAAGATCAGCATTACGATCGACGGGGATGTTTTGGAGAAGCTCAAGCAGGCAGCGGAAAACGATGACCGCTCCCTGTCCCAGTATATAAACCTGATATTGAAGCAGCATATCAACAGCCGCAACGAATGACCTGCGATCCGCCAAAAAAAGCAGCCCCGACAGCGCAACGCTGTCGGGGCTGCTTTTGTCCCAAAGGGGCTTATTGCTTTTTATCCGGTACATACTCCAGAATGTCGCCGGGCTGGCAATCCAGCGCCTTGCAGATCGCCTCCAGCGTGGAGAAACGCACCGCCTTCGCCCGGTTGTTTTTGAGAATGGACAGGTTCGCCAGTGTGATGCCCACCCGATCGGACAGCTCGGTCAAGCCCATCTTGCGCTTGGCCATCATCACATCCAGATTGATCATAATACTCATCGCTTCCGCTGCCCACCTTTATATCGTCATGTCGTTTTCTTCCTTGTAGGCATTCGCCTGCCGGAACAGCTCGGCGAACACCAGCAGCACGCCCCCCGCCAGCACAAACACCACAAACAGCGCCGCCATAAAGAATTTCGACATCCAGAACATGGTCGCCAGATACGCCACCGCCAGCACCATGCACTCCACCGCCATGACCCGCATCCGCCGCACCGTGTCGGCGGAAAACACCCGGTTATGGTTTACGTTGGACAAAATGCGCCGTGCCTGCCAGAAGATCAGCTCCGCCATCACGCCGGAATAGGTGAGGATCACCAGATACCGAGTATAAAACGGGTCGCCGTGGGGGCGCTCGGTGATCCAAGTGATGGTAAAGGGCAGCGTCACCACCAGCAGCGGAATCACGCACAGCAGCACCGTGGTGTATATTTCGATCCAACGGCTGAGACCGTTTTTTCCGATCAGCTTCATGCTCTGTCATTTCCTTTATCTTACAGTATCGTGTGTTGCAGTGGGCTTATTATACTGTTTTTCGATAAAAAAGTCAAGTCGGATCGTTTTATGGAAATTTTGCCTGTCCTTGGGTTTTGTTTGACAAATGGCGGCAGCAGGAGTAGAATAGAGGCTGTATGGCAGCATCCGCCTGTCTCAATGACCGCAAGGAGGAGGAACCTTATGCTTTCCACCATGGATACCACCGCCGTCACCGTGCGGGAGGTGACCACAAAACAGGAGCTGCGCCGGTTCGTGGATTACCCGAACCAGCTGTATCGGGATGTGCCCCAGTTTGTGCCCGCCTTTTACGGCGACGATCTGGCGGACTGGGATCGGACGAAAAATCCCGCCTTCGACTATTGCGACGCCAAATGCTGGCTGGCCTACCGGGACGGCGAGGTCGTCGGGCGCATCGGCGCTATCCTCAGCTATAAAGCCAACGAGAAATGGCACACCAACCGGATGCGGTTCTCTCAGGTGGACTTTATCGACGATCCGGCGGTATCCGCCGCCCTGTTTGCCGCCGTGGAGAGCTGGGCAGCCGAAAAGGGCTGCGACCAGATCCACGGGCCGCTGGGCTTCTGCGACATGGACCGGGAGGGTATGCTGGTGGAGGGCTTTGACCGCCGCAGCATGTTCATCACCTATTATAATCATCCCTACTATAACGAGCATCTGGAGCGGCTGGGCTACCGCAAGGACACCGACTGGGTGGAGTTTTACATCCAGGCGCCCACCCCGGACAGCCCCCAGGGGGTGAAGCTGCACCGCATCGCCGAGCATGTGCTGCGCAGCCGCAAGCTCCACATAGCCAACGTCAGGCACCAATGGCAGTATCCCCCGCTGGTGGAGCAGGTGTTCCGGCTGGTGAACGAGGCGTATTCGCCCCTCTACGGCGTGGTCGAGCTGAACGAGCGGCAGGTGAAGAAGTATAAGACCAAGTTCGCCCCGCTCATCAATCCGAATCTGGCGTGCTTCGTGATGGACGAGCAGGAGCGGATGGTGGCATTCGGGGTCAGCGCCCCCTCCATGGCGACGGCTATGCAAAAGAGCCGGGGACGGCTGTTCCCCACCGGCTGGGTGCGGGTGCTGCACGATCTGCGGAAGAACGACACGGCGGATATGCTGCTCATCGCCGTCAAGCCGGAGCTGCAGGGCGCCGGCATCAACGCCATCATCCTCGACCACCTCATTCAGGGGGCGGCGAAAATGGGGATCCGCTTTGCGGAGACCGGCCCCCAGCTGGAGACCAACAGCAAAATTCTCGCCCAGTGGAAAATGTTCGACAAGGAGCAGCACAAGCGCCGCCGCTGCTACATCAAGGATATATAAACAACTGCCATGCGCCGCCCGAAAAAACGGGCGGCGCATGCTTTTGGAACCGGCATCAACCGCCGGACGCAATCTAACGGGTATGTGGGATAACCGCTGCTTTCCCCCGGCGCCTCCTGTATACGAGCAGCGCATATAAGAGCGCTCGCCGCAAAGGCAGCCGCTGCCCCGTGTATAAAAAGCGCCCGCTCCCGCAAGGGCGGCGCATTTTCGCCGGAGATGGGATCGACCCGTCCCATAAGCTCTGCCTTTCATTCCTGCAGCCGAAGCCAGCCGTTTCGACCGGATAAACGCAGAAAATGCCAGCAAAACCACGGTTTTGCTGGCGTTTTGTGTTAGCTCGCCCTTTTATTTTTCCCGCATGAGGAATGTGCCGAAGAAAATCACCGCCTGCACCAGAATGATGGTGGGGCCGGTGGCGACGCCGTTATAATAGGACAGCAGCAGCCCCAGCACCCCGGCGAACAGCCCGAAGATCAGCGCCAGCAGATGATAGCTGCGCATACTGCGTGCCACATGGCGGGACGCCGCCGCCGGGAGGATGAGCATGGCGTTGATGAGCAGCAGCCCCACCCAGCGGATCGCCAGCATCACCACCACGGCGATCAGCACCACAAACAGGTTGTCCAGCAGCCCCACCCGCAGCCCCTTGCTGCGGGCGACCGCCGGGCTGATGCTGACCGCATGAAAGCCGTTGAAGCACAGGCACCACACCACCGCCGTCGCCGCCAGCACCAGCCCCAGCAGCCACAGCTCCTGCCGGGTGATGCTCAATACATCCCCGATGAGCAGGCTCTGATAGTTGGCGAAGTTGCCGCCCCGGGACAGCAGCACCAGCCCCAGCGCCACCCCCACCGAGGAGAACACCCCGATGACCGTATCGGTGGATGCCAGCCGGGAATGGCGGATGCGGTTCATCAGCAGCGCAAACACCACCGCAAACGCCACCATGATCCATTCATATTGGCTGACCCCCGCCACCACGCCGATGGCGACCCCCGTCAGCGCCGAATGCCCCAGCGCATCGGAGAAAAAGGACATGCCATTGTTCACCACCAGCGTGCCGAGGATGGACAGCAGCGGCACCAGCAGCAGGATCGCCCCCAGCGCCGTGCGCATGAAATCGTATTGCCAAAAGCTGAAGATACCGCCCATCACCGCTCACCTCCTCCGGGAAATGCCTCCTGAAACGCCGGGGAGGCGAACACCTCCGCCGGGCTGCCGGATGCCAGCACCCGCCCCCCCAGCAGCACCACCCGGTCGGCGTGGTGCCGCACAAACTCCAGATCATGGGAGATCAGCAGGATCACCATATCGTCCCGCCGCAGCTGCTCCAGCAGCGCATAGAACCGCTCCAAGCCCGCCGCATCCACGCCGGACACCGGCTCGTCCAGCACCAGCATATCCGGGTGGGGACGGGTGGCGATCGCCAGCAGCACCCGCTGCAGCTCCCCGCCCGACAGCCGCCCCACCGGCTTATCCAGCAGCCCCTCTGCCTCGAACCGGGCGAAATGCCCGGCGATCTCCGCCCGCAGCTTTTTCGGCACCGGCAGAAACGCCGGATAGCGGCTGGTGAAGGTCACCGCCATATCCAGCACTGTTGCCGGGGAGCCTGGGTCTACGTTGAGACTTTGGGGCACATAGCCGATGCGGGGCTTTTTCTCCGCCGGGATCCCGTCATGACCGGTGAAAATGACCTTCCCCGTATGGGGCAGCTCCCCCAGCACCGCCTTAAACAGGGTGCTTTTGCCGGCACCGTTGCGGCCGATCACCGCCGTGATCTCCCCGCAATGGGCGTGAAGGCTCACATCCTCCACCAGCGTATGTCCGCCCGCCCGGACGGTGATATGATTGATTTTCAGGCAATGCAATCCGCACCCGCTCATAAACCGTTCTCCCTTTCTTGTGGAATGGCGCCTTTTGTGCGCCGAAGCCCCGCCGTGCGGGGCAGAATCGCCGCCACCGAAAAGCCCAGCTCATCCGCCAGATACGCCAGCGAATCGTGAAACAGCACGCATTGCCGCTGCCCCAGCGTAGCCGCCGCTGGCAGCCACCGGGCTACCTCGTCGATGCGGCGGCGGTAGGTCTCGCTGTTCTGCCGGCAGCGGTCGGCGTTGTCCGGATCGGCGGCGTTTCAGCCGTTCTGCCCGCAGCGCTCCAGCGCCTGCGCCGTCCGCTCCATCGCCCGGAGCCAATCGTCGGCGCTGCCGCTGCCCTTGACCCCGGTGTCCAGCGCCAGCACCTGATTCTCCGGCACCAGCCTGTCCACCGACGGATACCGCACCGTGTATTGGCTGTCGTACAGCACCAGCATGGTGGGATCCGCCTGCACGGCAGCAGCCGCCCGCTGCAGCTCCCCCGCCGAAACCCCGCTCTCCTCTCCGGCGGACAGGCTCACCGCCACCGAAAAGCCCAGCTCATCCGCCAGATATGCCAGCGAATCGTGAAACAGCACGCAGCGCCGCTGCCCCAGCGTAGCCGCCGCCGCTTGCAGCCGCCGGGCTACCTCGTCGATCCGGCGGCGGTAGGTCTCGGCGTTCTGCCGGTAGCGGTCGGCATTGTCCGGGTCGGCGGCGCACAACGCCTGCTCCGCTGCCGTCACCTGCCGGGCATAGCGGCTGGGGCTGACCCACACATGCTCGTTCACGGTATGGTGATGCCCCTCATGGTCGTCATGCTCGTCGTCGTGGTCATCCTCATGCTCATGATCCTCGTGGTCATGGGCTTCCCCGGAGGGCAGCAGCGCAAGCCCCGCCGACGTATCCGTCACCGGAGCGGTGAGGGTCGGCAGCACATCGTCGAGAAAAGGCTCCGCCCCCGCACCGTTGAGCAGCACCAGATTGGCTCGCTCCAGCGTGATGCGATTGGCGGGGGACAGCTGATAATCGTGCAAACATCCGGTGGAGGCGCCGGTGAGGTTTTCCACCGCCACACCGTCCACCCCGGCGGTCAGCTGCTGCGCCGCCACATACAGGGGATAATTGGTCGTCACCACCGTAAAGGCGTCGCTTTCCGTCCTGCCGCCCCCCAGCAGCACCGTCAGCAGCACACCCGCCGCTGCGATCCCCGCCAACAGCCCCGCCACCGGCGCATACCGCCGCACCGTCTCTCCCATACCGTCTCTCCCATTCTCTGTGCAAAGTCATTTCTATCAGTATACCCGTTTCGGAGAAAAATGTAAAGCCCTCACCCTCATCTTACAGGAAAACGGCAAAGCTTTCCACCGAGGACGGGAGGACGGTGGAAAACCGGCGGCTATATTCCCCCGGCGGCAGTGTACAATGTCCCTTTTTGCTCCGAATAGTATAACGGGGCAAAAATATACTCTCCGCAGTCGGTCGGTCGTCTACGGAGAGTATACTGTCTTCTATATATTTCAGTCCGTAAAGATCTTTCGGGCAGCTCCGGTGCGGCTCAGCGCCGCCGCTAATATGCCGCCGCCCACCACGCAGGCGGCCAGCTCTCCCAGCCCTACGCTGCCCATCTGAATGAGCAGCACCGGCACCGAAAATTCCGGCGCTACCAGCGCCAGTTCCGCCCCCACGATCAGAGCGTTGAGGATCACCGGGGGCAGCGTGGACAGCAGCGGTACGCCTCCCAGCTTCCGGTTGCGCAGGTGGTAGCTCCATACCGCCGCCAGCCCGGTGGCTAACGGCCCCAGCATCAGATCCAGCGCCCCCGCCGGGTTGGCACCCGAGGTCAGCCCCGCCAGATTGGACACGAAGCAGCCCACGATCAGACCGGGGATGGCGGCAGGGGTAAACGCCGCCAGCACGGTCAGCGCCTCCGACAGACGGCACTGCAGCCCCGCAAAGGATAGGGGCGCCAGCAGAAGCGTCAGGGCGGCATACAAGCCGCCGATCAAACCGGCGGTCACCAACCGCCGCACGGACATGGTTTTCTGTTTTGACATGATAGATCGCTCCTTTAGTTTTGTTTTAAGTCAGGAAGGTCTCGAACTGACTGTTCTCATTATTTGACCGCAGCCGCACGCCATTGCTTTTAACGGGCGCTCCGACGTGGACGCTGCCGGCGGTCACCGCAGCGTCAATACCGATATAAAAATTTGCGCCCCGCTTTTTCCCGGGTGATCACCTCCATGGTTAATAATACCTTGAGCGTGCCCTGCAGGGTACGTCCCTGCTGGCGTACGGCTTTGCCAAATTCCGCCGCCGTAAAGGGATTCGGCAGACCGGCGGGCAGCAGCGCCCGATAGTCCGCCCCACAGCGCAGCGTCAGGGTCTGGGGCGGTATCTCCGTCCGGGGATAGCGCTCCGCCCGGTGACTGCCCCGCTTGCCGCCGCTGCCCCAGCCGTCCGCCAGCCGATGCTCCTCCACATCCAGCAGCACCAGCGTGATCTCCAGCCGGGGATCCTGCAGGCAGGGCAGCAGATAGATCAGCTGCCCCCCGGCATCCGCCCAGCTGCCCCGGCGGGGCGAGCGGCGGGGCGACGTGACCTCCCCGGTGGCGGGATCGATCCAGCACAGCCATTTCCGCCGCACCAGCGGATGCACCACCGTCACCGGATACTGTGCCAGCAGCGCCGTCAATTTTCGCCGCAGCGCCGAGAAATTGGCGGTCTGGACCTCTGTCACCCGCTCCCCGTCGAACACATCCGCCACAAAGCCCTCCGGCAGCGGCACCTCCCAATGGGTGGGATCCTCGTCGATCCAACGCTTCAGCGCCGCATGGAGCGTTTTCTCTCCCAGCGTGCCGATGCCGCCCGCCGCCGTCGGCTCCCGGGCGGCGTCCAGCGCTGCCTTAAGCTCCACAGCCATCCTCCGTCAGCACCACCCGGGCGGCGAACACCGGCGCTCCCTCCCGGCTGCCCCGCAGATAGAGCGCAGCGCCCTCTCGGGCGGATTCCAGCGCCACCGTTTCTCCGGGGCGGCTCTCGTGAAGGAACTGCAGCGTGATCTCCCCCACCGCCGTCCCCGGCGGCAGCAGATCCTCGCACAGATCGGCGTAGTGGGTGTTATTCATATGCCCGTTCATGTCCGCATCGGAGGGGCGCACCCGGTACGACCCGGCAGCCGCCATCTCCGGCAGCGTCAGCCGTCCGGGATCGGGGCAATCCACCCGCCGCTCCGGCTGGGCAGGGATCGCAAACCGGTCAAATTCCTCCCCCCGCAGCAGGCGGTGATCGGCGGTGGACACCAGCGCAAATTCCATGACCCCCCGGATGATCTCCGCACCGCTTGCATCCACCCACCGGTAGCAGCGGTAAAACCGGGGACCCTTCCGCTGCCGGTGCCAGGTCTCCACCGTCACCCGCTCCCCCATACCGGGGCGGCGCAGCAGCTGCCCCTGCCACCGCACGCATACGAACGCCATCCCCAGCGCCGCCATGCCCTGCCAGCCCAAGCCGCCGGGGGCAAAATGCTGCTCCGCCGCCTCCTGCTGGTACCGCAGCACCGCCGCCGGGCGGAGCTTGCCGTCCGGCGCCACGTCATAAGAGGCGACCTGCAGGGGACATTTACATACAGCCGGTATATTTTCTGGATGAATATACAGTTCGGACATAATTCCTCCGTAAAATCAACGGCAGGCAGCCATCCGCTGCCCGCCGCAGTTGTATTCTTCCTACAGCCGCCGGATCACCGGGGCTGTTCCTCCAGCCGGTTCGCCAGCGCCCGCAGATCCTCGGCATCGAAAAATTCGATCTGCAGCGTGCCGCCCTTGGCGTCGCCGGTGACCTTCACCTGCCGCCCCAAATTCTCCCGCAGCGCCAACGCCACCTCGTCGAAAAAGCTATCCCGCCGGGGCTTGGGATCAGCGGGAGCCTTAGGCGCTTTCTTCGCCTGCTTTGCCAGCCGCTCCAGCTCCCGCACCGACAGACCCTTTTCCACGGCGGTCTGCGCCATCTGCAGCATGGTCTCCTCATCCTCAAACGCCAGCACCGACCGGGCATGACCGGCGGACAGAGAGCCCTCCGCCACCAGCGCCGCCACCGACTGGGGCAGCCGCAGCAGCCGCAGGGCGTTCGCCACCGCCGGACGGGACTTATTCACCACCTGCGCCGCCTGCTCTTGAGTCATGCCGTAGCCCTCCATCAGGGTCTGGTAGCCCAGCGCCTCTTCCATGGGGTTCAGATCCTCCCGCTGGAGGTTCTCGATCAGCGCCAGCTCGGCAGCCTCCTGCTCGTTCATATCCCGCACCACCACGGGCACCTCGTTCAGACCGGCAATCTGGGAGGCACGCCAGCGGCGCTCCCCCGCCACCAGCTGATAGCTGCCGTCGGGCATGGGCCGCACCAGCAGCGGCTGCAGCACCCCATGCTGGGCGATGGAATCCGCCAGCTCCTGCAGCGCCTCGTCGTCAAACTGCTTCCGGGGCTGCTCCCGATTGGGTACGATCTCATGGATCGGCAGCGACACCGTGCGGGCGTCGTCCTCCAAGGTATTCTCCGCAAACAGCACGTCCAGACCCTTGCCCAGACCGCCCTTTTTCATCGCCATGATTGGCTCCTTTCCACCCGTTTCGGTGCATTTTTGTTCCGGTGTGGGGCGTTGCCCGCCGCCGGTTATTGATGGGACAGCAGCTCCTCCGCCACCTCCCGATAGCACTTGGCGCCCTTGGACGCCTTATCGTAATAGTTGATGGGACGACCGTAGGAGGGCGCCTCCGCCAGCCGCACGCTGCGGGGCACCACCGCCCCATACACCTTGCGGGGGAAAAACTTCTTGACCTCCGCCGCCACCTGCTGGGTGAGATTCGTCCGCCCGTCATACATGGTGAACAGCACCCCCTCCAGCTCCAGACCAGGATTATACAGCCGCTTCACCTGCCGCACGGTGGCGATCAGCTGGGACAGCCCCTCCAGCGCATAGTATTCCGGCTGCACCGGGATGAGAAAGGTATCCGCTGCCACCAGCGCATTGAGGGTCAGCAGCCCCAGCGCCGGCGGGCAATCGATGAAAATAAAGTCGTACTGCTCCCGATAGGGCGCCAGCGCCGCTTTCAAGCGGCTCTCCCGCCGGGGCAGATCCACCATCTCGATCTCCGCCCCCGCCAGCGCCACGCTGGAGGGCACGATGGAGAGCCGCTCAAACGCCGTGCGGATCGCCGCCCGGTCGCTGCCCTCCGCCCCCGCCAGCAGATCGTAGGTGGACAGCTGCACCCGGCGCTTATCCAGCCCCACGCCGCTGGTGGCGTTGCCCTGGGGGTCGATATCCACCAGCAAACAGGTCTTTCCCATCTCCGCCACGGTGGACGCCAGATTGACGGCGGTGGTGGTCTTCCCCACGCCGCCCTTCTGGGTGACTACCGCTATAACCTTTGCCATCGTCCTCAGCCTTTCTGTCCGTCCCCGGATGCTCCGGCGGTCTCGGTATTTTGGGTATCCTCCGCCCGCTCCCGCAGCCGGGAGTGGACCCGGGGCAGGTTCCAGCGAAAATGCGCCGCCAGCAGCCGGATGGCGATCACCAGCGCCACGCCGGTGACGATCGCCGCCGTCTCCTGCACGCTGCGCAGCAGATAATAGACCATACTGCCGGACAGCGCCGCCAGCGCATAGATCCGCTTGCGCAGCACAAAGGGCTTCTGCCCCGCCAGCACATCCCGCAGCATCCCGCCGCCCACGGCGGTGGTCATGCCCAGAAACAGCGCCAGCAGCGTGTTGCGGCCATGCCCGGCGGCGATGGTGACCTGCACCCCCACCACCGAAAAGGCGCCCAATCCGATGGCGTCGAACACATTGATGATGCGGTCCACCGCCTCCCGGTGCCGCTGCATCCCGTCATAGGTGAAATACACGATGCAGAACACCACCAGCGAGGTCGCCAGCGCCACCAGAATATAGATCGGATCGGTGAACGCCGCCGGCGGCACCCGCCCCAGCAAGGTGTCCCGCAGCATTCCGCCGCCCACGGCGGTCACGGCGCCCAAAAACAGCACGCCGAACACGTCCATCGCCATATCCACCGCCATCAGCGCTCCGGACACGGCAAACGCCACGGTTCCCAGCATTTCGGCGATAAAAAACACCCGTTCGACCACGGAATCCGCCCCTTTTTCGTTGCTGCCTATTAGTGTATCATACTTTTGCGCCGCTGTAAATGGTTTTTTCGGAATTACGCCGGGCGAAAATGTTTCACGTGAAACATTTTCCGGACTCGGTGGGGCTTTTCCGCCCGCTCCACCGCCGCCGACAGTCTCCCGGAAACGCACAAGACCCCGTGACGGTCTTGCAACCGCCACGGGGTCCGCAGTGCCATTGGGTCGGGAGCCGTCGGGCGGCTTATTCCGCCGACTCGGTCTCCTCTTTGGCGTTTTTCAGCAGGAGGTTCGCCACGATACCCAGGATCAGGGCGCAGGCTACAGCGGTGAGGGTCACCTTTCCGAAGGAGACGGTCAGACCGCCGATACCGGTGATGAGGATGGTCGCAACCACAAACAGGTTCTTGTTCTGACCCAGATCCACATCCTGGATCATCTTCAGACCGGAGACAGCGATGAATCCGTACAGGGTCACGCACACGCCGCCCATCACGCAGTTGGGGATGGTCGCCAGGAAGGTCACGAAGGGACCGAAGAAGGAGATCACGATGGCGAGGATGGCGGTCGCCAGAATGGTTACCACCGAGGCGTTGCCGGTGATGGCGACGCAGCCCACCGACTCACCGTAGGTGGTGTTGGGGCAGCCGCCGAAGAAGGCACCGGCGATGGAGCCGACGCCGTCACCCAGCAGGGTGCGGTGCAGACCGGGCTCCTCCAGCAGATCCTTGCCGATGACGGAGCTGAGGTTCTTGTGGTCGGCGATGTGCTCAGCGAACACCACGAATGCCACCGGCACATAGGCAACCGCTACCGTGGCGATGTACTGACCGTTGATCTCCTTAGCGCCCTTGAACGCCTCCAGGAAGGTGAAGTCCGGCACCTCAAAGAACTTGAGCCCCTCGAACACGCTGAAGTTGATGACCTGCAGAGCGGGGTTGTCGGTCACATTGCCGATGACAGTGAAGATCGCCGCCACGGCGTAGCCGGCGAGGATACCCAGAATGAAGGGGATCAGCTTGGTCATTTTCTTACCGTAGGCGGAGCAGAGCATGACGGTGAACAGGGTCACCAGACCGCAGATCAGGCAGATGTAGGGGCTGGCAACGGCGTTGCCCTCGGCGTCCAGCACCTTGCCCAGAGTCAGGTCGCCCACGGCGTTGCCCGCCAGCGACAGACCGATGATGGACACGGTGGGTCCGATCACGACGGCGGGCATCAGCTTGTTGATCCAGGCCACGCCGGCGACCTTGACCACCAGGGCGATCACCACATACACCAGACCGGCGAACACGGCGCCCAGCAGCAGGCCCATATAGCCCGCCTGCACCGACACCGCCCCGGCGAACGCCGCCAGCATGGAGCCGATGAAAGCAAAGGAGCTGCCCAGGAACACGGGGCTGCGGAACTTGGTGAACAGCAGATACACGATGGTACCCACACCGGCGCCGAACAGGGCGGCGGACTGCTGCATGCCGTTGCCCACGATGGCGGGCACCGCAATGGTCGCCGCCAGGATCGCCAGCAGCTGCTGGAAAGCGAACACCAGCAGCTGGCCGAACTTCGGTCGGTCTTGGATGTCATAATTCAGTTTCATGATCATTCCTCCTGCGTTATAGTTTTTATATGTCAAACCCCGAAAGGGGGATGAGCCGTTTATCCGTCCGCCCGGCGCACCAGCTCCACCCGGGTCACGCCGTCGAATTCGGGGAGCTGCACCGCCACGGTCTCCCGCAGCGAGGTGGGGATGTTCTTGCCCACATAGTCCGCCCGGATGGGCAGCTCCCGGTGACCCCGATCCACTAAGATCGCCAGCCGGATGCAGCGGGGACGACCCAGAGCGAAGATGGCTTCGATCGCCGCCCGTACCGTGCGCCCGGTGAACAGCACATCGTCCACCAGCACCACCCGCTTATCCACAACCGAAAAGGGCATTTCGGCTTTCTTCAGCACCGGGGCGTCGGAGGCTTTCGTCAGATCGTCCCGGTAGAAGTTGATGTCCAGCATGCCGCAGGGCACCTCTTTGCCCTCGATGCGGGCGATGTTCGCCCCGATCATCTGCGCCAGCGGGGCGCCCCGGCGGCGGATACCCACCAGCACCAGATCATCCACGCCCCGGTTCTTCTCCACGATCTCATGGGACATCCGCATGACCGTGCGGCGCACGGTATCCTCATCCATAAGCAGGGTGCGGGTCTCCTCCATGGCGTGTCTCCCCTTTCCGGCAGCATAAAAAAAGATCCTGTCGCACCAACCGACAAGATCACAACACAACACAGACCCGGGCGCACTGCACCCGCTGTCTCTATTCAGTCTCTTGTCGGCATCACGGTACCGCTCTTAAAGAAGAACCTTTTTTCTACAGCGCATTATACACGGGTCTGAACCGTTTGTCAACCCCCAATTTCATAATTTCGACATATTTTTAAGCTTGGCCGGAAAACCGCCCCTCAGCGAACCTCGTCGGCGGGCGGCGGCGGGTAGAGATCGATGCGTATTTTGCCGGTCTGCTGCGCATACTGATAGGCGAGCCGGGTGCCGCTTTGGGGCGCTGCACGCCGGGTGCGGCGACGGGGCTGCGGCGTATACAGCGGATCGTAGTAGAAAACGCAGTATTGGCTGGCTCGGATCATCGCCCGGTTGCGCTCCACATACGCTGCCCGCCCCGCCCGGCGGATCTCCTCGGGGAAATAGCTCTCGTCGTAGCCGCCCTGCACAAACCGCAGCGTATAGGCATCCACCACCGGATAGGTCACCCGAAACTGGATCCGCCGAATCCGGGGGTAGGTCTCCTGCAGCTCCGTCACCACCTCATAGCACAGGTCGTTGAATTCCGAGCGGTCGCCGAACACAAACTGCACCACGCCCCGCCGGATCAGCTGCTCCACCTCATAGCGGAGCCTTACCCGCAGCGTTTCCGGCTCCGCTATTTTTCGATGTCCGATGAAGCAGCACGTTATTTGGGTATTCTCCATCATCTGTCAACCACCACCGAATCCAATCCATAGCCTTATTTCCATTTTACAGTCAAAAACGTAGCCTGTCAACCCACATTGACTAAATTTTGACTACTAAAATAGTATAAAAGGTGGTTGAAACTGCTTATGACTGAACAGGATTTTGCTTTACGGTTAGCTAAATTGCGCCAATCCCGAGGCGTTTCCGCACGGGATATGAGCCTTTCTATGGGTCAGAATCCCGGATATATCAGCAATATTGAGAGCGGCAAGTCTATGCCGTCTCTGACCGGCATTTTCTATATCTGCGACTATCTGCACATCACCCCACAGGAATTTTTCGCCGAGGATGTGGAAGAACCGGTCTGGCTGCAGGACGTGATGAACGCCGCCAAACGGCTCAATCGGGAACAGCTGCAGCACCTGACCGCCATCATGCGGGATATGGCAGGGCGGAGATCCGACAAATAACCCCAATTAGCCGCTGCCCCTCCCCTATGACCCGGCGATCCGGAACAGAATGAGCAAACAGCGGTGAAGCACCATGACGAAAGAGGAGTTTGCCCTGCGGCTGGCTAAGCTGCGCCAAGCCCGTGGGGTGTCCGCCCGGGATATGAGCTTATCCATGGGACAAAGCGCCGGATATATCCGGAGTATTGAAAACGGCTTGGTTTTTCCTTCCATGACCGGTTTTTTCTATATCTGCGATTACCTGCACATCACCCCGCAGGAGTTTTTCGCCGAAGAGGTAGCGGAACCGGCGTGGCTGCAGGCGCTTCTGGACGCCGCCCGCCGCCTTGATCGGGATAAGCTGGAGCATTTGACCGCCATCGCCCGCTATATGAAGTAGTACAATAGACTGACTTGGCGGCGAGCGGCTACCCTGCACCGGAGCTATGAAGTAATACGATAGATTGGTTCAGTAGCGAGCGGTTACCCTGTGCCGGAGCTATGAAGTAGTACGATAGACTGGCTCGGCGGCGGGCAGTCGCCCTGCGCCGGAGCGCTGCAAAAACAAATACGCATCGACACAAAAGCTCCCCGGCTGTGCCGGGGAGCTTTCGCTAACTGCTACCGCCCGAACTCTGATGACATAGCCGAGTCCGGGCGGTTTTTGGCTTTTGGAATTTTGGAGTTTCAATTTTTTGGTCTATTAGAGTTTTGGTCTTTTGGTTTCCCGGGTTTTTGGTTTCTTTGGCTTTTCCGGTTCTGCCTTTGAGGGCAGTTGTGGACTGCCGCCAGGACCTATTTCTCGCCGGGCACGGACGGGCAGTCACCGAGATGTATCCTAACCGGGCGCATATCCATCCCCCACACCTCCGGTTTGTCAGCGGCGTTGCCGTTTCTCCCCCGTACGGCGACTTTTCCGGTCATTCTGCTTTTTCCGGGCTTTCCGTTTTTTACGCCGCCCGCCGAGCAGCTGGGTACAGGCATAATACCCAACCATCAGCAGCACCAGCGCAAACATCGCCCGCTGCAGCAAAAATATCACCGCATCCGGCAGCGTACCTGCCCATTTAGTGAGATAGTCATAGCTGTCATTCCACGCCGAAAACACCGTCAGCAGCGATAAAACCGCCAGCGAAATGTCCATACGTTTGGAATCCTTCCGATCGATCAAGTCGGATTTCGTCTCAAACACCGTTTTCAGCTGCTTCTGATTGCGCCACATATCCTCCAGCTGCTCCCGAATAGCAAACGCCTCCCGCAGCATGGCAATGGACTTCTGGGAGGTGGGATAGTTCACCTTGGCATCCCAGAAATCAATGGTGCCGGCATAGGCATCGTAGATGGCGTCCGCCTGTGCAAGAAATGCCACCGGATCCCGGGCATCCTCAGAGGAAAACAGCTTCACGATCCCCCGATCCGCCATATGGATTGCTGCCTCTTCAAACAGGATCAGCTCCACATAAAACAGTGTAATTGACTCCTCGCACAGTCGCTCCCGAATGCTGCCGGAGAAATCCTCGGAAAATTGCAGCACCGCATTGCGATAGGCACACACAAACGCCCGGTCGTATTGCCCCATGCCCTGCGGACTCTCCACCGCCGCCACAATGTCCCGGTCAATGATCTTGCCAAAATTTTCTCCGGCGGGATAGATCGTCTCGCACGCCAGCAGAGACGCCATCTGGCTGTCCGTCAGGGTATGCCGGTCGGCAGGAAACACCGCAAAGATCTTCGGTGTGCCCCGACGAATACACCCGTATCGCTCCTCAATGTAATTATAGAAATTGACCGCCTCTCCCCCGTCCGTAATCACCACCGCCCGGTTGGAGATCACATTGTCGAACAGGTGACTGACGAGAAACGGACAGGACAGGGAAAACCACGTCAGCACGGCGCACCGGCTGGCCCGGTCAACGGAAAGAAACAGCTCCACCTCGGCAGGCGGACCGATTCCCTCGCTCGGGGTGAGATAGTCCTCCGGCGTGACCTCCGCCAGTATCTGCAGCCGCACCCGCCCCAGATAACGCCGCTCGATGCGCTGCTTGAAGGACGCAAGATCGTCCACTCGTGCCACCTGCGAGGGCACCCCCGCCTCATAATAGGTGCGAAACGCCATGTTTTCCAGCAGCCGTGTTCCATTGGACGGCTCCATGTCCGCCGCCGAAGCGGGCAGCTGCTCGTATTGCATCGGCACCGACACATACACGTCGGGAATCAGGCTCCATTCCGCCCGGCGGGCGGGCAGCATAGCGGACAGGGCAGCATTCAGCAGCGGTGGCTGGGCATAGGGACGCAGCTGAGCATAAAACACTGTGTTACCGGCAAAGCATTCCCGCACCTGCGCCGGATTCAGCCGCCGCTGCAGCCGCAGCAGGGTCGGATAGTCCAGCCGCACCCGATGGGCTGTACAAACGTCGTCCGCCTGCGCATAAAAGCCGGGGATCCCGGCGCTGTCATGCACCGTATAGCCCGGCAGCAGCACCGTCCCCTCTGCCTCAAATGAGCATTCCCAACGAACAAGCAGCGCCGGATCGGGAACCAGCACCCGCACCGAGCCGGAAAATTCCACCGTAGACAGAGCGGTATTCTGCCGATGCTCCACATAAAAATAGCCGGGCTGCAGCGTCTCCAGCCGGAAATTCCGCCGTCTGTATAGGGACAGGGAGGCCTCGTTGGATACGTCCGCTACCAGATGGCATCGGGGATACGCCTCCAGCACCGTATCCACCAGACCGGCCGCTAATCCCTGCCGCCGATACGCCGGCGCCACGGCCAGCGACAGCAAATACAGCACCTGCCCCTCCAACGCCTGTATACGCTGATGCAGCGCCTCCTCATAGGATTTTGGCTGCCCCGGCGCCCGGCCAAAGATCTCATCAAACATATTCGGCTGCTCCCGGCGGGTCTGTCCGTAGTCCAGCAGCAGCGCAAACGCCACCAGCTGCTGCCCGTCAAACACACCCCGGCTCAGCCCGTTGCCCAAACAGTAGGCAAGACTCTCGGCAAAGGTGCAGCCCATGTTTTCCGTGTCGTCTAACAGGCGGCAATAGTAGGCATCCTGCGCAAAGCATACCCCGAACAGCTCCTGTACGGCCACCTTGTCCGCCGCCTCCAATTGTCTCAGCTTCATCGACATTTCCACCATTCTCCCCCTGTACGGCTCTTTTCCGTATCTTCATATCAGCTGCCCCGCCATCCTGTGCCGTTTTCCCGTTTTGCACCCTGTACAGCAGTAAAGGCGCCGTTCTTCGCAGCCGTATGATCGAACGGAATCAGTATAGCAGAAAAACGATAAAAGTGCAACGGAGCGGTTCGACAGAATCCGCCTTAGTATACTTATCACAACGAAAAGAGCGGCAAGCACCCGGTCGATGCTTGCCGCTCCTTGGCGTCCCCGATTGGAGTCGAACCAACAGCCTATCGCTTAGGAGATACCAATGAAAACACAAACGGGTTCCCCTATAATACCTAAAAATCCCCTGCTGTCAGGGGATTTTTAAAACTAAAGTATTATCTTGTGTTACGCCGTTACCGCTGATTTTATACTGTTTTACTGCGTTTGATTAGCAGGCGATTAGCAAGGAGGCTTGAATTAGGGTAAAGGTAATATTGCTGCAAAATGTTTCGAAATTACTTGCAGTATTTTATAGTGTTATTCTATTTCATATTCAAGCGAGTTGATTACTAAGCAATTATCGTCCTTCCAATGGATCTGCATGTTTTCAAATTCGCCCCAATCACCAAAGTAAACTCGTTGAGGTTTCTTTTCAATTTTGAAAAGAATTGCATTGATTTTGCTTTTTTCATAAACATCAACAAGGGTATCTCCGCCGAGTGCACCTTGGTCGCTGTCAATAACTTGAGCGTAGTATTTTCCACTCGGAGATTCAACAGTTTGTACAACTGTGTTTTGACCAATGTTGCCGAAAATTAAGGCAATAAAACTGAAGAAACAAATAGGCAAAATCATTAGTGCAGACAAAACCAATGCGACAACTTTGAGTGTCAAGGGTTTTCCGTATTTAACCGTTAAGTAACAGCAACAACCTGCAGAAAGCAATACGCTTACTATTACACAAATTTGCGAACACTTAAAAATATAAAATACAGCATTGATCAAAGACAATGGAGTGATAATCGCCAAAAGAATCCGTATTGTGTTATTTTCAAGCGTGTTTTTACAAACAAGATCAAGGACGACTATGCACACGGATAGTGCGGCAATAGCGATCGCAAAAGCCGAAACACTGATAAGTTCAAAGCTATATCCGAAACACGCTGTTATTATTACACCTGCAGGATACAGTATTGCCAGTACAAATAACAAGCACATCAAAATTGATATTGCTTTTTTCATATAATCACCTTACTCTTTCCCCAACATCTTTGCGTATTGGTTTGAGAGTATTTTGGATAAAGTGCAAAATACAATTGTTAATACAATTCCAAGACCATTAAGGAACAATATGCCTTGCATGACATCTAAAAACTCAACAAAATCACATTCAGAAAACAACTCAAAAACATTCAGTTCATAGTGAAAACCAGACCATATATATGCACATAATGTGATACCAAGAGTAGCAATCAAAGAAAACAAGGAAAAACTCTTTCTGTTTTTATATACTCTTATAAAATACCAATTTGCCAGTGATAGCATAAATCCGGTTGCCGGAATAACGAGATTCAACGCCCAAAAGCCATTTCCAATACCCGACGGTGTTCTTGCCTCTAGGGCAACTCCAACGGTAATCAAAGCAAATGAAAGAAACAACAAAACCGACTGTAAAACAGAAGCTTTCCAATCGTTAAGCTTGCTGAAAGTTTTCGGTGACTCCGAAACCGTGATAATATCGGAGGACGATTTCATATCTTCAAGAAGTCGCTTGCAATCGCCGCAATCTCTAATATGTTCTTCAACAACCTTTTCGCTTTCCTCACTGCAACATCCGTCAATGTACAGTGGGATCAAATCCTTAACAATGTTACAATTCATATCGTTACCTCATTCTTTCTAATAGTTTTTGCTTGGCACGGTAAAATGTAACTCGTGCCCAGCTTTCGCTTTTTACGAAGATCGAGCTAATGTCTTTTAACGAGAAACCGCCAAAGACAGAAAGCATAAATACTTCTTTGTACGGCTCTTCTAATTCGTGCAAGCAATGTAATGCTTTTTGGGAAAGTTCTTTTTGAACAAAGGCATCTTCTATGCTTACATCGCTGCTTGCCACTTCGAGATCGTCGAGAGAATCTTTTTTCTTTTGTTCGTTATACCACGCAAAATATGTATTCTTTGCGATTTGGCAGAGCCACACGGAAGCCTTTTCCTTGTTTTTGAGAGAGGCATAGTTCATATATGCACGAAAAAAGGTTTCTTGTGTCAACTCTTCGGTTTGCGTAATATCCCGTGTCATTTTCATCAGATATTTGAAAATGAAGTCTCGGTTTTCATTGTAAAGCTTTTCAAAACCAGTCACATTTTCACCGTCCTTTCAACTATTAGATTGGAAAACTCACAAAACGTTACAATAATTATAACATATTTCTTCAAATATTCAAAAAGACTATGGATGTAACATACGCCTGTGCAAATTAGCAGATTTTTGATAAAAAACCGATTAGCAGACAATTAGCAAAACGCTGATTTTCTGCTAATCGCAATTAGCAAGAATTTTGACGGGTTGCAATAAAAGTCCGATTTTGGCTTACTATCCGAAAACATGAAATCTCACTCAAGAAAATATGTGAGCGAAGAAAAGTAAAAGTGCCAAAAACATAGTGTTTTCGGCACTTTTTGGCGCGCTTGCCCGGATTCGAACCGGGGGCGTTCCGCTTAGGAGGCGGACCCTCTATCCTGCTGAGGTACAAGCGCATATACGATAAGATTTGAACGTATAACCCTTTGCTTTTTTGAAAAGGCGAGCGATAAAGTAACACCTTAGGAGGCGATCGCTCTATCTTACTGAGCTACGGAGACATATATCGACTGTTAGTGTACCGATTCCCGAGGGATTTGTCAAGGGCTTGGGGCAAAAAAGCCCGTTTGCGCCGGCGTTTCTACCCGGTGCACCGCCGAAAGACAACAAAACCGTCCATAATTCGTCCAGATTTGCCGTTTTTCTTGCAGACCGCCCGGCGGCGTGCTATAATTAAGAAAAAATCACAGAAGGAAGGATTTTTCCCATGACCCATTCCCTGCTGCGGCGACTGACGGCAGCCGGCACGGCGCTGGTGCTGCTGGCGGCGCTGGGCGGCTGCCAAAAGACGCCCGCCGCCGACTCCTCCGCCCCTGCCCCCACGGCGCCCACCACCACAACCACCACCGCCCCCAAACTGGGGCTGAACCGGCTCACCGGCGTCGAGGATATGACGACCGACAACGACCGCCCCATCGGATTCGTGGTCACCGACGAGACCTCCACCCTCACCCAGATCGGGCTGGAATCCGCCGACTTCTTCTTCGAGGCGGAGACCGAGGGCGGCATCCCCCGGATCCTGGCGGTCTACGCCAGCGTGGACCGCATTCCCGAGGCCATCGGCCCGGTGCGCTCCGCCCGGCCCCATTTCGTAAAGATTGCCAAGGCGCTGGATGCGATCTACTGCCACATCGGCGGCTCCCCCTCCGGACTGGATGCCATCAAGGCGCTGGGCGTCACCGAATTGACCAACACCTATGTCATTCACCCGGTGCTGAAGGCCAGCAAAAACTATTCCTGGAACCGGTCGGCATACACAAAGGAAAAGGTGACAGAGAAGATCGCAAAGCAGAAGATTGCGGTCACCTCCTCCTATAAATCGCCCTATCAGTTCGGCACTAAGACCGGCTCCGCCGTCGCCAACACGGTGAATGTGCGCATCTCCGAGTCCTATCATATGGCGTTCACCTATGACGGCGCCCGGGGCGTGTATCAAAAGCACCGCAACTCGCTGGATACCCCCGTCCACGTCACCGCCACCGGCGGCACCATCGAGACCGCCAACGTGATCGTGCTGTACGCCCCCCGGACGGTGGATGAAACCTACACCTACGACAAACAAAACGACAAGCAGACCACCCGCTACAATTTTTCCATGGAAAGCGGCAGCGGTACACTTGCCACCGGCGGCACCGCCCGGGACATCCGCTATACCTGCACCACCGGCGGGCTGCAGTTCTACGAGAGCGACGGCTCCACCCCGCTGACCGTCGCTGCCGGCAAGACCTTCGTATGTCTGGTGGGCAGCCACCTGAAAAGCAGCACCGTGATCAACTGACCGTGAAAATGACCCCGGGCATATAAGAATGACCCCCGTCGGAGAGGTACAGGCTTCTCCCACGGGGGTCTCTGCTTATTCTGGGGCGCATTTGCGACGGCACCGCCGCATCCGGCTGTCCGGCGCCGGTTTCGGTCTGCAGCATAGGCGATCGGCACCGGCGGACGGCTACCGGATGGCAGCGGGACGGCGAGCCCCCAGCTTGGGGATCCGCACCACATATTCGATGAAGTCCGCCTCCTCCCGCTGCTGGGACGAAGCGGAGATCCCGCCCCGGCGCATGATATCCAGCGCATGGTTGACGGTGTTGAAGAATACCCGCACATCCTTCACCAGCGGCTGCGCCGGGCGGCGGCGTACCCGCCCCGCCAGCAGCTCATCCACCAGCCGCTCGCTGCGGGCAACAGTCATATGCTCTGCGATCATCCGCTCCAACGCCTGCCCCCGCAGGGCATCGTCCTCGATACGCAGCAGCGCCCGGGCATGGCGCTCCGACAGCCCCGCTGCCGTCATACGGCGGCGCTCCTCCTCCGGCAGCCGCAGCAGCCGCAGCTTGTTGGCGACCGCCGACTGGGAATAACCCAGCTGCTGCGCCGCCTCGCTCTGGGTCAGCTCATAGTCCCGGATGAGCCGCTGGATTCCCTCCGCCACCTCAAAGCAGTTCATGTTCTCCCGCTGGAGATTTTCCACCAGCGCCAGCACGCTGCGCTGCCGGTCGGAGACCGACAACTCCACGCAGGGCACCTGACTCAGCCCGGCGATCCGGGCAGCCCGCAGCCGTCGCTCCCCGGCGATCAGCACCGGTCCCTCCGGCTCCATGGTCACCGTCAGCGGCTGCAGCACACCGTTTTCGCTGATGCTTTGCGCCAGCTCCACCAGCCCCTCCAGCGGAAACTCCCGCCGGGGCTGACTGGGGTTGGGACGGATGTCCGCCGTGGGGATCATCCAGACCTGCCCCCGACATTCATAGGGTCGCTTGGTTTTCCGGTCTCGCATAGGTTATTTCCCCTTTCCTTTTTGTGGCGCCGCCGGGAAATGTTTCACGTGAAACATTGAAACAGCCCTCTCTCCCCCGGCGGATGCCTGCTTGCATCCTCACCATACCACACCGGGCGGAGAAAAGGCTGTCACATTCGGTTGTCGGGAAATAATTTTTTCGGGAAATTACAAGGGCTTTTTCGTAATTTTCGTCCCCTGCCGGGGATAGGCTGTCGGGGTATGGGCGGTTTTGTCGATGGGCAGCAGCAGCCGCTCCATTGGCTCCTCTCCAGCGGCGCCGGGCAGCGTCACCGCCAGCGGTGCCCCCGCCGTGCCGCCCAGCAGCCGGATGGCATGGGCAGCTGCAGCGCTCTCCTGAGCGCCGTCCCGTCCCTTGAGGGCGATGAACCGCCCGCCCACCTTCACAAAGGGCAGGCAATATTCGCACAGCGCCGGCAGCGCCGCCACCGCCCGGGCGGTGGCAACGTCAAACTGCTCCCGCAGTGCCGGGTTTCTTCCGCCCTCCTCGGCACGGGCGTGTACCCGGCGGGCGTCCAGCCCCAGCGCAGCGCACACGGCTTCCAAAAACACCAGCCGCTTATTCAGGCTGTCCAGCAGCGTTAGCCGACAGTCGGAGCGCAGCAGCGCCAGCGGCACCCCGGGAAATCCAGCGCCGGTGCCCACGTCGATGAGGGTGAATTCACCCGCCGGCAGCAGGGGTGCCGCCGCCAGACTGTCCGCAAAGTGCTTGACGGTGATCCCCACCGGATCGGTGATGGCGGTGAGGTTCATTTTCTCATTCCACTCCACCAGCAGGCGGGCGTATATATCCAGCCGCTCCGCCAGCTCCGGCGACACCTCTACGGAAAATCCGGCAGCCAGCCGGGTCAATAATTCTCGGTCGATCATGCGGTTTCTGTTCCTTTCTTACGGTATAGGGGCAAGCGCCGGGCGCAGCCATTCATTTGCACTCCCCTGAGCCGCCCCGGGTCTGCGCAGCGCTCCATACGATCAGCACAGACACATCCGCCGGGCTGACCCCGCTGATACGGGACGCCTGCCCGATGCTGCGGGGGCGCACCCGTGCCAGCTTCTCCTGCGCCTCCTTGCGCAGCCCGTGGATGGCGGCATAGGGGGCGTCCGGGGGCAGCAGCCGGTTCTCCAGCCGCCGCATTTCGTCGATCTCCCGCTGCTCCCGGCGGATATAGCCCTCGTATTTCAGCTCCACCTCGATCTGCTCCATCACCAGCGGCTCCAATTCCGGCCGTTCCACATCCACCGGCGTCAATGCTGCGTACCCCAGTTGGGGACGGCGCAGCAGCTCCTCCAGCCGCACCCCGGTGGTGACGGGGGTGGTGCCGCAGGCGGTCAGCAGCGCATTCAGCGCCTCCGAGGGAGGTAAGATGGTATCGTGCAGGCGGCGGCGCTCCGTTTCCTTTACGGTCTGGCGGGCGGTGAAATGCGCCCAGCGGGTATCGTCCACCAGCCCCACACGCCGCCCCAAGGGGGTCAGCCGTACATCGGCGTTGTCCTGCCGCAGCACCAGCCGGTATTCACTGCGGCTGGTCATCATCCGATAGGGGTCGGTGCAGCCCTTGGTCACCAGATCGTCCACCAGCGTGCCGATATAGCTGGACGCCCGGTCGAGGATCAGCGGCTCCTCCCCTTTCAGCTTCAGGGCGGCGTTGATGCCCGCCACCAGCCCTTGGGCTGCCGCCTCCTCATAGCCGGAGCTGCCGTTGAACTGTCCCGCACCGTACAGACCCGGCACGTCCAGAAATTCCAGCGTCATGCCCAGCTGCAGCGGATCCACGCAGTCGTATTCGATGGCATAGGCGGGGCGCATGACCTGCACCTGCTCCAAGCCGGGAATGGTGTGCAAAAACGCCAGCTGTACATCCACCGGCAGACTGGAGCTCAGCCCCTGCAGGTACATCTCCTCGGTGTTTTTGCCGCAGGGCTCGATGAATACCTGATGGCGCTCCTTGTCCGCAAATCGCACGATCTTATCCTCGATGCTGGGACAATACCGGGGACCGACCCCCTCGATCTTGCCGCCGTACAGCGGCGAGCGATGGAGATTGTCTAAAATCACCCGCTTGGTTGCGGCGGAGGTCCAGGTGATGTGGCAGGGCAGGGTGTTATGGAGCGGCGTATCCGTTTCAAAGGAGAAGGGCGTCACCGGCTCCTCCCCGTCCTGCCGCTCCAGATGGGTGAAGTCGATGCTGCGGCGCAGCACCCGGGAGGGGGTGCCGGTCTTAAAGCGCCGCAGCCGCAGCCCCAGCTGCTCCAGCGAGGCGGACAGCGCCGTGGCAGGAAACATTCCGTCGGGTCCGCTGTCGTAGGACACATCTCCCACATAGACCTTGCCCCGCAGAAAGGTACCGGTCGCCAGCACCACCGCCTGCGCCAGATATTGCACCTCCAGCCGGGTGGTGAGCCGGAAGCGCCCGTCCTCCAGCCGCTCCAGCCGGACGATCTCCCCCTGCCGCAGCTCCAGGTTCTCGGTCTGCTCCAGCGTATGCTTCATATCCGCCGCATACGCCCGCCGGTCGATCTGCGCCCGCAGGGAATGGACCGCCGGACCCTTCCCCCGGTTGAGCATCCGGCTCTGGAGCATATTCCGATCGGCGGCTTTGCCCATCTCGCCGCCCAGCGCATCGATCTCCCGCACCAGATGTCCCTTTGCCGTGCCGCCGATGGAGGGATTGCAGGGCATATTCCCCACCCAATCCAGATTGATGGTGAACAGCGCCGTCCTGCACCCCAGCCGAGCCGCAGCCAGCGCCGCCTCGATGCCGGCGTGACCGGCGCCGATGACCGCTACCTGATATTCCGTCTCCACAAATTCCATAGGTCGTCCCTTCTTAGTCACTGCTAAATTTTACCATTTTTTATATATACTTCCTGTTTTTGATTTTTCACTGAGTTTTCAACTTTTCCACTGGAATATTCCTCCATTTCCGGGGAAAACCCGGAATTATCCCCAGAGTAGAGGGGAAAGTTTCACAGTTTCCACCGAGTTTTCCACCGTAACCCCGGAGAAAGCCCGTCATAACGGGCATTAAGACAAAATCTGCGGTGGAAAATCGGCGGAAGAAATTTCGGCACTGAATAAAAGCGCTTTGTTTTGCGTAGATATTACCAACTGTAAAATTCGGTATGGGCGGAGGGCAACGCAATGGACAAAAAGGTGCGGCTATGGTTCTGGTGCGGTGTAGCGATCGCAATATTATGGCTGCTGGCGATCCGCAGCTGACCGGCGCCCACACGGACAGGTCTGTGCTATCCCGGCTCATGGCAGCCGCCCGGTGCTTTTGCCCGCCAATCCGACCGGCCGCCCTCATGCGAGAGCAGATGTTATACTTGGACGAGGACGATGCCGCCGTAACCTCCGACCCGGCATCCTCATGCGTAAGCAGAGACCGCCGCCAAAGGAAAAAACCGCCCCCGCCGCCATTTTCGGTTTTCCTGCTCCCGATTTCACGGTTCCCGATCCATTCACCGCCGGTCTGCCCTATGCTGTTTTCTGCGCCGGACAGGCTGTCTCCCAGTTCATGGATGAATCAGCAGCCGAACGGAGGGCGGAGCGACCGGCAAAATCTCGATTCGTGCGCCGCCGTTCTTGCCCCATGCCGTTTTCTGCACTGGACGGGCTGTCTCCAGTTCATGGATGAATCAGCAGCCGAACGGAGGGCAGAAAGATCGGTACAGTCCCCGTTCGTCGCCGCCGTTCTTGCCCCATGCCGTTTTCTGCACCGGACGGGCTGTCTCCCAGTTCATGGATGAATCAGCAGCCGGACGAAAAGCGGAGCGACCGACACAGTCTCGATTCGTGCGCCGCCGTTCTTGCCCCATGCCGTTTTCTGTGCCGGACAGGCTGTCTCCCACTTCACGGACAGACCAGCAGCCGGACGAAAAGCGGAGCGACCGACACAGTCTCGATTCGTGCGCCACCGTTCTTTCCCCATGCCGTTTTCTGCACCAGACAGGTCTTACTCCACTTCACGGATGAATCGGCAGCCGGGCAAGAGCGAAAAGACCGGCGGTCGAGCCTTTTCCGAAGAAAATGCTGCAGCAACAGCCAATTTGCCGCTCCCGCCGGTTCTTTATACACCACCACAAAACTCCCGACCCGGCGGGGTCGGGAGTTTTTCCTGCTTATTCGTCCGCCGGGGTCTCGGCAGGCGCTTCAGTTTCCTCCGGTTCGGTGTCGGCAGCGCCCTCATCGGCGGTGCCGTCATCCTCCGGGTGTGCCATCTCGGCATCCTCCTCATGGGCGGTGACCGCCATGGAGATGACCCGGGTGTCCTCGCCTACCCGCATGACCCGCACGCCCTTGGAGGTGCGGCTGCACAGACGGATCTCGTCCGTCGCCATACGGATCATAATACCGGAGGAGGAAATGAGGATCAGATCCTCCTGCTCCTCCACGGCGGCGATCCCCACCACGGCGCCGTAGCGCTCGGTGTGGTAGTTGATGATACCCTTGCCGCCACGGGACTGGATGCGATATTCGTTAAACTGGCTCAACCGTCCGTAGCCGGTCTCGGTGACGGTGAGCAGCCGATCGGCATCGTCCACCAGCACCACGCCCACCACGGTGTCCTCCTCGCCCAGCGAGATCGCCCGCACGCCCCGGGCGGTACGCCCGACCAGCCGCACGTCGCTCTCCCGGAACCGGATCGCCATACCGCTGCGGGTCGCCAGCAGCAGCTGCTGCTCCCCATCGGTGATCAGCACGCTCACCAGCTCGTCGCCCTCGTCCAGATCCACGGCGATCAAGCCGCCCTTACGCACATTGGCGTAGGCGTCCAGGCGGGTGCGCTTGATGATGCCCCGGCGGGTCACCATGCACAAATTCAGCCCCTCGGTCTGATCCTCGGTGCGGATCATCGCCGTGACCTGCTCCTCCGGCTGGAGGGGCAGCAGGTTGACAATATTCAGCCCCTTGGCGGTGCGGCTGCCCTCCGGCACCTCGAAGCACCGCAGCTTGTATACCCGCCCCAGATTGGTGAAGAACATCACCGTATCGTGGCTGGAGCAGACAAACATATGCCGGATGACATCCTCCTCCTTGGTGGTGAGGCCCTTGATGCCCCGGCCGCCCCGGCGCTGCGCCGAATAGCTGTCCACCGGCTGGCGCTTGATGTAGCCCGCCTCGGTGAGGGTCAGCACGCTCTCCTCCTCGGGGATCAGATCCTCGATGTCCACCTCGCCGGAGACAATGGAAATCTCCGTGCGGCGCTCGTCGCCGTACTTATCCCGCATCTTGAGACATTCGTCCTTGACGATCTCCTTGATCTTATGCTCGTCTGCCAGGATCCCCTCCAGCTCGGCAATGCGCAGCTGCAGCGCACCCAGCTCATCCTCGATCTTCTGCCGCTCCAGACCGGACAGCTGTCCCAAGCGCATCTTCACGATGGCGTCCGCCTGTATGTCGTCGAACAGGAACCGCTCCATAAGCTTTTCCTTGGCAGCGTTCTGGTCGGAGGAAGCCCGGATGAGAGCAATGATCTCATCGATGAAGTCCACCGCCCGCTTGAGCGCCTCTACGATGTGCGCCCGTTCCTTTGCCTTGTTCAGATCGAACTGGGTACGGCGGGTGATGACCTGCATCTGGAATTTGATGTATTCCTCCAGCATCTGCTTGAGGGTGAGGATCTTCGGGGTGCCGTCCACCAGCGCCAGCAGAATGGCACCGAAGGTCACCTGCATCTGGGTGTAGGCGTACAGCTGGTTCAGCACCACCTGCGGCACCGCATCCTTTTTCAGATCGATGACGACCCGCATTCCCTCCATGCTGGAGTGATCCACCACGTCGTGGATGCCCTCGATGCGCTTATCGTCCACCAGATCGATGATGGATTTCACCAGATTCAGCTTGTTCACCATATAGGGGATCTCGCTGATCACGATCCGATTGCGGTTGCCGCTCTCCTCGATCTCCGCCCGGGCCCGCACGGTGATGCGCCCACGGCCGGTGGCGTAGGCGGCACGGATGCCGCTGCGCCCCATGATGATGCCGCCGGTGGGAAAATCCGGCCCCTTGATGTGCTCCATGATGTCCGGCAGCTCGGCGTCGGGATTTTCGATCAGCAGACAGATGGCATCCACCACCTCCCGCAGATTGTGGGGCGGGATGTTGGTCGCCATACCGACGGCAATTCCGGAGGAGCCGTTCACCAGCAGGTTCGGGAACCGGGAGGGCAGCACCGTGGGCTCGACCTTGTTGTTATCAAAGTTGGGGATGAAATCCACCGTATCCTTATCGATGTCCGCCAGCATATCCAGACTCAGCTTGCTCAGCCGTGCCTCGGTATACCGGTAGGCGGCGGCGGGGTGACCGTCGATGGAGCCGAAGTTGCCGTGCCCGTCCACCAGCGGATACCGCAGCGAGAAATCCTGCGCCAGACGCACCATGGCGTCATACACCGAGGCGTCGCCGTGGGGATGATACCGTCCCAGCACGTCGCCCACGGTGGTGGCGGATTTCCGGTAAGGCTTATCGGGGGTCAGCTTATCCTCGTGCATGGTGTACAGGATCCGGCGATGCACCGGCTTCAAGCCGTCCCGCACATCCGGCAGCGCCCGTGCCACCAGCACCGACACGGAATACTCCAGAAAGCGCTTGCGCATCTCCTTATCCAAGTCCACATTTATCAGTTTGGCAAGGGGCGTTGACTGCTCCTCCATCCAAATCACCTGACCTTTCGTTTACAATCAGTATAAAAGCATTTGAATTATCCTGTCAGTGTTTCCAATATTTCGTAATGATCCCGTCGAACGCCTCAAAATCAGGGATGCAGCGCTTCGGGATCCGGGCAAACGTATGCTGCCACTGAAATTCCACATAGTCGCCCTTATCCATCACATGGGCGATGGCGCCCCAGGGGACGCAATCCTCCTGCCGCTCGGAATGGAGCCGGAAGCCCCGGTCGGTGAGCGCAAACTGTATCTGGCGGGCGGAGGGCGGCACCTGCTCCTCGTGCCGGGGCAGCCGCCACAGGGGCATGAGCAGATTCAGCAGGGTCAGGAAAAACAGCGTCGCCAGAAAATACATCACGCAGGGCACGACGCTCTCGCCGTTCCATCCCAATGCCAGCCCGGTCAGCACGCTCAGCAGCCCGAACATGGGCAGCCGCTGGCTGTAATTCTGCTTCAGCACACTGCGCAGCAGGCTCTGGAACTCCTCCAGCGTATAGGTGACGGTCTGCTCCCACAGCACGGTGGGCTTTTCCGTCACCACCGGCGCAGGCACCTGCCCTTGAGGCACCACCCGTCCGTTGAACCGCCGGTGTCCGGTGGGAATCCGGTCGGCAGCATGCCGCAGGGCGGCGGCAGATTCCGCCGTCAGATAGCGGGCGGGCAGCACGATGGAACGGGTGCGGTCGCTGCCCCACACCATCATTTCCTTGCATTCCAGAAAGAACGCTGTTCCGTTGATGGGGATGGTGACGGTCTGCTCCGTCCCCTCCTTTTCGATGCGGTCGCTGTACAGCCGCACCGTGCCGTAATAGCTGTATCCGGCGGCAATGCTCTGGTCATAGGCACGGCCGGCACGCTTTTTGAGGATCACCGGCTCCAGCACAGCGATGAGCAGACTGACCAGCAGCATCAGCAAGCCGACGATACCGGTCAGCCAGTCCGCCTGTCCCTCCTTGACCAGCTCCACCAGAGCCAGCACGATCAGCGACAGGCTGAATAGGCCCATAATGATCGCCCGGGTCCAGCGTCCCCGTCCCATGCCGGCGAACCGATCCATCACATACCGGAAATCAATGAATTCCTCCCGGGTCAGATCCACCGTCAGCAGGGCATTCGTTGTTTTATCGTCCATACAACTCCATCCTGCGTGAACGCTGTTCACGCACTCCATTCTAAAGCTTCGGTCGTCGATGCTTCCGTGACGTCTGCCTTATATCGGCGGCTGTCCGCCACGTCTGCAGCCTGTGCGGCCATTATTCGCCGTCACACATCCAGATTATCCACATACCGGGCATTCTTCTCGATAAACTCCCGGCGGGGCTCCACCTTATCCCCCATCAGGATGGAGAAGGTCTCGTCCGCCTGCTGGGCGTCCTCCATATGCACCTTAAGCATGGTGCGGAAGGAGGGATCCATGGTGGTCTCCCACAGCTGCTGGGGATCCATCTCGCCCAGACCTTTATACCGCTGCACATTGTCCACGTCGCCGCCGAAGCCGGCGATCTCCCGGTCCCGCTCCTCGTCGGAGAAGGCGTAGGCAAACTTTTTGCCCTTCATCACCTTGTAGAGAGGAGGCTGGGCGATATACACATGCCCCTCCTCGATGAGAGGACGCATATACCGGAAGAAGAAGGTCAGCAGCAGCGTGCAGATGTGGGAACCGTCCACATCGGCATCCGCCATGATGATGACCTTGCCGTACCGCAGCCGGGACAAGTCGAAATCGTCTCCGATGCCGCAGCCCAGCGCCATCACCACGGGGGTCAGCTTATCGTTGCCGTACACCTTGTCCAGCCGGGCTTTTTCCACGTTGAGCATCTTGCCCCACAGGGACAGGATCGCCTGATAGTTCCGGTCCCGTCCCTGAATGGCGGAGCCGCCGGCGGAATCGCCCTCGACAATATACAGCTCGGTGCGCTCCGGGTCCTTCCAGATGCAGTCCGCCAGCTTTTCCGGCATCCGCATGGAGCTTAATTTTTTATCGTTGCGGGCTTTCTCCCGTGCCTTTTGGGCAGCCTCCCGTACCCGGGCGGCGTTGACGGATTTTTCCAGGATGGATTTCGCCACCGCCGGATTCTCGTCCAGATATTCCGTCAGCTTGACGCTGATGAGGGTGTTCACCAGCTTACCGATGGAGGTGTTGCCCAGCTTCGCCTTGGTCTGACTCTCAAACTGAGCGTCCTCCAGCTTCACGCTGATGACCGCCATGAGACCCTCCCGCACGTCCTCGCCCTTCAGATCCTTGTCGTTGTCCTTGAGGATCTTAAAGCGCCGGGCGTAGGTGTTGAATACCCGGGTGATGGCGGTCTTGAACGCCGTCTCGTGGGTGCCGCCGTCCACCGTGTGCATATTGTTGGCAAAGGAGACGATGGTCTCGTTATAGCTGTCGTTATACTGGAACGCCACCTCCGCCACGCTCTCGCCGTCGGTGGTGGTGAGGTGGATCACGTTCTCGTGCAGCGGCACATAGCCCCGGGTCTTGTTGAGAAACTCCACAAAGGAGGAAATTCCTCCCTCATAGCAGTAGGTTTCCTGCTTGATCTCATCGGTGCGCCGGTCGGTGAAGGTGATGCGCAGTCCGGCGTTGAGGAATGCCTGCTCCCGCAGCCGCTTTTGCAGGGTCTCAAAATCGAACTCGGTGGTCTCGGTAAAGATTTCGCCGTCGGGCTTGAATCGCACCAGCGTACCGGTCTCATCGGTATCTCCCAGCAGCTTCAGGTCGGACACAGTCTTGCCCCGCTCAAACCGCTGCCCGTAAATGTGGCCGTCCCGGCGGATCTCCACCTCCAGCCACTCGGACAGGGCGTTCACCACCGAGGAGCCCACGCCGTGCAGACCGCCGGCAACCTTATATCCGCCGCCGCCGAACTTACCGCCGGCGTGCAGCACCGTCAGCACCACCGTGACGGTGGGCAGACCCAGCTTTTCGTTCATACCCACGGGGATGCCCCGGCCGTTATCCCGCACGGAGATAATGTCCCCGGGCAGCACGTCCACTTCAATATGGGTGCAGTAGCCCGCCAGCGCCTCGTCAATGGAGTTATCGACGATCTCATACACCAGATGGTGCAGACCACGAGGGCCGGTGGAACCGATATACATGCCGGGGCGCTTGCGCACCGCCTCCAGTCCCTCCAGCACCTGTATGTCTTTTTCGTCGTATGACCCGTCGGCGTGGGTCAGCTCCTGCTCGTTTTGCAGCTCCGTATCCTGTGCCATAAGCGGTTTTCCTCTCTTTCGGTCATTGGTTATAAGGTCTTGGCTCGTTTATACAGCGTCCGGGGCGCCATCTGGGCAATATGCACCGTATACCCCCGGTCATCGGGACTGCGGCACACCACAAAGGACTTGGGCAGCTCATAGTTTACATAGCTGACCCGCCCCTCTTTTTCCGCCCGGTTGAGAAACTCCCGGGTGGTACGGGAGACCGTGGTGTTATCCATGTCGAAAATGCCCACGATGTCCTGCTCCCGCACCACGGTATCTTGCCCGATATGCAAATACATAGAATTTCAGATCCTGTCTGTATAGATTTATTCAGATAATACGCCTTGTTTAATATAAAATACCTTGCCGGCGGTCATACGCAGCGCCGCCGAGGGCTCGCAGCCGGTGATGAACACCTGCCAGCCGTCGATGTGGTTGAGGATGTATTCCTGCCGGGATACGTCCAGCTCACTCATGACGTCATCCAGAAATGCCACCGGCGGCTCGCCGGTCACCTCCTGCAGAAGAACTGCCTCCGCCATTTTCAGCGCCAGCACCGCCGAGCGCTGCTGCCCCTGCGAGCCGTAGGTGCGTACCTCCGTGCCGTTAAGGGTCAGGGTCAGATCCTCCCGATGAGGTCCCACGGTGGAAAATCCGGCTCCCCGGTCGGCTCGCCGGGCGGCCTGCAGCGCAGCCAGCCAGCGGGCGGCGATTTCCGCCGGGGTCAGCCCCGGCGCAAAGGCGGGGGACTCCCACCGCAGCGACAGCTGCTCCCGTCCGCCGGATAATCCGGCATAGATCTCCGCCGCTATGGGCTGGAGCTTGTCAATATATAGACTGCGTGCCAGCGTCACCCGGGCGCCGGCGGCTGCCAGCGTGTGATCCCACAGCTCCAGCATCTCCCGGTCGGAGGCGGTGTCCCGCCCCGGCTCGTTCATCTGCCGCAGCAGGGCATTGCGCTGCACCAGCACCCGCTGATATTCCGCCAGCTTGCCCACATATCCGGGACTGAGCTGACAATAAGCGGCGTCCACGAACCGCCGCCGTTCGGCAGGACCGTCCCGCACCAGCGACAGATGCGCCGGTGAAAACACCACCCCGCACAGGATGCCCGCCAGCCGGGCGGCGGAGGGGAGCTTCACGCCGTTCAGGGTCACCTGCCGGCGCTGGCGGATGGTCATATCCGCCTGCTGCTCCCGGCTTCCGGCGAAGAATTCCAGCGACAGCCGTGCCTCCTCTCCGCCAAAGGGCACCGTCTCGCAGTCCTTGGCGCCCCGAAAGCTCCGGGCGCCGGTAAACAGCCAGCATGCCTCCAGCAGATTGGTCTTTCCCTGGGCGTTGTCTCCGTAGAGAATATTAACACCGGGTGCCGGCTCCCACCGGCAGGGGTGCAGATTGCGAAAGGCGCCGACGGTCAACCTACGGACGAGCAACGACGATCTCCTCGCCGGTATCCGGCAGGGTCACGGTCTCCCCGCCCCGCAGCTTTTTGCCCCGCATGGTGCAGGGGGCGCCGTCCAGCTGCACATGTCCGCTCTGGATCAGCACCTTGGCCTGCCCGCCGGTGGCGACGCAGCCGGTGCGTTTCAGCAGATCGTCCAGCCGGATGAACTCCGTCTCTAAAGTGAAGTGCATAGTCTTCATTATTTCAATCTCACCGGCAGCACAAGGAACAGGAAGCTGCTGCCCTCCTTCGGAAATATTTTCATCGGCTTCAGAGAGCTGTTCAGTTCGATGCGCACCTCGTCGGTCTCGCTGTTTTTCAGCGCGTCCAGCAGATAGCGGGAATTGAAGCCCATGGTCTCCTCGTTGCCGCTGATGCGGGCGGGGATGCAGTCATTGGCTTTGCCCAAGGGGGTGGAACAGGAGATGTACACCGACTGATCCCGGAATTCGCAGATCATGGGGGTCTGCAGCCGATCGTTGATGACCAGCGACACCCGATCCACGGCATCCATCATGCTGCGGGTATTCACCAGCACCGTGGTGGCGGCGTCCTCTTGGGAGATGATCTTCTGATAGTCGATGAATTCTCCCTCCAGCAGCCGGGAGATCACCGCATAGCCGTCGATCTCGAAAATGATGTGCCTCCGCCCGATGATCAGGCTGCAGGGCTTATCCTCGTCCTTGAGAAGCTTGAGGATTTCCTGCAGTGCCTTGCCCGGCACCACAAAGTTGACGGTTTCATCGGTCTGCACCGGCTCGCTGCGCATCGCCAGCCGATAGCCGTCCATGCTCACCAGCCGCAGCTGATCCGGGGTCACCTCGAACCGGGTGCCGGTGTAGATGGGACGGGGGTTGTTGGGCGCCGCCACGGAGAAGATGGTCTGCCGCACCATGCCCTTCAGCACATCCTGAGTCAGCGACAGGCTGATGCCCTCCTCCACGGTGGGAATAGCCGGATAATCCGCCGCCGTAATGCCCATGATGGAAAACTCCGTCACCTCGCTGCGGATCACGGTGTTGAATTTGTCGTCAGCGGAGAGGGTGATCCGGTCGCCGGGCATCTTCCGCACGATGTCACCGAACATCCGGGCGGGCAGCACCAGCTCGCCGGGCTGCTGCACCTGTGCCTCGATGGTGGTGGTGATGCCCAGCTCCATATCGAAGCCCGCCAGAAACAGCGTAGACCCCTGTGCCCGCAGCAGGATACCCTCCAGCGCCGGTAGAGAGGCTTTCGTGGCGACGGCCCGCTGGGCGTTGCCCACCGCTTCGATCAGTTCCTGCTTGTCGCATTGAATGTTCATGGTTAGACCCACCTTTATTAGTAAAATAAATATAATTTGTGTAGTAGTAGTATTAGGGGCTGTGATTTTGTGGAAAACCGGGTTTATCCCCGGAAAACACTGGAATTTTTCTCCCCCGCCGGGGCGAACCGTTTGGTGGAAGCCGGGGGAAGGATGTGACCGGTTCGGCGCACTTCCACCGGTTGGTGGAAAGGGTGCGGTGGATTGTGGAAAAGGATGTGAAAATTCGGTTTTCCACAATTTCCACACAGCTATGTTGAAAAGTGGAGGACAGCCGGTGATTACCCGGTGGAAAGCGGTGAACGGAGCAATCCGATCACGCCAAAAACCCTTATAAATAAGGAATACTATATATAAAAGGGTCTCCACCCCTGTTTTTGATCGGCAGCACCGGTCAGCGCTCGCTGATATTTTTGATAATATCCGTCACGGTGTGCTTGAAGGAGGCGTCCTGCGCCATCTGGGTCTCCACCTTTTGGATAGCGTAGACGATGGTGGAATGATCCCGTCCGCCGAACTCGGCGCCGATGGATTTCATCGGCAGATTGGTGATATCCCGCACCACATACGCCGCCACCTGCCGTGCCCGGGAGATAGGAGCGGAATGCTTGCCGGAGCGGATATCCTCCGGCTGCACCCCCATGGCACGGGCGACCTCGGTGATGATCCGCTCCACGGTGATGGGCACCGGCTGGTTGTCGTTGCGGATATCCCGGATGGCGTTCTGGGCGGTGATCATGTTGGGCTGCTCGTTATTGAGCATATACTGCGCCCGCATGCGCTTGACGACCCCCTCCAGCTGCCGGACGTTGCTTTTCAGCTGGTTGGCGATGTACTCCGCCACATCGTCCTGCAGCGGCAGCTCCAGCACCTGCGCCTTGCGGCGAATGATGGCGATGCGGGTCTCCAGATCCGGCGGCTGAATGTCCGCCAGCAGACCCATCTCAAACCGGGAGCGCAGCCGCTCCTCCAGCGTGGCGATCTCCCGGGGGGGACGGTCGCTGGTGAGCACGATCTGCTTGCCGCTGGAATGGAGGGTCTCAAAGGTGTGGAAAAACTCCTCCTGTGTGCTGGTCTTGCCGCTGATGAACTGAATGTCGTCCACCAACAGAATGTCCACCTGCCGGTATTTGGCGTGGAAATCCGCCGTGGTACCGGTCTTGATGGCTTCGATCAGCTCGTTGGTCATGGTCTCGCCCTTGGTATAGAGGATCTGCGCCTGGGGATTGTTCTTCTGGATCTCCTTGCAGATGGCGCACAGCAGGTGGGTCTTGCCCAGCCCGGAGCCGCCGTAAATGAACAGCGGGTTATACAGCCCCGCCGGCTTGCTGGCCACCGCCTGCGAGGCGGCATGAGCAAACTTGTTGGAGGAGCCTACCACGAAGTTATCAAAGGTGTATTCCTCGTCGGCGTTGCCGGAGGGATAGCCGTTTCCCTGAATGGGCGCCGCCGCCGGCGTGCTGGCAGCCGGGGCGCTTTCCCGGCTGACGATGCGCAGCCCCAGCGGGATCCCCAGCGCCGTCTGCACCGCCGAGCGGAGCTTGCCGGCGTAGTTGTCCTCCAGCGTCTTTTTCATGAAATCGGTGTTGACGCACACCACGATCTCTCCATCCCGGATGCCTTGGGGCTCGATGTTTTTGATCCATACATCAAAGGCAGTCTGGCTGATGCCGGACTGCTGCATGATCTCCAGTACCTTTTCCCATACCTCGTTGATCGACTCCATAGCGCTTTTCTGTCTCCTCTGCCCGTTTTCTATGTACTGCCGCCCCGTCGGCGGCGAATAAAATCAAAATTGCGGGCAAAAAAAGCCAGACGCCCACAATTTCATTATAGCATATTCAGCGGTTTTTTTCAACGATTTTTCGCCGTTTTTTCGTCTCTCCGGGAAAAAAAGTCTCCTTTTCTCCGAAAACGCCGGAATGGGGCATTTATCGCCCCGCAAACGCCGTTGTAGAACACAAGATATGGGGCATCCGGCGTACCGAAACCACAAGACGGGAAGAAAAACACAAAAACCACGGAAAAAACACGGCTTGTCTGTAAAATTATCTTGACTTTTTTCCCCGGTCTGGTATATAATAGATCATTGCTAGGGCTGTCTGTGCGTATCAGACGCCGGACAGCAGACCAGAGAGTGAAAGGAGGGGCATGGGATGTTCCGTACCTATCAGCCCAAGAAGCGTCATCGCAAGATGGAGCATGGCTTCCGCAAGAGAATGGCGACCGCCAACGGTCGTAAGGTTCTGGCTCGCCGCAGAGCAAAGGGTAGAGCCCGTCTGTCCTACTGAAAATGAGCCACTGTTTCAAGTGGCTTTTTTTCTTATGACGGAAACCGATCGGAGATAAGGGGGCGACGGAATGCCGGCGTTTGCATCGCTGCGGGAGAATAAGGAGTTTCGCACGCTGTATTACCACGGGCGTTCCCAGGTGCATCCGGCGCTGGTGACCTATGTGCGGAAGAACCGCCTGGGCTATCCCCGGGTGGGCATCACCACCGGAAAGAAGCTGGGCGGCGCCGTAGAGCGCAGCCGCTGCCGCCGGGTCATTCGGGCGGCGTTCCGCCCCCTGTGTCCCCGGGTGGGGGGCTATGACATCGTGTTTGTGGCACGGAGCCGCCTGCTTTCGATGAAAAGCACCCAGCTGCAGCCTATTATGGAGCAGCAGCTGAACGCACTGGGAGTGCTGTCCCATGAGTGACGCACCCCGGCGGTTCTCCCCCCGCCGTATCCCCATCGCCTTGATCCGTCTCTATCAGAGACATTCCGCCAATACCCCGCCGGTCTGCCGTTTTTCGCCCACCTGCTCGGCTTATGCCGTGGAAGCGTATCAGCGCTACGGCATCTGGATAGGCACCGGCCTGACCCTGTGGCGCATATTGCGCTGCAACCCCCTGTGCCGGGGCGGGTATGATCCCGTCCCCGCCCGCATCCCTTGGCCCGGAAAAGGGCGCCGGGGAAAGAAATGACTGTGACCGTAAAGGAGGCCGCTTGCCATGATGAAGCTGTTTGGCCTGTTCGCCGTGCCGCTGGGTTATGTGCTGCAATGGATCTATCAGCTGGTGCCCAGCTATTTTGTGGCGATATTTCTGTTTACCCTGCTGATCCGACTCCTGTGCTTTCCGCTGAATATCAAGCAGCAGAAAAGTCAGGTGGATCGGGCAAAATTAGCCCCCCGGCTGGAACGGCTGGAGAAAAAGTATGCCAACGACCGGCAAAAGCTGCAGCAGAAGCAGCAGGAGCTGTACCAGAAGGAGGGCGTGAGCCTGACCGGCGGCTGCCTGCCTATGCTGCTGCAGATGCTGGTGCTCATGAGCATCATCGCCGTCATCTATAAGCCCCTGACCTATGTGCAGACGAAAAAGATCACGGCGGATCAGATCTCCACCTGCGTCACGGCGGTGGAGACCCAGCTCACCGAGGGCAAGGATGAGAAGGAAGCCAAGAAGATCACCTCCCGGTTTCAGGAGAATTCCTATTATCGGGAGTTGTATCTGCTCCAGTATGCCGATGAATACGAGCAGCCCATGCGCACGGCGCTGATCGATGCGGCCGTAGAGGCGGGGCAGAGCGAGACCGAGGCGACCGCTGCCGCCGATCAGACCCTGCAGGTGCTGCAGGATACCAAAAAGGAATTCAGCATCTTCGGCGTGTCCCTGCTGGATATGCCCAATAAGGACGGCATCAAGCCCAACTGGCTGTGGCTCATCGCCATCGCCTCCGGTGTGGCGGCGCTGCTGTCCAGTCTGCTGAGCATGCGCTATTCCAAGAGCACCATGTCCCAGAGCCAGCAGGCGGCGGGCGGCTGCTCCAATAAGGGCATGATGTATTCCATGCCCCTGTTCTCGCTGGTGATCGCCTTCACCGTGCCCGGCGGTGTGGCGCTGTACTGGGTGTTCTCCAACCTGCTGGCGATGGTGCAGACAGTGGTGCTCAACGCCATGTATAACCCCGTCAAGGCACGGGAGCAGGCGGAGGTGGAATACGCCGAGCGCCGCCGCAAGAAAGCGGAGGATAAGGAACGGCTGAAGGCGGCTCGTCTGGCAGAGCAGGCCGCCTGGCAGAAGGAAGAAAACGAGAAAAAAGCCGCCAAGGAGGGCAAGCGTCCGCCGAAAAAGGCGGCGGATACCCCCGCCCCGGCGGAGGAGCCGACGGACGCCGTGCCGTCGGAGCCGGTGGAGGATACGCCCGCCGGCGAAGAATAATGCGTACGGAAAGGATTGACAGACCATGAAAGAGATCATAAAAGAAGCGGCTACCGTGGAGGAGGCCCGTCGGCTGATTGCACAGGAGCTGGGCGTGGATGAAAGCGCCGTGACCTTTGAGGTGCAGCAGGAGCCGAGCAAAAAGGTGCTGGGTCTGTTCGGCGGCTCCCCTGCCATCGTAAAGGGCAGTATTTCGGAGACCGAGGCGGCTGCCGCTGCGGCGGGTAAGCCGCTGGAGCCGGGTTCTCCGGCGGAAAAGGCAAAAACATATCTGGAGGCAGTGCTCACGGGTATGGGTGCCGGCGAGTTCACCGCCACCGTCCATGAGACGGAGAACGGCTGCGAGATCCTGCTGGAGGGAGAAAATCTGGGCTTCATCATCGGCCGCCGGGGGGATACGCTGGATGCGCTCCAGTGCCTCACCGGGCTGGTGGCGAACCGGGCAGGCAGCGGCTATTATCGGGTAACGCTGAATATCGGCAATTATCGGGAGAAGCGGGAGCAGGCGCTGGTCAATCTGGCGAAGCGGCTGGGTGCCCAGACCGCCCGCACCGGACGGAAGCATTCGCTGGAGCCGATGAACCCGTATGAGCGGCGCATCATTCACACGGCGGTGCAGGATATGGAGGGCGTGATCTCCTGGAGCGTGGGCACCGATCCTAACCGGCATGTGGTGATCGGCCCCTCCGATAATAACCCCAATAAGGGACGTGCCGACGAGCGCCGGGGCGGCAGCCGTAACGGAAACCGCAGCCGGAGCGGCAATGGACGCAATGGCGGCCGCAGCGAGCGGGGCGACCGCCGGGAGCATGAGATCGTAGCGCCGGATCGTCCGGTGCGGCAGTTTATCTCCCGCAGCAACCCCCTGCCCACGGCAGACGGCGCCACTCCCCCCTCCCGCACAGAGTCGGAGAAGGAGGAAAACGCCACCCTGTACGGGCGGATCGACCTGTAAGAATGGATGCCCCCAACCGAGCTTCGGTTGGGGGTTTTCTTTAACAATAAAAAACCTCCGGCTTTGCCGAAGGTTTCGCTGCACTAATTGTGCTTTGTCCGGTCAAAACACCCCGTTTTTCCCGTTTGCCCCTGCGCATAACGAACTCAAAAGCTCTCCTCATATTTCCGCCCGGCAAATTTAGCGGCGAGGAACGCCCAGCCTTTCCGCAGCCAAGGGGTGCGGACGGTGCTGACCACCGGCAGCTGGACGCAATCCAGCGGGTGCTGCTCCAGCCATACATCCAGCAGCAGCTCGCTGACCCGCCCGAAGAACCGTGCGTGAAACTTGGAATAGCCGGTGGTATCCACCCGCTGCTCCAGCTCAAACAAAATATCGAACAGCCAGGTGCAATAGGCATCCAGATGATCCCGCCGCAGGATCATCATATTGAACATATGCGCCGCCGTGCGGCGGTGCAGCCGCTGAAAGGCGGGATAATACGCCGGATACCGCTCCTGCAGGATCCGGCCGGTCTCCGCCAGCGGCTCCTCATAGCTGGTGTGCGCATAGTGGGAATACAGGGTCTCGATATAATACCGGCGGGGTCGGGGCAGGATCCCGTCCCGCCCCTGCAGCAGAGACTGTGCCTGCTCCAGCGTCAGCACCTGCCGGAGCGCCCGACGATAGCGGAAGCAGCGATGGGTGCTGAAATAGCGGCGGTAATGAACCAGTCCGATGTAGTCATCGGGCAGGTTCTTCCACGCCCAGTATAGCCCGGTCAGCTCGCAGAAGGTGCTGTTTTTTTCGGTGATGCTCTCGCCGGTATCGTCTCCGGCAAAGCCGGTGGGCGCCGCCGTCGCCACCCCTACGCATAAGGGCAGATACAGGGGGTCGCTCGGAACGGCGCACGGCTTGTGGGTCGCAATTACCACCCGTACGCTCATCCGATCTACCCCCTGTTTCTTGTATAGCTCATCCGTCTGTGTGTCGAATGCGTATCCGTCCATGTGCCGAAACGAAAGCCGCACTCGACCTTGTCCGCTGCTGTGTTGCCCGCCGCCGCAGTACGGGCTTGCGGCGCCGGCGGGACGTATCCGCCATGCCGGCGCATCGGACATTTCATCAAAGACTCCGGAACGCCGGTCGGCGGGGACAGCGTCAAGGCGCTCTCCGCTGCCCGCCGGGCAGGCGGAGCGGATCCTCTCGGGATCCTTTCAGGTATATGCGGCAGCGGCGGCAATTATTCCGCCCCGTCGCCGCTCAACACCGCCGGTATTGTGCGGAACAGGATCTTGATGTCCGTCCAGAGACTGCGCTCCCGGATATACTTGAGATCCAGCTCCACCCACTCGTCAAAGTTGATGTTGTTGCGCCCGCTGCACTGCCAGTAGCAGGTCAGTCCCTGCTTCACCTGCAGGCGCTGCAGCTGATAGTCGGTATACTGCCGTACCTCGCTCTCCAGCGGCGGGCGGGGACCCACGATGGTCATGTCGCCCTTGAAAATATTAAACAGCTGGGGCAGCTCGTCCAGACTGGTGCGGCGGATGAACCGTCCCACCTTGGTGATGCGGGGATCGTTTTTGATCTTAAACGCCGGTCCGTCCATCTCGTTCATGGCTGCCAGCTTGGCAAGCATCTCGGGAGAGTCGGCGTTGACGCACATACTGCGGAATTTGTAGATACGGAAGTGCTTACCGTTCTTCCCCACCCGCTTCTGGGAATAGATCGCCGGACCGCCGTCGCTGCGCACAGCGATGGCAAGTCCCAGCATCAGCGGGGAAAGCACAACGATCGCAAGGCCGGACAGGATCACATCAAACACCCGTTTGAAAAAATCGTACACCGGCTTTTCCTTACAAGGTTCCATTCAGTCACCCTTTCTGCGCTCCTCGGAGCGCTCTTTCAAAGTGCAGCTTGTCCCGGCTGCCGGTCGTTTATTCGGCAGGCTCGTCCGGTTCTTCCGGCGGGTCGGTGGGCTTGGTGGTCGTGGTGGTGGTCCCATCCGGCTTGGTAGTCGTGGTGGTCGTTCCGTCCGGCTTGGTGGTCGTGGTTGTGGTGGTCCCGTCCGGCTTGGTCGTGGTTGTGGTGGTGGTTCCCTCCGGTTCGGTGGAGGAGGTATCCGGCTCGGTGGTGGTGGTCGTGGTGGTGGCTGTCGGCTTTTTCGGAATGGCCGTGGTGGAAACGGTGCTCAGATCGGTGTTCGTCTCATAGATGAAGTCGTGCAGCACGGCGGTGGCAATATCCAGATCGTAGCGGTAGACCCAGCCGCTGCCGTCGCCCCAGTTGCCGCCGTTGGGCTTGCAGGCGGGGGTGGGCAGGCTGAGCATCTCCATGGAGGGGTTCTTGCTCAGCGCCCAGGTGGCGATGCTCAGCATCTCCCCGTTGGTGAGGTTGGTGTGCACCATGTCGAGGATCTTGCCGATGACGCCGGGATACTTGGTGATGGGCGTTTTCTTCATCTGCTCATAGGCAGCCTGCAGCACGTTCTTCTGCCGGTTGCCCCGGTCGATGTCGGAGCCAGTGTACCGGTTGCGGGAATAGGCCAGCGCCTGCGCACCGGAGAGGTGCTGCAGCCCCGTGCCGGGGATGGGCGGGCATTTGATCCCCAGGCTGTTCAGCTCGGGGGCATAATATTCGTTGGCGATGCGCAGCTCGCCGGCGTTCAGCTCGATGTCCACCCCGCCGATATAGTCGATCAGATCCACAAACTCATAGAAATTCACATAGGCATAGTCGGTGATGTTCATGCCGTAGTTCTGGTTGATGGTCTTGACCGCCAGATTGGCCTTGCCGTATGCCCAGGCGTGGGTCAGCTTGGTCTGTCCGTGCCCGTCCACCTTCACATAGGAATCCCGGGCGAGGGAGGTCAGCTTGATCTTATCGTGCGCCCGGTCGATGGAGACAATGATCATGGCGTCGGAGCGCCCCACGTCATTGTGCTGGCGGGTGTCCAGACCGAACAGGGCGATGTTGGTGACGTCCTTGCTGAATTCGATCTGTGAGTTGATGCCGGTGCTGCCGCTGATCTCGCTGGTGCGGTCCACCCGGTTGAGGTAAGCCATCATCACCGAAACGAAAGTGATCGCCAGCGCCGCCAGCACCGCAGCGGCGATGATGACGATCCGGATCGCCAGCTGCTTCTTCGTCAGTTTTTTCTTGCCGCCCGCCGCCCGCAGGCTTACCGTCGCCGGCGGCTCCGCCGGACGGGGAGTGCCGCATGCGGGGCAAACGGCTTGGTTCTTGCGGAGCTTTTTTCCGCATTTATCGCAATTCATGTATTTTCCCTCACTTTAAGCTGACCGCCATCACAGACAGACGGCGGTGTGATCTAAGGCTTGTACACAGGCAAATGACTGGGCTTAGTATATCATAGTTTTTCCTGTTTGGCAATCACTTTTTATTGACGGTCGATACCTGCGGCGCCCGCCGTTGTCGGCGGGAAATGGAGGGTAATATTTATGGAACCGTTCCAAATCCGCCGGCGGCTTTTTACGGATTTTCATTGCAATCCCGCAAAAATCTGCTATAATGGTCGGTGTAGGCGGCGGCTGCCGGCGCCGGGGCGCAAAAGTGACAGTTTTGTTACCGTTGGGCGGTGCCGCTGCTTTTACGGTTCCCCGCCGGGGGCAAAATAATGCACCGATTTCCCATATTCATCCAAAGACACCGCCCGGCGGTATGTGGTACACTGGCGGCAGAAAGGATGGATGCGTATGTCGATCGAAATCTCCGCCGCCGACCGGGCGGCTGCCCGCTTTTCCACGGATGCGCTGCTGCGTACCGAGCCGTATGGGGAGGGGCATATCAATGTGACCTATGCCGCCTGGTATCGCCGGGCGGACGGTACGGAATACCGTCAGTTGCTGCAGCAGATCAACACCTATGTGTTCCCCGACCCCGCCGGATTGATGGCGAATATTCTGGGGGTCACCGGCTGGCTGCGGCAGCGGGTGGGTGAACGGGAGACCCTGACGGTGATCCCCACGCTGGAGGGAGAGCCCTACTACACCGATCCGGAGGGGCATGCCTGGCGCAGCTATGTGTTCATTGAGGGCGCCACCGCCTATCAGCGGATCGAAAAGGACAGCGACTTTGCCACCTGCGGGGAGAGCTTTGGCCGGTTCCAGCAGCTGCTGGCGGACTATCCCGCCCATGAGCTGCGGGAGACGATCCCCCATTTCCACGATACCCCCAGCCGCTACGCCGCCCTGCACCGGGCAATCGAGGCGGATCCGCTGGGACGGGCGGCAACCGTGCAGGAGGAGATCCGGTTTGCGCTGGAGCGGGAGGCTACCGCCGACGCCCTGACGGCAGCGCTGGAGAGCGGGGCGCTGCCCCGCCGGGTGACCCATAACGATACCAAGCTCAATAACATCCTCATCGACGACGCCACCGGCAAGGGGCTGTGCGTCATCGATCTGGACACGGTGATGCCCGGCGCCGTGGCGTTTGATTTCGGGGATTGCATCCGGTTCGGCGCCAACACCGCCGCCGAGGATGAGACCGATCTGTCCCGGGTGGGGCTGGATCTGCATCTCTATGAGGTGTTTGCCGCCGGGTATGTGCGCAGCGCCGCCGGGTTCCTCACCCCCGCCGAGGCGGACAGTCTGGCGGTGGGCGCCCGGCTGATGACGCTGGAGTGCGGGGTGCGGTTCCTCACCGATTATCTGGAGGGGGATGTGTATTTCCGCATCCACCGTCCGGAGCATAATCTGGATCGCTGCCGCACCCAGTTCCGGCTGGTGGCGGATATGGAGGATAAGATGGCGCAGATGCAGGACATCGTCCGCCGTTCCATCCGAGAATAAAGGAGGAAATTCCATGAAGATCGCCTGCTACACCGACATCCATAATCAGGAGGTCATGCTCAACCTACCCACGGTGCTGCGGGGCTCGGCGGTAACGGCTGCCCGGCAGACCGCCGCCGAATGGGGGCAGGCGGATCTGGCGATCGTGGGGGGCGATAACTTCTCCGATTATCCCCACTGGAACCGTTCCTGCGCCCTGCCCTACCGCAACTGGCTGGATATCAAGGCGAAGCTCACCGCCAACTTTGCGGCGGTGGCACGGGGGGAGCGGGTGCTGTATGTGGATGGCAACAACGATATGATCCTGGGGGATCTGCCGACGGCGGAGAACCCGCCCTATAATACCTGCGAGTTTTACACCAGCCCCATGAAGCAGACGCTGGGCGAGCTATCCCCCACCGAGTATATCGGCAAATACGCCGCCAGCAAGGGACCTCAGGCGGGGGAGCATCTGCTGGCGTTCCACTATGTGGTGGACGGGGTGGACTTTTTCGGCGTCAATCTGGATCCGGATACCTGCTTCAACAGCCATGACGGATATTATAACGCCGACTCTCTGCGCTGGCTGGGGGAAAAGCTGGATGAGGTGGACCCGGAGGGGAACAAGCTGTTGTTTGTGGTGGGGCATCTGTCCGCCACCACGCTGGTGGACGACACGACCCCTGCGGAGGATATGGGGCCGGAGCAGCGGGAGCCGCTGTATGCCGCCCTGCAGGGGCACCGCAACCTGTTTTATCTCTACGGGCATGTGCATGGACAGCATTATGTTCATCGGCACACGGCGCCGGGGATCCTGCCCATCGGTGCCGACGGGCAGCTGATGAAGGTTCCCGCAGCGGAGAGCGACAGCCGCCAGCTGCTGGGGGAGGCTCATCCGGCATTCTATACCGTCCATATGGGTGGGCTGCGCCCCTTTGTGAAATGGGGCGCCCCCGATCCGCTGGAATACTTTGAAAAGGACCCGCTCACCGGGGTGCTGCCCGGCGGGGATACGGAGACCACCTGTCTCGGCACCGCCACCCCCCGGCTGGCGCAATATCTGCTCATCGAGACCTATCCCGACCGGGTGGTATTCGCCTATCGGAATACCGGCACCTATCCCGGGTACACCATCGCCGATAAGCCCGCCCCCTTTACGGTGTATCAGCAGCCGTAAGCGCCCGATCCGTGCGCCATAAGAAAGATAAACCCAGTCTGCCGCCCGGCAGGCTGGGTTTTTGTATAATTTGGAGCGGTATATACTGCTTGTAAAGACAAAGACCGATCTCGGCACGCCGCCGTCCGTCTCCCGGCGGGTTCTACCGGCTCGGCGCCGCCCCTCCCCTGCCCGACCCGCCTGCGATCCCCATTCCGCTCGGCGTCGCTGCCATACCGGCAGCGCAGCGGCAATGCCCGCAGCGCCGCCGGTGCGAAACAGAGGCGATCTTCCCCGCCGGAACATTTTACAGGAATTTTACACGACCCGGTGGGTGGATTTGACATAGGATCGGTATAGTAGGTATCGGTGAAAAGTGAGAAAAATCGATGTAAAGAAAAAAGAGGGAGACAAGCAGTATGGACATTTTTCATTTTCTGACCCTCATCGGAGGGTTGTGCCTGTTCCTGTTCGGGATGAATCTGATGGGACAGGCGCTGGAGCGCCGGGCGGGCAATAAGCTGCGCACCCTGCTGGATAAAATGACCGGCCGGGTGATGGCGGGCTTCTTTACCGGGCTGGGGATCACGGCGATCATTCAGAGCTCCTCGGCGACGACGGTGATGGTGGTGGGGTTCGTCAACTCCGGGCTGATGACTCTGCGGCAGGCGATCCACGTGATCATGGGCGCCAACGTGGGCACCACCGTCACGGCGTGGCTGCTGAGCCTCAGCGGCATCGACGGCAGCAGTCTGTGGATCCAGCTGCTGAAGCCCACCTCCTTTACGCCGGTGCTGGCGCTGATCGGCACGGTGCTGTATATGTTCTGTAAGGATACGAAGAAAAAGGACACCGGCATGATCCTGCTGGGCTTTGCCACCCTCATGTTTGGGATGGATACCATGAGCGGCGCCGTGGCGGGGCTGAAGGACGTGCCCGCCTTTGTGCAGCTGTTTGTGCTGTTTAAGAATCCGGTGCTGGGGATGCTGGCGGGGGCGCTGCTGACCGCCATCATCCAGTCCAGCTCGGCGTCGGTGGGGATTCTGCAGGCGCTGGCGATGACCGGCGCCGTCAGCTACGGGGCGGCGGTGCCGATCATCATGGGGCAGAATATCGGCACCTGCGTCACCGCCCTGCTGTCCTCGGTGGGCGCCAATAAAAACGCCAAGCGGGCGGCGGTGGTGCATCTGCTGTTCAACGTCATCGGCGTGGCGGTGCTGCTGACGGTGTTCTGCATTGTGCAGGCGGTGGCGGCGACGGCGATATTGGGCGAGCAGGCGACCATGAGCGGCATTGCCACCGTCCATTCGGTGTTCAATATTGTTTGCACCGCCATGCTGCTGCCTGCCAGCGGGCTGCTGGAGCGGCTGGCGATCCGGCTGGTGCCGGAGGGCAAGCATAAGGACACCGCCACCGTGGAGCTGGACGAGCGGCTGCTGGCGACCCCGTCGCTGGCGCTGCAGCAGAGCCGGCAGGTGGCGGTGGAGATGGCGGAGCACGCCGTGCGGGCGTTGAAAAACGCCCTGACGGCTTTGCAGCAGTACACCCCGGAGCTGGCGAAAAGCATCCGGGCGGACGAGGAGCAGTGCGACCGGTATGAGGATGGGCTGGGAACCTATCTGGTGAAGCTGAGCTCCCGGAAGATGGGCGAGGCGGAGAGCGAGGAGGCGACGGAGCTGCTGAAAGCCATCGGCGATTTCGAGCGCATCTCCGATCACGCCGTGAATGTGCTGCGCTCGGCGGAGGAGCTGCAGGATAAGGGGCTGACCTTCTCCCCCGACGCCACCCGGGAGCTGGAGGTGCTGGCGGCTGCCATCCGGCAGATCCTGGAGCTGACGCTGGAGGCGTTCCGGCACAGCGACGGGGTGATCGCCGCCGATGTGGAGCCGCTGGAGCAGGTCATCGACTCGCTCAAGGAGCAGCTGCGCACCCGGCATATCCTGCGGATGCAGCAGGGCGGCTGCAGCATCGAGGCGGGGTTCGTCTGGGCGGATCTGCTCACCGATCTGGAGCGTACCTCCGACCACTGCTCCAATATCGCCGGCTGCATCATCGATGCCGCCCAGCACAACCTCAATCTGCATGAGACCCTGCGCACCGCCAAGGCGCAGGATTCGGTGTTTGCCAGCCGCTTTGACCGGTATGCCCGGGAATATCGGCTCCCGGCGCCGACGGCGGTGTAACCGTTTCGGAGGCTTGCCGCTGCGCAGCCCCGGGCAGGCAGCCGCCAGATGAAGCGGGCGGATATACGGCATATAAAAACCCGGACGGTCTCGCTCCTACCTGTGGGGGGGGACTGCCCGGGTCCTTTTGCGTAGAGAATTTACCGGCAAGGGGCTTGCCGACAGAACGCTGCCCGCAAAAGAATTGTCGGGGAAAAATTGCCGGGGAAATCGCCGGCAGCTAAGCCTTATCCGGGAAAGGACATTGCCTGAAAATATGCCTTGCCTGCAGAGAAATGCCCCTCCGGGAAGCTCTCCCGGAGGGGCATTCGTCGATGAACCTATGGTCGGTTATTTCACCAGCTTGCCATCCTCATCAAAGGTATAGCTCTCTCCGTTGATGGTGACGGTGCCGACAAAGTAGCCCTTTTCAGAGGCGTACTGGGGGAAGTAGTAGGTGTCGCCGTTCTCGTCGGTATACAGCCCGTAGATCCAGTGGTGATCCTGCGGATCCAGCGCATAATAGACGTTCCCCTGCGCTCCCTTGTACACATACCAGCCTACGCCGTATTCCGTCTCGGCGGGAGCGTACAGGGCGCCGGTGTCGGCGGCGAAGAAGTAGTATTTCCCCTCCACCGAACAGAAGCCGGTCTTGTACCAGTAGGCGCCCTCGGCGTAATACCGCACGGTGCCGTCGGACAGGGTCACCCAGCCCAGCAGCCGGGCGCCCTCGGCATCAAAGTTATACCACTTGCCGTCGATATGCAGCCGGGTGGCGGTGTTCTTCACCCCGTTCACATAGTAATAGGTCTTGCCGGTGACCGTATCGGTGAACCACCCGTCGTGGGGAATGAGCGCCTCATCCGTCACCAGCTTGCCGTCGCTGCCGAAGTACAGCCTTTCGCCGTCCACCGTCACGAAGCCGGTGGCGTAGCCCTTTTCCGTGGCATACGCCGGGAAGTAGTAGGTGGCGCCGTCCTTCTCATACAGTCCGTGCACCCAGTGGAAGTCCTCCGGATCCAGCGCATAATAGATACTCAGATCGCCGGCTTCATACACATACCACGCCATGCCGTACTCCGTCTCGGCGGGGGCGTACAGGGCGCCGGTGTCGGCGGCGAAGAAGTAGGTCTTGCCGTCCACTGAGGCGCTGCCGGTCTTATACCAGTAGGCGCCGTCCGGATAGTAGCGCACGGTGCCGTCGGGCATCGTCATCCAGCCGGACAGCAGGCTGTAGCTCACGTCCACGCCGTCCACGGTGGAACCGGCGGGATAGAAATTGTACCATTTACCGTCCACGGAGATCCGTTCGGCGGTGTTCCGCTGCCCGTCAGCGTCGTAATAGTACGTCAGCCCCGTCTCGGCGTCGGTGGCAAAGCTGGTGGGCAGCACCGGAATCACCGTCACGTCGGTCTTTTCGTCGCAGCGGGTGCAGTGGTGGGACTTGCTGCCGGGGGCCGTGGTGGTCGCCGGCTCGTCGATCGTCCATTCCTTTGCCCAGTCATGTCCCAGAGCGTCGGTCGGCTCGGTCTTGGTCTCCTTGCACACAGAGCAGGTGAAGAGCTTTTCGCCATCCTCCGTGCAGGTGGCTTCCTTCGTCACCGTACCCTCGTCCCAGCGGTGACCGGCGGCGGAGATGCCCTCGGTGGTCGTAGTTCCGCAGAGGGTGCAGGTCAGCGTTTTCTCACCGGCCTCGGTGCAGGTGGCGGGCTTCGTCACCGTCTCGGTGTAGTCATGGGTGTGCGCCGTGATGTAGTCGGGGATCGCCGTGCCAGAGATGCCCGCATACACGATGTCTGCGATCACCTTATGCCCGTTCTCGCCGGGATGCACCCGCAGCCCCTTGGCGGTGTCGATTTCATCGATGAAATCCGCCTCGGTGTGCGTCAGGGTGTACAGCTTTGTATAAGCGTATACGTCGATGACCGTACCGCCCAGCTCCTGCGCCAGCTCCTTCTGGGCGGGCACGATCTCCTGCTCCAGTGCCGTATACTGGGTGTTGGGCGTATAGGGAGAGGTCAGCACATACAGCTTCAGATCCGGGTTGAGCGCCCGGTAGGCAGCCACGATGTCCCGATAGCATTCCTTATACAGTGCCTTGCGGGCGCTCCAGGTGGGGGCGTCATTCGTTCCCAGCATGATGGTGAGAATGTCGCAGTATTGGATCTTATCCGTTTTGCGGGTGTGGTTGATCCAGCCCAACACCGTGTCGCCGTTTCCGACCCGGTCGGCGCCCACCGTGGCGGCGCCGCTGATGCCGGCGTTGTACAGCACATAGGCGTTTTTGGCGTCATTCTGGTTGAGCAGCGCCGTCACCACATCGGAGTACCGGTTCTCGAACACCGCCGTGCTCCAGTTGTCCAGATTGGGGAAGTGGATGCCCTCGGTGATGGAGTCACCCACAGTGACGATCTTCTTCTCGGTCTTTTCGGCGGTGCCGGTGGCGGACAGCTCCGAGAGCCACGCCTGCCAGTTGCCGGCATTTTTCCGCAGCTTGCACAGAATGTGGACATACCGTCCGCTCTGGGGCGAGGCAAAGTCCACCCGATAGCCGTTCTGTACATTGCTGTCATGGGTATACAGCGCCTGCCGGTCGGCGGCGCCCGTCATGGCGGTCAGCGGGCTGTCATTGATGAACAGGGAGAAGCCCTGCACACCGTACCCGCCGGTGCCGGAGCCGGCCAGCATAAAGCTGTCGAAGCGATAGCGCTGCCCCATATCCAGTGTCAGCAGCATGGTCTCGGCGGTGCCGATGGGGTCGTTGCACATGCCGGAGCCGAAGTCGATATTCACGCCGCCCATCACGCCGTCAAAGCAGTAGCTCAGATTCAGATCGGTGGCGGCGGCGTCTGCCGTATCCGGCGCCCACCGGACGCTGACCGCCTTCGCCAGCACGTTGTCGGCGGCGGCGATCGCCTTGTCGGCGTTGGTCTTGTCTACATCATAGCCCGTGGTCGCATCCACCGGCGAACCGATGGCGCCCACCTCGGAGATCCAGACCTGCCCCTCGTTGCCGCCGGTGCGGGGATAGCCTCC
>CAKTVV010000014.1 GCA_934630515.1 uncultured Eubacteriales bacterium | reverse complement strand
CCTTGCGCACCTTGAGCGCCGGTGTCACCTTTTTCACCCTTTTCGCCTTGCGCACCTTGAGCGCCGGTGTCACCTTTTTCACCCTTTTCGCCTTGCGCACCTTGAGCGCCGGTGTCACCTTTCTCGCCCTTTTCGCCTTGGATGCCTTGGGCGCCGGGGTCACCCTTTTCGCCCTTTTCGCCTTGGACACCCTGTGCGCCGGGGTCACCCTTTTCGCCCTTTTCGCCAACGGCGGAAATGCCCGTCTTCGTCCAAGTCAAGCCGTTATCCGTAGAAATTTTCCACTCCCGGCTTGCCGGGTCAATCATCACCCGGGGGCTGACGCCATTCTGCCCGGGATCGCCCTTGTCGCCTTTTTCGCCTTTTTCACCCGGCGCACCGGCTTCGCCCCGGGCACCGGTCGCCTGCACACCGGTGGAGACCCAATTCTCCCCCTCATCGGCGGAGATCTCCCACTGATTGGTGGCGGCGTTGATCCGCACCTGCGGGGACACGCCGTCGGCGCCGTTCTCTCCCCGCACATTCTCAAAGGTGAACTTGGAGCCGTCGGTCAGCTCCACGGTCATGGTGCCATCCACCAGCCGAATGGTCTGGATGCCGTTGCCGGCGGCGCCGGTGTCGCCCTTTTCGCCCTTATCGCCTTGCGCACCCTGAGCGCCGGTGTCGCCCTTTTCGCCCTTTTCGCCTTGCGCACCCTGAGCGCCGGTGTCGCCCTTTTCGCCCTTTTCGCCTTGCGCACCCTGCGCACCGGTGTCGCCTTTCTCGCCCTTTTCGCCTTGGATACCCTGCGCACCGGTGTCGCCTTTTTCGCCTTGCGCACCCTGTGCACCGGTGTCGCCTTTCTCGCCCTTTTCGCCTTGCACACCTTGAGCGCCGGTGACCCGACCCACATTCACCATCCGGTCATCGGAGAACCGCAGCACCAGCTCCCCGGCATCGGTCAGATCCACGCCGGACACGCTGATGCCGTCCAGCCCATCTTTCCCATCCTTGCCGTCAGCGCCGTTTTTACCGTCCGTACCGTTCCTGCCATCGGAACCATTCTTCCCATTTTCCCCCACGGCGTTCCCCAGGTTGAGGGTCGTGCCGTCGGACAGGGTCAGGATCAGCTGCCCCCGGTTATTAAAATTCGCCGCCGTGAGGCTGACCGGGTCGCTCTGCGCCAGCTTCGCCAGCCGTGCCGCCCAGTCGGATTCCGAGCCGGTGTAGCCCGCCTCTTTCGCCAGCGCATACGCCGACTGCCCCCGCAGCGACGCCAGCCATTCCTGCATCGTGCCGGAATAGCCCTCCGCCACCGCCAGCTCGTAGGCGGACAATCCGTTCTTCACCGTCGCCGCCGCCGACACGCCGCTGCGCCGGTGGATGAACAGCGCTGTCCCCGCCGACAGAGCGATCACCAGCACGATCGCCAGCACCGCCTTGCCGACCCGTTTCCATGTCGCTTTCGTTTCCATACCCATCTCTCCTCCAACCGAATAATAGGAACCATTCTTCCTATAATTCTACATATTCACTTCCTATTTGTCAAGAGAAAATAGGAAGTATAATTCCTATAGGCTCTGTTATAGGAGGATCGTATGGGAACGTGTGACTGGTATAAAATCGGAAACCGTCTGCTGGCGCAGCGCAAGGCGCTGGGGCTGACTCAGGCGGAGGTGGCGGAGCGTGCCGGGCTATCCGACCGCACCTATGCCGACATCGAGCGGGGGAGCGTCAATATGCGGGTGGAAACGGCGCTGCGCATCTGCCGTGCACTGGGGATCACCCCCAATGATGTGTTCCTGGAGGAGGACGAGACACTGGCGGTACAGGAGGAGGTGCTGCTGCAGGAGCTGGCGCAGCGTTCCACCCGGGAAAAGCGTACGGCGCTGGAGCTGCTATCCACCTATCTCCGCTCGCTGAGCAGCGACGCCGACCAATAAGCCGCCAAAAAGCAGGAGCGCCGCCCCTCACGAGGCTGACACTCCTGCTTTTGACGTGTTTACACACCGAAATACGGCTCACCGTGGGCAGGATACATGCCGTTCCCTGCCCAGCGGAAATGCTCCCCCAGCAGCTGCCGCAGACGGAAATCGTCGTTGCCGTCGGGGAGCTTGACGATCTTTAGGCTCTGGGCATACGGAAAGCCGCAGGCTGCGCCCCGGGCATCCGCCTGCCGCCGATCGGCGTCCCACAAGGCGGAGCCCCGGGCGGTATTCTGGTCAAAGCACCGGTCGCTGCGTTCCCATTCCGCCAGCACCGAGGACACATCCACGTGGATATCCGGCACAAAATACCGCCCCGTCTGCCACAGAGACGCCTCGTAGGCGTAGATCTCCTTCACATGGCTGCCATCGACGTGCGCCAGACACAGCGCCTGATACGCCACCGACGCCGCCATCCGATGCTCCAAATGATTATCCCTCGCCCACGGGATGAACACGATCCCCGGGTCATAGGCTACGATCTCCGCCGCCAGCTCTTTGATCATCGCCGTGGACGGCCCCATCAGTCCGCCCTCCCGGCTGCCCAGCACCCGGTAATTCGCCCCCAGCACCCGGGCGGCATCCGTCTCCTGCTGCTCCCACTGCCGTTTCTGCTCCGGGGTCAGCCCCGCTTTATGCCACATCGCCCCGATAGCCAGAAACAGCTGGGTGCAGCCCTGCCGGTGGAGCAGCGCCGCAATCCCGCCAATTCCTGCCTCACAATCGTCGTTATGGGCGCTGATCGCCAAAATTCGTTCGGACATAAGAATTCCCCTCCCATTTAATAAAAAAGTACAGCATACAACCTCCGCCGTGTCCGGAAAGGTCTTTTGCGGCGGTATCGGGCGTTGAATATCCATGAAAACTGTGATACAATAAGGAATACAGATCAAAAAAGGAGACGAACGCATGGCACAACAGCTGCATGAGACCGAAGACGAGCGGCAGGAGCGAGCGCTGCTCGTCAGCGTGGACACGGGGGAGTTTGACGCCGCCGTATCGCTGGAGGAGCTGGCAGAGCTGGCTGCCACCGCCGGGGCAGAGGTGGCGGACACCGCCATCCAGAAAAAGGAGACCCCGGACAAAGCCACCTGTCTCGGCTCGGGACGGGCGGAGGAGCTGGCGCTCCAATGCGCCGCCGAGGATATCGATCTGGTGATCGTTGACCGGGAGCTGACCCCCACCCAGCAGCGAAATCTGGAGGATATTTTTCCCTGCCGGGTCATCGACCGCACCACGCTGATCTTAGACATCTTCGCCGGACGGGCACAATCGGCGGAGGGGCGGCTGCAGGTGGAGCTGGCGCAGCTGCAATATCGGCTGCCCCGGCTGAGCGGGCAGGGAACGGCGCTGTCCCGGCTGGGAGGCGGCATCGGCACCCGAGGTCCCGGCGAGAGCAAACTGGAGAGCGATCGGCGCCACATCCGCCGCCGCATTGCCGCCCTGCGGGAGCAGCTGGAAAAGCTGGACAGCCAGCGCACCCTGCGGCGGCAGCGCCGCCGCAAGGACGGGATCCCCACCGTGGCGCTGGTGGGATACACCAACGCCGGGAAATCCACCCTGCTGAACGCCCTCACCGACGCCGGTGTGCTGGCGGAGGATAAGCTGTTCGCCACCCTCGACCCCACCGCCCGGGCACTGCGGCTGCCGGATGGACGGCAGGTGATGCTGGTGGACACGGTGGGCTTTGTGCGGCGCCTGCCCCACCAGCTGGTGCAGGCGTTCCGTTCCACTCTGGAGGAGGCGGTGGAGGCGGATGTGATCCTCAACATCTGCGACGCCTCCAGCCCCTATGCGGCGGAGCATCTGCAGGTAACCGGGCAGCTGCTGGAGGAGCTGGGGTGCGGCGAGCATCCCATCCTGCAGGTGATGAACAAATGGGATCGGGTGATCGCCGCCCCGGCGGAGGAGACCGCCCGGCGGGTCTGTATCAGCGCCCGCACCGGGCAAGGGCTGCCCCAGCTGCTGGAGCGGGTGGCGGCGCTGCTGCCCCCGGATCGGCGGCGGGTCACGCTGCTGCTGCCCTTTTCCCAAGGGGCGCTGGCGGAGCAATGCCGCCGGGAGGGACAGGTGGAGCGGGAGGAATATGTGCCGGAAGGACTGTCCATGACCGTGACGCTGGGCGCACGGCTATTGGCGGAAACCGCCCCGTATGTGGTCGAACCGGCGGAAGACTCCAGCGCCAATTGATACAGTTAGTATAATTACGCAAAATAATACGCATAGTGTTCAAGCACGTCATCGGAAACGTCACTCCGATGACGTGTTTTATATTTTGCCGATGCTCCCATCGAACCGCCATTTACCGGTTATGCCCGCATACGCCCGCAGAGTCTGGAATAGCTTTCTCCGGGCGATTCTGTCGGAGAACCGCCCGCAGCTTGCGTTGGAAACCGTTTCCGGGTGGAGAGAGCAGCACAACCCGCCCCCTTGCCCCTTATTCCGCTGCGCCTAATATAACGGCTTTTTCTCCGGTCTCTGCGTCGGTCACCGTTATTTCAATTCCCTCGCTCCAAAAAGCGATCGTAGCTTCTTTCGTGGGGCTGATCATATAAAACACTTCCCCGACCACATTCAACTCCCCAAACCGGTCGGGTGTGCCAAGCAGATCACGCACCTGCTGCTCTGTCCAGTCGGATCTTATGCGGCGCAGCTTTTTCAGCATAGCCTTTTCCTCCGCCGAAGCGAACGCCGCTCCTGCGGCAGACCCACCGGCGTCCGAGGTCAAGGGAGCTGCACAGGCGGCGAGCATAGACACGGCTAAGATCAGAACGATCCCTGATAGCAAAATTTTTTTCATGCTTTCATCCTCCCCATAGGTTTTCGAGCAAATGTATCCCCAAATAAGCACAGCAAAGCATCCGGTCTGTAGGCGCTCCCCTTGTCCGCCCTCGTTTCATTCCCCGGACGATCCCGCCTGCCGGGGCACCACCCGCACCCGCTCCCTGCGCAGCTGCCGCCGAAGGATGCGGGCACGCAGCGCTTGCCACCTGTCCTCTTTCCGTGCCGCATCCTCTGGGGAGGTGGCTATATCCAAGCCCTTCTCCGCCTTGACCGCCGCAATATAAGCAGCGGTGGTATCCTCCTTTTGGATCACCGGGAGCTGCCGCTCCCAATAGGCGTCCTCGCTGAGCCCCACCGTCTCCAGATAGGCAAGGAAGCGATCCCGGTCAGATGCCTCCGCAAAGCTCCGACGCATAGCGGCGACGTGGCGGGCAGCGTCTGTCTCGCTGACCCGATACCCGGCATCCACGGCAGCGGCATACAGCACCTCTCGTTCCAGCACATACCGCAGCGCCGTTTCATACGGCTCGTTCTTTCCCTCCTGCCGGTATTGTCCGGCGATGGTCAGCACCTCGGTGGAGTCGATGCGGATCGTCTCCCCTTGCAGAAGCGTGTAGGCGGGCTGAGCCGCCTGCGCCTTTTCGATCTCCCAGTAGAGGCGCCCCTCCCGATAGGGGTCGGCCGCATCCACCGGCGCCGTCGCTGGGAGCGTATGTCCCTCGGACGCCGACTGCCGGATCAGGGCAGTCACATCGCACCCACGATGCTTTATAAACACGCCGGTCACGGCAGCTCCCAGAACAAGAACCGCACAGATCCCTATGGAAACCGCTTTTTTCATCGTCTGCTCCCTCCTGAACCGTTCATACTTCGCTCGTCCCGCTTCCCTGCCGAAAAGGGGGCTCCTGCGGAGGAGGAATCGTCTCCGATCGTGGATTTTGTGGTTCTCCCTCGCCATGGAGCATCGTATGGGGAAAATGGACGTCCGCATGCAGCGCCGGGGATCTTCTGATGCAGCTCGTCCGGATATGCACCGGTCACGCTGTCTCAAATTGGCAGTTTTCACATCAGCCTCGGATCAATATCCGATTTTTTGTGCAGATCATCTCTGGCAATTTCAATATACCGTGCATTCTTACATTTGTCAAGGCGAAAAACAGGCAATAGAAAAGACCGGCAGCGAACCCCGCTGTCGGTCTTTTCCAATCTTACAATTTAAGCGGAACCGGCTTCCCATTACACATTGAACAGGAATTCCACCACGTCGCCGTCCTGCATAACATATTCCTTGCCCTCGGTGCGCACCAGGCCCTTGGCACGGGCAGCCGCCAGACTGCCGCACTCCATCAGGTCGTCGTACGCCACCACCTGCGCCCGGATGAAGCCCCGCTCGAAATCGGTGTGGATCCGTCCCGCCGCCTTGGGCGCCGTCCAGCCCCGGTGGATCGTCCAGGCACGCACTTCCTTTTCTCCGGCGGTGAGGAAGGAGATCAGCCCCAGCAGATGATAGCTCTTTTGGATCAGCCGATCCAGCCCGGAATGCTCCAGCCCCAGCTCCGCCAGAAACAGCTGCTTTTCCTCCTCGTCCATATCCACCATATCTGCCTCCATCTGGGCGCAGATCGGCAGCACCTCGGCGCCCTGCTCCTCCGCCAGCGCCGCCACCTTTTGATAGTGGGGATTGTTCTTCGGCTCGCCGCCGGAGAAATCCCCCTCGCTGAGATTGGCTGCGTAAATAATGGGCTTAGCGGTGAGCAGGGTCATGGTGTTCAGCATCCCCTGCTCGTCCTCATCGCAGGTGACCGACCGGGCAGGCTTGCCGGCTTCCAGCGTCTCCTGCACCCGGTGGAGGAAATCCAGCTCCTTTTGCAGACTCTTGTCCCCCTTGAGGTCCTTGGTCACCCGGGCGATGCGGCGTTCCACCATCTCCAGATCGGAGAGGATCAGCTCCATATCAATGGTGTCGATATCCCGCAGCGGATCGATGCTGCCCTCCACATGGATGATATCCGGATCCTCAAAGCAGCGCACCACATGCACGATGGCATCGCACTCCCGGATATTGGCGAGAAACTTGTTGCCCAGCCCCTCGCCCTTGCTGGCGCCCTTGACCAGTCCGGCAATGTCCACAAACTCGATCACCGCCGGAACGATGGGCGGCACCTTGCTGCCCTCGGTGTACATTTCCTGCAGGCGGTTCAGCCGCTTATCCGGCACCGCCACCACCCCCACATTGGGGTCGATGGTGCAGAAAGGGAAATTGGCGCTCTGCGCCCCGGCGTTGGTGATGGCGTTAAACAGTGTCGATTTGCCCACGTTGGGCAGTCCCACGATCCCCAGCTTCACAGCAATGACTTCCTTTCCTATATCACTCGTTGCCGCCGCCGTTGCGGCCGCAGCACTTTTTGTATTTCAGTCCGCTGCCGCAGGGGCAGGGATCGTTGCGCCCCACCTTTTGGGCGGCGGTCTTACGCACCGGCTGCTTCTTGTCGGTGCCGTCGCTGCCGCCGGAGGTGCCGGTGACCTTTGCCACCTGCCGGCGCTGAGGCTGCTCCTCGGAGCGCAGCTCCAGCGTCAGCATGGCGTGGGCGGTATCCTCCCGGATCGCCGCCACCATCTGCTCAAACATCTCGAAGCCCTCGTTGCGGTACATCACCACCGGGTCGTGCTGCCCGATGGAACGCAGGTGGATGCCCCGGCGCAGCTCATCCATGTTGTCGATGTGATCCATCCAGTAGCGATCCACCGTGGTGAGCAGGATCACCCGCTCGGCCTCCCGCATGATCTCGGCGCTGTATTTCTGCTCCTTTTGGGCATAGATCTCCATCGCCCGGTCATGCAGCAGAGTAAACAGCTCCTCCTGCTCCAGATCCTCCAGCTCCTGAGGCGTATATCGCAGATCGGTATCCCGCACCAGCCAGCCCATATAATAGCTGCGCAGACCGTCCATGTTCCACTGGAGATGATCCTCCTCGGCGGTATACTCCGCCACCGTGTCGTGGATGGACTCCTCGATCATCTTCATGATGCTGTCCCGCACGTTGCCATCCGCCAGCACCGTATCCCGCTGCTTGTAGATGACCTCCCGCTGGGTATTCATCACGTCGTCGTATTTCAGCACATCCCGGCGGATGCCGAAGTTGCGCTCCTCCACCCGGCGCTGGGCAGATTCGATGATGTTGGACAGCATCCGGTTCTCGATGGGGGTATCCTCGTCGATCCCCAGCGTCGCCATCAGGCTGTCCATCCGGTCGCCGCCGAACAGCCGCATCAGATCGTCCTCGGGGGACAGGTAGAACCGGGTGGCGCCGGGGTCGCCCTGCCGGCCGGCACGGCCCCGCAGCTGGTTGTCGATCCGGCGGGACTCGTGCCGCTCGGTACCCAAGATGAACAGACCGCCCGCCGCCTTAACCTGCTCCGCCTCGGGCCTGATCTGCTCCTTATACTTCTCGTTCAGCTGACGGAACTGCTCCCGGGCGGCGAGGATCTCCGCATCCTCCGTTTCCCCGTAGGCGGTGGATTCAGCGATCAGCTCCTCCGGCACCCCCATGCGGCGCATCTCCGCCTTGGCGAGAAACTCCGGGTTGCCGCCCAGCATGATATCGGTACCACGTCCCGCCATGTTGGTGGCGATGGTGACCGCCCCCGCCTTACCGGCCTGGGCGATGATCTCCGCCTCTTTTTCGTGATACTTGGCGTTCAGCACCTCATGGGGCACCCCCGCCTTTTTCAGCATCCGGGACAAGAGCTCCGACTTTTCGATGGAGATGGTGCCCACCAGCACCGGCTGCTGCCGGGCGTGGCACTCCTTCACCTGCTCGATGACCGCCCGGAACTTACCCGCCTCGGTCTTATAGATCACATCCGGCTTATCCTCCCGGATGACCGGCTTGTTGGTGGGGATCTCCACCACATTCAGCCGATAGATTTGATTGAATTCGTTTTCCTCCGTCTTGGCGGTACCGGTCATACCGGACAGCTTATGATACAGCCGGAAGAAATTCTGGAAGGTGATGGTGGCGAGGGTCTTGCTCTCCCGCTCCACCTTGACCCCCTCTTTAGCCTCAATCGCCTGATGCAGCCCCTCGTTATACCGCCGCCCGAACATGATGCGGCCGGTGAACTCGTCCACGATCAGCACCTGACCGTCCTTCACCACATAGTCCACATCCCGCTGCATAACGCCCCGGGCCTTGATCGCCTGATTGATGTGGTGCAGGAGGGTCACATTCTCGGATTCCATCAGGTTCTCCACCTTGAAGAACGCCTCTGCCTTCTTCACGCCGGTCTGGGTGAGGGTGGCGGTGCGGGCCTTTTCATCGACGATGTAGTCTCCGTCGATCTCGTCCTGCTCCTCCTTGGCGTCCATCTCCTTGACCTTATAGGCCTTCAGATTGCGGGCGAACTGATCCGCCACGGTGTACAGCTCCGTGGACTTATCCCCCTGCCCGGAGATGATGAGGGGGGTGCGGGCCTCGTCGATGAGGATGGAGTCCACCTCATCCACGATGGCAAACCGGAAGCCCCGCTGCACCTTGTTGCTCTGGCGCACCACCATGTTATCCCGCAGATAGTCGAAGCCCAGCTCGTTATTGGTGCCGTAGGTAATATCGGCGTTGTACGCCGCCCGGCGCTGCTCCTTGGTAAGGTCATGGACGATCAGCCCCACCGACAGCCCCAGATAGCGGTACACCTTGCCCATCCATTCACTGTCCCGGCGTGCCAGATAGTCGTTGACGGTAACAATATGGACGCCCTTGCCCTCCAGCGCATTCAGGTAGGCGGGCAGAGTCGCCACCAGCGTTTTGCCCTCGCCGGTACGCATCTCCGCAATGTTGCCCTGATGCAGGATGATGCCGCCGATGACCTGCACGGGGAAGTGCTTCATCCCCAGCACCCGCCAGGACGCCTCCCGGCAGACGGCAAACGCCTCGGGCAGAATATCGTCCAGAGTCTCCCCCGCTGCCAGCCGCTCCTTCAGCACCCGGGTCTGATCCCGCAGGGTCTCCTCGTCCATGGCGGCGTAGGTCTCCTCCAGCGCCAGCACCTTGTCGCTCAAGGGGCGGATGCGCTTGATCTCCTTTTGGCTGAAATCGCCGAATAATTTTTTTAGAAATGCCATACGCTTTGTCCGACCTTTCTCCAAAGTATGGTATTAAATACACTTAAAAGTATGGTATTGAATACACTTACCGGTCATTGTACCACAGATTCGGGAAAGATACAACCGAAAAACCGGATTTTTCCAAAAACCGGCGGGTTTTTCCCTTGGATTCTGCCCGCTGCCGTTGACAAACCCGACAGGAACGCCTATAATGGGGCGCATATTCGCATAGTTTACAACAGAAAGGATGCATTACCGATGGTTCGTCTGGGCGAGGAACGGGATATTGCAGCAATCGCCGGCATTTATGACCGGATCCTGACGAAAGAGGAACAGGGCGCCGGCTGCACCGGCTGGAAACGGGGCATTTACCCCACCGAGGAGGATGCCCGGGCGATGCTGGCGGACGGGGAGCTGTATGTGATGGAGGAGGAGGGCGCCGTGGTCGCCGCCGCCCGCATCAACCACATCCCGGTGCCGGAATACGCCCAGGCGCACTGGGCGTATTCGGAGGAGGATCCGGACCGGGTGCTGATCATCCACACGCTGGTGGTAGACCCCGCCTGCGCCGGTCGGGGGTACGGCTCGGCGTTCATCCGGTTCTATGAGACGATGGGTCGGGCGCTGGGCTGCACCTGTCTGCGCATGGATACCAACGTCACCAATCACCCCGCCCGGCGGCTGTACGCCCATCTGGGCTTCCGGGAGGCGGATGTGGTCTCCTGCGTATTCAACGGGCTGCGGGAGGTGCAGCTGGTGTGTCTGGAAAAGGCGCTGCAACCGGAAAAGCGGGACGACGGCGTATACCTGCGCAGCATCGTGGAGCAGGACAGCGCCCCCATCGTGGTGTGCGACCTGCAGCACACCGTCGTCTACATGAACCCTGCCGCCGTCCGCCGCTATGCCAAGCACGGCGGCGCAGCGCTGATCGGAAAAAGTCTGCTGGATTGCCACAACACCCACTCAAATGAAAAGATCCGGCAGGCGGTGCTGTGGTTTGCCGCCGCCCCGGAGCATAACCGCCTGTTCACCTACCATAACCCCAAGGAGAACCGGGATACCTATATGATCGCCCTGCGGGACGAAGCGAGGCGGCTCGTAGGCTATTACGAAAAGCACGAATACCGCACCCCGGAAAGCTACGAAAAGAAAGACTTGTAATCCCGCCGAAAACTGTGTATACTGAAATTCGACAACTATTTCAACCGAAACGGAGGATATGACCATGGATCAAGTGTTAAAGCTGCTGGACGATAACGCCCGGCTGTCCACCGCCCAGATGGCGGTGATGCTGAATTTACCCGAGGCGGAGGTGGAGAGCCGCATCGCCACGCTGGAAAAGGCCGGGGTCGTGCGAGGCTATAAGGCGCTCATCGATTGGGACAAGACCGATCGGGAGCTGGTGACGGCGGTCATCGATCTGCAGATCGCCCCCTCCAAGGACCGGGGCTTTGACGCTGTGGCGGAGACCATCATGTCCTTTGACGAGGTGGAGGCGGTGACGCTGATGTCCGGCGGCTATGACCTGTCGGTGCGGCTGACCGGGCGCACCTTCCGGGATGTGGCGATGTTCGTCGCCAAGCGGCTGGCGCCGCTGGACGGGGTGCTGTCCACCGCCACCCATTTTGTACTGAAGACCTATAAAGAGCGGGGTGTGCTGTTTATGGAAGATGAAAAGGATGAACGGCAGCTATGAACTATGAAAAACTGATGAACCGGACGCTGCAGGAGCTGAAGCCCTCCGGCATCCGAAAATTCTTTGATATTGCCGCCGAGATGGACGAGGTCATCTCCCTGTCGGTGGGCGAGCCGGATTTTTCCACCCCCTGGCACATCCGGCAGGAGGGCATCCATACACTGGAGAAGGGCAAGACCTGGTATTCCGCCAACGCCGGCATGATCGAGCTGCGGCAGGCCATCGCCGACCACATCCGGCAGGAGAGCGGCGTGTCCTATGACCCGAAAACGGAAATTCTCGTGACGGTGGGCGGCAGCGAGGCCATCGATCTGACCTTCCGGGCGTTGGTAGCCCCGGGGGGCGAGGTGCTGATCCCCGAGCCCAGCTTTGTCTGCTACGATCCGCTGACCCGTATGGCAGGGGGCGTGCCGGTGCCGCTGGTGACCCGGGCGGAGGATCGGTTCCGTCTGACCCCCGAGGCGCTGCAGGCAGCCATCACCCCCAAAACCAAGCTGCTGGTGCTGCCCTTCCCCAACAACCCCACCGGTGCCATCATGCCCCGGGAAGAGCTGGAGAAGATCGCCGCCGTGCTGCGGGGCACCGATATTATGGTGCTGTCCGACGAAATTTACGGTGTGCTGACCTATGGCAGGGAGCATACCAGCATCACCCAGATCGAGGGGATGCAGGAACGCACCGTGCTGGTGAACGGCTTCTCCAAGGCCTACGCCATGACTGGCTGGCGGCTGGGGTATGCCTGCGGTCCCGCACCGGTGATGAAAATGCTCACCAAGCTCCATCAGTTCGGCATCATGTGCGCCCCCACCACGGCGCAGTACGCCGCCATCGAGGCTATGCGCAACGGGGCGGAGGATGTGGTGACCATGCGGCGGGAATACGATATGCGCCGCCGGTTCATCGTGGACGGACTGCGTAAGCTGGGGCTGGACTGCTTTGAACCGGAGGGGGCGTTCTATGTGTTTCCCTCCATCCAAAGCACCGGACTGACCTCCGATGAATTCTGCCGCCGTCTGCTGGAGGAAAAGCATGTGGCGGTGGTGCCGGGCAACGCCTTCGGCGCCTGCGGCGAGGGCTATGTGCGGATCTCCTATTGCTATTCCCTCAAGCATATCACCGAGGCGCTGCGGCGCATGGGCGAGTTTTTGCAGGAGCTGAAGGGATGAGCCTGACGGTACACGCCCCCGCCAAGATCAATCTGACGCTGGACGTAACCGGACGGCGGGCGGACGGCTACCATGAGCTGACCAGCATTTTTCAGACCGTCAGCCGCTGCGACACCGTCACTCTGACCAGAACGGCGGACGGCATCCTTTTGGAGACCCCCGGCGGAGCTCCCTGTCCGCCGGAGAAAAACACCGCCTATCGGGCGGCACAGGCATTTTTTGCCCACACCGGGATCGCCGGCGGCGTGGCGCTGACCCTGACAAAGCGCATTCCCCAACAGGCGGGGATGGGCGGCGGCAGCGCCGACGCCGCAGCGGTGCTGGCGGGGCTGGATCGGCTGTATGACACCCGGCTGCCCCACGACACGCTGCGGGCGCTGGCTGCCACGATCGGCGCCGATGTGCCGTTCTGCCTGATGGGCGGTACGGCGCTGGTGAGCGGCATCGGTGAGCGGCTGGAGCCCCTGCCGCCCCTGCCACCGGTATCCGTCGTCATTGCCCAGCCCCCGGAGGGGGTGGATACGGCGGCGGCGTATCGGGCGCTGGACGGCTGCGCCATCCGGCACCGGCCGGATCACCCGGCGGCGCTGCGGGCGCTGCAGACGGGGGATACGGCGGCGCTGTGGCAGCAGGTCATCAACGTATTTGAACCGGCGCTGGCGCTGCCCGGCGTGGCGGCGATCCGCCGGGAGATGGCGGCGTTTGCCCCCTTCGCCAGCCAGATGACCGGCAGCGGCTCGGCGGTGTTCGGGCTGTTCGCCGACCCGGAGACGGCGCAGCGGTGCGCCGCCCAGCTGGCAGAGCAATTTCCGGTGGCATTCGTGTGCGAGCCATGCGCCGGCATGGTGTTTGAATAAACCGCAAGACTCCCGTCCATACTGCTGGATGACAGGCAGAAAGGACGGGAGTTTTTTATGAGTACAATCACCAAGCGGCGCTGGCTGCAGGCAATGGCCGGGGGACTGGTGCTGTGTCTGGCGCTGACCCTGTGCGGATTTTACGGAGAATGTCAGGGGATCCGGGAACGGGTGGTGCGGCTGCATATCCTCGCCAATTCCGACAGCCCGGAGGATCAGGCGCTGAAGCTGCAGGTGCGGGACGCCGTGGTAGCGGCGTCCGCCGGCTGGCTGGATACGGCGACCGATGCGCAGCAGGCACGGGCAATCGTCGAGAGCCGCCTGCCGGAGCTGGAGCGGCTGGCGCAGGCTACGGTGCGGGCCGCAGGCAAGGACTATCCCGTAACGGCGCAGCTGTGCGAGAGCTACTTCCCCACCCGGCAATACGATACGGTGACCCTGCCCGCCGGCAGCTATGAGGCGGTACGGTTCATCATCGGCGAGGGCAAGGGACACAACTGGTGGTGCGTGGTGTTCCCGCCGATGTGCGCCGGAGCCGCCGCCGACCGGCGGCAGCTGTCGGATGTGCTGGACGGAGAGCAGCAGGCGCTGGTCTCCGACGGCGAGCGCTATGTGGTGCGGTTTAAGCTGGTGGAATGGGTGGAGCAGCTGCTGCACTGGTGCCGCCGCCGGGGATGACCGGAGCTTGGGCGGAAATTTCCCTTTTTTCGGAAAACGGATTGACAAGCGGCACAGGTTGTGCTAAAATTTCCCTGTTAATGAGCAAAGGCGTTCATTCACGGCAGGTGTGTCTCCTGCGGTGGGTGGACGCTTTCTCTTTTTATCGCAGAAAGGACGGAGAGAGTATGGTACGGGAAGGTCAGGTGCGGATCCCGGCGGGATGCGCCATCGCCGCCGTCATCTCCCGGGACGGTCGGAAAATGAACGGGCAGACCATCATCGACAGCATGGTGCCCATGCACGAGCGCTCCAACGGTCTGGGGGGCGGGTTTGCCGCCTACGGCATCTATCCGGAATACAAGGAGCTGTACGCCCTGCACATTTTCTATGACGACAACAGCGCCCGCACGGAATGTGAGGCGCTGCTGAAGGATCGGTTCGAGATCGTCAAGGCGGAAAATATCCCCATACGAAAAATACCGGAGATCACCGACGTGCCCCTGATCTGGCGCTATTTCGTGGCGCCGCTGTCCTCCATCCTGTCCCGGCTGCAGCTGGATGAGCGGGAGTATATGGCACGCACCGTTATGTATATCAACAGCAAGCTGGAGGGCGCCTATGTATTTTCCAGCGGAAAGGATATGGGCGTATTCAAGGCGGTGGGCTACCCGGAGGATGTGGGACGGTTCTACCGGCTGGAGGAATACGAGGGCTATTCCTGGACCGCCCACGGGCGGTATCCCACCAACACCCCCGGCTGGTGGGGCGGGGCGCATCCCTTTGCCCTGCTGGAATACTCGGTAGTCCATAACGGGGAGATCTCCTCCTACGACGCCAACCGCCGCTGCATCGAGATGTACGGCTACCGCTGCACACTGCAGACCGATACCGAGGCGATCACCTATATCGCCGACTATCTGCTGCGGCGGCAGGGGCTGACGCTGGAGGAGACCGCTTCGGTCATCGCCGCCCCGTTCTGGAGCACCATCGAGAGCAAAAGCCCGGAGGACGCCACCCGGCTCACCTATCTGCGCACCGTCTACGCCAGCCTGCTGGTGACCGGTCCTTTCTCCATCATTCTGGGCTTTCACGGCGGACTGATGGCGCTCAATGACCGGCTGAAACTCCGCTCCATGGTGATGGCGGAAAAGGACGACCGGGTGTTCATCGCCAGCGAGGAGGCCGCCATCCGTGCCATGGAGCCGGAGGCGGAGCACATCTATGCCCCGGGCGGCGGCGAGCCGGTCATCGTCCGGGTGAAGGAGGGGGCATACTGATATGGGCATTTCCTATTTGCCGCCGGAGTTTGAGGTGGTGCGCCGCCCCGACCGCTGCACCGGCTGCCGCATCTGCGTGCAGCAGTGCGCCTACGGGGTACACGGCTTTGACAAGGCGACCGGACAGCTGACCATCGACGAGAGCCGCTGCGTCAACTGCCAGCGGTGCGTCTCCTTCTGCCCCACCCATGCACTGAAGATCGTGAAAAACGACTGCACCCTGCGGGAAAACGCCAACTGGAGCACCGCCACCATCCGGGAGATCTACAAGCAGGCGGATACCGGCGGCGTGCTGCTGTCCTCCATGGGCAGCCCCCGCTCCCTGCCGGTCTATTGGGACCGGCTGCTCATCAACGCCTCTCAGGTCACCAACCCGCCCATCGATCCCCTGCGGGAGCCGATGGAGACCCGGGTGTTTCTGGGCAAAAAGCCCCAAGCCGTGCAGCGGGATGCCGCCGGACAGATCGTCCCCACCCTGCCGCCCCAGCTGGAGCTGTCCATGCCCCTGCTGTTCTCCGCCATGAGCTACGGCTCCATCAGCTACAACGCCCACGAGAGTCTGGCACGGGCAGCCCGGGAGCTGGGCATTTGCTATAACACCGGCGAGGGCGGTCTGCACGAGGATTTCTACGTCTACGGCGAAAACACCATCGTACAGGTGGCGTCGGGGCGCTTCGGCGTGCACGAGCGGTATCTGAACGCCGGCGCCGCCATCGAGATCAAGATGGGACAGGGCGCCAAGCCCGGCATCGGCGGGCATCTGCCGGGCGCTAAGATCGTGGGGGACGTGTCCCGCACCCGGATGATCCCGGAGGGCAGCGACGCCATCTCCCCCGCACCCCATCACGACATTTATTCCATCGAGGATCTGCACCAGCTGGTGTATTCCTTGAAAGAGGTCACCGGCTACCGCAAGCCGGTCATCGTCAAGGTGGCGGCGGTGCATAACATTGCCGCCATCGCCAGCGGCATCGCCCGCAGCGGAGCGGACATCATCGCCATCGACGGGTTCCGGGGCGGCACGGGCGCCGCCCCCACCCGCATCCGGGACAACGTGGGCATCCCCATCGAGCTGGCGCTGGCGGCGGTGGACCAGCGGCTGCGGGACGAGGGCATCCGCAATGAGGTCTCACTGGTGGTGGGCGGCAGCATCCGCTCCGCCGCCGACGTGGTGAAGGCCATCGCTCTGGGCGCCGACGCCTGCTATGTGGCGACGGCGGCGCTGCTGGCGCTGGGCTGCCACCTGTGCCGCTCCTGCCAGAGCGGCAAATGCAGCTGGGGGATCGCCACCCAGCGCCCGGAGCTGGTGCAGCGGCTGGATCCCATCGAGGGTGCCGCCCGGCTGTGCCATCTGATGACCGCCTGGCAGCATGAGATCAAGGAGCTGATGGGCGGCATGGGGATCAACTCCATCGAAGCGCTGCGGGGCAACCGGCTGATGCTGCGGGGCGTGGGGCTGAATGAAAAGGAGCTGTCCATCCTCGGCGTCGGTCACGCCGGAGAATAACGTATACCGCAGGAAAAAACCGTAGAAAAATGGCAAAGGGTGTGTTATACTATGATCACGATCGACGCCACGGGGGCGGATTACACCGCCCTCAATGCCCGGCTGCGGACGGCGGAGGAGCCGTGCCGCCTGACCGGCTGTCTGGGGCAGCGGTATATCGCCGCCGGCATGAGCCACGCCGCAGTGGAGATCGAGGGCGTCCCCGGCAATGCGCTGGGTGCCTATCTCACCGGCGCCGCCATCACCGTCCGGGGCAATGCGCAGGACGCCGTGGGGGACACCATGAACGACGGCACCATCGTCATCCACGGCAGCGTGGGGGACGCCGCCGGCTACGCCATGCGGGGCGGCGCCATCTATGTGCAGGGCAACGCCGGCTACCGGGCGGGCATCCACATGAAGGAATACGGCGAAAAGCGCCCGGTGCTGGTCATCGGCGGACGGGCGGGCAGCTTTTTGGGCGAATATCAGGCGGGCGGCCGCATTGTGGTGCTGGGGCTGCACACCGACGACAAGCCCATCGTGGGCAACTTCCCCTGCACCGGAATGCACGGCGGCAAGATGTTCCTGCGGGGGCATGCGCCCGGAGTGCGGTTCCCCGACCGGACGGTGGTGGCTCCCGCCACGCCGGAGGACCGGGCGGAGCTGACGCCCCTCATTGAACAATTCTGCACCCTGTTCGGGTACGATCCCCGTCCGCTGCTGGCAGCGGAATACACCGTGGTGACCCCCGACAGCCACAACCCCTATAAACAAATGTATGTATCCAACTGACAGAAAGGATGCGCAGCCATGAAATATTCCAAAGAGGAAGTTCTGCAATATGTGGCGGAGGAAGACGTAAAATTCATCCGTATGGCATTCTGCGACATCACCGGCAAGCCGAAAAACGTCTCCATCATGCCCCAGGAGCTGGAGCGGGCATTCCGGGACGGCATCGCCATCGACGCCTCCGCTGTGGCGGGCTTTGGCGGTGAGGTACAGTCCGACCTGCTGCTGCACCCCGACCCCTCCACCCTGTCCCTGCTGCCTTGGCGGCCGGATCACGGCAAGGTGGTGCGGATGTTCTGCGCCGTGACCCATCCCGACGGCACCCCCTGTGCCGCCGATACCCGCACCCTGCTGCAGCAGGCGGTGGCGGACGCCCGGCAGGCAGGCTTGCAGTTTTCCTTCGGCTCGGAGATGGAATTTTACCTCTTCAAGCGGGACGAGGCCGGAGAGCCCACCCGTACCCCCTATGACTGGGCGGGCTATATGGACATCGCCCCGGACGACAAGGGCGAGAATGTGCGCCGGGAGATCTGCCTGACGCTGGAGCAGATGGGGATCCTGCCGGAAAGCTCCCACCACGAGGAGGGGCCGGGGCAGAACGAGATCGACTTCCGCTATTCCGACCCGCTGACGGCGGCGGACAACGCCGTGGCGTTCCGCACGGTGGTGAACACCATCGCCGCCCGCAACGGGCTGTGGGCGGACTTTTCCCCCAAGCCGCTGGAGGATCAGCCCGGCAACGGGATGCACATCAATTTCTCCGTGCCGCACGCCGGCGAGGCGACCATGGCGCAGGTGATCGCCGGGATCCTGCGGCACATCCCGGAGCTGACGGTGTTCCTCAACACCACCGACAGCTCCTACCGCCGGTTCGGCAGCCATAAGGCACCCCGGTATGTGTCCTGGTCCCGGGAGAACCGCTCCCAGCTCATCCGCATCCCCGCCGCCACCGGCGAATACCGCCGGGCGGAGCTGCGCTCCCCCGACCCGCTGTGCAACCCTTATCTGGCGTTTGCGCTGCTCATTCGGGCGGGGCTGGACGGCGTGCGGCAGCAGCTGACGCTGCCCCCCGCCGCCGACGTGAACCTGTATACCGCCTCCGCCGACACCGCCGCCGGGTTCCGTACCCTGCCCGGCAGTCTGGCGCAGGCAAAGAATGAGGCACGCAGCAGCGCCTTTATTGCCGCCTGCCTGCCGGAGACGGTCATCGGCTATTATACGAAATAACCGCTCTGCGGCACTAAGGTCCAGCGGAAAGGGGGAACGTCCATGGGGCTGCCGGAGCACATCTACAGCGTGCTGGTGGTATCAGCATCGAACAAGTTCAATGACTCCCTGCGGCGGCTGCTGCCAGAGGATCGGTATTCCCCCGTGATCCTGGCGGCGGATGTATCCGATGCCCGCCGCAAGCTCCTGGAGGAGCGCTACGATCTGGTGATCGTCAACACGCCGCTGCCGGACGATTTCGGCACCCGGCTGGCGCTGGATGTGTGCGCCTCCTCCGGCACCGGCGTGCTGCTGCTGGTGGGGGCGGAGCATTACCCGGATGTGAACGCCCGGGTCTCCCCCTATGGCGTGCTGGTGCTGTCCAAGCCCACCTCCGCCCAGCTGGTGAGCCAATCCCTGCTGCTTCTGTGCGGCACCCGGGAACGGCTGCGCCGCATGGAGCAGAAGACCGCCTCCATTGAGGAAAAAATGGAGGAAATACGCTTGGTGAACCGGGCAAAATGGCTGCTCATCGAGCAGCTGAAAATGACCGAGCAGGACGCCCACCGCTACATAGAAAAGCAGGCGATGGACCGCTGTGTGACCAAACGGGTCATTGCGGAGCAGATATTGTCCACCTACAAACAATGAAAGAGGGAAAACATATGACAAAGTACATTTTCGTGACCGGCGGCGTGGTGTCCGGGCTGGGCAAGGGCATTACGGCGGCATCGTTGGGACGACTGCTGAAGGCACGGGGGCTGAAGGTGGCGGCGCAAAAGCTGGATCCCTATATCAACGTGGATCCCGGCACCATGAGCCCCTATCAGCACGGCGAGGTGTACGTCACCGAGGACGGCGCCGAGACCGATCTGGATCTGGGACACTATGAGCGGTTCATCGATGAGGATCTGAACCGGTATTCCAACCTCACCACCGGCAAGGTGTACTGGAATGTGCTGAACAAGGAGCGCCGGGGCGAATATCTGGGCTCCACCGTGCAGGTCATCCCGCACATCACCAACGAGATTAAGGATTTTGTCTACCGGGTGGGCAAGCAGACCGACGCCGATGTGGTGATCACCGAGATCGGCGGCACCATCGGCGACATTGAGTCCCAGCCCTTTCTGGAGGCGGTGCGGCAGATCTCGCTGGAGGTGGGACGGGAGAACAGCCTGTTCATCCATGTGACGCTGGTGCCGTTCCTCAGCGGCTCCGACGAGCATAAGTCCAAGCCCACCCAGCACTCGGTCAAGGAGCTGCAGGGCATGGGCATCAACCCCAACATTATCGTGCTGCGCTGCGACGAGCCGCTGGAGGAATCCATCTTCCGCAAAATTTCCCTGTTCTGCAACGTAAAGCCCGACTGCGTGATCGAAAACATTACCCTGCCCTGTCTGTATGAGGCTCCCCTCATGCTGGAAAAGGCGCATTTCTCCGGCGTGGTGTGCCGGGAGCTGGGGCTGGATGTGCCGGAGCCCGACCTGAACGAGTGGGAGGACATGGTGAAGCGCATCAAGAGCCGGGAAAAGGAAGTGCACATCGGTCTGGTGGGCAAATATGTGCAGCTGCATGACGCCTATCTGTCGGTGGCGGAGGCGATGCGCCACGCCAGCTATTCCCTGAACACCCATGTGCGCATTCATTGGATCGATTCCGAGACCCTCACCGACGCTGACTATACGGAAAAGCTGGCGGGGCTGGACGGCATCATCGTCCCCGGCGGCTTCGGCAGCCGGGGCATCGAGGGGATGATTCTCGCCGCCCGCTATGCCCGGGAAAACCGGGTGCCCTACTTCGGCATCTGTCTGGGCATGCAGATCGCCGTCATCGAATACGCCCGTCATGTGGCGGGGATTTCCGACGCCCACTCCGGCGAATTTGACGAGCTGTGCAAAAATAAGGTCATCGACTTCATGCCCGGCCAGAGCGACAACATCGACAAGGGCGGCACCCTGCGGCTGGGAGCGTATCCCTGCCATATTCAGCCCGGCACCACCATGGAGCGGTGCTACGGCGCACCGGTCATCTCCGAGCGGCACCGCCATCGCTATGAATTCAACAACGACTATCGGGAGGTGCTGCAAAACGCCGGGCTGACCCTGTCCGGTCTGTCCCCCGACGGGCGGCTGGTGGAGACGGTGGAGCTGACCGACCGCCCCTTCTATGTGGGAGTGCAGTACCATCCGGAATTCAAATCCCGTCCCAACAAGGCGCACCCGCTGTTCCACGGCTTTATTGCGGCGGCGCTGGAAAAGGCGGAGGGCTGACCGCCGTCCCGTTCCGAAAGGAGGTATACCCCGATGCACTTTACGAAAATGCAGGGGCTGGGCAACGATTATCTCTATGTGTACGCCCCCGCTCTGCCGCCGGATGCGGCGGCGCTGGCGGTGCGGCTGTCCGACCGGCATTTCGGGGTCGGCTCCGACGGAATGATCTGGATCCTGCCGTCGGAGACGGCGGATTTTCAAATGCGGATATTCAACGCCGACGGCAGCGAGGCGCAGATGTGCGGCAACGGCATCCGCTGCGTGGGCAAATATGTCTATGAGAAAGGCTATGTCGCCAAGACCACCCTCACGGTGGAGACCCTGTCCGGCGTCAAGACCCTGACCCTGTCTGTCACCGACGGTAGAGTGGACAGCGTGACGGTGGATATGGGGGCGGTGTCCGTCTCCGCCCCCCGGACGCTGACTGCCGCCGGACAGACGGTGACCGTCACCCCGGTGTCGGTGGGCAATCCCCACGCCGTGGTATTCACCGCAGATGCGGCGGCAGCGCCCCTCACCACGCTGGGAGCGGCGCTGGAGCGCCACGTGGCGTTCCCCGGCGGGGTGAATGTGGAATTTGTACAGGTGCTGTCCCCCACCGCCCTGCGGATGCGGGTGTGGGAACGGGGCAGCGGCATTACCTTAGCCTGCGGCACCGGTGCCTGCGCCAGCGTAGCGGCGGCGGTGGCGGCGGGGTATTGCCCGCCGGACACAGCGGTGACCGTAACGCTGGACGGCGGCGATTTACAGGTGCGGCTCACCCCGGAGGGGCGGGCGATCATGACCGGTCCGGCGGCATTTGTATGCGAGGGAGAGGTGGATACAGAATGCATGCCAACGAGCATTACAAGGAATTAAAAGGCTCCTATCTGTTCTACAACATCGAGCAGAAAGTGAAAGCCTATCAGCGGGAGCATCCTCAGGAAAAGCTGCTGCGGCTGGGGGTTGGCGATGTGACCCTACCCCTGTGCGACGCCGTCATCCGGGCGCTGCATAAAGCGGTGGACGATCAGGCGCAGAAAAAGACCTTTCACGGCTATATGCCGGAGTGCGGCGCCCACGACCTGAAGGTGGCGGTACAAAGCTACTACGCCGCCCGGGGCATCGCCTTTGAGCGGGACGAGATCTTCATCTCCTGCGGCGCCGGGGACGATCTGGGCGCCATTATGGACCTGTTCGGGGCCGACAACACCGCTCTGGTGGTGGAGCCCACCTACCCCGCCTATGTGGATACCAACATCATCGCCGGACACCGGGTAATCCACGTCCCCGCCTATGAGGCGGACGGGTTCGCCCCGCTGCCGGACGAATCGGTGGCGGCGGACATCATTTATCTCTGCTCCCCCAACAACCCCACCGGCGCTGTATACAGCCGAGAAAAGCTGCAGGCATGGGTGGACTACGCCAACCGGCAGGGAGCGGTGATCATCTTCGACGCCGCCTATGAGGCGTTCATCGAGGACGAGACTCTCCCCCACAGCATCTTTGAGATCTCCGGCAGCCGCACCTGCGCCATTGAGATCTGTTCCCTGTCCAAGACGGCGGGGTTCACGGGGATGCGCTGCGGCTATACGCTGATCCCCAAGGAGCTGATGCGGGACGGGATGCAGCTGCAGGCGCTGTGGGTGCGTAACCGCACCACCAAGACCAACGGCGTCTCCTACATCACCCAGCGCGCCGCCGAGGCGGTGTTCACCCCGGAGGGGCAGCGGCAAATTCACGAAAACATCCGGGTGTATAAGCACAACGCCCGGGTGCTGATGGCGGCGCTGGATCAGTGCGGCATCTGGTATTGCGGCGGTCAAAACGCCCCCTATGTGTGGATGCAGTGTCCCGACGGGATGAGCAGCTGGGAGTGCTTCGACCGGCTGCTGCATGAGGCGCAGATCGTCGGCACCCCCGGCGAGGGCTTCGGGCAGTGCGGCGAGGGATATTTCCGGCTGTCCTCCTTCGGCGATACGGAGGAGACCAAGGAGGCGGCTCGCCGGATCGTCCGGCTGTTCGGAAAGACCGCACCGAAGAAATAACCGGTCAGATGGGCAGATATGCAAAGAAAACCGCACCGCACCCGGATATTTTCCGGGTGCGGTGCGGTCGTGTTTTGTAGAGGGTCAAACAGGTCTGCCTGCATCGCCGGGAATGTGCCAGGGGCGTCCGGGCGCATCCTGCACAGCGCCGGGGATTTTCCCCTCCCGGCACCAGCGCTGCACGGTGGAGGGGGAGACGTTCCAGCGTTCCGCCGCAGTTGCCGTGCCCAGCATCTCCGGTGCGGATGAATGGGTCATCGTGAGTCCTCCTTTTTACACATAACTTGTATATCCTAAATCCGCCAATGTGTATGAGGTATTTGCCGACAACCACCTTTTGAGAGAATTCAGACACAGAGCAGCTTTTTGAGACATTTTATTGCCCATTTCCGACTTGTCAACCTTTAATGTGGTGGGAACAGTAAAAGTAGAATCACAAGTCACAGTGCCCCCGTCAACAAATTGCGATTTCACTGTATATGCCGAGGCATATATAGATTCATTCAAAGTTTCTCCAACCTGAAATTTATCTGTATAGAGCACCGTCATTTTCGTAGTAGCCTGTGAATCAATTTTTACTGAGCATTCAATCGTTTTGCAACTTGCTATTATTGAAAAACTTGTTAGACACAACCCTCCTCCTTCAGGAAAATATTCTAAAAAGTATTTACAATTAGCCTCTTTATCTTCCTCTATCACATTACAGTTAGCTTTGAATTCCTCAATATAAGACCCCGCCTTAGCCGTGTTTAGCAAAAATAAATAGACATCGTTGTAAGAGGTTTGCTTTGCCGTTGTTGTGGTTACACTCTGCGTCGTTTGATTTTTGGTTGTTTGCGTAGTAGGCTTATTTGTTTGTTTCACACTGCTTGTCGTGCTTTGTGTAGTGGTTTGTTCCACCTTCGCCTGCGAGGTAGACGTGGTTGTAACGGCAGACGTCTCTCCGGCAGTATTGTCGGTGCTTGATGTAAGTTCCGTTTGTGATGCACAGCCGCATAACAAACAGCAGCACAAACCAGCGATTACGATTTTTCTCAATTTCATAGTTATTTCATCCTCCTTATTTTTGAGACCTTATATAAGCACAATTTGGTCTCAGCATTTCCATCTTATCACCGATTTCCTGCCCTGCCAATAGCAAGCCACAAACACCGGTACTCCATTCCACGAATATGAAAACCCCACTGTTATGATAGTCTCATATTTGTGGAGAGGATGACACGGAATGCGGGACTTTTCGGAGATCGCCAAGGAGCTGCGCCTATCGAAAAACCTGACACAGGCTCAGCTGGCGGGACGGCTATGGGTGAAAAAATCCATCATCTCCGCCTATGAGACGGACGCCCGCCCGGTCAGTCTGGATATGCTCATCAAATACGCCCGGGAATTTCATGTATCCACCGACTATCTGCTGGGGTTGGACACGGACAAGACCATCCGGGTGGACGGGCTGACAGAAAGCCAGATTCAGGCGCTGACCCGGCTGGTCCACGAGTTTTACATCGCCAATCAGGGAGACACCTCCCAGCAGCGGTGACCGGCACTGCCCCCGGCGGCAACCGGTGTGGCGCACAATGAAACTCCCCCGTCTTTCGCACAGCGAAAACCGAGGGAGTTTCTGCGTTTCTATAGCTTTTCCTCACCGCTGCCCGGTGCAGCGATACACCCGGGCATACAGCTGCTCCCGCAGCGCCGCAAACTCCGCCGGGGACAGAGGGCGCTCCCGGGTCATAATGCGCAGCGGCACCGGAACGCTGCCGGGGGATAGAGCGGGCTGCATATAGGGGTAGTCATTATACTGGAATCCGTTACGGCGGTAAAACCCCACCCGGCGGGCAGCCATCTCCGTATGGGGCAGCTCCACCTCCAGGCACAGCGCCCCATATTCCGCCGCCAGCGCCGCCAGCATCCGGCCGCCGGTGCCGCCGTTGCGCCGGCGCGGCTCCACCGCTAAATGCTCCACAAAGGTCATGGGCTGCAGCTCCCATACCGCCGCAAAGCCCATCAGCTCGCCATCGTCCCATTCGCCCCACAGCCGGTAGGCAGGCTCCTCCAGCAGCGCCTGCTGCCCCGCCCGGGTGCGGCGCTCGTCGGCGGGAAAGCTCGCCTCCATCAGCCGGTATACGGCGTCGAAATCCGCCGTTGTCAATCGTTCCATTGGTATAATCCTTTCCTTGCAATTTTCCTTATTATACCACAGAACCGCCGCCGTGTCCAGCCCGCTCACGCATGGCTGACCGCCGGCGCCCTGCCGCAGCAGATACGCCCCTCCTGCACGGTGATGGCGACGGTATCTCCCGGGCTGTACACCCCCGCCAGCAGCTGCTCCGCCAGCGGATCGTCCACCTGCTGGCGCAGCTGCCGCCGCAAAGGACGGGCGCCATACACCGGGTCATAGCCCGTCTGCGCCACCTGCGCCGCCACCGCCGGATCGACGGTGCAGACATAGCCCAGCCGCTCCACCCGCTGCCGCAGCTGCACAAGCATCCGGGCGGCGATCTGCTCCACCTCGGCGGGCGACAGGGCGTGGAACACGATCACCTCATCCACCCGGTTGAGAAATTCCGGGCGGAATTGCTTTTTCAGCTCTCCCAGCGCCGCCGTGCGCCGGTTTTTGTCCCCGCCCGCCGTCGGCTCCGTGGCAAAGCCCAGCCGGTTCTCTCCGGCGATCTGACGGGCGCCCACATTGGAGGTCATCACCACCAGCGCATGGCGGAAATCCACCTGCCGCCCCTGTCCGTCGGTGAGCTGCCCCTCCTCCAGGATCTGCAGCAGGAGATTGCTCACCTCCGGGTGGGCTTTTTCGATCTCGTCGAACACCACCACCGAATAGGGGTGCCGCCGCACCTGCTCCGTGAGCTGACCGCCCTCCTCATAGCCCACATAGCCGGGCGGCGCCCCCATGAGCCGGGAAACGGTGTGCTTTTCCATATATTCCGACATATCCAGCCGGATCAGCGCCTTTTCATCCCCGAACAGCGCCTCTGCCAGTGCTCGGCACAGCTCGGTCTTTCCCACGCCGGTGGGGCCGAGGAAGATGAACGACCCGGCGGGGCGGCGCTCGTCCTGCAGCCCCACCCGGCTGCGGCGCACCGCCCGTGCCACCGCTGTCACCGCCTCCTCCTGCCCCACCATCCGGCGGTGCAGTACCGTCTCCAGCTGCTGCAGCCGGGCGGACTCCTCCCGGCTGAGCTGCTCCACGGGGATACCCGTCCAATCGGCGACGATATGCGCCACATCCGCCGCCGTCACCCGGCAGCCGTCGTCCTCCGGCTGCCCGTCAGACGGGGCTTCCTCCCGCCGCTCTGCCAACGCCCGCCTCTGCTGCCGCAGCTGTGCCGCCCGCTCAAAATCCTGCCGATGCAGCGCCTCCCGCTGCGCCTGCGCCAGCGTCTGCCCCTCGTCCTCCGGCTGCTGCGCCGCTGCGGGTACCGCCAGCGCCCGCAGCCGCACCCGGGACGCTGCCTCATCCATAAGATCCACCGCCTTATCCGGCAGATACCGATCCGGAATATACCGCACCGACAGCTGCACCGCCGCCGCCAGCGCCTCGTCGGTGATCTGCACCCGGTGGTGGGCTTCATAGCGTTCCCGCAGCCCCCGCAGGATCTGCCCGGTCTGCTCCGGCGTCGGCTCGGCGACCGTCACCGGCTGAAAGCGCCGCTCCAGCGCCGCATCCTTTTCCACATGGCGGCGGTATTCGGTGACGGTGGTGGCGCCGATGAGCTGCAGCTCCCCCCGTGCCAGCCGGGGCTTTAAGATGTTGGCAGCGTCCACCGCCCCCTCGGCGGCGCCGGTGCCGATGAGGTTGTGCATCTCATCCACAAACAGCAGCACATCCCCCGCCTTCTCCACCTCGGTGAGGGCGGTCTTGACCCGCTCCTCGAAATCCCCCCGATATTTGGTTCCCGCTACCATGCCGGTAAGATCCAGCGTGATAAGCCGCTTGCCCCGGAGCAGCTCCGGCACCTCCTGCGCCACGATCCGCTGCGCCAGACCCTCCACCACCGCCGTTTTGCCCACCCCCGGCTCACCAATGAGACAGGGGTTGTTCTTGGTGCGGCGGCACAGGATCTGGATCACCCGATCGATCTCCTCCTCCCGACCGATGACCGGATCCAACTGCCCCGCCCGTGCCAAACGGGTCAGATCCCGCCCGAACTGCTCCAGCGTCGGGGTACGGCTGCGCCCCGGGCGGCTGTCGCTGCGGGCGGCGCTGCTGCCCAACACGCCCCCATCTCCGCCGGGGGTGCCGATCGCCCGGGCGATGTCCGCCAGCAGCTCGCCCGGACGTCCGTCCAGCAGCTGCAGCAGCCGCACCGCCACACTGGTATCGTCCCGCAATATCGCCGCCAGAATATGCTCCGTCCCGGCGATCCGCTGCTGGGTCAACGCCGCCTCGGTCAGCGCCAGCTCCATTGCCGCCTTGGCACGGGGGGTGAGATCGTCCGGGGTCAGCGGACTGTAAACGCCGCCCCCTTCGCTTTGGGTCAGCTTATCCCCATACCGCAGAGCGGTGATCCCCCGAGCATTCAGTACCACCGCCGCCACGCCGCTGCCCTCCCGCAGCAGTCCCAGCACGATATGCTCCGTGCCGATATAGGTGTGCCCCATCTCCCGTGCCGCCTCGATCGCCAGATTCAGCGCCGTGTTGGCTTTCTCCGTAAATCGCTTGAACCGATACATCCGTACCCCGCCTCCTTTGCGTTCCTCTTAGAATATAGGCAACGCCGCAGCGTTTTATACCAAACGCTGCCGGATCGGTGCACACCCGTCAGTTCAGCTGCCGGATGCCCGGCGGCTGATCGATGGGAAACGCCGTCAGCGCCCGGCTGTCCAGCTCGGCATGTGCCAGATGCGCCACCGACAGCTGGCGGTTTTCATAGGTGGTCACATAATAGCTGCCCCGGGCGGCGTTGCAGCCGGCGGTGTAGCGGGTGTATTCCTGCGCCCCGCCGGGCAGCCGGCAGCAGCCCCGGGGCTGCGCCACCGCCCCGAGAATGTGAAACAGCTGATGGATGCTGTCATTTTCCCCGCCGCCGCAAGCAGAATGCGCCCGCACAAACGCCGCCCGCACGAACCGGGAACGAGAGGACAGATCCCCCGGCAGCCCCAGCGCCCCCATGCCCCGGCTATAGGGGCGCAGCTTCAGCTGGGGAGCAAACCGGTTCACCGGCTCCTCCGGCGACAGGGACAGGTAGTCGTTGAGAGCAAACAGCTGTCGGGGCAGGGGCGGCTCGTTGGTCAGCACCCCTGCCGGGTCGTCCGTGATCTGCAAGCCCTCCGCCAGCGGCTCCACCGCCACACACTCCCGGCTATCCGCCAGCAGCCAGTGAAGCGGCGCCGCCGGCAGCTCCGGAGCAAAGGGGGTATCCGTCAGCCGGATGCGTTTCAGCAGCCCGCACGCCTCCCGCACGGTGGCGCACTGCCCCAGTACCCGTGCCAAGAGCTGATAGGCAGGGACATTCTCCCGCCCCGGCTGCTCCTTGTGGTAGACGGCACTGTGGACAAAGCGCAGCCCCGCCATGCACAGTCCCCGCTCGTTGACTGCATCGTAATACAGCGGATACCCCTGCCGCAGATGCGCCACCCCGATAAGGGCGTAATGCTCCTCCCCCGTGCTCCACAGCGGAAACCGCCGGGGGGTAATGACCAGATATTCTCCATAGCCCCGCTCCAGATCCAGATTGCGCCCGAAATAAAAGGCATCGGTCTGCAGGGTCACTGCCGTACACATAGCCATTCCTCCTTTTGCCCGTAGTATTTCCCCCATTGGGGCGTTGTCATACGCCAGCGGCTGTGGTATACTGAACACATACACAAACCATAGGAGGGATCACCATGAAACACACGACCGAACGGCAGCGCATCATCCGGGAGCTGCTCCACGGCACCGACGAGGAATTCACCGACGAGGAGCTGATCCGGCAGCTGATAGAGACCAAGATCACCGAAAACGCCGACCGGCAGGAAAAGCGCTCCTTCGGGCAGCGGGCATCGGATGCGGTGGCAAGATTCGCCGGCAGCTGGGCATTTATCTTCAGCTTCATCGCCGTCATGGTGCTGTGGATGCTGCTGAACGTCCTGCTGGCGGAGAAAGCCTTTGACGCCTATCCGTTCATCCTGCTGAATCTGGTGCTGTCCTGCATCGCCGCCGTGCAGGCGCCCCTCATCATGATGAGTCAGAACCGGCAGGAGGCAAAGGACCGGGAGCGGGCGGAAAACGACTATAAGGTGAATCTGAAAAGCGAGCTGATGGTGGACGAGCTGTATAAGCAGCTGGAGCGGGTGCTGGAGAACCAGAAGGAGCTGCGCCGACAGCTGGAGCGGCTGGAGGAGCGGCAATAGGATACAAATTCTATACAACTGTCCTGTATACTTACCGTATCCCCATACAGCCGCCGCAGGCATCGGAGGTGACGTCATGAACCGCATACTGATCGTCGAGGACGAGGACTCCATCCGGGAGCTGCTGCGTCTGTGTCTGAGCAAGAACGGCTATGCCTGCGACACGGCGGATACCGGCAGCCGGGCGGCGGCGCTGGTGGAGCAGCACCGCTACGATCTGGCGCTGCTGGACGTGATGCTGCCGGACTATGACGGCTATGCGCTCATCGATTATATCCGCCAGTACGAGATCCCGGTGATCTTCGTCACCGCCCGCACGGCTGTGCCGGAGCGGGTGCGGGGGCTGCAGGCGGGCGCCGAGGACTATATCACCAAGCCCTTTGACCTGCGGGAGCTGTCCGCCCGGGTGGAGACGGTGCTGCGGCGCTATCACAAGACTCAGCGGATGCTGGAGGCCGGCAGCCTGCGGGTGGATACCGGGGCGCACCGGGTCACGCTGGGCGGGCAGCCGGTGGCGCTGGCGACAAAGGAATACGAGCTGCTGGTCTATCTGCTGCGCAACCCCGGGCTGGCGCTCTATCGGGAAACGATCTACGAGAATGTGTGGCAGGAGCCTTATTACGGCAACACCCGCACGGTGGATCTCCATGTGCAGCGGCTGAAGAAGAAGCTGGAGCTGGGGAATGCCATCGAAACGGTGTATAAGGTCGGTTATCGGTTTCTGCCGGAGAATTGCCCATGAAGCTGAGCTTGAAATTTTTCTGTGCCGCCTACGGTACCGTGCTGCTGGCGGCGGGGCTGGTGGGCGTGCTGCTGGTGCACAGCACCACCAGCATCCTGTGGAACGCCCGGGTGGAGCAGATCAGCACGGCAGAGACCTACGCCGTGGACAGCTTTCTGTCCCTGATGGATCTCACCCCGGACGCCATCGACCGGCAGGTGGAGAATCAAGCCGAAAAGCAGATCACTACCCTGTTGGGCGACAGCGTGGATGAGGTGCAGATCGGCACCATCCGGCAGATGGACGCCGCCTATCAGGCGCTGTCCGCCGGCGAGGGGCTATCCCGCCTTGTCTGGGACGGCAGCTATCTGTGGATGGAATCCGCCTGCCGGGTGACGGTGGGCAGCGAGGATTATTGCGTGCTGGTGCGCTCCGATCTTACCGAGACCGACGCCCGCTGCCGTCAGCTGTGGCGGTTCTATGGCGGGGCGGTGCTGGGAATGGCGCTGGTCTGCGGGCTGCTGCTGTATGCGCTGACCCGTCGGCTGGCAGCACCCCTCAACCGGCTCACCGCCGCCGCTCAGGATATGGCAGCCGGTGCATACGGGCGCACCGTACCCGCCGTTGCCGACAGCGACGGCGAGATCGCCGCCCTGTCCGAGAGCTTCAACCGGATGTCCGCCGCCGTGCAGCAAACCATGGAGCAGCTGCGGGAGGAGGCGGAGCGGCGGGAGCAATTCGTGGCGGATTTCAGCCACGAGATGAAAACGCCCATGACCGCCATCGTGGGCTATGCGCAGATGCTGCAGGAATATCCGCTGAACGAAACGGAGACCCGACAGGCCGCCGCTGCCATCGACCGGGAGGGAAAACGGCTGGAGCGGCTCTCCCGGCGGATGCTGGAGCTGCGCCTGTCCCGGGAGGAGACGCTGGAGCCGGAGCCGGTGGCGCTGTCCGCCCTCACCCAGCCGCTGACCGAGACCATGGGCATGGCGGCGCAGCGCTATGGCGTGACGCTGACGGTGGAGCTGCCGCCGGTCACGGTGGCTGCCGAGGAGACGCTGCTGCTATCCCTGCTGTATAATCTGACCGACAACGCCCTCAAGGCCTCCGCCCCGGGGCAGCAGGTCACCGTGACCGCCGCTCCGACGGCGGAGACCGTCACCGTCACCGTGCGGGATGAGGGGCGGGGCGTCGCCCCGGAGAATTTGCAGCGGCTGACCGAGCCGTTTTTCCGGGAGGACAAGGCCCGCTCCCGGGCGCTGGGCGGCGCCGGGCTGGGGCTGTCCATCTGCCGGGAGATCGCCCGGCTCCACGGCGGCGAGCTGCGCTTCGACAGCGCCCCCGGACAAGGGACAACGGTAGCCTTTACGCTGGCACGGTGGAGGGAGGTGCAGACATGATGCACGGGAGATCGGCGGCGGCGCTGGGGCTGCTGGCGCTGCTGACCGTGGTGGTGGTGCTGGCGCCGCCGCTCTGGAGCGCCCACAGCCGCCGGATGCAGCCGGATACCCACTGGCAGTATACCGGAGACGGAGCGGTGGACATCACCGCCGCCCAAGCGGCACAGCTTTACTATCAGGAGGAGTGGGATCTCGACCGCTGGAACGGAGCGAATACCACCACTCTCGACCGCAGCCGTCCGCTGCGGGTGCTGCAGTCCTTCTCCGGGGAGCTGCCGGAGGGGCTGCTCCAGCTGGTTCAGGAGAGCGAGACCATCAGCTACAGCGAAAAAACGCTGGTGGTGCTGTACGACGGCAAGCCGGTGGCGCTGAAGCTCTGCTGGGTAGCCTTCCGGCAGAACGACACCACCCTGACCCTGTTCTATGAGGACAAAACGGCACTGCTGATCGCTTTGACCTATTTGACCAGTTACACCGGCTCCTACGACAACGCCGTCGTGGACGGCGCCCCGCCGTACGACGAGGAGCTGACTGCCTTGATCCGGCAATATTACGAAAAACAGCTGCACCTGTCGCCCGGGCAATACGAGATCTACGGAGACAGCAAGCTCATCAGCAGCATTACCGGCGAGATCAGTGTGTACCGGAATTTCGCCCTCCGCTGTGCCTCCAATGTGGAAAAAGACGCTCTGGACAAGAACGAGTCTGCATTCTGACAGAAAAAGCTGCCCAAACGATACAAAACCGATACGCAGCGGCAGCCAAACCGAAACAACACACCTGTACCCTTAGGGGGAAAGGAGTGTTGTGTGATGAAGCGTTTTCTTTGGGGGCTGATCGCCCTGTGTCTGCTGTGTCTGACCGCCTGTAAGGGGATGACCGTCCCGACACCGAAGCCGACAGCGGCAACGCCGGAGGAAAAGCACCTGTCCGTGCCGCTGCTGTGCCAATATCCGGAGCTGCCCACCGGCTGCGAAGCCACTGCCGCCGCCATGGTGCTGCAATACTACGGCGATACGGTCACCCCCGCCGTCTTTGCCGCCGACTGGCTGCCCCGCAGCGAGGCATTTTATACGAAAAACGGCGTGCAGCACGGGCCCGACCCTGCCCGCTTCTTTGCCGGTGATCCCTTCAGCGCCTACGCCTATGGCTGCTTTGCTCCGGTGATCGTCACCGCCGTGCAGGAGCACAGCACCCGCTGCACCGCCTTTGCGGTGACCGGGCATACGCTGGCACAGCTTTGCCGGGAATACCTCGACCGGGACAAGCCCCTGCTCATCTGGGCGACCATGGGAATGCAGCCGAAAAAGCGGGGCAACCGCTGGCAGCTGCCGGACGGCAGCAGCTTCACATGGCCCGCCGGAGAGCACTGTCTGGTGCTGGTGGGCTATACGGCGGACAGCTACTGCTTTAACGACCCCCAGACCGGGGCCGTCGTCCGCTACGCCAAGGCTCTGTGCGAGACCCGCTTCGCCGAGCTGGGGCAGCAGGCGGTCTGCATCGAAAGCAGCACCGGACAGGCAGACGGCTGACCGACTGACCAGAGGCATCCGCCAAGTGCCATCGCTCGCCGACGGCTCGTCCGCCCGCTTGACTTTTTCGCCCCGCTATAGTATTCTACAGACAAACGCCAACGGGAGGTGTTCCCCATGAAGGCTCGTCTGCCCTATATCGGTGCCGCTCTGATACTGCTGCTCGCCGAGCTCCTTATCGGCTGCTTTCTCCACGACCGGCTGCTCCGCCCCTACGGCGGCGACGTGCTGGCGACCGCCCTGCTCTGCTGCGTCGCCCGCTGTCTTTTTCCCCGGCGGCAGCACCCCGGCACGCCCCTGCTGGCGGCGGTCGTGTTCGGCATCGGCGTGGTAACGGAGCTGCTGCAATACGCCGATCTGGCGAACCGTCTGGGGCTGCACGATGAGGTGCTGCGGATCCTGCTGGGCTCCACCTTCGATCCGGCAGACATTCTGTGCTACGGACTGGGCTGCATCCTGTTCTGGAGCGTCGAACGGGGACTGTATCGGCTGCGGGATCGGCACAGAGACCGCTGAGGCTATGCGTTCGCCACGCCGACCGCACGGGAGCGACGAGCCGCCCATCCATACAATAAGAAAGACAACAGGAGCGACTGCCTGCAGCCGCTCCTGTTTATTTTCGCATATCCGAAAGCCGCCGGTTCGGGTCGGGAATCAGAATTTCCACAGATTCAGACCGGTGGCGGCATCCCGCTGCCGATCGATGGTGCCGTCGATGCACCGCAGCACCAGCTCACAGGTGGCGCTGACCGTCGCCCGGTTCAGATGACCACCCCGCACGATTCCCTCTCCGTCGGCGGCACTCATATGCAGGTGACAATAAAACTGCCCCTGCATCGTATCCACCGTGCCGGTCAGCGACACGATCTCATAGCTGCCGGTATATTCCCGGGACCGGTAGACCTGCTCCTCCACATTATAGACGCCCACGGTGAACCGATCCACCGCCCCCAGCCCCTGCACCGATGCCAGCGAAATGGACTCCGCCCGGGCCACCTGTGCCAGCTGCTCCAGAATTTCTTCGCCCCGTTCCAGTCGCACCAGAACGGTATCGCCGAACCGCCGACGATCCATCGTACATACCTCCCGCCATTTTCTCTCTGCATAGGGGCATTATTCCCGCCATTCGCACAGGATCGCCGAGCCTAAGATCAGCACAGCCCCCAACACGCCCCACACACTCATCCGCTCGCCCAGCAGCGCCGCCGACAGCACCAGCGCCACCACCGGGTCGATGTAGCCGAACAGCGCCACCGTTTGGGTCTTTAAGCCATCCATGGAGCCGAAATACAGCACATACGCCACGCCGGTATGCACCACCCCCACCACCAGCAGCAGGAGCACCGTGGACAGGCTCCACGCATTGCCCCGGAATGCCCCGGTCAGCAGCAGATAGGGGATGAGCGCCACCGCCGCCGCTCCCAGCTGGATGGCGGTCTTTTCATAAGGATCGATGCCGGACAGCCGCTTATTGAGCAGCACCACACTGGCGTAGAGCACCGCCGCCCCCAGCCCCAGCAGGATCCCCTTACCGGCGGCGCCCCGGGGCAGCCCATTCTCCGCCACGCCGGACACCAGCACCATGCCGACCAGCGCCAGCAGGGAGCAGACCGCTTTTTTGAGCGTCAGCCGCTCCCGGAACAGCACCGCCGCCAGCACCACCACAAAGGTGGGCTGCATATAATAGCACAGCGTGGCAATGGATACGGCGGTGTAGTTATACGCCTCAAAGAGCAGGATCCAATTGAAGCCGATCAGCACCCCGGTGAGTGCCAGCAGCCAGAAAGCCCGCCGTCCCACCGTGCCGGAGGGCTTCCGTCCCCGCAGGCGGAGAAACAGCAGGATGCAGACGGTGCCGATCAAGCCCCGGAAAAAGGCGATCAGCGCCGAGGGCAGCGGCAGCCACCGGCGAAAAACGCCGATGGTGCCGAACACCGTCATCGAGCCGATCAGCATCCCCAGCGAGCGGGGAGAATTTTTGCGTTGTTCCATGATCCTGTGCGTTTATCCTTTCAGTCCCCGTGCCTGCCGTGCCATGTCCTCCACGACGATGTCGTAGATCTCGCCCAGCCCGGCGCAGTATTCCAGCACCTTCCACGGCTCGTTGGTGTGGAAGTGGATCTTGATCAGCTCCTCATCCCCGATCGCCAGCAGGCAGTCCCCCTGAAAATGCTCCGTAAAATAGTCATGGATGGCATCCTCGTCCAAGCCGGTGCCCTCGATGAGCAATTGGGTATCGTACTTAAATTCCATGGATATTGGCTCCTTTCGTTGTTTCACTGTCTGCGGCGGCATAGATCAGCTCAAATTTCCTCGGCACACAGCCCTTTTTCGTCATAGGGCAGCCCCGCCGCACGATCGGACGCAAACACCCGCCGATGCACCTGCCGCCATTCCGCCAACGGGCGGGAGCCTTCTCACCCCCGACAGGCGTGCTCCGGCGACACCGGATCAAAGGGCGCCCGTGACACCCGCATATCCCGGATGATCCCCGCCGGTGTCCGCTGCGGCGGCTCGTGGGCGCCCGCCTCTCCGCCGCAGGATGTAAATGCTTCGTGAGATATACTTTCCGGCACACCGGCAGCGGCGCAAAATTATCACCATAGCGCAGCGGCAGTCACAGCAGCTGCTCCAACTGCCGCAGCTCGTCCTCCGTGGTCGCCCAGCTGGTGCAGAACCGCACCACCGTATGGGTGGCGTCCGGCTTCTCCCAGAAGCTGCACACCACATGCCGCTGCAGCTCCGCCAGCCGGGTATCCTCCAAGAGAATATACTGCTGATTCGTAGACGTTTCCCGGGCAAAGGTATAGCCCTTGTTCCGGAACAACGCCTTGAGCTGCTCCGCCCGGTCGATGGCCTGGCGGCTGATCTGCCAATACAGCCCGTCGGTGAAGAGGGCGTCAAACTGTACCCCCAGCAGCCGCCCCTTGGCCAGCAAGGCGCCGTGCTGCTTCACGAGCGTGAGGAACCGGGGCGGCATATCCCCCCGGGGAAACACCACTGCCTCGCCGCACAGGGCGCCCACCTTGGTGCCGCCCACATAGAATACATCGCACAGCCGGGCGATATCCGCCGCCGTCACATCCGTCTCCCGGCTCATCAGCCCATAGCCCAGCCGGGCGCCGTCCAGAAACAGCGGGATCCCCGCCCGGCGGCATACCTGAGACAGCGCCGTCAGCTCCGCCTTGGTATACAGGGTGCCGAGCTCGCTGGGGTGGGAAATATACACCATCCCCGGCGCCACCATGTGGGACCAGGTGGCGTCGCCGTAGAATTTATCCAGATACGCCTGCACATCGGCGGCGGCTACCTTGCCGTCATGCCCGGGCAGGGTCAGCACCTTATGGCCGGTATACTCGATGGCGCCCGCCTCATGCACCGCCACATGACCGTTCTCCGCCGCCAGCACGCCCTCGCCGGCGTGCAGCACGGTGTCGATGACCACCGCATTGGTCTGGGTACCGCCCACCAGAAAGAAGATGTCCGCCTCGGGGCAGTCAAACGCCGCCCGGAGCTTTTCCTTGGCAGAGGTGCAATATATATCCTCTCCATAGCCGCTCTGGGGCTCCAGATTGGTTTCGACGAGCCGCTCCAGCAGCCGGGGGTGCGCCCCCTGTATGTAGTCAGTCTCAAAGGACAGCATCGTTCATCCTCCTTTTTCATTCCGCATGGGCGATCAGCCGGTAGATGGGCAGCCCCTGCTCCACAAATTTCTGTTCATATTCCGTCACGATATTCGCCGGATCGCCGTCGGCGTGGAGATCCAGCGACACCTGCTCCAGCACATAGCCGCTCTGGGAGAATTCCTCCAGCGAGAACTGGAACAGCCGCCGGTCGTCGGTCTTTTGCACCACCCGGGCACCGGGTGTCAGCAGTTCCCGGTACATCGAAAGAAAATGCCGGTGGGTCAACCGATGGGTGGCATACGCCTTTTTCGGAAAGGGGGTGGAAAAGTTAAGATACAGCCCGGAAATGCTGTGCGCCGGCAGATACTGGGGCAGATACTCCGCATCCCCCCACAGGAACCGGACGTTTGAAAGCCCCTGCTGCCGGGCTGCCTCGCAGGCGGTCACCAGCACATTGCCGTATTTCTCCACCGCCACGAAATTGCGCTCCGGATAGCGAGCCGCCATGGCGCAGACGAATCCGCCCTTGCCGCAGCCGATCTCCAGTTCCACGGGGCGGTCATTGCCGAACAGGGCGGCCAGCGGCGGTACCTCCCCCGCCGTCCCGGTGCCGAACCGCAGGTCGGCGGGCTTCATATTGATGATCTGGGCGGCGCACTCGTCCATCCGGTCATCCAGGTGCTTTTTGCGGCGCATCCGCATGAGAAATCCTCTCCTTTTATGGCTGATTTAAGACGGTTCGGCGCAAGGGCGGCGCCGCAACAGCGGCACAGCGGCTTGCGTGGGGCTGCTTCAGAGCTTGATCACCAGCTGGGAGCCGCCCCGGCGGCGATCGGTCTCCCCGGTCAGCACCGCCAGATTCGCCCGGTACAGCACCGACGGATCCTCCAGAAAATGCTCCTTGATCTCGTTCGCCTGCCAATCGTCCGCCACCCGCAGCGACACGGAAAACAGCGTTTTCCCCTCATCCACCACCGCACAGGTGACCAGACAGCCCCCCTCGGGCAGCTTTTCCACCGTGACCGGGTTATCCGCCTCGGTACGGCGGCGGCGCAGCAGCTCCAGCGCCGCCTTGGCAGAGCGCTCCCGCAGGGTGTAGGGCACCCGCACCGACAGCTCCTCGCCGATCTGCCCGCCGGTGACGGTGGTGGCGATGGTATGATCCTCGCCCTCCACCAGATGCTGCAGCCGCAGCAGCTCCTCGATGGCGTTTTCCACATCGAAATAGTTCGCCATGCCGCCCCCCACCACGATGTCGGTGACGTCGCCCCGGGGCATGGGCTGCTGCACCGTATGCAGCATATAGCACAGCAGGATCTTGATCTCCTCTGTGGTGCGCAGCCCGCCCGGCTCCACCCCGGCGGAAAAAGCGTCAAACATAGAATGCTCCTCCATAGAAATAAGAATAGACGGCACCATCGGTCGGGATAACCGATGGTACCCTCCGCTTTTGCAGCGCCGCTCACAGGGCGCTCCCGGCGCCCGCTGCTCCATGACCGGGGGATCGGCGCCATGCCCCCGGCAAAAAGCAGTCCTCTTTTGCCGGAGCTGACAGCCCACACAGTATGCGCACCCGCCCCGGAGCCTGTCCGGCAGCGGCGTCTGTCATGATTGGCTTACAGCTGTACCAGCGACTCCATGGTGTACAGTCCGGCGGGCTGCTCCATAAGAAACGCCGCCGCCCGCAGCGCCCCGGCGGCAAAAATGTCCCGGGACTGCGCCCGATGGGTGAGGGTCAGCACCTCGTCCCCGCCGGCAAAGATCACTTGATGCTCGCCGATGATGTTGCCGCCCCGCACGGAGGAAATACCGATCTCCTCCGGCGCCCGTTTTTGCCGGCGGTCGTGGCGGTCATAAACATATTCCACCGGGTGCGCCAACCCCTGCCGGGCGGCGTCTGCCAGCATCAGCGCCGTCCCAGAGGGGGCGTCCAGCTTGCGGTTATGGTGCATTTCGACCAGCTCAACATCAAAATCTGCGCCCAGCACGGCCGCTGCTTTTTTCGTCAGCGCCGCCAGCACCGCCACGCCGACGCTCATGTTGCTGCTGAAAAACACCGGTACCTTTGCCGCTGCCGCCCGGATGGCGGCGATCTGGGCATCGTCCAGCCCGGTGGTGGCGATCACCGCCGGCAGCTGCCGGGCGATGGCGGTCGCCAGCACCCCGCTCAACGCCGAGGGGTGAGAGAAATCGATCAGCACATCCGCCGTCTCCGTCACTGCCTCTGCCGTGGGGTAAACCGGAAACGCCGTGCCGGCGGCGGCACAGCGATCCACGCCGGCAACGATCCGGTGACCGGCGGCAGCCGCCGCCTCCGCCACTGCCCGCCCCATATGACCGCAGCAGCCGCAAAGAATGATATCCATAGGATCGGCTCCTTCTCTGTTCTTATTGGATCAGCCCGTGAGCGTGCAGCGCCGCTGCCAGCCGCTGGAGCGTTTTTTCATCCGGCGGACACAGAGGCAGACGACATTCCCCCACCTGCATCCCCATCAGATTCATCGCCGCTTTTACCGGAATGGGGTTTACATCGGCAAACAGAGCGTGGATGAGATCCAGATATTCCAGCTGCAGCGCCCGGCTGCCCGCCACATCACCGTCGAACCATTTTTGGCACAGGTCGTGGGTCTGCCGGGGTGCCACATTGGACAGCACCGAGACCACGCCCTTGCCGCCCAGCGACAGGATGGGAACGATCTGGTCGTCATTGCCGGAATAGATCGGCAGGTCGCTGGCCGCCGCCAGCGTCGCCACCGAGGACAGATCGCCGTTGGCCTGCTTCAGCCCCACCACCGTGTCGATGCTGTTATACAGCGTCAGCATGGTGTCCGGCTGGATGTTCACCCCGGTGCGGGAGGGCACATTGTAGAGGATCAGCGGCAGATCGGTGGCGGTCGCCACCTTGGTATAATGGGCGATCAGCCCCCGCTGGGAGGTCTTATTGTAATAGGGCGTTACCAGCAGCAATCCGTCCGCCCCCATGCGCTGCGCCACCCGGCACATATCCATGCAGTGGGCGGTATCGTTGGAGCCGGTACCGGCGATGACCGGAATGCGGTGCGCCGCCCGGTCGATGGCGACCCGCAGTGCCTCCAGATGCTCTGGCGAGGACAGGGTCGGCGCCTCGCCGGTGGTGCAGCAGACAAACAGCGCATCGGTGCCGTTCTGGATATGCCAGTCCACCAGCTCCGCCAGCTTGTCGTAATTCACGCTGCCGTCGGGGTTCATAGGGGTGATGAGCGCCACGCCGGCGCCGGTAAAGAGGACTTGTTTTGTCATGGATAAAACCTGCCTTTCGTTACCGCTTTTGGAAATTGGTTGCCTACTCAAGTATATGCGCAGCTCGCCGGGAGTATTTGGGACCGTTTCTGCACCCGGGCCGGAAGATCCCGCCGACACACAGCAGAATGCCTGCTTAGCGTGTCCGGGATAAACGCCCGTTCTCGCAGGCGCATGGTGAAAGCTCAGCTGCGCCCTTTCATTCAGCGTGCGTCAATGTATCCGTCGGCGCACAGCAGCTCTGCCAGCAGCACGGCGCCGCCCGCTGCCCCCCGCAGGGTGTTGTGGGACAGCCCGACGAATTTATAATCGTACTGGGTATCCTCCCGCAGCCGTCCCAGCGACACGGTCATGCCGCCCTCCAGATCCCGGTGCAGCCGGGTCTGGGGCATATCCGGCTCATCGAAATACCGCAGGAACTGCCGGGGTGCCGAGGGCAGCTCCAGCTCCTGAGGACGCCCGGAAAAGCTCCGCCATTTTTCGAGGATCTGCTCCTTGGTGGGCTTGCAGTCGAACCGGACGAACACGGCGGCGAAATGCCCGTTGGTCACCGGCACCCGCAGACACTGGGCGGTGAACGCCGGACGGGTGGCGGGGACGATGCGGTCGCCCTCGATGCGTCCCCAGATCTTCAGCGGCTCCTGCTCGGATTTTTCCTCCTCGCCGCCGATATAGGGGATCACATTATCCACCATCTCCGGCCAGCGCTCAAAGGTCTTGCCGGCGCCGGAGATCGCTTGATAGGTGCACACCAGCACATCCTTGACCCCGAACTCGTCCAAGGGCAGCAGCGCCGGGACATAGCTCTGCAGCGAGCAGTTGGATTTCACGGCAATAAAGCCCCGCCGGGTGCCCAGCCGCTTGCGCTGGGCGGGGATGATCTGCTCATGCTGCCAGTTCAGCTCCGGGATGATCATGGGCACATCCGGGGTGGTGCGGTGGGCGCTGTTGTTGGACACCACCGGACATTCCGCCCGGGCATACGCCTCCTCCAGCGCCCGGATCTCGTCCTTTTTCATATCCACGGCGCAGAACACGAAATCCACCAGCGCCGCCACCTCCTCCACATGGGAGGCATCCAGCACGGTCATGCCCTTGACCGCCTCGGGGATGGGGGTATCCATCGCCCAGCGACCGGCGACCGCCTCTTCATAGGTTTTCCCGGCAGAGCGGGGGCTGGCCGCCACCGCCGTCACTGTGAACCAGGGGTGCTTCTCCAACAGGGTCAAAAACCGCTGACCCACCATGCCGGTGCAGCCGACCACACCGACCCGATAGTGCTTATCCATACATTTTCTCTCCTTAACTGCGGCGGGTGAAAAAACCGTTGAAAAACCGCCGATATTGGTATATAATGAAACGAACGGCACGGATCTTCCGTGTGCTTATCATTTTATCACCGACCCGGGGGCTTTGTCAACCTATAAAGCCCCCGGTCACGGGAAGAAAGACCGGGTATTTTACGCTATGCTGCGACAGGAATTTTACTATGATCTGCCCCAGGAGCTGATCGCTCAAAAGCCGCTGGAGCCGCGGGACGCCTCCCGGCTGCTGGTGCTGGACAAGCAGACCGGCGCTTGGCAGGATCGCCATTTTCGGGACATTCTGTCCTTTCTGCGCCCCGGCGACTGTCTGGTGCTCAACGACAGCCGGGTGCTGCCTGCCCGGCTCTTGGGGCAGCGCACCGCCACCGGCGCCCATGTGGAGCTGCTGCTGCTCACCCCCCGGGGGGACGACTGCTGGGAGGTGCTGGCAGGTCCCGGTCGGCGGGCGAAGCCCGGCGACGAGCTGACCTTCGGAGAGGGGCTGCTGACCGCCCGGGTGCTGGAGGTGCTGGAGGGGGGCAACCGGCTGGTGAAATTCTCCTATGAGGGGAACTTTTATGCCGTGCTGGACGCCATCGGGCAGATGCCTCTGCCCCCCTATATCCACGAAAAGCTCCGGGACAAGGAGCGGTATCAGACGGTGTATTCCCGGGAGCTGGGCAGCGCCGCCGCCCCCACCGCCGGGCTGCATTTCACGCCGGAGCTGCTGGAGCAGGTGCGTGCCATGGGGGTAGAGACGGCGTTCGTCACCCTGCATGTGGGGCTGGGCACCTTCCGCCCGGTCAAGGAGGACGAGATCACCGCCCACAAGATGCACTCGGAGCATTACGAGCTGAGCGAGGAGACGGCAGCCGTCATCAACCGCACCCGACAGCGGGGCGGGCGGGTCATCGCCGTGGGCACCACCAGCTGCCGCACGCTGGAGAGCGTGGGGCTGACCGACGGAGAGGTAAAGCCCGGCGAGGGCTGGACGGATATTTTCATTTATCCGGGCTATACCTTTCAGGTGCTGGACGGGCTAATCACCAACTTCCACCTGCCGGAAAGCACCCTCATCATGCTGGTGTGCGCTCTGGCAGGGTATGACCACACCATGGCAGCTTACCGCCATGCGGTGGAGGAGCAATACCGGTTCTTTTCCTTTGGCGATGCCATGTTGATTCTATAAAGGAGGAGAATACTATGGAGATCTTATCTATCGGCAACAGCTTTTCGCAGGATGCCCAACGCTTTCTCCACTCCATCGCCGCTGCGGACGGCACCGATCTGAATTGCGCCAACCTGTATGTCGGCGGCTGCAGTCTGGAGCAGCACGCCGCCTTTCTGGAGTCCGGCGAGCCGGTCTACGACTGGGAATGGAACGGTGCTCCCACCGGGCAAAAAATTTCGCTGCGGGCAGCGGTGGAGTCCCGCCGCTGGGACATCATCACCCTGCAGCAGGCCAGCCACCTGAGCGGTGTTCCGGATTCCTATTTTCCCTATCTGGAGCAGCTGACCGCCTATCTGCGGCAGGTGCAGCCGCAAGCCGCCCTGTATCTGCACGAGACCTGGGCATATGAGCCGGATTCCACCCACCCCGCCTTTGTCCGCTACGGCTCCGACACGGCGCAGATGTACCGGCAGCTGCGGGACGCCTATGCCGCCGCTGCCCAGCGGCTGGCGCTGCCGCTGATCCCCGTGGGCGACGGGATCCAAACGCTGCGGCAGGCGCTGCCGGTCTTTGACCGTTCCCGGGGCGGGCGCTGTATCACCCGAGACGGGTTCCATCTTTCCTGGGTCTACGGGCGCTACGCCGCCGGGCTGATCTGGTATCAGACGCTGACCGGACGGGATGTGGGTACACTGTCGTATACACCCGCCGATCCTCAGGCGCCGGACGAAGCCGACCCCGCCGTCCTGCAGGCGATCTGCCGAACGGTGGCGCAAATGGCTGACACCCCTGCGGCAGAGGGGTAAAACCGGAATCCGCCTGTTGGATTCCGGCACCGACGAGCCTATGCAGGCTGCCTTTCAACCCGGAACAGCCGCAATCGATGCGTGGACGAGGTGAGACACCGTGCCTGTAGGCTGCTCCTCAACCGCCATTCAGGCGGAGACGGAAAGCGCCTTTGACGCCCGCCGACGAGCCGGATAAACAAATTTGCCGACGGACCGGTGCTATGTCCGTCGGCAAACAGGCGAATTGTTCAACGATGCAGCTGCTTCCGCAATTGGCGCCACAGGCGGCGCACCAAGATGGCATTTGCGCCCCACCAGCCGTGTGTATCCCGTAAGAACCGGATGGGCTCTACGCTTTGCCCCTGATATTTCCTGTACAGCGCATCCAGATCGTCGCCGGAGGCACACAGCACACGGATCATGCTCTCCACCAGGATGGTGGACCCGTGCTGCTTACGATTCACAGAGAAAAAGCGCACATGCTCCTGCCCGCTTGCCAAGGCATACTGGCTCACGTCAAAGGCAAATTTGTCCGGATAAAACCAATAGAGCGCACCTGTGTACTCCGCAATGTACGGCAGCGCCGAAGTGTATGCCGCCAGAGCGGGCTCCTGCAAAAGGGAATCATGATGGCGGATATCGGAAAGCGGCGCTCCCTGCGACTCGCAAAAACGATTGAACGCCGGCAGATCCACGATGGGAGAAAACACCACGATCCGCTCCGCCTGCAGCATGGCGCCAAACAGTAAAGCGGCATATCCGCCGAGAGAACTGCCGCAAAAGACGCAGTGCTTCTTTCCGTCCGTCAGCCGGCGCAGCCGCTGCGCCAGCTTTTCCGGCGTATTATCGACGCCATTGATCCCCGTGAGCCAATCGTTCATGCGGATATCCCGCACCAATATAAATGTCCCGGCAGCCTTATGCAGCTGCGGAGAGCCGATCACACGCTCCCATTCATACCGGTCCTTCTGCAGGATCTTTTGGCGGAAATCCTCGTAATCGTTTTCGTCGTATAGCCCCTTTGAGGAGAAAAACACATATACCGTATCCTGCGGCCCGTCCCCCGAGACGACCTTATAGTTGGACCGCTCGTCATAGGCCTTGTACAATTGTGCTAACTGCTCTGGTTCTCGGAACATACAGCGTCCCCCTTCCGAACTTGACCGTATTTTTCATTATATTGGGTAAGCCCGGACATGTCAAGCGCCTTTCCATCACACGATCCCATAGTTGCTCCGGCAACTCAAAGCAATTCTAAGGAGGAATATATATGCGCAAAAAAGTCATCTGCTCCCTGCTGTCCGTTGTATTGGCAGCCTGCCTTCTGGGAGGCTGCAGCGAGCCGGCAGAGGTAAGCGAGCCGGAGTCGGTGCCAACCTCGGAACCCACCACGACCACCACCACCGAGCCGCCGACCACCACGACGACCACGACCACCACGACGGCGGCCCCTACCACGACCACCACCGCCAAGGCCATCCCGGCGGACGGCTCGGCAGCGGCGGAGGTGACCTACATCCGGGGGGTGCTAATCGCCAACAAGACCTACGGACTGCCCGCCGACTATAACCCCGGCGTCGATCCGGAGGCGAAGAAAGCGCTGGACGAGATGATAGCGGACGCCAATGCGGAGCTGAATCCGCAGGGGCGCAAGCTGTGGATGCAGTCCGGCTTCCGCAGCTATTCCCTGCAAAAGTCCCTCTATGAGCGGTATTCCAAGCGGGACGGCAAGGCAGCCGCCGACCGGTATTCCGCCCGCCCCGGTCATTCGGAGCATCAGACGGGGCTGGCGTTCGATTTCAACACCATCGACATGAGCTTTGACGGAACGCCGGAATGCCTGTGGTTAGCGAAAAACTGCTGGAAATACGGCTTCATCATCCGCTATGCCAAGGATAAGGAGGCCATCACCGGCTATATATACGAGCCGTGGCACGTCCGCTATCTGGGCAAGGAGCTGGCAAAGGAAGTATACGACAGCGGGCTGTGCCTGGAGGAGTTTCTGGGCATCACCTCCCAATACGCCGACTGATATAAGGAGTTTTTGCATTTCATGATGACTGTTGTAAAGACCGAGGGCGCCGCCCGCCGGGGCGTATTTGAAACCCCCCACGGCACCGTGCAGACCCCGGCGTTTATGAATGTTGCCACCTGCGGCGCCATCAAGGGCGGCGTGTCCGCCTTCGATCTGAAGGAGCTGCACTGTCAGGTGATGCTGTGCAACACCTACCATCTGCATGTGCGCCCCGGAGATGACCTCATCTACCGCATGGGCGGGCTGCATAAATTCACCGGCTGGGACGGCCCCATCCTCACCGACAGCGGCGGCTTTCAGGTGTTTTCGCTGGCGAGCCTGCGGCGGATCCGGGAGGAGGGGGTACATTTCGCCTCCCACATCGACGGCAAAAAGCTGTTCATCGGTCCGGAGGAGAGCATGCAGATCCAGTCCCATTTAGGCTCCACCATCGCCATGGCGTTTGACGAGTGCGTAGAGAATCCGGCAAAATACGAGTATTCCCGCCAATCCTGCGCCCGCACCACCCGCTGGCTGCGGCGGTGCAAGGAGGAGATGGCACGGCTCAACAGCCTGCCGGACACGATCAATCCCCGGCAGATGCTGTTCGGCATCAATCAGGGCTGCACCTTCGCCGATCTGCGGGTGGAGCATATGCAGCAGATCGCCGAGCTGGATCTGGACGGCTATGCCATCGGCGGACTGGCGGTGGGCGAGCCTACTGAGGAGATGTACCGCATCATCGAGGCGGTGGAGCCTCATATGCCGAAGAACAAGATCCGTTACCTCATGGGCGTAGGCACACCGGAGAATATTCTGGAGGCGGTGCATCGGGGGGTCGATCTGTTCGACTGCGTCATGCCCTCCCGCAACGCCCGCCACGGACATATTTTCACCTGGCAGGGGCACCGGAACCTCATCAACAACAAATACGCTGAGGATCCCCGTCCGCTGGACGAGGAGTGCGACTGTCCGGTGTGCCGCCGGTTCTCCCGCAGCTATATCCGCCATCTGCTGAAGGTGAACGAGATGCTGGGAATGCGGCTGACGGTCATGCACAACCTGTATTTTTACAACACCCTCATGGAGCGCATCCGGGCGGCGCTGGATGCCGGAGAATACGAGGCGTTCTACCAAAAATACCGGGGCGTGCTGGATCACCGGATCTGAGCGGCACAGGGGTCCGCCGACGAAAAATGGATAATTTGTAAATTTTCGCATTTTTTCACTTTTTCGGTTGCAAGCGCCCCCTATATTCGGTATAATAGGTTTGTTATGTCCAACTCTATAGAATAAAAGGAGCTATAACCATGAACTATCTGACAAAATTCCTGCAGCTGGCAGACACGACCGCTGCGACTACGGCGGCAAACGGCGAGGGAACCACCGGCGGCGGCGTGGTGGCCATGCTGCTGCAGTTGCTGCCCTTTGCGCTGATCATCGTGGTATTCTACTTTCTGCTGATCCGTCCCCAGAAGAAGCGTCAGAAGGAGGAGCAGCAGATGCGCAACAGCCTGCGGGTAGGCGACGAGCTGGTGACCATCGGCGGCATCTGCGGCCGGGTGGTGAACCTGAAGGACGACACCGTGACCATCGAGACCGGCGCCGACCGCACCAAGATCGTATTCCAGAAATCCGCCATCCAGACCGTGCTGACCAAGCACGACGATCCCGCTCCGGATGACGATGACGACGATGACGACGATATCTGAGCACGTTCATTAGATTCCGCTGTCGGCTATCGGAGACCCGACAGCAGGAGCATACGGGAGATGCCCGGGCGCACCGCAATGCCCCCGCCCCGCTCCGCTCCCGGTCTCCTGTGTGCCGTTTCCGGACAGCTAACGCCTGTTTTTGTTCTATGCTCCCCGTTTGTCGCATAGGCTGACGGTAGAAGGAACGACTGAAAATACACGGGGAGGAATCAGACATGCGTGTGCGAAACGGGAGCCCATCCTTTTTTGAGCTTTGGGTGCGCCCGGTGCTGATCGGATTGGCGGTAGGCGTTATTGTATGTATTCTGCTGCTGATGCTCATGGCGGCAGCGGTGCAGTCGGTGGATGTGCCCCGGCGTGCTACCACGCCGCTGGCTGTTGCAGCAGGGGCTGCCGGAGCGTTTGCCGCCGGGCTGACGGCGGCAGCCATCACCGGACGCCGGGGATTGCCGGTGGGCGCCGTATGCGGACTGGTGCTGTTTCTGCTGATCCTGATCGCCGGCTTTATCCGGTATTCCGGGGTTGGCGGCGGCTATGCCCTCATTAAGCTGGCGGCACTGCTGGTGTCCGGCTCTCTGGGCGGAGCGCTGGGCATGAATCTGCGCAAAAAGCGCCGTTGACGCACATCCTTTCCAAAGGGGTTGCTGCACTGGAAACGGCGGCAGCCCCTTTGCTGTTTTCCCTGCGGTCGGTTCTGCAGAGCCGCCGTCCTGCATATACATTCTCTGACCGGCAGCGGTCAGAGGAGGAATGACGATGTATCGGACGAGCATACGGCGACGCAGACAATGGACAGAATTCTGGACCGCTAACCGGCGGCTGTTTCCCTTTGTGGGGCTGTATCTGGCGGGCGCCGCCATCGGCGTGGCGATATACTGCACCGCCGGCAGCCGCATCACCGGCGATTGGGGGGCGCTTTTGCGGGTCTCCGGGCTGACCGGAGGACTGAAGAACGGGCTGAGCGCCCTATGGAGCGCCTGCTTTTCCTCGTTTCTATGGCTAATGGCACTGTTTCTGCTGGGGCTGTGGCCCTGCGGCGCTCCATTCGTGCTGTTGGCGCCGCTGCTGCAGGGGCTGGGGCTGGGACTGACCGAAGCCTATTACTACACCATGGGCTGGCGGGGAGTCGCCGCCACGGCGGCGGTGATCCTGCCCGCTGCGCTGGCATCGGCGGCGGTGCTGGCTATGGCAGGGGCGGAGAGCCTGCGGCTGTCCGCCGGGCTGAGCCGTCAGCTGCTGCCCAGCGGCGAAACACCGCCCCCGGCGCTGCCTCCGGTGTTTCGGCTGTATTGTCTGCGCTATCTGATCTTTCTGGCAGGGGCGATCGGCGCCGGGCTGTGGGAGGTGCTGCTGCGCACCCTGCTGGCGGGATTGCTGCATTAGAGGATACCGGACCGGGCTGCATGCGCCGCTCTTCCCATTGCAAGCCACGGCAAGAGCCGGCTGCGCACCCCCCGCTCTCCGTTATCCAAGCTCTATAAACAACAAGGAGTGACACATACCATGGCAGGATTTTTCGGCTTATTCGACTATGCCAAGGAGGGACCGGGCGTCTCCAAAAACGGCCCCAAAAAGCGCCCGTTCGTGGTCTTTTTTGAGATCTACGGGCGGAAATTCTGGAATCTGATCTCGGCGGGGCTGTTATATCTGCTGGTCAATCTGCCGCTGGTGACCCGGGGCTGGGCGGAGGCGGGGCTGACCCGCATCACCCGGGCGTATTCCCGGGAGAAGCACGCCTTTGTGCGGGAGGATTTCTTTGAATCCATCCGCAAGAACCGGGGACAAGCCTTTGCCGCCGGACTGATCAACGTGCTGATCACCACCCTGCTGTTCTTCAATATGTTTTACTACGCCACCGGGCTGAACCCCGGTCTGCTGGCGATCTTCGGGGTGGATGTAAGCGGCGCCAAGCCCATGGAGCCGGGCATTCTCGATTATATCGTCATGGCGGTCACCCTGCTGGGCTACATCATCTTCACCTGGATGAAATACTATATTCCGTTCCTGGTAATCACCTTTAAGCTGAAGCTGAAGCAGATCTATAAGAACGCCTTCATCTTCGCCGTGGCGGGGCTGAAAGCCAATCTGCTCATCTCGGTGGTGCTGATCGGCATTTATGTGCTGATGGCGGCGCTGATGCTGCTGATCCCCCATCCGCTGTGCTTTGCCATCGTGCTGCTGCTGGGTCTGCTGCTGCTGCCGCCGTTCCGGTCGTTCCTCATTCAGTTCTGCATCTTCCCCACCGTGCGCAGGCTGATGATCGACCCCTATTACAAGGATAACCCGCAAGCGGACAAGCAGGCTCGGCTGGATCTCAATCTGGATGTGGAGGTGACCGCTCCCGCTCCGGAGGACGAGCCGGTGTTCTCGGACGAGCGCCCGGCGGAGCCGGAGCCGACCACCTTCCCCAAGCAATATAACGAAAAGGAACTGCGGCGTTTCAATGCCCGGCGCAACAACAGCCGGGATGACGACGACGATACGATCTGAATTTTACACGCCGGGCATGGACGACCGGTGCCGAATGCGGGCGAAGTTTGCGATAACTTCGCCCCGTTTTGTCTATTCTTTCGGCGCATATCCGCCATTTCTGTATGCAGGAGGATCTCTATGGAGTATATTTTATTGGGCTTAGGGCTGATCATTACCGGACTGCTGGTCGTGGTGCTGTGCCAGCTGGCAGCCGTGCGGCGGCGCCAGACGGAGGATACCGGTGTAAAGACGCTGGAGACCCGGCTGGACCGGCTGCAGAGCGAGCTGACCGCCGAGCTGCGTGCCGGGCGGCAGGAGAGCAGCCAGACGGTGCGGGAGAGCGTGCAGGGGCTGAGCCAGATGCTGCTCACCGAGCAGCGGGACGGCCGCCGGGAGATGAGCGAAAATCTCGAGAACATCCGCCGCTCCATGGCCGGGCAGCTGGACGGCATCCGGCAGGAAAACACCCACCAGCTGGAGCAGATGCGCCAGACGGTGGACGAAAAGCTGCAAAAGACCCTCAACGACCGCATCAGCCAGTCCTTCCAGCTGGTGAACCAGCGGCTGGAGCAGGTCTATCAGAGTCTGGGCGAGATGAAGACCCTCGCCAACGACGTGGGCAGTCTCCAGCGGGTGCTGTCTAACGTCAAGACCCGGGGCGTGCTGGGCGAGATGCAGCTGGGCGCCATTTTGGAGCAGATCCTGTCCCCCGAGCAGTATGAGGCCAACGTCAAGACCCGCCCCGGCAGCTCCAACTTCGTGGAATATGCGGTCAAGCTGCCCGGCGACGGCAACGGTACCGTCTGGCTGCCCATCGACGCCAAATTCCCGGCAGACGCCTACAACCAGCTGCTGGAGGCATCGGAAAGCGGCGACCCGGAGCGGGTGCGTGCCGCCGGCAGTGTGCTGGAGCAGCGGGTACGCTCCTTCGCCAAGGATATCCGGGATAAATACTTAGCGCCCCCCTACACCACCGACTTCGGCATCATGTTCCTGCCCACCGAGGGATTGTATGCCGAGGTGGTGCGCCGGGGGCTGGTGGACGTGCTGCAGCGGGATTACCGGGTGAATATCGCCGGCCCCACCACCATGGCAGCGCTGCTCAACAGCCTGCAGATGGGCTTCCGCACCCTTGCCATCCAGAAGCGCTCCGGCGAGGTCTGGAAGGTGCTGGGCGCCGTCAAAACCGAGTTTGAGAAATTCGGCGGGGTCATTGCCGCTGCCCAGCAGCGGCTGGATCAAGCCAATTCCGAGCTGGACAAGCTGGTGGGCGTGCGCACCCGTCAGATCCAGCGCAAGCTGGACAAGGTCACCAGTCTGTCCGAGGAGGAATCCGTGGCACTGCTGGAGGACGGCAGCGAGGAATAAGTTTTCCCCGGAAATTGCCGCCGATCGGCATATTTTCCGCTCTTCCCGCTTATGTCTTACCGTAAGGGGGAATGGCATATGGCGGTCTACAGGATCGTATCCTTGAAAAAATGGCGGGCGATTGCCGCCGGACTGTTGGCATTTGCGCTGGTGGCGGGCGTCTGGACCGGGCTGCGGGAAACGGCGGCCGTCCCGGCTGCGGCGGCGGACGGCACCGTATACCTGCCGATCCTCATGTACCACGGCGTTTTGGAGGATCCGGCGCGGCAGGGACAATATGTGGTGTCGCCGGCGCTGCTGGAGAGCGACCTGCAATGGCTACGGGATAACGGGTATGAAACCGTGGTGATGCAGGACCTCATCGACTATGTGGACACCGGCACGGCGCTGCCGGAAAAGCCCGTCATGCTCACCTTTGACGACGGGTACTATAACAATTACAAATACGCCTACCCATTGCTCCGACAGTACGGGATGCGGGCGGTGCTGTCCCCGGTGGTATCCTGGTCGGAGAAATACTCCGAAAAGGACGCCGACCATGTGATTTATTCCCACGCCACATGGGATGAACTGCGGGAGATGTCCGACAGCGGCGTGATGGAGATCCAAAATCACAGCTACGATATGCACTATTGTACGGCGGGCAAGCGCAAGGGCACCCTCAAGCAAGCCGCCGAAACCGTCGCCGGGTATCGGTCCATCCTGCGGGAGGATCTGGAGACCGCCCAGCGGAAGCTGACCGAGGTGCTGGGAAAGACACCCACCACCTTCACCTATCCCTACGGTGCCATGTGCGAGGATGCCCGGCAGGTGATCCGGGAGTTGGGCTTCCGGGCGACCCTCTGCTGCGAGAGCCGCATCAACCGCATCAACCGCCAGCCGGATTGTCTCACCGAGCTGGGGCGGTATCTGCGCCCCGCCGGGGTCAGCACCGCCGCCTATATGCAAAAAATCGACCAAGCCCGGCTGAAAGCGGCCGGATAAAGAACGGAGGAACCTCACGATGGACAAAAAAGATCTGGATCGTATCAACGAGCTGGCACGTCTGAGCCGGGAGCGGTCGTTGACCCAGGCGGAAAAGGAGGAGCAGCAGCGGCTGCGAGCCGAGTATCTGGCGGCATTCCGCCGCAATCTGATGGCACGGCTGGACGATGCCGAGGTAGTGGATGAACAGGGCAACCGCACACCGCTGCGCCGCAAAACCACTCTGGCGGACGTAGAGGCGGCGCTGGAACCGCAGCCCAGCGATGACGAACCGCACTCCTGAATCACGCAGCACAACAAGACCCGCAGACAAACGAAGTTTTCGTTTGTCTGCGGGTCTTTCCGTTGCCGATCGCTTACCGGTAGTCCTTCATATAGTCTCCGTGGGCTTCAATGAGCTCGTCGCACATAGAAACAATCTCATCCACCGACAGCTCCGCCGCCGTATGGGGATCCAGCATAGCCGCCTGATAGATGCTCTCCCGTTTCTTCGTCACCGCCGCCTCAATGGTCATCAGCTGGGCGTTGATATTGGTCATGTTCATGCCCGCCAGCTGCACCGGCAGCCGCCCTACATAGCAGCCGTGCACCCCCCGGTCGTCCACCATGCAGGGCACCTCCACACAGGCATCCGCCGGCAGATTGGGGATAAAGCCGTGGTTGATGACGTTGCCGCCGATCTTATAGGGAACGCCGGTCACCATCGCCTCCATAATATAGGATGCATATTCCCGGGTGCGCTCATGGGTGATCCTGCCGTTCTGCAGGATGTCGTTCTTTTCCTTTGCCCAGCCCTCGATCTGATCCACACACCGGCGGGGATACTCGTCCAGCGGAATGTTGTAGCGGTCGATCAGCTCCGGCTTGCTGCTCTTGATGAACCAGGGGTTATATTCGGCGTTATGCTCGCTGGACTCGGTGCAATAGTAGCCCAACCGCCGGATATACTCGAACCGCACCATGTCCTCGTGCTTCTGGGTGTCGTTCTTTTCCGCTGCCCGCCGGCGGATCTCCGGATACAGGTCATTTCCGTCCTTATCCAGAATTTCCAGCAGCCACGCCATGTGGTTGATACCGGCGATGGTCTCCCGCCGTCCCTCCAGCTTATCCTCCATCCCCACCTTTGTCAGCAGGTGCTCCGAGCAGGCCTGTACGCTGTGGCACAGACCCACCGTGCGGATGCCGGTATACCGCTGCATATAGCCGGACAGGATCGCCATGGGGTTCGTATAGTTGAGGAACCAGGCGTTGGGGCACACCGCCGCCATATCCTCGGCAAAGCCCTGCATCACCGGGATGGTGCGCAGTCCCCGCATGATGCCGCCGATGCCCATGGTATCGGCGATGGTCTGCCGCAGACCGTACTTTTTCGGCACCTCAAAGTCGATGATGGTGCAGGGATCGTAAAAGCCCACCTGAATAGCATTCACCACGAAATCGGCATCCCGCAGCGCCTCTCGGCGGTTCTCCACCCCTAAATAGGTGCGGATGGTCGCCCGTCCCTCATTGATGTTTTTGTTGAGGGCGGAGAGAATGATCTCCGACTCCTGCAGCCGTACCGGATCGATGTCATACAGGGCAATATCGCTGTCCTGCAGCACCGGCGTACACATACAGTCCCCCAGCACATTGCGGGCAAACACGGTGCTGCCCGCTCCCATAAAGGTGATCTTCGGCATATTCAACACTCCCAGCTTTCAATTTCGGGATCCTATCCCGTTGCAGACTCATTGTAGCCGATTGAAGAGGATTGTACCAGCGCTTTTGTTTCCGAAATTCATTAAAATGTTGTTTTTTCTCTTGCCAAACGCCCCACCTCTGTGGTACAGTAGACAAAGACAAGCCCCTGCATCCGCCATCTGTCCAAAGGAGCGAAGACACGATGAAACAGTATTTTGCCGAAATGTCCGCCGACCGGGAACTGAGCTTTGACTTCTGCGGCTGGGAAAAGTGCGCCCCGGGACACCGATGCGGGCCTATGGTGCGGGCTCATTATTTGTTTCACTACATTATGAAAGGCAGCGGCTGGTATCAGCGGGGCAGCGTGCGGTATCCGCTGCAGGCGGGGCAGGGATTTCTGATCCTGCCCGGCGAATCCACCGTCTACGCCGCCTCTGCCGAGGAGCCGTGGGAATACTGCTGGCTCAGCTTCGACGGCACCGCCGCCCCGCAGCTGCTGGCGGACTGCGGACTGACCCCGGAGCAGCTCATCTACACCGACCACAGCGGCGGTCAGCTGGAGCGGCGGATGCTGCGGCTGCTGCGGGTGTTCGAGACCGGAGCGCCGGATCCCTGCCAGCTGCTGGGATACCTGTATCTGTGCTTTGCCTGTATGCACACCTCCCCCGCCGCCCCCCGGGGCTATGCCGGGCTGTACGCCCGCCGGGCGGCGGAGCTGATGGATTGCAGCTATGCCTACGACCTGACGGTGGAGGAAATCGCCCGGCATGTGGGGGTGGATCGCACCTATCTGTACCGTATCTGCCGCCAGTATCTGGGCTGCTCCCCCAAGGAATATCTCACCCGGGTACGGCTGGACGCCGCCGCCCAGCTGCTGCGGGGCACCGATCTGAGCATGACCGAGATTGCCGCCTCCTGCGGTTTTCGGGAGTTGACGGCGCTGGATCGGCAATTTAAGCTCCACACCGGCTCGACGCCGCTGGCGTGGCGCAAGGCGCATCGGTGCTGACCGATCGGTACGGATAAAAGCAAAGAACGACCCCCGTGTGCGATCCTGCACACGGGGGTCGTTTAGCTGCAGTCGATTCTATCGAGAGACCGGGCAACCGCTCAGGCATGCCGCCCGTAATAGATGCGCTTCATCAGCTCCGCCATCTGGGGCTTGGAGATGGTGCGGGGATTGGTGGCGGTGCATTTATCCTGGATGGCGATCTCCGCCATCTCCGTCACCATGCCGAGGAACTGCTTTTCATCCACGCCAGCTTCCTTCAGCGTCGCCGGAATCTCAAATTCCTTATTCATCCGGTTGATGGCGATGGTCAGGTTGCGTACCGCTTGGGGACCCACATAGGTGCCGGGATTGATGATAATGCCGATGTGAGCATAAATCTTCGCCGCCCGATTGTCGGTCTGGAAGTGCTTTTCATACATATGGGCGTTAAACTCGATCACATAAGGCAGCACGATGGCGTTAGCCCGTCCGTGGGGGATGCCGAACCGGGCGCCCAGCACATGCGCAATGGAATGATTGATGCCCAGCGAGGCATGGTTAAACGCTACACCTGCCAGACAGGAGGCGTTATGCATATGCTCCCGTGCCTCCATATCCTCTCCCTGCCGATAGGCACGGGGCAGATAATCCCGCACCAGCCGGATGGCTTTCTCCGCCAACGCATCGGAAAAATCCGTCGCCTTGGTGGATACGTTCGCCTCGATGGCGTGGGTCAGCACATCCATGCCGGTGTCCGCCGTCACCCGGGGCGGCACGCTGCGCACCAGCGTCGGATCCAGGATGGCGATCCGGGGCAGCAGCTTATCGTCCAGCAGCGGATACTTGATGTGCGTATCGGAGTCGGTGATGACGGCAAAGTTCGTCACCTCGCTGCCGGTGCCGCTGGTAGTGGGTGCCACAATGCACAGGGGGCGCTCCGCCTTGGTGATCTGCTGATACATAAAGCTGATGGCCTTTGCCGCATCGATGGCGGAGCCGCCGCCCATCGCCATGATGGTATCCGGCTTCTTCTCCAGAATCCAGCTGACCCCCTTGCCCACCAGATCGGTGCTGGGGTCGGGGGCGATGTCGGAAAACACATGGCATTCCGCACCCATGGATTCCAGCACATCCAGCGGCTTTTTGATCATGCCGGAGGTGGCAACAAAGGGATCGCAGATGATGCAGATGCTGCGAATGGGGTATTTTTTCAGGTTCTCAAAGGCGGATTCGCCCGCATAAATCTTAGTAGGCACATAAAAGCCGTTCATTGCATAGACCTCCATGGGATCACAGTGGTCTTAGTATACACCTTTGGAAATAAAATGTCAATTTGTTTCTGCACTGTCCTGCTTTTTGTACAGCGCCCGATATATACTGTCATCAGACGCTGAAAGAAGTCCGATCCCCGACACCGAAAATACGGGGCCGAGCATAAAATCGAACATTTTTTCGGAAATTTTGCGAAAAGGGCTTGCTTTTTTGAAAATCGGCGTTATAATAGAAACAGAACAAGCGTTCTGTACAGGAGGGCGACGTAATGGATAAGCTGAGTATTTGGATCGACGGGGCACTGGTGCTGGCAGCGCTACTGCTGTTGGTCGGCGGAAAATTCGGGATCACCCGCCAGCTGGCGTTTTTGCCGCTGCTGACGGCGGTGCTGGACGGGGCGTTTGTGTCGGAGATTGCTTTTTCCCTTACGCCGGTGCTGTCCACCGTGCTGTTGGTGCTGCAGGGGCTGATCCTGAGCTTTTCCGGCTGGATGCTGTATCAGGATCGGGTGCGCTTTCGTAACAAGCAGCTGCGGCGCAGACGGGAAAAGCAGCTGACCCGCAGTCGGCTCGCTTTCGAGCAGGCGGCCGAAGCGGCGGAGCAGCAGCGGCAGACCGCCGGCAAGCGGACGGGGCGCCGGATCTGCGCCTAAATATCACCGGCTGACCGCTGCGCCCATCGTCGGGCGGCTGGACGTATTGCGACGGGCAGCGTCCGCCAGCAGACCGATACCGGCGGAACCGCCGGGAGACAGCAGCCTCCGGAGGTCAGCCGCATCGCATGAATGATCGAAAAGCGCACCGACAAGCATTTGTCGGTGCGCTTTTTGTTCGCATCTGGCAGAACGCTCCGGCTGCCGATCGGCTGCCGAAAGCAGAACGAATGTGCGTGATTTGTCTTTCACAGATCGGCTTTCCCCATCCGACACGCTGCTTTTGCCGTCGGTGTGTGCCGCCAGACCCCTTCGCAGCGGCTGCTCCGCCGCCCCGTTTCCGGCACGTTTCCGGTAAGACCGGTCGGACAGTCCGGTCCGGACAAATTTTCCCCGTGCAGAGTTCCTGATCAGGCAGCTTCTGCACAGGCAGACCCTGCACAGGCAGACCCTGCATAGGCAGACCCTGCACAAGCGAACCCTGCCCAGGAAACGCTTCTTGTCCGTGTGGTTCCTATCCGGACGATTCCTATCTGGGTAAGTCCTGATCCGGCAGCGCCTGCCGATCCCGCTGCCGGATCACGGCAAAGGCGATCAGGCACACCGCCACCGAACACAGCGAACCGGCAGCCGTCGCCAGACCCATCGGCAGCAGCGTATTCGGGAACCACCGGGAGGCCAGATGGGCGCCGGGGATGCGCACCAGCAGGATCGCCAGCAGATTATGCAAAAAGGACAGCCCGGACTTGCCCCGGGCACAGAAATAGCCGCTGAAGCTGAAATGAATCCCCGCAAAGGCGCAGTCGAGGATATACCCCCGCAGATAAGCACCGCCGGCCGCCGCCACCGCCGCATCCGGGGTGAACAGCGCCACCGCTCCGGTAGCGATCCACTGGAACAGCACCGCCATCACCACGCCGAACCCGCCGGTGATCAGCAGCGCATACCGCAGGGTCGCCACCGCCCGCTCCGGCTTACCGGCGCCGATATTCTGCGCCCCCAGCGCCGACACGGTGGACAGCATGGAGGAGGGCACAAGAAACAGAAAGCCGATGATCTTTTCCACAATTCCTACAGCGGCGGAGTCGGTCAGCCCCCGCCGGTTCGCAATGACGGTGATCACCATAAACGCCACCTGGATCAGCCCATCCTGCAGGGCAATGGGCAGACCGACGGACAGCAGCCGCCCCATCACCGAGCGGTCGGGGCACAGGTCGGAGCGCTCCACCCGGGGACCGATCCTTTTGCGCCGCATAAACAGCAAGGCGATCCCGACGCTGACCGCCTGCGACAGGGTGGTGCCCAGCGCCGCCCCCACCGGTCCCATATTCAGCGCTCCGATGAACAGATAATCCAGTCCGATGTTGACGCCGCACGCCACTGTAATAAAATACAGCGGGCTTTTGGAGTCCCCCATGCCCCGGAAGATGGCGCTGAGGATATTATACGCCGTGATGAACGGAATCCCCAGAAAGCACACGGTCAGATACGCCGCCGTGCCCTCCGCCGCCTCGGCAGGGGTAGACATGACGGCGACGATGGGGCGCACCAGCGCCACCAGCAAAACGGTCAGCACCACCGCCACCCCGGCGAACAGGGTCACGGTGTTGCCGATGGCACGGGACGCCTGCGCCCGGTTGCCGCCGCCCACCGCCTGCGCCACCTGCACGGTAGTGCCCATGGCCAGCCCCACCAGCACCACGGTGAGCATATGCATCACCTGACTGCCGACGGAGACAGCGGTGGTCGCTGCCACCGGGGAAAACTGCCCCACAATGAACAGATCTGCCATGCCGTAGAGCGTCTGCAGAAAGTAGGACAGCAGATACGGCAGAGCAAAATACAGCAGATTTTTCGGCACGCTGCCGACGGTGAGATTGCGTTCCATAGGGGTCGGGTCTCCTTAACTGATCCAGAATACCGGCGCAAAGACTGCGGTCATTCCGCCGCCCAGTCGTTGAGCTTAGTAATACCGGAGCGGCTGCCGGAGAGATACAGAATATCCTCCTTGCGCAGCTCCTGCTCGGGGCGGACCGTCTCCACCACGCTGCCCTGATGCTCCAGAGCGAGAATGTTCAGCCCGAACCGGGAGCGCAGATCCGCCTCGGCTACGGTCTTGCCCACCAGCTGGGCGGGTACCCGCATTTTCGTCACGTTAATTTTCTCGCTGAGCTGGACAAAATCCAGCATCCGGGCATTCTCCAGCCGATTCGCCAGCCGCACCGCCATATCCCGCTCCGGATAGACCACCTGCGCCCCCAGCTTTTCCAGAATCGCTCCATGGTCGGCGCTGGTGGCCTTGGCAATGACGGTGGGGATGTGCATGGACACCAGATTGAGGGTGGTGAGAATGGAGGTGTCGATGTGCGAACCGATACACACCACCGCCACGTCGCAATTCTGAATGCCCGTATCCAGCAGGGTCTTCTTTTCCAGATTGCTGACCACATAGGCGTTGTCGGTCAGCTCCCGCATCTCCCGGATCTTTTCCTCGTCCCGATCCAGCACCAGCAGCTCGCAGCCGCTTTGCGCCAGCCGGGTCGCCAGCGCCGTGCCAAACCGTCCCAGACCGACGATGCCATAGGACTCCCGCTCGTTTTTGTTGCGATGAAACATAGTTTTCCTCCTTAATCAAGCCATAGCGGACCGCCCCGCCCTTACCGGAGCGGCTGTCTTCTGCTGTACGCAGGGGCGCCGACGCCCCTACAAGCGGTTTTTATCCGCTTATCCGATCGCCATATCCCCCTCCGGGTAGCGCACCCGCTCCCCCCGGGAGAAATACCACAGGGTCGCCACGGTCAGCGGTCCCAGCCGTCCGATATACATAATGACAATGGACAGGAGCTTGGCTCCCACCCCCAAACCGGCGGTGATGCCGGTGGACAGCCCCACCGTGGCAAAGGCACTGGTCATCTCGAACAGTGCATCCCGCAGCGACAGGGACGGCTCCAGCACCGTCAGCAGGTAAGTGCCGGTGAAAATGACCCCCAGCGCCAGCAGCAGGATCACCGCCGCCTTGCGAAAGGCAGTGCGGGGGATAGCGTAGCGGAACGCCTTTTCCGACCGATTGGTGGCGGCGGAGCCGATCCCCTTGAGCAGCACGAACAGGGTGGTGGTTTTGATTCCGCCGCCGGTGGAGCCGGGGGACGCCCCCACCAGCATGAGAAACAGCATCACCAGCAACCCGGGCTGGGTGAATCCGCTCAGCGGATAGGTGGAAAACCCGGCGGTGCGGGCGGACACGCTATGAAACAGCGCCCCCAGCCAGGTCAGGTTCTCCGTCAGCTTCAGTAAGACCGTTCCGCCCACCGTCAGCACGGCGCTGACCGACAGCACCACCTTGGCGTGCATGGACAGGGGTTTCCACCGCAGCCGCTTTTGCCGCACCTCCCGCAGCACCAGAAACCCGATACCCCCCAGAAACACCAGCACACAGGTCACCAAATTGAGCAGCACGTCCTCCCGGTAGGGGATCAGGTTCGTGCCGCCGCCAAGAATATCAAAGCCGGCGTTATTGAACGCCGCCACCGCATGAAACAGGCTGATACCGATGGCGTGCCCCACTGTATGCCCCCGCAGGAAGGAGGGCAGGCACAGCAGCGCCCCCACCCCCTCGGCGATCACCGTGGTGAAGAAGATCTCCCGCACCAGCACGACAATGCCTTTCAGGGAGTCCAGATTGACCGCCTCCCGGAAGATGGTGCGGCTGCGCAGATCCATCCGCCGCCCGGTGGCGAGGATGATCCCGGCGCCCACCGTGGTGACCCCCAGCCCGCCGATCTGGATCAGCAGCCCGAGGACCGCTTGCCCCAGCCCGGTGAAAGTATCCGCTGCGTCCACAGCGATCAGGCCGGTGACGCACACGGCGCTGGCGGCGGTATACAGCGCATCGATATAGCGCAGCGCCACCCCCGGGCGCACGCAGACGGGCAGCATCAGCAGCCCGGAGCCGATCAGGATCGTCAGGGCAAAGCCCAGTGCGATCACCCGGGGCGGGGTCAGGACCTTCGTCAATGGTTTCATAGACAGCTCCTACCGGCGAAGCTCGCCGTTATCAATACTACAGGCGGGAACGCTCCCCTCGGCGGCGGCGCCTACGGAAACGGCGCCGGGACAGCGCCCCGCAAAAAATATATCTTACGCCATTATAGCACGTTTTCCCCGATTGTAAAGAGCCGCCCGGCGGATTTCCCCTTGCCAGCAGCGGAAAACCGGGCTATAATATGGATAAAGAAACGGAGGGATCGCCATGGGACTCGAGGACTCCATCCGCAGCCTGAAAAACGTCGGCGATAAGCGGGCTGCCGCCTACGAAAAGCTGCATATCGCCACCGTGGGCGACCTGCTGGGATTTTATCCCCGGGCATACGAGGACTGGTCCCGGTGCATCCACGCCGCCGACGCCCGGCCGGGAGAGCCCTGCTGCGTGCGGGGCTATGTGATCGCCGCCCCCACAGAGCATCGGGTGCGCAAGGGTATGACTCTCTATAAATTCCGGGTGTCCGACGGGCAGAATACGGTGGCGGTGACCCTGTTTAATAACCGGTACGCTGCCGCCCGGGTCCAGCGGGACGAGGAGATCCTGCTATTCGGCACCGTCACCGCCAACGGACGGCAATACGAGATGGCTTCCCCGCTCATCGAGAGCGCTGCCACCGGGCAGCGCATCCGCCCGCTCTATCGGCAGACGGAGGGGCTCACCAGCCGGATGATCGAGGGCAATGTTGCCGAGGCGCTGTCCCGGCTGACCCGCTTTCCGCCCCCGGAGGTGCTGGATGAGCCGCTGCGCCAGCGGCTGCAGCTGACGGACAAAACGACGGCGCTGCGGGAGATCCACCGCCCCACCGGAGAGGCGGCGCTGGCTGCCGCCCGGCGGCGGCTGGTGTTCGAGGAGCTGTATCTGCTCCAGCTGGGGATGCTGCGGCTCAAGCGCCGCAATCGTCAGTCCACCGGAGCGGTAATCCGGGGGGATCACACGGCGGACTACATTGCCGGGCTGCCCTTCACCCTCACCGGAGCCCAGCGGCGTGCCATCGACGCCTGCGTCGAGGATATGCACCGGTCGCAGCCCATGTCCCGGCTGGTACAGGGCGATGTGGGCAGCGGCAAGACGGCGGTGGCGGCAGGAGTCGCCTATACCGCCATCCGGGAGGGCTGGCAGGCGGCGATGATGGCGCCCACGGAAATTCTGGCACAGCAGCACGCCGCCACGCTGCAGACCCTGCTGGGGGACGGCGTGCGGGTGGCGTGCATCACCGGCTCGCTGCCCGCCGCCCGGCGGCGGGAGCTGCAGGCGGCGCTGGCAGCAGGCACGATCGATCTGGCGGTGGGCACCCATGCGCTGCTGTCGGATACGGTGCAGTTCGCCCGGCTGGGGCTGGTGATCACCGACGAGCAGCACCGGTTCGGGGTGCGGCAGCGGGCAAAGCTGGCGTCCAAGGGCTGCAATCCCCACCTGCTGGTGATGTCCGCCACCCCCATCCCCCGCACCTTGGCGCTGATCGTCTACGGCGATCTGGACGTGTCGGTGCTGGATGAGCTGCCGCCGGGGCGGCAGCCGGTCGCCACCTTTGCGATCTCCTCCCGCCGGCGGGAGCGGGCATACGGTTATGTGCGCCGCCATCTGGACGAGGGGCGGCAGGGCTTCATCGTCTGCCCGCTGGTGGAGGAGGGCGAGGAGCCCAGCGACCTCCACGCCGCCACCGAGCTGTTTTCCCAGCTGGCCGAGGGTCCCTTCCGGGGCTACCGGCTGGGACTGCTCCACGGGAAAATGCGCCCCGCAGAAAAGGAGCAGATCATGGCGGCCTTTGCCGCCGGTCAGATCCAGCTGCTGGTCTCCACCACCGTCATCGAGGTGGGGGTGGATGTGCCGAACGCCGTCATTCTGGTGGTGGAAAACGCCGAGCGGTTCGGGCTGGCGCAGCTGCACCAGCTGCGGGGGCGGGTCGGCCGGGGCAAATACCCCTCCGCCTGCATTCTCATCTCCGACCATACCGGGGAGGAAACCCGCCGGCGGCTGCAGGTCATGTGCGACACCACCGACGGCTTCCGCATTGCGGACGAGGACTTAAAGCTCCGGGGGCCCGGCGACTTTTTCGGCGACCGGCAGCATGGGCTGCCCCGGCTGCGGATCGCCGACCTGTCGGCGGATCTGGAGCTGCTGCATCAGGCGCAGGCTGCCGCCGCCAACCGGCTCGCCGCCGATCCGGAGCTGACGGCGCCGGAGGATTGCCCGCTGGCGGCTGCCGTAGAGGCGCTGTTCGGGCAGGTGGGTGACGGCGGGTTGAATTGACGTTTGACACGACGCCGGTATTGGTGTATAATGACAGTATCTTGTGAAAGGGATGTGACTCTATATGAAGATCTGTCCGGTTTGTCAGGCACAGTTAGCCGATGAAGTGTCGGTTTGCCCCCGTTGCGGCACTGCCTGCGGAGCGGCGCCTCAGGTGCAGCCTCAACCGCAGCCGCAAGCCCAGCCGCAGCAGCCCGGATTCCAGCCGCCCTATCAGCCGGTCTATCAGGCGCCGGCGGCGCCCTATGTGGACGTGTATGACCACACGGCGGAATTTACCGAGGAGGATATTCGGGCAAATAAGGTTTACGCCATGCTGCCCTATCTGATGTCGTTGCTGGGCGTTCTGGTGGCGCTCATCGGCGCTAAGGACTCGGCATATGTCCAGTTCCATGTGAAGCAGGCGCTGCGCATCCATGTGCTGTCCATTCTGCTGGCGGTGGTCATCGCTCTGCTGTTCTGGACCATCATCGTGGCGATCGCCGGAGCGGTGTGCCTGATCATTCTGGAGGTGCTGGCGATCATCGGCTTCTTCCAGGTCTGCGGCAACAAGGCCAAGGAGCTTGCCATCATCCGGGGAATGACCTTCCTCAAATAATTCCTGCAGCGGCAAGGCCGCTGTCCGAAAACCAAAGAGATCCCTGTCTGGCAGCCGGAGTTCACATCTCCGGCTGCCTTTTTTGCGTTTCAAAGGGCAGATCGCCGGGCATCCCTGCGCCGCCGGTCAAGGCAGAGCAACAACGCAGACCCCGCCTCCGGGTCTACCGGGCGCTCTATATCCGTCTATGTATACAAAATCCTACCTGTTGTATGCCTATAAATATTTATACATTTTCATGAATAATCCCTTGACAAATTCCCACTCTTTGCCGTATAATTATTCACAAATAAGGGAAAGGGCATCCTTTTCCTCATATGCCCGCCCCAGCGGGCGGCTGCGGACGATGGGACGCCCGCAGCCGTACCCTTCGGGGCAGCGAAGCGGCAGCTCAAAGCCTATGTCCGGTAAAAATCGGGCATCAGCGCCAAGGAATGCCGGTTTTTGCAGCCAAATTTGCAGGAAAGAACAGGGAGAGCTTAAAGCCATGAAAAAAGTGTTTATCGACGGCAGCGCCGGCACGACCGGGCTGCGCATTGCGGAGCGTCTGGCGGAGCGCACCGACCTGTATCAAATCACCCTGCCGGAGGCAGAGCGAAAATGCACCGCCGCCCGCGCCCGTGCGCTGAACGAGGCGGACGTGGCCATTCTGTGCCTGCCCGATGCGGCAGCCCGTGAAGCGGTCTCGCTGATCGAAAACCCGGATACGGTGGTGCTGGACGCCTCCACCGCACACCGGACCGCTCCCGGATGGGTCTATGGATTCCCGGAGCTTTCCACCACCCATGCGGCGGCGATCCGCACAGCAAAACGCATCGCCGTGCCGGGCTGCCACGCCAGCGGATTTATCGCACTGACCGCTCCGCTGGTGGCAGCGGGGCTGCTCCCTCCGGAGACGCAGCTCTCCTGCTTTTCGCTGACCGGATACAGCGGCGGCGGCAAAAAAATGATCGCCGCCTATGAGGAGCAGCCGAAGCCGGAGACGCTCCATGCCCCCCGGCAATATGCGCTGGGGCAAGCCCACAAGCACCTGCCCGAAATGGCGGCGCAAAGCGGGCTGCCCGCTCCGGTGTTTTGTCCGGTCGTGGGCGATTTCTACAGCGGGATGCAGGTCACGGTGCCGCTGTTTGCGGCGCAGTGCGCCCCCGGCACCACCGCCGAAGCGATCGCCGCCGTGTACCGAAAAGCCTATGCGGGACCGGTGGTGACATTTTCCGAAGCGCTGGACGACAACGGATTTCTCTCCGCCGCCGCTCTTGCGGGAAAGGACTCCATGCGGATCGGCGTGGCCGGCAACGACGAACGGATGCTGCTGCTGGCAGTGTACGACAATCTGGGAAAAGGCGCCTCCGGCGCAGCGCTGGAGTGTCTCAATATGGTACTGGGCGCAGAGCCGACCCAAGGGCTCTGCCTGTAAGGAGGAACGAAGCAAATGAAAGCAATTGAGGGCGGCGTGTGCGCCGCTAAGGGATTTCAGGCCGCCGGGATCCATTGCGGCATCCGGAAAAACAAGACCAAAAAGGATCTGGCGCTGATCTACAGCGAGAAAAAGGCCACGGCAGCGGCGGTGTATACCACCAATCTGGTCAAGGGTGCACCGCTGCTCGTCACCAAGAAGCATCTGGCCGACGGCATGGCACAGGCGATCCTCTGCAACAGCGGAAACGCCAACACCTGCAACGCCGACGGGGTGGAGATCGCTGAAAAAATGTGCGCTCTGCTCGCCGCACAGCTGCCGGTCTCCCCGGACGACGTGGTGATTGCCTCCACCGGCGTGATCGGTCAGCCGCTGGACATTGCGCCCATCGCAGCGGGAATGCCGCCGCTGGTAGCGGCGCTGGGAGACCACTCGGCAGCGGCGGCGCAGGGCATCATGACCACCGACACCAAGCAAAAGGAGATCGCCGTGGAATTCACCGTCGGCGGCGTGCCCTGCCGTCTGGGCGGGATCGCCAAGGGCTCCGGCATGATCCACCCCAATATGGCGACCATGCTGGTGTTTTTGACGACGGATTGCGCCATCTCTGCAGAGATGCTGCAAAAAGCCCTGTCCGGCGACGTAGAGAACACCTTCAATATGGTCAGCGTGGACGGAGACACCTCCACCAACGACATGGTCACCATTCTGGCAAACGGGGCGGCAGGCAATGCGGAGATCATGGCGCCGGGGGCGGACTTTGACGCCTTTATGCAGGCGCTGAACACGGTAACGGTCTACCTCTGCCGCCGTATCGCCGGAGACGGCGAGGGGGCGACCAAGCTCCTGGAATGCAAGGTGACGGGAGCGGCGGATCCGGCGACCGCCAAAACGGTCGCCAAAAGCGTCATCTGCTCCTCGCTGACGAAGGCCGCCATGTTCGGGGCGGACGCCAACTGGGGACGGGTGCTGTGCGCCATCGGCTACAGCGGCGCCGCCGTGGATGTGACCAAGATCGACGTGGCGTTCCGCTCCCCCCAAGGCACGGTGGCGGTCTGCCAAAACGGCGCAGGCATCCCCTTCTCCGAGGAAGAGGCCAAGAGGATCCTGCTGGAAAACGAGATCGAAATTCTGGTCTGCCTGAACGCCGGCTCCGCCTCCGCCACGGCATGGGGATGCGACCTGACCTATGAGTATGTCAAGATCAACGGCGACTACAGGACCTGACACGGGAGAAAGTATATGGACATTACAAATGCCGGGCGGGCGGCGGTGCTGGTACACGCCCTGCCCTATATTCAGGAATATACCGGCAGGATCGTCGTCATCAAATACGGCGGCAACGCCATGATCAACGAGGAGCTGAAGGACTCGGTCATGCGGGATATCGTGCTGCTGTCCCTCATCGGGGTCAAGGTGGTGCTGGTGCATGGCGGCGGACCGGAGATTACCGATATGCTGAAACGGATCGGCAAGGAAAGCCGGTTCGTGGACGGCCTGCGGGTCACCGATAAGGAGACCGCCGACATCGTGCAAATGGTGCTGACGGGCAAAATCAACAAAAGCCTCGTCGCCCTGATCGAAAACAAGGGCGGCAAGGCCATCGGTCTCTCCGGCATGGATGGGCATATGATCGAAGCCAAGGCGAAGGACGTCCGTCTCGGATATGTCGGGGAGATCACCCGGGTGAACGTGGCGCCGATTCTGGATGTCATCGACAAGGGCTACATTCCCGTCGTCTCCACCGTCGGGTGCGACGGCGAGGGCAATGTGTATAACATCAACGCCGACACGGCGGCGGCAAGGATCGCCGGGGAGCTGGGCGCAGAGAGTCTCATATCCATGACGGATATTGCGGGCATCCTCAAGGACAAAAACGACCCCGCTACGCTGATCCCGGTGATTCGCACCTCCGATGCGCCGGCGCTGATCGCCGACGGCACCATCGGCGGCGGCATGATCCCCAAGGTCGAATGCTGTATCCACGCCATTCACTGGGGCGTGAACCGGGTCTTTATTCTGGACGGCCGCATCCCTCACGCCATTTTGATCGAAATGCTGACCAACGAGGGGATCGGCACCATGTTTACGGAGGGGGATGCGACCCCTCCGGCGGGAGGAACAGAATGATGGCACAAACCGTACAAGAGCTGGATCAACACTATATTGCCGATACCTATGCCCGCTTTCCGGTGGTGCTGAAGCACGGAAAGGGCTCTCTGGTATACGACGAGAACGAGCGGGAATACATCGATCTCGCCACCGGAATCGCCGTGAACACCTTCGGCTATGCAGACGACAGCTGGCAGGCGGCGGTGACCGCCCAGCTCGGCACGCTGCAGCATACCTCCAATCTGTATTATTCCGAGCCCTGCGCCCGGCTCGCCGCCATGCTGTGTGAGAAGACCGGCATGCGCAAGGTATTTTTCTCCAATTCCGGCGCCGAAGCAAACGAATGCGCCATCAAGGTGGCACGCAAATATGCGCAGGAGAAAAAGGGAAAGGAATACTATCACATCCTCACCCTGCAGAACAGCTTTCACGGGCGGACAATCACCACGCTGGCGGCAACCGGTCAGGAGGTGTTCCATCGGGATTTCACCCCTCTGACCGAGGGGTTCCATGCGGTGGCGGCAGGCGATCTGGCCGGGGTGCGCTCCCTGCTGGACACCTACCCCACCGCCGCCGTCCTGATCGAGGTCGTGCAGGGGGAGGGCGGCGTCATCCCCTTGGATACAGCCTTTGTGCAGGAGCTGTCGGCTCTGCTCGCCGCCCGGGATGTGCTGCTCATCTGCGATGAGGTGCAGATCGGCAACGGTCGGAGCGGAAAGCTCTACGGCTATATGCAGTATGGGATCCAGCCGGATATATTCACGACGGCAAAGGGACTCGGCGGCGGGCTGCCCATCGGCGCCACCGTGCTGGGGGAAAAGGTGGCGCATGTGCTGACACCGGGCACCCACGGCTCCACCTTCGGCGGCAATCCGGTGTGCTGCGCCGGTGCGCTTTCCATTCTGTCCCGCCTGAACGACGAAACACTGGCGGGCGTGCAGGAGCGCTCGGCCTACATCATCCGTCAACTGACCGGCGCTCCGGGCATCCGTTCCGTAACGGGGCTGGGGCTGATGCTGGGCGTGGAGACGGAGCGCCCGGCAGCGGAGGTGATTGGGGCGTGCCGGGAGCGGGGCGTGCTGGTCATCAGCGCCAAGCAAAAGGTGCGGCTGCTGCCCGCCCTAAACATTCCCCTGCCGCTGCTGGAGCGGGCGGTACAAATTCTGAAAGAGGTCTGCGCAGGCGGACAGGAGGGCGTATGAACACCTTAAAAAACCAAGATTTTCTGAAGCTGTTGGACCTTACGCCGGCGGAGATCGGCGGGCTGCTGGAGCTGGCGGCGCAGCTGAAAGCAAAAAAGAAGAACGGCGAGCCCCACCGGCTCTGCGAGGGGAAAAATCTGGCGCTGATCTTTGAAAAGACCAGCACCCGCACCCGCTGCGCCTTTGAGGTGGCGGCACGGGATCTGGGCATGGGGGTCACCTATCTGGACCCCACCGGCTCGCAGGTCGGCAAAAAGGAGAGCATTGCCGACACCGCCCGGGTGTTGTCGGGGATGTTTGACGGCATCGAATACCGGGGCTACGGTCAAGCCATTGTAGAGGAGCTGGCTGCGTATGCGTCGGTGCCCGTGTTCAACGGGCTGACCGATGAAGCGCATCCCACCCAGATATTGGCGGATTTCCTCACCGTGCAGGAGCATTTCGGCAAGCTGCAGGACATCCGGTTCACCTATCTGGGCGACGCCCGGTTCAACATGGGCAACTCTCTGATGGTGGGCTGCGCCAAAATGGGGCTGCATTTCACGGCAGGTGCGCCGAAGGGATATTTCCCGGATCCTGCGCTGATCGCCGCCTGCGAGAAGATCGCCGCCGAGACCGGCGCCACCCTCCGTTTCTGCGAGGATCCCGCCGAGGCGGTGCGGGATGCCCAAGTCGTGTATACGGACGTGTGGGTCTCCATGGGTGAGCCGGATGCGGTGTGGGAGGAGCGGATTGCAGCCCTTTCCCCCTATCAGGTGAATGAGACGCTGATGGCGCAGGCGGCGCCGGAGGCGGTGTTTATGCACTGCCTGCCCGCCTATCACGATAAAAAGACCGCCATCGGCAGAGAAAAGTGCGAGAAATTCGGCAGAGACGCCATGGAGGTCAGCGACGGGGTGTTTGAGGGCCCTCAGTCGGTCGTGTTTGAGGAGGCGGAAAACCGGATGCACACCATCAAAGCCGTGCTGGCGGCTACGATCGGGGGCATCACGGTATGAAGCGGTATCTGGTCTTTGCCGACGGCGAGGTGATGGAGGGAACTGCTTTTGGCGCTGCGTGTACCGCCGTGGGAGAGCTGGTATTCACCACCGGCATGGGCGGATACATCGAAACCCTCACCGACCCCAGCTATGCGGGGCAGATCATTCTCCAGACCTTCCCGCTCATCGGCAACTACGGGGTCATCCCCGCCGATTTCGAGGGCAAAAGCGCCGCCTGCGGCTATGTGGTGCGGGAATGGTGTCCCCACCCCTCCAATTTCCGCTGTGAAATGACGCTGGATGCCTATCTGCAGCAGGCGGGCATCCCCGGGCTGTGCGGCGTGGACACCCGGGCGATCACCAAAAAGATCCGGGAAACGGGTGTGATGAACGCCATGCTCACCGACACGCTGCCCGCCGATCCGGCGGCGATCGCCGCCTATCGGGTGACGGGCGCCGTAGCCGCCGTCTCCTGCCGGGAGCCCTATACCGCTGCGCCGGAAGCCCCCGCCCGCCGGGTGGTGCTGTTAGACTATGGCTGCAAGCAGAATATCATCCGGGAGCTGGTCAGGCGTGGCTGCGCCGTGCGGGTGATGCCTCATTCCGCCACGGCGCAGGAGATCCTCGCCCAGTCCCCGGACGGGGTGATGCTCTCCAACGGCCCCGGGGACCCCGCCGACAACACCGCCGAGATCGCCGTGCTGCGGGAGCTGGCGGGACAGGTGCCGATCTTCGGCATTTGTCTCGGGCATCAGCTGCTGGCGCTGGCGCTGGGCGGCAAGACCGAAAAGCTGAAATACGGTCATCGGGGCGTCAATCAGCCGGTGACCGATCTTGTCACTGGCAGAACCTATATGACCAGCCAAAATCACGGCTATGCGGTGCTGTCCGACAGCATCGGCTCGGTCGGCGCCGTGCGCTTTCGCAACGCCAACGACGGCACCTGCGAAGGAGTGGATTACCCGGGGCTGCGTGCCTTTTCGGTGCAGTTTCACCCCGAGGCGCACGCCGGCCCTCTGGACACCGCCTTTTTGTTTGACCGCTTTATCGGGTTGATGGAGGAAACGTAATATGCCGCTTTGCAAAGACATCAAAAAAGTTTTGGTCATCGGCTCCGGCCCCATTGTTATCGGGCAGGCGGCGGAATTTGACTATGCCGGGGCGCAGGCGTGCCGTGTGCTGAAGGAAGCGGGCGTCAATGTGGTGCTGGTCAATTCCAATCCTGCCACCATTATGACCGACAAGGCGCTGGCGGACGAGATCTATCTGGAGCCGCTGAACGCAGCGACGCTCAAGCGGATCATACAAAAGGAAAAGCCCGACAGTCTGCTGGCGGGACTGGGCGGGCAGACGGGGCTGACGCTGGCTATGCAGCTGGCAAAGGACGGCTTTCTGGACGCCAACGGCGTGCGGCTGCTGGGCACCGACGCCGCCGCCATCGACCGGGCGGAGGATCGGGAGCTGTTCAAGGAGACCATGGAGCAGATCGGACAGCCCACCGTCCCCTCGGATATCGCCCACACGGTGGAGGCGGCGCTGCAGGTGGCGGACAGCATCGGCTATCCCGTCATCGTGCGCCCGGCGTTCACTCTGGGCGGCGCCGGCGGCGGAGTGGCAGAGAATCCGGCACAGCTGCGGGAGGTCGCTGCCACCGGGCTGGACGCCTCTCCCATTACGCAGATCCTGGTGGAGCGGTATATTTACGGCTGGAAAGAGATCGAGTTTGAGACCATGCGGGATGCCTGCGGCAACGTCATCGCCGTGTGCAGCATGGAAAACGTAGACCCGGTGGGGGTGCATACGGGCGACAGCGTGGTGGTGGCACCGGCGCTGACCCTCTCCGACCGAGAGCTGCAGATGCTGCGCAGCGCCTCGCTGGACATTATCTCCGCTCTGGGGATCGTGGGCGGCTGCAACTGCCAGTTTGCGCTGGATCCCGACTCCTTTGACTATGCCGTCATCGAGGTCAACCCCCGGGTCTCCCGCTCCTCGGCATTAGCCAGCAAAGCCACCGGCTATCCCATCGCCAAGATCACCACGAAGATCGCTTTGGGCTATACGCTGGATGAGATCCAAAACGACATCACCGGCAAGACCTGTGCCTGCTTTGAGCCGGCGCTGGATTATGTGGTGGTGAAATTCCCCAAGTGGCCCTTTGACAAGTTCGCCGGCATCAGCCGCCGACTGGGCACGCAAATGAAAGCCACCGGCGAGGTCATGGCAATCGGCAACTGCTTTGAGGCGGCGCTGATGAAGGCGGTCCGGGGCGCAGAGATCTCGCTGGATACGCTGAACGCCGCCCCCATCGACGGCCGGGATGTGGAAAGTCGGCTGGCGGATCGGGACGATCACCGGCTGTTCACCGTGTTTGAGGCGCTGAAAAGCGGCGTCAGCCCCGATCGGATCCATGAGATCACCCGGATCGACCGGTTCTTCCTGTATAAGCTGCAGCATCTGGCGAAGCTGGAGCAGGCGCTGGAAGCCGGGCTGACGCCGGAGCTGTACGCAGCGGCGAAACGGCTCGGCTATCCGGACGCCGCCATCCGGCGGATCACGGGAGAAACGGTGCTGCCCCATTTGTCCGCCTCCTACAAGATGGTGGATACCTGCGGGGCGGAATTTTCCGCCGAGACCCCGTATTTTTATTCCACCTATGACTCCGTCTGTGAGGCACGGGAGCTGACACGCTCCGGCAAGCCCTGCATTCTGGTGCTCGGCTCCGGTCCCATCCGCATCGGACAGGGGATCGAATTTGACTATTCCTCTGTGCACTGCGTGTGGACGCTGAAAAAGCTCGGCTATGACGTGGTCATCGTCAACAACAACCCGGAAACCGTCTCCACCGATTACGACACGGCGGATCGGCTGTATTTCGAGCCGCTGTGCGAGGAGGATGTCGCCAACATTCTCGAGGTGGAAAAGCCCATCGGCGTGGTCGTCGCCTTCGGCGGGCAGACCGCCATTCGTCTGACCGGCTATCTGGATAGTCTCGGCGTGCCGATCCTCGGCACCTCTGCCGAGGGGATCGACACGGCGGAGGATCGGGAGCGGTTCGACGCCCTGCTGGAAAAGTACGGGATCAAGCGCCCCAAGGGCTGCGGCGTGCTGACCGAGGCGGAGGCTGAGGCGGCGGCAGAAGCGCTCGGCTATCCGGTGCTGCTGCGACCCTCCTATGTCATCGGCGGGCAGAATATGACCATCGTGCACGATGCCGAGCATCTGCGGCGCTATATGCGCCGGATCCTTGCCGGCGGGATCGAAAACCCGGTGCTGGTGGATAAGTACATGATGGGCTCGGAGCTGGAGGTGGATGTGATCTCCGACGGCAAGGACGTGCTCATCCCCGGAGTGATGCAGCATATCGAGCGGGCGGGCGTTCACAGCGGCGATTCCATTGCCGTGTATCCGCCCTATGCGGTCAGCGACCGGATGATGCGCCGCATCATCGATTGCTCCGAAAAGCTGGCGCTCTCCCTTGGCACCAAGGGGCTGGTCAACATCCAGTACCTGATCTGGCAAAATGAGCTGTATGTGATCGAGGTCAATCCCCGCGCCTCCCGCACGGTCCCGTATATCAGCAAGGTGACCGGGGTGCCCATGGTGGATCTGGCCACCCGGGTCATGACCGGCACGGCGGTAAAGGATCTCGGCTTTGGCACCGGTCTGCGGAAGGCGCCCCCCTATTTTGCGGTGAAGGTGCCGGTGTTTTCCTTTGAAAAGTTCACCGATGCCAACGCCTATCTGGGACCGGAAATGAAATCCACCGGCGAGGTGCTGGGGATCGGCCGGACGCTGCACGAGGCGCTGTTCAAGGGGCTGACCGCAGCGGGGCTGGCACCGGCGGCACCGGTGCCGGGCACGGAGGCCGGCGTGTTCATCAGCGTGGAGGCGCATGACCGGACCGAGGTGCTGACGCTGGCCGAAAAGCTGGACGCACTGGGGCTGCGGGTGTTTGCCACACCGGATACCGCTGCGACGATCGAGTCCCTTGGCATCGATGTGACGTTGGTTCCCTCCATTGCGGAAGAGGACGGCATTTTTTCGCTGCTGGACAGCGGAAAGATCCGCTACATCGTATATACCGGCGCCGCCTACGATTCCACGGTGGATCTCTATGTGCAGCTGCACCGCCACGCCATGCAGGCGGGGATCCCCTGCTTTACCTCGCTGGATACCGCCAATGCGCTGGCGGACATTATTGCGGCAGGCTATCGGTGCGATAACACCGAGCTGGTGGACATCAACCATATGCGCACCCAGCGTACGCTGCTGCGCTTTGCCAAGATGGAAGCCACCGGCGACGACTACATTTTCATCGAGAACTTTGACGGTACGGTCAGCTGCCCGGAATCCCTCAGCATCACCCTGTGCGACCGCCATTATGGGGTCGGCGGCTTTGGGCTTGTGCTTTTGGAAAAGAGCCCGATAGCGGACTGCCGGATGCGGGTATTCAACCGGGACGGCAGCAAGGGGCAGGTCGCCGGCAACAGCCTGCGCAGCGTGGGAAAATATCTGTATGACTCCGGTCATGTCTCGGGCGAGACCGTGACGGTGGAAACCGAAAGCGGCGTGCGGCGACTGACGCTGTATCTCACCGACGGCGCCGTCTCCTCGGTCGCCGCCGACATGGGGCGTGCCTCGCTGGAGCCGGCGGCGCTTCCCTGCACCTTCTCCGGGGAACGGGCGGTCAACGTGCCGCTGTCGGTTCTGGGGCAGGAATACCGGGTCACCTGCGTCTCCATGGGAAACCCCCATTGCGTGGTCTTTTGCGATCGCATTGATACGCTCCCCCTGACCGAGCTGGGACCGGCATTCGAGCATGCACCGGAATTTCCGGAAAGGGTCAATACCGAGTTTGTGCGGGTGGTCAACCCGGTCACGCTGAAGATGCGTGTGTTTGAACGGGGCAACGGAGAAACCTTTGCCTGCGGCAGCGGTGCATGCGCCGCTGTGGTGGCGGCGGTGGAAAACGGCTACTGCCCCAAGAGGCAGGAGATCACCGTCAAGGTGCGTGGCGGCGACCTGATCGTCCGCTACACGGATGACGCAGTGACGCTGACCGGCGATACCAAGCGCATCTTCACCGGCGAGATCCAATACTGATCCCGATGTCCCGCAAGGGACAGCAGAAGTTGTGCGCAGCGCCGGGCAAGCCCGTAAACTCAATAGCGTAAGGCGTCTCCGGCTATCGGAGAAGCTGTACGACACAAGCAGAAGGCTCCCGCCACATCCGTGGCGGGAGCCTTTTGTGCACACCGTTTCTGTCCGCTGCCGCAGACAGCGGAAACGGCTGCGGGGATGCTCGAAAACGGCAAGCCGTGGGCTCGGCAATCGGATCGTGGCGCTGCTTCCGTTAAAAGGCAGTGAGAGCCGCCGCCGGCTTTGATGATTTATAAGTCAGCGTTCCGTACCGCAAACGCAAGCCGGCACGGAACAGGCGGAAAGCGACAGCTCGGCATCCTCGGCTGCTTGCCGTACAGTGCCATCGAAAAAAGCAGAACTCTTGCCGGCTTCCGGCTGTGACCGCACTGTCGAAACCACTCCCCGACCATAGCGCAGGGCAGCGGCTGGCCGCAAATGTGCGCTTATTCCTCCATCTGCTTGCCCAAAAAGGCAGCCGCCACCTGTGCCAGACGCACATCTCCCTCGGAGGGGACGGAGCCGCTCTCCGGCTGCAGCAGACAGACAGCGCCGGTGACATCGCCGGAGGCCATGATGGGCGCTGCCACCGAGGCATAGCGGCTGATGGCCTCCACCGGCTGCAGACGGTTGGCTGCACCGGCGTGGGTCACATAGACCTGACGGCTGTCCATGATCTCCTCCAGCTGCGCCGACACCCGCCGGTCATAGAAATCCTTGCGGCTGCTGCCGGCGGCGGCGATCACATGATCCCGGTCGCAGATCAGCACCGTCATGTTGCAGGCACGGGACAGCACATCGGCATACTGCACCGCAAAGGGAGACAGCTCACCCACGGGGGAATACTTTTTGAACACCACCTCACCGTCCTTTTCGGTGAAGATCTCCAGCGGGTCGCCCTCCCGAATACGCATAGTGCGGCGGATCTCCTTAGGGATAACGACCCGCCCTAAATCGTCTGCTTGTGTCAAGTAGAATCCAAAAATTCTTAAAAACCCTTATATATCAAGGGTTTCCGGACTTTCGACAAAATTAACCCTTGCGTTATTATAACACAAAAACAGCATAAAAGCCAGCAAAAAGCCGGCTTTTACATGGTCATGAAAGTTGAAAGGCAACATCAAACTTCCATTCAATTTTCAAATTTTCGTTGTCAAAAACAATGACTCGGTCTATATCGTCGTACATTCTTTCCCGGAGTTTATCGTCCGGCTCATCTGCTGTTGCAGCGATATTTTTGATCGCATTCATTGCCGTATTGCTTTCTTCCTGCTTTTGCAGCAGGCTTTCGATTTCATCCTCGATTCGTGATAACTCCGTCTGGAGCCTGTCCCTATCCTCTGAAAGAGCGCTTTTCTTTTCGAGAAAAGCATTCCGGGATATTTCATCGGAACGGAATTGCTCATACAGTGAAGCAACCTTCCCGCCGATCCCTCCGAGCTGAACGCGGAGGGATTTTTGCTGTGCCCGAAGAGGGGCAAGCTTATCCGGCTGCTTTTCTTTTACTGTCCTGCGATATTCTTCGCTGACGATTTGCAGTTGCCGTTTGTATGTGGTGAAGACAACATCCTCTATATTTGTCCGACTCCAATGAATGCCTGCGCACGGAGCGTCTCTTATATATAACGGCGTAGCGCAGGAATAATATTCGTCCGAGCCAAAGGTTTTACGAAGCCTGCGGCCGCAGTGCCCACAGTAGTAAACACGGTCACGGCGGTCGGTTCTGACAACATCGTACTTTTTCACCTTCCGCAGAGTATCATTCGCTGCGTAGTATTCATCGTGTGTTACGATGGGTTCGTGCATACCCTCGTTTATCACATAATCCTCCGGCGCATACCGTTTTTGCACTTTGGCCCGAATGGTTTCGTTTCCGCATTTGAAGGACACCATAGCTCCGGTATACTTATAATCCCGTATGATTCGGAGCACCGCCTGATGACTCCACATTGCATCGTTGTCCATACCTTGCCGAGATAGCTTTTTGTGTTGCATCGGCGTCGGAATATGCTTTTCGTTAAGGATACGGGCAATTTCCGTGGATTTCTTTCCCTCAATAGCCCACAGGAAAATATCTCGCACAATGGGCGCAGTTTCGGGATCCGGCACCATATGGTGCTTTTGCCCTTTGATCTTTGTGTATCCATACGGGCAATGGCTGACATACCGGCCGTTTCTCATCAGCATGTGCTGAGATGCTTTTACCTTTTTCGAGATGTCAACGCTGTACATCTCATACATAAAGTTTCGGAAGGCAACATCAATACCGCCCGTTGTCCCGATAAACTGATTGCTGTCGTAATGGTTATTGACCGCAATAAACCGAATACCGAGATACGGAAAGATGTGCTCAAGGTAATCGCCGGCTTCAATATAGTTTCGTGCAAATCGGGAAAGGTCTTTCACGATAATGCAGGAAACATCACCGGAGCGCACCATCGCCATCATCCGCTTAAAACCGGGACGGTCGAAATTCGTCCCGGAATATCCGTCATCGACGAACTCGACCGTCTTCATAGAAGCAAGCTCAGGCTGCCCTTGAATGAACTGGGCAATGATGCCGCGCTGGGCCGTGATACTATTGCTCTCATCATTCGCACCGGTGTCCTCAAGCGATAGCCTGAGATACACGGCAATCTGTTTTTTCGGCATTTAGGCAACCTCCTTTCTGATTCGCTCGCACTCCTTGAACATTTCCTCAAACTCAGGCATGTACTTAAACCGAATATCCAAAGAGCCGTCGGTATTCACTCGGATCTCATCAACCATTGCCACGACCATTTCTTCGGTCACCGTTTCTGCCTTATAATAGCGTGAAATGAGCCGATTCCATTTTCGGGCGCCTGTTTCAGTCACCTTGGTTTTTGTTTTGATTGCTTGAAGCTCCTGCAATTCGCTTTCATATGCGGCGATTTCCTTTTGATAGACATCTCTGGCAAGCAAATATTCCTGCTGCGTCAGTATGCCGTCCTTGAAGTCGATATACAACCGGGAAAACAGCTTTTTCTTTTGGTCCAGCTTATCCTGCAGTTCTATGACACGATTTGCCGGAACACTGTGCTTTGCTTTTTCTTTCTCCAAAGCGATCAAGCCGAGCAGCGTTTTTTGCGTGTCAAGGAATAGGTCCATCTGCTTTCGTATAACGCTCAACACGATTTTATCAAGGTCATCGGCGCGGATGCTCTTTTTTGAGCACGCCGTGTCTCCAAGCTCGATGTTTGTCGGGCATTTATAATTGTAGTAGTCTGTGACCACGCCGTCTTTTCTCGGCCGTGTATAGCTGCGAACATATTTCATAACACGCCCGCAGTCGGCGCACCTCAAAACCGAACCATATGGATTGGGTCGTTTGGGGAGATGCGCATAGCGTCCGAACGATTTCTTCACATCGCTTGAGGCCTTTGTATTGATCTCCTGCACTTTATTCCATAACTCCATGCTGATAATCGGCTCGTGTGTCCCTTCAACCACATCCCAGTCCGCCTCTTTTGTCCAATGGTATTTTTCGCCCTTATACAGGCACTGCGAGCTGCGTCCTTGCGCCAAATTCCCGATATAGACCACATTGACAAGCAGGTCTTTCAGAACATGGCGATTCCAGGGCAGTTCACTCCCTTTCTTATTATTATTTGTTATAATGCCGCGCTCATAGCGCAGCCGCCCCGGGGAGGGATAGCCTTTTTCGTTGAGCATACGGCATATAGTTTCAAAGCCGATCCCTTTAGCTCGGAGTTCAAAGATCTCGACTACGATTGGAGCGATCTCATGATCAATTACCAATCGGCTCCGATTATTTTCATCCTTCAGATAGCCATATGGAGCATAATTGCCAATGTAATCACCGCGCAACCTCTTATTCTTCATGGTCGAACAGATCTTTTTGGATATGTCCTTTGCGTACATATCGTTGATCAGATTTTTAAGAGTGGCGGCGAGCTTTTCACCGGCATTAGCGGAGCTACTGTCATAATCGTCGCTGACAGAAATAAAGCGTATGCCGAGGAAAGGAAAGATGCGTTCCAGATATTCTCCGGTCTCTACATAGTTTCTGCCAAGGCGAGAAAAGTCCTTCACAACGATGCAGTCGATTCGCCCTTTCCGCACATCTTCGATCATTCGATTAAATGCGGGACGCTCAAAATCGGTACCCGTGTAACCGTTATCGGCATATACCTCTTTCAGTTCGAGATACGGCCGCTCGGCAAGATAGTTTCTCAGAAGCAGTTCCTGATTTTCGATCGAATCCGCATCGGCCTTACCGTTGTCCTCAACAGACAAACGGACATAAAGTGCTGTACGAAACACGGTCTGCCTTTGGCCTTTCGGCTGACTTTCGGAAACGCCGTTTTTCCGTGATACTCTGGCCACTATCCCACCTCCCTTATCGGTATAGCCAATACTTTTTTGCCTGCGGTTTTCTCCGAGATAAACTGCAATATTTCTTCAATCTGATTCCGATGGCGGAACACGATCTCAATATGGGAGTCCTCAAAAATATTGATGCGTTCTATCAGATGAATAACCATTGGTCGCGTGAGCTCAGTCACATTTTCATACTGACGGAACTGTTCAACCCAGGACTGCTGCTTTGAAACACCGTCGAGGATCTCCCGTTTCTCTTTGTTCAACTTCTCGATGGCAGCAGTTGCTTCGTCGATTCTTTCTGCAAGCTCTTTTTTCAAAGATTCATATTCGGACCTGTCCAGCAAGCCCGCCCGCAGATCCTCATAGATTCCGAGGCGCAGCGTGTTGTTTTTCCGAACGACTTCTTCCTGTATTTCGATGCTTGCATCAAGCTGCTTCAGTTTGTGCTTTTCCCATGACAGATTCTCAAACTGTCTAAGTGCCTTATCTACATCCAGCAGCAGGTCAATTTGATGCCGGACCGTCTGATAGATTACCTGGTCCAAAACATCTTCTCTTATGGAATGCCTGCTGCACACCGTTTTATCGTGCTTATTGGCGTTGCAGACATAATACACATAGCGTTTGCCTGCGTAGGATACCGTCTTTCTGACGGCCGTAGCGCCGCAGTCGCCGCAATAAATGCGGCCGGCATATACCGGTACTGTTACATCTCCCGCGCGGCAATGCGTATCGTCCTTCAGCAGCTCCTGCACAAGCTCAAAATCACGCACGGAAATAATCGCCTCATGTGTACCTTCCACGCGAAGCCACTCACTTTCCGCTTTTGTAACCACTGTCTTGGTCTTATAATTCGGTGTTGTTCGTTTACCCTGGATCATCACGCCGAGATAAATTTCATTTTTCAGAATGCGCCTTACGGAAACATGACTCCATATGGCTTTTGAAGATGTCTGAAAGCTCGTTTTGTACTTGCTTCCGCTCAGCCGCTTATACTCCGCAGGCGAGGGGATGCCGAGTCCGTTCAGACGCACGGCAATATTTTGCGGACTCAGCCCTTCGATTTTCCACCGGAATATGTCCCGTACAACATTGGCGGCAAACGGATCAACAACCAATTTGCTCTTGTCGTCGCTGTCTTTCACATATCCGTAAGCCACAAATGCTCCGGCATACTCTCCGTTTTGCTTCTTCGCCGTAAGGTTTGTACGGATCTTAGTAGATATATCTCGGATATAAAAATCATAAACGAAGCTGTTGATCGTAAAGGCAAGATCATCCGAAGATGTTGCCGAAAGCGAATCATAGCCTTCGTTTATGGTAATAAACCGAACGCCGAGTTTTGGGAAAATCTTTTCTTTGTATTTTCCGACATCAATATAGTCTCTACCGAAACGGGACTGATCCTTTACGATTACGCAATTGACCTTTCCCGCCTCGATGTCCTTCATCATTCGCTGAAATTCAGCACGGTCAAAGTTGGAACCGCTTTTTCCGTCATCCTTGTACTCGTCATACAGTTCGAGTTCCGGATGCGATTTCATAAAATCATATATCAGCTTTCTCTGGTTGCTGATACTGTTGCTTTCGCTTTTGGCTCCCGAAGAGCACGAAAGGTCGTCATCCTCCTTCGATAAACGAAGATAGATGGCAACCTTGAATGTTTGATCTATAATCTTATTCATAGCGCCACTCCTATCTGTATTATTCGAGTACGAATAAACAGCCGGAGTTATCGCTGATTTTGTCCGTATTTGATTATAGCACAGACAACCGAGAAAATCCAGCCGTTACATTTAAAATCCACATAGCAATTATTACCATTACATTGAAGCGATCATGGAGGTAAAGCTGTCGGTAAGTGATTTGTCCTTGTCTGCGTATGATACCCGGACAACGACATCTCCGACCTTAAAGCAATACGGATCCTTGATCTGTTCAACATAAGACCTCACACGCTCTTCCAGCGGCAGGCTTTTATCTATCACGACATCTCTGATATCCACCAGTTCAGATAAGTTCTTTTCAGACTGTTCCATAAATCATTACACCTCCATGTGTTCGTCTTTACAACTCGTATTTTTGCCATAATTTACTTGGTATATTCAAAAACAAAATGCTCATTGCCTCCGCCTGCGGCGAACAGGTCCACAGAAATTTCATCTCCCCGCCTTCATTGTGGCCGGGCCGCGAGTTACGGGAGTACCATTGTACCCGGCCGGATCGTCGCGGTATACGGGAGCCACCCGTATATCAGTGCTCTTGGTTCTGCTCGCCACACAGACGGATAGCCGCTTCCCGGTTCGGGGATGTAGAGGATAAGCTGTTCAATTTTCAAGGTACAGGTAAGCACGGGGGTGCCTTACACAAGTAAATACGGATGGTTTTCTCATCTCATACACTCGCCGACAAGAAAATTTCAAAAAAATGCCGGCTTCAGATATTCCGAAACCGGCATTCGCCTCAAATCTTAAATTTTGAGATATTAAGCGCAATATGTATGAGAATGTACTGTTTCAGATCCTCATCCAAGCGGCCATACAAATAGGAATTATGCTCGATCATCGGCATATACAATTCCAGTATGGTCTCTAAATCCCGATGATTTCCCATAACGGCCCCTTGCAGAACCTTTTTGAACTCTGATGTGTTCATTCATCATCACCGCCTTCCATCAGACGGGAGCGCAGCTTTTTCAGTGCAATGCACCTTTGATTTCTGACATACTGCAACGAGCAGTTGAGTCTTTTAGCTGTTTCTGCTTCACTCAGATCTTCCAAAAATAGCAACTCCATCACTTGACGGCGCTTTAATGGCAACTCCATAAAAGCCTTTGTCAGCCGTTCCTCCTCAAAATCATAAGGGGACTGCATCCTTGTGATTTCTGGCCATGACTCGCACTGCGCCAGATCAAGAAGTTCTGCCTCCGGTATATCCTCGTAGGATATGATTTCCGGACGATTCTCATATTTCCGCAGGTAATCAATTTTTGCTCGTTTAATTACTTTTTCAAGCCACCGAGTAAACTTTGCCCGTAGCTCATCCCGTTCGGGATAATCCTGTCTGTGGCCCATTTCCATGCCTCCTTTTGGCATGCCACCACAGCAGGAAGAAAACATACCGCTTCACGGCATGTTTTACGGCGATATACGCAACATGCCATAATGGCATGCTGTGAATAAAATAGTGGTTGGTCATTACGATGATTATCACAGCGATCAGAACATCGGACTCACCTCCTCTCGAAAAGCATAATAAAAAACGACCATACCACACCCTCGTGTGATACAGTCGCTTCATGCGTGAATATAAAACCGATGTCAACGGCTCGGCTATGTGTATGCTGATAAAAAGGCAACAATACTTTTTCCTTTTGTTAGGGTCTGCACCTCATCATATGTACCCCTCGCTTTTGCCTTATGTTTTGCTAAACTTTTCGAGAGAATCCAAATAGGTATTGAAACCTTCACACGCCAGCATCCGTTTTGATACTGGGTATTTCTCGATTCGTTCGGCAATTTCCTTCAGGTAAATTTCCTCGGGACGAGAAAACTCATGGGCCAACAGTTGATCCGTGGTTGCATTCAAAGCGTTTGCAATACGAACCGTCATTTCAAGGCTTGGCTTTACACGTCCGTTTTCAATCTGCCCAATGTGGCTGGCGGAGCATTCGCACTTTTCCGCAAGGTCCTCTTGCCGGAATCCCTGCGTAACTCGGAGCCGCCGAATATTCTGTCCTAAAGTCTTGTAGTCCACTTCACATATCTCCTTAAACATATTTTAGTGGACACCGCGGCGAAAGTGAAGATCGCATAAATTGCATACACGCACCATAAGTGTGATATTCGGAATTTTTCTTTGATTTATCCCACCTTAAAAGCAAATAAGTCTGCCTATGGTATCAGCAGACTCATTTGTGCTTAATTGAACATATCCAAATTATCGAGCATTTTGGTTATATCCTCTTCCAAAGCCTCGGAAGTTCCACTCATTGAAGTATCCGCTATAGTTTCGGTTGTATGAAGTTCAGATAGCTTCTCCTCCACAATGCTCCGTATCAACCGTTCCATTTGACTGCGGTCGAAGGCAGGAGCAACCTTAACCTCTATTTTACTATAATCGGACTGCAACTCCGGATGAGTGTCGATATAATCACTCAATGCCGAAATAATAACCGTACTTTTTCTGTTGCCCAGGTTTTCCAACAGCTCGCCGACACGAATCTGATCTTCGCTGTCGGCACCGAACTGCAGTGTAAATCTGTATTTTCCGTCTTTTCTCACAGCCTATCACACCGTCCTTTATGCAGGACAATGGGACATCTGCACTCTGCCAAGCATTTCGTACCCAAGCGCATTGGCATTGGGGGACTCCACAAAATCCGCCTTTGCGACCAGCGGAGAAGCCTCCAGAAACGGCCGGAGAAGCAGACTTCCGCCGCCGATGAACACAGCAGGATTGGAACGGAGATCAACCTGCAACTCGCGCAGTTGGTTGAGAATGTCCTGAGCATGAAGCTTGGTTGCGCCGCAGATTGTTTGCTTAACATCATCCGGTAAGATCGTATCCTGCCCGGAAAGAACTGCGCTGATATGCTCGTCTTCAATGCGCATATCATGAAGTGCGCCGACTTTGCGGATAATCTCATTGTTCATGGTAATGATACCGGTTTCAAGCGAACGGCAGAATTGCAAATCGGGCTTGCCGTTTTTCAGGAGCAGCACATCCGTCGTGTAGCCGCCGATGTCAACGACGAACACCCGAAGCATGTTGACTACCATGCTGCTTTTCGGAACAACGGCCGCATACGCCTGCGGGAACACCATGACCTTATCGATCATAATGCTATACGGCTTATCTCTGTAAACAAATTTGATAATGCCGTCCCGTTTGAAATACCGGGCGAATTTGTCCTTGAGTACGCCGTAATGCTCCGGCGGCAATCCCACTGCCAGTTGGATCTGTTCAACGGGGCTGTACCGTCCGGTATCCTCAAGTTCCTTTGCAATGGCAAACAGCGTCAGAATAAAATAACGCTCGTCCTGCGTTTTGTCACGCATGTAGCTCAGGCGCTTTCCGCTGGTCGTCCAGTACCGCCCGTCATATTCCAGGATTTCGTCCGCCATAGGCGGCTTGACGGTGTGCTCAGACAGACCGGAAACAAAGGAATGGTGCGGCGTTTTGATGGCATAGTTGCCGTGGTCGATTGCAATCAACATATAAGGTTCCTCC
>CAKTVV010000013.1 GCA_934630515.1 uncultured Eubacteriales bacterium | reverse complement strand
CCTTTAGGCGTTGCCAGTATCATAGGGCTTTGCCCGCATATGAAATACCCCCGGCTGCGCCGGGGGATTTTTATTAAGCGAACCCCCGGCATTGAAGTGACCCCATTTGTTAGACAATGTGATATAATGTCTAACAAATGGGGTGATTTTTATGCCAAAGGGAGCACCAAACAAACGATACACACCGGAATTCAAGAAGCTGGTCGTAGAAACCATGCTAAAGGAAAAGTTAAGTTGCTGCGAGACAGCGAGACAATTTGAGGTCAGCGATCATCACAGGATACAAGACTGGGAGCGGATCTACCTGACAGAAGGTTCGGAAGGCTTTGCTGTCGAACGGCGAGGATGCGGGAGCAAGGGTCGTCCGCCAAAGCAGCTGCCGAAAGAGGTAGAAGAAGATTTGCTGGCAGAAGTCCAGCGGCTGCGTGCGGAGAATGCTTACCTAAAAAAATTGCAAGCCTTGGTTTTGGAAGACGAGCGACGCCGGCACAAAAAACGCTGGCAGTTCAGGAACTAAGGCAAAGACACGCACTCAATCTCCTTCTCTCAATCGCTCAAATGCCCCGTGCAACCTTTTATTATCACTTGAAGCAGATGCAGAAAGTGGACAAATACACGTCTGTCAAGGATGAAATTACAGCAATTCACCACGAAAACAAGGGAAGGTACGGCTATCGCCGGATCACAGCGGCACTGCACGGTCGAGGTTTCTCTGTGAATCACAAGACCGTCCAGCGGCTTATGAAGGAATTAGGCCTGGTCTGCCGTGTCCGAATGAAGAAATATCGTTCCTATAAGGGAGAAGTGGGTAAAATTGCGCCGAATCTGCTGAATCGGAATTTCCACGCAGACAAGCCAAGTCAGAAATGGGTCACGGATGTGACGGAGTTCAGCCTGTTCGGAGAAAAGCTGTATTTGTCACCGATTCTTGATCTGCACAGCAGCGATCTGGTCAGCTACACAATCTCAGAGCGTCCGGCGCTGAGCATGGTAACAACCATGCTGGACAAGGCCTTTCAGAAGATACCGGATGGAACGGATCTGATTCTCCATTCTGACCAAGGCCGGCAGTACCAGCACAGGCAGTATCAACGAATGCTTCGTGAGAAGGGTATTCGGCAGAGCATGAGCCGCAAAGGAAATTGTCTTGACAACGCTGTGATCGAAAACTTCTTTGGATTACTCAAGAGTGAGCTGTTCTATTTGCAGGAGTTCAAATCGATGGAACACTTCAAGCAGGAGCTGATTGCATATCTGGACTACTACAACAACCGCAGACTCAAGGCAAAGCTGAAGGGCTTGCCGCCTGCGATTCACAGACAGCAAGCCCTTTCGGTTGCTTGAACAGTTTTTTTCCTTATTCTTTGTCTAACTTTTTGGGGTCACTTCAGCGATTGCATCCGGGGATCGGTCACAGGTCGTATTTTAATTTCAGACGGGACAGCACCTTGTCCATCAGCGCCGAAAACAGCAGCAGAAACACCACATTGGACACGGCGTACACCGCCGTAAACCAAGAGGCGGACACCAGCGCCGCCAGATAGCGGGACAGATTAAAGCGGCCGTCCGCCCACAGCACCGTCCAAATATCCATCAGAAATGAATAAAGAACTCCGGCGAAAACGCCATACAGCGCCAGCAGCACCCGGCTGCGCCGCAGGGGCGCCGCCAGCCAACCGGCGATCAGCCCCACCACACCCCAGCTGAACATCTGAAAGGGTGTCCACGGACCCTGCCCGAAATAGAAATTGGAAATGACCGCCGCCAGCGCTCCGGTCATAAATCCCGCCTCGCTGCCGAAATACAGCGCCGTGATCACCACCAGCGCCGTCACCGGCTTAAAGCCCGGCAGCGGGGCGCACAGAATGCGTCCCACCACCGCCAGCGCCACCATTGCCGCCACCAGCACCAAACGGCGGGTATCATCCGTGCGTCGCTCAAACCGCAGAAAAAACGGCACGCACGCCAGCACCGCCACGCACAGAGAAACAAACGCATATTGCTTATCCGAAAACAGCGATGCCCCCAGCACGATCACCACCGGCACCAGCAGGCACGGGATCAGATAGGACAGCCACTTTTTCATGTCTCCTCCTCCCGGCAGCACGCCACCACCTGCCCGCAGGTGACCGCCTGAGAAAACAGCCGCCGTGCCATCCGGTTCGCAGCGGTGGTATAAAAGGTATTTTCCGCAAAAAACGCCGTCGGCACAGCGGAGGACAGCACCTCGCCATCGAAAAACAGCCCGCAGCGGTCAGCGCATCCGGCGGCAAATTCCACATCGTGGGTCACCACCAGCAGCGTCATACCCTGCTGCCGCAGCGCCGTCAGCAGCGCCGTCAGACGCTGCCGGGCGGCAGCGTCCAGTCCCTTGGTGGGTTCATCCAACAGCAATATCCGGGGCTGCGCCAGCAGCAGCTTCGCCAAGGCGCAGGTCTGCTGCTCGCCGCCGCTCAGATCGTAGGGGTGCCGCTCCAGCAGCGATTCAATACCCAGCCGCTGCGCCATGGCGGCGATCTTCTCCTCCTGCGCCCTGCGGGGGATCTCCTGCGCTGTCAGCATCTCCGCCAGATCCTCCCGCACCGTATCCCGCAGGAACACTGTCTGAGGATTCTGCGGCAGAAGCGCCAGATTTTGTCTGTAAAGGGAATTTCCTTTATAGTCCTTGAGCAGCTTGCCGTTCACCAGCACCTTGCCCCGGTACAGCTTATTGAGACCGGCAATGACCTGTAAAGCCGTGGTCTTGCCGGTGCCGTTTCCACCCAACAGGCAGTAGCACTCGCCGGCATAGACCTGCAGATTGACCCCCCGCAGCACATCCGGCAGCTCCCGCTCATAGCGAAACCAAGCGTTTTTCAGCTCGATCGCCACAGTGTCGCTATGGCGATATTCCGGCAGCGGCACCGGCGGACGGGGCACAAAATGCCGTTCCAAAAAGTCCCGTCCCTCCCGCACGGTCAGCGGGCAGGTATCCTCCACCGCCAGCCCGCCGAAGATCCGCACGGCGCTGGGCAAGCCCTGCGCCATCGGATGCTCCGGGGGCAGCAGCGCCCCCACCCGCCGGGGGGTATCCCACAGCCGCACCTGCCCCCGCTCCAGCAGCAGCACACGGTCGGCCAGAGGAAACACCTCCTCCAGCCGATGCTCTACCAGCAGGATCGTCAAGCCCAGCTCCCGGTTGAGCTTATGCAGGGTAGCAATGAAATCCGCAGCGGCGATCGGATCCAGCTGGCTGGTGGGCTCGTCCAGCAGCAACACCTGCGGCTGCATCACCATAACCGCCGCCAGATTCAGCAGCTGCTTCTGTCCGCCGGACAGCTCGTCGGTGCTGCGGCGAAACCAGCCGCCGATGCCGAAATAGCTCGCCATCTCCCCCACACGGCGGCGGATCACCGGCGCCAGAACCCCCAGATTCTCCAGACCAAACGCCAACTCATGCCACACCTTATCGGTCACGATCTGATTATCGGGGTTTTGCAGCACAAAGCCAATGTCTCCGGCGGCAGTGCGGGCATCCAGCAGTTCCAGCTCCACACCCCGGAAGCAAACGCTGCCGCTTTTCTCCCCCGCCGGCGCCAGCTCCCGTTTCAGAAGCCGAAGCAGAGTGGATTTGCCGCAGCCGGATTCGCCGCATATCACCACAAATTCTCCGCTCTGCACCGACATAGAAATATGCGCCAGTGCCGCCCGCTCCGCCTGGGGATACCGAAAGCTCAGATCCTCGATACGTAGTATTTCCACACCAGCGCCTCCTTTACCTCTAAAATAAACGGCAAAAACGACAGCCCGCCAAACGCCACATAGCCGCCGATCGCCCCCGGAGACGTGGGCAGTGCGCTCACCCGGGGATAATAGTAAAACCGCAGCTGCCCGGCTGCCACCGCCGCCAAAGCGGCGCCGCACAGCACCAAAGTCGCCCCCAGCAGCCATCCGTCTGCCGCCCGAAAGCGGAACAGGCTATACTGGGTACGCCGCCCGGAGCCGTAGCCCCGTGCCTTCATGGAGGCGGCGGTGTCCAGCGCATTCTCCAGCGACCATGCCACCATCGCCCCCAGCACCCGCAGGGTACTCTGCAGCCGGCTGACAATGCTGCGGGAGGTATAGAGTCCCATCGCCTTTTGGGCGGCGGATACCCGCCGCATCTGCCGCTTGAACCGGGGAACGAACCGCAGCGCCATGGACAGCACCAATCCCAGCCGGGGCAGCGCCCGGCCGCACAGATACAAGAATTTATCGCTGGACATCACCCGCTGATAGCAGCGGCACCACAGCATCACGCCAATGACCGTTACCCCCAGCGCCGCCCCATATACAAATGCCTCCAGCGTGACCGGGTTGCCGTTGAGAAAAAACAGCGGCGTCACGCCGTTATGGGAAAACAGCGGGTTGGTGATGCTCACCAGCAGAAACATCGGCACATAAAAGCCGATATCGCCGGGCAGCTCCTGCCGCCGGGACAGCATCGCCCCAAACAGGATGCCGCCCCCCAGCGCACACAGCTGCAGCACCGGGTTGACCACAAACATCGCCACCAGCAGCACCGCCAGAAAATAGCCCAGCAGCACCGCCGGATGGTACTGGGCAAACGCCCGCTCCGGTTTCATGCTTGCATCCCCTCTCCGCTCCAGACGCAGCCTACGTCCCGCCCCAGATCGCAGGTGTAGACCCATTCCACCACCTGTCCGTCCTGCAGGGTGTACTTGGAGCAGCCATACTGGGGATACTCGCCGTCCACCCGGTACATCCAGCCCGACAGCGGACCGCAGGAGAACTCATACAAATAGTGGATACCCTGAATATAGACGCTGCCAAAGCTATTCTCATCGGCGCCCTGATATTCCATCTGGATGCGGTTGTACCGCACCGCCCGATCCAGAATGTCAAACACCGTATCCCCCGGGCGCAGCACATATTCCGTCGGAGGCAGGATCACCCCGTCCGGCGGCACATACTGCTCGGAACGCAGGGGCGGATCCAGCTGATCGTAATTCTGCAGAATCGTATCGCAACGGATGCTGATGATCACGGTCTCGCTCTCCGGCGTGATGTCGTCGATGTGGGTGAGATAGTATTCGTCCACCGATTGGATCTGGGTGCCGTTCACCAGCACCGCCACCAGCAGCACGATGGTGCAGAACACCACGATATCCTTTTTCATCTCCGACTTCACCCCTTTTCCTGCTATCTTATTCCTCGTCGGCGTATTCCCGGGCAAGCTCCTCCATTGCCAGCGCCTTCCGGCGGCGGCGCTTTCGGATGCGCCGCCACAGCACCGCCGCCAGCACCACCGTCACCGCCGCCACACCGCCGCCGATGGCAATTCCCCGCAGCTGATCATCCAGCTTGGTCTTGGTCTTGAGGACATCCTCCCAACCGGCAATGCGTGTCCGGTCATAGGGACTGAGCGCCGTATAACGGGCAACGATCGCATTCACCGCCGCCCGATCCCGCAGCGTGAGCTGCTCATAGGGATACAGCTGTGCTTTTATGTCCGCATTCAGACGGTCGATCTCGGTCTGAATGGCGGCGATCGCCGTCTTAGCCTCCTGCAGCGCTGCAATATACGCCGCCCTGCCGTCAAACTCCACCGACCTCTGCACCTTATCCAGCAGGGTCGTCACCAGCACATACTGCTCCGTCGTCAGCGGGCGGGGCAGTGTGTCCGCCATCCGGCGATCCTCGTCCGTAAACACCGTCTGCGCCGTGCCGTCGGCGGCGTCCGGCGGGCTTTCCACCACCGGGGTGGCGGCGGCGATCGCCGCCACATCCAGCTGCGCCGCCCGTGCCGCCTCTGCCAACGTCCAATAGCCGGTCACATAGCTGCGTTCCTCCTCCGGCAGCGCATAAAACGTCGTCAGCAGGCTGCGGAGAGTTTCCCGGTCGGTCTGCGCCGTCACCGCCGCCAGCTGTTCGTTCAGCGTTTCGATTCGCTGCCGCAGCGCCGTACCGGGTTCCGGACGGCAATCGTAGAGGGTGCGCATCCCCTGCTGCTGCCGCCACAGCGCCGCCATGGCGTAGAGCGTCTGCTCCCCCGCCATGGAATTGGACTGATCCGGCAGCGAGGTAGGGTTGTCCGGATCGTAGGTAAAGGAATGGACAAAGCCGCCGTCCGCCATGCGGTACAGCAAAATACCGTCCAGCAATGTATGCCCGTTTTTGATAAACCGGGCATCGCTCAAAGGATCCAGCCCCAGACAGCACAGCGCCACCAGCACCTGATCGGCACTCTCCACATTCGCCGTCCCCCAGCTCTCATAGCCGCCGGTGTCCAGCTGCAGGGCAGAAAGGCACGCCAGCGCCTCCTCCGTCACCTGATGCACTGTCTTGGATACCGTCGCTCCGGCGCCCTTAACGGCGTAGGTATAGACCTGTTCGCTGTTATAGTAGGGTGCCAGCGCCTGCACCGCCATGGCGGTTATATCCGGGTCAGCCACCATACCGCTGAGCGCAAAGCCGCCATCCGCCAGCTGCTGCCGCAGGATCTCGGTCAGGATGGTATCCCGGGTATCGTGGGCACCTGCCGGCACTGCATACCGGCGGCTGTCCAGCGCAATCAGACCCCAGATCCAGCCATTGATCCCCTGCCGCCCCAAAGATGTGGTATTTCCCCGGTCATAGGTGCCGTCGGCAATCAGGTTGATCGGATCCCCATTCGCATCCTGCCCGCAGCTGGTTGGGTCGCCCCCCAGCGCCGCCACCGCCAGTGCGATCCGGTGCCACTCGGTGGCTTTGGCGGCGCTCAGCTTTTCCGGCTGGCGGTACCGCTCCTCCACCCGATCCCGAATCACCGCCAGATACCCGGCGTAGTTATCCTCAATTTCCCAACGCCCCAATCCAAAGGGATACCAGTCGCCAGGGGTGGTTCCCGCCAGGTCCAGCAGAGCATTTCCGATAAGCGCCTCCGAAGCGCCCACGCCCAGATCGGTTCTTTTCCAGGCAAGGATGCCCTCCGCCACCGTCTGGGGCGTGGCAGCGCTCGCTGCTGCTGTCGGGATTCCGGCGGCGCTCGCCGCCAAACACAGCAGCGCCAACACCAGACTCAGCACACGCTTATGCATCGGTTTCCGTTCCTTTCCCGGCGGCACGACGCTTATATTCCCAATATACGATCATACCCGCCGTACCGATCAGCACGACACCCATCACCGCACATACGACCACTACGCCGCCGGAGCTGCGCTCCGCCGGCTGCGCCGTATCCGCACGCTCCGTAAGACCGGATGACTCCTCCGGCTCCGAGGCTGGATCTGCCCCGAGCGCCGCCTCCGCCGGGAGGAAAGAGCCGCTCGGCGCTGTTGTCGTGGGAGCAGCAGCCGAATTTTCGGCTGCCGTTGTACCCGCCGGGGCGGAGACGGACGGCACCGCCGGAGCGGCAGACAGCGCCTGCCGCAAAGCGGTCTCCGCCGCATCCACCGCCGTTTGCGATGCATCCAGCGTATAGGCAGCGGTCAGCGCCGCTTCATAGGTGCGCTTGACCGCCGCTTCCGTCAATCGTCCGCTCTGCCGGGCAGCAGCGATCTGCCGGGTCAGTGCGTCCTTATTGGCGACGGTAAAATATGCGTCCGTTACGCCGGAGCCCATCGCCCCGGCGCCGCCGATATCCGCCCCATAACCCAGCGTAAACTGCACCCGCACGGTATCGCCGTTCGCCGGATAGGCGTCGGCAAATCCCACATTGGGGAACACATGATTCACGCTGTACATCCAGCCGGAGCCGTTCGTAAACACAAATTCCCCCAGATAGCCGACCGAACGGCTGGCGTAATCCTCCGGGTCAAAATAATTCATCTGCGCCTGCAAGTACGGCGTCAGCACCGCCGGGATCGACGGGGTGATGCCCAGCGGCCGGGGATTACGGGGGGTGCCGCTTTTGCGGTAACCGTTATACCGCTCGCCTGCCGCCGTGCCGTCCGCTACATACGCCAGATAAAAGCTCTGCTTCACCTCGCCGCCGTAATAGCCCACCAGTCCGTTGTCGTGGAGCAGCCGCACCAGCTGCTCGGCGGCGGTCTCCCCCTCATAGATGGGTACCTCCACCGGTGGGATCAAGTAACCGCATCCCACGGTAAACAGCTCCACACTCCAGACAGCCGTGCCGATCTTCTCGCCGGGCTGCGCTTTCCGGTAGGTGATATGGTAGGTCAGCGTCGTCTTCTTTCCGCCGTCGGCGGAGGCAGAGACGGTAACCGTGTTGGCGCCCTCCCGGGTAAATACCAGCGTATAGCTGGATTTTTCCTCATCCTCCCAGGTCGGCGCCACCGTCTGTCCGTTCAGCTGCACCGTCGCCCGTATCTTGTTACCGGCGCCGTTTCGTGCCCATACGTCGAAGGTCTTTTTGCTCCCCCGCTGCACCGCATTATCCGTCAAGGTGGTTGTCAGCGTGGGCGCTGCCGCTGCCGGCAGTGCCCACGAAAACAAACAACTGCAAAACAGACACAGACAGACCGCCAGCAACCGCCAGCGCTTGTGCTTCATTCTTCTCACTCCTGCTCTGTGCTGTGCCATTTACGTCTTTTGCCGACCCATGTCACAGCAGCCACGCTTCCCAGCAGCCAGCAAACAGCCGCCAGCACCGGCGCATGCTCGCCCATGGCGGGGGTCGCATGACTGCCGCTGTCCGTCTTACCGCCATTCGCCGTGTCCCCGGTATTTTGCGCTGCCTTCAGCTGCGCCAGCGTCTCCTCCGCCGCCGTCAGCGTGCCATAGTTCGCCACCAGCGCCTGCAGCTCCGCCGACAGGGCGTCGTATCCGGCACGAGCCTGCCGGATCGCTTCCTCACGCTCCAGCGACACCGTTCCGATGGCATCCACCAGCGCCCGGACCGCATCCACAGCCTCCGCCGACGCCGTGGACTGCCAGGTCAGCAGCGGATAGCCGCCGTTCTCCAGCGCATAGGGGTCCGCCTTGAAAGCGTCGCCCAACAATGCCAACATCGTCGTATCCCGCAGCTGCTGTGCCGTTTTGCCGACGGTCGTATCCTCTCCGTGAGCAACTCCACAGCTGTTCAGCCCCGCATCATAGTAGCAATCCGCCACCGTATTTTCCGAGGTCATATAGGCGACAACGCCGGCTGCACCGGTCAGAATATTCTTTCCGTTCACTGTAACGGCGCCGCTATTATAGCAGCGCTTTACGGTATGACCATCCTGCGCCCGTCCGACGATACCGCCGGCATCGTCGGCGGCGGTGATCGTCCCCACATTATAGCAGTCCGCCACCGTCACATGTACGGATGTGCCGTTAGAATCGGCAGCCAGATGCCCGACGATACCGCCCACATTTGTGTTCCGGGCGGTGATGGAGCCCCGGTTATAGCAGCCCTCAATGCGGCTCTCGCCGCCGTCCCGCACCGTGCCGACAATACCACCGCTGTAGCCGCTGCATACGATGTCCGCACCATTCCAGCAGTTGATCACATCCACGCCGTTGCTCCAGCCGACAATACCGCCAATCCAAGACAGATTGGGGGCGTTAATCGTACCGCTTGCCACGCCCACATTCCGGATGACGGGACGCACCGCCGCATTCAGGCTGACGATCCCCGCCGTGCCGAACAGGCCGCCCTGCTTAGAACACAGATTGTCCACAGCATGCCCCTGCCCGTCAAAGCTGCCGAAGAACGGCCGTCCGCTCCGCCCGATGGGCGTCCAGCTTTCGTACTCACTCAGATCCACATCGGCGGTCAGCACAAAATACTTTCCGGCGGTAGGCTTTCCGGCGTTGGTCCAGTCTGCCAGCGTTTTCAGCTCCTCTGCAGTCCCGATCCGATAGGGATCCGCCTCCGTGCCGGTGCCTGCCCAAGGAATCCGATCCTGTACTTCAATGGCTACAGACGCCTTCAGCACGCCCCAGGATACAATCACCTGCTGCACGGACAGCTCCAGTCCGCCGGTCTCCGACAGCGTGTAATCCGTCACCGCCGCCGCAGATCCGTCGCTATAGGTCACCGTGACCACCATTCCGGCAGGATCAAAGCGATCCCCCTCGGTATACACCGTTTTGTCCGGCGTCTTGGTGATCTCCAGAGAGACCGCATAGGGCGCATCGGTATCCAGCGCCGCTTCACCGCCCACCATGGCAATGGCAGCCGCCAGCGCCGCATAGCGGCGCACATACCGCTGCTCCTCTGCCGGCACCGTCCGGAACGCCGCCAGTGCCGTTTTAAGCTTTGCCTTATAGTCCGCCGCCGTGGGATCATCCGCCGCCCCGATGGCCGTCTCGGCAGCTTCTACCGCCGCCGCTGCTGCGTCGGACATATTTGCCCGCATATCGTACAGCGCCCGCATCCGATTCTCCAGCCGCCAATACGCCACCAGCGCATAGGTTGCCTGATCGTTTGCCATGGAGTTCCAAGCGCCGTTCAGCGCATGAGAGAAACCGCCGTTCGCCGTACCGAACCGCAGCAGCCCGTCCAGCAGGGTCACGCCGGACGGCGTAATAAACCGGCTGTCCGCCGCCGGATCGATGCCCAGAGCGCACAGCGCCACCAGCACCTGTGCGATACTCTCCGCATTTTCCGTATTCCAAGAGGTAAAGCCGCCATTCTGGTTCTGCATGGTGCCAAGACGGTCCAGTGCCTCATCGACGCACTGCCGCACGGTTTTGGACACCGTGCTCCCGGTGCTCTTATTGGTATAGGTGTACACCGTCTCCTCGTTATAATAGGGAGCCAGCGCCTGAATCGCCATAGCGGTCATATCCACATCCGACTGGCCGCCGTAGCCGCCCAGCACCCAGCCGCCGTAGGTGTTGCCGTTCACGCCGTCCGCCAGCTGCAGCTGCAGGATCTCGGTGATAAAGGTCTGCCGGGAATACCGGGCGTCTGCCGGAACGGTATACATCCCTGTATCCAGTGCGATCAGACCCCAGATCCAGCCGTTCAGCCCCTGGGTGCCGGGACCGCCACGCAGGCTATTGTTATAGCTGCCGTCAGCGATCAGGTCAATGGCGTTCCCGTTATAGGTGCCGCAATGGGTCGGATCGCCGCCCAGCGCCGCCAGCGCCACCACCGCCCGGTGCCACTCGGTAGCCTTCGTCGTATGCAGCACACCGCCGTTGGCGGCATAGGTCTTTTCCACATAGCTCTGCAGCGCTGCCCGGTACGTCTCATAGCCGGTACCGTCCTCGATGAGATAGTGATAGCCGCTCCCGTTGGCATAGCCGAAACGCCCCATCGCCAGCGCCATCCAGTCCGTCGCCGTAGAGCTGGCACCGGCGCAGTACGCCTCGTCGCCCAGCAGCGTATCGGTAACGCCGGCGACCGTCTTGGCGCTGCGCACCGCCGCCCGGATCCGATCCGCCAGCTGCGCCGACAGCTCCGTGCGCTCCACGAATTGCGGGCGCACCGGCGCATCGGTGCAGATCCGGCTCTCCCAAGCCAGCACCGGCGTCGTCGCCCCATCGGTGAACGCCTCGCCCAGCTGCGCCGCCGTCAGGGAGGACACCTCTGTGACGCCCGCACGGCTATCCGAACCAACGCCGGTCAGATAGTAGCAATTTTCAATGGTGCCGTTTTTCCAAGCACCCAGTACCGCTCCGATGTTGTTATTATAGCTTACGGAATCGACTACGGCTCCGGCATTGTAGCTATTCCGCATCACCAACGACCGGGCGTTTTTATATCCGCCCGCTACACCGCCGACCGTTGCCGGACCGGTGACCGCTCCGGTATTATAGCAGCTCAGCACGGTACCGGCACTCAGATGCATACCCGTGACGCCGCCGATATAACCGACGGTGCCCGTAACAGCTCCGGTATTGTAGCATTCCTCCACCGTGCTGGCGCCCTGCACCGTGCCGACTACGCCAGCCACAGCCGAGCCGCCGGTCACATCCGCCTCATTGCCGCAGCGCATGACCGTACCCGCCTTAAGCGTGGAGACCACACCGCCGGCGCCATTCATGCCTTTCGCCTTGACGGTGCCCCGCACCACCAGATCCTGCACCGTGCCGCCATTCACATAGCCAAACAGTCCGGTCTCAGACCACAGCTCGCTGACCACATGAAAGCCTCCGTCAAAGGTGCCCTTAAAGGGCGCACTGGCCGTTCCGATGGCGGTCCAGGGATTCTCCTCGCCCCCCAGCGCCAGATTGGCTGCCAGCACCACGGTCTTTCCCTCAAAGCTGTCGCCGCCGTTCACCTGAGAGGCGAACTGCACCAGCTGCTCCACCGTCGTGATCGTCAGCGCCGGTTCCTCCGCCCACACGGACAGGGGCAGCGCCGCCGCCAGCACCAAACAGGCCAGCAGCCCTGCCCACAGACGTTTTCCGCTCTTTCGCATAATTTCTCCTTGCCTCCTATTTCTTCTCTCCGAAACAAAAAAGCGGCACAGCCCCCACGCCGCTTTGCGGCTGGGAGGGGCTGCACCTTTCCACCAAAACAGTGTAAAACCCGAAAGATCCGGCAGGTATCCTGACTTATGATTGGCAGAAAACTCCGCAGAGAGCCGCCGCCCCCGCAGCCAAAGGCTCCGCAGACCCAGCTCTCCATTCATCAAATACAGTAATGGCGGTTGTTCCGGACTCGAACCGGATTTCCTTTTCATCTACTCAGCGTACAACTTTTCAAAACCGTATCTTTCCGTCGCTATTCAGTTCTGGGGTCAGTATACCACAGATCCGCCCGCTTGGCAAGACGCCGCCGACAAATTTTTCCGGCAAAACCGCCGTGTGCTGTTTTACCCGTCTGCCGCTCTCCTCCGGCATCCGCCGACGGGTGGCAGACGAGCTATCCGCTGAATACCAGACCGGTCAAATACAGGCAGACGATGAGCAGAGAGCCATTGCCCCGCCCGGACAGCACCAGATACAGCGCCCCCGCCGCCAACGGCAGCAGCACCGCCGCCGACACCGCCCGCAGTACCCGTTCCGCCCGCTCCGGTGCGACCCGCAGGCAGAGCAGACACCGCAGCACCTGACCGCCATCCAAGGCGGCAGCGGGCAGCAAATTGAAAACGCCCAGCGCCCCGTGCACCGCTGCCGCCCGGGGGCATCCTGCCGCCCACAGCCCTGCCGCCGCCAGCAGATTGATCCCCGGCCCCGCCAGCGAGATGGCGATTTGCCGTCCATACCCGGGCATACGCCGCCCATCGGTGACGATACGGGCGCCGAATGCCCCCACCGTGCAGCTCTCCGGCGGGCAGCCCGCCAGCAGCATCGCCAGCAGATGCCCGCCCTCGTGGATCAGAGACGCCAGCAGACAGGGCAGCGCCAGCCCCTCCGGCTGACACAGCAGCAGCACCGTCACCAGCGCCGGGAACAGCAGGCTGACCCGCCAGCGTACCGCCCCCAGCCGCCCCTCAAGCCCGGCGGACATAGCGCTCCAGCGGCACCATCCCGCCGGGATGGTACACCGTGCCGTCACAGCTGACCTGCACATGCAGATGGTTGCCGGTGGCGGCGCCGGTCGCCCCCACCAGTGCCACCGTCTCCCCGGGGCGCACCACCGTACCGGCCGACACCAGCAGCCGGGAGCAATGAGCATACAGCACCTCCACCCCGTCGCCATGGGTCAGCCGCACATAGTTGCCAAAGCTGCTGCTCTCCCCCGCCGCTGTCACCGTACCGAAAAACATAGCCGCAATCGGCGTTCCCGCCGGTGCGGCTATATCCACTCCCCAATGAAATTGCTCCGCCCCGCCGGTGGGGCTGTCCCGATATCCATAGCCGGAGGTCAGCGTCCCGGCTTGCAGAGGCGGCACGGCAGCCCGGTTCACCAGCAGCGGCACCGCCAGCGCCCCCTCCGGCGGCAGCCGTCCGCCGCCTGTACCGGCTGCGGCAGGTGTGCCGCCCTCCCCGGCAGAGGAAGTATCCTGCCGGTCACCGGAGCCATTCTTCCCCTCGTCAGCCGAGGTCCCGCCCCCATTATCGCCAGCGGTATCCAGCGCATTTTCGGAAGTTTGGTTCCTGTTTTTGGGTGTTTGGCTCTCATTTCCGGAGCTTTCGTTCCCCTGAGCGGCGGACGCCTGATCGTTACGGCTCTCCAGCTGACCGGACACCGTCTCGGTAGGGTCGCCGTCCCACAGCCGTACCAACGTTGCCAACAGATCGTTGCGCATCAGGCTGCTTTGAAAGCTCTCCCGCAGTTGGGTGTAGGCGGCGCCCCCAGCCGTGCGCAGCAGCAGCACCAGCAGCAGCGCCGCCACACAGGCGATACACTGGACGGCGATCACCCGTCCCATGCCGGCGGGCTTTTTCTCCCGGGGCGGCTCCGCCGGCGGCGGTTCCGTCTCCCGGGAAAGCGGCATACCCGACGGCAGCCGTCCCCGGGAGACCGGCGGCAGCTCACCGCCCCACGGTTGTTCGATCATATGCGATCCCTCCCTGCTCTTTTACACGACAATTCTGCTATTTCTTGCGTCCGCCTACACAATAATGCAGATCAGTCCGTTGCAGCCTTCGTTGATGATGCGCTCCACGGTTTCCTTCAGCTTCTGCCGGGCGTCCTCCGGCATATGTACCAGCTTGTTATGCAGCCCCTCATTCACCAGCCCATACAGAGAGGTACCGAAAATGTTGGATTCCCAGATCTTCGACGGGTCCTCGGCAAACTGCCCCAGCAGATAGTTCACCAGATCCTCGCTTTGCCGCTCGCTGCCTACGATGGGGCATACCTCGGTGGTGATCTGTGCCCGCATCATGTGGATGGAGGGCGCCGCCGCCCGCAAACGGACACCGTAGCGCCCGCTCTGCCGGATGATTTCCGGCTCCTCCAGCGACATTTCCTCCATTTCCGGCATGACGATCCCGTAGCCGGTGGCCTCCACCTGCTCCATGGCACCCTGAATCTTCTTATACTTCCGGCTGGTCTGCGCCAGCTCCAGCATACAGCTCATCAGCGCCCCTTCATCGGGAATCTCCAGCCCGGTAGCCTCCCCCAGAATTTGATAGAACAGCTCCGGCTTCATTGTCGCCATCACAGCGGCGCAGCCCTTGCCCAGGTCCACCCGCTCCAGCGCCGCCGTCTCCACATAGGGACAGTCGTTCAGCCCCTCGGCAATGCGGCGGATCTCACTGACCCGCTCCACGCCGCCCGCTGCCCGCCGCACCGTCTCCATCACGCCCGCACGCACCGGGTGCTGCGGGTCCAGCTTCATGAGCCAGCGGGGCAGCCGGATCCCCACCTCCCGCACCGGGAATTGGGACAGCAGTGCCTCCAGTGTCCGGCGGATCTCCTCCTCCGTCATGGTCTGGCAGTTGACCGGCACTACCGGCACCCCATACTGCTCGCTCATCTGCGCCGCCAGCTGCGCAGCGGCTGCCGATTCCGGCTGCGCCGTATTCAGCAGCACTGCAAAGGGCTTATGGATCTCCTGCAGCTCCCGGATGACCCGCTCCTCCGCCTGCCGGTATTCCTCCCGGGGGATGTCGGTGAAGCTGCCGTCGGTAGTCACCACCAGCCCCACGGAGGAGTGATCGGTGATGACCCGACGGGTTCCCTCCTCCGCCGCCATATTGAACGGAACCTCCTCATCATACCACGGCGTTTTCACCATCCGGGGCTGCTCATCCTCAATATACCCCAGCGCCGACGGCACGATATACCCCACACAGTCAATGAGCCGCACCCGCATATCCGTCACGCCGTCCAAGGCGACCCGTGCCGCCTGCTCCGGGATGAATTTCGGCTCCGTCGTCATGATGGTACGTCCCGCCGCCGACTGAGGCAGCTCATCCGTCGCCCGCTCCCGGCGATAGCTATCCTCCATATGGGGAATCACCAGCGTATCCATGAATCGCTTGATAAAGGTGGATTTACCGGTACGCACCGGTCCCACGATCCCCAGATACACGTCGCCGCCGGTGCGGGCTGCCATATCCCGATATACACTGTTCGTCGTTTCCATATCTCCGCATCCTCCGCTCCTGTGTCGTTTGTATATCCCTATGAGGACAGGACGGGTTTTATGCCCACATATCTCCAAAAAACCGCTCCGCTTTGCCGGTATCCAAAAAAAATGGGAGCGTACAGACAATATTCACAAAATCTCCCATGGTAAATCTACACTTTTTCTTAAATATTTCTTTACAATTCATCTGGACCCGGTGTATAATGATAGTTACGTTTTACTGTAACGCAGGCTACGGAGCTCCCGCTGTCCCGGGAACACGGTTACGGCAGCGAGAAAGCCTTTCAAAAGGAGGTGCCGAGTGTGACATTGCGCAAACCCGATACGACTCTTTCGTCCCATCCCAACGGTCGCAGTTTATCTCTGGCGGTTTACGATCTCATAGCACTGCTGCTATCCTTTTGCATCGTTTTCGGCTTTGGCACCCGTTACGCCGTCGAGATGCCGGTTTGGGCTATGGGCGTCCAGGTGGCGGAGGCGGCGCTCTTCCTGTATACCTTCCGATTTGCGCTGGGCGCATACCGGCAGATCTGGCGCTTCGCCGACGTGTCCGCCTACATCCGGCTCATGGAGGCAGATCTGCTGGGCGGCATCGCTTTTTTCCTGATCGGGCTGCTGCTGCCGTTTCCCCGTCTCTCTTTCATCCGCAAGCTGGCGGTCATCAGCTGCGATCTGCTGTGCTGCTTTGCCATGCGGCTGATCTACCAGTTTCTGTATATGCAATCCAGTCTCCATTCGGGGCTGGCACGAATCATGCGGGTGTTCGTGCGCTGTGTCACCGGCGCCTATATCCATCCCACAGACCCCTCCCGCCGGAAGGAGGCTCCCCATCGCATTAAGATCGCCATCGTCGGCGCCGGTCGGACCGGCTCGCTGCTGGCACAGGAGCTGTGCCACAACGAAAAAGCCAGCTATCTGCCGGTGCTGTTCATTGACAAGGACCCCGCCAAGGTAGGGCGCCAGATTCAGGACATCCCCATCATAGGAGACGATGCGGTGACGGAGGAGTTGCTGAAGCAGTTCGGCGTGCAGGAGATCGTTCTGGCACTGCCCCAAATGGACGCCGACTGCAAAAAGGCTCTGTATGACCGGTATCGACAGTTTCAGTGCATGATCAAGCTGTACGATTACCCTGTTATGCAGACCGCCGAAAGGAAGAACCGGCAGGTGCGCCCCTTTGCCATCGAGGATCTGCTGTTTCGGGAGCCCAAGGACTTCACCGACGCTGCCACCTGCGCCTACTATGCAGACAAGGTGGTGCTGATCTCCGGCGGCGGCGGCTCCATCGGCAGCGAGATGTGCCGCCAGATCGCCAAAATGCACCCGAAGCAGATCGTGCTGCTGGATGTGTACGAAAACGGTGCCTATGACGTGCAGCAGGAGCTGCGGATCTCCTACGGCAGTGCACTGGATCTGCGGGTCGAGATCGCCACCGTATGTGACCGGTCACAGCTGCGGCACATATTCGCTTTCTATCATCCGGATATCGTCATCCACGCCGCCGCCCACAAGCATGTGCCGCTGATGGAGCACAACTGCTGCGAGGCGGTACGCAACAACGTGTTCGGCACGCTGAACATCGTAGAGGTTGCCGAGGAATACGGTGTTTCCAAGTTCATCATGGTCTCCACGGATAAGGCGGTCAACCCCACCAACGTGATGGGGGCCACCAAGCGGATGTGCGAGATGATCGTCCAGAGCCGCACCGGCGGAACCAGCTTCAACGCCACCCGGTTCGGCAATGTACTGGGCTCCAACGGCAGCGTGATCCCGCTATTCAAGCGGCAGATCGCCAACGGCGGGCCGATCACCCTCACCGACCGGCGGATCATCCGGTATTTCATGACCATCCCGGAGGCGTCCCAGCTGGTGCTGCAATCCGGCGCCATGGCGAAAAACGGTGAGCTGTATGTGCTGGACATGGGCAAGCCCATCAAAATACTGGAGCTGGCCGAAAACATGGTTCAGCTGTCCGGCTTCCGCCCCTATGTGGATATCGACATCATCGAGACCGGTCTGCGGGAGGGCGAAAAGCTCTATGAGGAGCTGCTGATCCAGAACGAGGAGCTGATCCGCACCGACAATGAAATGATCTTCGTGGAGCGGGATACGCCGCTGTCCGCCGAATCGATCCAGAGAAAGCTGGAGATCCTGCGGCAAGCGCTGGAAACGGAGGACGACGACGCTGTGCGCAATGCGCTGCATCAGGTGATCCCCACCTTCCACACCCCCGAGGAGGTCAATGCCGACGCTGTCGAGGCTAAGGAAATGGCCATGGCATAATAAACGCTCAAATGAATGCCCCTTGTTTCGCTGCACAGCGTGATCTGTACCCCCAATACTGGACACCCAGTATTGGGGGTATTGCTATATGAAATACAGCTGTGAGTACAAGCGAATGTGCGTGGAAATGTATCGGGAAGGGAAGTGGCCAGAAACGCCAGAGGGCATACAAGAAAAGATGGGCAGCGCAACTCAAGTCGAAAAAGCAGCGCTTGTCAAAGAACTCCGTGAAGAAGGATATGCCCTGAAATATCTGCTGGCAGCGATGGAGCTGTCTAAGTCTACCTATTATTATGAGATCGGAAAAACAGATAAAATTCAGGAGCGAAATGCGGATATATCCTCTAAAATCGAGAGTATCTTCCAAGAAAACAAAGGAAGGTACGGCGTAAGGCGAGTATACCGAGAGCTTGCCCGGCGTGGCTTTCCGGTGAATCATAAGCGGGTGCAGCGTATATGGAAAATTCTTTGGACGCCTGAAAAATGAGATGTTTTACGGTTGTGAGAAAGAATACACTTCTTTTGAGATCTTCTCAAAAGCGATCTCAGACTATATTGATTACTATAACAACAGAAGAATTCAAGCCAAGACAAAATGGATGCCTCCCGTAAAATTCCGGGAAGCATCCATGATGTGAAACTAATTGTTCAATTCAAATAACGGTGTCCAGAAAACTGGGTACATATCAGCGGAACAAGGGGCATTTTCATAGACGATTTTTCGGCTGCGGAGAGCGGATCACCATCCGTGAAAGCACTCCGCCGCCGGGTACAAAAGCTCCCCCTCCCATCGGCTGCACGCCAACGGAAGAGGGAGCCGGATCCATACCCCGGTCACACCGGGATGGCGCTCATTTCAAAAAGCCGCTGATGATCTGCGCCTCTGCCTCCTGCTCGGTCAGCCCCAGCGTCATCAGCTTAATGATCTGCTCGCCGGCGATCTTGCCGATGGCTGCCTCGTGGATCAGCGCCGCATCCAAATGATTGGCGGTCAGCTCCGGAATGGCGCTGACCCGTCCATGATCCATGATGATGGCGTCGCATTCCGTATGCCCGTTGCAGCGATTGTTGCCGTTGATCTGGGAACGGAATATCTGCCGGGAATTCTCCTTCGCCACCGAACGGGATACCACGTCCGCCTTGCTGTCCACACCGTCCAGATCCACGGTAAAATCGGTTTCCGCCACCTGCTGACCGTGCGTAAGGATTTTCTCCCGGATCACCAGACTGGCGCCGTCTCCCAGCTTTCCCTTTGTCACCCGCAGGGTGGAGCTGATGCCCCGGATCTGGGTGGTCTCCATCTCCATATGAGCGTCCTCGCCCAGCTCTACTATAGTGGTGGGGTTCATCACATTCTGGCCGTTGCCGTCCCCCTCGCCGTAGTGATTCTCGATGTATTTCACATGAGCGCCCGCCGCCAGATGGAACGTATGAATCCCATCGTGACGGGATTCCTCACTGCCGCCGTTGTGGATACCGCAGCCCGCCACGATCGTCACATCGGCGCCCTCGCCGATGTAGAAATCGTTATACACCAGATCGGTCAATCCCGTCTGACTCAGCAGCACGGGAATATGCACGCTCTCATGCTTGGTACCGGGCTTGACGATAATATCAATGCCGGGATGATCGGTCTTTGTCACGATATCGATATGCTCGGTGGTATTGCGCCCCGCCAGCTGGCCGTTGGCACGGATGTTGTAGGCGCCCTGGGGCACATCGTGGAGTCCGGCGATCCGCTCCAGCAGATTTTGTTCGATCTTATCCATAGCCATTTCCTTTCCGTCCTCAGAGCTTTTGCGTCAATACCGAGCAAGTGTTTCCGGCGTTTTCCTCTGCCAGCAGACCCGGCAGAATCTCCTCCCGGCTGCCATCCGCCCGAATCTCGCCGTCGGCAATCACGATCACCCGATCGGCAATCTTTAAGATCCGCTCCTGATGGGAAATGATGAGAATGGAGCCGCCCTGCTTCTCGTGCATTTTCTCAAACACCTGAATGAGATTGTGGAAGCTCCACAGATCGATCCCCGCCTCCGGCTCGTCGAACAGGGTCAGCTTGGTCCCCCGGGCGATCACCATAGCGATCTCAATACGCTTAAGCTCGCCCCCGGACAGGCTGGCGTTCACCTCCCGGTCGATATACTCCCGGGCACACAGCCCCACCTCCGAGAGATACTCGCACGCCTCCGCCACGGTCAGCTTGCGCCCCGCCGCCAGCGTGATCAGATCCCGCACCGTCAGCCCCTTGAACCGCACCGGCTGCTGGAACGCAAAACTGACCCCCAGCTGCGCCCGCTCGGTGATGCTGCGGGACGTGATGTTCTCCCCATCCAGCCAGATTTCCCCCTCGGTCGGCACAAAAATCCCGGCGATGATCTTCGCCAGCGTGGATTTACCACCGCCATTGGGACCGGTGATGGCGACAAACCGCTCATCCACCGACAAATTGATGTGCTTTAGAATATCTCTGGGTTTTCCATCCGTTTCCACGGTGTAGGATACATTTTTCAGCTCCAGCATATACAGGTTCTCTCCCGTTTTCTCAGTTTTCGGCGGTATCGGAGGACTCCTCGTCCAGATACCCCTCGCAGGTGATCTCATAGGTGATGCCGTCCAGCGGATCATCCGTAATGGACACATATTCCGGCGAAATATAGAAGGTATAGGTATTATACCCCTGTTCCGGCACAACATACTTTTCACTGATCTTCGCCGTATAGCCGCTGGCGATCTGCGCCCCGGACTCGCTGTTGGACAGCTGCACCTGCAGAGAAGCCAGATGCTGGGGCTTGTCCAAGCCGTTGCCCAGCGTCAGATGCACGCACAGATAGCCGCCCTTGGTGTAGTATACCCGGTTGACCGTCGCCGTCAGACCGTCCGTGGACAGCTCCGGCTGGGCGCTCTCGTCCAAAAATTCCGCCGTATAGGTCTCGCTTTTCTGGAATTTTTCATCTTTCATGTCCGAGCCAATCTGCCACGCCAGCAGCCCGCCGCACACCACCAGGATCAGCCCCAGCACCCCCACCGTGATCCACCGATCCCGCCGGGTCTGAACGGTGGTCTGCCCGGTACGGCGGCGCTCCCGCTCTGCTTGCAGCTGCCGTTTGGCTTCCTCCCGCTCCTGCGCCTTTTGCGCCTTCAGCTCCGCCTGGATCTCCTCCCGGGAACGGGAGCGTCCGAATATCTCCGGCTGGTCGCCGTCATTGCTGTTCAATCCACGGATCTTATCGCTATCCGGTTTTCTTCCGCCCATAGTGCCATCCTTTCCGCCGCAGCAGCGTAATACTCTAAAAAGGTATTGTACACGAAAAACGGTGATTTGTAAAGACCCTCCACGGAAAAAGAGTGTCCGCTCCCACCGGCGCAGAAAAAGCGCCCCGGCAGCACTGCCAAAGCAGCACCGTCGGGGCGCCCGATCGCATCGCAGCTATGCCGTTATACCGGCGTCACCGTCACCTGAGCCGTGTGCTTGCCGTTGGGATCCTCCCCCAGCTTGCCCGCAGCCCTCTTCTCAAAGAATTTTGTGGCGACCTGCCCGAACATGGCATAGGTCAGCACATCCTCCTCCTGCGTATACCAAGGCTCGACCTCCTTGCGGATGGTGTCCAGCTCCGGGCTGAGCAGATCCGCCGGACGGCAGGTGATAGGCTCCTCGTCGCCGATGATCTTTTTCTGGAACTCCGGATCCACCGGCACCGCCGTGCGGCCGTATTCGCCCCGAATCAGACCACGGAACTCCTTCGTCACCATCTTATAGCGCTCGCCGCTCATCACGTTGAACACCGCCTGCGTACCCACGATCTGGGAGGAGGGGGTCACCAGCGGCGGATACCCGGCATCCTTACGCACCCGGGGAACCTCCTCCAGCACCGCCTGCAGCTTATCGGAAGCGCCCATCTTATCCAGCTGGCTGACCAGATTGGACAGCATGCCGCCCGGCACCTGATACATCAGGGCGTTGGTATCGACCTCCAGCATCTTCGGATTCAGCAGTCCGGAATCCAGATACTTTTTGCGCAGGGTCTTGAAGTAGGTAGTGATCTCGTTGAGCGCCGCCAGATCCAAGCCGGTATCGTACTCCGTCCCCTTGAGCGCCGCCACCATCGACTCGGTCGCCGGATGGGAGGTGCCCATCGCCAGCGGAGACAAAGCGGTATCCACCACATCGGCACCCGCCTCGATCGCCTTGAGCAGCACCATATCGGCAATGCCGGCGGTGAAGTGAGAATGGATCTGGATGGGCAGCTTGACATTCTCCTTCAGCGCCTTTACCAGCTCATAGGTGCTCTGGGGCAGCAGCAGACCCGCCATATCCTTCACGCAAATGGAGTCGGCGCCCGCCTCCTCCAGCTGCTTCGCATAGCGGACAAAATACTCGATGTCGTGCACCGGGCTGGTGGTGTAGGAAATGGCGACCTGCACATGGGCACCCTTTTCCTTACGGGCTGCATTGATGGAGGTCTGCAGATTCCGGATATCGTTAAGGGCGTCAAAGATACGGATGACATCGATACCGTTCGCCACGGATTTCTGCACGAAATACTCCACCACATCGTCGGCATAGTGCCGATAGCCCAGCATATTCTGCCCCCGGAACAGCATCTGCAGCGGAGTGTTGGGCATATGCTTTTTCAGCGTGCGCAGGCGCTCCCACGGATCCTCGTCCAGAAACCGCAGGCAGGCGTCGAAGGTGGCGCCGCCCCAGCACTCGAGAGAATGAAAGCCGATCTTATCCAGCGACTCCAGCGCCGGCAGCATCTCCGCCGTGGACATCCGGGTGGCGATCAGCGACTGATGCGCATCCCGCAGCACGGTTTCGGTGATCCCGATTTTTTTAGCCAAAAGAATCCATCCTTTCCTGTGATGTCAGTGGGCGGCTCAGTTCAGGCTGAGCAGCACCTTGCCGGACTCCACCGAGTCCCCCTTGTTGACATACACAGCCGCCACGGTGCCGTCGGTGGCTGCCATGATCTCGTTCTCCATCTTCATGGCCTCGAACACCACCAGCACGTCGCCCTTCTTCACGACGCTGCCCACCTGCACCTTAATGTCCACGATGGTGCCGGGCATGGGGCACAGCACATCGTTGGCGCCAGCCGCCGCCGGGGCAGCGGGAGCGGCAGCCGGAGCCGGAGCCGGAGCCGCCGCCGCAGGAGCAGCCACAGGAGCAGCAGCTGCACCGATCTCCTCTACCTCCACATCGTAAGCATTGCCGTTTACCGTGATCTGAAACTTTTTCATATACGATCCAATCCTTTCTGAAAGCAGGGATTTTCACTAAAACCCCATATTCTCCATATTACATTCATTATATGCCATTGGCAAGCAAATGGCAAGAGGTTTTTATCAGATTTTTAAAAAATTCATATTTGCTCCGACGAAAAAGCCGCTGCTTCACAAAAGCAGCGGCTTTGACTCATTTGTCTGTTTTCCCGTGCTTACAGCCGGAACGAAAAAATGCATCGATAGACACCTCATAGCGATCGTCCGTCGGAGCAAATTCCAGCCGTTTCAGCACCGGTGCCAGCGACCCGATCTGGCAGACCCCGGTGACGGCGCCCCGGCAATCCCCCGTATTCAGCACCGAACGGATCAGCGCCTCGGTCATCAGCGGCTCCTCCGTCTCCACCTGTAAGATCTCTACCTCATCCCCGGACACCCGAAACAGCGCATGTCCGAACACGGTGCCGTCCCGTTCCCGCAGCACCATGGCATCGGCATCGACCGGGGCATGGATCGACTGCAAAAACGCCTCATCGGCGGGCAAAATGGTAATCACGATCCGGTTCCCTCCCGTTTTTGATGTATCCGGCAGCAATCTTCTGGGGCGAGCCGGTCGCCATCACCAGCTCCCGCACCTCTTTCGGCGTGAGATACCGCCAGCTGCCCACCGGCTGCATCCCCAGCCGCACACTGCCCACGGCGGTACGCCGCAGCCGGGCTACCTCCAGCCCCAGCGCCTCGCACATCCGGCGAATCTGGCGGTTACGCCCCTCGTAGAGGGTGATCTCCACCACACAGCGCCCCGGTTCACTGGACACCACCCGTATCTCCGCCGGAGCGGTCTTGCGCCCATCCAGCGGAATCCCCTCCTCGAATTTCAGCTTCTGCTCATCCGTCAGAGGCGAACGCAGCGTCACCCGATACAGCTTCGGCACATGAGTAGAAGGGTGCATCACCGCATTGGCGAAATCACCGTCGTTGGTACACAATAGCAAGCCCTCACTCTCCCGATCCAGCCGCCCTACCGGAAACACCGTCACACCCACGTTGGCGACCAGCTCCTGCACGCATTTGCGCCCCTGTTCATCCTTCAGGGTGGTGATATAACCCCGGGGCTTGTGCAGCGCAATGTACACCGGCGCTACAGCGCCGCCGATCTTCTTTCCCTGGACATAGATCACATCCTTGTGATCGTCCGCCTTATCCCCCAGCGACGCCACCCGTCCGTTCACCTTCACATGCCCGGCAGCGATCAGCTCCTCCGCCTTACGGCGGGAGGCGATGCCTCGCTCGGACAGCAGCTTTTGCAGTCGTACCATTGCCATACGTTTATTTCTCCTTACCCGTTGCGTTTTTTCAGCCCAGCAGGCTATCCGTCAGTTGCTTCAAATGGCGGCAGAACCGGGCGCCAAAGCCCGGCACCGGCCGTGCCGCTACCCCGGCAGCGGCACACAGGATCTGGGTCGCCGCCACCCGCTCTCCGGCGGTGTAAACCACCCGTCCCACCGGCTGACCCGCCTCCACCGGTGCCCACAAAAACGCCGGCAGCTCCACCGCAGCGGTCAGCGCCTCATTGGCGGTCAGCACCGCCGCCGTGTCGCCCTGCACCGTCAGGGGCACCGCAGCGCACACGCCCCCTGCCACCGGGCAGTCTGTCGGTGCGGCAGACGGCAGCGCCACCCGCCGCACCAGCGAAAAGCCATAGTCATACAGCGCCATATGATCGTTCCAGTAATCGCCGCCGTTGAGAGTCGCCACCACCAGCGTGACCCCGTTCCGCTCCACGGCGGATACAAGACAGCGGCCGGATCTCTTTGTGAACCCGGTCTTCATCCCGATGCAGCCGTCATAGAGCTTCAGCAGCTTATTATGATTGCTGAGAGTACAATGCCGTCCGCCCAAGGTCACCGCCGCCGTACGGCTGCGGCACAGCTCCGCCAGCAGCGGCACCTGCAGCACCGCCGCCCCCAAGCGAGCCATATCGGCGGCGCTGGCGCCATGCCCCTGGGCATCCAGCCCCGACGGGGTCACAAAATGGCTGTCCGTCATCCCCAAGCGGGCGGCGGTCGCATTCATTCGGGCAGCAAACTCTTCAAAGCTCCCGGCGGTCAGCAGCGCCAGCGCATTGGCGGCATCGTTGCCGGAGGACAGCAGCAGCGCTGCCAGCAGATCCCGCACGGTAACGGTCTCGCCCACCGACAGTCCCACCTGCGTTCCCTCCACCGGCACCGTCCCCGCCGGAATCTGCACTGTCCGCTCCGGCTCCAGCGTCTCGCAGGTGACCAGCGCCGTCATCAGCTTCGTGGTGCTCGCCATAGGGCGGGCGGTGTGCCCGTCCTTTTCATAGAGTATTCGTCCGCTCACCGGCTCATAGACCACCGCCGACAACGAGGACACCCCGGGCGCCGCCGCCCGAACCGGCAGCGCTCCTGCCGTGCAGAAAAGCAGCAGCACCGGACATAGCAGTGCTGCTGCCCATCGGATCCGTTGATTCATGGGAATCCCTCCGTTTCTCATTCCTCACAGAATATGCGAAACGGAAGCGTTCCATGCTCCCTTAGGCGTCTTCGCCTTCCTTTTTCTTTTTAGAAGTCAGCATATCCACCAGATCCGGCACCATGGATACCAGCCGGTCGGCGGTATCCGGCTTGGACACCACCGGCAGGAGGTTGGTCTCTCCGTCCTTGATGATCAGAAACGCCACCGGAGTGATATTGATCCCCGCCCCGGCACCGCCGCCAAACAGCTCCTGCGGATTCTTCGTCGGCAGGTCGGAGCCGCCGGACGCAAAGCCGTAGGACACCTTGGATACCGGGATAATGGTGGTGCCGTCCGGCAGGGATATGGGGGAGCCTACTACCGTATTAGCATCCACCATCTGCCGGATCTTTTCCACCGATACGCCCATCAATCCTTCTACCTGATTTGCCATTGTCAACTACCTCCTTAGTCGGTTGGTCATTCATCTCTGTAAAACGCACGGTAAACCACAAAATCGCCCACAGCAGCCGCACCGGCACAGCATGCAGCCGCACATCGGCTGTCACCCGTCCCTCGGTCTGCAAAAAGCCCGGCTCCACCCGGACATCCCGGTGTCGGATCGGCATGACCCGCTCCAACGTCGCCACCGCCGGATAAACGATGCCGCTCAGGCGGGCATACCACAGCGCCGTATCCGCCGACTCCTCTGCCACCACCAGCAGCCGCAGCTGCAGGCGATCCACAGTGATCGCACGCAGAATTTTTCCGGCGGTCTGCCCTGCCAGCGCCGCTAAACGCTTGAGATACAGAGCGGTCGCCGCCACCCCGTCCCGCTGAAACGCCGTTTTCAGCTCGGCTTTCAACTGTGCCGCCTTAGACGGCTTTTTCTGCGGAGCTTTTGCCGCTGTTTGCGGCTTTTTCGACGGCTTTTTCTTCTTACGAGGCTTGTCCCTTGCCGGTAGCAGCGTGATCGGCACCCCCAGCACCCGTGCCCGCACCCGCCAGACGTCGCCGCCGGTGATGCGCACCGATACCGGCAGCAACAGCAGCAAGAGCAGGAGCAGCAGCACCAGAGCCAGCAGCCCCAGCACGCTGTACAGCACCACCCGTCCTGCCGTCACCGCTTACGCCTCCTCGTCCTCACCGGAGAACAGCTCCTCATCGGGAGGTAAGACCTCCTCCTCCCGGAGCATTTCATCCATCGTGGTCTCCACCATGGGGGATTCCTGCTTTTGGGGCAGCGGCGGCAGCTGATCGATGGAGCTGACCCCGAAGCACCGCAGAAAATTCTGGGTCGTACCATACAGCAGCGGGCGTCCGGGCAGATCCATCCGCCCCTTTTCTTCGATCAGCCCTTTCTGCTGCAGACTCTGCATCACGCCGCTGCAATCCACCCCCCGCACCTGCTCCACAAAGGGACGGGTCACCGGCTGGTTATAGGCGATGATCGCCAGCACCTCCATCGCCGCCTGAGACAGCGGCGTGTTGCGGCGAATATCCATCGCCTTACGCACATAAGCGGCATAATCCTTGCTGCTGCACAGCTGATAGCCGTCCTCCAGCCGTAGAGCGGTCATGCCCCCCTGCCGGGTGTTCACATCCTGCATCCAGTCCTCGGCAATGCGCCCGGTGGTCTCCTCGTCCAGATCCAGCGCCTGCGCCAGCCGGGACACCGGCACCGGCTCGCCGCTGGCGAACAGGATCGCCTCCAGCGCCGCCTGATATTGCTTAATCTCCATCGGTCTCTCTCTCCTCGTCCGGGGTATCGGTATCAAATTCCTCCCCGATGCTCTCGTCCCATTCCTCCCGGGGGCGCATCTCGATCGCCAGCCCGCTTTCCCCATCCTCCACGCAGATACGCTTGGATTTGATCAGTTCCAGCAGCGCCAAAAATGTGGCGACCAGCTCGGATTTGGATTCCGCCCGCTCAAACAGGGACGCATACGCCACCCGGGGCTGGGTATACAGCCGCCGCAGCACATAGCCGATGCGGGAGGACACCGACACGATCTTGCGGGCTACGATGCCGCTGAACGCCTGCGCCGGAGGCGGCAGGCGCCGCTTTCCCCGTCCCGCTGCCGCCAGATAGGCGTCCAGCATCTCCTCCGGGCGATGCGCCCGGTGATAGGTCAGATCCGGCTCCACTTCCTCCGCCGGGCGCACAAACAGGTCGCCGCCCACATAATCCGCCGCCAGCCGCCGTGCCATCTGCTGGCACAGCTGATATTCGATCAGCTGTCCGGTCAGCTCCCGCTTGAACTCCTCGGTCTCTTCCTCATAGCGGGGCAGCAGCATGACCGACTTGATATACACCAGCCGGGCAGCCATCTCCAAAAATTCACTGGCTACCTCCATGTCGTAGTCCTGCATCTGCCGGATCGCCGCCAGATATTGCTCCAGCACCTGAGCAATGGGAATATCGTAAATATTCAGTTTGTGCTTTTGCACCAGATAGAGGAGCAGATCCAGCGGCCCCTCAAACACCGGCAGCTTATAGGAGATGGTTTCCATTCATGCACATCCTTATTCTGGGCATACTTTGCGGCAGCTATGCAGCCGCTGCGCCGCTCACAGGCGAAACACCCAGGCGATCCCGTAAAAGAAAAGATTATTCAGCAGCGTCAACGGCCGGTCCAGCACCCCGGTCAGCAGCAGCACAAACAGCACCAGCGTGATCTGGCGGCTATACCGCTCCAGCGTATACGCCCAGCGCCCCGGCAGGAGCGTGCTCCACAGCCGGCTGCCGTCCAGCGGCGGAATAGGCAGGAGGTTAAACACCGCCAGACTGATATTGACGCTCATGATCACCTCGATCAGCACCAGATAGCAGAGGGTCAGCGCCGTTTTGCTGACCACCACCAGCGTGCAGACCTTATAGAGCGCCGCCGCCACGATCGCCATCAGCAGATTGGACGCCGGCCCCGCCAGCGCCACCAGGATCATATCCCGCTTATAATTCCGGAAATTCCGGGCGTTGACCGGCACCGGTCTGGCATAGCCGATGCCGCACAGCACCAGCATCAGCGTACCGAACAGATCCAGATGCGCAAAGGGATTGAGGGTCATACGCCCTTGCCATTTCGCCGTATCGTCGCCGCATTTATGCGCCACATAAGCATGGGCAAACTCGTGAAAGGGTAAAATGAGCAGCACCAGGATCATATAGCCCACCAGCATAAACAGCAGATCCCAGACCGTCAGATTACCCCGGTTACGCAGAAAAAAGGAGATCATAGCGTCCGTTCCTTTCCGTGTGCCGGCTGCTACAGCCGGCACTCCGTTCGACAATAGCCCGCCGGGCGGGCACACATATACTTGAAGATTATAGCAAAAATGTGCGGAAAATACAAGCCCTTCCGCAAAAGAGGGACGAAAAACAAAGTTTTTTTCGTAAATCCGCAAAAAGGACTTGATTTTTTGCGCAAAACCTGCTACTATAGAGCCGTTGCTTTGCTGGGGTCGTCCCCCGGCATGTACCAAAGGCCGGATAAAGAAGGAGGTGCAGAACTATGGCAAAGTGTGATTTCTGCGGTAAGAGCATGACCTTCGGGATTCGTGTGTCCCACTCTCACAGACGCTCCAACCGTACCTGGAAGCCCAACATCAAGCGGGTCAAGGCTGTGGTGGACGGTTCTCCTAAGAGAGTGTACGCCTGCACCCGTTGCCTGCGTTCCGGAAAGGTCACCCGTGCGGTGTAATTTCCACATCAGATGAAGAAAATCCCTGTGGCATCTGCCACAGGGATTTTTTCCGTTTCTAAGCTTGTATGCGCTGGATTTTATATGCGGCACCGATTAGGACTGCAGCTGCTTAAAGGTATAGAATGCTCCCTGCTTCGCCATCAGCTCGTCGTAGGTGCCGTATTCCACGCACACGCCCTCCCGGATGACGGCGATCTTATCCGCATGGCGGATAGTGGACAGGCGGTGCGCCACGATAAAGGTGGTGCGCTCCCGGGTCAGGTTATCGATCGCCTGCTGGATCGCCGCCTCCGACACCGTATCCAGCGCACTGGTTGCCTCATCAAATAAGATCACCTCCGGGCGCCGGATCAGTGCCCGGGCGATGGCGATCCGCTGCCGCTGCCCGCCGGAGAGCTTATCGCCATGCTCCCCCACCAGCGTATCCAGCCCCTGCGGCAACGCCGCCACCACCTCCGTCAGGCAGGCGGCGTCCAGCACCCGGCGCAGCTCCTCCTCGGACACATCCGGGCAGCCATAGGTGATATTGTCCCGGATGGAGCCGGAAAACAGGATGGTGTTCTGGGGAACGATGGCGATATGCTGCCGATAGCTGCGCATATCCAGCTCCCGCACATCCTGCCCGTCGATGAGCAGCCGCCCGCCGGTGGGGCGGTAATACCCCACCACGAGACTCACAATGGTGCTTTTCCCGGAGCCGGAATCCCCCACCAGAGCGATGGTCTCCCCCGGCGCCACATGGAGATCCAACCCCTGCAGCACCGGGCGGGGATCGTCCTCATAGCTGAAATCCACCTGCTCAAAGGTATATTCTCCCCGCAGAGCCGACATCTTTTTCTTTCCGTGGTAATTCTCCACGTCCCCGCAATTGAGGATCTCCCCGATGGACTGCAGCGCCTCGCCGCCCTTGGCGAACACCGGGATCATGCCGATCACACCGGAGATACGGTTCACCAGCGAGGTGAAATAGGTCTGATACAGAGAGATCTCCCCGATGGTGATCTTCCCCTCAAACGCCATCCAGCTGGAGATAAACAGACAGATCATCTCAAAGGACATAAAAATGACCCAGTTCACCGATCCAAAGAAGCTCTGGATCACATCCAGCTTATATCCCCGCTTGGCGACCTCCACGATGCGCCCGGTCATCCGGTCAATCTCCAGATTCTCCAGTGCGTGCGCCCGGGTAACGGTGACCAGCTCCTCCATCTCCATCACGTCCGAGGAGGTGGTCTCGATCTCCTGCCGGAATTCCCGGTTACGCCGCCGCATTTTATTGCGGAAGGGAATCATCGCCAGCACCGCTGCCGGTACCGTCAGCAGAAAAATAAAGAACACATACACATTCCTCGTGAGGATCACGATCAGCGGGATGGTGGCATTGAGGATCGTCTCCCAGACGGTGGTAAACATCTGGGCAGACAATCCCTCCACCGCCTCCACATCCCGCATCACCTTGGACTGGATGCGGCCGGAGCGCATCTCCTTATGAAATGCGATGGACAGCTGCTGGAGCTTACGCACCATCGCCCCCCGCAGCCCCGCCTCCACATGGCGGCGGGCGATGCTGAACTCCCGGATATACACATAATTGAGGGGTACATTCAGCAGCAACAACACCAGAATGAACGCCAGATTCAGCAGCAGCGCCGACACGCCGCCCGGACGCTGTCCGGCGGCGATGTCGATGGCGTTGGCGGTCACCAGCGGCACGATCCATATCGGCGAGCTTTTCACGGCGTAAAACAGTGCTGCCCGCACCAGCCGCCAATAATGCGCCCGAAATAAAGCAAAAAGCAAGCGGACCGTATGCCCCTCACCCACAGCGGCATAGCTGTGGATGAAGGCATCCTCCTCTTGCTTGATCGTCTCCTCGTTAAACGGAGCGGTGCGGGGCGAATCGTTCATGGTCTTCATGAGCGGTAACCTCCCGGGCGCACATAAAATAAGCGTCTTCCCATGCGCCGGCATCGACGGGCAGCAGCACCCGTCGCTCTTTCGCCTGTACTATACCAGAAACTGGCGAAATGTCAACCCCATTTTTCAAATTTCTCTAATTATTTTTTCATACCCCGGACAGAGAAAACTGGCGGCTGTAATCATCGTAATAGACATTGAACTCATGATTGCCGAATTTCACGCCGTTGAGGTATTTATGGGTATCAAAGCTGTTCTGCTCCACCTCGATGATCGCCACCGCCACGTTGGAGCAATGGTCGGAAATGCGCTCATAGTTCGTCAATACATCCGACAGAATGAAACCGCTCTCGATGCTGCACTCGCCGCTGCGCAGACGGTTGATATGGTTCCCCCGGATGCGGGAGATCAGCCCGTCGATCACCTGCTCCAGCGGCTCCACCCGGGCGGCAATCGCCGTATCGCTGCTCTTATAAGCATCACAGGTCAGACGCAGGATCTCCCGGATGGCAGCGGTCAGCACCCCCAGCTCCTGCTGTGCCGGGGCGGTAAAGACGATCTCCTTGTCGTGCATCTCCCGGGCGCTGCGCAGCAGATTCAGCGCATGGTCGCCCAGCCGCTCGAAATCACCGATGGCGTGGAGCATCTTCGAGACCACCTGCGAATCGTGCTGCGACAGAGCCTCGGCGGACAGCCGCACCAGATAGGTGCCCAGCTTGTCCTCATACGAGTCCAGCCGCTCCTCGGTCTCGTTGATCTGCTCGGCGGTCTTTTCGCTGAAATGCTCAAACATTCCCATAGACAGCAGCACGTTGTCCCGTGCCATAAAGCCCATCTTTTTGGAGCAGGAATTGCTCTCCACCACCGCCACGGAGGGGGATTTCAGCAGACGCTCATCCAAGAAAGGCTCGTCCTGCTTACTGACGGTCTTGGTATCCGGCAGGATACGGCAGATCAGCCGCTCCAGCGATTTCGTAAAAGGAATCAGCAGCACCGTCGTGAGAATATTAAACACCGAGTGCACCAGCGCAATGGAAAACGGGGACGCCGCCGCCGTCACAAAAGGCCACTTCACCAGTGCATTCACCAGACAGAACACGCTCAGCCACACCGCCGTACCGATGATCTTAATGGACAGGTGGATCAGCGCCACCTGCTTGGCTTTTCGGTTGGTGCCGATGCAGGAGATCATCGAGGTAGCGCAGGTGCCGATGTTGGCGCCCATCACAATGGGAATGATCATCCCATTCGTCAGGCTGCCAGTCATGGACAGCGCCTGTAAAATACCGATCGTCGCCGCCGAGGACTGGATCACGCCGGTGAACAGGGTACCGATGAGCATCCCCAGCAGCGGATTATTGAACTGCACCAGCAGCCGGGAAAAGGACGGCGAATCCGCCAGCGGTGCCACGGCGCTGGACATCATCGTCATGCCGTAGATCAGCACCGCAAAGCCCACAAACACCGTGCCGATGCTCTTTTTCTTATCGTTTTTGGAGATCATCAGCATAAGGATCCCCACCAGCGCCACCAGCGGAGCAAAATTTTCCGGCTTGAGCATCTGCAGCAGGGTGCTGTCGCTCTGGATGCCGGACAAGCTGAGGATCCAGGAGGTGATGGTGGTGCCGATATTCGCACCGTAGATCACGAACAGCGTCTGGGACAGCTTCATCAGCCCGGAGTTCACCAACCCCACCAGCATCACGGTGGTCGCCGACGAGGACTGCACCGCCACCGTGATCACAGCGCCCAGCGCAATGCTCACCAGCGGATTGGCGGTCATCTTACGCAGCAGATGCTCCAGCTTGCCGCCTGCCATCTTTTCCAGACTGCCGGACATGACATTCATGCCAAACAGAAAAAACACCAGTCCGCCGATCATCGTCAGCACAGAAAATAAATTCATCCGTTTTCCTCCACAAAAGCGCCCTTACAGGTGCAGCCGAATCGCCTCGTTGATCGCCTCTCGCACCGTCAGCAGCTGCTCCGCCGACCGGGGACAGGTATGAAAATCCACCGTCTGCCCAAAAGCGGCATCCAGCGTCCGGCAGGCAGTCTCCCGGTCGGTGAGCTGCTCCAGCAGCTGCAGCGCCCGCATATCGTTGACCCCCTCACCAAACACCTTCTGGCGGATGGATTGCAGACAGGTATCGTCCCGCCCGGGATAGGTAATGTACCCGCCGCCGGTATTCATAGCATACCCGTTCGGCAGCACCGCCGGATCGTATATGCCATGGCTGAGGACCCCGTAGCAGAAGTTATAGCCCCAGTTGAGGAAGCCCCGGATCCCATGGCGGTACATCTGCATCCCCAGCACCCGATTGCGGGCTGAGGGCAGGTTCAGCAGCCGATTGCTCAGACCATCCATCACCTGCTCGCTGGTATAATAGCACCACAGCGACGGACAGCGCCCCAAAAACGGCTCCAGATGATTGGTCGCCACGATGGGCGTCTGCACCAGCCCCTGCTCATAGTATGTGTAATTCGACAGGGCGTCGCCCACCATGCACCCCTCCAGATAGGGGCGCACCGCCGCCACCGCCGCCTTATAATGCTCCAGCACCTCCTCCATCGGCTCGTCGGAGATATGGTAGAGGACCTTGTCGTCCAGCCCCTCGCCCCGGAGAAACGCCCGCAGCGCCGGCAGATACTGCGCCAGAAAAGCGCCGTATGCGCCGCCGTTCGCTTTCGTCTCCCAGCCGAAAAGGCGCTTCTCCCCGCCCTGCACCGTGGCAAGGATCTTCGGCGCCGCCTTGGCTCCCCACTGAGTGAACAGGTGGGAATGCTCAAAATGCGTGGCGCCCGCCCGGCGGCATACATCCAGATACCGCTTCATCTCCGTGAAGTCGAAATGATACCGGTCTTCCTCCGGGTCGGCGGTCACACCCACCAGCTGCACCGTCCGGCGCTCCCGTCCCACCGGCGTATCCAGCGGCGGGGTGAATGCCGGCAGCAGCACCATGTTCATTCCGTTCTGCACGGCTTTGCGGACATAGTCCTCCAAAACGGCGTAGAACCGGTCGCTGAACAGCTCGACCCGGTGGATATCGCACAGGCAGTCGCAGTGCAGCCAATTGGTATACAGCAACGTCTGGGGCGGCAGGCAGGCGGGCAGCACCGTCAGCTGCACCGACACCTCCGCCAGCGTCTTACAGGTCGATTGGGAGCAGAAGCGCACCGTGACCGTATGCTCACCCGGCGGCAGCTGTGCCTGTCCGCTCTCATTGACCGTGAACCACAGACTCTGCCAGCAATCGGGAGCGGCATACAGCAGATTGCGCTCGTTCTGTTCATAATACAGGGGCTGCCAGCTGAAGCCCTCCTCCACCACCGACGGATCGGTCTGCCGGGGCTGGAGCACATCCGGATACAAGCCCGGCTGCCGGCACTCCTCGCCTCCGTCGCTGCCCGGATTCCGACCGTTGAGCAGCGGCACATAATCCACCCGGTACTGCCCCAGCGGCAGCCCGTCGGAGTCGGTCTCGACATAAAGACCGAACGGATCGCCGTCGGTCCTATAAGCGATCTGGAACGAATACGGCTCGTTTTGCAGCAGCGTGCCGCCGCTGAACGCCGTTTGGGGTATATGCTCCGGGTATACCTTATGCAGAGAACTGAGCAAACGCACATACAGTGATGCCATGGCTGACTCCTTATACACAAAGCGGTGACCCGCCGAAAATCGGTCTCGATGAACAGGATCGCCGCCACTGCGCCGATCCCATCCTACGCCACTTTTAATCATAGCATATCAAGCAAACAAAAGTCAATCCAAAAACAAGATTATTTCCGGTTTTTACCCAAAACGGCGGTCTGCAAAAGCCCACGCACGCAGAAAAGCGGAGCCACGAAGCTGCCGCTCCGTGGCTCCGCCGATCTCGCTCAGCAATAGTCGTACAGCCGACCGTCCTGCGGGAATGTATCCTCATCCGGCATCCCCTCGCACCGGAACCACACCGCCATCGCCGCATCCGTAGGCTTTTCAAGCCGGTTGCACCATCGATAGTACGGAATCAGCCGCACCGGCGTGCCGTCGGCTGCCGTACCGGTCACGGCTTCGTCCGCCAAGCCGGTGCCCGTCACCGCCTGCGGCGGCTGTGCCGTCAGGGTGAGATCGACCCGACCGCCGTTGTCTGCCCCCTCGGCGCACAGCAGCACCGGACCGTGCAGCACCGCCACCTGTCCCCGGATCTCCTGCGCCAGCGGATCCGCCCGCACATACCGCACAGGAGCGGTATAGGACAGAAGAATGGACATCTCTGCCGTCCACACGCCCTCGACCACCGCATACCCCTGCTCCATCCGGTAGGGCAGCGGAGCTCCGGCACAGGACAGCGCAAAGCCCTCCGCATAGAACGGCACCCGGATATGCACCGTCAGCGGGTGTCCCATGGAGTCGATGCGCAGCTGCTTTCCCTCCTGCTCCACGATAAAATACTCCGTCTCCAAGCGGCTGCCGATCAGCAGATTCACCATGAGGGAACGCTCTGTATACCCATAAATATAGGAGCCCAGCGCCGCCATGAGCTTGAGCATCATGGGCGGACAGCAGGGACAGCCGTGCCAATCCCACCGCCGCACCGTGCCGTCGCTGACCAGCGGATTTTCATAGAAGAAATGCTTGAAATCCTGCCCCACCGACGCCAGAATATTGTTGTACAGGGACAGCTCAAAGCAATCGTAATACTTGGCATCCGGCTCCAGCCGGTGCATTTCGCCGTTCCAGAAGGCCAGCGCCACCCCGGCGCAGGTCTCCAGATAGGCGTTGTGCGGCAGCACATAGTCCTCGGCAAAGTCCTCGATATCGTGCCGGGCGCCCACGCCGCCGCTGATATGCAGCTTCCGGTGCACCACGCTGTCCCACAGGGTATGGAGCGCCGCCTCGTAGTCCGGGCGTTTCCGCTCCTGCGCCATTGCCGCCGAGCCGGTATAGCACAGCATCGCCCACACCGCATGTCCCAGTGCCTCGGTCTGCTGCGCAAAGGGCAGATGATCCTGATTATACTCCGGGGAAAAGCCCTCCCACTGGGGGCGATGCGCCCGATCGCCCCGGTCATCCTACCAGAACTCGGCAATATCCAGATACGCCTGCGCATCCACCCCATGCTCCTCGGCAAAGGACTGCAGCTCTCTGTGATCCCGGAACAAGCGGTAGAGATTTACAAACGCCTCCTCCGGCATCGAATGACCGGGCACCAGCGTCAGCTTGGGCGCCGGGCCGATCTCCCGCACCACGCAGTTGGCCGCCTGCACAGCGCTATAGAGCAGGGTGGTCTTGCCGGTCGCCAGATAATGGCTGATGGCGGCTTCGATCAGTGCGCCGTGATTATACAGGTCATGCTGCAGGAACAGATTGCCGCCGTTCTGCCCCCAGCGCTGCCGGGGCCGATCCAGAATAGTGCCGGAGCTGAGAAAGCCATCCGCCGTATCCGAAGCCCTCCGGATGGTCTCCGCCAGTTTATCCAGATAGGCGTCCAGCATGGGATCGTACTCCTGAGCAAGAAAGTCCGACGCCGCCCGTATGACCTCATACAGCAGCCCATCCCAAAAGGCCAGACCCTCAAATTTGACTGCCTTTCTTTCTCCGACATGAATAAGATTGCGCTCATAGCCGGACGCATCCATCCGCCGGAACACATAGGGAAGCATGATATGCCGAATCTTCTCCAGATAGGGACTCCAGAACTCATCCCGAATGGTTACATTCCCTACGGCGGGGCGCAGATACGGTAGCTGCATAGCACTCTCTCCTTCTTTCGCAAGGTGTATTTTTACGATCTTCTTGACCTGTGCCTGTTTTCATAGTATCATGGATACAAGCGGAAAGTAAACCGACACTTTTCTATAAAAGGTGTGGAAATCCTATATGTTCTCCTTCAATGACTTTTTCTGACCCGCTGCGCAGTTTCTGTCCGCCGGGCGGTTCGTTTCCTGCAACGGCTTCCCCCACCCCCGGCGCTGTCTGCCGGAGACCGTGCTGCTGGTGGGATATGCGGGAGAAATGCCCATCCGCCAGAATGACCGGGCTTATATTCTGCGCCGGGGTGAGTACCTGCTGCTGCAGCCCAACCAGCCCCACAGCGGTACCGCCCCCGTCTCCGACGGACAATCCCACTTCTGGTGTCACTTTTTGCTCCAGACGCCGCTTACACTGCCGGAGTATGGACGGCTGCCGGAGCCGGAACGGTTTTTTGTGCTACTCCGGCAGCTGATCGACACCGCCTATCGGCATGAGCTATCCCCCGCTCTGCAGCGCTCTCTCTGTGACCGATACACGGAGATCCTCCTGTGCGAGCTGGCTGCCGCCAATGCCGCCGCCCCGGAGCCGGACTCCCACCATCGCAAGCGGCGGGCGCTGGTGCAGGCCATTCAGTCATGGATCGAAGAAAACCGGCGGGGCGAGGTATCCGTGCAGCAGCTGGCCGCCGCCTTTCAGTATAACCCCGATTATCTGACCCAGCTTTTCAAGGCGGAGACCGGCGAGCCCCTGCGGCACTATATCATCCGCTGCCGGCTGCGGGACGCCAAGCGCCTGCTGCTCAACACCGACCTGCATGTGACGGAGATCGCCTATCAGGTGGGATTGCAGGATGTGAAGCACTTCTTGAAGACCTTTAAGCAATGGGAGAGCGTAACCCCCTCCGCCTACCGGCAGACCCATTACCGCACCCATATCAACACCGAATAGAAGAATATATGCTGAAACGCCCGCAAAGCAATGCTTTGCGGGCGTTTCACGCAGCAATAGAAACGGCTTATTTCACGCAGATCACATTCCAGAAGAGCGGCGGCAGCACGGTGCGCAGCCGCCCGTCCTCCAGCACCGGCGCCGCCAGCGGACGGGGATGCACCCGGTCCGGCTGCTCCGGTGTGTTGGTATCCTTGAACGAATCGGATGTCATCGTTTCATGGGTGGCGCTGTGCGCACCCTTTCCCAGCAGCGCCGACAGATCCGTTTCCAGCGGCAGAGCATCCTGCTCCAGACGGTTGATGGCAAAGAGGACAATCTCCCCCGTCTCGTTCTTTACGGCGGCGTCGATAGCGGACACCTCGCCAAACTGCCGGCAGGTATAGGTGGGCGCATCCACCCGAATATCGTATACCAAGCCACGACCATGCACCGAAATATCCTGATAGGGATAGAAGATCGTCTGGCGCCATACGCCGCCGCCCTTGACCGTCATGATTGGGGCAATGATATTCACCAGCTGCGCCAGGCAGCCGATCTTCACCCGGTCGCAGTGGCGCATACCGCCCGCCACCAGCGCATCCTCCATGGAATACCGCTCCTCTAAAATGGGCGGCGCCACCATCCACGTCTCTACCGGCTGATCGCTGGTGTGATACCACACATTCCACTCGTCAAAGGACAGCATCATCTTCTTATCGCTGTGCCTTTTCGCCTGCACATAGTCGCAGACCGCCGTCACCTCCCGGATACGGGCCTCGGTGGTCAAAGGCGCCGCCAGATAGGACGGGGTATCCTCCGCCCGGTTATCCAGATACTGGTGCAGCGAGATATAATCCACCCAGTCATAGGCGTGCTCCAGCACCGTCTGCTCCCAGGAGAGATAGGTGGGCAGACCCGAGGTGGAGCTGCCGCACAGCACCGTTTCAATGGTGGGATCCACCCACTTCATCAGCTTGGATGCCTCCTCCGCCAGACGGCCGTATTCGTGCGCCTCCTTATGCCCGATCTGCCAGAAGCCGTCCATCTCATTACCCAGACACCACAGCTTAACGCCATAAGGCCTTTCCCGTCCGTTTTGACGGCGGCGGTCGCTATAGGCGGTGCCCCCGGCAAAGTTGCAGTATTCCACCAGATTTTTGGCATCCTGCAGACCCGCCAGACCCAGATTGACCGCCATCATCGGCTCCACGCCCATCCTCTCGCAGTATTGCAGAAATTCATCGGTGCCCACCTCGTTCGGCTCAATGGCACGCCAGGCAAAATACGCCCGGTGGGGACGCTGCTCCCGGGGACCGATACCGTCCTCCCACAGATAGCCGGACACGAAATTACCGCCGGGATACCGGATCAGCGGCACCCGCAGCTTGTGGATCAGCTCCTGCACATCCCCCCGGAACCCCTCGGCATCCGCCGTCGGATGATCCGGCTCATAGATACCGGAATACACCGCCCGTCCCATCTGCTCGATAAACGAGCCAAACAGCCGGGGATCGGTCTCTCCGACCGTAAACGCCGGAGAAATAGTCAGCACCGCCTTCGGCGCACGGGAATTTTCACTCATAGTGCTTCTCCTTTTTGCTCTTGCCGCCCCTCATTTCTACCCTCCTTACACACCGACGCTGCACCGATCGGGACAAGCTGCTCCGGGCATCCACTGACCGTCCCCGCAATTTATACCTATCCAAAGAAAAATTACCCCTTTACTTTTTGTCTGTTCTCTGTTAAAGTAAAGAGGTAGTATTTTCAATATAAAAGGAGTCGTTTCCATGAAAAGCGTTGCCGACTATATCCGCACCATTCCGGACTTCCCCGAGCCGGGGATCCTGTTCCGGGACGTGACCACCGTGCTGCAGGATCCCGACGGGCTGCATCTCGCCATCGACGAGATGATTCGTCGTCTGGACGGGGTGGATTTTGATGTGATCGTAGGGGCGGAATCCCGGGGCTTCCTGCTGGGTGCGCCCATCGCCTATGCGCTGCACAAGGGCTTTGTCCCCGTGCGCAAGCAGGGGAAGCTGCCCTGCAAGGTCATTTCCAAGGAGTATTCGCTGGAATACGGCACCGCCACCATCGAGATGCACGCCGACGCCATTCAGCCGGGTCAGCGGGTGGTGCTGGTGGACGATCTGATCGCCACCGGCGGCACCATCCGTGCCGCCGCCGATCTGGTGGAGCAGCTGGGCGGAAAGGTCGTCCAGTGCCTGTTTCTGGTGGAGCTGGCAGGGCTGGAGGGACGTAAGCAGCTGGCAGACTATCCCGTAAGCTCTGTAGTCGTCTATGAGGGCAAATGATCCCACAATCATACAACAAGACCCCGGAACCCTTGATTCCGGGGTCTTGTTTATTTTTGCCATAAGCCGTGGGCTACCAGCAGCTGCCGCATATCCTCCGGCAGCGGCGCCGAAAACGCCATGTGCTCTCCCGTAACCGGGTGGGTCAGGGTCATATGGGCACAGTGCAGTCCTTGGCGGGGCAAGTACGTCTCGTCTGTGCCGTACATGGTATCCCCCGCCAGCGGATACCCCATCCACGCCATATGCACCCGGATCTGATGGGTACGTCCTGTCTCCAGCACCAGCCGCACCAGCGAAAGCTCGCCGTCTGTCCCCAAGCTCTCCCAGTGGGTGACGCTGGGCTTGCCGCCCTCCCCCACCTCCCGGGTGATGCAGCAGCCCTCCTTCACCCGAATGGGCTGGTCTATGGTGCCGCTGCCGGTGAGGGCGCCCAGCACCACCGCCAGATACTCCTTTTGCGGCTTTTGCGCCAGCGCATAGGCTACATGGGGGCTTTTCGCCGCCAGCAGCAGACCGCTGGTATTCCGATCCAGCCGGTTCACCGGGCGAAAGGACAGCGGGGTACCCTCACGCTCAAAATATCCCACCACCGCATTCGCCAGCGTCGGCTCCGGCTTCCCGGCAGAGGGATGCACCGCCAGATAGGGCGGCTTATCGATCACCAGCAGGTGGTCGTCCTCATACACAACGGACAGGGGCATATCCGCCCCCTCGATGCGCACCGCATCCTCCGGCATCTGCACCCGCACCGTCTGACCGGTATGCAGCCGGTCGATGGAGCGCAGCGGCACACCGTCGGCGGTCATGCCGCCCTCCACCCGCTTGAGCTTCACCACCATCCGCCAGGACAGTCCGCAATGCTGCCGCAAAAAGCTCTGCATGGTCGCATTATCCCATTCCGGCGGCACCGAAAACACATACTCAGCCATGCACCGTCTCCGCCTGCGGGGATACCGCCGCTGCCTGCCGCCGCACCCGCCGCATATAATACCGGAACATACCGTATTCCACAACAAAGGTCAGCGTCCAGGAAATGGGATAGGAAACATACAGGTTCTCCAGCGTATGAAAATGGGCAAACACCGTATAGATCCACACGACCCGGAACACGCACACTCCCATGACCGTAGCGATCATAGGCGCCAGCGAAAAGCCCATTCCCCGGACAGAGCCGGTGGTCGCATCCATGATGCCGCACAGAAAATAAGGCAGGCAGATATACGCCATCCTGCTCAGCCCATATTCAATCGCCTCGGGGGAATCGGTAATGTAAATCCCCAGCAACGGGCGCCCCAGAAGATAGGCCACCGTTCCCAGCACCAGACCCACCACCGTCGTACACAGCAGGCAGGTATGCAGGATCTTCGGGATCCGGTCATACCGGCAGGCGCCGATATTCTGTCCGGTGAAATTCAACGAGGTCTGGCTGAATGCATTGATAGACACATACACAAAGCCCTCCAAATTGGACGCGGCAGCATTGCCGGACATCGCCACCTCGCCAAAGGAGTTGATGGAGGACTGGATCAGCACATTGGAGATGGAAAACAGCGAGCCTTGGATCCCGGCAGGCAGCCCGATGCGCACCATCTTGAAAAAGGGTCTTTTATGAAACCGCAGCCGTTTCAGCTCCAGCTTACAGGCGTCCGTGCGCTTATGCAGCGCCCACAGCACCAGAATCGCCGACACCGTCTGGGAGATCGCCGTCGCCAGCGCTACCCCCGCTACATTCATATCGAACGCCACCACAAACAGCACGTTCAGCAGAATATTCAGCACACCGGCGACGGTCAGGTAGATCAGCGGGCTTTTGGTATCCCCCGCCGCCCGCAGCAGCGCCGCCCCGTAGTTATACAGCATACTGGCGGTCATGCCGCAGAAGTACAGCCGCATATATACGCTCGCCAATCCCAGCACCGAATCCGGCGTATCCATCCAGCGCAGAAAATCCGGCGCCATCCACAGACCGATCACCGTCATGATCAGTCCGCTGACCGCAGCCGTGGGGATGGCAGTATGGATCGTGCGGTGTACCTCCTCGTCGTTCTTCGCCCCGATCGCCTGCGCCACCGCCACACCGGCGCCGATGGACAAGCCGATGAACAGATTGACGATCAGGTTCGTCAGCGAACCGGTGGCGCCCACCGCCGCCACATACACACTGCCGCAGAACTGCCCCACCACGATCAGGTCAGCCGCATTGAAAAACAGCTGTAAGAGGCTGGTGAGAATAATAGGAACGGTATACCGGATAATGCTGGGGAGCAGCGCCCCCTCGTACATATTGATCTCCCGTTTCATAGCCTTTTCTCCTTAATCGGACGCTGTAAGGGACGGTGACCGAAGCTCACGGACACCGTCCCTGCATCACTTATTTCCGTTTCTGCGCCAACGCCTGCCGGGTCTTCTCCACGATATGCTCCGCTGTCAGGCCGTAGAGCTTCAGCAGCTCCACCGCCGGACCGGACTGACCAAAGGTATCCTCGACGCCCACCCGCAGCACCGGCACCGGACAGGTCTCGCACACCACCTCTGCCACCGCACTGCCTAAGCCGCCGATGATATTATGCTCCTCCGCCGTGACGATCGCCCCCGTCTCCCGGGCTGCCTTTTCGATGCACTCCCGGTCGATGGGCTTAATGGTCGCCATATTGACGACCCGGGCGGAGATCCCCTGCTCCCTCAGCTGCTTCGCCGCCACCAGCGCCTCGCTCACCAGCAGACCGGTGGCAATGATCGTCACATCGGTGCCGTCCACCAGTGTTTTCGCCTTGCCGATCACAAACGGCTCGGCGGGATCGGTGAAGATCGGCACCGCCAGCCGCCCGAACCGCAGATACACCGGCCCCTGCCAGTCGGCAGCGGCTTTCACGGCGGCTTTGGCTTCGGCGCCGTCCGCCGGGTTGAGGATCACCATGCCGGGGATCGTGCGCATCAGCCCGATGTCCTCGCAGCATTGATGGGTCGCCCCATCCTCTCCCACGGACACACCGGCGTGGGTCGCCCCGATCTTCACGTTCAAATGAGGATAGCCGATGGAATTCCGCACCTGCTCAAAGGCACGCCCCGCTGCAAACATGGCAAAGGAGGAGGCAAACACCAGCTTACCGGTGGATGCCAGACCGGCAGCGATGCTCATCATATTGCCCTCGGCGATTCCCACGTCGATGAACCGCTCGGGATACGCCTTTTTGAATGTACCGGTCTTGGTGGCTGCCGCCAGATCGGCGTCCAGCACCACCAGCTCCGGGTGGGATGCGCCCAGCTCCACCAGCGCCTCTCCGTAGGCGTCCCGGGTCGCCTGCTTGATCACCTCTGCCATATGTCAGCCCTCCAGTTCTTTGATCCGGGCGGTGATCTCCGCCACGGCGATCTCGTATTGCTCCTGCTTAGGCGCCGCCCCGTGCCAGCCGCACTGGTTCTCCATATAGGATACACCCTTGCCCTTGACAGTCTTTTGGATCACGGCGGTCGGCTTGCCCTTGACCGTGCGTGCCTCGGCGAGTGCGCTCTCAATCTGCTCCAGATCGTTGCCGTCGATCTCCACTACATGGAAGCCGAACGCCGCAAACTTTTCCGGAATGGGATAGGGAGAGTTGACCTCCTCCACCGTACCGTCGATCTGAAGGTTGTTGTTATCCACCAGCACCACCAGATTGTCCAGCTTCTTGGCGGCAGCGAACATCGCCGCCTCCCAAACCTGCCCCTCCTGAATCTCGCCGTCGCCGACGATGGTATACACCCGATACGCCTTCTGATCCAGCTTCCCCGCCAGTGCCATGCCCACAGCGCAGGAGATTCCCTGCCCCAGCGAGCCGGCGGACATATCCACACCGGGAATGTGCTTCATATCCGGATGTCCCTGCAAAATCGAGCCCACATGCCGCAGCGTGGGAATTAAATCGGTAGAAAAATAACCGCGCAGCGCCAATGCACCGTACAATGCCGGAGCCGCATGTCCCTTGGACAGCACGAGCCGATCCCGGTCGGGCCAATGCGGCTCCCGGGGATCGATGCGCATCTCTCTCCAATAGAGATACGCCAAATCCTCCGCAATCGAAAGCGAGCCGCCGGGATGACCGCTCTTGGCATGATAAGTCCCCTCGATGACCGCCAGACGGATCTTTTCCGCCTTCAGCATCAGCAGTTGTTTTTCCTTTGCATCCATGTGGTGATACCACCCTTTCCGGCGGGCAAAGCGCCTCCCGCCAATTCTTCGCCTTATTCTACCATATCCGGGTGAAAAATTCCACCCTTATTTACAGAAAGCCGGGATTTATTTTTCCGCCAGCAATAGCGGCACCAGCCGCTTACGGGACAGATGCTTTCCGTCGGGGGGAATATACAGTCCGCCGTCGGCGGATAGCTGCGCCGTACCGGCGGCAGCCTCTTGCAGCACCGCCAGCGCCCGGGCTGCTTTCTCCGACGTGGCAGCGGCAATATAATAGATTTCCTCCCGCAGCCCGGCGTCGCCGTAGCGAGCCACCTTAGCCAGACACAGGCGGTGTCCCTGCTGCCGCCGATCCGTCTCCAACAGCGCTTTCAGCGCCAGAATATCCACCGGTGCATCCGCCCGCACCTTCAAAATGGCAAAGCCCAGCCCCGCAAAGGAGCGATAATCCCGCCGAAACAGCGTTTCCAAATCCGACTCCGCCAGCAACTGCTCCCGCAAGGCGGCAAACAGCGCCGTCGGGTCCGTCTCCGCCAGAGCGGTCAGCCATCGGGCGGCAGCAGCATCCTCGGGGCGGGTCTTAGAGGGTGACAAGCCCTCTGTATCCGCCAGCACCGCCCCCAGCAACCATCGAGCCACCGTCGCATCCGGCACCAGTCCCGCCCGCTGCCAGCGCAGCGCCACCAGCGAGGTGGCAGCGCCCACGGTGCGCACCTCGCTATCCGCCGGGAGGATCACCCCCGGCAGTTGCGGGTGATGATCCACCACCCCGATCACCCGAGGGGTCAGCGCCCCCTCCTCCTGATGATCGGTCAGCACAAAACGTACCGCCTCATCCGCCATCCGCCGGGCAAACACCGGCTGCGCCGCCAGCGGCAGCCGTCCGCCGCTCTCCCCCAGCAGCCAGGCGATCTCCCGGGGCAGGCGGTCACTCTGCACCAGCGGCGCCACGCCCGGCTCCCCCGCCCGGGTGCGGCGGTACGCCTCCGCCAGCGAGGACACCACCGTGTCGGTATCGGGAGCGGTATGTCCCATCACAAAGCAGGTGATCTCCTCCGGATGAGCAAGACAATCCGCCAGCCAGCGCTCCATCTGAGCGACGGTTACGGTTCGTTCCATCGGCTTATTCTCCCAAATACAGCGTATACGCCCCGGAGCGCAGCACCTGCGCCAGCGCCGCCTCGGTGGTGATCCGCTCCTCCACGGCGATCCCGTACCGTCCGGGGAAATCCGCCACATGCGCATCCGACCCGGCGCACACCCGCAGCCCGTGCTGCGCCGCATACAGCGCCGCCCGGCGGTTCTCCAGCTCGCCGTTGCAGGCATTATGCGTCTCCATGCCGTCCAGATACTCCACCGGCAGCGTGGCGCTGGGGTCGGGAATATAGTCCCGCACCCGGAAGGGGTGCGCCTGAAACACCAGTCCGCCCGCCTGCCGCACCAGCTGCGCCAGCTGGGGCAGCTCCGCCTCCCGCAGCTCCGGATGGGCATACACAAACGCCGGCGTGATGCCGTACAGCAGCACCTCCTTGCCGCCGCCGACCCATTCCTCTAATCCGAACAGCACATCCAGACCCAACCGGTCCCCCTCCGCCTTCGCCTCCAGATACGCCTCCTCATAGGGGCGTACGAAATCCGCCCAGGGCTGGCGGCGGGTGATCCCGGTATTGCCGTGATAAAAATGATTCGTCAGCACCATCCCCGCAAAGCCGTCCCGATGGAGCGCCCGCACCGTTTCGGCAGGCTCCCCCTTGCCGCAGGCGCTGCACCCGGCGGTGTGCTGATGCATTTCGTATACATACATAGTTGAATTCCTCTTTCATCGGTGATCAACATTCGTCGGTGCTTATTATACGGCGGTTCGGGCGGCGTGTCAATGAAAAAGGGGTTGACAAGCCGAAAAAGCCGTGCTAAAGTGCATTGTATTACAAGGAGCGTGAGCATATGAGCGATTTTTCACAGCTGCAGGCCTATCTGGAGCAGCTGCACCGGGAAAAAGGGGTACCCGGGTGCGCTGTCGCCGTCTATCGGCACGGGGAGCCGGTCTATTCCGCCTGCGTCGGCTATGCCGACCGGGCGCAGACCCGTCCGGTGGCGGAAAACGACCTCTACTACCTCTATTCCTGCACCAAGCCCATCACCGTGACCGCCGCCATGCAGCTGGTGGAGCAGGGGAAAATGGATCTGGACGACCCGGTATGCCGGTACCTGCCGGAATACGCCGAGGCGTACTATCTGCAGGACGGGCAGCCGACAGCGGTAGGCGATACCATGCGGCTGCGCCACCTGTTCACCATGTCCGCTGGGCTGACCTACAGCCTGAACACCGAGGCGATCCGGGCGGTGCGGGAGCAGACCGGCAACAACGCCACCACCCGGCAGATGGCGGCGGCGTTCATTCGGGAGCCGTTATCCTTTCCTCCGGGGCAGCAATTCCAATACAGCCTATGCCACGACGTGCTGGCGGCGGTGGTGGAGGTGGTCTCCGGGCAGCGCTTCGGGGACTATCTGCAGGAGCACATCTTCCGCCCGCTGGGGATGACGGATACCGGCTTTTTCCCCACCCCCGGGCAGTATGCCCGCATTGCGGACCAATACACCGTCAACGGCGAGAAGCAGATCGTACCCATCGCCAAGGAAAATGCCGGCTTTCAGCTGTCGGCGCAATACGAGAGCGGCGGCGCCGGGCTCGTATCCTCGCTGACGGATTACGGGCGGTTTGCCGCCGCCATGGCGTGCGGCGGACAGGCGGCAAACGGCGCTCGCCTGCTGCGCCCCGAAACCGTCGATCAGATCCGCACCCAGCAGATGGGCAGCTATGTGATGCACAATACCTTTTCCTGCGCCGCCGGTGCCGGCTACGGCTACGGGCTGGGGGTGCGCACCCTCATCGACCGCAGCGCCGGGCAGCGCAGCTGCTTAGGCGAATTCGGCTGGGACGGCGCCGCCGGGTCTTACATTCTCATGGATCCCACCCCGCAGGTCGCCATCGTCTACACCCAGCATGTGCTGAACTGGCCCAGCCGGTTCGGGGCGATGCACATTCCGGTGCGGGATCTGACGTATGAGGCGCTGGGACTATAAAATATAAGGTGCAGATGCGGTCAATAAGGAGAGAGCCATATGCAAATACGCACCGGGCGGCCGGAGGACGCCACCGATCTGCTGGAGATCATGAACTATGAGATCACCCACAACACCGCCACCTTCGATCTGCAGGAGAAGACCCCGGAGGAATGGCAGCGGTGGATGGAGCGGCACGGGCGGGACAACCACCCGCTGCTGGTAGCGGAGGAGGACGGACGGGCGGTGGGCTACGCCAGCCTGTCCCCCTATCGGGAAAAGGAAGCCTACCGCACCACGGTGGAGCTATCCATCTATGTCCACCCGGACTATCGCCGCCGGGGGATCGCCCGGGCGCTGATGGAGGCGATCCTTGCCGCCGCCAAGCAAGATCCCGCTATCCACACGGTGGTGTCGGTCATCACCGGCGAAAATGCCGCCAGCATCCGCTTACACGAGCAGATGGGGTTCCGCTGCAGCGGCACCCTCCATGCCGTCGGACAGAAATTCGGACGCTGGCTGGATATCGTCAACTATGAATGGAGTGCGGAATAAACGCCATGCGAGGACTGGGAACGATCATCAATGCGGCTGCCGTTATCCTCGGCGGGCTGCTGGGAATCGGCTGCAAGCGCTTCCTCCGGGAAAGCTGGCAGGAAACCATATTGAAAGCCACCGGCTTTGCCGTGATGTTTCTGGGGCTGGCAGGGACCCTATCCAAAATGCTGGTGCCAGCCGCCGACGGCGAGACGCTCACCACCATCGGCACCATCCCGGTGGTGGTCTCTCTGGCCGGCGGCGCTCTCATCGGGGAGCTGCTGGACATCGACGGCTGGTTTGAGCGCCTGGGCAACTGGCTGCGCCACAAGACCGGCAGCGACGGAGACAGCCGGTTCACCACCGGATTTCTGTCCGCCTCGCTGACCGTCAGCATCGGCGCCATGGGGATCTTAGGCTCCATTCAGGACGGCGTATCCGGCGACCATTCCATCCTGGTCGCCAAAGCCGTCATCGATCTGATCGTAGTGCTGATCATGGCTGCCTCGCTGGGAAAGGGCTGCATCTTCGCTTTCCTTCCGCTGGCGCTGCTTCAGGGCGGCATGACCCTGTTGGCGGCGCTGCTGTCCGGCTGCGTCACCGATCCGGTGCTGGATGCCCTTTCCATGGTGGGAAATATTCTCATATTCTGCGTAGGTATCAATTTAGTCTGGCCCCGCACCATCAAGGTCGCCAATCTGCTGCCGTCGCTGCCGATCGCCGTGCTGCTCGCCTTGTTTCTTTAAGGCTTATCCGCTGCCAAGCTCCGCCGTCTATGGACGGCGGAGCTTTTACTATTATGCCCCTATACCGGAAAATACAGATCCAAAAAATTGTTGAAAAAACTATTGACTTTTCAAAACTACTAAATATAATATAGTAGTGGATGATGCATCACATCTGAAAGCAAAAGGAGAGCTTCCGTGAACAATCAATATAAAAAAGGCGTGCTGGAGCTATGCGTGCTGGCGCTGCTGAAGGGGCGGGATCGCTACGGCTACGAGATCTCCGAAGCGCTGTCCCGTCAGATCGACATCGCCGACGGCACAGTGTACCCCATCCTGCGCAAGCTAAAGACCGATGGGCTGCTGACCACCTATCTGCAGGAGGAAAGCGGCGGTCCGCCCCGCAAGTATTATTCTCTGACGGAGCTGGGACAGCAGACCTACGAGGAGGATCGCACCGCCTATCTGCGGTTCGCCGATTCGGTAAAAACGATATTGGAGGATGAGAATCATGACTGAGAATGAATTTCTGCATATTTTAGAGGACGAGCTAAACCGCCGGGAGGTGGCGGATGTAGCAGACATCCGGGAGGAATACGCAGAGCATTTTGCCTTTAAGCGGGCGGACGGCTGCTCGGAGGAGGAGATCGCCGCCAAGCTGGGCGACCCCCGCCAGATCGCCGCCCAATACGCTGCGGAGCCGAAAAGCGCCCCCACCGGCAAAAAAGCGCTGACCGGCATCGGCTTAGGGGTGCTGGATCTCTTTTTCGGTCTCCTGTGCGTGCTGCTGGCATCCTTTGCCGTGGTGCTGGTGGTGCTCATTCCCTCATTCGGCGCATTAGCGATAACGCTGGCGGGCGATCTGGGACGGCTGGAGGGGATCTCCGTGCCCGCTATGCCGTATCCCTGCGCCTGCATTTTCGCCCTCCTGTTTGCGGCGCTGACCGCCTTGACGGTGGTGGGCACGGTATATTATTTTGCTTTTATGCGGCAGCTGTGCCGTGCCTACGGCCGGTTCCACCACAATGCACTGGCTGCCGCCGCCCAAAAGGCGGTGCTGCCGCCGCTGGCGATCCATCCCCAGTTCAGCTCCGCCCGCAAGCAGCGGCTGCGGCTGGTGGCGCTGGTGAGCCTGCTGGTGTTTGCGGTGTGCTTCATCGTCGGGTATGTGGCGTGTACGCTGGCCGCCGGCTCTGTGCAATTCTGGCATGTGTGGGGCTGGTTCCAATGACCGGGCAGACCAAAGCCCTCACCCCGGAAACGGTGCTGGCAGCGTTTGAAACCCGCTGCTGGATCCCGCAGCGGGACTCGGCGGTGCTCTACGAGACCCGGACGGTGCAGACCGACAGGGGCGATCGGTTTTGCCTATCGCTGATCCGGCAATACACCGATGGCGCCGGAGAGCCGCAGGAGACCCGAGCCGACCTGCTCTGCCGGGCCTCAGCAGAGACCCGAGCATTGAACGAAACCGTCTGGGAGCTGCCGTAGGAGGACATCTTCGACCATATCCGCCGCTCCCCTGCTTTTCAATACCTGCAAAGCCGCTAAAAGAAACCACACCGGTTACCCGGTGTGGTTTCTGCTTTAATTCTGGCGGCGCACGATGCGGTAATCGTCCCGCACTCGATAATACGGACAGCGGGTCTGCCGGGACAGCACGAACTGCTCCAGATCGTCCATATCCATGTCCACGGCGCACACATAATCCTCGCATTCTTCGTCATAATCGTAGTTTTCGCAATCCTCACAGATATAGCCCATGCCGCTCACCTCACGGCTATTGTACCACAGCTTCCGCTCCGGTGCAAGACCTTCAGGGGGTACGCCCCTTATTTTCCACCCGATAGCGGCTGTTGAGCAGGCTCCAATTCTGGGGAAAGGGACGATCCAGATTCCAGTAGCCGATCCCCCGGAAGCCGTATTCCCCCACCAGCTCCAGCTTGGCAGCGATGCTGCGGGCGTCCTCGAACCACACCTCGTGGGCGACCCCCGCCGCCGTATACACGAAATACGGCGCCTTGACGGCGGGATCGAACTGAATTTCCGCCCCATAGGTCAGCGCCAGCTCCACCGCCTCGGGGTTGGACAGGCTGCGGGCCATCGTGACACCCGGCGTATAGGGCAGCGGCCAATCGTAGCCATAGGTAGGCACGCCCATGAAGATCTTTTCCCGGGGAATGACCGTAACGGCATAGTCCAGCACCCGCCGCACCGACGGGATCGGCGCCACCGCCATGGGCGGCCCGTAGGTATAGCCCCACTCATAGGTCATCAGCAGCACCCCGTCTGCCGCCGCACCCAATGCGGCATAGTCGTGTCCCTCATACAGCGTTCCGGGCTGATCCGCCCGCACCTTCGGCGCCAGCGCCACCACCACCTCGTAGCCCAGCGGCGACAGCTGCTGCCGCAGAGCGGCGATAAACGCCGCATACGGCGCCGCCCCCTCGGCGCCGAGAAACTCAAAATCCACATCCAGCCCCTGATAATTCTTCTCCTCCATGGTGCGCAGGATATTGGCGGTGAGCGCCACCTGCGCCGCCGGATCCCGCAGCAGCGCCAGCCCCAGCTCACTGCTGAAATTTCCCTGCTCCGTCAGGGTGGACAGGTGCATCCAGGGAGTGACCCCATAGCGGAGCGCCCGGGCAATCATCCCCTCGTCCGGCGGCGGGATCAGCTCACCGGACAGGGTAAAGCCGTAGGTAAACGGCGTGAAATACGTCAGATACGGCAGGGTCTCATCCAGCAGCGCCCCGGCGATAGAGGGATACGCATAGGCATTCACCGCCAGCGGACGGGACGGCTCCTCCCGGAAGCGGATCACCAGCGTGCGGTTCACCTCCACCTGCGGACTGCCGCCCAAGCCGGGGTTATTGCGATACAGCTGCACCACCGAGGTGGAAAACGCCCGGGCAATGGAATACAGCGTATCCCCGGGCAGCACGGTATACTGCACCTCCGGCGTCAGCGCCACCAGCGCCTGCCCCACCACCAGCGGTGTGTTCACCGTGATGCCGTTCAGCTCCGCCAACAGATCCTCCGGCACCTCCAGCCGGGCAGCCACAGAGCCGACGGTATCTCCGGGGCGGACGGTTTCGATCATAGACATCCCTCCCGCCCATATCTATGCAATCCGGACGGAAAATATCCCAAAAAGGTGAATATAAGCAATTGACAGAGTCAGATCGGATCAGTACAATAAAGCCATCCAACATATAAAGAGAGGGATACGCTATGATACCGTCATTTGTGGAGAAAATTAAGCGCTGCAACGCCGACCCCAAGGGCAACGGCCCCGTCACCATCGCCGTATTAGGGGACAGTGTGACCCAAGGCTGTTTTGAGCTGTTCCGCACCGGCGAGAACGGCTTCGATGTGGTCTACGACCCGCCCTACAGCTACATCCAGCGGCTGAAGGAAAAGATCAACTACTTCTTTCCCCGGGTCTATCTGAATATCATCAACGCCGGCATCAGCGGCGACAATGCCCCCGGCGGCTACGCCCGCATGGAGCGGGACGTGATGGCGTTCCACCCGGATCTGCTGATCGTCTCCTTTGGGCTGAACGATTGCGGTGGCGGCGAGGAGGGATTATCCCTCTATACCGACGCTATCCGCAGCATCGTGCGCCGAGCCAGACAGGACGGCACCGAGGTGATTTTCTTCAGCGATAACGGCGTAGCCAAGTATGTGGACACCCGCATCCAGACCGAGTCCCTGCGGGGCATCGCCGAGAGCTGCGCCCGCAACCACGAAAGGGGCTGGGACCGCACGTATTTCGCCGCCGGCGGCAAGGCAGCGCAGGAGGAGGGCGCCCTGTTCTGCGACTATAACGCCCGCTGGATGGCGCTGGAGACCGCCGGAGCCGATATGACCTACCGTCTGTGCAACCACGTCAACCACCCGGATCGGGAAATGCACGAGTGGTTCGCCTGTGCCCTGTTCGACACCATCTTCTTTGCGTAAAACCGAATCCAAAAGCGCCCCTGTTTACTGATATGTACCCCCAATACTGGACACCCAGTGTTGGGGGTATTGCTATATGAAATACAGCTGTGAGTACAAGCGAATGTGCGTGAAAATGTATCGGGAAGGGAAATGGCCAGAAACGCCAGAGGGCATACAAGAAGGGAACTTTCACAAAATAATTTGTAAGTGGTTCAGGATAGAAGAATCCTGTGGTCCGGATGCGTTGCGACACAAGATGCAATGCAAGGTATGGACAGTAGAAGAAAAGTATGAGCTGGTAGCAAAAGTTCTGGCAGGAGCATCGTACAAAGAAGCAGCATTTTCATCAGGAATAGAAGACAGCCTATTGCGGCAGTGGGTCAAGCGGTATAAAATAGAGGGGTATGGGGGATTGGCCAGGCAACGAAGAGGACGACCACCCAAGGAGCCTCAAATGAAGAAGAAAATAGAGCCAGCCGAGTTGTGAACTGCACCCCATTTGTTAGACAAAGTGATATAATGTCTAACAAGTGGGGTGATTTTTATGCCAAAGGGAGTACCGAACAAACGATACACACCATAACTCAAGAAACTGGTCGTAGAAACCATGCTGAAGGAAAAGTTAAGTTACTGCGAGACAGCGAGACAATTTGAGGTCAGCGATCATCACAGGATACAAGACTGGAAGCGGATCTACCTGACAGAAGGTCCGGAAGGCTTTGCTGTCGAACGGCGAGGATGCGGGCGCAAGGGTCGTCCGCTAAAGCAGCTGCCGAAAGAGGTAGAAGAAGATCTGCTGGCAGAAGTCCAGCGGCTGCGAGCGGAGAATGAATACCTAAAAAATTGCAAGCCTTGGTTTTGGAAGACGAGCGACGCCGGCACAAAAAACGCTGGCAGTTCAGGAACTAAGGCAAAGACACGCACTCAATCTCCTTCTCTCAATCGCTCAAATGCCCCGTGCAACCTTTTATTACCACTTGAAGCAGATGCAGAAAGTGGACAAATACACGTCTGTCAAGGATGAAATTACAGCAATTCACCACGAAAACAAGGGAAGGTACGGCTATCGCCGGATCACAGCGGCACTGCACGGTCGAGGTTTCTCTGTGAATCACAAGACCGTCCAGCGGCTTATGAAGGAATTAGACCTGGTTTGCCGTGTCCGAATGAAGAAATATCGTTCCTATAAGGGAGACGTGGGTAAAATTGCGCCGAATCTGCTGAATCGGGATTTCCACGCAGACAAGCCAAATCAGAAATGGGTCACGGATGTGACGGAGTTCAGCCTGTTCGGCGAAAAGCTGTATCTGTCGCCGATTCTTGATCTGCACAGCAGCGATCTGGTCAGTTACACGATTTCGGATCGTCCCGTGCTGCGCATGGTAACAACCATGCTGGACAAGGCCTTTCAGAAGATACCGGATGGAACGGATCTGATTCTCCATTCTGACCAAGGCTGGCAGTACCAGCACAGGCAGTATCAGCAGATGCTTCGTGAGAAGGGTATTCGGCAGAGCATGAGCCGCAAGGAAAATTGTCTGGACAATGCAGTAATTGAAAACTTCTTTGGAGTGCTCAAAGGCGAGCTGCTGTATTTGCAGAAGTTCAAATCGATGGAACACTTCAAGCAGGAGCTGATTGCATATCTGGACTACTACAACAACCGCAGAATCAAGGCAAAGCTGAAGGGCTTGCCGCCTGCAATTCACAGACAGCAAGCCCTTTCGGTTGCTTGAACAGTTTTTTCCCTTATTCTTTGTCTAACTTTTTGGGGTCACTTCACGTTCGGAGCGGCGGGGACTTTTGCTGTATTCAACATTTTTACATTTTTTTGCACCAATCCTCCATCTTGACACTTCCTCCCGATCAGCGTATGATGAACGGCGGAAATACAGCGGGGAAAGAAGGGTATGCACATGACTGTCCTGGATTGGCTGATACAGGGGCTGGGGTTCCTCGGCATACTCGCCAGCGTTCTATCGTTTCAGTGCAAGACGCATAAGCGTATCCTGTTTCTGCGCACCATGAATGAATTTCTCTTCGGGATACAGTATCTGCTGCTGGGCGCCTACACCGGCACCGCCATGAATTTTGTGGGCTGTGTGCGCAATTACGTGTTTTCCTATCAGGTAGAAAAGGGGAAAAAGACCACCCTCTCCCGGGCGCTGTTCAGCGCCGGCTTCGTGCTGTTCTCGCTGGTGACATGGAGCGGCCCGAAGAGCCTGCTGATCGCCGTCGCTAAGGTGCTGTCCACCTATGCCTACGGCTGCACCGACACCGTGCGGATGCGCTGGATCATTCTCGCCACCTCCACCTCCTGGCTGATATACAACGCCTGCATCGGCTCCGTCGCCGGCATCGTCTGCGAGGGGTTCACGCTGCTGTCGCTGGTGGTGGCGCTGGTGCGCATCCACACCATTCGGAAACGCTCCCGTCATACCGGACCGCAATAAAGCAACGGAAAAAGCGGCTGTCACACACGCTGTGTGACAGCCGCTTCTTTGTCCCTTTAATCCTCGTCCGGACGATCCCAGTTGTGCCAGACATCCTGCACGTCGTCGTTATCCTCCAGCAGATCCAGCAGCTTTTCCATATTCTGCGCCGCCTCCGGGTCGGTGATCGCCGTCAGCACATCCGGCACCATCTGCACCTCCGCCAGCACAAAGGAGTAGCCCTTTGCCTCCAGATCGTCCCGCACCGCCGAGAAATCCTCCGGCTCGGTGGTGATCTCAAACACATCCTCGTCCGCCGCAAAGTCTGCTGCGCCGACCTCCAGAGCGTCCTCCATCACCTTGTCCTCGTCCAGACCCTCGGACTCGATCACCAGCTTGCCCCGCTTATTGAACATAAAGCCCACGCAGCCGGTCTGTCCCAGATTACCGCCGCACTTATCGAAATAGTGCCGCAGGTCGCCGGCGGTACGGTTGCGGTTATCCGTCAGCGTCTCCACGATAACGGCGATGCCGCTGGGGCCGTAGCCCTCATACTGCAGCGCCTCATAGTTGTTGGCGTCGCCGTCGCCCGCCGCCTTTTTGATGATCCGCTCAATGTTGTCGTTGGGGACGTTATTCGCCTTTGCCTTGGCGATGGCATCCTTCAGCTTGGAGTTGGACGCCGGGTCGGCGCTGCCGCCCTCCTTGACCGCCACGGCGATCTCCCGTCCCATTTTGGTAAAGACCTTGGCCTTCTGACCGTCGGTCTTTTCTTTCTTGCGCTTAATATTGTTCCATTTGGAATGTCCTGACATGGAAAAAACCCCTTACGTACATAAATTCATCCAACAGTATACCACGGTTTTCGTCGGATTGCAACCACAAAATGCAAAAAGGCGCAGTCCGCCCAACGAACTGCGCCCGTGCTTACCCTTCGTATCCGATGGGGCTATACTCCCATCATCAGCTTTGCCATCAATACGCCGATGACACCGGGCATCCCCAGCCCGAAGCAGATTCCGGCGGAGAACCAGCTGAACCCCAGCGACACACCGGTGAACGCCCCCAACAGATCCACCAGCCCCAGAGCGCACAGCCCCTGCAGCCCGGAGCCGAGCAGACAGCGCACCGGCTTACGGGTCCTGACGGCGGCGATCAGCACGCACAGTCCCGCCCCTGCACCAAACACCGCCAGCGCCGCCTTGAGCCATACTTCCATCGCTTCTCTACGCCTCCTATTCATTCCACAGGTGGGTGCGCTCCCGGCACACCACCCCCTGCTCCCGGGCGGAACGCAGCAAATACCGATATTGCGCCCGCAGGGACTCCATCTCAAATATGCAGCCCTCGATCAGATCCGGATCCGTTTCCATCGAAAAGCGGCTCTCCACCTGATCCATCCGGGCACAAACCTCCCGGATGGACGCAATCATCGGATGCGGCGGCACGCTCTCCCGCAGCAGCAGCTTACGCAATGAAGTCTTTTCCATCGACCGGTTCCTGTCCTTTCCTCACAAATCTATGTACAGTATCGGCGGAATAGACCCGGTTTAATCCATGAAACGGAAAATTTTTCCGGAATTGCTGCAAAGAATTGCTGCAAAAAACGGAAAAGCGCCGGGCTTAACAAAGCCCGGCGCCTGTATGCCGATCCGTTATTCCGTTATCCGCTCTGTCTCCTGCCGCCAAAACGCCCGGATCTCTGCGGCGGGAGCCGTCACCTGCCCCTGAATGATCTCCGCAGAGCCGCCGCCCCGACTGCCCAGCTGCGCCTTCATCCGCCGGGCTAACCCCGGCAGATCGTCGCCGCCCATGGCGGCAAAGCGGTAGCCGAGGGGATCCTCTCCCACAAACACCCCGGCGGGACGCACGCCCCGTACCAGCAGCAGTTCCAGCACCTGCCGCATGGCGGCGTTATCCGGCTCCCCGGACAAAAACAGCGGCGACACCTCCTCCGGCGGGGCGGTGCGGGCATACGCCGCCGCTGCCCGGCTGCGCTCCTGCCGCAGCTGTCGGGACAGCTCGTCCCGCTGCGCCAGCAGCCGCTCCACCGCAGCGGTCAGCTCCGTCGGCTTCACCGACAGGCGGGCGGCAGCCGCCGTCACCTCGTGAAAGTGCAGCCGCCCCTCCAGCAGTGCATCCAGCCCGCACTGCATATGGATCCGCACACCGCCCTTATACCGCAGAAACTCCAGCAGACGGATGGCACCGATCTCCCCGGTGCGGGCCACATGGGGTGCGCAGCAGGCGCAGCGGTCCACCCCCTCTATCTCCACAATCCGCAGGGAACCCTCCACCGCCTTTTTGCTGCGGTATTCCAGCGCTGTCAGCTCCTCCGGGGTGGGGAACCACGCCCGCACCGGGCGGTTCTCCCACACCACACGGTTCGCCAGCGTCTCGAGCTCATCCAGCTGCTGCCGGGTCAGCTCACCGTCCAGATCCAGCGTTACATCCTCGCTGCCCAGATGGAAGCCCACATTATGAAGCCCGTACCGCCGCCAGATCAAGCCGGACACAATATGCTCCCCGGAATGCTTTTGCATCCGGGCAAACCGCTGCTCCCAGTCGATCCTGCCGGTGACCGTCTCCCCCACCGGCAGCGGGTCAGCCGCCATATGAATGACCGTATCCCCCTGCAGCTGCACATCCGTGACGGCGACGCTGTCTAAAGCGCCGGTGTCCGCCGCCTGTCCGCCGCCCTCAGGAAAAAAGGCGGTTTTATCCAGCACCACCGCATATCCGCCCTCCGCCGGGGTACAGGACAGCACCCGGGCGGTAAACTCCCGACAATAGGCATCCGTTTCATACAGGCGCTGGGTCTTCATAGAATCGTCCTCTCAGATGGTTTCGATCTTGATCAGGTTGGTGTTGCCGGAGCGACCGTTGGTCTGCCCGCCGGTGATCACCAGCCGGTCGCCGGGCTGCAGCCCAAAGGCGGTCTGCGCCAGATGCTTGGCGGAATAGAACAGCACATCAATGGAGTCATAGGCATCGCTCAGCACCGGCGTCACCCCCCAGGACAGCGCCAACTTGCGCCAAGTACGGGGGTTAATGGTGACCCCCAGAATATCCACCGGGCAGCGGAACCGGGACACCATCCGCGCCGTGGTGCCAGACAGGGAACACACAGCGATCGCCCGGGCATCGATGTCGATCGCCATGCCGCAGGTCGCATGCGAGATGGCGTCCAGCGTATTGCGGATGCGGAACTCAAACTGCCGATACCATTCGGCAAAGTCGATGTGCGCCTCCGCCTCCTCGGCGATCCGTGCCATCGTCCGCACCGCCAGCACCGGGTGCTGACCCGCCGCCGTCTCGCCGGACAGCATCACGGCGCTGGTGCCGTCGTACACCGCATTCGCCACGTCGGAGATCTCCGCCCGGGTGGGGCGGGCGTTGTGGATCATGCTCTCCAGCATTTCCGTGGCGGTGATCACCCGCTTGCCCAGCATCCGGCACTCGGTGATGAGGTGCTTCTGGATGGCGGGCAGCTCCTCAAAGGGAATCTCCACCCCCATATCCCCTCGTCCGATCATAATACCGGAGCATTCCTCGCAGATCTCCTCGATATTATCCACACCGGAGCGGTTCTCGATCTTGGCGATCAGTTCAATGTCCTCGATGCCGTTTTCCTTCATAAACTCCTTGATGTCCACCAGATCCTGCTTACAGGACACAAAGGAGCAGGCGATGAAATCCACCCCGTTGCGAGCGCCGAACAGGATATCCTGCTTGTCCTGCTCGCTGAGGTATGCCTGCCGCAGCACCTTGCCCGGGAACGCCATGCTCTTGCGGTCGGACAGCTCGCCGCCGACGGTGACCCGGCAGATCACGTCGGTGTCGGTGGTCTCCTCCACCTCAAACGCCATCAGCCCGTTATTCAGCAGCACCCGGTCGCCGGGCTTCAGATCTTGGTTCAGCCCCTTATAGTTCACCGCCACCCGGGTCTCGTCCCCCTCGACCTCCTCGGTGGTGAACGCAAAGGTGTCGCCCTCATGCAGCGTGACCTTTCCGTTCTTGAAGGTCTTGATGCGGTATTCCGGTCCCTTGGTATCCAGCATGATGGCAATGGGCAGCGCCAGCCGATCCCGCACCCGGGTGAGCATATCGATGGTCTTCTGATGGCTCTCATGGGTACCGTGAGAAAAATTCAGCCGGGCAACATTCATCCCCGCCAGGCACATCTGCTCCAGTATCGTCTCATCGGAGCAAGCCGGTCCGATGGTACAGACAATTTTCGTTTTCCGCATAGTCTCTCTCCCTTTCTGCACAACACTCAGCTGCATTTAGTAAAAATCAAATCTTCCACAAATACATTATACCGCAAAATTCGGAAAATTCAACCCCCGATCATAAATACAGCCCCAAAAAATGCAGAAAATGCCCGCCGGTATCCCTTTGGATACCGGCGGGCAGGAAAGCCGATGCTCTTATAACTGATCGAGTCCCCGCATATCCAGCTTGAAGGAGGCAGTCAGCACATCCGGCGTGATCAGCCGTCCATCCGGATCCCCCAGCGGCAGACCAAGGCTCTCCATCGTCACGCCGCAGAAGTAACTGGACTTCATCCCACGGATATGCACCGTTCCGTCCTCCCGCAGGGTCACGATGGCGTGCACCGGATCGTTATGGATGAGGGTATGACGGGCGTTGGGATGCTGCTCCAGAATTTCCGCCGGATATCGGTCGTGGGTAGGTCCGATATAGTAGTTGCTGGCGGAATTGACCTCGAAATACGGCACATTATCCACGAGATTGAGATAATCCACATGATAGTGACCGCACATCACCAGCTGCACCCGCTGCTTATCGGCGTTGACCCGGCGCATCATTGCCTGCACCTTCTCCCGCTCCTCCGGGCGCAGAGCGTCCTTGATCCGCACAAAGCTATGATGCCCGAACAGCACGCAGGGATACGGGCTGTCCATAATGGTCTGCTCCAGCCAGGCGATCTGCTCATCCCCCAGCACATCCATGACGGTGGTCTCGTCCCGCAATCCTCCGTCCGGAATATGCCAGTAATTCTTCATCTGATAATGGATCAGCTCGCCGTGGTGCAGCATCTGGTCGGCATCAAAGGCGATAAACCGATACCCATGCACATCCCGGTAGTAGTATCCCTTGGGCATATGATACGCTGCCAGCACCTGCTCGTAGGTGCTGCCGTCGCACTCATGGTTGCCGATGGAATGAAGCAGCGGCAGCGGAAAGGCATCGCACTGTTTCATCAGCTCCGGCTTCAGCGTGGGGCCGTGGCACAGGTCGCCGCAGTGCAGCACCAGATCCACCTGCTCCTCCTGTGCGTGGCGGAGGATCTTCTCCAGCCGCTCCGGGGCGTGGTTATAGTAGCCGTCCGCATCGTGCAGATCGGCAAAGACACACATCTTGACCTCGTTCATTACGCTGTTCCTTTCTACTCACTTGCCGCTTATGCCTGCGGCTTGTTTTGCCGCTTTTTCCGCAGCACCAAAATGAGAATCACCACAACGGCGCCCGCCGCCAGCACACCGCCGGCGATCAGCAGCCACCCCCACCAGGGGAAGTAGCTCACCTGCGACTGGCGCACCACCCGCCGACGGGTCGGCGTTTTCGTTCCGTCCTCCGTCTTGTCGCCGGGGTCGGAGGTATCCCCGTCCGGCTCCGCCGACGGATCGTCCGAATTGGCGGTATCCCCACCGTCCGGCTTCTCGTCGATCACCGGCTGAGCGTCCGGATCCTGCGGCGTATCGCCGCTCCCGCCGGCAGAGATCCCGTACAGCTCAAACTCAGCGATCGTCACCGTAGACAGATCCCGGTCGTTGGCGCCAACATAGGAATTAGCACCGGTAATGAGCAGCCGGAAATACCGTGCCGTGGTGGCGGGGATATTGCGGGTGACCTGACTGAGTACATTTCCCGTCACCGTATCCAGCGTGATCCACGTTTTCCCGTCCTGACTGTACTGGAACTGAAAATCCTTCGTATTGTACATTTCGGGACGTCCGGCGTAGCCTGCGTTCTTCACCGTATACCGGCTGATGGTATAGGGTGTCTCCATATCGATATACAGCCACGCCGTACCGTCGGCGCCCAACGAGCCCTCCCAGGCGCTGCTGAAGCCGTCGTTGGCTTTCCATGAATCCTGATCGTTATCGCTGGCGTAGATGTCCTTTTCCAGCGACACGCAGGTGACCGGTCCCACCGTGCAGGAGCGGAAGCCCGCCGCCGTCTCCGCCGGAATGTTTTTCTGGGACAGTGCATACCGCACGCTGTCGCCGGTGCAATCCGCCCCGCTGTAGAAGGTGATCTCATACCCGGTATTCAGCCGCACAGAGCGCACCGCCGTCAGGTCGATGCCCTGCTCCTTCAGCTCCTGCGCCGTATAGGAGCGCTCCTCCATGCCCTGATAGCCGCCGCTGCCGCCGCCATCCCGGAACAGCTGCGCAACGCCGGGTGCGGTCAAAGCGGTATGCTGATAGTCCACGATTTCGCCCAAATGCAGCGTAAAGGGGCTGTCAATGAACAGCAAGCCGTCGTCGTTTCCGCCGTTGCTCTCCCCGGAGTTCACCAGCGAATAGGCGCTGTCGCCCCAACAGTTGACCCAGGAGATACCCGGCCAGAAGCTGTGGATATCCTGCAGCGACAGGAACCAAGAGGCACGGGGCTGGCTGGCTGCCTTTTCCGACTCGCCCCGGCGGCAGGAAAACTCCGAGCAGCCGATGGGCTTACCGGTCTTCATGAACCAATCGTATTGGGGAAATGCCGTGCCCTTAAACCGACCGCTGTCCTCCGGCTTGGAGTAGAGCGTCACGGAATAGACGTCCACATAGTCGTTGCCGGGGTTGGCATAGAGCGTATCATAGTGCGCCGACGGCGCATAGGTCATCAGGAAGCCGGTCAGACCGTAGTCGATCATATTCTCTACCGTCTGCTGGAACACCCGCACCACACTGTCGCTGTCCCCGAAAAAGCCGTGCATATTGAACTCGATCAGTTCCCGGAACAGATACGCCTTCACGCCGCTGTCCTCCAGCGCCTTGAGGGCGGCGTTGCGCTGCGCCTGATATTCCAGCCACAGAGCATACGCCTGCATATTCCGGTCGGGATTGGTCTTATCAAATTCCTTGATCATCCCCAGATTATCGGAATAGGTCCCGTTGCCGATGAGCAGATCCAGCGTCGTATCCCGGTATGCCCGGTCGGCGTGGATGAGCAGCACCGCCCCCTCCTGATAATGCTGGAGGAACAGCGCATTGACCGCCTCTACATTGCTGAAGGTGATCGGCTGATTGATGAGCTTGTTGGGATCCTGAGGATCCCATGCCGGCTTCGGATCGGTGCCCTGCTTATACCGGGTGGAATACAGCGCCGGCTTAAAGCCCAGATCCGTTGCCACAAACCGGTAAAACTCGTCGTTGCCCTTGATATCGAACTGCCCCACCAGCAGCTGCTGGCTATCGGTCAGTGCGCACAGGTAGGCATACAGATTGCGTGCCTCCTGCGTAGCGTTGGGGTTCACCGGCTGCAGAATATCGGTGGCGGTCAGGGTATCCTTATCGTTCTGCACCGCCCAGTCGCCGGGAACCACGCCGTCCTTGAATTCGTACTTGGCTGCCGACACCGTCCAGACGGACAGCAGCAGACAGAGAACCAGAGAAAGCGCCGCCATGGTTTTCAAAATCTGTTTCATACTGCGCTCACTCCTTTCTCACTGGTCGCCCCGGGCAGCCGCCCGGCGGCGATACCGGATCACAGCGCAGACGCCGGCGCCTGCCAGCAGCAGCGCCGCCGCCAGCGCCCCCCACGCCCGGGGATCCATCCAAGCAGTTTCCGCACCCGCTACGTTGGTCTTGCCAAATTCCAGCACCGAGGGGTATACCACCGTGCCGTTCAGGGCATTGATGGTGTCCGCATCGTTATACTTCAGCAGCACCAGAGACAGGTCAATGTCCTGCAGCGTTGCCTTGCTGCGGTTATCCGGATACGGGCTGTCATACTCCGGATAGGTCAGCGAGCCGGCGTGAATGGTGCCGTCGGTGCGGGTGTTGGCGTTGTAGATGCGCCGGATGGTGCCGTCCTTGAGCAGTCCAACCGCCTGAGAATAGCTTTCGGTGAAGTGGAAGATCACCAGCACATCCCGCTCCTTGCCGTCGGACTGAATCTGGTTGCCGGCGCTGTCATACAGCCGCAGGTGATACACCGTATCGCCGTCGGCGGACAGCCAGTTGCTTTCGATATTGCGGTCGATCCCGGCGGGCAGACGCTCCTCGGTGACCGTCAGATGATCGATCTGCAGGAAGAAATCCCGGTCGGTCTTTTTCAGCTGCTTGATCGCCATGGTGACCTTGCCCCGGCTGCAATCCGCCGTAAACTCCGTCTGCACCGGCTCCTCGGACAGCTTCTCCACGCCTGCCGCCGCCAGCTCGCTGAGCCAGATGCGGTAGTCATCGCCGCTCAGGCACGCCGTAAAGCGCACCACCACATAACGCCCCACAAATCCGGCGCCGAGACTGACCCGTTTTGCGCCGACAATGGGATCGGTGGTATGCCACTGGGGCTTGGCGCCATCGGCGATGATCTGCTGCGCCGTGCGGTCGCCCACAAACAGCGCCACGTTTTCGGCGCTCGTTTTGCCGTCACCCTGTCCGGCAAAGAGGAACGATTTTACCGTATATTGCTTTTTCATATCAAAGGTAGCATACACCGTACGGTACTGGTAGCCGTCGCTGTTCGTCTTAGCGCCGCCCACGGTCAGCACGCCGCAATCGGTGCTGTTGACCCCCCGCAGCAGTCCGTCGGTCAGGTAGCCAAGCTCCGCAGCACTCACGGAAATCGCCGCCGTGCCGGTGCCATCGGTGAACGCCGTGTCGGCTCCCCGCAGCAGGTTATCCGCCGGAGCGATGATCTGCTCACCATTCTCCACCGGCTCGGTCAGCACCGCCGCCGGACTGCGGCTGCCGGACGCTGACAGCTCGCTGATCCAAGTCTGGAAATACACCGAGTTATGCCGGGCGCCGATGCGCACGATCAAATACCGTCCCGTCCGGCCGGCGGAGCCAAAGTCCACCACAATGCCGGACGCCACCTTGTTATCATAGCTCCACTGGGGCTCTACGCTGCCGTCGATGACCGTCTCCAGCGATTCGTTGCCGATATACACCGCCAGATGCTCGGCGCCGTAGATGCCGTCGCCCTGTCCGGCGAACAGGAACGACCGGATGGTGGTCTCCTGTCCCAGATCAAAGCAGGCGTACAGCGTCCGGAAGTTATAGCCGCTGTCATTCTGCTGCAGACCGCCGAACACCGCCACACCGCAGGAATTGCTGTTGATACCCCGTGCCAGTCCGTCGGAGAAGAAGCCCTGATATTCCTCGGTCACCTCGATGCCCGCCTTGCCGGTGGCATCGGTGAACCGCACATCCTTTTTCGCCAGAATATTATCCCGGGGCTGGATCAGCAGATCCCCCTGATCCTCGCCGATCTCCGTCAACGTAACGGCATCCGGCGCATCCAGCAGCGTTCCCTCCGCCGCCAGCTCGCTGAGCCAGCACTGCCAATACTTCCCGTTGCTGCGGGAGCCGATGCGGATGGTGAGATACCGCCCGCTCAGCCCCTCGTCGCCCAGCGTGACCCGATAGCCCGCCTCGATGCAGCTCATATAGGAGAACTGGGGCGCCGTGTTATTCTCGATCAGCTGGGCGATCGGCTCATTGCCGACGAACAGCTCCAGACTCTGCACCCCATAGGTGGCATTGTTATCTCCGGCAAGGAGGAAGGAGGTGAAATTGTACTCCGTTCCCATGTCAAAGACGATATACTGCTTCGTATAGTCATAGCCCTCGGCACTCGCCTTTTCTCCGCCGATGGCTGCTACGGTGCAGTCGTCGCTGTTGACGCCCCGTGCCAGTCCGTCGAAGAGCGCCGCCCAATTGTTGGCATGCACCCAGGAGCTGGCTTTGCCGGTAAGATCCGTCTTGATGGGCGATGCCTTTTTCAGCACATTATCGCCGGGGGCGATCAGCTTGTCGGCATCGTTTTTGCCCAGCTTGACCCCACGCAGGGATGACACCTCGCCGGTGTCCCCGTTGAGCCCGTCGAACACCTTTTTGGCGATGACCGTATGTCCCGCCTCATGGGGATGGACACACAGCCCTTTGGCAATATCCACCGCATCGATGAAGCTGCTCAGATTGCCGCCGTTGTCCGCCACGAACTGCTTTGTCGCCCCGTATACGTCGATGAGGGGCAGCCCCAGCTCCTTTGCCAGCTCCTTCTGCTGGGGGATCACACCGTCCGCCAGCCCGCTGGCGTGGGTCGCCACATCCGTATAGGGGGAGGTCAGAATATAGATCTGCACGTTGGGATTCTTCTCCCGGAAGGCTGCAATGATCTTCTTATAATAGGTCTTATAATCCTTGGCACGGGCGCTCCAGCAGCTGGAATGGGCATCGTTGGTGCCCAGCATGATCAGCACCTTATCGGCGCTGCGGACAAAGCCCGACGACGCCTGCTCGGTCAGCCAGTGGGTGGGACCGCCGCTGGAATTGCTGGCGGGGTAGCCCTCGCTGGCGCCGATAACGGCGCTGCCGCTGATGCCGGCGTTCACCACCGTGTAATCCACGGTCTCGCTGGCGGCATTCAGCAGGGTCTGGAGCTGCTTGGGCCAGTTATTTTCCAGCTGACGGGTGCTCCAGTTGTCCTTGTTGGGGAATACCGTACCATAAGTGATGCTGTCCCCCACGCATACAATGGTTTCTTTTTCCGGCTTGGAGGAATACGGCACACCCGTCGCCGCCAATTCGCTGGCGTGGATATAGGTCGCCTGCCCGCTCCCTTTGGTATCGGAGCGGATGATCACCGTCGTACCCACCAGCTCTTTTCCGCTCACATCCACCAGTACACCCGCCTTCACCACGCCGCTGTAGCTCCACACCGGCTCGGTCTGATCGGCGATCACCTCGGAGATGGATGCGTTGCCGATATAGATCTGCGGGTTAATGAGACCATAGCTGTCGTCATTATATCCGCCCAGCAGCAGCTTTTGGATCTGGTAGGGCTGATCCAGCGTAAAGGACAGATACATGCTGCTGAAGGGCTGCCCCTCCGCCCAGCGGGCGCCGTTGATTACCGCAATGTTGGCGTTGTCGTTGGTGCAGTTGACACCGGCTACCTGTCCGTCAAACAGCACATTCCAGTTACTGCGGTTCGCCGCCGTGGTGCCGGTCTTATCCGTCACCGCCGCCGTCGCATTTTTCAGAATATTATCCGCCGGGGCGATCAGCTTATCGCTGTCCCCCTCGCCCAACTCCCGGAAGGTGATCGCCGTCGGATCCTGCACCACGGTTCCGGTAGCCGCCAGCTCGCTGGCATGCACATAGGTCGCCTGCCCGCTCCCCTTGGTATCCGAGCGGATGATCACATATTTCCCGGTGGGCTGAGCATTACTCACATCCACCAGCACGCCCGCCTTCACCACACCGGTATAGCTCCATACCGGCTGCGTCTGGTTCTCGATCAGCTCCGAAACCGATTCGTCGCCGATATACACCTGCGGATTGATAAAGCCGTAGCTACTGTCGTTATATCCGCCCAGCAGCAGCTTTTCCACCGCATAGCATCCATCCAGCTCAAAGGAAAAATACATACTGCTGAAGGGCTGCCCCTCCGCCCAGCGGGCGCCGTTGATTACCGCAATGTTGGCGTTGTCGTTGGTGCAGTTGACACCGGCTACCTGTCCGTCAAACAGCACATTCCAGTTACTGCGGTTCGCCGCCGTGGTGCCGGTCTTATCCGTCACCGCCGCCGTCGCATTTTTCAGAATATTATCCGCCGGGGCGATCAGCTTGTCGCCATCCCCCTCGCCCAGCTCGGTGGTGGAGGTCAGCGGCGCCTCTACGCCGGTGGCTGCCACCTCACTGGCATGGACAAAATAATACTTGCCGTTGCCCTTGGCATCCGAGCGGATAATCAAAGTACGGCCGGTCAGATCGGCGCCGCTCAGATCGATCTTCAGCCCCGCCTTGACCACGCCATCGTAGCTCCACGCCGGCTCCATATCGGTGGCGATTAGTTTCTCCAGCGTGAAATTGCCTATGTAGATCTTCGGGTTGATGAACCCATACGCCGGGTCGTTATATCCGCCCAGCAGCAAACTCTCAAAGGTATACGGCTGATCAAAGGTGAATGCAAAATACATGCTGCTGAATGCGTCCACCCGGGCGCCGCCCACCACGCACACATTGCTGCTGTCGTTGGTGCAGTTGACGCCCACCACCTGTCCGTCGTACATCACCTTATTCCAGCGATCCCGATTGGCAGCCGTGGTGCCGGTCTTATCCGTCACGGCGACCGTCGCCTTCGCCAGAATGTTATCCGCCGGGGCGATCAGCTTGTCGCTGTCCCTCTCGCCCAGCTCCGTTGCCGTGATGGTCGATGCCGCCGCCGAAAACACGCCGGTCACCGCTACCATACTCAACAGCAGCGCCACACTGAGACATACGCTCCATATGCGTCTGTTCATCCTATGCCCTCCTTAAGCTGAACAAAAATAGACCTTTTGCGGATCCTCCGCACTCTTTCATTATAGGGAGTATTGCACACAATTGCAGGGAGAATATCAAGTGATTTTTCTGAAAATCCGGAAAATATTAAGTTCCGGATAAAATCCGCACCCCTGCCACCGCTGCAGCAGGGGTGCAGATACAAAAGCTATACTACGCAAGGGAGGAAGCATAGCCGACCGGAAAGCCGTTACTCCGCCAACGCCGCCACCTGACGGACGGTGCGGGATACGACAGCGCCATAGACCACGCACTCGACGCCATCCTTTTCATAGACCGCATAGGGCCGTGCCAGCAGCTGGGTATCAAAATGACGGGCGGGCACATTCACCACCACGGCGGTAAAGGTCGCCATATAGTCCCCGGTGCTGTACAGCTTTTGCGCCGGGACATCCTTCAGCACCGTCTGGGAGGCCGCCTGCTCCAGCGTCATATCCTCCTGGGACACCTTGTCGCCCCGGGCAACCAGAGCGCCCATACGCACCAGACGGTATTCGCTGTCACCCACCGTCACCGCCGTATCGGCGGTAAGCTGGGCGTTATGCTGGGCGTCTGCCGTCAGCTGCCGGGCATCCACCTCAAAGCAGAACCGCAGCGCCGCCGTCTCTCCATGATCGCCCCGCAGCTGTGCCCCCAGACTGCGCACCGGCAGGGTCAGCCCCTCCAGCACCGTCCGGGCGATCACTCCGGCGCCCGCCTCATGGGGATGGACGCACAGCCCCTTGGCAATGTCCACCCCATCGATAAAGCTGCTCAGATCGCCGCCGTTGTCTGCCACAAACTGCTTTGTAGCGCCGTATACGTCGATGAGGGGCAAGCCCAGCTCCAGAGACAGCTCTTTTTGCTGCGGCACCACGCCGTTCTCCAGTCCGTCGGCATGGGTCGCCACATTTGTATAGGGCGAGGTCAGTATATAGATCTGTACAGCGGGATTTTTCTCCCGGAAGGCAGCAATGATCTTCTGATAATAGGTCTTATAATCGGCGGCACGCCCGCTCCAGCAGCTGGAATGGGCATCGTTGGTGCCCAGCATGATCAGCACCTTATCGGCGCTGCACACAAAGCCCTCGGACGCCTGCTCCGTCAGCCAGTGGGTGGGGCCGCCGCTGGAATTACTGGTGGAATAGCCCTCGCTGGCACCGATCACGGCGCTGCCGCTGATGCCGGCGTTCACCACCGTATACTCTACCGTGGAGCTGGCCGCATTCAGCAGCCGCTCCAGCTGCGCCGGATACGGATTCTCCAGCTGACGGGCGCTCCAGGTATCCACATCCGTGAATACCGTGCCATAGGTGATGCTGTCGCCCACGCAGACGATGGTCTCCTGCCGGGTCTTGACCGCCACAGGCGCCCCGGTCGCCGCCAGCTCCGACGCCTGCACATAGGTCCACTGACCGCTGCCCTTGGTATCCGATGCGATCACGATGGTCGTACCCGTCCATTCCTCCCGGCTCAGATCCAGCAGCACCGCCTTCTGCACCACACCGGTATAGCTCCATATCGGCTGCGTGCCGTCAGCGATGATCTGGGCGATGCTCTCATTCCCGATGTACACCTGCGGATTGATGAACCCGAAATCGGGATCGTCCACGCCCCCCAGCAGCAGGCTGGTGAACCGGTATTCCTCCGGGAAGGTGAAGGAGAAGTACATCCGGCTGAAGGGCTGACCCTCTGCCCAGCGCTCCCCGCTGATGATGGTCTTGTCCGCATTTTCCAGCGCACCGGTGACCCCTGCCACCTGCCCGTCAAAGAGCTTATTCCAGTTATTCTTCACCGGCGGCTCGACGGTGCCGGTCTTATCCGTCACCTTTGCCGTCGCTTTTGTCAGGATGTTATCCGCCGGAGCGATCACCCGATCGCCGTCCTCGGCACCCAGTTCCTCCGCCGCCGTCAGAGGAGAGCCGGTGACCGCCGCCTCGGACGCCTGCACATAGGTCCATGTGCCGCTGCCCTTCGTGTCGGAGCGGATGACCACCGTGGTCCCTGTCAGCTCCATCCGGCTCAGATCCACCAGCACAGCCTTCAGCACACAGCCGGTATAGCTCCACACCGGTGCCGTGCCGTTGGCGATGATCTCGGCAATGCTCTCAGTGCCGATGTATACCTGCGGATTGATAAAGCCCCAGCCGTCCGTGTCGATGCCCCCCAGCAGCAGCCGCTCGAACTGATACCCGCTGCCAAAGGTGAAGGACAGATACATCTGGCTGAACGGCTGCCCGTCCGCCCAGCGCTCCCCGCTGAGAATGGCGGTGGTATCGCCGGTGCCGTTGATCCCCGCCACCTGTCCGTCAAAAAGACGGCTCACGTTATTCTGCACCGGCGCATCGACGGTGCCGGTCTTATCGGTAGCACGGAACGCTGCCCCGGAGAGCAGATTCTCCTCCGGTACGATGAGCCGGTCGGCATCGTCGGCGCCCAGCACCTCCGTTGTGATCAGCGGTGACCCGGCTGCCGCCAGCTCGCTGATCCAGCACTGTCCATAGGAGCTGTTCGCCCGGCAGGTCAGCTCGAAGATCACGAATCGGCCCTTGACCTGCTCGCCCAGCTCCACCAGCACACCGTTCACGATGGCGCCGTCGCTGGTCCAGACCGGTGCTGTACCGTCGGCAAGAAGCTGCTCGAGGGACCGGTCTCCGATATAAACGGACGCCCCCATGATGGTGTATTTTGCATCGGAATTGCCGCCCAGCATCAGCCGATCGATGGCATAGGACTCCGTCAGCTGAAACACCAGAAACTGCTTTTGATACCCGTCAGCCCACAGACCGCCCACCGCCGCCAGAGCGCTGCTGTCGGTGGTATTCACGCCCATCACCTGTCCGTCCAGCAGCTTCATCCAGTTGCTGCCGGATATGTAGGTCTCCGTCTTTCCGGTCATATTGTACCCGGTATGCGCCGCTGCCGCTGCCAGCAGATTCTCCTCCGCCGCTATCGCCCGGTCCGCATTCTCGGTATTCAGCTGGGTCACAACGGTTTCCGCTGCCGTCGGCAGCATCCCCGTCACGCCCAGCATACTCGCCAGCATTGCCAGGCACACCAACAGACCGCCTATCCGTTTTTTCATGCTTCCATCCTCCCGCTTCTGTCAAGTTATGTTTTATTATACCGTAGGCCAAGCCGGATTTCTCGCAAAAGATTAACCGCTATACACAAAAAACCGGAAATAATTATTATTCTTCTGTACGATTTTGTTGATATTTCTTCGGCGTAATTCCATAGATGCTCTTAAACACCGCCGCAAAATAGGAGCTGTCGTTGAAGCCGCACTGATACGCCACATCGGTGACGCTGGCGCCGGGATGCTCCAGCAGATAGATGGCATTCGCCATACGCACCTGCGTCAGATACTCGCTGAAGCCAAAGCCGGTGGATTTCTTAAACCGCATGGAAAAATACTCCCGACTGGTGGAAAACTCCCGAGCCATCACCTGCAGAGTCAGCGGCTCGGCATAGTGCTCCCCGATATAGCGGGTCACCTTTTCCGCCCAGCCGTCCTGCTCATCGCTGACCACCGAGGCATCCACGCTCACCAGCCGCTGCAAAAACGACAGCAGCTCATACACCGATCCCCGCAGCAGCACCGCCCGATGAATGTCCTCCGGGCGGCGGTATTCCTCCTCCATCCGGCGGAAAATATCCCGCAGCCCCGGCATGGACTCCGCAGGAATATGATAGCAGGTATGGTCGAAGCAGCGTGCCACCGACGGCGGCACCCAGTCCTTGGTGACATTCACCACGATCCGCTTGAGCCGTCCGGCGGTCAGCACCGTCGCCTTATGAGGGACACCGACGGGGATGAGGGTCAGATCCCCTGCCTGCAGCCGGTACAGGCGATCCCCGATGAACATATTCCGCCAGCCGGTGATCAGATAGCCGATTTCATAGACGTTATGAAAATGCGCCTCCTCCATGCTGATGCTCTCGCTCACGCACGCATAATCATACAGCAGCTGCGAATAGATCTTCGCCTCTCGGATCGCCATCCCCGTACCCCCGATATCCTCTGTGCTTTTGCGGCTTATGCCGTTAATTTTATTATAATAAGCCGGCCGGCGGAACACAACATTAAATAATTCCTATCGGGGCACTTTTATCTCTAATTTTTTACACTGACTTTTTGGAAATAATCGGGATTTTTTCAAATATTTTCCCGTTTTCCGGCTGAACCTCCGATTTTTATCCGTAATATTTCATAGCTTTTCTTGACATTTTCCCGACGGCTCGGTATGATGGGAGCAGACAGGAGGTGCGGCTATGAGCTCGCCCCGCTTTTTTCAGGACAAACCCCCATTCAATTACCGCATCGGCTCCTCCTCCCTGGTGGTGGAGCTGCACACCCACCCGAAATACGAGCTGTTCTATCTGCTGCGGGGGCAGCGGCGCTATTTCATCAACGGCGCCACCTACGACCTCCGGCCGGGCGATCTGATCCTCATCCCGCCGTATGTGGCGCATCAGGTGCTGCCGGTCCCCTACACCGACCCTCGGGAGCAATTCGAGCGGTATCTGCTGTTTCCCCAGCAGGCACATTTTTCGCCGGCGCTGCGTCCCTGCTTTGAACGGCATTTCTACCATCTTGCCGGGGAGGACAGCCTTGCCATCCGGCAGGAGCTGGAACGGATCGGACAGGAGATGGAGCGGGACGACGAATACACCTATCCCATGTATCTGACCTGTCTGGAGCGGATCCTCATTCGGCTGGCTCGCAACTATCCCCCGACAGAGCCGGACTCCACCGTCTCCGACGCCCACATCGACCAGATCGTAGAGGATGTGGTGCTGTATATCCAGCGCAACGCCCACCGGGATCTGACGCTGCCGGATACCGCCCATCTGTTCAAGGTATCCCCCGGCTACCTGTCCACAGCATTCCGGGAGATCATGGGCGTCGGCTACAACGCCTATGTGAACAAGACCCGGCTGGCACGCAGCCTCAAGCTGCTCTCCTCCACCGACCTGTCGGTGGCGCAAATCGCCGCCCAGTGCGGGTTTCACAACAGCAATTACTTCGCCACCGTATTCAAAAAGGCGATGGGCGTTTCCCCCACCGCCTATCGCCGCCCCCGCAGTCAAGAGACCATCGAAGAATAGAAGGAACCGCCCACCGGACAGGTGAGCGGTTCCTTTAGCTTTTAAGAGTGATCGCTTATTTCAGCGCCTCGGCGACCGCCACGGCGCAAGCCACGGTGGCACCGACCATGGGGTTGTTGCCCATGCCGATCAGACCCATCATCTCCACGTGCGCCGGCACCGAGGAGGAGCCCGCAAACTGGGCATCCCCGTGCATACGCCCCATGGAGTCGGTCAGGCCATAGGAGGCGGGACCTGCCGCCACGTTATCCGGGTGCAGGGTACGACCCGTGCCGCCGCCGGACGCCACGGAGAAGTACTTCTTGCCGTTCTCGATCGCCCACTTCTTATAGGTGCCGGCCACCAGATGCTGGAACCGGGTGGGGTTGGTGGAGTTACCGGTGATGGAGACCTCCACGCCCTCCTTCTGCATGATGGCGACGCCCTCCTGCACATCGTTGGCGCCGTAGCACTTCACCTGCGCACGCTCGCCGTCGGAGAACGCCTTCTCCCGCACGATCTTCAGCTCGCCGCTGAAGAAATCATAATCGGTCTCCACATAGGTGAAGCCGTTGATCCGGCTGATGATATACGCCGCATCCTTGCCCAGACCGTTGAGGATGACCCGCAGCGGCACCTTACGCACCTTATTGGCGGTGCGGGCGATACCGATGGCGCCCTCGGCGGCAGCGAAAGACTCGTGCCCCGCCAGAAACGCAAAGCAGGTGGTCTCGTCGCTGAGCAGCATCTTACCCAGATTGCCGTGACCCAGACCCACCTTACGGTGCTCCGCCACAGAACCGGGCACGCAGAACGCCTGCAGACCTTCACCGATCACAGCGGAGGCGTCGGCAGCATTCTTCACGCCGCGCTTAAGCGCCAGCGCCACACCCATGGTGTACGCCCATACGGCGTTTTCAAAAGCGATGGGCTGCACGCCTTTCACGATCGCATCTACGTCAATGCCCTTGGACAGGCACAGATCCCGGCACGCCTCGAGAGAGCCCAGATCGTTCTCCGCCAGGAATTTTTCGATTCCTGCCATGCGGCGGTCTTTGCCTTCAAACATCACATCGTTTGCCATCTGTCCGTCCTCCTTCTTATTCTTCACGGGGGTCAATGTACTTGGCAGCGCCGTCGAAACGCCCGTACTGACCGATATTCTGCTCATAAGCCTCGTTGGGGTTCACGCCGTGGCGGATCGCCTCCAGCATCTTGCCCAAACGGACGAACTGATAGCCGATGACCTCGCCCTCTTCATCTAAAGCCAGCTTAGTCACATAGCCCTCTGCCATCTCCAGATAGCGCACACCCTTCGCCTTGGTGGAATACATGGTGCCGACCTGACTGCGCAGGCCCTTGCCCAAATCCTCCAAGCCGCCGCCGATCGCCAAGCCGTCCTCGGAGAAAGCCGACTGGCTGCGGCCGTAGACGATCTGCAGGAACAGCTCACGCATTGCCACATTGATGGCGTCGCACACCAGATCGGTGTTCAGGCATTCCAGCAGCGTCTTGCCGGGCAGAATCTCCGCCGCCATCGCCGCCGAATGAGTCATACCGGAGCAGCCGATGGTTTCCACCAGCGCCTCCTCGACGATACCGTTCTTGATGTTCAGAGTGAGCTTGCAGGTGCCCTGCTGGGGAGCGCACCAGCCCACGCCGTGGGTCAGACCGGAGATATCGGTGATCTCCTTCGCTTTGACCCATTTGCCCTCTTCGGGGATGGGAGCCGGGCCGTGGTGAGGACCCTTTTTCACTATGCACATGTTTTCCACTTCACGGGAATAGTTCATATTGGTACTCCTTTCGGTTTTTACTGTACACGTCCGGAGACGCATTGCCGTACAGATTTATTATACCCGCATCGTTCGGCATTTTCAACCCTTTTCTGTGATATTTTTAACAGCGGTACGGGATTTTTTTCGGTGAAAATGCAGAAAAGACCCTTTCGGGTCTTTTCATCCGGCAGCACCGCCGCCGCTCAGGAGGCTGCCCTCGCCTGCAGCAGGCGGGCAAACTCCTCCTCATTCACCGGTCGGCTGAAATAATATCCCTGCATCCGGTCGCAGCCAAACTCCGCCAGCATCTCCGCCTGCTCCCGGGTCTCCACCCCCTCGGCGATCACCGACACCCCCAGCGCCTTTGCCATGTTGATGACCGACGAAATGACAGCTCGCCCCTTAGGGCTGTCATAAGAGCCTTTGAGAAAATCCATATCCAGCTTCAGCTGATCCACCGGAATATCCTTCAGCACGTTCAGCGAGGAATACCCGGAGCCGAAATCGTCCATCTCCACCCGGAAGCCCGCCTGCTGCAGCTGCGCCAACGCCTCCGACAGGCAGGCGGCATTTTCAATATAGGCGCTCTCGGTGATCTCCAGATGCACCGACTGCGGGCTCACCTGATGCTGCTGCAGGATCTCCAGCAGCTTCCGGCAGATGTCGCCCTTATACACATCGTTGCGGGACAGGTTGACGGAAATGGGCACCATCTGCTCCCCACAGGTGTCCCATTTGCGAATGCAGCTGCACACCTTATCGAACACAAACCGATCTACGATACCGATGCAGTCGCTTTTCTCCAGCATCGGAATAAAGGTCGCCGGCGAGACCAGCCCCTTTTTCGGATGGCGCCAGCGCACCAGCGCCTCCGCACCGATCATCCGGTGGTGCGCATACTCCAGCTGCGGCTGAAACCACACCTCAAACTGCCCGTCCCGGATCGCCTCCTGCACCTCCGACAGCAGCTCCTGATTCTCCGCCTCCACCGCCATCATGCCCTTTTCGTAATAAACGATCTGGCGGGTCATATTGCCCTTGATGGATTGCAGCGCCAGCAGCGCCTTATAGCTCATGGTGAAGGAATCGCAATCCGGCTCGCACAGGTCGTAGACCCCCATGTGTAGCTTGATCGGCATCTGCAGTGCGTAGCCGGTGAAGCTATCGGCAAAATTATTATAGCACTGCTGCACGGTGCAGCTGTCGTCGGCACAGAACCGCACAAAATGATCCGCATTCAGGTGCGCTGCAAAGCTATCCCCGGAATTAAAGCGCTGCATATAGGTGCCGAAATCCTCCAGCAGCTGGTTGCCCGTCTCATAGCCGAAGATCCCGTTTATATCCCGGAAGCGGTCGATATTGTAGCGCTGCATCCGGTATTTGCGTCCGGGATTGTCCCGGATCCACTGACGAACCCGCTTATGAAACTCCGAGATGGTATACAGCCCCGTCAGCGGATCGATGGCGCCGGTCACAATATCCGTCACATCCTGACACAGCATGGCGATGACATCGTGCCGCTCGTCCAAATACACATAGGTCAATTCCTTATATGCCGTTTCATCGGCGTGCAGCGACGGAAAGCACAGCTTGAGACAGTACCGCTCATGCTCCTCCAGCTGCTTTATGACGGTTTCCAGACACAGCGCCTCCCACGGGACGGAATACTCCGATCCCGGCTGCTGCGCCTGCATCGTCAGCCGCACCTGATCGTCATAGCGCAGCCCGTCATAATCCCGCCCCCGCACCGGGTGTCCCAGCATCGTCTCCGTCACGTTCTGCACCCGCTGCGAGGCACAGTCGATGAGGATCACCTCGTCGAAAAACATGATGATCAGCTTTTGCACCAAATCGCTGCTTTTTACTCTATCCAATATGCCGGATGGTGCCATAGACACACCTCTATTCTTCCGCTCTCATCGGTCTCCCCGTAAACAGCTACCATGTAGAACACATGGAAATACTTGTAAACACTTTCCCGGCTGTCGGAAAAACATTGTCGTAAATTGCAAAAGCCGCCGACCGAAGATCTCCGTCAGTGGCTTTGCCGAGCTAAATTGCATCCAATTATTCCGAAAGCTCCTCGGCGGCAGCCTGCGGCACATAGCGGATGTATTCCACATTGCTCTCCCGGCTGCGGCGCTCCATCGCCGTCTGCACCGCCGCCCGCAGGCTCTCCGCCTTCTGCGCCGCCGTTTCCCCCGTCGGCGCAAAGGGGCCGTCGATATACACCACCATGCGGGGACGTTTCCCCCACCGGGCCTTTTGATAGGTGACGGTCATAGCATACACCGGCACCGCACATTTCACCGGAAACTTAAAGGAGGTCGCCGGAAACGGACGGATCCCGGTATAGTATTCCCACACATGCGCCTCGGGATAGACCACAATACCGCAGCCCTGCTGCAGACGGGTCTCCAGCGCCTGCTGCAGCGCCCGCATCCCATGCACCGTATCCGCCACCGGCAGCGCCCCCAGATAGGGCAGCAGCTTACCGATCACCGGCAGCCCGTAGTTTGCAGGGCTGACCAGCGTATAGATGCGCCGGGGAAACAGACAATGCGCCGGAGTAAACACGTCCCCCACCGGCTGGGTATGATTGCCGTAGAGAAACAGTCCGCCCTTTCCGGCGGAGCGGAGATTCTTTTTGCCCCGTATGCGCATGCGCAATCCTATCCGGCAGTAAAAAAACGAAAAAAACAGCGCCAGCCCATACACCACCGCCGCCCACAGCCGGGACAGCCAGCCGGTGCGCACATATACATAGTCCTCCGACAGCCGCAGCGCCTGCTGCGGGGACTCCACAAAATCGTCGGTGAAGCGCTCGTAATACCGGATCTCCTTCACGACAGCTCTCCCTGCCAGCCGGCAATGTCCGAAGCGTCAAAGGCATAGTCGAGGGGCTTGCCGTACACCTGCTCATAGCACGCCTTTTTCAGCGCATAATCCTGCTCCGCCAGCCGGGCGGCGTTCTCCTTGGTGGTCTGCGCCGGATCGGGGCGCAGCAGCCCCAGCACATGCACCACATACCGCACCCGCTTGAAGTCCGGGGACTCGTTTTCATCCGTGTCCACGATCTCCACGAAGCAGGACAGCACCGGTACCCGCAGCTTGGCGGCATAATAGTAGGCACCCTTTTTCGGCGGGCGGGGCTTGCGGTAATTGAACCACATCTCCTGCTCCGGATACAGCAGCACGGTTTCCTGCTTTTCCACCAGCTTTTCCCGCAGCACCGCCATAAAATCCCGGGACAGATACCGGGGATCCACCGAAATGGGGATGGTATCGGCATAGTTCATCAAAAAGCCTACCACACCGTTCATGGCAAAGTTGGAGGTCTGGCTGATGATATTCAGCCGGGACAGCCCCGCCTGCTGCACCAGATACCGGATCGCCGTGTTTTCAAAGGGGCTGAAATGGTTGCTGGTGATGATCACGCCGCCCAGCTCGGCGGGGATCTTCTCCAGCCCCACGATCGAGGTCGCCTGATTCAGTCTGCCGGTCATATAGTCCGCCAGAGTCACCGCCGTCAGCCGCTTCATCCGATAGGACAAACGGCGGCGGTTTTTCATATAGCCGTCGGTGATAGCCTTGCTCTCGGCGGGCGTCAGGACGGGGTCGTGCAGCTCCACCTTATGGTAAAACTCCCCGCTCTGAGCGTAGTCCCGAATATTCCGGATCACCGGCGTGCGATCGCCTCCGGGTATCATAAGCGCACCGCCACCCCGCTCTCCGCCAGCTTACGGAAGGTCTCATCAGACCGGGTGATCTCCACGCCCCGGGTCACCAGCAGCTGCATACACCGGGCGTCCGCCTGCTTCTGCTCGTCAGAATAGGCTGCCTTGTGCGCCCGCAGCTCCTCCTCGTAGCCGCTCTCGGCTGCATAGCGCCAGAACACGTCGCCGTACTGGATGCCGTCATAGCACCAAGGCTTGGAAAACAGATTATAGTGGATCAGGCAGGGATGCTCCAGCGGCTCGCCGGGTCCGGGCATGGCGTCCCACTCCGCCGGCAGATAGTGAATGTGTCCCTTGCACATGGCGTTGATATAGTCCTGATCGGGGGCGATGGTATCCAGCTGGTAGGTGTTCAGCAGCGACAGGAACCGCTCCTCAAAGCCCGCCTGCCGCAGCCCGTGCAGATTCATCAGCAGCACACCGGAATTGACATAGCCGCCCGGGTCGGCGCCTACCGCCTGCTCCGTGTACGCCACCAGCTCCGGCACGCCGGAAATGGACAGATCCGGGCAGGCGCCCAGCAGCGCATCCCCCAGCTCAATATCGTACAGCTTCGCCACATCCTCCGTAAACACCACATCGCTGTCCGCATAGACGCACTTGTCATACTGGGGGAACATGGTGGGAATAAACAGCCGGAAATAAATGGTCAGCGTAAAATAATCGCACCGCAGGCGGTTGCCCATCCGGTCGGTGATCCCCTCCAGACAATTCTCCAGCGGCTGAAAATCCACCCGGAAACAGTCCGTCTCCAGCGCTTTCAGCTTCTGCTGATGGGCGGCATCCAGCCCCTGGTGCAGCACGATCGCCCGATAGCGCCGGGCCGGGTCAGCATGGTCGATGGCAGAGCGCAGCGCCACCGCCAGCAGCGGGGCATAGTTATCATCGATGGTGAAAAACACCGGAATCTCATGGGTCATACTTCTTTCTCCTTCCAATATTGGGCATACAGCTCGTCATAATCCCGCAGCCCCAGCACCTCATGCACCCGCTGGGGCTCCCAGGGCTTTACCGTCACCGTGCGGATGTAGGGAAAAAACCGGAACCGGGTGGAAAAATGCTGAAACACCGTGTCCGGACGAGGGTCGGCCTGCTCGTTATAGCGGCGGGATACCAGCCGCTTTCTTGCCAGCCGGTTGAGCGCCGACTGGTCGGGCATGAACATCCGCTCATCCCGGCACAGCGCCCGGCAGCGGGCAAACAGCCCTGAGCGGCGGATCTCCGCCATATTCATCAGCAACACGCCGGAATTGATGTAATTGCGCCGCCAATGACCGCCATGAAAGAACCAGCTGCCATAGCGATCCAGCACGCCGCACAGCTCCACGCCGGTCATATCCTTCCGGTAAAAGTCCGTAAAATCCCGGCGGCACAGCACATCGCAGTCCAGATAGAGCAGCCGGTCGGGGATCTCCGCTACCAGATCGGCATACAGCCGCAGCATACACAGGGGGGTGAACCGGGTATCCATATTCGCCGTGGGCGGACAGGCGGCAAACTGCTCGGTCAGCTCCACCCGTGTCACCCGGCTGTCCGGATGCCGGCGCTGCACCACCGTTTGCAGTCGCTGCGCAAAAGAATCCGGCATCGGGCGCCGCTGCCGGTCGCCCTCTCCCACAGCCGCCGTGAACAGGAATATGTGCAGCGGCTGCACCACATGTGCCAGAATAGACAAGGTCGCCAGCAGGACACCGTCCGCTACATTTTCGTCCCCGCAAAACAGGATATGGATCGGCTCCGCTTCTGCGGACCCGTTCTTGTCCGTACCGTTTTCCGCTTGGTTCACTTGCCTCTCACCTCCGTCGCTGACGGTATCCAGTATACCCCGGATGTCCGCCGCTGACAACCTACTGTCGCAAAGCCCCCATTCTACCCCATCCCTCAGGAAAAGTAGAATTTTGCGTTTTTTCGGGTAGAAAGCGCCGGAATGACTATCGCCATAGTAGATTGCCCCATTTTGCGGTAAACTCTCCCGCTACCGCCATTCTACCGCTGGTAGAATGTAGAAAAACAAGGGCTGACGCTGGATTGGTCAGCCCTTGTACTCTCGGTCATTTCCATGCAATTTTCGGCACGCAGCAGCTTCCGCTCCTGCCGTCGGCTTTTCGCAATCTTCCCCTCAGGCGCCGTACCGCTCCGGCCGTTTGATCCGATTCCATGCCTCATATGCCTTTTTGGCATCCGGCTCCTCCAGCAGCAGCGTCTCCTCCGGCTCCGCCGCCACCGTCACCGTCTCCTGCACCGTCTCCTCCAGCGAGACCGTCTCCGCCGTCTCGGTCAGCGCCGCCGTTTCCACCACGACAGCAGTGGTATCCGGATCGGTCTCCGGCGGCTTCGGCTGCGCCAGCCCCTCCATAATCCGGTACACCTTGCCGTTATACCGGAACCGATAGTGCTTCCGCCCCACCGTATGCTCGCCCAGTGTGAAAAACTCGCCCGGAGCAAATTCCCGGGGAGCTGCCTCCCGTCCTCCCGCCGGGCGGGAGCCGGCAGAACGACCGCCCCGGTCACGGGACGGCTGGCGAGACGGGCGGTTCCCCGTCTGCCGGGATGCGTCGGTGCCGCCGGTCTCCCGGCTCTTATTGGAGCGGTTCTGTCCGCCTCTCGGTCTGTAGCCTGCCATGTGATGTCCTCACTTTCCGTTTTCCGTACTCGCCGTCAGCTCCAGCGCCTGCCGGATCAGCGTCACCGTCCGGTCGATCCCCAGCCGTCCGCTGTTGACACATAGGTGATAGTTGTCCGGCTCGCCCCAGCTGCGTCCAGTATAGTATTCATAGTGGCGGGCACGGGAGCGGTCCTTTTCCCGCACGGTGATCTCCGCCCGGCGAGCCTCCTCGCCGTATTCCTCGATCGCCCGGCGTACCCGCAGCCCCGCCTCCGCATACACAAACACACTGAATACGTCGTAATCGTTTTTCAGCACATAATCGGCGCAGCGCCCCACGATGACACAGGAGCCCTGCCGGGCCACCTCCCGCAGCGCATTGCTTTCCGCAATGAATACCTGATCCGCCAGCGCCTTATCGGTGGAATGCCGATATCCGCCGGTAGCCAGACTGAACAGCAGGCTGCTGATAAAGCGGCTCTCCTCCTGCTCCAGAAATTCCGTGGACAGGCCGCTGTTTTCCACGGTCTTCAGCACATAATCCTTATCGTAGCAGGGAACCCCCAGAGACTCCGCCAGACGCCGCCCGATCTCGCTGCCGGCGCTGCCGTACTCCCGGCTGATGGTAACGATGCGGTTTTTCGTCTGCTTCGCCATGCCGTTCCCCTCCTCAATGCAAAATCATCCGTTTATATTTTACAGCGTTTGACCGGTCGGTGTCAAGAACGAGAAACGATATATTTATATCGAAAAACGCCCCGTTTTCACGGAGCGTTTTTGTTGGCTCAGGAGGCTTTCATCTGCAAGCGGAACTTGTCGGAGATCATGGCGATAAATTCCGAGTTGGTGGGCTTCCCCCGACCGTTATGAATGGTGTAGCCAAAATAGGAATTGAGTACGTCCACATCGCCCCGATCCCACGCCACCTCGATGGCGTGACGGATCGCTCGCTCCACCCGGGAGGAGGTCGTATCGTGCTTCTTGGCTACGGCGGGATACAGCCGCTTCGTGACCGCATTGATGATCCCGTTATCCTCGATCGCCATAAGAATGGAATCCCGCAGATATTGATACCCCTTGATATGCGCCGGTACGCCGATCTGGTGGATGATCTCCGTCACCTGCATCTCCAGCGACTGCTCCGCCTCCGCATCCCGCCCTGCATTCCGGCTCACCGGCGCCGCCGTATGATCCCCGCACAGCGTCAGGATACGCTCCGCCATCTCCCCGGCGTCAAACGGCTTCAGGAAATAATAATCCGCCCCTGCCGTCAGCGCCTCCCGCTCCAGCGCCGGATTGTCAAAGCCGGACATAATCATCATACGAGGGCGCTTGGACAGCTCCAGTCCATCCAAAGCCTTCAACACACCGATGGCATCCAGCCGGGGCAGGAAAAAGTCCAGCAGCACCACGTCCGGCTCCTGCCGGACAAGGGCATCCAGTAGACTTTTCCCATCCTTTTCCATCGTGATCACATCCAGACCGTGGGATTTCATCACGTTGGCGCACGGAATGGCAAAAAACTCGCTGTTGTCGGCCAATAGGACACGGATTTTTCTACTCATACTTTGATTTCTCTCCTTTTTCGTTTTGTGTTGTCTATAGAATACCATAAATTGGCAATTTTGGCAAGATGGAATTTTCCATATTTTGGTATTTTTTCAGTGCTTCACACCATTGCACTGCAAAAGTTGTGTGAATCACCGGTAATTTGTCGAGCCAGGGTATGGACTGCAGCCGCCCGGTCTGCCGCCGGCACGGTGAAAAACCTCACCGAATTTCATTGACAAGGAAACGGGTATCTGCTACACTGAAATAGCCATCGGTCGGCTGCAGCAGTGTACAGCTTAAAGCGCATGCTTTGAGGGGGGCGGCGAGTCGCCGTCCTGTCGTCGGAAAGGGAATACCGAGCGGTGCCTGCGGCACTCGCTCTCGCCGGATAACGCTCCGACGAGCATCGAATCACGCTGTGATTTTTAGGCTCGCCTCCGCTTATATCCGGTCATTTTGTGCTGCAGCCGCCGATGGCAAGGGGCAGAAAGGAGTGGCTTCGCATGATGGTGTATCCGTATGACCGGGTGCAGTTTGATTCCTGGGATCTGCCTTTCGTGCAGAAATTCGGCGTAGAGACCGCCACCGAAATGGTGCTGGACTATGTCAGTCAAAACCCGCTGCCGTTCCTCTACGACCCCCATCAGCTGGCGGCTTTTCTCGGGATGGGATACCGGAAGCTGTTCACCTATACCAAGCACGCCGACCGGGAATACCGGGAGCGGACGGTGCCGAAGCGGGACGGCTCGCTGCGCCGTCTATACGCCCCCTCCCCGACACTGCGGGCGCTGCAGAGAACCATTCTGCACCGCATCGTGCAGCGGCAGCCGGTCTCCGCCTATGCCACCGCCTATGTGCGCCGCCGGTCGCTGCCCGCCAACGCCGCCCCGCATGTAGGCAAGCGGCATCTCCTCAAGCTGGATATCACCGATTTCTTCGGCAGCATCTCCTTTGAACAGGTCTATACTGCCGCCTTTAACACCCGCTATTTTCCCCGGCAGATCGGCGTCATGCTGACCGCACTATGCTGCCGCAAGGGCGTGCTGCCCCAAGGCGCCCCCACCTCCCCGGCGCTGTCCAATCGGGTGATGGAGCGGTTTGACAACTACATCGGCGACTGGTGCCGGATGCGGGGCATTGCCTATACCCGCTATTGCGACGATATGACCTTTTCCGCCGATTTCCCCTTGCGGTTTCTCTATCCGAAGATACGGGGAATGCTGGAGGACATGGGCTTTGCACTCAACGAGAAAAAGACCTGCTTTGTTTCCGACACAGACCGGCAGACCGTCACCGGGCTGATCGTCAACGAAAAGGTAGCGGTTCCCCGGGAGTATAAGCGCCGTCTGCGGCAGGAGGTCTATTATGCACTGAAATTCGGTGCCGCCGCCAGCGCTGCCTATGCCGGGCATACCGAGCTTGCCGCCGACCCCGGGCACTATCGGCTCCGGCTGCTGGGACAGGTGCGGTATGTGCGGCAGATCGAGCCGGGCAACGACTGGTTCCGCCAAGCGGAAAAGCAGCTGATCCAGGCGATATATAGTGACGCCTTGTGATCCTTTGGAAACGCCATTATATTACCATATATAATATATATATACGAAAAGCCAGCCCCCGGTTCCGTAAAAACCGGGGGCTGGTCTTGTCATCAAGCGAAAAACAGCCGGTTATTCGCCCTTGTATTTGCGGCGGGTCGCCTGACCGCCCCGAATGTGTCGCTGGGCTTTATTTACCTCCAGCACATGCCGCACCGCCCCATACAGCTGCGGATCGACCGCCCGCAACCGCTCCGACACATCCTTATGTACGGTGCTTTTGCTGATATGAAACTGCTTAGCGGCGGCACGAACGGTGGTCTGGTTCTCCAGAATATACTCCCCCAGCTCGACAGCCCGATCCTCTACGGCGCCTTTCATCCTCATCACCCCATATTGTGTTTTGTACACTATATGAGCGGGTGGGAGGATTTATGCTACCCGTCCTTTTGCAGCCCGGTATGTTTTGATGCTCCGAAGGAAAAGCCGCCGGACCCCGTGACCGGGCTCCGACGGCTTGCGTATTTTTGTCATCCCAACGGGCGTTCCACATTCGGACACGCCAGTGCGTCATAACGAGCCACGGGCGCCGCCCAATGCACCGCATTGCGCAGGATCCGCTGCACATCCGGATGATGGAACGTAGGCACCGTCTCATGACCGGGCTGGAAATAAAAGACCTTGCCGTAGCCCCGCTGCCAGCAGCAACCGGAACGGAACGCCTCTCCGCCCTCATAGGCGCCGAGGAATACGATATGATCCGGATCGGGCACCGTGAACGGCTCCCCATAGGTCTCCTCATGCTCCAGCTTCAGGAAGCGTCCCAAGCCCGCCGCAATGGGATGGGAGGGATCGCAGACCCACACCAGCTCATAGTCGCCGTTTTCCCGCCACGTCAGGTTGCAGGGGGTTCCCATCAGCCGGCGGAACGGCTTGGAATGATGCGCCGAATGGAGGAAGATCGCCCCCATCCCGCAATGCACGGCAGCCGCTACCCGCTCCGCCACCGCATCGGGTACCTGCACATGGGCGATGTGCCCCCACCAGATCATCACATCGGTTTCTTTCAGCTTTTCCTCGGTGATGACCTGCTCACAATCCTCCAGCGTCGTCGTGGTTACGGTGATCTCCTCATCCGTCTCCAGCGCCGCCTGGATCGTCCGATGGATCCCCTGCGGATACAGCTCCTGCGAAAGTCCGCCCTCCCGCTCGTGCAAAAACTCGTTATAGATCAACACACGGATCATATCGCCGACACTCCTTATTCTAAAAAACGATCAATTCAGCCCTTCAGCCCGATGCGATAATACAGCGAGCCGATGGGCACCACGCTGCCGTAGAGGTAAAAATCCTCCGGGCGGCGGCAGTGGATCCGGGAATCCACCCACTTGACATACACCTGCTCCGGATCGCCGATCAGCCCCGCCGGCACCGACAGGGTCAGCCGGTTGCCCTCGATCCGGTACGACACCGCACCGCAGCGCTGCCAGCGTCCGTTCACCCGCCGGGCCGCCACCGTCTCCGTCTCGGAAACGGTACGCAGATTCAGGCAGTAGCAAAAGGCGTCCGGCAGATCCGGATTCACATAAAGCCGCATCCAGTCGCCTACACGGTCCGTCGGATCGAGCGGCTCCCGGGTCTCTGCATAAAACTCCAGCATATCCCCATGGCGCTGCACGCCGGTCTTGACCAGAACATTCCGCAGGGAATCATCCGCCAGAACTCCGTCGCAGGTCTCTGTACGCCGCTCCACCTTAGCCGTCGTCAGATTGTCCAGCTCCACCGGACAGGCGGCGGTCTGGCCGGGCTCGATCCCCTTGAACCGCCGCACCTCGTCGATCAGCTGCAGGTAGTATGCGTCGCCAAAGCCCCCCGCCATCGGCTCGATATCCCGGCTGTATTCCGGCGACAGACAGTCGAAGATCGCCACCGGATCGGTGTTGCCGTTCCACACACCGGCGATCCACTCGTTCCAGCCGGTAACAAATACCGTATCCGGATCGATCGCCCGGGCGCCCCGCCATTGCTCGGCAAAGTTATAGCCGTACATATAGGAATCGGGCGTCTGATGGGCGGCGCCGTCGTGCCAGCTGCGCCCGTGGCAGCCATTGGAGCCGTAGAAATAGTTCTCGCCGAAGCAGGCAGTCTTACCGCTGTTCTGGGCAACGGACACGCTGACGGTCCGCTCCTGTCCATCCGCCGTGGCATAGCAGGTCTGCGGCCAGCCAAAGTCGATCCACGGGAACGCATTATCCCGATAGGGCTGACCGGGCCACTGGGAATTCTTGAAGTGGAAGAAATCCAGCAGCTCCGGGTCGGTCTGCTCGGCGATCCCGATCATCAGGGGCTTGCCGTCGATGCGGTACCAGGTATCCGGGTAAACGCCGGGACGGTAGATCCCCTCGTACAGCTCCCGGATCCGTTCGCCGGAGTTCGTGTTGGTATAAAATGCGATCTTCGGCGTTTCGATCCCGTTTTTCAGCCCCTCATCCAGTATCCGCATCAGCAGCGTCACCTGCGGGATAAAGGCACACAGATTGGTGGTATCCATCACCAGAAAATCGATCCCGGCCAGCGTCAGCAGCTCCACATGGCGGCGCATGACCCATTCATCGCCGGAATAATAGCGCCCGTAGAGGGGCTTCCCCCAATAAAAGGGGGTGCCGTAGGGATAATCGTAAAAGGGCGTTCCGGCCGCACCTAAGGTTTCCACATCGTAGGCATCCAGCAGATCCTCGAAGTATTCGGTGCGCTTATCCGTCTGGCAGAGGAAATAGAACATCCCCACCTGCTTGCCCCGCCTCGGCGGGCAGTCGGCTGCCGAGCCGATCTGCCTGCCGAGGATGTCCATGCCGCTGAGCGCAGCGTCATTTAACCGTTTCATCCGTCTGTGCGTTCTCCTTCTTACGTTGTTGGAATGTGAGCAGGACGATCGCCGTCGCCATCAGCAGAACTGCCACCGACATGAACGAGAAGGCAACACCGGTCACCGGACTCTTGTTGTCGCCGGGATTTTCCGGATCCTTCGGGGTATCCGGCGTATGCGGGCCGTCGGGATCCTCCTGCTCCGCCACGGTGAACGGTACCATGGAATACACCGGCAGCACCAGCTTCATATCCGTCAGCTCCACGTCGTATCCGGCAGTGGTGACCGACATATAGCCGTCCCGATAGATGTTGTAGCCGTAGAATTTCGTCACACGCTCGCCGGAGACCGGATCCATGGTCACCGTGCCGTCGGCCACGGTGAAGTCCGCCACCTTCTGCAGCTTTCCGTTATCATCGGCAAAGCTCAGGGTGATCACATTCCGATCCGCATCGTCGCTGACCAGCACCTGCCGGGCGTTCTCGAAGCTATATCCGGTCTCCCGGTAGGTCAGCGTGTCGGAGGTGCCCGCAAATTTCAGTGCGATCCGCCCGTCCTTATTCACATACAGCCGCAGACCCGTCTGCTCCGACGCCACATCGTAATAATCGTTCAGCCGCAGGGCGATCGCCACATATTCGTCGGTATACTCCGGAATCTTCAGGCTGAAGGACAGCTCGCTGGTTCCCCGACCGTAGGTGGAATGGCGGAAGCCGATGCCATAGACACCGCTCTCATCCGAGGGCATACCCACCAGGGCGCCATTCTGCACATAGGCGTTGAACAGCGCATCCCAGTTGGGGTTATCCGCCGTAATATCCTTGGCGAAATCCTGCAGATAGGTAAACCGCTTGCAATAGGGGTATTTCTCGATGCCCGGAATGTTGCCGGTGAAGTCGCTCACGCTTTCACTGACCGCCTCCAGCAGCGAGCCGCCGGCGCCGTAGCCGGAGCAATAGAGATAGTAGCCCTTGCCGTCCTCCGGCATGATGCGCTGCCCGTCATTCACATCCGTAGTAACCCGTGCCAGCGAGACCGTCGCCACGCCCGAGACGGGGCCGCCGTTCATCGCCACCAGCGACGGCCAGCTTTCACGCAGCTCCTCGTATACGCTGTAGCCGACGGGATCGTACAGCCCCAGCGTGCTCTGCTCCAGAATCAGCTGCCAGCCGCTGCCGTAGTTGCGCATGATGTTCAGATCCTCGTGGCCGAAGGGATAATTTTCAAACACCCAGATCTGCTCCTTGGTGCCCTTATAGATATCCTGCTTCACCTCATGGTCGATCTCCGTGAGGTACAGACCGGTCTCCTTGTTCTGCACGGTATAGCCCACCGTAATCTTGGGGCGCTCCGAGGTGTTGCGGGTCGTATCCCAGATATCGTTCACCGGCGTCTCCAGTGTCACCTGACGGAAGATCCAGATCTGCGGCGCCCGCTTAGCCAGAGAGGAGAGCGGCGTCATGAATACATTCAGCGGCTCGGAAATATCGATCGGTGCATTCGCCGTATCCTGCCCGTCCATGATCGTATCCGGTACGACCGGCAGGGCGGGCTTTGCCGCCGCCGTGGTGCAGCCGAGGATCTGCTTGAATTCCGGCTTTCCGCCGGTAAGCAGATTGTAGATATAATAGCTTCTGCCATCCACCAGCGCCATCGCCTCGTCGGTGCCGTTGAGGGAGAAATGCACCATTTCGTACCACTCGTTATTGTTGATGCCGTCGGTCTCATGATCGGTGCCGGAGGTAGCCATGCTCAGCCCCAGACGGTTCAGCTCGCCGTCGGTGCTGAGATAGCGCTCGGTCTTACGGTTATACACCTTCCAGAGATATCCGTAATTGTCCTCCACCTTCCATTCCTGAAAGCGCTCACCGATGAAGGTTTCGGCGATCAGTGTGCCATTGTTATCTGTCAGCACCAAACCGGTCGCCACATTTTGGAACACCCAAGTGCCCTCCGGCTGCCGAAAAGCGGTCCACAAATACGCATCCTTATCCTCTGTGGGCATGGCGTTCTTGGACACATCCAGCACCTTGGTTTGGTAGGCCACTGCATCCGCCGGGTCGGCAGGAGACGGCGGCGTGACCGGCGGCTCCTCCGCAGCCTTTTCGCCGCACAGGACGGTGGCAAACTGGCTGTTGTCGAACGTATAGATCATATACGCCGTGCCGGAGGTCAGCTCGGTGGACTCTTTGGTGCCGTCCGCCGAGAAATGCACCATCTCGTAGCCCTCAGCGTTGAAGATGCCGTCGGTACGGTGATCCGCACTGGAATCCTTGTTTTCTCCGAGGGTCGTTA
>CAKTVV010000012.1 GCA_934630515.1 uncultured Eubacteriales bacterium | reverse complement strand
CACAAAATGGTGGAAACGTGGTTACTGTGACTCGATATTGCTTCAAACGGCAGCGCATATGTGAATATTATTCACATTTTTGCGGCACTCAACACCACACAGGATGATTCGACAAATACACTACAAGCTATGCGAATGTATTTCCGTACTTTACATTAAATTGGGTTTCCGCAAATATTTACCTTGTATAATTTGTCGGAAAGTAACAGCGTGGTTTATGACTATATGGACGTGGTTGCCAAACTTATACAACGGCAAATATATTCAAAGAGAGCTAATAGGGCGTCTTCACCGAAAAACGGAGGAGTAGCTGCAGCTATGCGCATTTGGCTAAGCTACCCGGAAATCAAGCAGATAACAGTTATAAATGCACCTCCGCATCCTTTGCTCCGCTTGATATGATGGCGGGGAGCGCAATGAATTGGCTGGTGGCAGAGGGGGCGATCCGGTCTGTGCCGAAAACCGGCTCTGCGGCAGTCCGCTGCTCATATTTTTCGCTTTTTGCCGGGAAAACGGTCGCCGAACTCAAAGCAGCTATCGTGCCGTCTATACTCCATGCAAATGCACGGGGTACATTCGCTCGGCTGCTCCATGCAGAGAACCGGTGGAACATAAACCGATCGTCCCGGATAGACAACCGGCAGCTGCGACTGTGAGCACGCATTGATGGAGCATGCGAAGCTCCGGCTCTGCGTTTGCGTGACGCAGGGGTTCCCATCCGCCAGCAGCTGCTCTTTGGGGTGCCGGGATTTGCCGCAGGATGTCTTGAAACCATCTCCTTTTGCCAAACTGTGGTGAGCGCTTAACCGGAGGGGAGAACATGGAAGTCTTTTACCTTCCGATCCAAGCTGGATTTACAGTTCTATGGGAACTTTTCCGCTTTATGGCGGAAAAGGATTGACAAACCCGTCGGGATAAGGTACGATAAAAAGACAATTCCCAAAGAATGGTAAAGTGGAGGAACGGTATGAAAGAAAAGAAAGCCCATGGCTTTGGCAGCCGCTGGGGATTTATTCTGGCCTCGGTGGGGTCGGCGGTGGGGATGGCGAATGTCTGGGGGTTTCCCAACAAAATGGGCAGCAACGGCGGCGGTGCTTTTTTGCTGGTGTATCTGCTGTTTGTGGTGCTATTCAGCTATGTGGGACTGCCGGCGGAGTTCGCCATTGGACGTCGGGCTGCCACCGGCACGCTGGGAGCATATAAAAATGCCTGGGCGACTCGGGGGAAAAAGGCGGGCACCGTGGGCGGTGTGCTGGGCTGGCTGCCGCTGGCGGGATCGCTGTGCATCGCCATCGGCTACGCCGTCATTATTTCCTATGTCCTGAAGGCGTTGGTGGATTCGGTGACCGGCACGCTGATGACCGCCGACACGGCGGCATGGTTCGAGTCCTTTTCCGCCCGGCCGTTTTCTGTGGTGCCGTACCATGCGATAGTGGTGATCGGCACACTGCTGACGCTGCTGCTGGGGGCGCACAGCATTGAAAAAACCAACAAGGTCATGATGCCGCTGTTTTTCGTGATCTTTCTGGTGCTGGCGGTGCGGGTGGCGCTGCTGCCCGGCGTGGCGGAGGGGTATCGGTTCATGCTGACCCCCCGCTGGGCGGCGCTGAAGGATCCGATGGTGTGGATCAGCGCCATGGGACAGGCGTTTTTCTCCCTGTCCGTCACCGGCAGCGGAATGATCGTCTACGGCGCTTATTTGTCCAAGGAGGAGGACGTGGTGGGGGTTGCCCGCCACACGGCGCTGTTTGATACCATTGCAGCGCTGATCGCAGCGCTGGTCATTATCCCGGCATGCTTTTCCTATGGGCAGGATGTGGGCGCCGGTCCCAGTCTGCTGTTTGTGACGCTGCCCACGATCCTGCAGGATGTGCCGCTGGGACGGCTGTTTGCGGTGATCCTGTATGTGGCGATGATCTTCGCCGGGGTCAGCTCGCTGCAGAATATGTTCGAGGCGGTGGCGGAGTCGCTGCTGTATCGGTTTCCCCGGCTCAACCGCACGGCGGTGCTGGCGATCCTGGCGGTGCTGTGCTTGGGGGTGGGCGTGTTTATGGAGCCAATTGCGCAGTGGGGACCGTGGATGGATCTGGTGTCCATTTATATCATTCCGCTGGGGGCAACACTGGGAGCGATCTCTTGGTTCTATGTGATGAAAAAGGAGAACATTCTGGAGGCGGTGAATACCGGCAGCGACCGGCTGCGGGGCAACGTCTGGTATCGCATCGGCCGCTATGCCTATGTGCCGCTGGCGATCTTGCTGTGCGGCGTGGCGCTGATCCTGCATGTGGCATTTTGAGCGGCGGCTGCAGACAGGCGATATATATAGGTATATAAGACAGAAACCGGATGGGCGTATGCCTGTCCGGTTTTTGTCTTGCGCAGGACCGGCTGCGCCGGTTCGTGCGGGGACGGTTCCGGCGCAGGGGGCAAAGAGCAAAACGCAGCGGGGCAAGGCAGAGGAAAAGACCGCAATGGCCAAAAGTGGCGTCGGCGCTGCTGCTCTGCCGCTGCCCCGCTTCGGAGGCAGTCTGCATTTCGTGGTGAAAAACCGACCAACCACCATATATGGTGGTACAAAAAACTGCCGAAAAATTTTTTGAAAAAATGCAAAAAAATGCTTGCAATTTCTCCCGGTTTGCGGTATGATAGTCGAGCGTGATTACGGAGGACAGGCGTATTGTGCCCATTTTCCGTCGGAGCGCACGACTGCACGATATGCGATGACGCAGGAGGTTGCGGCTCGTTCGAGCCGGTTTTTCTGCTGAGTATGTCCGATTTCAAACCGGGCGAAAGAATACTGTGTGCAGCGGCTGGCAGAGAGGTGTTTCCGCCTGCCCAACGGGCGGAGTATGCCGATACTTGCGACTTTTGCCGGTCTCTGAATGCAGGACGCTGTGCCGACCCGGGGTTCGCTGGCAGCGAACCGCCGGTTTTTTCATGGAAAGGGTGGAAACACCCGGCTCTGTGTCAAGGTTTTCAGCGTCGCCCGCCAACTCAAATTTTTAAGGAGGCGTTTTATAGTGGCAGTCAAAGAAAAGATCCGTATTCGCATCAAGGGGTATGATCATCAGCTGGTGGATCAGGCGGCAGCCAAGATCGTGGAGACCGCTCACCGCACCGGCGCCCGTGTGTCCGGCCCTGTGCCGCTCCCCACGGAGAAAGAGGTCGTTACCATCCTGCGGGCCGTTCACAAGTACAAGGATGCCCGTGAGCAGTTCGAGACCCGCACCCACAAGCGTCTGATCGACATCCTCAGACCGTCCAACAAGACCGTTGAGGCCCTGCAGGGCCTTGAACTCCCCGCCGGTGTGGACATCGAGATCAAACTGTAAACCTACGGTTTGGCAGAGGTCCATTATGCGAGGTCACGTTGGTTTTGGCGCCCCGCCCCTGCCGGGAACTCCGGGATTGACCCGGAAAGCTGCGGCCGGTGCAGCACAGGCGTCGGGATCAACCAATAACCAAAGGAGGTATAGTCACTATGCAAAAAGGAATCATTGGTCGTAAGATCGGCATGACCCAGATCTTCGACGAAAAGGGCTGCGTCATTCCGGTGACCGTCGTTGAGGCGGGTCCCTGTGTCGTGGTTCAGAAGAAAACCGTGGAGAACGACGGCTACGAGGCGATCCAGCTGGGCTTTGAGGATGTCAAGGCCGAGAAGGTCAACAAGCCCATGAAGGGCCATTTCGCCAAGTCCGATGTGGCTCCCAAGCGCATCCTGCGGGAATTCCGTCTGGCGGATTGCGCCGCTCTGAATGTGGGCGACGTGGTCAAGACCGACGCCTTTGCGGTGGGCGAGCACGTGGACGTGGTCGGCACCAGCAAGGGTAAGGGCTACGCCGGTGCGATCAAGCGCTGGAACTTCCAGCGGCTCAAAGAGACCCACGGTACCGGCCCTGTGGCACGGCACGCCGGCTCTCTGGGCGCCTGCTCCTCTCCCTCTCGTGTATACAAGGGTATGAAGGGCGCCGGCCATCTGGGTGCTGAGCGGGTCACCGTGCAGAACCTGGAGATCGTGAAGATCGACGCAGAGAACAACCTGATCGCCATCAAGGGCGCCATCCCCGGCGCACGCAAGGGCATCGTGGTTATCTCTGACACCGTCAAGAAAGCCTAAGGAAGGAGGAGTTACAGATGCCTACAGTTTCCGTATATGATATGACCGGCAAGCAGACCGGTACGCTGGAGCTGAGCGCCGATGTGTTCGGCATCGAGCCCAACCAGACCGTGCTGCACAGCGCCGTAGTCAACTACCTGGCGAATCAGCGTCAGGGCACTCAGTCCACCAAGACCCGCACCGAGGTCAGCGGCGGCGGCAAAAAGCCGTGGCGTCAGAAGGGCACCGGTCACGCCCGTCAGGGTTCCACCCGGGCTCCCCAGTGGACCCACGGCGGTATTGCGCTGGGTCCCAAGCCCCGCTCCTATCGGTTCGCTCTGCCCAAGAAGATGCGCCGTCTGGCTCTGAAGTCGGCGTTCTCCTCCAAGGTGGCTGCCGAGGATATGCTGGTGCTGGACAGCCTGGCGATGGACGAGTACAAGACCAAGACCATCGTCTCCATGCTGAACGCTCTGGGCGCCGACAAAAAGGTGCTGCTGGTGCTGCCGGAGAAGAACGAGAAGGTCGTTTGCTCCGCCCGCAATATTCCCGGTGTCAAGACCGCTCTGGTCAACACCCTGAATGTCTACGATGTCCTCAACGCCGATAAGTTCATCGTCGTCAAGGACGCCGTGGCACAGATGGAGGAGGTTTATAAGTGATGGATGCTCGTGATATTATCCTCGCCCCCGTCATCACGGAGAAATCCAGTGCTGCGCTGAGCGACAAGAAGTACACCTTCCGTGTGGCGGATGGCGCCAACAAGATCGAGATCGCCAAAGCGGTGGAGGAGATCTTCGGCGTGAAGGTGGCCAAGGTGAACACCATCAGCATGAAGGGCAAGAAGCGCCGCTACGGCCGGTTCGAGGGCTACACCTCCGACTGGAAAAAGGCAGTGGTCACCCTGACGGCTGAGTCCAAGACCATCGAGTTCTTCAACGGAATGTTCTAAGACATCCCCCGGAGAACCACCGTCCGGCAATGTATGGAGACGCCGAACGACCGGCTGGTCGTGTCTCCGCTAAGCCTGGCAAGCCAAGGCAACGCCTTGTGTGCAGCCTGAAAATAGGAGAGTGAATAGAATGGCTACAAAGAACTACAAGCCGACTACTCCGGGCCGCCGTGGTATGTCCGTGATCGACTACAGCGTGCTGTCCAAAGTAGCACCGGAAAAGAGCCTGCTGGCTCCCAAGTCCAAGAATGCCGGCCGTAACAGCTACGGTCGCATCACCATCCGTCATCGGGGCGGCGGCAACCGCCAGAAGTACCGGATCATCGACTTCAAGCGCAACAAGCTGGATGTCGCCGGTACCGTGATGACGCTGGAATATGATCCCAACCGCTCGGCGCACATTGCGCTGGTGCAGTATGCGGATGGCGAGAAGCGGTATATCATCGCTCCCGTCGGTCTGAAGGTGGGCGACACCGTGACCGCCGGCGCCGCTGCCGACATTAAGCCCGGCAACGCACTGCCCCTGAGCAGCATCCCCACCGGTACCTTCATCCACAACGTGGAGTTGTACCCCGGCAAGGGCGCTCAGCTGGCCCGTTCCGCCGGCGTGATGGCGCAGCTGATGGGTAAGGAAAACGGTCTCGCCATGGTGCGTCTGCCCTCCGGTGAGATGCGGAATGTGCCGCTGAACTGCATGGCCACCATCGGTCAGGTGGGTAACGTGGAGCACAGCAATGTGCAGATCGGTAAAGCCGGCCGTAAGCGTCACATGGGTTGGCGTCCGACCGTGCGCGGATCGGTCATGAACCCCAACGATCACCCCCACGGCGGTGGTGAAGGTAAGTCTCCTGTGGGTCGTCCCGGCCCCGTGACCCCCTGGGGCAAGCCCGCCCTGGGTTACAAGACCCGTAAGACCCACAACCGCTCCGATAAGTTTATCGTGAAGCGCCGTAACAGCAAGTAAGCGAAAGGAGATCAAGATTTATGGGTAGAAGCGTAAAGAAGGGTCCTTTCGTGCAGCCTGTGCTGATGAAACGGATCCAGGAGTTGAACGAGACCGGTGAGAAGCGCATCCTGAAGACCTGGAGCCGCTCCTCCACCATCTTCCCCAACTTCGTCGGACACACCATCGCCGTGCATGACGGCCGCAAGCATGTGCCGGTGTACATCACCGAGGATATGATCGGCCACAAGCTGGGCGAGTTTGCCCCCACCCGTACTTTTAAGGGCCACGCCGGCTCTAAGAGCACGAAATAAGCGGAAAGGAGAGAATCAATCATGGAAGCAAAGGCGCAAGCAACCTATGTGCGTATTTCGCCTCGCAAAGTCAAGATCGTTCTCGACCTCATCCGCAATAAGCCGGTAGAGGAAGCCGCTGCCATCATCCGCTTTACCCCCAAGGCCGCTTGCGAGCCGGTGGGTAAGCTGCTGAAGTCGGCTGTGGCGAACGCCGAGAACAACTGCAATCTGGATAAAGCCAACCTGTATGTCGCTGAGGCGATGGTTTGCCCCGGCCCCATCATGAAACGCATCCGTCCTCGGGCTCAGGGCCGTGCCTACCGCATTGAAAAGCGGTCTTCGCACATCACCCTGGTGCTGAAAGAGATGGAATAAGCAGGAGGAGGTTATAGTATGGGACAGAAAGTGAATCCTCACGGCCTCCGGGTCGGCGTGATCAAAAACTGGGACTCCCGTTGGTTCGTTAAGGACAACGAGTTCGGCGACACTCTGGTGTCGGACTACAACCTGCGGAAATTCCTGAAGAAGAAGCTGTACGAGGCCGGTATCGCCCGCATCGAGATCGAGCGGGATTCCAACCGGGTTCGCATCAACATCCACTGCGCCAAGCCCGGTCTGGTGATCGGCAAAGGCGGCAGCGAGATCGACAAGCTGAAGGCAACCTGCCAGCAGATGCTGGGCGGGAAAGAGACCCTGCTGAACATCGTGGAGGTCAAGAACCCCGATGTGAACGCACAGCTGGTGGCGGAGAACATCGCCCAGCAGCTGGAGAAGCGGATCTCCTTCCGCCGTGCCATGAAGCAGGCCATCGGCCGTGCCATGCGGCTGGGCGCCAACGGCATCAAGACCAAGTGCTCCGGCCGTCTGGGCGGTGCGGAGATCGCCCGTGTGGAGCAGTACCACGAGGGCACCATTCCGCTGCAGACTCTGCGTGCGGATATCGACTATGGCTTTGCTGAGGCCAACACCACCTACGGTAAGATCGGCGTCAAGGTCTGGATCTACCGGGGCGAGGTGCTGGTGGGCAATACCACCAAGAACCGCCGGGAAGGAGGCCGTAAATAATGCTGTTACCTAAGAGAGTGAAATACCGTCGTGTGCATCGTGGCCGTCTGACCGGTAAGGCTTACAGCGGCAACAAGGTGTCCAACGGCGAGTTCGGTCTGCAGGCGCTTGAGCCGGCGTGGATCACCTCCCGCCAGATCGAGGCAGCCCGTATCGCCATGACCCGTTACACCAAGCGTGGCGGCAAGACCTGGATCAAGGTCTTCCCCGACAAGCCCATCACCCAGAAGCCTGCCGAGACCCGCATGGGCTCCGGTAAAGGTTCTCCGGAATACTGGGTCGCTGTGGTAAAGCCGGGTCGTGTGCTGTTCGAGATGGCCGGCGTGGCAGAGGAGGATGCACGGGAAGCCCTGCGTCTGGCTGCCAACAAGCTGCCCATCAAGTGCAAATTTGTCCGCAAGGAAGAAACGGATGGTGAGCAGGAATGAAAGCGAACGATTTGACGAAGCTCCGTGAGCTGAACGATACCGAACTGAATAAGAAGCTGGCGGATCTGAAAGAGGAGCTGTTCCATCTGCGCTTCCAGCACGCCATCAATCAGCTCGACAATCCGATGCGTCTGAAGGCCGTCCGCAAGGAGATCGCCATTGTGAAGACCATTATGCGTGAGCGTGAGCTCAAGGCTGAGGCGTAACGGAAGGAGGAGTAATGATGAGCGAGCGGAATTTGAGAAAGACCCGCACCGGTATCGTCGTCAGCGATAAGATGGATAAGACCGTCGTCATCGCCATCGAGGATAACGTGCGTCATCCCCTGTACAAGAAGATCGTTAAGCGCACCGTGCGTCTGAAGGCTCACGACGAGAACAACGAGTGCCGTGTTGGCGACCGTGTGACCGTGATGGAGACCCGTCACCTGTCCAAGGACAAGTGCTGGCGTGTCACCGGCATTGTCGAGAAAGCGAAATAAAGTGTCAGTTGCACCGCATACCGTCTCGTGGCTGAATCGGTCAGCGGGGTTGGTGTGATAAAAATGGTGCGTCCTTGAAAGGAGGAAAAACTGTGGTACAACAGCAAACTTACCTCAAGGTGGCGGACAATACCGGAGCAAAAGAACTGATGTGCATTCGTGTTCTGGGCGGTTCCGGCCGGAGGTATGCCAATATCGGCGATGTGGTGGTGGCTTCTGTGAAGAAGGCCGCTCCCGGCGGCGTCGTGAAAAAGGGCGATGTGGTGAAGGCCGTCATCGTCCGTTCCGTGAAGGGTGTGCGCCGTGCAGACGGCACCTACATCCGTTTTGACGAGAATGCGGCGGTCATCATCCGTGATGACAAGACCCCCCGTGGTACCCGTATTTTCGGGCCTGTGGCTCGTGAGCTGCGGGATAAGGATTACATGAAGATCCTGTCCCTGGCTCCCGAAGTTCTGTAATGGAGGTGTCGAAATTGAGTAACAAACTGCATGTGAAAAAGGACGATACCGTCCTGATCATCAGCGGCGACGACCGTGGCCAGTCCGGCAAGGTGCTGGCGGTCAGCCCCAAGGAGGGCAAGGTCATCGTCGAGGGACAGAACATGGTGAAGAAGCATGTGAAGCCCCGCAAGGCGGGCGATCCCGGCGGCATCATCGAGGCCGAGGGCGCTATGTATGCGTCCAAGGTGCAGGTGATCTGCCCCGCCTGCAAGAAGCCCACCCGCATCGCCCACAAGAAGGTGGCCGGGGATAACGGCAAAATGCGCACCGTCCGCATCTGCAAAAAATGCGGCGAGACTTTATAAGGAGGTAGGAGAGAATGGCTGCGTTAAAAGAACAGTATAAGCAGGACATCGCTCCTGCCCTGATGAAGAAGTTCGGCTACAAGAGCGTCATGCAGATCCCGAAGCTGGATAAGGTGGTCATCAACGTCGGCTGCGGCGAAGCCCGTGACAATGCGAAGATCATCGACGCCATCATCAACGATCTGTCTGCGATCACCGGCCAGCGTCCGGTGGTGTGCAAGGCGCGCAAGAGCGTGGCAAACTTCAAGCTGCGTGAGGGCATGAACATCGGCGCCAAGGTCACCCTGCGGGGCGATCGGATGTACGAGTTCGTGGAGCGCCTGTTCAATGTGGCGCTGCCCCGTGTGCGTGACTTCCGGGGCATCAACCCCAACTCCTTCGACGGCCGCGGCAACTACAACATGGGCCTGAAGGAGCAGCTGATCTTCCCGGAGATCGACTACGATAAGATCGACAAGGTGCGGGGCATGGATCTGTGCTTCGTCACCACTGCCAAGACCGACGAAGAAGCCCGTGAGCTGCTCACCCTGATGGGCGCTCCGTTCGAGAAGTAAGGAGGAGAATACGATGGCAAAAATGTCTATGAAGCTCAAGCAGCAGGCTGTGCCGAAGTACTCCACCCGGGCGTACAACCGCTGCAAGATCTGTGGTCGTCCCCACGCCTATCTGCGTCGGTACGGCATCTGCCGTATTTGCTTCCGTGAGCTGGCCTATAAGGGCGAGATCCCGGGCGTGAAGAAAGCAAGCTGGTAAGCAATAGCGAAAAATATAGGAGGTTGAGGTCATGCAAATTTCCGATACGATCGCCGATATGCTGACTCGGATCCGCAATGCGAATTCCGCTAAGCATGAGACGGTGGATATCCCCGCTTCCAACATGAAGAAGGCTATTGCCCAGATTCTTGTTGACGAGGGATATGTCAAAGAGTACAAGGTTATCGAGGACGGCAAGCAGGGCGTGATCCGGGTCACACTGAAGTACCAGGGTCCCTCCCGCACGCCGGTTCTCATGGGTCTGCGCCGGGTGTCCAAGCCGGGTCTGCGGATCTATTCCAGCAGCGAGGATATGCCGAAGGTCATGAAGGGCATCGGCACCGCAATCGTCTCCACGTCCAAGGGCGTTATGACCGATAAGGCCGCCCGTAAGGCGAATGTGGGCGGCGAAGTGCTGGCATTCATTTGGTAAGGGGGTAAGAGGAATATGTCGAGAATTGGTCGTAAACCCATTACCCTCCCTGCCGGTGTGGAATTTAAGGTAGAGGGCAATGTGGTCACCGTAAAGGGACCCAAGGGCACCCTGACCCAGAAGATCAACCCCATCATCTCCGTGGAGCAGCAGGGTAACGAAGTGCTCGTCACCCGCCCCAACGATGAGAAGGAAGCCCGTTCTCTGCACGGTCTGACCCGCACCCTCATCCATAACATGGTGGTCGGTGTGACCGAGGGCTACAAGAAGGAGCTGGAGGTCAACGGCGTCGGCTACCGTGTGCAGAAGCAGGGCAGCAATCTGGTGATGAACCTGGGCTACAGCCATCAGGTGATCGTCAGCGAGATCCCGGGCATCACCATCGAGGCGCCCGGTCCCAACCAGATCATCATTTCCGGCGCCGATAAGCAGCTGGTGGGTCAGTTTGCCGCCGAGGTGCGGGAGAAGCGCCCGCCCGAGCCGTATAAGGGCAAGGGCATCAAGTATGCCGACGAACACATCCGCCGCAAGGAAGGTAAGGCCGGCGGCAAGGGCAAGAAGTAAAGAAGGAGTGAATAGACAATGGTGAGCAAGAAAGACAGCAAAGCAGCTCGTCTGCACCGCCACACCCGTGTGCGCGGGAAGATCAGCGGCACCGCTGAGCGTCCCCGCCTGGACGTATATCGCTCCCTCAATCACATCTATGCCCAGGTGATTGACGATGTCAAGGGAGTGACCCTGGTTTCCGCCTCCTCTGTCGAAAAGGATTTCGGCATGACCGGCGGCAACAAGGAGGCCGCCCGCAAGGTCGGCGAAATGATCGCAAAGCGTGCCGTTGAGAAGGGTATCACCGAGGTGGTATTCGACCGCGGCGGCTATGTCTACCACGGCCGTGTGCAAGAGCTGGCCGAAGGCGCCCGTGAGGGCGGCCTCAAGTTCTAAGGAAAGGGAGGAATTAACTTTGGCCAGAAGAGAAGAGATCAACGACGAGTACAAAGAGACCGTGGTGGCCATCAATCGGGTCAGCAAGACCGTCAAGGGCGGTCGTGTGATGAAGTTCTCCGCATTGGTGGTCGTCGGCGACGGCAAGGGTACTGTGGGCTTCGGCACCGGTAAGGCGGGCGAAGTTCCGGACGCCATCCGTAAGGGCATCGAGGATGCCAAAAAGCACCTGACCAAGATTTCCCTGAAGGGCAGCACCATCCCCCACGAGATCATCGGTAAGTTCGGCGCCGGCGAGGTTCTGCTGAAGCCCGCCGCCCCCGGTACCGGTATCATCGCCGGCGGCGCTGTGCGTGCCGTGGTGGAAGCGGCCGGGATCAAGGACATCCGTGCCAAGGCGCTGCGCTCCAATAACCCCTGCAACGTCGTCAGTGCGACGATGGCAGGTCTGTTGGAGCTGCGCACGGCGGATGAGGCCGCTGCGACCCGTGGTATGACGGCGCAGCAAATCTTAGAGTAAGGAGGACGCAACTATGCCGAGAAAAGCAAAGCCGAAGACCGTGCAGGTCAAGCTGGTCAAGAGCCTCATCGGCTCCAAGAAGGATCAGATCGCTACGGCTGAATCCCTGGGCCTCCGCAAGATCGGTGATACCACGACCCAGCCCATCAACGATGCGACTATGGGCAAGATCACCAAGATCACTCACCTCGTCGAGGTTATCAGCGAGTAAACGCAAAATCGTGTTAGGAGGTGCAAACAGACATGAAACTGCATGAACTTTCTCCGGCTCCCGGCTCTGTGCGGGACGTGAAGCGGATCGGCCGCGGCCATGGCTCCGGTCAGGGCAAGACCGCCGGTAAGGGACATAAAGGTCAGAAGGCAAGAGCCGGCCGGGGCTTCCGTCCGGGCTTTGAAGGCGGCCAGATGCCCCTGCAGCGCCGGATCCCGAAGCGTGGCTTCAACAACATTTTCGCCGCTCCTTATACGGCGATCAACGTGGCGGCTCTCAACAAGTTTGAGAATGGCGCCGTGGTCGATGCACAGGCTCTCCTGGACGCCGGTATCGTCAGCAAGGCAGATAACGGCGTGAAGATCCTGGGTAACGGCAAGCTGGAAAAGAAGCTGACCGTTAAGGTCGCTGCTTACTCTGAATCTGCCAAGGCTAAGATCGAGGCCGCCGGCGGGCAGGCGGAGGTGATCTGAGATGTTTCAGACCTTGCGTAATGCCTGGAAAATCGAAGATCTTCGCAAAAAACTGCTTTTTACCGTTTTCATCATTCTGATCTTCCGCATCGGCTCCGCTGTGACGGTGCCGTTTGTGGATGTATCGGCACTGAAGGAGGCTGTGGCGCAGAACGCCGATAGCTTCATGGGCTATCTGACCATGATGTCCGGCGGCGGCTTCTCCAACGCCTCCATCTTCGCCCTGTCCATCACCCCGTATATCAACGCCAGCATCATCATCCAGCTGCTGACCGTGGCCATTCCCGCTCTGGAGCGGATGGCGAAGGACGGCGAGGCGGGACAGAAGAAGCTGGGGCGGATCACCCGGTATGCCACCGTGGTGCTGGGTCTGATGCTGGGCGTGGCGTACTACTTCATGGTGCGCAACAAGTACGGTGCACTGGTCAGCGAGGCGAAATCCGGGTTTGCTGCCTGGTTTGCCGCCATCGTGATCATCCTGTGCTTCACTGCCGGCTCGGCGCTGATGATGTGGCTGGGCGAGCAGATCAACAACAAGGGCGTCGGCAACGGCATTTCGATTCTGCTGTTTGCCGGTATCCTGTCCCGGATCCCCGTGGCGGCCCGGTACCTGTGGGCGTATTTCTACGACATGGGTATCAAGCAGGTCAAGGAGGGTCAGACCGTTGGCTTCAAGTATATCTTCCTGGTGGTGCTGGTGTTGGCGCTGTTCCTGGCGATGATCGCATTCATCGTGTTCATGGGCGACGCCGAGCGCCGGATCCCGGTACAGTATGCCAAGAAGGTCGTCGGTCGCAAGATGTATGGCGGTCAGAACACCTATATTCCGATCAAGGTGAATATGTCCGGTGTTATGCCCATCATTCTGGCGGTGTCGATCCTGTCGCTGCCGTCCATCATTGCCAGCTTCATCACGGTTCCTTCGACCGGATTCTGGCACGGCTTCTTTGAGGCCTTCAACCAGGACAGCTGGTTGTATATCGTCCTGTACTTCTTCATGATCATCGGATTTGCGTTCTTCTATGTGACCATCCAGTACAATCCCACCGAGATGGCGAACAACCTGCGGAAAAACGGCGGTGCGATCCCCGGTCAGCGGCCGGGCAAGCCCACGGCGGATTTTATCAAGCGGGTGCTGAACAAGGTGACCTTTATCGGTGCTCTGTTCCTGGGCGTGATCGCCCTGTTCCCCAGCCTGTTCGGTAAGGCGAGCGGCTTCACCGGACTCTCCATCGGCGGTACTTCGCTGATGATCGTGGTCGGCGTGGCGCTGGAGACGGTGCAGCAGATCGAGAGCCAGATGATGATGCGTCATTACAAGGGCTTCCTGGACTAAGACGGACTTTGCAGCCGGAGGAAGCTCCGCTGTGCAGCCGTCGTTCGGGATGAACGACGATAAATCGGCTGCCGTGCGGCTGCCCCGATGCGGGGCGCCGCCGGCGGCCTGTCGACAGAGAAGGAGATTGTCGATGAATCTGATCCTGCTCGGCGCCCCCGGCGCCGGTAAAGGTACGCAGGCGGAGATCCTCTGCCAGCGTTTGCATATCCCCACTATTTCCACGGGCAATATGATCCGTGAAGCGCTGAAGAGCGGCACGGAGATGGGGCTGAAGGCGAAAGCGTTCATCGAGGCCGGTCAGTTGGTTCCCGACGAGGTGGTCATCGGTATCGTCCGTGACCGCCTGCAGGAGGACGACTGCCAGAACGGCTTCATTCTGGACGGATTCCCCCGCACCATTCCCCAGGCCGAGGCACTTGACCGTATGGGCATCACCATCGACCGTGTGGTGGACATCAATGTCCCCGACGAGGTGATCACCCAGCGTGTATCGGGTCGCCGTGTCTGCCCCGGTTGCGGCAACAGCTATCATGTCGAGACGAAAAAGCCTCAGACGGATGGCGTGTGCGACCGCTGCGGCACCACCCTGGTTCAGCGCAAGGATGACGAACCCCAGACCGTACAGGAGCGTCTGCATGTCTATCACGAGCAGACCGAACCGCTGCGGGACTACTATGCGGCCGCCGGCAAGCTGCTGGTGGTGGATGGCCAGCAGGGCATCCAGGAGATCGCAGAGCAGACCCTGGCGCTGCTGAAAGGCTGACCCTATGATCAGCATTAAGAGCAGCCGGGATCTCAAGCTCATGCGTGAGGCCTGCATCATTTCCGCACGGGCGCTCAAGCTGGGCGGCGAGGCGGTCCAGCCCGGTGTCACCACCGAGGAGATCGACCGCATCATCCGCAAGTATATTGAGAGTCAGGGAGCCAAGCCCAACTTCCTCAATTACGGCGGATTTCCCGCCAGCGCCTGTATATCGGTCAACGAGACCGTCATTCATGGCATACCCGGTCACCGTGTGATCAAAGAGGGCGACATTGTCAGTATTGACACCGGCGCCATCATTCACGGGTTTAACGGAGACAATGCGGCGACGTTTGCCGCCGGCAAGGTTTCCGCTGAGGCACAGGCGTTGATGGACGCCACCCGGGAGAGTCTGTACGAGGGCATCAAAGCCGCTCGTCCGGGCAATCGGGTGGGGGACATCGGTGCAGCGGTGCAGCGGTATGTCGAGATGCGTGGTTACTCGGTTGTACGGCAGTTTGTCGGCCACGGAGTAGGCACGGATCTGCACGAAGACCCCAGCGTACCCAATTTCGGTACCCCCGGCCGTGGGCCGAAGCTGCTGCCGGGCATGACCATCGCCATTGAGCCGATGGTGAACGCCGGCACCCATGAGGTGCGTATACTTGGAGACGGCTGGACGACTGTCACCAAAGACGGTCGCCTGTCAGCCCATTTTGAGCATACGGTAGCGATCACGCCGGACGGTCCGGTCATTCTGACCGATCCGGACGGCAAGCTGCAATGAGACGGAGGGGAGAACTATGTCGAAAGACGATGTGATCGAATTGGAGGGCGTGGTGGTTGAGGCGCTGCCCAACGCCACCTTCCAGGTAGAGCTGGCGAACGGCCATAAGATCTTAGCGCACATCTCCGGTAAGCTGCGGATGAACTACATCCGCATCCTGCCCGGCGACAAGGTCACGGTGGAGATGAGTCCCTACGATCTGACGAAGGGCCGCATTACTTGGCGTACCAAATAAGCGGAGCCTGACCGCTCCATAGACCCCAATTACCGTGCGCACGACGCACGAAGGAGGTATCTTTATGAAAGTCAGACCTTCTGTGAAGAAAATCTGCGAGAAGTGCAAGATCATCAAGCGCAAGGGTCGTGTGATGGTTATTTGCGAGAACCCGAAGCATAAGCAGCGTCAGGGCTAAGCCGCCCGACCGGGTTTGCACAAACGGCGGCGACATGCCGCCCACTGAAAGGAAGGATTACTACTATGGCACGTATTGCTGGTGTCGATCTGCCCCGTGACAAGCGGGTAGAGATCGGCTTGACCTACATTTTCGGCATCGGTCGCAAGTCCTCCAACGACATTCTGGCGGCGACCGGCATCAATCCGGACACCCGTGTGCGGGATCTGACCGAGGACGAGGTCTCCAAGCTGCGGGAGCACATCGACCACCACTATATGGTGGAGGGCGATCTGCGCCGCAAGACGGCGTTTGACATCAAGCGCCTGATCGAGATCGGTAGCTACCGCGGTCTGCGTCATCGCAAGGGCCTGCCGGTGCGTGGCCAGCGGTCCAAGACCAACGCCCGTACCCGCAAGGGCCCGAAGAAGACCATCGCCAACAAGAAGAAGTAAGCAGGAGGGATATAGAATGGCTGCTGCCAAGACAACTGCCCGTAAGGGTGCGACTCGTCGTCGCAAAGAGCGCAAGAACATCGAACGGGGCGCCGCACATATCCAGTCCACGTTCAACAACACCATCGTAACCATCACCGATCAGCAGGGCAACGCCCTGTCCTGGGCAAGCGCCGGTGAGCTGGGCTTCCGGGGCTCCCGGAAGTCCACCCCCTTCGCTGCGCAGACCGCTGCCGAGACCGCTGCCAAGGCGGCTATGGAGCACGGCCTGAAGACCGTTGAGGTGTATGTCAAGGGACCCGGTGCCGGCCGTGAAGCCGCCATCCGTGCCCTGCAGGCCGCCGGACTGGACGTCACCATGATCAAAGACGTGACTCCGGTTCCCCACAATGGATGCCGTCCTCCCAAGAGAAGACGGGTCTGACGAATCAGGAGGTGTAATCATATGGCAAGATATACTGGTGCGGTGTGCAAGCTCTGCCGCCGTGAAGGTCAGAAACTGTTTTTGAAGGGCGAGCGTTGCTATACCGGCAAATGCGCCCTGGATCGCCGTTCCTATGCCCCCGGCCAGCACGGTCAGGCCCGGAACAAGAAGGCGTCTGAATATGGTAAGCAGCTGCGGACGAAGCAGTTTGCCAAGCGGTATTACGGCGTGCTGGAGGGTCAGTTCCGCCACTACTTTGAGATGGCGGAGAAAATGCCCGGCGCCGCCGGTGAAAACCTGCTGACGCTGCTGGAGAGCCGTCTGGACAATGTGGTGTTCCGCATGGGTCTGGCGTCCTCCCGTGCCGAGGCTCGCCAGCTGGTGGGTCATAAGCACTTCTCGGTCAACGGCCGTACCGTCAACATCCCCTCCTTCCTGGTGAAGCCGGGCATGGTAGTGGCTCTGCGTGAGGGCAGCCGTTCTCTGGATAAGATGAAAGCGATCGCCGAGGCCAACGGCTCCCGTCCGGTGCCGAAGTGGCTGGAGATGGATAAGGAAAAGACGGAAGCCAAGGTCGTGGCTCTGGCTGCCCGGGAGGATATTGATCTGCCCATCGAGGAGACCCTCATCGTCGAGTTGTACTCCAAGTAAAACCCCCTTTCGCATTTCCGAAGAATTATCTCGTCACGTCCGCCCTCGGGCGGCGTGACCCATCAAAAAGGAGGGTATTTGCATGATCGAAATCGAAAAACCCCGGATCGAAGCGCAGGATCTGGCTGCCAACGGCACCTACGGCAAGTTCGTGGTGGAGCCGCTGGAGCGTGGCTATGGTACGACCATCGGCAACAGCCTGCGGCGGGTGCTGCTTTCCTCCCTGCCGGGTGTCGCCGTGACCTCCATCAAGATCGACGGCATCCTCCACGAGTTTTCCACCATCGAGGGCGTCAAGGAAGATGTGACCGAGATCGTCCTGAACATCAAGGGTCTTATCGCCAAGATCAACGGCGAGGGTCCCAAGGTGGCGTATATCGAGGCAGAGGGTCCCTGTGAGGTGACCGCCGGCTCCATCAAGTGCGACAGCGAGGTGGAGATTCTGGTGCCGGATATGCACATTGCCACTCTGGGCGAGGGCGCCCGGCTGTTCATGGAGCTGACGCTGGATAAGGGGCGCGGCTATGTGCCCGCAGACCGGAACAAGCAGCTCATGAACCCCGCCATTGGCGTGATTCCCGTGGACTCCATTTATTCTCCGGTGGTGAAGGTCAACTACACCGTGGAAAACACCCGTGTGGGTCAGATCACCGACTACGACAAGCTGACGCTGGAGGTTTGGACAAACGGCGTCATCAGTGCGCAGGAGGCGGTGTCTCTGGGCGCTAAGGTGCTGACCGAGCATCTCAACCTGTTCGTGGATCTGTCCGGCGACACCTACGCCGGGGATTCCATCATGGTGGAGAAGGACGATAAGGCGCAGGCCACCGTGCTGGGCATGACCATCGAGGAGCTGGACTTCTCGGTGCGGTCGTTCAACTGCCTGAAGCGGGCAGGGATCAACACCGTGGAAGACCTCATCAGCAAGTCCGAGGACGATATGATGAAGGTGCGGAACCTGGGACGCAAGTCTCTGGAGGAAGTTATCAACAAGCTGCAGTCCCTGGGTCTTGCCCTGCGGGACGAAGAAGAATAATCCCGAATTAAAGGAGTGAATGACATGCCCGGTACCAGAAAGTTAGGCAGACCGACTGCCTCTCGTATGGCTATGCTGCGTGCTATGGTCACTTTCCTGCTGAAGAACGGCCGGATCGAGACCACCGTTACCCGTGCCAAGGAGGTACGGTCTCTGACGGAGAAGATGATCACCATTGCCAAGGAGCCGACTCTGGCGAATAAGCGTCAGGTGTTTGCTTTTGTCACTGATGAAGCGGTGGCGAAGAAGCTGTTTGATGAGATTGCACCCAAGTATGCGGATTGCAATGGCGGTTACACCCGCATCATCAAGACCGGCGCTCGCCGTGGCGATGCTGCCGAAATGGCGATTATTGAACTGAAGTAATTTCAGTTCAGCAAGCAAACGGGCGGCTCGGGCGAGCGAGCGTATCTGCCTGCACCGCACGAAAGTCCGTGATGTAACGTCGAGGGGCGTTCCGATGATTCGGAACGCCCCTCGTGATTTTATGTAAAGCTCCATGCTCGGGTCCTTTCGTGCACCGCATCAAACCGGCAGCGCCGTGGGGCGTTGTCCGACGCCGCTTGGCGCTGTCTCGATGGTGTCTTTGTGGTGCCCCAGCGGCAGCGTCCCAAGACAAGGTGTACTGTGTGTTCGCCGCCGAGTAGCGGAAACAAACCGGCGACGGCATGTTCCGACACGTCAATTCCGGCATACCGAAGCGGCAGAAAAAGTTTCAGGCGGCAGCAACGGCTACCGTCTGAAACTTTTGCGCTCCATAACGGATAGCGTCTTTTTGCGCCTCATAACAGATGAGGTTGCTCCGCTGCGGTATGCACCGCTTCCGCTGCAGTATATGCCGGTTTTTCAGCAATACCGCACCGGCGTTTATTGTCGTAGGCGGGAGAGGAAAAGAAAATGCAATACTGCACCGGTGCTTATTTGCTGCAGGCGGGGAAGAGCGCCACTTAAAGAAACAGCGAGTGAAACTGACTGTGGCAGCGGGGACAGGTGACCGTCCGCCGTCCCCGGCGAATGGGCAGGCGCAGCTGCGCCTTACAATAGGGGCAGCGCCGAAACCGGTATTGCCGGATATACCGCACCCGGTCGCTCTGTCGCCGGAACCAGCTGCGCACAGCATTGCGGCAGCGCAGATAGCGTTCGTTTTCTGCCTGCCGCTGTCCGATGCGGCGGGAAAACACCCGCCCAAAGCACAGCACCAGCACCACCAGAGCGACGCCGCCCAAGATCCGCAGCGGTACCGACCGGGCGGGGAAGAACCACCCTACCACACACAGTACGCCGTAAACGATCAGCAAAAACCACCCCAGCGAATCCAATCCGTACCGACCGGTCATAAACCGGGTCACCGTATTGCGCCAGCGCTGAAACATATCGCCACTCTCCTTGTTGTGTCTGTTTGATCGGAGCTGCCGCTGCTCTGCCGCAGCCAAGCCGCCGCAAGGCAGTGCTTTTGCTTGTCCGCTGCGAAACAGGTTGCCTGTGTACAGCAATATACCTGCACAGCTGCGGCAACGAGTCGGTGTACGGCAATGGGATTGCGGCAGACGCAGCTCTCGGATATCTCCTGCCCGCCGGTGGGATGATCCCGATTTTCCGGAAAATTCACAGGCTTGCAGCCGATACTCCTACTATACCCGATGGATATGAACGATTTCCCACGGAACTGTAAATTTTTCATGGCGGGTGAAAAAGCAGGATGTGCCCGATGTACAGCAGCACTTTACCGTGGTAACATACAAAACTTAATGTGAAACGGTCTTTTCCCCTGTGATTTCCTCCAAAGTCGCAAAAAATCGAAAAAAACACTTTACTTTAGCATGCTACTATGCTATCATAATGACACAACGAACGAATCAACCCACACACAACATTATTGGAGGTAAGAAAAATGAAAAAGATCGTTTGCTTGGTATTGGCACTGACCATGCTGCTGGGGCTGTGTGCCTGCGGCGGCAAATCCGACAAGGAAAAGCTGATCGTCGGCTTCGACGCCGAGTTCCCGCCCTACGGCTTCATTGCAGCGGACGGCAGTTACGACGGCTTTGATCTGGCGCTGGCAAAAGAGGTTTGCAACCGGTTGGGCTGGGACTTTGAGGCGAAGGCCATCGACTGGAACGCCAAGGATTCCGAGCTGAAATCCGGCACTATCAGCTGCATCTGGAACGGCTTCACCATTGAGGGCCGTGAAAATGATTACACCTGGTCCGATCCCTATGTGGATAACAAGATCGTAGTGGTGGTGAAGAAGGATTCCGGTATCACCAAGCTGGCGGATCTGGCAGGCAAAAAGGTAATGGCGCAGGCGGCGTCCTCCGGTCTGGAGGCGCTGGAGGGCAACACGGCGGTGGCGGACACCCTGCAGGAGATCATCCAGCTGCCGGACTACAACCAGGGCTTCATGGAGCTCAAGCAGGGCACCGTAGCGGCGGTGGTTGCCGACGAGGGCGTTGCCAATAAGCAGGTCAAGGATAACGGCAGCGACTATGTGATCCTGGACGAGTTCGTCTCCCGTGAGCAGTATGGCATCGGGTTCCTCAAGGGCAACACCGAGCTGCGGGACAAGGTGAACGAGCAGCTGCTGGCGATGGCGAAGGACGGCACCATGATGCAGATCGGTGAAAAGTACGTGGACGAGGGTCTGGTGCTGGATAGCCTGGTGCTGTGCAAATAAAACGATCGCCCATCCTATGAAACGCCGGGTTGCCGGGTCGTGATTGACCCGGCAACCCTTTCGGCGGCAATTGCGAAACGGAGAAGAACACCATGACGATTCTGACGATGCTCGGTCTGCTGGCGGAGGGCTTTCTGCAGACACTGCTGATCTTTGTGCTGACGCTGGTATTTTCCCTGCCTTTGGGACTGCTGGTCTATTTCGGGCGGGTGAGCCGGTTTGCCCCGCTGCGGTGGCTGGTGAATATTTATATTTCCATCATGCGGGGCACCCCTCTGATGCTCCAACTCATGGTGGTGTTTTACGGCCCCAACCTGCTTTTCGGCATCATGGTGCCGGGAGATTGGCGGTTTGCCGCTACCATATTGGCGTTTTCCATCAACTATGCGGCGTATTTTGCGGAGATCTACCGGGCGGGCATTCAGTCGATCCCGTTGGGGCAGCAGGAGGCGGCGCAGGTGCTGGGGTATACCCGGGTGCAGACCTTCGGCAAGATCATTCTGCCCCAGATGATCAAGCGGGTGGTGCCGCCGGTGACGAATGAGGTCATTACGCTGGTCAAGGATACCTCGCTGGCGTCGGTGCTGGGCATGGTGGAGATGTTCACCCGGGCCAAGCAGATCGCCGTGGCACCTCATTCGCCGGGCATGATCGCCTTTGCCGCCGCCGCCGTGTTCTATTATATCTTCAACTATCTGGTGGCGTTCGGTATGCAGCGGCTGGAAAAGGCGCTGGATTACTATCGCTGAGGAGGGACGCAGCATGAACATTCTGACCATTGAAAACGCCCGCAAGTCCTTTGGAGAGGTGCAGGTGCTTCAGGATATTTCTCTGACGGTGGATAAGGGCGAGGTGGTGTCGGTCATCGGCCCCTCCGGCAGCGGCAAATCCACTCTGCTGCGCTGTGCCACCCTCCTGGAAACGCTGGACGGCGGCACGCTGCGGTATATGGGGGAGGCGGCAGCCTGGGAGGAGAACGGCAAGACGGTGTATGCGAAGAACCTGAAGCCGTTCCGCACCCGGTTCGGGTTGGTATTTCAGAGCTTTAATCTGTTCCCCCACTATACGGTGCTGAAAAACTGCACCGATGCGCCGGTGTCGGTGCTGGGGCGTCCCCGGGCGCAGGTGCAGGAGGAGGTCATGGAGCTGCTGCGGAAGATGGGGCTGGAGGACAAGGCGAATGCCTATCCCTGCCAGCTGTCCGGCGGGCAGCAGCAGCGGGTGTCCATCGTGCGGGCGCTGGCGATGCAGCCGGAAATTCTGTTTTTTGACGAGCCCACCTCGGCGCTGGATCCGGAGCTGACCGGTGAGGTGCTGAAGGTGATCCGTCAGCTGGCGGAGGAAAAAATGACCATGGTGATCGTCACCCACGAGATGTCCTTCGCCCGGGCGGTGTCGGATCGGGTGATCTTCATGGACGGCGGTGTGATCGTGGAGCAGGGGGCGCCGGAGGCGGTATTCGGCAACACCCAAAATGAGCGCACCCGGCAGTTCCTGCGCAGCTATCAGCAGAATTGACGGGGCATACACACCGGCAGCGCCGGATGTACCGCCCGGCGGGAAACGGCCGCTGCTTGCCTATAAGGGGTTTGCATAGCCGATCCGCTTGTGGTATAATACACACAATTCAATAGGAACTGCCACCGGGTAGTGGATGCGGCAGCATCCGTTTGCACATCATCAGGTCTTGGAAGATGGGCAAACGGGTGCTGCTTTTTTTGTGTGTAAAAGAAGACGAACAACGAAAAAAGTGCTTGCGGTATTTCACGCCGGCGGCAGATGACGCAGGAACCGGCGGGATAAAGCCAACAACCGCTTTCCAACCGCCGGTTGGAAAAATCCAACAGCTGCGTTATTGCGCACAGCCGAAATATCGGATACAATAGGGGTGTAGCTACGAAAAAGCTGTAAAGGAGAGACTCTATGGAAACCCTGAAGCTGCAGGACACCATTGCGTTTTACCGGAAAAGACAGGGACTGACGCAGGAGGAGCTTGCCCGGAAATTGGGCGTGACCAATCAGGCGGTATCCAAATGGGAATCCGCCCAGTGCTGCCCGGATATCTATTTATTGCCGCTGCTTGCCGATGTTTTCGCCATCAGCATCGACGAATTGTTCGGACGACCGTGCGAAAAGGAAATTCACTACGATCTTTGCTCCGAGCTGCCGTGGAATGACGATAACACAATCCGGGTGTTCCGGACGTTGGGAAAGAAAATTTTAGAGTCTACCGACGAAAACGGCTGGATCAACGTATCATTTCCAAAGGAATGCAACGAAAAGACCCGGCAATATTTTAAGGTCGAAGTCATGGGCAATTTAAACTGCGACGCGAGTATTAATGGAGATGTTGTTTGTCATAGAAATATTGAATGCAATGACATCAACGGCGATGTCCGGGAGTGCCGGAACAACATCTCCTGTGCCGGGGATATCAACGGCGCCGTCAACTGCGGCGATAATCTTGCTTGCGGCAGAAGCATCCACGGCGCCGTCAACTGCGGCGATCATGTCAGCTGCGGCAAGAGCATTACCGGCGATGTGCAGTGCGGCGGAACCGTGGAATGTCAAAAAATCGAGGGCAACGTGGAGTGCCACGGCGATATCCTGTATCGTTAAGCGCAGCGAACCGCCCGGAGAACTTCTCCGGGCGGTTTGATCTTGTTACATCGCCAGACACAGCAGCGCCACCACCAGCAGTAGCCATTGCTCTCCATCCAAGCCGGCGGAAGGGAGCGGGAATCCGACGGGACACGGTCTCCGGCCAGATTCCCGCTTTTCGCTTTTGCGCAGGCCGTAGTATTTTTGCGCCGAATCCCGGCGGTCATCATGGATAGGGGCGCTTGCTCAACCGGCGGTTGTGAACAGGTAACCGGATACGGTATGGTAATTTTTAAGAAATGGCTTTATAATAAGTTCGGAAAGCGCTTTCCAATAAAAAACGGGGTGAATGGAATGCTGAAAATCGGCGAGAAGATCAAAGAACTCAGAAAGGCGCAAAATGTGACCCAGGAAAAGCTGGCGGATCATCTGAATGTATCCGCTCAGGCGGTATCCAAGTGGGAAAACGGTCTTACCTTACCGGACATTACGCTGCTCCCGAAGCTGGCCGGTTTTTTCGGTGTGTCTGCCGACGAACTGCTGAATGTGAAACCGGCGGAAAATGACTTGGAACTCAGACAATACGAAGAGCAGTATCTGATTCTGAACCGCAAGGGCAAGGTTTTGGAAAAAATCGAACTTGCCCGGAAGGTGCTGGAGCAGCACCCGCGGAATTATCAATGGATGCTGAATCTCGCCTACGGATTGGTGTCCTATTGTGCGACTGCCGCACAGCAGCAATATAGCCGAGAGCATAACTTCACAGAAGAGGCGATCCGGTTGTGCGAAAGAGTTTTGGAGGATTGCACGGTGGATGGATTCCGACAGAGTGCGATTCAAATTCTCTGCTATAATTACCCCAAAATCGGGAAAAAGGATGAAGCCATACGGCTTGCCGAGAGTATGCCCGAGATGCTGCTGTGCAGAGAAAATCTGCTTAGCCGCATTTATACAGGGGAAGAGGCGCTCAGGCAGGAGCAGGAAAATCTGATGCAGATGATGGACTACTGCTGCGGGATACTGTATGAAATGGCTTGCCGCAGCGACCTGCGGCAGGTGTTCGGCATAGATGAACGGGTTAAGTGTATTGAAACCGCCATTAAGCTATATCAAATTATTTTAGAAGGCGATGAAAACAGCTTGTTCTATAATTGCCGGCTGTCGCTGTATTATTTGATGATAGCGAAGCTGTTTTGTCAGCAGCGGGACAGCGACCGGACGATGCGGTATTTGTTGCTGGCGGAAACGTGTGCAAACAGATATGACAGTGTTTCGGATTGGGGTGAACAGACATATGCATCCGTGTTTCTGAGCCGATTGACCTGGAACCCCCAAAAAGCGGGCACCAATTGGGAGGGAACCTTAAAAGAGCAATTATTATATAATCTTGATGAGCCCTGCTTTGATCTGGTAAAAACGCAAGCGCCCTTCCGGGAGCTCCTGAAACGGCTGAAAGCGTCTTGAACTTCATTTGGCCAAGGACGCTTTTTTGCTCCCAGCGCAGCGAACCGCCCGGAGAACGTCTCCGGGCGGTTTGATCTTGTTACATCGCCAGATACAGCAGCGCCACCACCAGCTCCGCCCGGCACCCGCTGCGGAACAGCAGCAGCGCCAGTCCCAGCAGCAGCCATTGTTCTCCGTCCAGCCCGGACGGCGACGATGCGGGCGGCGAGGGCGGACGTGAGGGGGCGGTGGGCCGATTGCCGTGCGGGGGCATCGGCGGCCGCTCATACAGAGATGGTGCCGGGCGGGGCGTATCCGCATACAGGGGCGACATCGGACGGGCGGAGCCATACAGGGGCGGCGGCGTTAAACCGGAGCTTCCACCCGCCGGTCCCTCCGCCGGATGACCGCTGTATTGCTCGAATACCTGCCGGTTGTGCTCCTGGGTCTGGCGCACCCGCCGTGCCGCCTCCCGCTGCATAAAGCGCAGATCCTCAGCCATGGGCTGCACCGCCTCCCTCCGCCGGTTTGCCGCCGAAAAGCCCCTGCGTCTGCAGCAGTGGCAGCAGATGGCTCAGCCGCAGCAGCTTCACCGCTTCGTCCAGCCGCTGCTCCCGCTCCCCGTGCAGATAGGGGCGCAGCGCCTGTAAGAGCCGGGTGTCGTCGTCGTCCTTGTTAAGAGACCCCAACAGGGGCAGCAGCCGGGTCAGGGCTGCTGCATCCGGCAGTCCGCCCGCTGCCGGGGGCTCCGGCTGGGGGCTCGCCGGGCTTGATGGCTCGGCAGCGGGGGCGGTGCTTTCGGCTGCGGCTGCGGCGGGGGACGGCGGTAGGGGCACGTCTCCGCCGCCGAAAGCGGCCATAGCGGAGCGAATCTTCGCCATGCCCTCCGGCGAGGATAGCAGCCGGGCGATCTTTTCGCCCATATCGTCCCCGGCGGGGGCGGTCATGGGTTTCCTCCCAGCTGCCGCAGCAGCTGCTGCACCTCCGGACTGTCCAGCAGCGCCGCCGCTTTTTCCTTATCCTGCAGCAGCGCCTGCGCCTTGGCGGCAACCTCCGGCGGCAGATTCCCCTCGGCACCCGCCGTCTGGGACAGTCCGTACAGCCCGTTCTGCTGAAAGGCGGTTTTCAGCGCCTCGGGGGTGGTGTGCAGCCGGTCGCTGGCGTATTCCAGCAGCTTCTCCAGCTGCGATGCAGAAAATTCCTGTGCCATTGTCTGTTACCCCTTTCCGAAATCCAATTTGTGTGGTATACTGGATATGTATGAGAGAAACGGCAGTTTATGCACGGGGAGCGTGATCGGATGCGCTGGCTGGTGATATCGGATGTACACGGACAGACCGGGGCGTTGGAGCGGGTGTTGGCGCTGCACCCGGCGGCGGATGTGATCTTTCTGGGAGATGGGCTGCGGGAGGTCGAGGACGCTGCCGCCCGGGAGCCCCGGCGGCAATTCCTTATGGTGCCGGGGAACTGCGATTGGAGCAGCTCGCTGCCCGCCACCCGGGTGGAGCTGCTGGGCGGCAAGCGGTTTTTCATAACTCACGGGCATAAATATGGAGTAAAATACGATTTGTATAAGCTGCAGCTGACGGCCAAGGAGCGGCAGGCGGATGTGGTGCTGTTCGGGCATACCCATGCGCCTTATGAAGCGTATGAGGATGGGATGTACTTTCTCAACCCCGGCAGTCTGGGGTATGGAGAAAGCTATGGCTATGTGGACATTACGCCGGCAGGCATTCTGACCGGGACGGCGACCCTGTCCCGGTAGTATCACTATATGCAGCTTACGGTAAAATGGACAGAAAGGATGACAAACCATGAGACATACCTGCTATATGATTGCCTCCGACCTGCATGGGTCGGCGCTGTACACCCGGCAGCTGCTGGATGCGTACCGGCAGTCCGGAGCGGAGCTGCTGATCCTGCTGGGGGATCTGCTGTACCACGGACCCCGCAATCCGCTGCCTCAGGGCTATGATCCCAAGGAGGTGGTGGCGCTGCTCAATCCGCTGGCGGACAAAATCGTGGCGGTGCGGGGCAACTGCGACGCCGAGGTGGATCAGATGCTGCTGCAGTTTCCCATGATGGCGGATTATGCGCTGCTGCCGGTGGACGGGCATCGGCTGTTTCTGACTCATGGACATTTGTATAATACGGAAAACCCGCCCCGGCTGTCCCGGGGGGATGTGCTGCTCCATGGGCATACCCATGTGCCTGCCTGTCTGCACCATCCCGGCGGCTGGTGGTATCTGAATCCCGGCTCGGTCACGCTGCCCAAGGAGGAGTCGCCCCGAAGCTATATGCTGCTGGAGGATGGCGAATTCCGTTGGGTGACGCTGGAGGGGCGCACCTATAAGACGTTTCCGCTGAATGACGACCACGGCACCACCGCCCGCAGCCTGTTTTGAGCGGGGTGCCGTGTGTGAATGACGCTGGATTTTTTGAGAAAATGCAAAAAATCGATTGACAAACACCGGCAGTTGTACTATAATAACAAGGCTGCTGATGAAGTGGCATGGAATAGGACGAGGTGTGGCTCAGTTTGGTAGAGCGCTACGTTCGGGACGTAGAAGTCGCAGGTTCAAATCCTGTCACCTCGACCAAAATTTTGACCGAAAGCAGAGTTTATTCTCCACTTTCGGTCATTTTTTATGCTGTTTTAGGTGTTTCACCGCCACTTTTTGAGAAATCATATTTTCCCGACCACATAAACATAAACAAATGTGGACTGAAAATTCCTTTTCTTTGTTTACGGCGGTGCGAAATCTGAACGCCAAACGAGCAACCGCCACAGGAAAATCTGCGGCGGTTGTCTGAATAATCACCTCATTAAGCTTCTGCCGGCGTTGCCTCCGGTATGGAAAATGGGTATGTTCTTGACTTGTGTCTGAAGGGCGGAAAAAAGGTCGATATGGTCCGGGAGGACGGCAAGCTCATCGCACTATGCGTATCAAGGCGATTTCAGTAGCTTGACTATTTTTGTGCCGTTTTGGCAACCTGTTTTTACGATCCTTTTATGAATTGAAAAGGTATTTTTCGAGTCCTTTTGCCAGATGAAGCGGTAGAGGAAGAACCGTCAACTGATTGTACTGAATTGGGAGATCCCGCAATGCGTTGGTATAGAAAATCCATTTTTCTGCAGCATCACCGGGTTGAAGCTGCAGCGGATACAGTTCAATCCTATCTTTTTCAGCAAACGGATGCCGGGGGTGAAGAATCTTAGATTCTCTAAAACTCTTTGTATAGCGATCGTCGTTTGGCCTTGAATGAATTCCCCAATACACATCTTCATATTTGAAAATACCCGATGCAGAAGAATGCTGCAAATTTTCGTCAGAAGATTTCGGGCTCAACTCCGTGAAATAATCCGGGACTTCTTGATTGCTCTTGATGCGGATTATCCGCACGCCCGAGTCTGTCAAGGAAAGTAAATATGGATTTTGCGCTGTTCCAACATTGATTCGTTCTGGACAATACTCACCGGTCATGGCATATTCGCCAATCTCCGTGTCCGAGATGCCGCCCCACATCGCCCGTGTGTTTCCGCCGGATTGAGCAAAAACACGGGTTCAAGCCACAGAAGCCGTGGGCAGAGAAACCATCGTCTGTCGGAGAGCGTGGTAAGACCGCAAGGGGCGGAGACTTTTCGGTCTCCGCCCCTTGCGGTGGTTTTACATCTCCGCCCGGCAGACACAAATGGGATGTCTGCCGGCTGCGGCTTGCCCGCTGTCTTTCAGAGGCTGCGGGCGTGTCTTAAAACAGCTGTCCCGGCAGGCGGCGCTTTTCCTTGGCAGGAAAGGAGGCCTCATACCGGGCAAACCCCTCCGGATCCCGTTCGCATACCCGATATCCCTCCGGATCCCGGAACAGACCCGTTGCTCCTGCCAGATACCCGGGCTGCAGCTCTTTCACCAGCAAATACGCCGCCTCCGGATCGTCGGCGTAGCGAATGCCCCGCTCCTTGGCAGGGGTAAAGCCGCACTTGCCGTAAAAATGGATATTTCCCTCAATGACGAGGGCGCCGACCCCCAGCGCTGCCGCCTGCTCCATGGAATAGTCCAGCAGCCGCTTGCCAAAGCCCTGCCGCTGATACGCCGGGGCGATGCCGATGGGGCCAAAGGTCATGATCGGCAGCTGACCGCCGCCGTCCAGTTCCAGCTGCGTGCGGACATACATGATCTGCCCGATGAGCGTGCCGTTCAGCTCCAGAACCAGATCCAGCTCCGGGACGAATGCCGGATCCTGCCGAAAGCGGTGCAGCACATAATGCTCGCAGCAGCCGGGGCGGTATACATTCCAGAAGGCGTCCCGGGTGAGGGCTTCGACCGTCCGGTATTCCTCGGGTCTTTCGTGTCGGATATGCCAATTGATCTCGTGCATGGTGTATTTCTCCTTTGCTGCAGGGGTGTCGGTTACGGACACCCCATAGCGTATAGTAGTGGACCGGGCGATATACCGTTTCGGCGGCAAGGCGTCTTGGCAGGCGGGCAAAGCGATGCCGGGCGGAAGCTGCGGAGCGGTTCCGGCGGATGTGCCGGGCTGTGGTGCGGCGGTGTTTGGGGCAGGTGTGCGGCGGCAGCCGGACAGCATCCGCCCGCTGCCCTTTTTTGAGCCGGATAGGACGGCTCGGGTGACGTTGGATGGCTCGGTAACCGTTCGGTCACTCTACAGTATAGTGACCGAACGGTTACTTGTCAAGAGGTGTACAGCAAATTTTTTTGGAGCGGGCGGCGGCTGGCGGAATTTCTTTCAAAATCGTGGTATTTCTGTCGTATTTTCGCACATTTTGGCTTTTCGGTTGACAAAGCCCCCTCTGTCAGTACAATAAATGTATTCATACCAACGATCGAAACGGAGGAAACAGCGATGAAATTACGGCGGATCGCAGCGGTGGTGCTGAGCGGTATCGTAGCGGCGGGCGCTCTGGCGTGTGCCGCTATTCCGGCGGCTGCTGCCGGGGAAAAGCTCGTATGCGTAGGGGATTCCATCACCGAGGGCATCCATTTTCCGAATCTGGACAATTGGAACACCGCCGCTTTTACCAATTGTTACCCAAAGCTGGTGGCGGATCGGTTGGAGGCGACCCTCTACAATGCGGGCATCAGCGGTGCCGCCACGGTGGGCTCGAACCGGGTCGGAAACGGCGACACGGTGGCGGGCTGGATTGACCACACCCGCAAAACGGATAAGATCCAATATTGCGATATCCTCACCATCATGCTGGGGACGAATGACGCTCCCACCTGGAGCGCCCGCAAGGCGCTGTATCGGGAGTGCTATACCGATATTGTCAAAGCCTATCGGGCGCTCAATCCGAACCTGAAGCTGTATGTGCTGACCTCCCCCTATACGCCCAATTCCCAGTATGCGGCGCTGGAGCGGGAGATCGTGCCGCTGCAGAAGCAGCTGGCGCAGGAGCTGGGCGGTACGGTCATTGATGTGTATATGTATACAAAGGCCTATACCCTCGCCCACACGGAGGCGGATTTCATCGACGAAATCGACACCGCCAAGGGGCTGCGGGTGCATCCCGGCGAGAACGGGCATAAGGTGATCGCCGACATCGTCTATGCCGGGATCTCCGGCACGCCGGTGCCGGACTATATCGCCTCGACGACCACCACCACGACTACGACGACGAAACGTCCGACCACGACGACCACCACCACCAAGCGCCCCACCACCTCGACCACGGCGGCATCCGCCCCGGGAACCACCGGCTCCGATAAGACCACCGCCACAAAGCCCTCCCGGATACCGGTGACCCGCCCCACTCTGTCGGAGGAGCAGCGGCAGGAGCTGCTGGACACGACCGGTGAGCAAAAGGTGGCGGCACGATCCGGACTGACGCTTCTGGCGGAGTCCGGCACCTTTCCGGAGGGGGTGGAGGTATCCATCTCCGTGAAGCCCGGCAAAGCCGAATCGACGGCGGTGAACCGGGCGCTGGCGGCCTATGAGGGGGTGGGACAGTATATCCCGTATATCCTCACCGCCGACAGCCAGCCCGCCGGCACCGTTAAGGCGGTGTTCCGTATTCCGCCGGAGTATGACCCCGCCAAGACGGCGCTGCTGTATGTTTCCCCGGAGGGGACGGCGGAGCTGCTGCCCACGGTATTGGATGAGGCTGCCGGAACGGTCACGGCGGCGCTGACCCACTTCAGCCTGTATGTGCTGGTGGAGGGGGATCTGACCGTATCTGCCCCGACGGAGCCGTCCACGGCGGGCGGATTTCCGCTGTGGGGCTGGTTCGCTGTGGGCGGCGGTGTGCTGCTGATCGCTGCGGCGGTGGTGGTGCTGGTGCCGCACCGCCGCCGGACCGTTGCTAAATAAGAGACGTAAGCCCGCCATCGGATGCGCCCGGTGGCGGGCTTATATTTGTGCAGAGACCGGATCGGACGGAGCGGTTCGATGTCCGGTGCGTCCATGAGCCTGCGGAGCTGCTTCCGCAGGCTCATTTTAGTGCCGCAGCCGGCAGATTCCGCTTTGGTCGGGATGCCTAACTTTCGTCGCCTGTGCTTTTTTTACTTCCAATCAGAGAAAACTAAACAAAGATATAAAAAAGGCACATTGATACAAATGTACAAAAGAATTATAATAACATTGTGAAAATTGAAGAAATTGGCAGATATAGCCAGAGCATGAAACGGGTACGTCCACTACGGGACGACCGGGAAGGGAGAAAATTATGAAGCAATTTCCCATTGCCCTGCAGCTGTTTTCGGTGCGGGACGAAATGGAAGCGGATTTTGAAGGCACTCTGCGGCAGGTGCGGGAGCTGGGCTACGACGGCGTGGAATTTGCAGGGCTGTTCGGGCGCAGCGGCGGCGAGGTCAAGCAGCTGTGCGACCGGCTGGGGCTGACCCCCATCTCGGCGCATGTGACCTATGCCCAGATGATGGACGATCCGGCGGTGTGGCAGGATTACCGGCTGCTGGGCTGCCCTCACATTGCCAGCGCCACCCTGCCGCCGGAGCTGCGTCCGGCAAGCGGGCGGATTGACGAGGCGATCGAGGGGCTGAAAAAGCTGGGCGCCTGCGCCCAAGCCTGCGGTATCCGGCTGGCGTATCATAACCACGACTACGAATTTGAGCGCATCGACGGAGAGTATGCACTGGATCGGATCTACCGGGAGGTACCGGCGGCGCTGCTGGACGCCCAGCTGGATGTCTGCTGGGTGAATGTAGGCGGCGAGAATCCGGCGGACTATATCCGCCGTTATGCCGGGCGGGTGCCGGTGCTGCACCTGAAGGATTTCGTGGGGCGCCGCAACGATGTGGCGTATGCCCTGCGGGCGACCCCTGCCGACCGGCGGGACGAGGTGGAACGGGAGTTTGAGCTGCGGCCGGTGGGCTGCGGATTGCAGAATATTCCGGAGATCCTAGCGGCGGCGGAGGATGCCGGCACCCAGTGGCTGGTGGTGGAGCAGGATCGCCCCAGCATGGGGCTGTCGCCGCTGGAATGCGCCCGCAAGAGCGTGGAATACCTGCGGAGCCTGTACTGAGCCGCACCGGACGGAGCACCGTGTGCCTGCATGACGAATGGGAGAAACTGTATGAAACTGGATTTTGACCGCTACCGGGATAAGGTGGCAGCCTGCTGGATCGGTAAGAATATCGGCGGCACCATGGGCGGCCCCTATGAGCATAGCCGCACGCTCTTGGATGTCCGGGGCTTTGCCACGGAGCCGGGGGAGCCGCTGCCCAATGACGATCTGGACCTGCAGCTGGTATGGCTGCACGCTTTGGAAAACGTAGGACCCCAGCACATCGACGCCGATACGCTGGGGGAACTGTGGCTGTCCTTTATCACCCCCCACTGGAACGAATACGGCGTCGCCAAGGCCAATCTGATGCAGGGCTTGCGTCCCGGTCTGACGGGGGATTGCCACAGCACCTGGAAGCATTCCAACGGCGCCTGGATCCGCACGGAGATCTGGGCGTGTGCCGCTCCGGCGCTGCCGGCGCTGGCTGCCTGGTATGCCATCGAGGACGCCCGGGTGGATCACGGCTGCGGCGAGGGGACGGTGGCTGCCGCCTTTGTGGCAGCGATGCAGTCCGCCGCCTTTGGCGGGTGCCGGATGGAGGAGTGCATCGCCGTGGGAATGGCGGCGATCCCCGCCGGCTCCCGGGTGGCGCAGAGCGTGCGGCTGGTGCAGGAGTGCTACCGCAGCGGCAAGGAGTGGACGCAGGCACGCAACGCCGTGCAGGAGCAGAATGCCGACATCGGCACCGGCTGGTTTGAGGCGCCCTCCAATGTGGCGTATGCGGTGCTGGGGCTGCTCTACGGCGGGGGAGATTTCAAGCGCTCCATGCTTACCGCCATCAACTGCGGCGACGATACCGACTGCACCGCCGCCACGGTGGGAGCGACCATGGGGCTGCTCTATGGCACCGCCGGGATCCCGGCGGACTGGAGCGCCTATATCGGGGATAAGATCGTCACCATCTCCCTGTCCCGGGGGACGGTGGGCAAGAGCTTCCCGTCCACCTGCACCGAGCTGGGCGACCGGATCGCCCGGGTGGCGCCCGCCGTGCTGCAGTATTACAGCGGACGCTACGATAAGCACCGCCCCTACACGGTGACCTTTGGCGAGGAGGACATCCCGGCGGATGCGGCGCAGCTGTTCACCCGGGCGGTGGAGCAGGCGGTGCAGCCCCTGCTGGATAAAGCGGCGCCGTATACCATGGAGTTTTCCCACACGCTGCTGCGGGCGGCGGTGACGCTGTCGGCGCCCCGGATCGCCCCCGGCGGGAGTGTGGATGTACATATCGAGTTTTCCTCCCGGCTGTATTTTGAAAATCAGCCCTATACGCTGGCGCTGCGGTGGATCCTCCCCGATGGCTTCACGGCACAGGGGGAGCGGACGGTGTTCCTGCCCGGCTGGGATATCCACACCGATCCGGTCACCGGCTATGACTGTACGCTGACCGCCGGGGAGACGGTGGCCGCCACCGAGCGGGTGGTGCTGGAGGTGCTGCCCGCCGGGCGGCATACGGCGCTGTATATTTCCTTTGTACTGATGGGATAGGAGCGGTGAGATGGCAAGATCAATCGGAAAGGAGCGGGCGCCTGTGATCGTGGATAAGGAGCGCTGGAAGAAAGCGCTGCCCCGGGTGGCGGCGTCGGCGCTGCGGTATCTGTTTTTCCTCTCGTTGAGCTATGTGCTGATCTACCCGTTTTTGTATATTTTGGTGAATGCGGTCAAGAGCTATTCCGACGCCTACGATGCGACGGTGACCTGGGTGCCGAAATCCGTCTATTTCGGCAACATAGTGGATGCGCTCAAGGTGTTCGACGTGGCGCATACCCTGCCCCGCACGCTGGTGTACGAGATCGTGGCGGCGCTCATTCAGTTTTGTTCCTGCGCTGTGGCGGCATACGGGCTGGCACGGTTCAATCTGAAGGGCAAGCGCATCATGCTGGCACTGATGGTGCTGAATATTCTGGTGCCCACCATGATGACGATCATCCCCAGCTATATCGGGTTCAGCCGTTTGGATTTCTTCGGGATTCTGGGGCTGCTGTCCAAGGTGGTGGGACACGAGCTGCGGCCCAATGTGATCGGCACGCCGCTGGTGTTTTATCTGCCCTCGCTGTTCGGCGTAGGCTTGAAGGGGGCACTGTTCATCTACATATTCACCCAGTTCTTCAAGGGCTTGCCCAAGGAGCTGGAGGAGGCGGCAGCCATCGACGGCGCCGGGGCGTGGAAGACCTTTCTGCGGATCGTCATCCCCTCCTCGGGGGCAGCCATCATCACGGTGCTGCTGTTCTCGGTGATCTGGCACTGGAACGACGTGTATCTGGCGCAGATGTATCTGGATAAATACACCTTCGCCACCGCCATCAACAATTTCGGTGCCCAGACCATTGCGGCTACCCTCCAGACGGATCTGCAGACCAGCACCACCATGCTGGTGCCGATCCTGCTGTCGGGGTGCCTGCTGTTCATTCTCCCGCTGATCGTGTTTTATATCTGCATTCAGCGGAAGTTTATGGCCAGCATTGCTACAAGCGGTATCGTCGGTTGACGATTGGATCTATGTTTTATGAAAGGATGAGTACCATGAAAAATCTTCTGCGAGCGATGACAGCGATCCTTCTGGTGATCGTCATGACAGCGACGATGGCCGGCTGCGGCGACAAGCAGGACCCCCAGTCCGGGGTAAACGACGATTTCTTTGCCGATGAGGAGAGCCGGGTGTCTCAGAGCACCGACTCCGACTCGACGTCCTCCTCCTCCGATTCCGGCTCGGCGGCGCCCACCAGCTCGGTGCGGGCGGAAAACACCGTCAACGGCAAGAGCTGGAGTCAGGTGCTGTCCTCCATGCCCAAGGAGCTGCGGGGCACCACCGTCACCATCGCCAACTGGAATCCGATGTCCGAATACACCGGCGCTTCGGCGGCGATCAAGGAATTCCAGAAGCAGACCGGTATCAAGGTGGATTGGCAGACCATCCAGTATGGCATCTACACCACCCGTCTGGCGTCCATGGTCGCCTCCGGCAATGCACCGGATGTCGCCCGTACCCGCACCCCCAACCCGGCGTGGATGCAGTCCTTCCAGCCTCTTTCGGCGGCGGGCTACGACTTCACCGATGCGGCGTGGGATCAGACGCTTATGAAGGATTATACGGTCAACGGCGTCACCTATGCCACCAGCCTCAAGGGCACCCACATCGGCTCGGTGAATATGATGTTCTACAACAAGGACCTCATCAGCAAATACGACTTTGAGGATCCCTATACGCTGTGGAAGAACGGCAAGTGGACCATGAGCAAGTTCATCAGCATGTGCAAGGAGTATAAAAAGGTCTCCAACGCCAATTTCGGCTGCACCGGCGCCTATTGGGAGGGCTGGAGCGAGCTGTACGGCATCGCCGGCCCCGTGGGCTATGACGGCAATCAGTATTACAGCAATCTGTCCAACAGCGCCTTCGTCACGGCGACCCAGCAGATCGCCGACTGGTACAACAAGGATAAGCTGCTGGGCTGGGGACGTGCGGAGGTGTTCGACGCCTCGGAGAGCCTGTTCTACGCCGGTGCGTCGGTGTATCTGCGGCGCAACAACTCCTATTTCGGCAATCTGAAGTCCGCCGGCACCCTCTATGCGGTTCCCATGCCGTCGGTGGATGGTCAGAGCACCTATTATCAGGGTCGGGACGAGTATGAGGCGTATGCGCTGGTAAAGGGCGCCAAGAACGCCAAGGCGGTGCCGTATTTCCTGCGGTATTTCCTGGACGGCAGCCACTACGATCTGGATTCCTTCTTCTGCAACAAGCAGAATCTGGAGGTATACAACTGGTGCATGAGCCAGACGAACACCATCTGGTCCACCAACTATGAGAGCGCCGAGGATACCTTCGGCGACGGCAAGCAGGGTCTGCTGTCCCTGCAGGGCAGCCAGATCAAGAGCTTTCTGGACAGCAACGCCGGTATGATCGATACCCGTGTACGCAACTTCAACAATCTGGTGAAGCAGCTGCAAAAATAAGGGAGATGTACGATGAAGAAAGCTGGAAATAACAACCGCTCCTTAAAGGGAGCGGGTCGATTACAGGTCGTCCTCGCTCTGCTGGCGATCCTGGCGGTGCTGCTGTCCGGCTGCGGCGGCGGGAAGGATCCCTCGGTCACTCCATCGAATAGCGACACCCCGTCCTCGGGGAATGTGTCGGACAACAGCAGCCCGACCCCCGATGACGCTTCCGATCCCTCCTCCGACGGCCCGTCGGTGGATGCGGTGGCGTCGGGGCAGTTCACCTTTGACGAGACGGTGAGCAATACCTCCGGCACGGTGAAGGAGGTGCTTCCCACCGGGAATACGGCGAGCCTCAGCAACCCGCTGAAGGGCTATGCCGACGCTCAGGCGGAGGCGCTGCGCAGCGCCATCGTGGGCACCGGCAACACGGAGAATTACTACACCATCACCGGGAAGAAATACTACGTCTCCTCTGAAAAGGGAGACGACGCCAACGCCGGCACCTCGCCCTCGGCTCCCCTCCAGACCATTGAGGCGGTGCGGGGTCTGCCCCTGAGCGAGGGAGACGCCGTGCTGTTTGAGCGGGGCTCGGTGTTCCGGCTGTATACCACCTTCCTGACGGTGAAGGGGGTCACCTACGGCTCCTACGGCACCGGCGAAAAGCCGAAATTCTATGGTTCGCCGGCGAATCTGGCGAACGCCGTCTGGACGCCCTCTGTCAAGAGAAATGTGTGGCAGATGGACTATATCTACGCCGATTGCGGCAGCATGATCTTCGATCATGGGCAGGCGGTGGGCTACCGCAAGACCGGGCTGCGCAGTCTGGAAAAGAATACGGATTTCTTCCAGGATAAATCCACCAACACCCTGTATCTCTATTGCGATAAGGGCAACCCCGCCAAGGTGTATGCGGATATCGAGATCGCCCTGCGTATGGGCATCATCGGCGTACCCAGCGGCGTGGGCAATGTGGTGATCGACAACCTCTGCCTGAAATACGGCGGCATCATGGGGGTCAGCTGCACCTGGAACGCCTACAATGTATCCATCACCAATTGTGAGATCGGCTACATCGGCGGCGCCACCACCACCGACGGCAATTCCCGCTACGGCAACGGCATCCAGTTCTGGACGGGGGCGAAAAACATCGTCTGCAATCACAACTGGATCTATCAGGTGTTTGACACCGCCATCTCGTGGCAGGGCTACGGCGGGGCGGACTTCAGCTATGAGAATATCACCTTCAACGACAACCTGCTGGAGTACAACAACGCCGACTTCGAGTATTGGGACAAGGGCTCCACGGTGCGGAATTTTACCATGGCGAACAACATTATGCGGTTCACCTCGCTGGGATGGGGCACCCGCATCAATGACGGCGGCCCCCGGGGCATCGACGGCAGCTTTGTGGGCAACACCAAGACGATGACCGTGGATGGGCTGCGGGTGCAGAACAATATCATCGACTGCCCCGGCCGCATGATCATCAACTGGCAGATCACCGCCGCCGACATCGGCAGCCGCCTGTCGGTTTCCGGCACCAAGATCTATGTGAACGCCCGGTATCGGCAGGATGCCGAGATCTACCGGGGCTATAAACTGAATGACAGCGATCCCAACTCATATTCCGTGACGACGGCGGCGGATTTTGTCGCCGTGATGCAGCGGTTTGATGCACAGGCGACGCTGGAGTGGCACGAAAACTAATGGGAGTTTGAATTATGATGGAACAGGTGAAGGGGCAGACCGGCGGCGCAGACGCCGCTGCTCAGGCACGGAAAAAGCAGATCCTGGAGGCGCCGGATACGGTGAGCGCCCGCAGGAGCACCTACTATGTATCGCAGCGGGGGGACGACGCCAACGACGGGCTGTCCCCGGAGCGCCCCCGGCGGAGCTTTGAGGGGCTGGAGGCCCTGCCGCTGGAGGCGGGGGATGCGGTGCTGTTTGAGCGGGGCTCGGTGTTCCGCTCGGCGCAGAAGCATATGGCGCACAGCGGCGTATACTTCGGCGCCTACGGCACCGGCGACAAGCCCCGTATCTATGGCTCCCTCCGGGATTATGCCGATCCCGCCATCTGGCACCAGACGGAGGATCCCGCCGTCTGGTGCACCCCTCTGCAGCATACCCGGGCGGGCATCGCCACCTTTAATCACGATACGCTGCTGGGGCGCTGGCGCTACACCCGGGCGGAGCTGGAGCGGGACGGCGATTTTTACCATACCGCAGAGGAGGGGGTCTTTTACCTCTACTTCACCGGCGGCAATCCGGGAGAATACTTCGATAATATCGAGATCAGCACCACGGATGTGGCGTTCCGGGGCAGCTACATAGAGGATTTTCAGGCGGAGAACCTGCATTTTCAGTATTTCACCTTTGGTCCGTTCCATCTGGGCGAGATCGACCGGGTGGAGGTACGGGGCTGCGTGGTAGGCTGGTGCGGCGGCAAGCTCTGCGGTTTTGATGAGCGGCGGAATGTCCCCTCCCGGTACGGCAACGCCTTTCAGGTGTGGTACTTCGGCAGCCATATCACCGTGAAAAACTGCTGGATTTATCAGCAGTTTGACGCCGCCCTAACCTTTCAGGGCTTCGGTGAGGAGGGCGCCCGGTTCGAGCATATCTGCTTTGCGGATAACCTCATCGAATACTGCTGCATGAACATCGAGTTCTGGGCAGGACGGGCGACGGATAAGCGGCCGCCCCATATCGACCACATTCTCTACAAGGGAAATCTGATCCGGTTCGCCGGATACGGCTGGGGCGGTCTCCAGCGGTGCAAGAAGGAAAATCAGGGGTCGCTGCTGGGCTGGTACAATCTCTATGAGGATCTGCACGATTTCGTGATCACGGAAAATGTGCTGGATTGCGCCGACTGCGCCCTGATCTACACCAAATCTCCCAAGGAGCAGGCAGGGCTGACGGTGACCGATAACACCTATTATCAGAAAACGCCCTCCGGTATCCATGACTATGTGGAGATCGTCAAGGGGCTGAGCTTCCGCCCCACCGGGGCGGAGGCGCTGGAGCAGGCGATCGCCACCTTTGACGCCCATCCCCGGCTGGTGAAATGGCTGGGCTGACCGAGCCGGTCTCGACGGTTTCAGGAGGACGGAATGAAAGTGAGTAAACAAGTCGTACGCAGCGTGGCGCTGTTGGGAGCGCTGGCGCTGCTGGTGGGGCTCGCTCCCTGGGGGGTGCCGGCGGCTGCGGCGGAGGAAACGGCGCAGAGCAGCACGGCACCGGCGACGACGGCTGCCGGCGACGCCGACTATGCCGCTTATGTCGCCGCCCACGGCGATACCCCGGCGGCGACCGCCGAGGCGGTGTATGCGCTGGAGGGAGCCGTGCTGGAGAAAGAGGCGATCTCTTTCCCGCTGGCGGTGCCGGAGAGCGCCTATTACTACGTCGGGCTGTCCTACCGAGCACCTCAGCGGCAGATGTCCGGCGTCACTCTGGGGCTGCGGGTGGACGGTGCCTACCCCTATGAGGCGGCGTCGGCGCTGGAGTTTCCCCGGATGTGGACGAATGAGGACGGCGAGGTGCATACGGACGATCTGGGCAACGAGTTTGTCGCCCAGCAGGTGCCGTATACGGAGTATTTCTATAACGAGGCGGTGGACGAATCCATCCAGTGCGGCGAGAAGTACCGGGTGTATCTGACCGCCGGCACCCATACGGTGGCGCTGGAGCCGCAGGAGGATGCCATTCAGCTGGAGTATTTCCGGTTTGCCCCGGCGGCGACGCCGGCGGCCTACACCGCTCCCACCGATACGGCGCAGTATTATACCGGCGACACGGTGGTGCTGGAGGGCGAAGACGCTGCGGTGAAATCCAGCTATTATCTGGTGGGCAAGAACGACGGCGCCTCGGTGGCGGTGACCCCCCAGAGCGCCGACCGCAACCGCATCAACTACATCGGCGGCGGCAACTGGAAGACGGTGGGCGAGACGCTGGTGTGGGAGACCCCGGAGCTGCCGGCAGGCTATTACCAGTTGGGCTTTTCCTTCCGTCAGAGCAGCAATATCGGCGGCAAGAGCTACCGCACCCTGACGGTGGACGGAGAGATCCCCTTTGCCGAGGCGGCGCAGGTGGGCTTCCCCTACGGCGAGGATTGGCAAAAGCAATTTTTCTCCGCTGACGACGGCACACCTTATCTGGTGTATCTCTCCGCCGGCAAGCACCGCATCGGGCTGTCGGTGACGGCGGCGGATATGGCGCAGGTGCGCACCCTGCTGACTCAGGCGGTGTCCCAACTGGGCACCCTTTATGTGGATATGACGAAGATCACCGGCGAGACGGTGGATATCTATCGGGATTATGACCTGTTCACCCAGATCGCCGATATGGAGGAGCGGCTGCAGACCATTGCCGCCCGGCTGCAGGAGTCCGGTGAGGCGCTGCAGCAGGTGACCGGCGAGACGAGCGGCTCCAAGTATGCGGTGATCCTGAATATGCGGAACACGGTGGAGCAGATGCTGAATCACCGGTATGAGGCGCATCGGTATAAGGACACCTACTATTCCAATTATTGCTCGGTGTCCTCGGTGCTGCAGGAGCTGCGGGAGATGCCGCTGGATCTGGATCGGATCACCCTCAACCCGGTGGGTGCCGAGGAGCCCTTTGAAAGCAGCGGCTTTTTCCGGCAGCTGGCGTTTTCCGCCCGGCGGTTTGCGGTGTCCTTCTCCAAGGATTATAACACCGTAGCCGGCGGCGACGGGGACGGACAGTCCATCACCATTTGGGTCTCGTGGGGCCGGGATCAGGCGCAGGTGCTGAATTCTCTCATCAAGCGTTCCTTTGAGCCCCAGAGCCATGTGCAGGTGAACCTGCGGCTGGCGAACGCCACGGTCATTCAGGCGATTCTGTCGGGCAACGGACCGGACTGCTTCCTGCAGATGGTGCGCTCGGAGCCGGTGAATCTGGCGCTGCGTGGTGTGCTGCGGAATCTGTCGGAATTTGAGGACTGCGACGAGGTGCTGACCCGGTTTATGCCCGGCGCCGACACCCCCTATCGCTTCAACGGCGGACTGTATGCCCTGCCGGACACCCAGAATTTCTACATGATGTTCTATCGCAAGGATATTCTGGCGGAGTACGGTCTGTCGGTGCCGACGACATGGGAGGAGCTGAATCTGGTCGCCAAGATCCTCATGCGCAATAATATGACGGTGTATCTGCCCATCACTGCCGCCACCGATGTGGCACAGGCGAATCTGGGTGTGGGCAGCAACAATATTTTCCCCAGTCTGCTGCTGCAAAACGGCGTGCCGCTGTATGCGGAGGACGGCAAAAAGACCAATCTGCTGTCCGCCGAGGCGATGGAGATCTTCGGTCAGTGGACGAATTATTATACCAAGCTGAAATTCCCCAAGACGTTGGATTTCTATAACCGGTTCCGTACCGGCACCACCCCGCTGGGCATCAGCTCATATACCCTGTTTAACACCATCAAGGCGGCTGCCCCCGAGATCGAGGGGCTGTGGGGCGTAACGGCGATCCCCGGCACCGTGCAGAGCGACGGCACCGTCTCCCATGCGGTGAGCGGCGGCGGCACCGGGTGCGTGATCCTCAAATCCTCTGCGAATCCGTCGGGGGCGTGGGAATTCCTCAAGTGGTGGACCTCCGCCGACACCCAGATGTCCTATTCCAACGATCTGGAGTCGGTGCTGGGTCCCACCGGCCGGGTAGCGGTGGCGAACACTGAGGCATTCCGGCAGTTCTCCTGGAGCCGGGAGGAGCAGGCGTCGATTCTCGACGCCTGGCAGAATGTGCAGGAGCTGCCGGAGTATCCGGGCAGCTACTACGTCTCCCGTTCCATCTATCAGGCGTATTGGAACGTGGTGAATTCCAACAAGAACTCCAAGGATATGCTCATGCGCTTCGGCAAGGAGGCGGACGACGAGATCGACCGCAAGTGGAAGCAGTATGCCAACCGATGACCGATCTATCTTGTAACGACAGAATGAGGCGAAGAATGTGAGAAAACGCAATGCCGCCATCCGACAGGGTGCTGTGCGGGAGGACGTGATGTTCTATCTGATCCTGCTGCCCTTTTTGCTGGCTTTCTTTATCTTTAATATGCTGCCGGTGCTGGCGTCCATGGTGTTGAGCTTTTTTGACTACGACATGGTGTCCTCGCCGCTGTTCATCGGCTTCGGCAACTACATCCGGATGTTCACGGCGGACCGCACCTTCTTTAAGGTGGTGGGGACGACTCTCAAATTTGCTCTTATCGTGGGACCGGGCGGATATCTGCTGGCGTTTCTGCTGGCGTGGATGATCAACGAGTTTCCCCGTGCCATCCGGGTGCTGCTGACCTTTGTGTTCTATGTGCCCTCGCTGGTGGGCAACGCCCTGTATATCTGGCAGGTGATGTTTTCCGGCGACAGCTATGCCTATGTGAATAACATCCTGCTGAGCTTCGGGTTCATCACCGAGCCGATCCAGTGGTTCCAGAACACCAGCTATAACTTTTTCGTGATCGTGCTGGTGCAGCTGTGGATGAGCATGGGCATTTCCTTCCTGGCGAATATCTCCGGTCTGCAGAATGTGAACACGGAGCTGTATGAGGCGGGTGCGATCGACGGCATCCGCACCCGGTGGCACGAGCTGTGGTATATCACCCTGCCGTCCATGAAGACCATTCTGCTGTTCAGCGCCGTGATGCAGATCCAGGCGGCGTTTTCCATCAGCACCCTGATCAAGACGCTGGCGGGCTACCCCAGCGTGAACAATTCGGTGGATACGCTGGTGTCGTATATCGAGGATGTGGCGACCTCCCGCTATGAGATGGGCTATGCGGCGGCGCTGTCGGTGTTCCTGTTTGCGGTGGTGATCGCTTTCCGATACGGCATCGGAGCGATTCTCAACCTCATCGGGAAAAGTGAGTAAGTGAGGAGCGGTACGATTTGGCAAAGAATGCGCAATACAGGCGGTTCACCCGCTCAAAGGCAGGAAACGTCGTTTTCTTTGCGGTCCTGCTGGGTGCAGGGCTGTTTACGGTCTTTCCGCTGTTTTACTGCATATTGACATCCCTCAAGCCGCTGGATGAGCTGCTGATCTTCCCCCCGAAGTTCTACGTGGTCCGACCGACCCTGCGGAATTTCAAGGTGCTGCCGGCGCTGCTGAGCAATCTGCAGGTGCCGATCTCCCGGTATCTGTTCAACAGCCTGTTCATCTCCATCACCACCACGCTTCTGTCGGTGCTGGTGGGGTCGATGGCGGCGTTCACCCTGTCGAAATCCAAGGTTCGGGGGCGCAAGGCGATCTTCACCCTCATCCAGATGATGATGCTGTATAACGCCGTCACGCTGGCGGTGCCCCAGTATCTGATCTTTTCCAAGCTGCACCTGATCGATACCTACTGGGTGTATATTTTCCCCACGCTGGCTTCGACGGTCAGCTGCTTCCTGATGAAGCAGTTTATGGATGCCAGCGTGAACAACTCGCTGCTGGAGGCTGCCCGGATCGACGGCGCCGGGGTGCTGGTGATGTACGGGCGCATCGTGATGCCTATCATGAAACCGGCGTTGATGACGGTGCTGCTGTTCTCGTTCCAAGCCATGTGGTCCACCCAGTCCACCGGCACTATCTTCAGCGAGGAGCTGAAAACGCTGCCGTCGGTGATGAGCTCCGTGGCGGCGGGCGGAATCGCCCGCTCCGGCAGCTCCATGGCGATCACGGTGCTGATGATGATCCCGCCGATTCTGGTGTTTTTGCTGACCCAGGGGAATGTGCTGGAGACCATGAGCAGCTCGGGCATCAAAGAATAAACAACGGGAGGGAAGGATCACCTTGTTCAAGAAAATAGCTGTTTTTGCACTTCTCGTTGTGTTAGCGGCGGCGACGGTGCTGCCGGCGGCGGCGGGCGTCACGGATTCCTACACCCGTGCGGACGTTCCCGGCGCCATCGAGGTCAACGTGACCCGGGAAATGTATGCCGCCGTGCAGGAGATGAGTGCCGCCTCGCTGGGATTGACCAGCAGTCTGGAGGGGATCACCGATATTTTCCGCCAGCCGAACGGAGAGATCCTGCTGCTGTGCGGCGGTACCTCCCGGCTCATCTCCATCCGCTCCGATTATTCCGCCGCCCGGGAGATCCCGGTGACCGACGGGGAGGGCGCCGTGGATTTTGAGGGCGCCGGCGGGGTATATGCCGACGGGGAGGGCAACCTCTATATCGCCGACACCAACCATGAGCGCATCCTGATCTGCAGCGCCGACGGCGTGGTGCAGCAGACGCTGGGCAGCCCCCAGTCGTCGCTGATCCCGGAGGATTTCCTGTTCCACCCCATAGCCATCGAAAAGGATACGGAGGGGTACACCTATATCCTCAGCCTTGGGTGCTATTACGGAGCGCTGATGTACTCGCCGGAATACGAATTTATGGGCTTCTACGGCTCCAACACCGTGGAGGCGTCGGCGCTGGACACCCTGTCCTATTTGTGGAAGCGGCTCACCAGCACCGATGCGAAAAAGGCGGCGTCCGTCAAGACCCTGCCCTATTCCTTCACGGATTTCTGCTTTGACACCGAGGATTTCATGATCACCGTCACCGGCGCCATCAGCTCGGACAAATACAGCTCTCAGGGGACGGTGGGGCAGCTGCGGAAGATCAGCCACAACGGCGATAACATCCTCTATAAGCGTAAGCTGGACGGGGATTCCGTGACCTCCTCCACGGTGAATTTTCTGGAGACCTCCAAGCCGGAGGGCGCCGCCGTGCAGGATCTGACCTCGGTGGCGGTCAGCGACGACGGATTCATCTATGTGCTGGATGGCGGCAACGGCACGGTGTACATCTATGACACCGACTGCAACCTGCTGTCCGCCTTCGGCGGCGGCTATGGGCAGGGAAACCAGCTGGGCGTGTTCCGCAAGGCGACGGCGCTGGCCCTCAACGGCCGGGACGTGCTGGTGGCGGATCAGGACAGCTACACCGTCACCGTGTTCCGGATGACCGACTACGGCGACAAGCTCTTTCAGGCGCAGGGGCTGTATCTGGACGGCGACTATGCCCAGGCGAAGAACCTGTGGCAGGAGGTGCTGTCCCTCAACCGGAACTGCCATCCCGCCTATAAGGGTCTGGCGATGGCGTACTATAACGAGGGCGACTACCGGGCGGCGCTGGAGGCGGCCCGCACCGGAATGGATTATTCCGTGTACGATCTGGCGTGGCAGGAGCTGGTCTCCCAGTTCATCGCCGACCACTTTGTGTGGATCCTGCTGCTGATTGTGGCGGTCATCGGCGCCGTGGTGGGGCTTTGGCTGTGGCTGCGCCGCCGGAAAAAGCGGCTGATCACCAACCCGCAGCTGCAGCTGATGCTGCGGGTACCGTTTCACCCCTTTGACAGCTACGACGAGATGAAGTATAAAAAGCTCGGCTCGGTCAAGGCGGCGATGGGGATCACGGTGCTGTTTTATGTGGCGGCGGTGCTGAATGTGATCGGCGCCGGGTTCCTGTATACGGATACGCTGCTGCGCAATTACAATTCGCTGTATACGCTGGGCAGCACCGCCGGTCTGCTGGTGCTGTGGTCGGTGTGCAACTGGCTGGTCTGCTCCATGTTCTCCGGCAAGGGCACCCTCCGGGAGGTCTATACCGCCACCGCTTATGCGCTGGTGCCGTGGGTCCTGTTCCAGCTGGTGCGGGTGCTGCTGACCCGGTTCCTGCCCCTGTCCACCTCCGGGCTGATCGGGGCGCTGACGACGGTGATGCTGCTCTACACCTTCTTCCTGGTGGCGGTGGCGACCATGAAGATGCACGAATACGATTTCTTCCAGTTTCTGCTGACGGGGCTGGTCACCATCTTCTTCATGATTTTGGTGGTGTTCATTCTGTTTCTCTGTGCGATCCTGATCTCCCAGTTCTTCACCTTCCTCGTATCCGTTTATGAGGAGGTCGCCTACCGATGAGAGCCGATCGACTGATTTTGTAAAAGGAAAGGTGACGCAAGTGACGGCGTTCAAACATAGCTTCATCCGCACCGCCGCTGTTTTGCTGGCGCTGTGCATTCCGCTGGTGGCGCTGTCCGGCTGCGGCGGCTCCGCCGCTGCCAACGGCTACCGCAGCGTCAGCGGGACGGTGTCGGACGCCCAGACGCTGGCGACGAACGACCGGTATGCGCTGACCTGGGAGTCGGACGGCCGGGCGATCGTGCTGCAGGCGACGGATACCGGCGATTATTGGTCGGACATTCTGCTGGATGCGTTCCGGGAGGGCAGCGCCGGCGCCAACGCCAGCAGCCCCATCAGCATCACGGTGGCGAACACCAAGACGCTGAAATGGGACACCCTCTCCAGCTATTCCCAGACAGAAAATAACGGCAGCGTGGTGTGCAAAAAGCTGGATAACGGCATGCGGGTCACCTATTTCTTCGATGCGTATAAGATCGCCGTGCCGGTGGATTATGTGCTGCGGGAGGACGGTCTGACCGTCACCGTGGATTCCTCCAAGATTCTGGAGGATGGAGATGACTATAAGCTGGTATCGGTCACGGTCACCCCGTTCCTGTGCAGCGTGAAGAACGATGCGGCGGGCGGACAGCTGTTTGTTCCCGCCGGCAGCGGAGCGGTGATGCATACGGCGGAGACGCCGGACGGCGCCCGCCAGTATACCGGCGAGGTGTACGGCCGGGATGCGGCTCGCCGCAATCCGCTGAATCTGACCGAGGAGCAGGCGGTGCGGCTGCCCGTGTTCGGCGCCTATGGCGACGGCAAGGGGTTGATGGGCATCATCGAGGAGGGCGCCGCCTCCTGCGAGATTCAGGCGCAGGCGGGCAATTCCCGGCTGGGCAGCTCCTACGTCGGGGCTGTGTTCTATGTGCGGGGCTATGACGAGTTCTCTTATGTATATCACGGCAACTATAAAGGGATCACCAGCCGGGTCAACGACCGGATGTCCGGAGAGAAGATGACCGTGGCGTATCAGGCGCTTCACGGCGACGAGGCTGGCTATGCCGGAATCGCCGCCCGGTATCAGGACTACCTGCTGGCGCAGGGCATGACCGCCACGACGGAGGAAAGCGCTCCCTATGCGGTGACACTGCTGGGCGGAACCAATATCACCACTTCCATATTCGGAATTCCCCGGAAAAAACTGGTGACGATGACCACCTTCTCACAGGCGCAGAGCATCGTGTCGGAGCTGCAGGAGACGACGGGCACGCTGCCGCTGGTGCGGCTGATGGGCTACGGAGACGCCGGGATCCGCCCGGGACGCATCGCCGGAGGCAAGAGCTATCCGTCGGTGTATGGCTCCAAGAGCGAGCTTGCAGCGCTGACGGCGCTGTGCGGCGACAACCTGTTCCCGGATTACGATATCGTGAACTTCTCTAAGTCCGGCGGTGGATTCTCTCTTAATTTGGATGCAGCCAAGACCGCTATCCAGTATAAAGCGGAGCATTTCCCCGTGACCCCGCTGCGGGTGAACGATAAGACCAACGCCTATTACACCCTCGCCCGGAAGGAGCTGGCAAACGCCGCCGCCTTTGCACTGAAAAAGGCAGCACGCTACGGCGTGGGTGCGGTGAGTCTGTCCAGTCTGGGCAGCACGGCATACTCCGACGAGGGGTATATCAGCAAGGCGGGGATGGAGCAGGATGCGGCGGTGCTGCTGAAAACGGCGCAGCAGGCGGGCTACCGGACGGCGGTGGCTGCCGCCAACGGCTATGCCGCCGGGACGGCGGACGTGGTGTTTGACGCTCCTGCGGATACCGGCAGCTACGACGGGCTGGACGCCGCCGTGCCGTTCTACCAGATGGTGTTCCACGGCTATAAGCCTCTGTATACCGAGGCGATCAATCTGGCAGAGAACATTCCGCTGGCGATCGCCCGGGCAGCCGCCTACGGCATGGGGCTGGGCTATACGCTGACGGATACCTTTGTGGACGGCTCCGATGACCTGAGCGAATATAAGCTGTACGGCACGCTCTACGCCGACCATCGGCAGAGCATCGTCGAGACCCTGACCGCCAGCGGCTACGCCGCCCTGTATGCGGCGGTGGCGCAGTCGCCGCTGGTCGAATATACGCTGGGGGCGGACGGGGTCAGCTGTACCCGCTATGCAAACGGCAAGACCGTCTATGTGAACCAAACCGACCGAACGCAGCGCTGCCCCGCCGGGGAATTGCAGCCCTATGCGTTCTGTCTGGGCTGAGAGGTGTAACAATGGCAAGATCAACTTCCGCCAGAAGTCTGGAAAAGACCCGCACCCGTGCCGGGTACAGCTTTGTGCTGCACTGGCTCATCGGGCTGGCACTGTTCTTTGTGTATCCGCTGGGCTGCTCGCTGTGGTACAGCTTCAACAATATCCTTATTGAGCCTGGCAGCGTGGTGACGCAGTTCGTGGGGCTGGAGCATTACCGGGAGCTGCTGACGGTCAGCGCCGACTATCTGGACAATATGCGGGATTCCATGGGGATGATGTTCTACTCCCTGCCCTTTATTCTGGCGCTGAGCCTCATTCTGGCGGTGCTGCTCAACCAGAATTTCAAGGGCAAGACCGTCTTTCGGGCGATCTTCTTCCTGCCCGCCATCATCAGCAACTCCGTGGTGATGAGCACCCTCAACGGCGATTTCATCACCATGCCCCTGTTCTCCTCCGGCACCGCCGGCACGGGCATCATCAACTATAATGAGATCATCGCCAATCTGAATATTCCCTCCCAGGTCACACCGATTTTGGTGTTCCTGCTGTCCAACAGCATCAACATCATCTGGAAATGTGGGGTGCAGACGGTGCTGTTCATCGCCGGTCTGCAGAGCATCCCCGCCTCCCTCTATGAGGTATCGAAGCTGGAGGGCGCCAACAAGTGGGAGGAGTTCTGGCTCATCACCGTGCCCAGTCTGCGGCACATCATCTCGCTGGTGCTGATCTACACCATGATCGAGCTGTTTGTGGATACCAACAATACGCTGGTGGCCAATGCCTACAGCCGGATGCTCAATCAGGATTACGGCAACAGCTCGGCGATGCTGTGGCTCTATTTTGCGGTAGTGCTGGTGGTGATCGGAGCCATCTATCTGCTGTATCAACGGTATTGCGTGAAGCATTGGGAATAAAACTTGCATGAGAAAGGTGGAAACGCTATGGGTAGCATACGAAAGAGCTTGACCGGATGGAAGGGACTGCTCTGCGGGGTGCTGATCGTCAGCCTGCTGCTGGGATTGTTCCTGCCGCTGACGGTACGTGCCGCCGCCGGGGAGAAGATGCTCCGGATCCAGGTGAGCAAGGTAAACAGCAACTATGACGAGCTGCGCACGCCCGTCCGGGTGGAGGTGGGCAAGCAGTACCACTTCCGCTTCTTGGCCAGTGCCGCCATGGACGGCAGCTTTGAGGTGGTGTGTCGGGCGGACAGCCCCGGCGGTGTCAAGGTGGGGGTCAATGCCGCCATCACGCAGGTCAGCCGGGAGAAAAACGGACAGCTGTATGATTATACCTACAGCCTGACGATCCCCGCCAAGGACAATAACGGCAACGCCATGACCGATTCCGTCTTTTTCATCATCCGGTTCAAGGCCGCCTGCGAGGGCTATCTGGTGCGTCCCACCGCCTATGCGGCAGATGACAGCGCCAAGACGGAGCTGCTGCAGAACGGCGACTTCAAAAGCGGGCTGAAGGGCTGGTTTGTGGAGTCCACGCCCCTGTCCGGCTCGGAGTATGCCGACGGCACCTATGTTGCGGTGTCGGTGACGGATTTGGATGAGTCTCTTCTGGACAGCAGCGCCGCCAAAAAGATGCTGCACATCAACAAGACTAAGAACAGCGGCAACTGCGAGCTCAAGGTGCCGGTGGCGGTAACGGCGGGCAAGAATTACACCTACACCTTTGCCCTGTCGGAGGGCATCACCGAGGACGATTTTGATCTGGTGTTCCGGGTGGTGACCGGCTCGTGGACGCAGCCGGGGGTGACCCCGCAGGTCACGGCCAGCAAGGAGCCCAACGGAAAGTCGGTGTATTACACCTATACCTTTGACGCTCCCTCTAAGGATAACAACGGCAGCGACATCACCGGAAAGAGTCTCTACTTCATCATCCGGTTCAAGAACGCCGCTGTGTGCGAGGGCAACCTCTTCGATGCCACCGTATACGAGACGGCGGACACCGCCAAGACCCAGCTGCTGACCAATGGGGATTTCAGCGACGGTCTGTGCGGCTGGGTGGCAGGCTTCAAGGAGTTTAAGAGCGGCGACACCACGGGGACGGACTCCAACGGCACCACCCAGCTGACGGTGCTGCCCTTTGATGAATCCCTGATCGATGCGGAGCCGTCCGGTCCCCAGATGCTGCATATCACCAAAACCTCCGCCGCCCGGGGTGAGCTGAAGAACTCTGCGCCGGTGGAAAAGGGACAGACCTACGACTATACCTTTGGGCTGTCCAACGGCTTCACCGACTCCGACTTTGAGCTGGTATGCCGGGTGAATACCGGCACCGGCACCCAGCCGGGGGTGGCTGCCAACATTCAGCGGGTGCGCCGGGTGGAAAACAAGATCAGCACCCTGTACACCTACCGCTTTACGGTGCCGCTGAATGACCAGAATATCGGCGATCATGAGCTGTATTTCATCATCCGGTTCAAGACGGCGTGCGAGGGCGACCTGTTCAACCCCTGCGTATACCGCACCGACGATGCCGACAAGACGAATCTGCTGGATAACGGCGATTTCACCTCCGGACTGTACGGCTGGATCTGGGAATTCCGCACCTTTGCGGCGGACCAGCGGGAGGCGGATGTGACCGAATACGCTGCCAAGCTGCAGGTCGTGGACTTTGACGAGGCGCTGCTGGAGGAATCCGATAACACCCCGAAGATGCTGCAGGTGAACAAGACCGGCGCTGCCCGGGGCGAGCTGATGCAGCTGGTGCCGGTGACGGCGGGAGCCAGCTACGATTTCACCTTCGGTCTGACCGATTCCATCGATAAATTTGAGGTGGTATGCCGGGCATCGGATGCGGCCAAGCGGGCGGGCATCAACGCCCAGATCACGCAGGTGAAGAAGGATGTGCGCAACGGCGGCACCCTGTATACCTATCGCTTTACCATCCCCGAAAAGGATAACAACGGGAACCCGGTGACCGATCAGGTGTTCTTTATCGTCCGGTTCCCCCAAGGGAGCATCTATCAGGGGGCGCTGTATGTCCCCAGCGTGTGCGCCGTCGGGGCGGAATCGACCGAGCTGCTGACCAATGCGGATTTCCGCTCCGGTCTGGATAAGTGGAGTCTGGAATACACCTGGCTGTCCGGCAAGCACTTCCAGAACAGCGATATGGAGCTGACGGTGGTGACGCTGGACGAGTCTCTGCTGGAGAAAAACCGGGATGAAAAGCATATGCTGCACATCAAGACCTCCCGTGCCAAGGAGCTGATGCAGCGGGTACCGGTGAAGGCGGGGGAGAGCTACGAGTTCAGCTTCTCTCTGACCCATAACCTGAAGAACTTCACCATGGTCTGCCTGTCCGACGGCAAGCGCCGTCCGGTGGACGCCAACATTCAGGCGGTCAGCGAGGTGGAAAAGGACGGCTACACGGTGTATACCTACCGCTACACCATCCCCGTCACCTATGTGGACAGCGAGGGCAACAGCGTCCCCATGACCGATACGGTGTTCTTCGGCATGAAGGCGGCGGGTACCTTTGAGGCGCTGTTCTTCGACGCCTCCGTGCACAATGTCAATGACCCCGCCAAAATCGAGCTGCTGAACAACCCGGAGTTCAAGCTGGAGCTGAACGACTGGGCGTGGGGCTGGGATGCGTGGTTCGCCCACAGCGACACCGCCCTCGCCGGAATGAACCGCTGGGAGAACGAATCCACCCTGCTGGAGACGGTGGAATACAGCGACCAGTCCATTGCGGATATGATCGCCAAGATTCCCTCCAAGAAGATGGTGTACTTCGTCAACGGCACCAAGTCCTCCAACTTCGCCTCCCGGGTAGCGCTGCAGGCGAATGCCGAGTATCAGGTCACCTTCAGCGCCTATTCCACCGGCCCCTTTGACATCAAGGTGACGGAGGACGACGCCCGTCCCACGGTGCGGGTGAATTCCGAGCTGGTGAGCGAGGAAAAGCACGGCAACTACACCACCTATACCTATCGGTTCACCATGCCGGATACGGTCAAGACGGAAAATGTATTCGTAGGTGTGCTGGTGAACTTCTTCTCCGAGGGCTATATCTTCGATATGAGCCTGTATCGGGCGGACGACCCCAAGCAGAAGAACCTTTGGAACAACGCCACCTTCGGCGTCGGTCTGGACGGCTGGATCTGGGATTGGCACGCATGGTTCGGCACCTGGGCGGAGAATCCGGCGGGAACCTTTGAGTGGACCAACGGCGCCAACACCGTCAAGGTGATGGATTTCGACCTGTCTAAGATCGATCAGCTCATTGCCGAGCTGAACGTCAATGACGGCAAGTGGTGGAACGACAGCGACATTATTCAGGAGGATACGCCCCAGACTGCCACCCTGAGCGGCACGCTGCTGGACGAGAACCGGCAACCCCGGGCGGGGGTCAAGCTGCTGCTGAAATCCGACAGCAAGACCTATACGGCGGTGACCGATAAAAACGGACGGTTCACATTTAAGAATTTCCCGGCGGGCTTCTATGAGCTGTATGCGGTGGATGCCGACGGAAACAGCGTGTCCACCGGCTACTTCTCCAGCTTCTCCGGCGGCGATACGGCAGTGCTGCAGCTGACGCTGGATGCCTCCGGGGCGGCGACGGAGCCGGACAATACGCCGGACGACGATACGCCCGAGACTGCCGGCAGCACCCTGCGGGGGACGGTGTATACCCCCCAGCTGAAAACGGTAGCGGATCTGAAGATCTTCCTGAAGGGCGTGGGGGAAACCACCACCAATGCTCAGGGCAGCTTCACCTTTGAAAATGTGCCGGTGGGCGAATATGAGCTGTATACCCTGCTGGAGGACGGCTCCAAATATGTATTCCGTACCGTGCAGATCAAGGAAAACGTGGGACTGTCGGTCAAGCTGAAATACGATCCGGCGACGGATACCGCCGCCGACGGCACTCCGGTGCTGTGGATCGTGCTGGCGGGGGTCGCCGTGCTGGTGATCGCTGCCGGTGCTGTGATCGCCGTGATCCTCGTGCAGAAGAAGAAAAAGCAGGCATAAAAGCGCCGGGCGCCTCTGTCCCGGGTCTCTCTGTACCCGGGCGGTGCTTATGCAGGGAAGCTGCTCGGCGCATCAAAGGAGCGGGTGTCTGATGGGTAAAAGGATCGGTTCCCTCCTGTTGGCTGTATGGCTGCTTCTGGCACTCCTGCCCGGCGGCGCTGCGGCGCAGACGGCGGAGGATACCGCCGGGCGGCGGGTGCTGCACCTGTGTAAGACCGGTACGGCGCAGTATTTTGAGCTGCGCACCCCGGTGGCGGTAACGCCGGGGGGTCAGTATGGTTTCTCCTTTGCGCTGACCGACACCATTCCGGAGACGGAGCTTGAGGTCGTGTTCCGGGTGGTGTCGGAGCGCTGGGGGGAGCGGGTCGGCGTACCCGCCACGGCGGAGCGGACCGCTGTTACGGCGGTGGGGACAGCCAATGAGTATACCTATACCGTCACGATGCCGACGGCGGATAACAACGGCGGCAGTCTGGCGGGAAAGGACGTCTATTTTATCCTCCGGCTGAAAAAGGCCGCCACCGGCGAGGGCTATTTCTTCGACGCCCGGGTGTGGGATGCCGGGGATGCGGAAAAGACCAACCGGCTGCGCAATGGCGATTTCAGCCGGGGTCTGACCGGCTGGCTCGCCAATAATCAGAGCTTCGCCGCCGGCGCCGTCGAGGGGACGGACAGCGACAGCGCTACTGCCCTGCGGGTGGAGGAATACCGCCCGGAGCGGTGGCGCACCATGCTGAGGATACGCAATGAAAATGCGGATATGGTGGGAGAGTCGCTGCTGCTGCCGGTGGGAGCACTGGAAAGCGGGCGGGTCTACACCGCCGCCTTCTCCTACTATTTTGTCAGCGGCGCCCTGAATGGATCGGTGGATTTTGTGCTTCTGGATACGCCGGACAGCAACACCGATCGGGTACGCCTGTTCCAATCCTCGGTGGCGACCAATCCGGTGACGGCTGCTGTTAAGGACGATGGGCTGCGGGTGGAATACACCTTTACGCTGACCGCTGCGCAGGCAGCGGCGTATACGCACCTGTATGCCGGGTTCTTTTTCCGGCAGGAGGCCAAGTACATCACAGAGCTGTATGTGGCGGAGTTCACCCTGTATGCTGCCGACGATCCCGCCCGCCGCAGCCGGCTGCAAAAGACCACCATCTGGGATATGGGCGGCTGGCGCAGCAATTGGAGTACCGCTGCCGTGGGCAGCGACAGCTTCGGCACGGCACAGGCGGCGGCGCTGGACTATACCGCCGGCTATGTGCCCTATGACGAGACGCTGTTTGCCGCCGAGCGGGATGTGGTACATTATGGCGACGGCAATCTGGATGGTGAGCTGGATGTGCGGGATCTGCTGGCTCTCTGGGAGCGGCAGGCGCAGGGACGGTATCTGTCCGCTGCCGACTGCGATGCAGACGGGGCGCTGACCCCGGCAGACAGCATCCGTCTGCGGCAGCATCTGCTGGGGCTGGCTCCCCTTGTATGGGAGACGGCGGCAAGCCGTCTGCAGCCTGCGGCGGCGCTGACCGGCGGTGCCGATGCGGCTGCCGCAGCTCTGGGGGCGGCGATCGCCGCCCGACCGGATACGGTGATGGCGGCTGCCGGCGGTACGACCTATTATGTGGCAGCCGACGGTGACGATCAAAACGACGGCTGCAGCCCCGATCGTCCGATTTCGGCAGCCAAGCTAAACCGTCTCACCTATGCCGCCGGGGATGCCGTGCGATTTCGCCGGGGGGATACATTTCCGCTGACGGACTATCTGGTTCCCCAAACGGGGGTCCGGTACGGTGCCTACGGCAGCGGGGCTAAGCCGGTCATCACCGGCTCCCGGCGGGAGTATGCGGACCCGGCGCTGTGGGATACGGCGGACGGGTATGTGTGGACGGCTGCCGTGGAGGGCAGCGGCGTGGGCGGTGTGGTGCTGGACGACGGTGCCTATATCGGGCAGCGCTGTGCCGACCGGACACAGGTGGATGACGATGGAGACTATTATTTTGACCGCACGACGGGGAAGCTGTATTTCTATTGGCGGCAGATCAATCCCGGATGGCGGTTCCGCTCCATTCAGATCTCCTCCACCCGGCGGTTTATGAATGGCTTTCATGCCGCCGATATCACGCTGGAGAATCTGGTGATCGAGCATTTTGCCGAGCATGCCGTCAATCTAGGCAGCTGCTCCGGCATTACCGTGACCGGCTGCGCATTCCGCTGGATCGGCGGGGAGAACACGGTGGACAGCTCCACCGGGCAGTACACGGCCGGTCGCTACGGCAACGCCATTCAGTTTTGGGGTGCCGCCGCCGACTGCACGGTGCAGTATACCCGGTTTTGGCAGATCTACGATGCGGCGATGACCTTTCAGGGCTACAGCGGCGGCGTGTACCGGGGTCTGACCTATACGCATAATCTGGTGGAGTACAGCGGAATGAATTTTGAGTTCTGGGACGGGGATAACGACCATGTGACGATGGAGAGCATCCGGTTCACGGAGAATATCCTGCGGTTCGCCGGATACGGGCTGTGCAGCCAGCGGCAGAACAAGGATAATCAGGCGTTTATCTTGGCTTGGAACAACGCCTATACCAATGGAACGATCGCAGATTTTCATATCACCGCCAATGTGTTTGATGTGGCGAACGGCTACTTTTTCTATGCACCCCGGGCGGCGGATCGGTTCGGGATCGAGGGCAACACCTACTATCAGGATCGTCACAGCTGCTACAGCGTGAGTAAGGGCAGCCTGCTGTATCCCGCCGACGGGATCGGCTTCCGGGAGGCGCTGCAGGCGGTGGACGCCGCAGCGACGGCGGATTGGCTGGAGGCATGAGACGGACCTTGTGCCGTTTGAATATATACAATCAAAAAGGAGGAATACCCATGAAAAAACAGCTACGCACGGTGTGCAGCCTTGTGCTGTCTCTGGCGATGCTGCTGTCCTGCTTCAGTCTGGCAGCCAGCGGCGCCGGCACCCTGCGCACCGCTGCTGCCGAGCACAATTATTATGTGCAGAACGGCGGCACCGGCGACGGCAAGACCGAGGAGACCCCGGCGGCGACGGTGGCGGCTGCCATCCACGCCGTCAATGAGGACGGACTGGGCGCCGGCGATGTGGCCAACATATACATCATGCAGCGTCCGGATCGGTTCACCTACAATAACAACCTGACATACGCCGATAAGCCGGAGCACGGCTTGGCGTCATGGACGGCAGAGAATGCGGTGCCGGAGACATATACGGCGCAGTTGGTGGTGCAGCCCCATCCGGACAACACCGGGCGCACCTATTTGGTGACCGGCAACCGGGCGGTTCAAGGTGACGAAATGGTGGTGACCGGTCCCACCCATTTCCAGAATCTGAACATCATCAGCGGCTGGAACCAGAAAGCCATCCGGCTCAACGGCAACAACGTGACCTTCTCTCACACGGACAAGACCAGCCCCCACTTCGGCTATATCAACAACTGGCCCATGACCGGGGACAGCACGATCATGCTGCGGCAGTCCATGGAGATCTATTGCGGCACCACCAACGGCACCCTGTATGAGCAGCCGGTGGATATTCAGTTCAATTTCCTGCTGGGTACCCACAGCATCACCGGCGGTTCTCCCTTGTCTCCTATCTTGCTTGGTGGCAACAAGGCGGCAGAGAGCTACGCCGAGGATGTGACCCTGACCTTTGATATCGTCAGCGGTTCCTCCGGTGGTGCGCCGCTGGTGTATTTCGGCAACGGGTATTTTCCCATCACCTATCGGAAGAATCTGAATCTGAACGTCAAGTCCGCCCGGGAGCTGGTGCTGGCGGAGCGTCCCGGCGCCGTGACAATCAACGGCGCCTATCAGGTGATCAAGGATTCCAAGACCCTGTACACCGACTGGGATGCCCGTAAGGACGGCAGCTATACCAGCGCTCCCACCACCACCAATGTGGAGGAGTTCAAGAACGTCACCGTCAAGGGCGGCAGCTACATTTTGACCAACTACAGCAGCAACAGCGAGCTGCTGACCTTCACCGAGACGGCGGGCACCTATACGGTACATAGCACGGTAGGCTACGCCTATGCCTACGATGCCGCCAACCACCCGGATACCCTGTATTACGGCAGCGAGACGCTGACCGTGGGCGGTGCCGGCGAGTACAACGTCTATGAAACCGCCGATCTGTCCACTGTGTCGGTGAAGCCGTCCAATTCTCGGTTCATCGGCTGGCAGGATAACGGCGACGGTACCATGACCGCCCAGTATGAGGGCGGCAATGCGGAGCGGCTGACGGAATATGAGGACTATATCCGGTACCGCAGCTCGCTGGAAAACACCTATACCAAGCTGCAAAACGGCGAGGCGGTCAACGTGGTCTATTTCGGCGGCTCGGTGACCCAAGGCGCCGGACTGGCCAGCGCCGATCAGGATACTCTGTCCTGGCGGGCGCAGGTGGGCAGCTGGCTGGCGGAGAATTTCCCCACTGCCAGCATCACCCAGATCAACCGGGCCACCGGCGAGAGCGGCACTCTGTTGGGTTCCTACCGGGTGGAGCGGGATGTGATCTCCGCTAAGCCCGACCTGCTGTTCATCGAGTATGCGGTGAACGACTATTACAGCAGCAGCAGCTACGATGACACCGCCCGGCAGTATGAGACGATCGTGCGGAATGTGCGGGCGGCGCTGCCGGAATGCGACATCGTGACGGTGCTGACCACCGAGCGCACGATGGCGGAAAACGCCCGTAAGGGCACGCTGTATGCCCAGGCGCAGGCGCACGAGGATATGGCGGCGGTCTACAACATTCCCACCGTGGATGTGGGCTCGGCGCTGGCAAACCGGGTGGCGGATGCCGACTGGAGTAGCTATATGAGCGATACCGTCCATCCCAACGAGGCGGGCTATGCGCTGTATTTCGATGTGATCAAGGAATATCTGCATAACTCACTGGTGGCGCCCCTCTTTGCGGAGCCGGCGGTGACGAAGCATCCCATGCCGCCGCTGCAGAGCAAGACCCTGCTGGACGGCAACGTGACGGTGATCCAGCCCACGGCGGTGCTGATGCAGCGCAGTCAGGAGCTGGGCGGCAGTGAGTTCCGCTTCAACTCCGGGTCGGTGACCATGGGCACCTATACCGGCGATTTCCGGCTGGATAAAAAGGACAGCTACACCACCGAGCCGCTGCTGGCGGTGGAGTTTACCGGCACCGAGCTGGCGCTGTTCGCCGCCAATGCGGCTGCAGGCAATCAGGTGCAGGTGAAGATCGACAACGGGGACTATCAGACGGTGGAGCTAGATCCCCATAACCCCACCGTGCTGGCGACCGGGCTGCACTCCGGCGCCCATACGGCGTATATCAAGCCGGATATGTCCACCTTCTCCATGCGGGTGGCGATCCCGGTGCTGTATGCCCGGGATGCAGCCTATCAGACGGCGCAGGTGGTGCGGTACGGCGACGCCAATATGGACGGCACGCTGGATATCCGGGATCTGGTGAGCATTGCGGATAAGATGAGCGGTGTCTATTGCGCCGCCGCCGATGCCAATGCCGACGGCACCGTGGACGAGGCAGATGCGGCGCTGCTGCGCCGGTGCCTGCTGGGGCTGGCTTCCATCGAGTGGGAGGATCCCGAGGCGGCCTCCCGAAACTATTATGTGCAGGCGGGCGGCACCGGCGACGGACGCACCGCCACCGCTCCGGCGGCATCCGTGGTGGATGCGCTGAATACTATCAACGCCGACGGACTGACTGCCGGGGCTACGGCGCATCTCTATATCCTGAAGGGCGCCGAGCGGGCGACCAAGGGCGTGGATGAGATCGTCGGCAACTACAAGGTGAACGGCGTCACCAATAAGGTGATGCCCCAGCACGGATTTACCTCCTGGGTGAACCTCACCAATGCGGAGGCGACCAGCAACCGGTATACCGCTACCCCCACCTATGAGGCGACGGTGGTGGTGCAGGGACTGTACAATACCGCCGAGGATCCCACCTATCTGCCCTTCAGCAACACGCTGGGCGGCAATGCACCGCTGACCATCGGCGGTCCTACGGTGTTCAAGGATCTGACGCTGGTGGGTACCCGCCGGGTCAATCAGTATATCTATCACAACGGTTACAGCGTCACCTATGACGATTCGGTGCTGTACGGCATGTTCGATAACGACTATACCGACGGCTACGGCGCCGACTACGAGACCAACGCCTCTGCCACCCAGCCCACCCGCTGGAACGGACAGGTGAAGGCCCGGGGTGCGCTGGGAACGAATCTCGGCTATCTCAAGGGCGGCAACACGGCGGCGGCAGATACGACGGTGGTGTTCCGCAACGCCTATAAGGCAAACGGCAAAAACCAGACCATCTATCTGGAGGCGTACAGCAATAATTCCAACCGGTTCGCCGGAAATGTGCAGCTGGTGTTTGACAATGCGGCGGCGGCTCCCGAGGTGTATATCGGAAATAACGGCTCCGGTACCACCACCATCGACGGCAATCTCAGCCTCGAGGTGAAGGACGCTTCCACAGTCACACTGGTGGACGGCAGCGGTCCGCTGACGGTGGGCGGCGCCATTCAGGTGCTGGTGAACGGTGCCACCTGCGTGGGCGATGTGACAAAATTCAGCGGCGTGACCGCTCAGGATGGGATCTATATGGTGCAGGTCACAACCAAAATGCCCGGCGCTTTGACGCTGACCGACAAGGTGGGTGTCTATACCGTGGCGGAGGGCTACACCGCTATCGCCACGGATGCAAACGGCAACGAGGCGGTTTCGGTGGGCGGCGTGCTGACGCTGCCGGCTGCCGGCTCCTATACCGTGCAGGTGGTGGAATACTACGCCAACGACGGCAAGACTATCACCGTATACGATAACGTCACCGTCGATCTGACCAAGGAAACGGCGGCGTACGTCGCCGGGCAGGCGTTCCTGGGCTGGAAAAACGCCGCCGGACAGTATGTGCAGGCGGTGGACACCTATCAGCACGGGGATGTGCTGACGGCGCAGTATGTAGCTTTGACCGCTGACGACTTCGGGATCGCAGACGTGGCGGTGGATACCCTCTCCGGAACGGCGCTGAGCGTTGCCTTTAAGCAGAGCAAGGCATTTTTGGCGGCGCTGCCTACCGTGGTGGAATCCGGCGCCATCACCCTGCCCTCCGATACGGCGGGCGGACGGGAGATCTGTCTGGATACGCCGGTGGTGCTGGAATGGGAGCCGACGGTGGAGGATGTGAATGTATTCACCCCCAAGACCGTGGGTGCCACACCGATCACGCTGGCACCGACCGGCATACTGGAGTCGGATACCGAGCGCAGCTATCGGTGCGTCATTACCGGCATCACGGCTGATTCTTACGACGAGTTCCATCAGGTGCGGGGCTATATCCGCTATCGGGACGGCAACGGCATCGAGCGGGTGCTCTACACCGAGGATGACACCACCAGCGCCTATAAGGTAGCGGCGGAGGCCATTGCTGGCGGCGAGACCAATGCCGACTACGAGGCGATCGTCCGGCATGTGGAGGATACGGTGTTCCCGAACTACCGCAACAGCCTGTATGCGGGGGCAACGACCCTCTATGAGGATCCCACGGATCCCAACCACAAGATCCTGCAGCTGTCCAACGGCCTGTATGAGCGCAGCGTCACCGTGAACAGCGGCTTCAACATCACGAAGAGCGAGCTGTGCTTCTACACCGACCCCCATATGGCGTATATCAACAGCCGGGACATTGAGAGCAAGAACATCAATGCGCTGTCCTCCTATCGTGGCCGCAGCTGGCTGCGTGCCGGCGACGCCATCCGCAAGCAGGCGGCGGTGGCGAAATACGCCGCCACCTTCCAGAAGACAGTTATGGGCGGCGATGCCGTGGACTATCTCACCTATGGAGCGCTGGATGTGACGAGAAATCTTATCACCCGGCGGTCGGTGAACGGCAGCGTGCTCATGGCGGTGGGCAACCACGAGGTCAAGGAGCTGTCCCAGCCGGATAACAAGGCGCTGACGGACATCACCCCGGCGGAGGGCTTTGCCCGGATTCAGGAGGGCTGGTCCAACGATGTGTACTATCACAGCGAGACGGTAAACGATGCCGACGGCAAGCCCGCCTATATGCTGGTGGTGCTGGATAACTCGCAGGGTAAGTATTGGGCGAGCCAGATCGCCCCGCTGACAGCGGATATTCAGACGGCACGGGAAAAGCAGATCCCGATCCTCGTATTCCAGCATATTCCGATCGCACCGGATGAGACCACCGTGTACGATATGAGCGGCTACGGCCGGGGCGGTCAGTTCGGTACAGCGGAAAACAACAATGGCGTATACAACACCACCACCAGCCTGGATTTTGTGGGCAATTCCATCAGCGATGCGACCACCAATCAGGTGTGCGACCTGATCCGGAACAATGCGGATGTGGTGAAGGCGGTCTTTAACGGCCACTGGCACGCCAACTTCTACACGCACATTTCCGGAACGGACCCGACCACGGGGGAGACGGTGATTATTCCGCAGCACACCATGTACGGTTCCCATTATGGCGGCGTGATGAAGATCACCGTAGAGTAAATTTCCTATAAACCTCCCCTATTCCCCGAAGCGGAAAGAAGCCCCGCCAACCGACCGGTTGGCGGGGCTGTCTTTAGTCGTTGTCCGATGGTTCGTCTTCGGCGGAGGGCTGGATGCTGTCCGCCGACAGAGGAAGGGGAGCGCCGCTCTCCCGATAGCGGCTGCGGAATTCGTTTGGCAGCAGCCCGTCGGAGTATTTGCGGAAAATTTTGTAGAACTGGGTCTTGTCGCTGTAGCCGACAGTGGTGCTGATGTCGCTGACGCTGCGCTCCGTATCCACCAGCAGCTGCTGCGCCTTGGCGATGCGCTGCTTCTGCACGAAGCTGGTGAGGGTCATGCCGGTGTATTCCTTGAAGATGCGGCTGAAATACGCCGGATTGTAAAAGCATTTCTGCGCCAGATGGCTCAGGGAGATCTTTTCGTAGCAGTTTTTGTTGATATAGTCGATGATCTCCGGGGTCAGCTTGCCGGTGTTGTTGATGGCGACAGCGTGATCGTCCGCCTGCATTTTCCGGAAGATCTTCACCAGCAGCACCATCATCAGGGACTTTAAGACGGTGCGAAATTCCCGATCCCGGTTTTCGTTTTCCAGCAGCATCTGGTTGATGAGACTTTCGATCTCCTCCGCCTCTTTTTTCCGGAAATGAATAAACGGGTGGATGGATTTCAGATCGGCGTTGATGCTGCTGAAGGTGGACAGCATCAGCATGTCCAGCGCATTCTCGGAGTTGATCAGCTCATTGTTGATGAAGCTGGGCAGCAGCAGGATGTTGCAATACACCAGATTCTCGATGGGCTCGAAGCAGTGGGTGTCGTTGTAGTTGATAAACAGGAAATCGCCCCGGTGCACCGGATAGGAGGTGCCGTTGATCTTGTGGACGCCTTTGCCGGAGTATATGTAGGTGATTTCGACAAATTCGTGGGTGTGGATGGGCTCGGGCCGTATGGCATCCCCTTTCCACAAAACAATGCCGTCGTCATTCAGCGAGTGAAACGGCAGGCGGTCATTCATGGTGTAGGTCTTCATCCCCGGTTCTCCTTTCGCAGTGTGTTATATATACCGTCTATTCCTTAGTATACCACAACAAATGCAAAAAATCGACTGTTAATTTTTTGGGAATGTATGCTATACTTAGATTATAAGAAATACCGTATCGGAAACAGAGGAGCAATACCTTATGCAGAGCTTTTCCACGGAGCTGTTTGCGCATCCCACCGCCGCCTATCGGTCGGCGCCCTTTTGGTCCTGGAACGGTCCGCTGGAGCGGAAACGGCTGGAGCGGCAGATCGCCGTTTTCCGGGAGATGGGGTTCGGCGGCTTTTATATGCATTCCCGCTACGGGCTGGAAACGGCGTATCTCAGTGAAGCGTTTTTGGATTGTGTGGGGGCGTGCATCGAGGCGGCAAAGGCTGCCGGGATGCAGGCGTGTCTCTACGATGAGGATCGGTGGCCCTCCGGCTATGCAGGGGGCGCTGTGACCTGTACCCCCCGGTATCGGCAGCGTACGCTGATTCTCACCGCCGACGAGGAGAGCCTGCCGCCCCTCACCGCCGACCGGGATGCCGCCGTGGAGAGCGGCGGCGCCTATCTGGTGGGCTGCTACGATGTGGAATTTACCGCTGCGGGTTGGCTGCGCTCCTACCGGCGGATCCGGCCGGAGGAGCCGGCGGCGCACCGTAAGATATACGCCTATTCCGAGACCATGGCTCCCAGCGGGCGGTATAATTTCCAGACCTATGCAGATATTATGCAGCCGGAGGCGATGGTGCGCTTTACGGAGCTGACCCATGGGGAATATTTTCGCCGCTTCGGGGCGGAATACGGGAAAACGATCCCCACCATTTTCTCCGATGAACCCCGGCATATGCCTATCCGGCTGCCGGAGGAGACCAGCACCGGAGCGGCGGCGGTCTGCTGGACCTATCGGCTGCCGGAGCGGTTCCGGGAAACCTATGGCTATGACCTCATAGACCGGCTGCCGGAGCTGTTCTGGGACCGGGAGGGGGTTCACAGCGCCCTGCGGTACGATTATTTTCAGCTGACCACCCGATTGACACGGGAGGCGTTTTTTGATACACTGCGTACCACGGCGCAGCGGCAGGGGCTGCGGTTCTGCGGGCATTTGATGATGGAGGACGAGCTGTTTGAGCAGCTCAGCTGGGGCGGCGATCTGATGCAGCTGTATCCCGCCTTTGATATTCCCGGCATCGATATGCTGTTCGACCACATCGAGTTGCTCACCGCCAAGCAGACCCAGTCGGTGGTGCGGCAGTACGGAAAGCCGGGGATGCTGTCGGAGCTGTATGGCGTCACCGGCTGGGATTTCGACTTCAAATGTCTGAAGATGCAGGGCGATTGGCAGGCGGTGTGCGGGGTGACCCTCCGGGTGCCCCATCTGGCAATGTATTCCATGAAGGGCAGTGCTAAGCGGGATTATCCCGCCTCCTTTAACGAGCAGGCGCCCTGGTGCCGGGAGCTGCGGACGCTGGAGGAGCATTACGCCCGGCTGAATGTGGTGTTCGAGGGCAGCCGGGATGTGGTGGATGTGGCGGTGATCCATCCCATCGAGAGCATGATGCTGTCCGTTGGGCCCCGGGATAAGTCCGCCGCTGCCATCCGGCAGCAGGAGCAGCAGATTCACGCCGTGATCCGGACGCTGCTGTACGCCAACTATGATTTTGATTTTCTCTGCGAGGGCAATCTGCCAGCGCAGGAGACCGCCTGCTCCGAGCGGCTGCAGGTAGGCGCCATGTCCTATGCCGCCGTGGTGGTGCCGCCCGTGCTGACGCTGCGGGAGACCACCGTGGCGCTGTTGGAGCGGTTTCTGCACACCGGCGGCAGGGTGATCTTTCTGGGAGAGTGCCCCCGGTATCTGGACGGCCGTCCTAGCCGCCGGGTGGAAGCGCTGTATCGGCAGGCGATGGTGCTGCCGACGCTGGCGGCGCTGCCGGAGGCGTTGGAGTTCTGCCGCCGGGTGCGCATTGCGCAGGCGGGGCAGCCCGTCGGCACGTCGGATAAGCTCTGCCGTCTCAGCGAAAAGGACGGCGACCGCTGGCTGCTGATCGCCACCGCCCGGGAGCTGGGCAAGACCGACCCCGCCCGCCGCACCGTCACGCCGGAGCGGGTGACCGTTGAGATCGCCGGAGAATACGGCGTAACGGTGTATAACACCCTGACCGGGACGACGGAGCCGGCGGACTATACGGTGGAAAAGGGCAAAACGCTGGTGCGCCGGGATTGGTACGCCAATGATAGCCTGCTGCTGCGGTTGACGCAGGAGCGCCCGGCGCCGCTGCACCCGGAGACGCCGCCGCAGCCGTACCGGGTGATTGTGCCGGAGCGGGCGGTGTGTACCCGGACGGAGCCGAACTGCGTGGTGCTGGATCGGTGCCGGGTGTCGCTGGACGGCACCGTCTACGGCGATGAGGACTATGTGCTGGCGCAGAATACGTGGATCTGCCGGATATTGGGCATGACGCCCACTGAGGCGCAGCCGTATATTGTGGAGAACCCTCCCCGGTATCCGGTGTATGTCCGGTATACGTTCCGCTGCACCCAGCCGCTGACAGGGCTGCAGCTGGCGCTGGAGCGGGTGGGGGAGGCACGCCTGTGGTTCAACGGAGCCGAGGTGCCGACTGCCCTCACCGGCTGGTATGTGGATGAGGATATTCCCACCGTGGCGCTGCCTGCTGCCCGGGCCGGGGAAAACGAGCTGATGGTGCTGCTGCCGATCACCACCGTGCGGCAGTTGGAGCCGGGCTATCTGCTGGGCGAATTTGCGGCGGCGCTGGACGGCACCGCCGTGACCCTGCAGCCGGCGTCGGATGCCGAGGGCTTTACCGCTCCCGGGCGGCAGGGAATGCCCTTCTACGGCGGCACGGTGGTCTACCGCACCGAGCTGGATACCGAGGCGTGTGTGGCGGAGATCGCTGTGGCGGATTTTGCCGCCCCCTGTATCCGGGTGCGGGTGGACGGGCGGGATGCGGGTCTGATCGCCTGGGCGCCCTTTACGGTGCGCACGTCTCTTACCCGGGGGCGGCATACGCTGGAGCTGGTGTGCTATGGCAACCGCAACAACACCTTCGGTCCCATTCACAATCGCCGGATCGCCGACCCGCACTATTATATTCTGCCGTCCTCATGGGATGTGGATGCCAACTATACGGAGGGCTACTGTTTTCAGGAGACCGGCATTCTGTCCGCCCCCGTCATTCGTTTGTTTAAGGAGGAAGCGCAATGAGAATCGCCATTGTGGGAGATCTGCAATACGAGAAGGATGAGTCTCTGGATACCGTAGCGGCGGAGATCGCAGCGCTGCACCCGGATCATACGATTCTGGTGGGGGACTACGGCTACTGGGATATTTTCGGCAACTATGAGGCGTTCCATCGGGTGGCGGCGGCATTTGAGCGGGCGGGCATTCCCCGGCCGCTGGCGCTGGTGGGCAACCACGACGTGCAATATGAATCGGGGGAGCGGCAGATGAAAAGCGGCACGGTGGCGGCGAACTACGCCCGTGCCTTCGGCAGCCCGCCCCGGAATACCGTGCTGGAGTTTGACACCTTCCGGGTGATCTGCGTGAACATCGAGCCGCAGCCCCGGAACGATTTCTACTTTGAATATGAGTGCTACGTTTCGCCGGACAGCCTGCGCTGGCTGACGGCGGAGCTGGAGCGGGAGCCGGAAAAGCCCACGGTGCTGATCACCCATGCGCCGCCGATGGGCTGCGGACTGCTGACGGTGCCGACGGTGCATGTGCGGGCGGCGAATGCCTATCTTGATCAGGATCACGGCATCGAGGTATGGCCGGCGCTGGCACGCCGCTACCGGCAGATCGCCCTGTGGTTCTCCGGGCATTACCATATGGGGCATCATCACCCGGACAGTCAGGCGCTGACCGACGGGATCGCCTATTTCACCGTCGGCGCCGCCCCCTCCTGCTCCCGGGATGGGCAGCGGCATACCCGGATACTGGACGAGAAAAACGGGCAGCTGACCGTGCGCACCTATAACCACGACACAGGGCGGATCGAGGAGCCTGCCGACTATGTCCGTCCGGCGGGGGCGGTGCGCCCGCCCTATGCCCCGGCGCCGCTGACCGGTGTGTTTACCGCCGGCTGTGGCAGGGTGGTGGAAAACGGGCTGAAGCCGGGCGCCAACGGGCGGGTATACGCCATGACCGACAACGGATTCCTCTGGGAGATCGACTGGAAGAACCGGGTGGCGCTGGGCACCCTCCATTACAGCGACCGGTATACGCTGGATGGCTTCGAGACCGATGACACCTATGTGTGGCGGCTGTGCGGCGACCGGGCGTTTGGCCATCGGTATACCGATGTGAACCGGTTCATGCGGGAAAAGGATTGGGCATACTGCCAATATACCGAGCGTCCCCGCCGGGAGATTCCGGAGACAGTGAGCGGCTTCTGCTGGCGGGGGCGGGTGGCATGCCGTCTGGAGGACGGACGGATCTGCTCCGCCTATACCGATGCCGACGGGCGGCTGCTGTTCGAGATAGCGGACGAGGAGAGCAAGGAGATACCATGAAAGAAATGCTTTTACAAACGGTGATGCGGGCGCTGGCGGCGGTGGTGATCGGCGGTCTTATTGGTAGCGAGCGTGCCCGGCACGGACGGGCGGCAGGGATGCGCACCCATATCCTGGTGTGTCTGGGCTCCTGCATGACCGCTATGACCAGCATGTTTGTCCACAGTTTTCTGGGCAGCGGCGATGTGTTCCGGATTCCGGCGCAGGTGGTGTCGGGCATCGGCTTTCTGGGCGCAGGCATGATCATCCTCAAATCCAATAATATCATCACCGGGCTGACGACGGCGGCGGGGGTGTGGACCACCGCCACCATCGGCGTGGCGCTGGGGTACGGATATTATGTGGGGGCTGTGGTGGTGACGATGCTTTTCCTGACCACCATCGTGCTGTTCGCCCGGTTTGAGCGCAAGCGCAAGTCCGCCGAGGTGATCTATGTGGAGATCGACGACGCCTATCGGGTGAACGATGTGGTGCGGGCGCTGGAAAAAGCCATACCGGAGTGCTTCACCTACCAGATCTTCGCTCCCAAGAGCGGGATTCAGGGCAATGTGGGCATCAATGTGGTCATCGACAAGCGGATCGATATGGATGTGTCCCAGCTCTCGGCATTGGACAATGTGGTGTATTCCGTAGAGGAATAAATATATATACAACTAAGTTAGGAGGAATCGACATGAAGCAAAAACAATTTGCAGCCTTTTTTCTGGCACTGGTGCTGGCGTTTTCGATGCTGAGCCTGACGGCGCTGGCGGACGCCGCCCCCACCATCACGGTGGTGGGCAACGACAGCGCTCCCGTCGCCCCCGGCGGGGAAACGACCTTTCAGGTGCAGCTGACCAATTTTGAGGGCGTCAAGGGCATGGATGTCACCATCACCGGCACCGCCGGGGTGGTGTTCAAGAGCGTCGCCTCCGAGGACATCACACTGACCCGGGACGACAACTACACCCTGTCCGCCAACAAGATCCAGCTGGTGGATCTGAACGGCAAGGCGGCGCTGACCCTGACGGTCACGGCGACGGTGAATGCCGATGCGGATATTGCGGTGACGGCGCAGCTGGCAGCCAGCGCCACTCAGTTGGTGGAGAACATCTCCATCGTGAACGGAAAGCTGACGACGGCGCCTCTCACCCGGGCGCTGGGCGCCCAGCTGCGGGCGGGCGAGGCACCCTATGCGCTGCGGTTCATCGTAGAGGCGCAATGCGCCGGTGCCGCCTACAAAACAGATGGCGGCTATGAGGTGGACTACTCCGCCGCCACGGTCACCGTGAACGGTGCAGCACGGACCGTTGCCCGCATCGGGGCGGTGGTTGCCCGGGCGGACAAGGCGACCGCCGAGGAGCTGGTAGCGGGCGCCAACACCAACTACATCAAGGATGTAGAGGCAAAGAAGGCCTATGATGTGGCTGCCGGCACGGTGCAGTATGCGGTGACGGTGGTGAATATCCCCGAAAAGGCGGCGGGCACGGCGGTGAATATCCGCCCGTATATCGCCTACTACGACGGTGAGGGCGCCGTGCAGTATATCTACGGCGCTATACTGACCCGCAGCGTGCAGGATGTGCTGACCGCTGCGGCGTGACCGCACCGGATCTCCGCTTACCTCTGCGTTCCGAACTCCCTCCCTTGTTTCGGAGCGTTTCATCAAAGCCCCGCCGCTCATGTATGAGCGGCGGGGCTTTTTTGGCTATGCGCAGGCGCTGCCTGCTGTAAAATGATGTTTTCTGTCGGAGGGCGGGAGCGCTGCGGCTGTCCCATACAGCGGCGGTAGGCGAGACCGGCGCCGGCGGCGCAGCAGACCGCCCTTGTGCCGGGCTGCTGCGGAGCGATCGATGCCGGGGGACAGAAGCCGAATATAGAAAAAAACACCCGGACAGGCGTACCTGTCCGGGTGCAGAGATCGGCTTGTATACGGATAGCGTCGATCAGCGCTTGCTGAACTGAGGAGCCCGGCGGGCAGCCTTCAGACCGTACTTCTTCCGCTCCTTCATACGAGGGTCACGGGTCAGGAAGCCCGCTTTCTTCAGAGAGGAACGCAGATTCTCGCTGTCGTACTGCAGCAGCGCACGGGCGATGCCGTGGCGGATAGCGCCCGCCTGACCGGTGACGCCGCCGCCGGCGACCCGGCACTCCACGTCGAATTTCTCGGTCAGATCGGTCAGCGCCAGCGGCTGACGCACGATCAGCTTCAGCGTCTCCAGACCGAAATAGTCGTCGATGTCACGACCGTTGATGGTCACCTTACCGGTACCCTGGTACAGGCGCACCCGAGCAACAGAGGATTTCCGGCGGCCGGTGCCATAGAAAAAGGGTCTTGCATTGTAATCCATTGTAATAGCCTCCTTCAATCTCAATTACAGCTCGATCGCTTCGGGTTTCTGGGATGCGTGGGGATGCTCCGCACCGGCATAGCAGTGCAGGCGGGTCTCCGCCGCACGACCGATGGTGTTGTTGGGGATCATGCCGCCCACAGCCAGCTCCATCGCCTTTTCCGGGCGCTGCGCCATCAGCGTGGCGTAGTTGGTGGTCTTGAGGTTGCCGATCCAGCCGGTGTGGCGCTGCCACAGCTTCTGATCCAGCTTTTTGCCGGTCAGCACGGCCTGAGCGCAGTTGATGATGATGACGTTGTCACCGCAATCCACGTGGGGGGTGAAGGTGGGCTTGTGCTTGCCGCGCAGCAGCACGGCGGCCTGCACGGCGACACGGCCCAGGGGTTTACCGGCAGCGTCGATGACGTACCACTTACGCTCGACCTGACCAGCCTTTGCCATAAAAGTCATTGTAGTTTCCTCCTAATTAAGCGTTGAGCATTGCATTTTTGCATACAGGGCGGCGTGCGGACCCTGCGGCCGTGAGAAGCCGGGGACAGACGCCGCTTTTCTGCGGAACGTTGGCTATCATACCACAGGCAAAATTCGCTGTCAACCCTTAAAATTCGGAATTTTTCATTTACATCCCTCAATCGCTCGTTTTCTCTCGTTTTTGCTCCCGTATGCTCCGATTCTCATTCTTCATTCCGGGTTTTGCCAGTCAAAAAAATCCGGTCCGCACCGTCGGGTGCAGACCGGAAAATACCGGGGCTTATCCCCGGATCTATTGCTTGGATACCAGCCAGGCGGTGTTCAGATACCGGGGACCGTAGAGGGAGCAGGGCTTGTTGATGATCTGCCCGTTGAGCACCATGGTGGTGGAGGAGCCGCCGTCCAGCGCCGCCGCATTATAGGCGCCGTACGCCTCCATGATGTTGCCCATCTCCCGCTGATTGGCGCCCTCCATGCCGGACTGCCGTCCGTCGGCGGTGAGCAGCAGGATGGTGCCGTCCGGGCGCTGCCCGATGGCGGAACGGGGGTCACGCCCGCCTGCCTCGCCGTAGAAGGTGGATTTCTTGCCGTTGACAATCAGATACGGCTTGAAGCAGGTGCCCTCCTTGATCTTGTGGTCCTTGATCTCCTGGTTGGTGAAATTGCCGAGGATCAGCACGCCCTCGTCGTTGAGACCGATGACGTTATGCCGCTCCTGTCCGTCGGTGTATACCACCTCATAGTCCCGGATGAGCAGGTAGGAGGGGATGCCGCCGTTGCCGGAGCCCTTGGGATCGTAGAAGCCGCCGGCGTTGATGCCCAGCAGGGAGTCGGTGCGCTGGCACATATTCAGCAGCTTTTCCCCGAACTGTCCGTACCGGTTGGTGACCCCCAGCGACACCCGCTTGGGGTCGCTGATCTCCGCCAGCCGGGCGGTGAAATTCGCATTCTTGATTTCCGACACCCGGACCCCGTTTTCTTCAAAGATCACGGTGGCGGGATAATCCTCCGGCTTCGCCGCCTCGGGGCTGCGGGTGGTGGTGGTCGTCGCCTGCGTGGTGGTCGTAGTGGTGGTTGCCGTGGTGGAGGGGGCGCTCTCCGTGGTGGTGGGCGCCGTGGAGGTGGTGATGCTGATGGAGCCGATATCGGTGCTGTCATCCGGCGCCTCCACCCCGTTTTCCTTAAAGATCCGCTGGATGTTGCTCTCGGGCGTGAATGCCGACACCAGCCACGGGTTGGAGGTCTGGTAGAACCGCAGCACATACTTGGTCTTCATGGCGGGCAGCAGGGAGGTGTTCAGCATCGCCACTAGGAACAGGGCGCCCAGCGCCAGCACCCCCAGCAGCCCGGTGAAGACCCCGGCGCCGATGCGTCCGCCCAGCCGCACCGGCGGCTTCATACCCGGCGCCAGCGCCAATGCCAGCGACAGACTCAGCAGACTGAAGATTGCCAGCAATATGCCCATGGCCCAGTTGCCGCCGATGAGATAGAACAGCAATCCGGCGATCAAGAACACCGGACAGCCGATCAGCAGCAGCAGCGGCAGCCATTTTCTTCCTTTTGCGTGTTTCATACGATACGTCCTCTCGTAACAAAGATCCGGAGCTTCCGTTTATCCTCATTACTATAACACGAATCGTGTCGCTTGGCAACAAAAAATCTGCAATCAGGTCAATTCTTCGATATGGTAAATATACTCCAGCGACTGCAGCGCCTCCACCACCTCCCGGTGGGTCTTATACTTCTTTAGCTCCGGGCTGCAGATGGTGACGGTGATGGTGTACACACTCAAGCCCGACCCCACATACGCCTGATTCGCCTCGATGTCGTCGATGCGCAGCCCCAGCCGCCGGCTCACCGTGACGAAATCCCGGAGATATTCGCTGCTCTTCAGCTCCAGATGGATCTCAAAGTGGTTGGAGCGGTTTTTCAGGAATACCTCAAAGGAGGGGAAGCAGGCAAGGATGCACAACAGGAACAGAAACACCACCACCGTGAGGGTGTACAGCCCTGCCCCCACGGTGAAGCCCAGCACGCTGCACGCCCACAGCCCCGCCGAGGTGGTCAGCCCCTTGATCTGGCTGCGGGAGCTGAACAGAATGGAATTGACGCTCACCAGCGCCGACGCCGCTAACGTGGCGGCGGACAGCAGGGGCAGCCGGCAGCCGTGGGTCTCCATGAGGAACAGATCCAGCAGCATCGCCACCGTGGAGGCGAACGAGATCAGGATGAAGGTGCGCAATCCGGCGGAATGGCGCTTGCTGGAGCGCTCGCAGCCGATGACCGCCGCCAGCACCACCACCAGCGCCACCCGGAAGATCACCGAGCCGGTGTTCAATTCCTTCGACCAGTCCCCCAGCAGGTTCGCCAGCGGATCGAGGTCGGTCAGAGACAGAATAGGATTCATAAGCGGGTTCTCCTCCTTTCGGGGCGGCGGGGCAGCGCCGCCGTCATGCGGGCGTAATGCTCCTCCGCTGCCTCGGAAAATGCTTTTTCATCTTCATAATAGGGGTCCTCGTGCCGGGGCAGCTCCGCCTGAATGGCGTGGATGCGGGCGATGAGCCGCTCCACCTCGGTCGGCGGGGCAGCGGCGTCCTCCGGCAGCGGCTCCGGCACCAGCTCCTCCAGCTTGGTGGAATAGGAATGGGAGAGGTACAGGGACAGCTTGGCGCAGGCGGGACCGATCAGCTCATAGAGCACGCTGGACGCCAGCACGATGGTCTCCAGCGCCCGTCCGGTCTCGCCCCCCAGCGTGCGGGCACCCATGGCGGCCAGCCCGATGGCGACCCCCGCCTGAGGGATCAGTGCCAGCCCCAGATAGTTGCGCACCAGCCGGTCCTTTTTCACCGCCAGACAGCCCAGAAAGGCGCCGGCGTATTTGCCCACGATCCGCACGAAGAAGTACAGCACCCCCACCGCCAGCAGCGGCACCGCCCCCACCGAGCCGGAGGGGCTGAACAGCGCCTTTAGGTCAAAATTCAGTCCCGAGCGGACGAAAAACAGCAGCAGCAGCGGCGGGGAGAAATAGTTGAGCTGCTTGAACAGCCGCTCGTCGCCGGTGCAGTTGATGTAGACCATGCCCATGGACATACAGCCCAACAACGGGGACACATCGAACAGGGTGCAGATGCCGCAAAAGGCGAACAGCAGCGCCACCGACACGATGAGTCGGTTGTCGGTGGAGCGCTTTTGCAGCAGCCATTTGAGCAGCACTCCAAACAGGCTGCCCAGCGCAAACACCAGCCCGTTGATCAGCAGCGGCTTCAGCACATTCCCGGCGCTGAACCGTCCGACCGAGGCGGTGAGCGCCACCGATATGGCGACGGAATACGCCACCAGCCCCACCACGTCGTCCAGCGCCACCACCTGCAGCAGCGTGTCCACGAAATCCCCCCGGGCGTGGGTTTGGCGAATGGTCATCATGGTGGAGGCGGGGGCGGTGGCAGACGCCAGCGCCCCCAGCACCAGAGAAAAATTCAGCTCCAGCCCCAGCACGCCGTAGGTGACGACAAACACCGCCAGCGACGCCAGACACGCCTCCAGCACGGTGATGACCAGCACCTTGGCGCCGCTTTTTTTGAGGGTCTCGATCCGAAAATACTCGCCGGTGCTGAAGGCGATGAACGCCAGCGCAATGTCGGCGATGAAATCCATCCCACCGATGATGGTCTCCGGCACCAGATCCAGACAGAAGGGGCCCATGAGGATCCCGGCGACGATGTAGCCGGTCACGTTGGGCAGCCGCAGCCGCTTGGTGAGGCGGGTAGCAAGAAAGCCTCCCATGAGCATCAGCGCCACGGCGATGATGACTTGGGAGACAGGGGAGGTGATATGCAGCTTTTCATATAAGGGTGGCAGCATAGGATCGTCCTTTCCGCAGATTTTCGGTACAGAGGAGCTATATGCTTCTTGCCAAAGGAACAGACCTATGATATACTGGTCGTGCAATAAATGCAAATTATGTTTTCTTTGCTATCGATAAAGGATTGGAATGATCGACGATGCTGGACAGTAAATTGGAAACGCTGCTGACGGTGGTGGAGCAGCAGAATTTTACCCGGGCGGCGCAGGCGCTGTCCATGACCCAGCCTGCCGTCAGCCACCATATCAAGCAGCTGGAGGCGGAGCTGGGCGCTCCGCTGCTGGTGCGCAGCCGCACGGGGCTGAAGCTGACGCCCCAAGGGGAGATCGCCGTCAAGTATGCCCGCCGGTTCAAGTCCCTTGACGAGAAGATGCAGCGAGAGCTGCAGAACTCCGAGACCCATCTGTCGGTGCTGCGGGTGGGGATCACCCACACCTCGGAGAGCAATCTGACGGCGGCGGCGCTGGCGAAATACGGCAGCGAGCGGAGCCATACACGGATCATACTTTTTACGGATACCATAAATAATCTTTATGATATGCTGGAGAATTACGAGATCGATATCGCTATCGTGGACGGGGCGGTCACCAATTCCCGGTTCTCCTCCACCATGCTGGATACCGACTATCTTATGTGTATCCTCTCCAACAGCCATCCGCTGGCGAAAAAAGGGGTCATCACTCTGGCGGAGCTGAAAAAGCAGAAGATGATCCTGCGCACCCCGGCCTCCGCCACCCGGATGCTGTTTGAGTCCACGCTGGAAAGCAACAATGTGTCCGTGGGGGATTTCAATATCACGCTGGAGGTGGACAATATCGCCACCATCAAGGATCTGATCCGTAAGAATCTGGGGGTGTCCATTCTACCCCACAGCGCCTGTCTGGATGAGCTGAAAAAGGGCAAGCTCACCGCCCTGCCCATCGAAAATCTCAGCATGGTGCGGGAGACCCGGATCTTATACAACCGGGATTTCACCCACATGGATATTCTCAGCGATATCATGAAGAACTACCGCAGTCTGGAAACGGGCTGAAACGCACAAGCGCCCCGGCTTTTCACCATGGAAACTGATATGTACCCAGTTTTCTGGACACTGTTATTTGAATTGAACAATTAGTTTCGCATCATGGATGCTTCCCGGAATTTTACGGGAGGCATCCATTTTGTCTTGGCTTGAATTCTTCTGTTGTTATAGTAATCAATATAGTCTGAGATCGCTTTTGAGAAGATCTCAAAAGAAGTGTATTCTTTCTCACAACCGTAAAACATCTCATTTTTCAGGCGTTCAAAGAATGTTTCCATATACGCTGCACCCGCTTATGATTCACCGGGAAGCCACGCCGGACAAGTTCTCGGTATACTCGCCTTAAGCCGAATCATTTCTTCTCGCTCTGAAGGCGTCAACTCGGCTGGTTCTATTTTCTTTTTCATTTGAGGCTCCTTGGGTGGCCGTCCTCTTCGTTGCCCGGCCAATCCCCCATACCCCTCTATTTTATACCGCTTGACCCACTGCCGCAATAGGCTGTCTTCTATTCCTGATGAAAATGCTGCTTCTTTGTACGATGCTCCTGCCAGAACTTTTGCTACCAGCGCATACTTTTCTTCTACTTGCATTGCATCTTGTGTCGCAACGCATCCGGACCACAGGATTCTTCTATTCTGAACCACTTACGAATTATTTTGTGAAAGTTCCCTTCTTGTATGCCCTCTGGCGTTTCTGATCATTTCCCTTCCCGATACATTTCCACGCACATTCGCTTGTACTCATAGCTGTATTTCATATAGCAATACCCCCAATACTGGGTGTCCAGTATTGGGGGTACAGATCAAAAGCTGCTGCGGGCGCCGATCTTGCCGCTTGTCTTCGGTCAGACCGAGGTGGTCTCCTCGCCGTTGAGGATGGTGGGAGCTGCCGTGGGCTCCGTCACCGGAGCCGTCGCTGCCGGCTGTGTCGGTGCGGCATACTCCGTCGGCGGGACGGGGGCGGTCTGCGCCGGCGCTGCCGGCTGGGTGTACACCGGCTGTGCATACATCGGCTGGGCGGGCTGCACGGTGGGCTGATCCGCCGGCTGCGCCTTTGTCCGCTTGGAGGACTTGACGAAGGTGCCGATCCAGCCCGCCACGCACAACAGCAGCCCGATGATCAGATCCGTCAGATAGCCCCTTGCAATGTCCGGCTCCTCCAGGAACCGGTAGGCATACCGCACGGCGGTGAAATACCCCACCTGATAGTCAATATCGCCGGACTCGTACCACTCTTTGTAGGCTTCGTACACATCCTGTGCCAGACACAGGTACCACGCCAGCACGATCACCAGCGCCGCCATCACCACGGCGATCACCGTGCCGTAGCGGCTCTCCCGCTTGGCGAACAGCCGATAGCCCACCAGAGCGCAGCTGACTCCGATGATGCCGCTGATGGCGGCGAGCTTACCCACCTGATACAGCAGGTAGAACGCCAGACCGCCCACCAGCGCAAATAGAAAAGCGCCGACGGTACCGGCTATCTTGTTTTCGTCCGGCGGCAGCTGAACGGGCTGCGCCGGTGCGGATTGCTCATACATACTGAAAACTCCTCTTTTCTCTTTTCCGCTGTGCCCTTGCGAGCACAGCGATCTTGCTGCCAGTATAGCATAGGTGTCGCTTTCTGTCAACCGGACTGGCAAGTCGTTTTTGTCCGCTGCATAGGCATAGAGGGAAAGGGGAGATCCGATATGTGGAATACGGTTTTTGAGCTGCTGTCGCAGATGCTGTTTCTGGTGCTGCATGTGGTGAATGGCAGCTCCTTTGAGAAGCCGCTGACCGCCAAGCAGGAGCGGGAGGCGTTCGCCGCTATGGCGGCGGGCGACCGGCAGGCACGCCAGACCTTGATCGAGCACAATCTGCGGCTGGTGGCGCATATCATCAAAAAGCACTACCCCAACGCCCGGGATCAGGAGGATCTGGTGTCCATCGGCACCATCGGGCTCATCAAGGCGGTGGACACCTTCGATCCGTCAAAGGAGCGGCGTCTGACCACCTATGCCGCCACCTGCATTCATAATGAGATTCTGATGCACTTCCGGGCGGGGAAAAAGTCGGCGCAGGATGTGTCCCTGTCGGAGCCGATCGACACCGACGGAGAGGGGCGGCCGCTGACCCTCATGGATGTGCTGGCGGAGGAGGATACCATCGTGGACGACCTCCACCGCAAGCTGGCGGTGCAAAAGCTGGGGCGGTATATCCGGGAATGCCTGGAGGTGCGGGAGCAGCAGATCATCCGGCTGCGCTACGGGCTGGATGGGCGGGAGGAGCTGACCCAGTGGCAGGTGGCGGAGCGGCTGGGCATCTCCCGCTCCTATGTGAGCCGACTGGAGACCCGGGCGCTCCTCAAGCTCCGCCGACGGTACGAAAAAGGAGACGGCACGCCGTAAATCCACCGGCAGGGGCTTGCATTTTACCGCCGGCGTGGTATAATAGGGAGAAGTAAGTCGGTATTTGGCGGATCTAAGGAGTTTTGCGATCATGGCGGAGCGGAAAAAGCGGCTGCGGGGCAACCTGATGCTGCTGGTGACAGCGTTTATCTGGGGTGTGGCGTTTGTAGCGCAGAAGAGCGGCGGCGATGCGCTGGGGGCGCTGACCTGCAACGGACTGCGCTCCCTTATCTGCGCCGCCGGGCTGTCGCTGGCGCTGCCCGTGATGGATAAAGCGGGGATCAGCCGCCGTCCCACCGGGCCTGCCGAAAAACGGCTGCTGCTCATCGGCGGTCTTTTGTGCGGGCTGGCGATGTTCGCCGCCACCAACCTTCAGCAGTTGGGCATCAACGTGCCGGGTGTGACGGAGGGTAAGAGTGCTTTCATCACCGCTCTTTATATTGTGCTGGTGCCGCTGCTGGGGCTGTTTTTCCGGCGGCGGGTGCCGGTGCTGACTTGGCTTGGCGTGGTGCTGGCGGCGGGCGGGCTGTATCTGCTGTGCGCCATGGGCGAGACCGGCTTCGGCCGGGGCGAGGCGCTGCTGCTGCTGTGTGCGCTGGCGTTCGCCGTGCAGATCCTGCTGGTGGATCATTTTGCGCCGCTGGTGGACGGTGTGCGGCTGTCCCGTATGCAATTCCTTGTGGTGGGCATACTGAATTTGCCGCTGATGCTGCTGATCGAGCGTCCCACCGGGGCGGTCATTCTCGCTCACCTGCCGGAGCTGCTGTATCTGGGGCTGATGTCCAGCGGCGTAGGCTATACGCTGCAGATCCTGGGGCAGCGGGATACCAACCCCACCACCGCCTCCCTGCTGATGAGTCTGGAATCGGTGTTCGGGGCGCTGGCAGGCTGGCTGATCGGCAGCGGCAATATGGGCGTGTACGAATGGATCGGCTCCGGGCTGATGTTCGCCGCCATCGTGCTGGCACAGCTGCCCGCTCCCCATCGGAAAGGGGCAGAAAAATAACGGCGGCAAGAGACGGCGGTTCGTCGGCTTTAAGAGCCGTTTAGCCGTGAGGTAATGAAAGGAAGCCATAGCGCTATGCAATATGAGGGCATTTCCTCGGAGATCCTGTTTCTGCTGGCGGAGAACCGCTTTCAGGACAGCAAGAGCTTTTATGAGGAGCATAAGGCTGCCATCAAGGCGGGCGCCATCGACCCCTTGCGGCGGTTGGTGGCGGATGTGGCGCCTGCCATGCACCGGATCGATCCGCTGATCGTCACCGACCCCCTCACCAACGGCTGCGTCAGCCGGGTGCGGCGGGATAACCGTTATACCCACGACAAATCCATGTACCGGGAGAATCTGTGGGTGGCGTTTATGCGGGACAAGCATACCTGGGAGACCATCCCGGCGTTTTATCTGGATTTTTCCCTGCGCCGGGCGGAATGGGGCGTGGGCTTTTACCGGGCGACCCCGACGATCATGCAGTGTCTGCGCCGGCGCACCGACGCAGACCCCGCCGGAATGCTCCGGGCGGTGAAAAAAGCGCAAAAAGCGGGATTCACCTTGGGCGGCGACCCCTATGCCCGCCCCCGCAGCGGGGCGGATACCCCGGCGCTGCTGCGCCCCCTGTACGATTGCCGCAGCATCGAGCTATCCTGCAGCGAGCCGCCGGAATTTGTGGCGGACGCCGGGCTGCCGGAGCGGCTGATCGCCGGGTTTGAGGCGCTGGCGCCGATATACAGGAAGATCATGGACGCCGTGGAGGAAGCCGGCGGCTACCGGGAGGTAGACGCAGCGGAACGGTAACGCTCCGCTTTTGCTGCCGGACGGCGAGGATTCCGTTATAAAGAAGAGGGTCAGAAGTATGAAAGAGATCACCGAACAGGCACGGCAGGCGATCACCGAGCTGCTGGAGACAGCCCGGCTGCAGCCGGGCGACATCGTGGTGGTGGGCTGTTCCTCCAGCGAGGTGCTGGGGGAGCGGATCGGCACCGGCTCCAGCATGGACGCTGCCGGTGCGGTTATGGACGGCATCCTGCCGGTGCTGCAGGAAAACGGGCTGTATCTGGCGGCGCAATGCTGCGAGCACCTCAACCGGGCGATCGTTTTGGAGGCGGAGGCGGCACGCACCTATGGGCTGGAGCCGGTGAATGTGCTGCCCCAGCCCAAGGCGGGCGGCTCCTTTGCCACCACCGCCTGGCAGCGGCTGCAGCACCCGGTGGCGGTGGAGCGGGTGCAGGCACACGCCGGGCTGGACATCGGCGGCACTTTGATCGGGATGCACCTGCGCCCCGTGGCGGTGCCGGTGCGGCTGTCCCTGAAGCAGATCGGCGCAGCGCTGCTGCTGTGCGCCCGCACCCGTCCGAAATTCATCGGCGGCTGCCGGGCGGTTTACGATGAGAGTAAGCTGTAAGTATAGATATGAGGAGCGAATGACATGAGCGAATGTACCCACGATTGCAGCTCCTGCGGGCAGAAATGCGACCAGCAGGATCTGCGGGCGAAGCTGAATCAATACAGCCAGATCAAAAAGGTGGTAGCGGTCAGCAGCGGCAAGGGCGGAGTTGGTAAATCCTCCGTCACCGCCATGCTGGCGACCCTCATGGCCCGGCGGGGCTATAAGGTGGGCGTGCTGGACGCCGATATCACCGGTCCGTCCATTCCCAAGGCATTTGGGCTGACCTGCCGGGCGCAGGCCAACGATTTGGGCATTCTCCCGGCAGAGACCCATATGGGGATCAAGGTGATGAGCATCAATCTGCTGCTGGAGGATGAGAACCAGCCGGTGGTATGGCGCGGTCCCGTGGTGGCGGGTGCGGTCACCCAGTTCTGGACGGACGTGGTCTGGGGGGAGCTGGATGTGCTGTTCATCGATATGCCCCCCGGCACCGGCGATATTCCGCTGACGGTGTATCAGAGCATCCCGCTGGACGGCAATGTGGTGGTCACCACCCCCCAGAGCCTGGTGCAGATGGTGGTGGGTAAGGCACGCCGCATGGCGGAGATGCTGGATATCCCCGTGTTGGGCTTTGTGGAAAACATGAGCTATGTGACCTGCCCCGATTGCGGGAAGCAGATCCCGCTGTTCGGGGATGGCAAGGCGCTGGATGCAGCGGCGGCTGAGCTGGGTCTGCCGGTGCTGGCACGGCTGCCGATGGATGCGGCTGTGGCGGCGCTGTGTGACAGCGGCGAGATCGAGCGGGTGGTCTGCGAGGAGCTGGAGCCTGCTGCCGACGCTGTGGAGGCGCTGCTGCAATAACACCGGCGCAATAGTGCACCCATTTACCTGTTGCTTTCTTCTGCGGTTCGGACTCCCTCCCTTGTTTCGGATCGCTTCGATAAAGAGACCGCCGTCCGTTTACGGGCGGCGGTCTCCTTTTGTGTGCGCTGTGATATCCAGCCCCCCAAAGCGGCACCGCTGTCGAACCGCACTCGGCGCACCCACGCAGTCGGTTTCCCTGTGGGTAGCCGGATTGACGGTAACCGCTGGCAAGCCTGTTTTCAGAAAGCGGAACACGGAACTATGTACCCCCAAAAAGCGAAAAATCCGAGCAGCGGGGCGAAAAATGTGCGGGAGCGGGAAAAAAGCCGGGGACAAGGCATAGAACAAGGCTTGTTTTATCGCAGATACCAGTGCTGGTGAACGCTACCTCTCCGCTGCAGAGCTGCCCCCGGCGCACCGCACAGCGGTTTTCCTGCAGATACCAGCGCCGGCGGCAACCGCCGTCGAGCCATATCCGGTGTACCCACGCAGTTAGTTTCCCTGTGGGCAGCGGCATTGACTGCTCCTGTATTCGAGCCGCATCCGGTGTATCCACACAACTTGGTACCCTTAACGGCAGCGGTGCCGACCGGCACCGCAAAAAAAGCCAACCGAACGTGTCGGTTGGCTTTATCCTTTGGGTTCAGACGGGATACGGGCAGTCTCCGGCGGCTCCTCGCCGGACAGATACTGCAAAATGGGATCGATCCCCTCGCCGGTGGTGCTGTCTACCCAAAACACCGTCCGGCAGCCTGCCAGACGCAGCCAGCGCTCCGCCCGGGCGGGATCGCCGTCGGGGGCGTGGATATGGGTGACGATGCCGATGACCGGTCGGTTGCATGAGGAGGTCACACAGGGGGGATACAGGCTGTACGGCTCGGTGGCGCTGAGCAGCAGCCCCACCACATCCGCTTCATAGGTATACAGCGCCAGTGCTCGCCCCAGATGAGCGGTCTCTGCATATTCTCCGGGGGTGTCGATGACCACATCGGTGTGGTGAATATACTGGGTCTTTTCATAGCGGATGCTTTCGCCCCGCAGCGCCTGAGTGAGCGTAGTTTTCCCGGCGGAGACCCGTCCCATGAGGATGATCTTTTTCATGTGCGGGTGATGTCGCAGACTGTGAAACCCAGAGTATCCCGGCAATAGTCGCTCAGCGCCCGCAGCGCCGCCTCCACCTCGGAGACCCGTCCGGTGACGATCAGCGTGCCGCTGAACCGATCCACGAAGCCCAGCTCCACCCCGGCGGTCTTGATGGCAATATCGCCGGCGATGATGGCGGTCTCGGCGGGGGACATGGTGACGATGCCGATGGCAGCCCGGCTGTAATCTACTGCCGGATCCAGCCCCAGCTTACGATAGATGACGGCGTCGGGGTTGGCGATCACATGGCAGATGGTGATCTGCTTGCCCGGTACCAGCTCCTGTACCAAGCGCATCTTATCCTGAATGTCCACGGCGATCGCCTCCTTTCTTCATACTAAAGCAGTATACCACACCTTCCGTGAAAATTCAACCCCGGAAATGGTGTGCGGCGGCAAAAATTCCGTCTGTGTACCCGGCTGCGTTCGACATTATCCTTTCCGTCCGATAAGCAGCAGCCACTGCTGGTCAAAGCGCAGCTGTCCGGAAACGGTGTAGGGCGCAAAGCCGGTTTTTTCTCCGCCGTTGAGCTCGTCGGTGAACCGCCGCCGTATCTCCTCCCGCACCGGTGGAGGCGTGTGGGTCAGCTCCAGCCAGCTCTCTGCATCCACCGGGATGCGGGTCGTCTCGCAGCAGTCTGCGGTAAGCCCGTGGGCGGCGTACAGCGCCAGCAGCTCCGTCCGACTGCAATTGCGGACGTGGGAGGGATCCCGCAGCTGCTCGATCCGATCCCGGCTCTCCCGCAGCGGCTCGGCGGATGCCTCCATGTCGATGAGCAACAGTCTGCCGCCCGGCCGCAGCCCCCGCACCATCTCCGCAAAGGGCGGCTCCACAGCCGGAAAATGGTGAAACGCCAGCCGGGAGAGGACGATATCGAAGCCGACGTCCGGAAACGGCAGCGCAGCGGCATCTCCGAGGACAAAGGACATATGGTTCAGCCCCGCCTGTTCTGCCTGCGCCTTGCCTACCGCCAGCATGGCGGGGGTCATATCCAGACAGGTCACCCGGCGGACGTGGGGCGCCAATGCCCGGCCGCAGACACCGGTGCCGGCCGCCACCTCCAGAACCGTCGCCTCCTTTGTCGGCGCTATTTTCGACACCACATACGCCAGATAGTCCGCCTTGGAGAAGCTCATGCGGCGGCTCTCAAAGTCCTCTGCCTGACAGGTGAAGGATGCTTGAATTTCCGCTTGGTTCGAGGAGCTCATGTGCCAGCGGCACCTCCCCGATACAGCGTATCCAGCAGACGGAGCCCGGCGGCGGTCCGGAACACCCTTTGCCGGGCGTTGTCGATCGCCGTCGGGGAATAGCCGCTTTCCCCGGCATTTACCAAAAAATCCGCCTCCAGCAGGATCCGGTGATCCAAGCCGTCCACCGGCGCATAGGTGTGGTGATGCGCCACCAGCCATGTGATGCGCTCCGCCATCGGCGCCGGGACCGGCAGCTCTGTCAGAAACGCCTGCACCAGCGGCGGACTTTCCAGCTCCTGATGGTGCCCGTGCACGTCACCGTATTTCTCCCGGCAGAGGGGGCAGGCAATGTCGTGTACCACCGCCGCCAGCTCCAGTGTCAGCTGTACCGGCTCCTCCAGCCGCTCCTGCTCGCCGATGGTCTTTGCCAGCGCCCACACCTTGAGAAAGTGGCTGACGTCGTGGAGATCCCCCTTGTAAAAGGCGATCATGCGTTCAATTGCCGTAGCTACCAGCATCAGTATCCCTCCATCAAAGTGCCGTACCTTTTTTCGGTACGAAAAAGCCGCTCATATCGGTATGCTCCCATGTAAGCAGCTGAATTTTTTTATCGATGCCGCCGGCATACCCGGTTAGACTGCCCCCCGTGCCGACGACCCGGTGACAGGGAATGAGGATGGAGATCCGGTTGTGTCCTACGGCGCCGCCCACCGCCTGCGCCGATACGCTCGGCAGACCCTGTCCGGCAGCCAGCTGCCGGGCGATCGCCCCGTAGGTCGTGGTCTGCCCGTAGGGGATCTGCAGCAGGAGCTGCCACACCGCCTGCCGGAACGGTGAACCGATGGGGTGCAGCGGGGGCATGAAGGCGGGCTGCCGACCGGTGAAATATACATCCAGCCACCGCTTGGCAGCCGTCAGCGCCGGGGTCTCCTCCTCGGCGGCGTCCGGCGGCAGCGTGTCGGCGTAGTATTTTTGTCCGTCGAACCACAGTCCGGTCAGCCCGTCCTCGTCCGCCGCCAGTAAAATGCCGCCCAGCGGGGAGCGGTAATGCTGGATACAGGTCATCTCTTGCACCTCCGAAAAAAAGCCGTCGGTTTATGCCCGGTCATTTTCCGCCGGTCTTGGCGGCGGGCTTATAGTCCCGCAGCCCCGGCACGGCGCCGCCGGCTGCCGCCCACAGATACAGGCTCGCCACGCTGCAATAGGGGCTGAACCGCCGGCGGTATTTTTCAAACAGCCGGCGGTCAATGGCACGGTGATGGTATACCATGCGCAGCCCCCGCTGGATCGCCAGATCGTCGTAGCTGAAAACGTTCGGGCGCTGCAGACAGAACAGCAGGATCATCTCCGCCGTCCAGACGCCGATCCCTTTCAGCGCACACAGCGCCCGGATGGCGTCGGCATCCGGCATCGTCTCCACGGCTGCCGGATCAAATGCACCGCTGTGCACCTGCGTCGCAAAGTCCGTGATGTATTCCGCCTTGCGAAAGGTCATGCCCAGCGCCTGCAGCCGGGGCACTCCGGCGGCCAGCACGGTCTCGGCGCTGACCGTGCCGAGTGCGTCCTGCAGCCGCTGCCAGATGGTGGCCTGCGCTTTTGTGGAGATCTGCTGTCCGATGATGTGGTGTACCACAGAGGAAAACAGATCCTTGTCCACCGGGCGGTCGATGTGTCCGACAGCGTCGATTACGGCGCACAGCCGCTCATCCTTTTGGCGCAGGTACGCCAGCTCCGTTTCTCCGTAGGCAAAATACATCGGCCGTTCCTCCTGTTGACGATAACGCTTAACATGGATATAATTATATCGCATTTGAAAAAGAAAACGCAGCGGTTCGCCGCTGTTGATAACATTGACAGTAAAGACCTTGTCCGCACGCTTTGCGGACTTTTGGGTAATTACGATATCCTTACTGTCCTGCGGAAAATTTACGGTATCCTCCCCGGCGGTCGGCGTATCCAGCCGGAGAAGAGCATCCACATCCGAGCGCAGCCGGATGCAGACCCGCCCCTCATAGACGGTAATACGCTCCACGATCAGCCCGATATCCCGTCGATCCAGCTTTGGCTTGCGGAGGATATTCTCGAAGACATCCATTACCGTTTTCGCCTTGCGATTGGTCTCCAGCAGCATATTGCGCCGATCATTGGTTTCCAGCAGCTGCTTTTCCAGACTTTCAATGCGCCCGGTCAGTTCTTTTTCAATATCTGCATAGGCTTCTGTAATAATGGCCGCTTCGCTTTCGGATTTTCCCATAGAATCCAGCACCTTGCGCTTGTATATTGTCTTGAGCTGTTCTTTAGCGCTTTGCAGCTGCTGGTCCAGGTTTTCCATTGTCAAGCCGATCTGTTCCTCCCGGTCCGGCTGATCGGCGATAGCAGCTTTCAGCTGTTGCAGCATAGCGGTGCTGTTATCCTGCACCCGCCGGATATACCGCCGCAGCAACTCGTCCAGCTGATCCACCCGGATATGGTGGGAGGTACAGCCCTTGCGCCCCCGGCGGTGATAGGTGCCGCAGGTGTAAGCGGGCGCCAGATCCGGGCGGGACATGGAAAACATCGGGCTGCCGCAATCCCCGCAGAACAGCACCCCCGAATAGTCGGTGGCGTACTTTTTCTCTCCCCGATAGTTGCTTTTGGAGCGCTGCTTGAGCTGCTCCTGCGCATAGAGGAAGGTGCGTGTATCCACGATGGGATCGTGGACATTTTCAAAGACGATCTGCTCCTCCGTGTCCACACGCATATCTTTGCCGTTGATGCCCTTGCGTGTATACTTTTTCTGGCGCAGCGTGCCGATATAAAAATCGTTTTGCAATGTGCTGCTGATGGTGACAATGCTCCAGTCGGTCTTCGCCTTCAGCTTTGTGTGGAGTCCCTCCGCCTCCTTTTGGGCAATCTCGTTAGTCTGTGGGGTCGGAATGCCCTGCTCCGTCAGGTAGTTGGCAATTTTTTTGTAGCCCCATCCATTGGTATATAAGCGGAAGATCTCCCGCACCACCTCGGCGGCAGGGGGGTCAATCTCATAGGTCATTTCCTTCGTGTTTGTGATGCGGTAGCCATACGGCACAGCACAGATCCACTTACCGTTCTTTTGGCGGTTGGCAATGATCTGGCGGGTTTTTTTGGAGGTTTCCGTGACCGGCATCTCGTTTACCAGGAATTTCACCTGAATGAGCATCCATTCGTCTCTGGAAGGATAATCAATGCCGTCACCGATGGAAATGATGCGCACCCCTGCGTCCCGCAGAGTTTTCAATTCATACAGTCCCAGACCGTTACGACGGGAAAAACGGGAAAAATCCTTGATAATCAGTATTTTTATGGAACCGCTCATCAATTCCCGGCGCATGATCTGATAATTTTCCCGCTGGGCAAAGGTGTAGCCGGAACGGTCACGATCCTCATAGATGTGCAATTCGGCGTCCGAAAAATATGTGGCAACATAGTCTTCAATTATGCGCTTTTGGTTTTCAATACTGGTATTTTCCTGGTTGTCCTCCTGGAGATCCACGGAAATACGGGCGTATCCGGCAATTTTCAATGTTATCACTTCTTTCAGCGCACGGTATGTCAACATTGTATCTCCGGACAATCAGAAATGCAAGCAGCATTTTGAAAACAAAAGGGGGCGTCAAAAAGCGATGAGCTTTTTGACGCCCCCAATCCTTTGGCAGCCGAAACGGTCAAAACCGGATCTCTATATTCAGGGATACCTGCTCCGGATATTCGGTCAGATCGGTGCTTCTTCCATGTCCCTTCAGCAAAAAATCCACATATACAGAATCATTCTGTGCGGACAGCGTATAGGCGGCTGTTTTGCCGTCGCAGGTCACCGACTGTACTTGGCGGATCTCCTTCGGCAGCAAAATATGACACACGATCCTATCGGACGGGCAAGCAAGCTGTATTTTTATACCATCCTCCTGCAGTACAAAATACGACTCAATAAAGGTATGCGATAGAGCGAGACCGGTGATGTATTTTACCTGTTTCATATCCGTGATCGCCCATTTGGGTGAAAAATACAGCGTGTCATAGCATATGCCCCCATTGCGGATTCCAGCCAGACCATCGTCGATGGCATCGATAATCGCCGCTGCTCCCCAACCGCTGGGTCCGCCGCCCAGATCGGCACCGGTTTCGGGATTGTATAAGAAATGCAGCTCTCCGTCCCGTTCCACGAGCCTCATCAGCCGCTGAATAATGTCCCAGCCATACGCCTCCCGGCCATAGAGAAAAGCCGCATGTGCCAGCTCTCCGGCTGTCAGGGAGGCAATGCCGCCATTGACATAGGTATTCTTGGGATGCCCGTTAAAGGTCTCCTCATACGGCGGATCAATGGAGAACCACTCGGCAAAAGCGCCGGCAGTTTCCCGCCGCAGCTGGTATTCCGAAAGAATCGCCTGCGCCTGCTCATCGGTGACAGCCCCACGGGTCATCGCATAGGCATTGGAGAGGGACAGTCGTTCCCTCTCGTGTGTATCCACCGCTGTGCAGTTGAGGGGAATTTGATGAGTATAGAATCGGCCGTTCCAGCAGTACCTGTCTAAGCGCTCCTTGAGCTGCCGTGCATGGCTTTGCCAGCTTAATGCCCGGTCGTCTGCACCGACCGCCCGGCACATAACGGATAGCTGCATCATCGCCTGGTACAGTCCGGTATTATCCCCGTGCATAATGCACATCCGGCTGTCGGAAGCGATCATGCGATGGGAGGCGCTGATATCGTAAGCAAAATCCCAGGTGTCGATGGTATACGGCCGTTTCATCAATCCGTGGGCACTGTCCCAGCGTTTCGGGCTGGAGGTGCAGTATTCCACTGCCCGCTCCAAGCCGGGCAGCATCCGACGGAGCCACGCCGTATCACCGGTAGAGGTATACACCGTATAGACGCCCTCCACCACCAGAAATTCTACATCCGCTTCCACATCCAAGCGCACAAGGGTCAATCCCTGACCCTCGATCTTCTTTTTGCAGCTTTCGTCCACAACTGTGGTGTGATAATCGCTGTCCAACTGCACCATCTCATAGAAGAATCCCTCGGAGCTTTGATTATCGACGATAATTTCCAGATATTTCTTCAGATCCGTTTCCCAATGCTTGTAACCCTTCATTTCATATACATGATCCCGTATCCACTTAGGGTGCGCCATCACGGGAACGCCATTGTACACAAAGGTAAATCGGTCATTTCTCACCGCTGTGCGCAGCTTCCGCAAAAACGCATCAAAGGGCTGGTCGGTCTCCTTGGGCTTTACACCGTTGTGAAAAAAGCTGGGGCGCTCAGCCCGGAAGCAGGTGGTGGGGATCTCCCCAAAGGTCATATTCTGGTACTGCATAATTACTCCTCCGTTTCTGCATCAGACCGGCAGCAGGATCATCCCCTCCCGGGGCGTGATCAGCAGAGTATCGCCGTCGATCTCGGTGATGGTTTCCGCCACCGGCTGTATCGCATAGCGATACCCGTTGTGGCAATACCGGATACACCCGGCATGCATCGTACATCAGCAGCACCGTGCAGGGAAATCCGTGCCGCTGAAATAGCTCCACCTGATTCTTTGTTGCCTCGGTCATAAATTCCAGTGTATGAAACTGATTGGCTCCCCGTGCAAAGGTGATCAGGTTGATGATACTTTTCTTTTTGCCTATCCTCCGTTCAGAAAACACCTATTAAAATAATGGATACGGTGCCGATTCCAAGCCCCAGTATCTGCCGAGCCTGCAGTTTTTCCCCATAGAACCATATCCCGCAAAGCGTGGCGAGCAGTATCACACCGCCATTGAATATGGGAAAAAACACAACGCTGTCCATGGCTCCCGACAGATAGATATTCAGGCGGTTATACACCGTCGAGGATACGGTACACAAAACCAGCAGCCACGCCATATCCCGCTTCAGCACCCGCCGTACCACCGCCGCCCCCTGACGGTTACCGACAGAAACGGTCAGCAGCAAACCGCCGGCAACGCCGTAGGCAACCATCATCATTTCATTGATCTCATCTTTACCCGGAGATGCCCGGTACAGCTTGAACACTACGCTCACAGCGCCCGCTGCCAGAAAGAACAGCAGGCACCACAGCAGCCAGCGGCGACTGTATGTACCGGCTTTCCCGGGAGCCTTGACACAAAGAAACAGCGACGCCAATATGCCCGCAAGCCCAACGAGCTGCCATACACTCGCCGTCTCCCGGTAATACAGCAGCCCAAACAGGGTAGGAATCACCAGCGAGCAATTGCCGATAAGCGTCGTAACGGTGATGGGGCCGCTGGAAAACGCCATCATTTTTCCGATCAGGAACACCGCCGTTGCCGTTCCGTAGGCGATTCCGAACATCACCGTACTCTGTCGGACAGCGGCAAAGCCGCCGTTCACACACCACAATATTCCCAGCGAGCCTGCGCAGGAGACGGCGTTAAAGAACCATACGCTGTGCGTATCCAGCTGTTTGTCCCCCACCGCATGAACCAGACAATTGTTCAGTGTGGCAAACACGATGGATATTGCCAGCAAAGCATAACCATTCAACGAAAGAACACTCCCTTTTTGCATATTCATTATGGTGATATTCGTTGCCTTCGTCAAGGCAGTATTGTGTCAAGGAATATCGATTTCTTATCATAATCTCCGTATGTTCTTGCAATTTTCTGCCACATTCTGTACAATGCGATCATCGGATACATCGAGCAGGAGGTCTTTTCCCATGTCCCATGTAAAAATATCCGAAGCCTCTATAGAGGCGTTCCGCAGCTCCAACTTCTATATGCAGATGACTAACGGACGGGATCTATATCCCTGTGCCCATTCCCATTCGTTCTACGAGATCAACAGCGTGATCAGCGGCACATGCTGCCAACGCCTGAATGAGCAGCAGGTGCAAATGGTACCGGGCACTGTGGTGTTTTTGCGCCCCGGCGACAGCCATCGCCTGCACAGTCAGGCAAAAGGAACCAATCTTTTTTCCCTGTCCGTAAAAGCGACCTGTGCAGACCGGTTTCTACATGCCTACGGACAGCCGGTCGCCGATCTTCTGCTGCGCTCGCCCGCCGTACCCTATCTGGTACACGATCCGCAAGCGGCAAGCTATATTGCCGACGCCTACCGCACCCTTTTATGCACCGACCCGGGCGAAAAGGATCTGTACTGCACCGGTATTCTCAACAAGGTGATTCAATCCTTTTCTTTTCAAGCCAAGCCACGATCGGCCTTTAACCAAGCGCTTCCCGACTCCGAAAAGCGCCTGCGTGATGCGCTTGAGCAAATGAATGATCCGCAATATATTGCCGAAGGTCTCCCGGCGCTGGAGCGCTTGACCGGATACAGTCGTCCACAGCTCTGCCGCCTGTTTCGGCAGTATCTGCATACGACCCCCTATGCGTATCTGCATGATCTGCGCATGAATTTTGCCGGCGCCCTTGTATCGCATACCAGTCTGTCGGTAGCGGAAATCGCCGAACGAGTCGGATTTTTAAGCGCCAGTCATTTCACCGCAGCCTTCAAGGGCTATTTCGGTAAGACGCCGCTGCAGCTGCGTAAGGAGCACTGAAAGGCTCTGCAAAGCCTGTATATAAAAGCAGCGGCTGCAATAGCTGCAGCCGCTGCTTGAGGAATAAAAATCCTCTGGCGTAGCCGGGGGCTTTTAACAAAAAAGCCTGCAACTGGATTTGCAGGCGGAATACGGCTATTTAATTGGGACAATACGAACTTAACAGCAATTGTAATGCAGCAATGCGGCGGTGTTTTCGGCTACATCTCCACGACCGGATTCGTAGGTAGCCACAAAAATGTGCTGTTCCCGGCACTGACGGTAGAAATCTTCCACATGCTTTTTTTGCGCCGGGTCTTGCTGATCCGCACAGCTCATCCATACCTCAGCCAACTTATTTTCCTTATCCATCCGAATAATCATAGGCAAATCCTCCCGTGCAATAGTGTAGACCGTTTTGCATTTGTCTATGCAAAGCGGGTACATAGAAGGCTTGCTCGTCTGGGTTGATGTCGAAAACTGACGACCAATAATCAATTGATGCTATAATAAAAGTGGACACGGAAAGGTAGAAAAAACCTGTCCGTGGAGTATCATAAGGGTGAGTATTCTACCGGAAAGGAGCTCGTCTTTATGTCTAAACATCTGAATCCGTTGGAAAAGGAATTCCTGATCCTGCAGTAAAAAAGCAACTATCGTATCAAAATGAGTGACTTCTGTAAAGCAAACCACATTTCAACCGGTGCATTCCAGAAGTGGATCAAGCAATACGATGAGGGCGGCTTGGAGGGTCTGGTTCGTGCAGACAGCGAGATCAAGGATGTCCTCCCGGAGGGAATTGACCGAACGGAGGAATCCTACAAGTGCGAGACACTCAAGCTGCGAATTGAGAACGAACGTCTTAAAAAAACTATGTCATGCAGATGACGGATACCGGGGAACAGGACGCAGTAAAAGCCACCCTGCGGCAGTACATCGGCTTTTACAACAAGCAGTGTCCCTGCTTTGCAATCGGCTATGACACACCGGATAACTTCTGCAAACGCTTCTACCGGGGTGAACTTGAAAAGAAGGATACCTTTTCAAGGCGCATCCTGATCGAAGAGCCCAAATTCGTACAGAAACGGAAAGATGCAGAAAAATAACCCTGTATCGTATCTACTTTTGGCTTTATGCCTTTCCCCATCCAAGACCGCTGTCCCTTGTAAACAGGGGCTTTGCAAGGCGTTGAGTCATTGTGTCCACTTTTGAAAAAGGATTTCGGCAAAAAATATTGCCCGTGTCCACTTTTGAAAAAGCATCTTTCCCCAAAATGTTCCTCATGTCTACTTTGAAAAAGCAAATCAAAAATAAATATTTTTTGTGTCTACTTTTCTTGACTACTACAACTACTACAGCAAGATTCAGAAAGATGTGTAGACGTCCATCTTCAAAATTCAGAAAAATGTGCATTTAATGCATTGATAATTCCGGAAAAACAGAAGCCCAAATGAGGGGCTGATAAGAGTCCCCGATCGTCATGCCTTATTTCCCTACCCCGTGGAAAGTAACAAAAACACAAGAATTAAATCCATCGCTTTATAAACCGTTGCGTTTTTTTGAGAAATATGATATTATATTCTAAACAGCCAAGACCGACTGTTCCTATTTTGCGAGTTGATCCTGTTTGAATCGAGGGTGACGGTATGGATATAAGCTATAAAAAGCTCTGGAAATTGCTGATAGACAGGGACATGAAGAAGAAAGACCTGGAAGAGGCTGCGGGCATCAGCAACTATGTCATTTCCAAAATGACCAGGAATAAAAATATCACGGTTGAAACCGTGGGTAAGATCTGCAAAGCATTGAACTGTACGCCGAATGACATAATGGAATTCGCATCCGACAGTGAGATTTGATAATGCTTTAATATACTGTCTTTGGTAAATGCACATTCGGAATCGTCCTGCCGAGAAGCAAATAAAACTGCCAAAGGACATTCTTTGCCTGTGAGAGAAAGCGAGAGATTTCCCCTGTGAAACGGAATACGAAACAGCTGATCCCTATGATCCTGGTTTTTACGATCATTGCGGCGGGCTATTCCTGCCGGATACTGGCTATG
>CAKTVV010000011.1 GCA_934630515.1 uncultured Eubacteriales bacterium | reverse complement strand
CACAAAATGGTGGAAACGTGGTTACTGTGACTCGATATTGCTTCAAACGGCAGCGCATATGTGAATATTATTCACATATGCGCTGCGTTCAAGATTTCACTGCCGGTCTTGCTGTTACCATATAAAGACTTTAGGCTCCGCTCTTAATATCTCTATGACCCGAATGATTGTATGGCTACATATATAATCTCATAATACGTCAGAAGTCAGGAAAAATTATAGTTTGATGTCATTTACAGCTTGCAGAAGAGGGGACAATATGATAAAATAAACATATGTTCCGACTGCGAGGAGGGATACCATGGATTACTTTGAATTACACGCACCCTACCAGCCCACTGGCGATCAGCCGGAGGCTATTGCGCAGCTGACCAATGGTCTGAATGAGGGGATGAAAGAGCAGGTGCTGCTGGGCGTCACCGGTTCGGGTAAAACATTTACTATGGCTAATATCATTGCAAATGTAAACCGTCCCACACTCGTTTTGGCTCATAATAAAACCCTTGCCGCACAGCTGTGCAGCGAGTTTCGGGAGTTTTTTCCCAATAATGCGGTGGAATATTTTGTCTCCTACTACGATTACTACCAGCCGGAGGCGTATATTCCCTCCACGGACACCTATATCGAAAAGGATTCCGCTATTAACGATGAAATTGACCGACTGCGGCACTCCGCCACCTCGGCGCTGTCGGAGCGGCGGGATGTGATCATCGTGGCCAGCGTCAGCTGCATCTATACGCTGGGCGATCCCATTGACTACCGCAGCATGGTGATCTCCCTGCGGCCGGGCATGGAAAAAAGCCGGGACGAGCTGCTGGACAAGCTGGTGGATCTTCAATACGGCCGCAATGATCTGAGTCTGACCCGCAACCATTTCCGGGTGCGAGGGGATGTGGTGGAGATCTTCCCGGCGTATGCAGGGGAGACGGTGATCCGTGTGGAGTTTTTCGGGGACGAGATCGATCGCATCACGGAGATCAACCCTCTCACCGGCGATTTGAAAAATATCGTCAACCATGTGGCGATCTACCCTGCCAGCCATTATATCGTGCCGGAGGACAAGATGCGGGAGGGTATCGCTCGTATCGAGGAGGAGATGGAGCAGCGGGTTAAGGAATTTGAGGCGGAGGGCAAGCTGCTGGAGGCGCAGCGTATCCGCCAGCGCACCACCTACGACATGGAAATGCTCCGGGAGGTGGGGATGTGCAAGGGGATCGAGAACTATTCCCGGGTGCTGGCGGGGCGTCCGGCGGGCAGCATGCCTTGTACTCTGCTGGATTACTTCCCAGAGGATTATTTGCTGTTTGTGGATGAGAGCCATGTGACGCTGCCTCAGGTGCGGGGGATGTACGGCGGCGACCACGCCCGGAAAAAGAGTTTGGTAGACTACGGCTTCCGGCTGCCCAGCGCTTATGATAACCGTCCGCTGAATTTCGACGAATTTTACGGGCATGTGCATCAGGCGATCTTCGTCTCCGCCACCCCCGGCGAGCTGGAGCGCAGCAAGGCGGCGCAGGTGGTGGAGCAGGTGATCCGCCCCACCGGATTGCTGGATCCACTCATTTCCGTGCGCCCGGTAGAGGGGCAGATCGACGATCTGATGGGGGAGATCCGGGAGCGAGCCGACCGCCGGGAGCGGGTGCTGGTGACGACGCTGACCAAGAAGATGGCAGAGGATCTGACCGCCTATCTGGATGACCACGGGGTACGGGTACGGTATATGCACCACGACGTAGATACCATGGAGCGTATGGAGATCATCCGGGATCTGCGGCTGGGTGAATTTGACGTGCTGGTGGGGATCAACCTGCTGCGGGAGGGGCTGGACATTCCGGAGGTGTCGCTGGTGGCGATTCTGGATGCCGATAAGGAGGGGTTCCTCCGGTCGGAGACCTCCCTGATCCAGACCATTGGTCGTGCCGCCCGCAATGCGCAGGGGCAGGTCATCATGTACGCCGACAGCGTGACCCCCTCCATGGAGGCGGCGATCACCGAGACCGACCGCCGCCGCCGGATCCAGACCGCCTATAATGAGGCCCACGGCATCGTGCCGCAGACGATCGTCAAGGATGTGCGGGATGTGCTGGAGATCTCCGCCCGGGGCGGGCGCAAAGCCCGGGATGCCAAGGGAATGCGGCTCACCAAGGCGGAGCGGCTGCAGCTCATCGACCAGCTGACTAAGGAAATGAAAAACGCTGCCCGACTGCTGGAGTTTGAGCACGCTGCCATGCTGCGGGATCGCATCAAGCAGCTGCAGGAGGGCAAATAACGGGTATCTGCACGCAAAAATCTCCCGGAGGGATCGATTCCCTCCGGGAGATTTTGTCATTTCAGTAACACCACATTATCCTCGCCTAGCAGACGCTTCAGCTCCTGTATCAGCACCGGGGGCGGATCCACCCACCAGTCGGAGGGGGTGCGCACCAGCTTGCTTGTGTCCGCAAATCGCAGATAGACCGGCAGCGGCCCTTCAAACACCCGCAGCAACCGCTGGGTATGGCGGTATATTTCGCCGTGGTCGGAGGGCAGCCGGAGATACAGTCCCGGGTGGGCAGCGGGCTTAGCCGCTTGCGGCGGGGCGGAGGTGTCCCGCCCGGACGGCTGCGCCGGATCGGGCAGCTCCGCCGGGATTGGTTCCACCCGTTCGCACAGCAGCTTTGGCTCCCGCTCCTCCTGCACATCCAGCCGTCCACGGATCAGCACCGCCTGCCCGGTCTGCAGCAGTCCCTCGTACTGTGCCAGCTGCTTAGGAAATACAGTGGCTTCAATGGAGCCGTATAGATCCTCCAGCTGTACCGTCGCCATGCGGGCGCCGGCTTTGGTCATCTGGGTGCGTACCGCCCCCACGAGACACAGCAGCTGTACGGTCGTGCCGTCCCGATAGGTGGAGGTGTCCTCTTCCTCCAAGGCGGTCAGCACCCGGCTCAACCGGTCTAATTTCAGCGCTTTATAGTATTCCTTATAGGGGGTCAGGGGATGTCCGGACAGATACAGCCCCGTGGCGTCCTTTTCCATCCGCAGCAGCTCCATAAAGGGCAGCTCCGGCAGATCGGGCGCCGCCACCGGAGTTTCTCCGGCTGCTTCGGCGGCATCGAAGAAGCCCACCTGCCCCTCCAGAAGTGTGCGTCCCTGTCCCTCCAGCTGATCGAATACCAGCGGCGCCATCTGGAGCATCTGGCGGCGGTTGAGCCCCATGCCGTCCAGCGCACCGCAGCGGATCAGGCTGTCCACGCCGGGACGGTTAAATTCCCGCTGACCGCACAGGCGCTTGCAAAAGCTGTAAAAACCGGTGTAGGTGCCGTTTCGCTCCCGCTCCCGGGTCAGCACGTCCACAAAGCCCCTGCCGATATTCTTCACCGCCAGCAAGCCGAACCGGATATGATCGCCGGACACCTGAAAATCGGCGCTGCTCTCGTTGACCGAGGGAGGCAGCACCTGGATCCCCATGCGCTCGCTCTCCCGGATATAGGTGGTGATCTTGCTGCTGCCGAATACGCTGGTCAGCAGCGCCGCCATATACTCCTTGGGATACAGGCATTTGAGGTAGGCGGTCTGATACGCCACCAGCGCATAGGCGGCGGCGTGAGATTTGTTGAAGGCATAGGAGGCAAAGGATACCATCTCGTCAAAGACCGCATTGGCGACCGACTCCGGCACCCCTCGGCGCACACAGCCCTCCACCTCCACCGTGCCGTCGGCGGCGGTGACCCCGTGGACAAAGGCTGCCCGCTCCCGTTCCAGCTCGTCCAGATGCTTTTTGGCGACTGCCCGCCGCACCAGATCTGCTCGTCCCAGAGAATATCCCGCCAGCGCCCGGAACACCTGCATCACCTGCTCCTGATAGACGATGCAGCCGTAGGTGACCTCCAGAATGGGCTTCAGCAGCGGATGGGCATACTGCACCCGCTCCGGGTGGCGGCTGTTCTCGATATACCGGGGGATGGAGTCCATGGGACCGGGGCGGTAGAGTGAAATGACGGCGATCAGATCCTCAAACCGGGTGGGACGCAGCTGCATCAGCACCCGCTTCAGCCCGCCGGATTCCATCTGGAACACCCCGTCGCTCTGTCCGGCGGACAGCATCCGATATACCGCCGCTTCGTCCAGCGGAATGGTACGGATGTCAAAAGCGGGCGTGTGGGTGCGGATCATCCGCTGGGCATCGTCGATGACCGTCAGGTTCCGCAGCCCCAGAAAGTCCATTTTCAGAATCCCCAGCTGCTCCAAATTATCCTTGTGATATTGGGTCGCCACTGCCTCATGGTTGAGACACAGAGGCACATAATCGCTCACCGGCCGGGGGACGATCACCACCCCGGCGGCATGGGTGGAGGCGTTGCGGGGCATTCCCTCCACCTTTTGCGCCAGCTCCAGCAGCTGCCGCACCTGCGGATCGCCCTCTGCCAGCTCCCGCAGCTTGGGGTTTGCCGCCAGCGCCTTTTCCAGCGTCATGTCCAGCGCCCGGGGGATCTGCTTTGCCACCCGGTCTCCGGTGGCATAGGGCAGCCCCATCGCCCGTGCCACGTCCCGCACCGCTGCCCGGGCTGCCAGCGTCCCAAAGGTGACGATCTGCGCCACCCGGTCGGCGCCGTATTTGCCGATGACGTAGTCGATGACCTCCTGCCGCCGCTCGGTGCAGAAATCCACGTCGAAATCCGGCATGCTCACCCGCTCCGGGTTGAGAAACCGCTCAAACAGCAGGTTATACTGCAGGGGATCGATCATGGTGATGCCCAGACAATAGGCGCACAGGCTGCCGGCGCCGCTGCCCCGCCCGGGGCCGACGGGAATGTCGTGCGCCTTGGCATAGTTGACATAATCCGCCACGATGAGATAATAATCCGCATACCCCATCTGCCGGATGACCGACAGCTCATAGTCCAGCCGGTCGGTGACGGTCTTATCCGGGCTGGCGCCGTACAGACGGGTCATTCCCTCCCGGCACAGCCGGGCGAGATAGGCGTTGCTGTCCCCGCCGGGGGAATCGAAGGCGGGCAGCTTCAGCTCGCCGAAGGTCAGCTCCACCCGACAGCGGGCGGCGATACGGGCGGTATTGGCTATCGCCTCCGGTACGGCGGGAAACAGCGCCGCCATTTCCTCGCCGGATTTGAGATAGAACTCCTCGGTTTCAAAATTCAGCGGGCTGGGCTCCTGCAGGGTGGTGGCGGTCTGGATGCAGCACAGCACCCGCTGCATGAGGGCATCCTCCCGGGTCAGGTAGTGGGCATCGTTGGTGCAGACCAGCGGCAGCCCGGTGTCCTGCGCCAGCCGCAGCAGCCCGGCATTGACGGTTTTCTGATCCGCCAGCCCGTGATCCTGCAGCTCCAGATAAAAATGCTCCGCCCCGAACAGCGTCCCGTACCAGTCCGCTGTCCGCCGGGCAGCGTCATAGTCCCCCGCCAGCAGCGCCTGTGGGATCTCTCCCGCCAGACAGGCGGACAGGGCGATCAGCCCCTCGTGATACTGCTCCAGCAGCTCCCGGTCGATGCGGGGGCGGATATAAAAGCCCTCTGTCCAGGCAGCGGATACCAGCTTGATGAGATTCAGATAGCCGGTGTTGTTCTCGCACAGCAGCACCAGATGGTAATATCGGCTGTCCTGCCTGTGCACCTTGTCATGGCGGGAGCGGGCTGCCACATAGACCTCGCAGCCGAGGATCGGGCGGATCCCCTGCCGGATACATTCATTATAAAAATCCACGACGCCATACATGACGCCGTGGTCGGTGATGGCCACCGCCGTCTGCCCCAGCTCCTTGGCACGCCGCACCAGAGCCGGCAGGCGGCAGGCGCCGTCCAGCAAGCTATATTCGCTGTGTACATGCAGATGGACAAAATCCGGTGTTTCCGGCATGAGGGCAGCTCCTTTCCGACCGTTATTCCGTCGCCTGCGCCAGCTTCAGCAGCCGTTGCATTCGGTGGTTGACCCCGCTGCGGGTGAGGGGCGGTTCCAGCGCCTCGCCCAGCTCCCGCAGCGACAGCTCCGGGTTCTCCAGCCGCAGCCGAGCCAGCGCCTGCAGCTCCGGGGATAGCTCCTCCAGCCCGCCGCAGCGCTCCAGCCGTCGCAGCGCCTCCGTCTGTACCGCTGCCGCTGCCACCGTCTTGTCGATGTTGGCGCTGTCGCAGTTGAGTCGGCGGTTTGTTTCGTTGCGAATGCTCTTCACCATTTTCACATTCATCATTTCCAGCGAGCCGCGGCAGGCGCCCAGATAGGTCAGGCAATCCTCGATGCGGCTGCTCTCCTTGAGATAGACCACATAGCTGCCTGTCCGGCTGACGGTCTTGGCGGGAAACCCCACCTCCCGCAGCAGCGCTGCCAGATCCCGGCTGAAATTATAGTGGGGGACACACCACTCCAGATGATAGTCCCGGGCGGGATCGGTCACCGCCCCGCAAGCCAAAAAAGCGCCCCGCAGATACGCCCGGGCGCACTCTTCGCAGTCCAGATTGGCTCGGTTCAGCCGCAGGGATACGGCGGTATGCCCATGGCCGAACCGCTCCAGAATTTTCTGCCGGTCGGCGGCGTCGGGAAAGGTGCGGGTATATAGCCGGGTGCGCCGCTGTGCCATCCCCTCGGCGGGGGGCATCACGGCGCAGACACGGGACACCAGATAGCTATAGAGCGCCGCTGCCTCCGGCAGCTCGGTCTGCAGCGAGATCTCGCCGGCGGAAAAGGCGTGTCCGCACTCCAGCAGCCCATACGCCATAGCGCCCCGGCAGCAGACCTTGTCCGGCACCAGCGCCGCCAGCTCTTTTTTCACATCCCCAGAAAATGACATGGCAGACCTCTCAGACTTTCTCGATGTCCCGATGGTTGATCAGCACCCGATGACCGGCGGAGCGGATATGCTCCGCCAGCGCATTGGCGATGGTGACCGACCGGTGCTTGCCGCCGGTGCAGCCCACCGCCACCACCAGCTGGGTTTTGCCCTCCTGAATATACAGGGGGATCAGATGATCCAGCATGGCATACAGATGCCGCAAAAAGATCCGGGTATCCTCCGCACCCAGCACAAAATCCTGCACCGGCTTGTCCAGACCGGTCTGATGCTTCAGCTCCGGAATGTAAAAGGGGTTGGGGAAGCAGCGCACATCCAGCATCAGATCCGCCTCTGCGGGGAATCCGTACTTGAACCCGAAGGACATGCACTGGATCGCCATGGATTCCGCCTGATCCCCCATAAAGATAGAGGTGATCTGCGTCTTCAGCTGGCTGGTGCTCAGCAGGGTGGTATCCAGCCGGTAATTTGCCTTTTCCAGCACCGGCGCCAGCAGCGCCCGTTCCCGGGTGAGAGCGCTCTCCACGCTTTCACCCTCGCCTGCCAGCGGATGGCGGCGGCGGGTCTCCTTAAAGCGGCGGCACAGCACCTCATCGGCGCAATCCAAAAACAGAACCCGATAGCCCTGTCCCGCTTCTGTCAGCGAGGCAAGGCTGTGCTGCAGCTCGGAGAACATTTCGCCGCCCCGCACATCCATCACCAGTGCTACCCGCCGGATGGCCCCTCCGCTCTGGCTGCACAGCTCCACGAATTTGAGGATCAGCTGGGGCGGCATATTGTCCACACAATAGTATCCGATGTCCTCCAGCGCCCGCACCGCCTGGGATTTTCCGGCGCCGGACATTCCGGTGACGATCACCAGCTCCATAGTCTGCTCCTCCTCGTTTCCAAAAATGCCGTTCCGCCGGAACCACCATTGGCCATTGCCAGCCGCAGGCGGAATACGGCAAAGCCTAAATTTCCCTCAAAATCCCATGGCGAGACATGACAAAATTCAAAATTCGCCTACAAATTGCACCTCTGGCTCCAGTGCCACGCCCCGCTGCCGCCGCACCGTCTCCTGTGCGTGGCGGCATAGCGCCAGTATCTCGGCGGCGGTAGCGTGTCCCCGGTTGACCACAAATCCGGCGTGCTTGTCGCTGATCTGGGCGTCCCCGATCCGGTAGCCCTTCAGCCCGCATTCCTCCAACAGCGCAGCGGCAAAATACCCCTCCGGACGCTTAAAAAAGCTCCCGGCGCTGGGGTATTCCAAGGGCTGCTTTTCCCGCCGCCGTACCATCAGGTCCTTCATGCGGGCGGCAATCTCTTCCGGGTCTCTCGCTGTCAGCCGGAACTGCACGGCGGCGATCAGCTCCCGCTGCGCCGTCGGCTGCTCCGCAAAAACACTGTGCCGATAGGCGAGCCGCAGCGCCGCCGATGTATAGTCCCGCCGCTCGCCGGTGGGGGTCAGCGCCGTGGCACCGAGCACCACCTGTGCCATCTCGCCGCCGTAGGCGCCTGCATTCATGAACAGAGCGCCGCCGACGCTGCCGGGGATGCCGTAGGCAAACTCCAGCCCGGTCAGTCCCCGCTGCTGTGCAAACCGGCACAGCCGTTGCAGGGAGACCCCCGCCGGGCATGCCACCGTGCCGTCGGGCAGCTGCCGGGGTTCCTGCCGCTTGCCGTCCCAGCGCAGCACCACACCCCGGATACCCCGGTCTCCTACCAGCAGATCGGAGCCGTTGCCCAAAAAGAACGGGGTTACCCCCGCCCGATGGCAAGCCGCCAGCACCGCCTGCGCCGCTGCTTCATCCGGCAGGTCGATCAGACAGTCCGCCGTCCCGCCGATATGAAAGGTAGTGGCGGCGGACATGGGCGCATCCCGGCTGACCCGGCAGCCATACTGCTCCGCCAGCGCTTCTATCCCGGTCTGCTCCATGCCGCCGCCTCCTTGTGCGCTTTATTTATGATAGCCCAGATAGGCGGCGCCGATGATGCCGGCGTCATTGCCCAGCTGCGCTACGCAGATCTCGGTCTGCTTGTCGCTGTACTGGCTGTACCGCTCCCGCTCAATATACTCCCGCAGGGGCTTCATAAGGGTCTCGCCCTCGTTGCAGATACCGCCGCCTACGCACAGCACCTCCGGCTGGAAAATGTTGATCATATTTACCAGACCGCAGGCGATATACCGGATGTAGTCATCCACCACTGCCTCGCCGGCAGCGTCGCCCTTACGCATGGCGTCAAAGGCCGTGCGTCCGTTCACCTGCTCCAGATTGCCGGCCAGCGCCCACATCTGGCTGTCCCGGTGCGCCTCCATGGCACGCTTGGTCTGCCGGATCAGCCCGGTGGCGGAGGCATACGCCTCCCAGCAGCCCCGGCGCCCGCAGGTGCAGGGCTCGCCGTCCACCACGATCACCGTGTGCCCCAGCTCCGCCCCGGCGAAGTTGTGCCCGGCCATGATCTTGCCGTCGATGATGACGCCGCCGCCCACGCCGGTCCCCAGCGTGATGCAGACGCAGCTGCTCTTACCCTTGGCGGCGCCCGCCACCAGCTCGCCGTAGGCGGCGGCGTTGGCGTCGTTCTCCACGCAGACAGGCTTATGCAGCCGCTCCTCTAAAAACGCCCGCATGGGGACGTTGACAAACTGAAGATTGTTGGCGTATTCCACCACGCCGGTGTCCGAGTTGCAGGCGCCGGGGGAGCCGACGCCCACCCCGCCGATGTCGTCCATGGTCAGACCGGCGTTCTCCACTGCCTCCAGGCATACCGCCACCATGTCCTCCATGATAGCCTCTGCCGGGCGGGGCATGGCGGTCTTGCGCTTTGCCGTGGCAACGATCTTATACTCGTCGCTCACCACGCCGGCGACGATGTTGGTGCCGCCCAGATCAATTCCGATACGATACATACTGTTATTTCCTCCTTGAATTATACAAATTGTAAGGCTTAATAATTATCCCATTCCGATAGCTCGCCGGTGGGCAGACCGGTCTCCTCGCTCATGCCCAGCTTGTGCATCAGCTCCTGAGCGGCGTTGTAGCCCATCTTCTTTTGCCGGTTGGACATGGCTGCCACCTCGATGATGACCGCCAGATTACGGCCCGGTTTGACGGGGATCGTCAGCGCCGGAACGCTGATTCCCAAAATCTCCATGGTCTGCCAGTCGGTGCCCATGCGGTCGTATACCTTTTCGGTATCCCACGGCTCCATCTGGATCACCATGTCGATCTTTTCGGTGGTCTTAATGGCACCGATGCCGAAGATGCGGCGGACATTGACGATGCCGATGCCCCGCAGCTCGATGAAGTGGCGGATGTTGGCGGGCGCCGAGCCCACCAGCGTCCGGGCGGATACCCGCCGGATCTCCACGGCATCGTCGGCAATGAGCCGGTGTCCCCGCTTGAGCAGCTCCACGGCGGTCTCGCTCTTGCCGATGCCGCTGTCGCCCAGCAGCAGCACCCCCTCGCCGTGCACCTCCACCAGCACGCCGTGGCGGGTCACCCGGGGCGCCATCTCCACATTCAGATAGGCGATGAGCGCCGCCATCAGGGAGGAGGTGGATTCCTTGCTGTGCAGCAGGGGAACCCCATGCCGCTGACATGCCTCCAGCAGCTCCGGCATGATGGGCAGATCCCGGGTCACGATGGCTGCCGGGGGTCGGTGGGACATCAGCTCGTCCAGATGCGCCGCCCGCAGATCGCCGGGCAGATTTTCCAGAAATCCGATCTCATTATTCCCCAGGATCTGGATCCGATCGTTGTCAAAATAATCAAAATATCCGCTCAGCGCCAGTCCGGGGCGGTTGACGTCGCAGGATATGACCTTATGCTCCTCCGTCTCGCCGGGCATATAGACCACTTCCAGCCGCATCTCCCGGATGACAGAAGACAGCGGTACAGAATATGCTTGCTTCGCCATAGGATATACCTCCTGTGCAAATTATGTCCTACACTATTTTACCATACTTTTCCCTGGTTGGAAAGAGTGAAAACGCATTTTCTTTTTACAGTTTTGGGCAGAGCAAAAATCCCGCTCTTTTCGGAGCGGGATCGGCGTTCAGGTATACCGGTTTTCCAGCTTTACCACCGCATACAGGCGCTCATCTGCCGCATGGATCCGGCTGCGCAGCTCCTCCGGCAGCGTCTGGCGCCCCGGGTAATCAAAGGGAACCACCACATCGAAGATCAGGTTGGTATGGCTGACCCCCTCCACCACCCGAAAATCGTGGAGACTGAGCCGTTCGTCCAGCTCGCCCAGCACCTGCTCCGTCAGCCGCTTATAGCGGTCGGTGGTCTCGTCGTCGGTGCGGATGGGATCCATGTGGATGCAGCTGACGATGTGAAAGCGCTGCATCAGCTCCTGCTCAATGCGATCCACCACATCGTGGCTCACCAGAATGCTCTGGGACTCCGGCACCTCCGCATGGAGGGAGACGATCACCCGTCCGGGGCCGTAATCGTGTACCATCACATCGTGGACCCCCACCACCCCCTCGTGGCTGAGCACGGTCTGCTCGATGTCCTGCACCAGTGCCGGATCGGGGCGCTGTCCCAGCAGGGGGGAGATGGTCTCCCGGATGATGCAGACCCCCGACCAGAGGACAAACAGCGCCACCGCCAGACCCACATAGCCATCCAGCACCCAGCCGGTCCTCCAGCTGAGCAGGGAGGTGAGCAGCACCAGTCCGGTGCAGATCACGTCGTTGCGGCTGTCCACCGAGGAGGCGGTCAGCGCCTCTGAGCGGATGGTGGCACCGATGCGCCGGTAAAACACGCTCATCCACAGCTTCACAGCCACCGACGCCGCCAGGATCAGCATGGTCAGAAGGCTGAAATCCGCCGGCTGGGGATGCAGGATCTTATCCACCGCCGAGGTGGCCAGCTCAAAGCCCGCCAGAATGATCAGCACTGCCACCCCCAGCGCCGACAGATATTCCATCCGTCCGTGTCCAAAGGGGTGGTCCCGGTCGGCGGGGCGAGCCGCCAGCTTGAAGCCGAACAGCGTCACGATCACCGAGCCGCCGTCGGACAGGTTGTTGAATGCGTCCGCCACGATCGCCAGACTGCCGGACAGCAGCCCGGCGGTGAGCTTCATGGCAAACAGCAGCAGATTGCAGAACAGACCCGTATAGCTCGCCATGCGCCCATAGGCATAGCGGGTGTCTGCCGACAGCGGGGTTTCATCCGCCGCCGGGACAAACAGGTGCACCAGCGTTTTCGTCAACACGGTGCCGTCACACCTTTCGATTGTAGATCCCGTATAGATAGCGGGCGACGCCGTCGGTCTCGTTGGAGCCGATGACGGTGTCCGCCGCCTCCCGGGCTTCGGGGGCGGCATTCTCTACGCAGACCGCCAAGTCTGCGGTGCGGAACAGGGGAATGTCGTTGCGGTTATCTCCGAACGCCACCACCCGTTTGGCACGGATGCGGCGGCGCAGCCGCTCCACCCCCTGATCCTTGCCGGCGTCCTCCCGGCTGATCTCCAGAAACCAGACATCCGTCTGGTAGGTGTCGGCGTACAGGTCGATGCGGATGCCGGGGATAGCGTCCAGCTGCGCTTTCAGCGCCGTCTGGTCTGCGTAGCTGCCCTGGCAGCTGAAGAACACCGCCGGGCTTGCCTTCAGCTGTCCCACATGGTGGAAAAAGCGGTCAAAGCTGCGCCCGTCCGCCGCTTTGCGGTGGATGAACGCCTCCTCCGCAGGGGTGACCCGGGTGTAGTAGATGTGTATTTCGTTTCCCCGGCGCCGGAACAGCATGGGCGCCCGCCCTACGGCAGAAAAGGCGTCCAATATCCGTCCCACCGTTTCGGCGTTCATCTCGCAGGCGTGCAGGATCCGCCGCCGGCCGGGGTCATACAGCAGAGCGCCTCCCATCAGCACCACCGGCACCCGGAAATGAATGGCGGACAGAGGAATCAGCTCCACCCCCACCAGCCCCCGGGCGGTGGCGGCGGATATGAGCATTCCCCGGCTGATGAGCCGGTTAAGAGTCTGGGCGGTATAGGGGGAGATGGTGCCGTCATCCCGCAGGAGGGTGCCGTCCAGATCGGTCACATACAGGGTACGGCAGCCCCGCTCGATGGCACGGAACACAAACTGGAAATACGCCGCTCCGTAGTGATGGAATTTCCGCCGCCGGATCATATCCAGCAGCTCATCCACCGCCACCCAGCGCACCTCAGCCACCTCCTCCCGCTGCAGCCGCAGGGTGTCGGGGTCGATGTCCCGGTACAGCACCCAGACGTCGGTGAAGGAGTTGCGGCGGCGCATCCGCCCGCCATAATGCAGCTCGCCCGGCAGGGTGCGGATGCTCAACTCCTCGAACAGCTCCCGCCGGGCGGCGCTCTCGCTGTCCTCGCCCGCCACGGCGCTGCCGCTGTTGGCAGCCCAGACGCCGGGCATCAGCCGCAGGTGATCCGCCCGCCGCTGGATCAGGATGCGGCCCTTGGAATCCACGATCCAGATATGCTCCACCAGATGATACTGTCCCTCCCGCAGCAGCTCGCCCCGGGAGATGGTGCGCCCGGTGGGATTGCCCCGCTCGTCCAGAAGATCCCAGTGTTCCATATGGCGCCCCCTTTCATTCTATGTGCAATATGTTGTATTGTACCCTGCTCACGGAAAAATGTCCAGTCATTTCCCGAAAAATCTGTGCGGCGTTCCGAAAAAAGACGAAAAAGCACCCGCAGCGATCGCCGGGGACGGCTGCGGGTGTTGCGTGGTTATGCCTTTTCGGCTTTTGCGGCCGGTGCCGCTCCGTCATGCCGGAACAGGAGCTTAAGCAGCACCGGGCAGAGGATGGAGGTGAGGATGATCAGCAGAATGATGCCCACCAGCGGATCGATGCCCAGCAGCTTGCCGTCTGCCGCCGTGTAGATGAGGTTGTGTCCGGTGGTATACACCGCCAGCGCCACCTCGCCCCGGGCGATCATGCCGCAGCCGATGGTGAGAGACTCCTTTTTATCATACCGGCACAGGCGGGCTATGCCGCCGCAGCCCACGATCTTGCCGATCACGCCCAGCGCCACAAAGGTCAGCCCAAACACCAGATCCCCCCAGTGGAATCGGCTGAAATCGGCGCTGATACCGATGTAGGCGAAAAACAGCGGGGCAAAAAACATATACTCGCTGATCTCGATCCGACGATCCACAAAACCGGTATCGTCCAGACCGCTGAGCATAATGCCCGCCATATACGCCCCGGTGATGGCGGCGATACCAAAGTATTTTTCCGCACAGAAGGCGTAGAAGAATGCCACCGCCAGCGAGAAGATACCGGTGCGTCGGGTGTGGGGATGGCTCTTTTCCAGCTTTTTGAACAGATAGCGGATGAGCAGCCCCAGCCCGATGGAAAACACGAAGAAACCGGCTGCCTTCAGCAGGGTGATCCATACGCTGCTGCCGCCGTTGAGACTGGTGATGAGGCTCAGCGCAATGATGCCGATGACGTCATCGATGATGGCGGCACTCAGCACGGTGGTGCCTACCCGGGTGTTGAGCCGTCCCAGTTCCCGCAGAGTCTCCACGGTGATGCCCACGCTGGTGGCGGCCAGAATACAGCCGATGAACAGGGCATTGAGCAGCTTTTCGTGGCAATATCCGGCGCCGAACCCGTCCATGAACAGCATCGACCCCACAAAGCCCAGCCCGATGGGCACCAGCACCCCCGAAAGTGCGATGAGCGTCGCCGCCAGCCCGCTGCGCTTCAGCTCCTTCAGGTCGGTCTCCAGCCCGCTGGTGAACAGGATCATGATGACCCCGATCTGGGAAAAGGTGTTCAGCACATCCATTTCCTCCGGGGAGGGGTTCGTCAGCCCGTGAAAGCCGCCGCCCAGCCCCGAAAACAGCGCCGGTCCCACCAGCAGCCCGGCGATCACCATACCCACCACCTGGGGCAGCCCGCAGCGCCGTGCCAGCACGCCCAGCGCCTTGGTCGCCACCAGAATGATGGCGAGATAATAGAGTATGTTCAAAATACTGAATGAATGATCCATCGACGCATTTCCCCTTTCTCACGAACCCATTCATTATAATCCATCCGCAGAAAATGTCAATGAAAATCTACATGCCGTATCCGTGTACAGACAGAAGCGGCGGCAAGGCCCGGCGCTTCGCATGGAAGTCGTCAGTCCTGCCGCCGCTCAAGGGACGGGAGCTTCTATTTATATCGTAAGCAGCAACCGGCGATCCCGCCCGAAGAAAAACAACGCCACAGCGCCGGGACCCACATGGGCGCCGGTCACCGGCTCATAGCAGACGGTGATCTCCTCACCGATGAAGCCCTTGTCCCGCAGCTTTTTCAGCAGATAGCGGGCGCCCTCCTCATTATCCGCATGGGCGATCCCCAGGGGGGCGGAGCGTTTGAGCACCAGCCGGTCATACCGCTCGGCCAGCGCATCCAGCACTGGGCGGGCGCCCCGCACCTTGGCGGACAAGACGATATGCCCCTCGCTGTCTCCCACCAGCACCGGACGGATCCCCAGCAGACCGCCCACCAGCGCCGCAGCGCCGGAGACACGCCCGCTCTGCTTGAGATACCGCAGATCGTCCACGGTGAAGCATTGGCACATCAGCCGGATATGCCGCCGCACCCGGCGGGCAATGTCGGTCAGGTCATCTCCGTGGTGGATGCGGGCAGCGGCCTCCAGCACCAGCAGCCCCTCGCCCAGCGATGCCCCCAGCGAATCCACGAGCTCGATCTGCCGCTCCGGATACCGCTCCCGCAGCTCCTCCGCCGCCAGCCGGGCGGCGTGCATGGTGCCGCTGATGCCGCCGGAGATACCGATATACAGCACATCGTCTCCGTCCCGCAGCGCCTGCTCGAAATATTCCGCAAAGGCGGCGGTGTTCACCATGGAGGTCTTGGCGACCGCCCCGTGCCGCATGGCGCCGTAAAAGGCTTGTCCGTCAAAGGTCTGATCCAGCGGATTGCCCTCCCGCCCGTCCAGCGTGTAGGTAAACGGGATCACGGTGATGGACTGCCGCCGTGCCGTGGCGGCGGGCAGATTGGCGGACGAATCGGTAAATAAACGGATCATCGGTATCGCTCCTTTTATTTGAAATGAGATCGAAGGCAAAAACAGATAAAAATAGAGGGCAGCTTCGTTTGCTGCCGCTGTCATCAGCATACCAGCCCCGGCACCAAAAAGCAACCTACCTTCGCCCTTCGGCGCTCTACCGTCCCGCCGATGCCGGTAGAGCCGGTTCGGCATCGTGTGCCCTTCTCCGCCCGGCTCAATATGCGGTGAGCGTCAGCCCTTGCGGCACAAGGGCTGACGCTCACTCTACTGCGGGGAGAGTCCTCCACCGACCGAAAAATTTACCAGATCAGCGGTACGACCGACCGGCGTGAGGACAGCGCAGACGGGCGGTGCTTTTGGCTCCAAGTCCGGCGATGTTCCCCGGCGGCTGCGTCAGCGGTAAAAGGCGCTGTCCCCGATAAATTCCCGGATCAGCGCCCGGGGCGGCACCAGCTCCGGCGAGAGCGCCGTCAGCGTCTCCCACACGGCGGAGATCTCTGCGATCTCCGGAGCGTTTGTAAGCACTTTCATGTCCGCTTCCAGCAGGGTCTTGTATACGCTCACCTCGTAGGGACAGAAGGTGTCCACCTCATAGGTCGCCCGGTGCTTATAGGGCATGATATACCGTTCCTCGCCTCGCTGGACGCTGCGGAACATCCGCAGGGTATCCGCTATGTCCCGGCTGCGGTAGAGCTTATCCCGCAGCATCCGGCGCAGCAGCCGCACCCGGCTGGGGTGCAGGATGCTGCCGTTGTCTCCCTCCAGACGGGTGCGCACGCTCACATACAGACGGGCGGTGCAGTCCTCCGGCAGGGTGATCACCTCCGGGTTGAGAGCGTGGATCCCCTCCAGAATGATCAGCTCCCCCGGCTTGCGGGTCAGCGTGACCCCGGAGGGGGTGCGGGTGTTGCTGCGAAAGCTGAAATGGGGCAGCGGGGTGGGTTTGCCATCCAGCAGGCTTTGCAGCGTCTCGTTGAGAAAAGCGGTATCCACCCGCCCGGGGGATTCCAGATCCAGCTTTTCCTCCGCTGCCAGCCGCTGCTCCTCCGGCGACAGCGGATAGAAAAAATCGTCCATGGACAGGGTGTGTGTCTCAAATCCGGCGCTGTCCAGCATATGCTCCACCATCAGCGCCGTGGTGGTCTTGCCGGAGCCGGAGGGACCGGCAAGCAGCAGCAGCGGGCGGCTGTTTCGATGCTCCCGGATATCCGCTGCCAGCGCCTCCAGCCGGGCGGCGTAATCGGCGTCCGCCCGGGTGATCATGGCGGGGGCGTCCTGCGCTAGCGCCGTATTGATGGAATGAACCGATCGTTGCATAGAGCCGTCTCTCCTTTACCGATCCCATTTGTCGCACAGGGCGGTGATCTGGTCGGCGAACCGTGCCAGATCCTTGTTGGCGCCGTCCCGGTTCTTTTCGATGATGCCCAACAGCCGCCGCCCCGCTGTCTGCAGCCGCTGGAACACGCCCGCAGCCGCCGTCCTGCCGGGGGTCGCCCGGCGGGCGGACAGGGGCTGGCGGTTGCCCTGCACGATCTCCGCCCCGGTGGACAGCTCGTAGACGCTGCCCGGATACGGAGCGGCCGCCGGGATGCCCAGCGTTTCGGTGACGGCGGCGGCAAAGCTGTCGCATACCGTGTCGTTGCCGTGGTTCACGAACACCTGCCGGGGCGGAGTTTCCAGATTTTTCAGCCAGCCCAGCAGCATATTCTTGTCGGCGTGTCCGCTGATGCCCTGCAGGGTCTCGATGTGCGCCCGCACCTGAATTTCCTCGCCGAACAGCTTGACTCGGGTGGCGCCCTCCACCAGCTGCCGTCCCAGCGTCCCCTCCGCCTGATAGCCGACGAACAGGATGGTGTTTTCCGGTCGCCAGAGGTTGTGCTTGAGGTGATGGCGGATGCGCCCCGCCTCGCACATACCGGAGGCGGACAGGATCACCTTGGGGGTGCGGTCGAAATTGATGCGGCGGGAATCGTCGCTGGTCACCGACAGCTCCAGATCGGGGAACCGGATGGGGGATTCGCCCCGCTGCCGCAGCGCCAGCGTCTCCTCGTCATAGTAGTGTTCCATATCCCCGTCATAAATATTCGTCGCCTCCACCGCCAGCGGACTGTCCACATAGACGGGGAAATTCGGATGATTTTTTACGGCGCCGTCCCGCTTGATCTGCCGCAGCAGATACAGCAGCTCCTGGGTGCGCCCCACCGCAAAGCAGGGGATCACCACATTGCCGCCCCGGTCGAAGGTGCTCTGCAGCACCCGGGTGAGGGTGGCGGCGTAATCGGGGCGCTCCCCGTGGAGCCGGTCGCCGTAGGTGCTTTCGATCACCACCCGGTCGGCGGCGGGTGGCGTCTGGGGATCCCGGATGAGGGGACGGCGGACGTTGCCCAGATCGCCGGAGAACAGCAGCGTTTCGGTCTGCTCCCCCTCGGTGACAGCGATATGGATGCTGGCGGAGCCCAGCAGATGTCCCGCATCGGTGAACTGCACCGTCACCCCCGGCAGCGGCGTATACGCCTTGCCGTATTCACAGGGCTGAAACAGCGCCAGCGTCGCCTGCACATCCTCGGCGGTGTACAGGGGCGTGTATTCCTCGCCGCCGCTGCGCTTCGCCTTGCGGTTGCGCCATTCCGCCTCGAACTCCTGGATGTGGGCGCTGTCCATAAGCATGATGCGGCATAATTCCGCCGTGGCACCGGTGGTATAAATGGGACCCTTGTAGCCGTTTTTCACCAGCAGGGGCAGCTTTCCGGCGTGGTCGATGTGGGCGTGGGTCAGCAGCACCAGATCCAGCCCCCCCGGTGCCACCGGCAGCTGGGCGTTTTCATAGATGTCGGCGCCCTGCTCCATCCCGCAGTCCACCAGAATGTGATGCTGTGCCGTTTCCAGCAGTGTGCAGGAGCCGGTGACCTCGTGGGCAGCGCCTAAAAAATGCAGTTTCATGTTGTTTCCTCCGTTTTATCCCTTTTCTTATATATGTATGGCGACCGCCGCCATATTATTAGCTATATTGTACCACGCATAGACCGCAAAAAATGAACAGGCTGTAAAAATGTTGAACCGTCGGGGGGAAATATGGTATATTGATGCTGCAGGGTCAGGATGTATCCGGATATAGACAAAATAAATTTCCTTATGAAAGAGCGGGCTTTCTATGTATACGGTTAAATTCATGTTTGATTATGGGGCGGATTCCTGCTTGTGGGGGACGAGGGGCTGTTGTCGATGCAAAGCTTACCGATTTCGAAAGCATTAAGAGAAAATTAGAAGGCTTGAGCAAAGAGTATGATTCTATATTGAATTGGGACGATCCCGCATCGGGATTTGTTTGGACATCCGAGCAAATAGAAAATTTTCGTATGAGAGCCCAGCGTGCATATGGCGACTTGATATCGGAGCTTGGCGAGGAAGACCAGATCCAAAATAGCATCGATCTCAGTCTGGGAAGAGCGGACCCATCATAAAAACGTCTCCCAACGGTTCTTTGCCTTTTCAAACGTACGATCTTTCTGAAATGGGCGGTCGGCGGAAGCCGACCGATTTGTTCCGTCCTGAATAAGCAGCGGAGAAAGAAAACGCTGTTGCGGTCGTCTCCATCTTGCGCACCATAATAAGGGGTGGTATAATCAGACAAGCAGTCGATTTGCCTCTGCTCTAACACTCTTCCCAACAAACGGAAAAGGAGCCTGTATTCTATGCGTATCGTTGTGACCGACGCCGCCACCGTGGTGGGGGATGGCGTGACATTGGAGTTTCTGCAGTCGTTCGGTGAGGTGACGGCTTACGATGTGACCTCACCGGAGGAACTGGCAGAGCGGATCGCCCCGGCGGAGATCCTGCTGTGTAACAAGACCCCCATCACCGCCGCCGCCATCGCAGCAGCGCCGGGGCTGCGGTTTATCGGCGTCTTTGCCACCGGCTATAACAATATAGACCTGACCGCCGCCTCCGCCCGGGGCATCGTGGTGTGCAATGTGCCGGGCTATTCCACCGAGGCGGTGGCGCAGCACACCTTTGCCCTCCTGCTGGCGCTGCTCAACCGGGTGGGGGAATATGACCGCACGGTGGCGGCGGGGGATTGGATCCGCAGCCGCACCTTTGCTTATTTTCCGCTGCCCACCGCTGAGCTGGCGGGAAAGACAATGGGGATCATCGGCTACGGTGCCATCGGGCGGCGGGTGGCGGAGATCGCTCGGGCATTCCGTATGGGGGTGCTGGTCTGCGGACGGCACCCCATTGCCGACCCGGCTGTAGAGCAGGTGCCCCTGTCTCAGCTGCTGGAGCGGGCGGATGTGGTGTCCCTCCACTGTCCGCTCAACGAGGATAGCCGGGGGATGATGGACGCCGCCGCCTTGGCTCGGATGAAGCCGGGGGCGATCCTCCTCAACACCGCCCGGGGTCCGCTGGTGGACGAGCGGGCGCTGCGGGCGGCGCTGGACAGCGGTCATCTGGGCGGCGCCGGGGTGGATGTGCTGAGTACAGAGCCGATGGCGCCCGATTGCCCCCTCTACGGAGCGCCCCGCTGCTGCATCACCCCCCATATCGCCTGGGCGGGGGTGGAAACCCGGCAGCGGCTCATGACCGTGGTCGAAGAAAATATCCGGGCATTCCTGCACGGGACGCCGGTGAATCGGGTGGATCGGTAAAAAAGCGCAGCAAAAAGCTCCAACCGAACGGCTGGAGCTTTCTGCTGAAAAAGAGGAGAAAAAATATGAAAAAGGGGCATTCATAGGAGAGATACGGAGCGGGGAGTGTACGCTTTCTCCGTCCGTCTGCTTGTATTGTACCGGGGATTTGTGGCAAATCCGTATAGAAATCATGGACAAATTGTAAACGATATGTAACAAACTTACGGCGGTCTCCCGGAAAAAAGATTGACAGAACGCCGGTTGTTTGCTATACTGAAGTACAATTACAGGGTGTCGGAGACCGGCTCCCGCAGTTTTGGAGGATCATTCGATGAAAAAATGGTGTCTTTTGTGCTTATGTCTGGTGCTGCTGCTGGGAAGCATGACCGCCTGCAAGAAGAAAGCGGCGGACGAGACCTCTGCTCCCGCCTCCTCGGATTCAACGAAAGGAACGCTGCCTCCCGCCGAGGATAACGGCAACGATCTGGTTTGGGACGACGACGGGCTGACCCCCGCCACCACCACTACTACGAAAAAATCCGGCGAGAACAGCAATTCCAACGCCGGCAAGCCGGCGACGACGACCACTACGCCGGTGAAGGAGGAGAGCGGCATTCTGCTGCCCGCCGAGGGTTCCAAGCCGCTGCCGGAGACAGATCAGGGCTATCAGTGGCTGGAGCTGGGGAGATCCTCCCACAGCAACGGAGTCGCTTCCATCGTGGTGAAGAACACCTCCAAGGGCTGGGAGACCGAGCAGACCAAGTCCTTCATTTCCTACGCCTGCTACGATAAGGACGGCAAGGTGCTGAAGGAGGATAAGACGAACTTCGGCCGTGTGAATCCCGGCGAGAGCGTCACCGTGCAGATCACCATGCCCTCCGGCACCGTCAAGCTGGCGGTCACCGGAGCGGAGACGGAATTCTGGACTCACGGCTGGCACTGAATTGAGTTACCTGAAAGCGCTGTGCAGCGTCGCTGCACAGCGCTTTTTCGTACGGGACGGATATTTTTTACCCTTTAGTGCAAAAAAGTGTTGCGAAAAAGGGGGATGTATGGTAGAATACATCTATTCATCCGCTTTTGCAAACCTATATCCTTTCGGATATAGACGCTATGTGTTGCATGATAAGTCGTAACGGGGGAATGATTGCCATGAAGCACGACGACCGCCCTCCACGGAACGCCCGCACACTGCGTCCGAAGAACTATCTGTTCCTGACCGTGGCGGGGATCATCAACGCCATCGGCGTCACTATGTTTCTGTCGCCGGTGAATCTGTATGACAGCGGTATCTCCGGCACCTCCATCCTGCTATCCCAGCTGACGCCGGAATGGCTGTCGCTGTCGGTGTTTTTGCTGGTGCTGAATGTGCCGCTGTTTCTGTATGGGCTGAAACGGCAGGGGAAGACCTTTACCGTCTACGCCATTTATACGGTAGCCGTTTATTCGCTGGCGGCGTTCCTCATCACCGACGTGCTGCCGGTGGATGTGAGCTTTGCCTCCCCGCTGGCGGGGGAGGATCTGCTGCTGTGTGCGATCTTCGGCGGCTTGATTTCCGGTACCGGCAGCGGACTGGCGATCCGGTACGGTGGCGCCATGGACGGCATCGAGGTGATGGCGGTGATCTTTGCCAAGCCGCTGGGTATCTCCGTGGGCACCTTTGTAATGGCGTATAACACGGTGCTGTACATTCTGTGCGGCATCGCCCGGGGCAGCTGGATATTGCCGCTCTATTCGGTGGTGGCGTATGCCGCCGGGCTGAAGGCGGTGGACTTTATCGTGGAGGGCGTGGATCGCTCCAAGTCCGCCATGATCATCACCACCCGTCCCGGGGAGGTGTGCGCCGCACTGTCGGAGGCATTCGGCTGCGGCATCACGGTGATGGATGCCCGGGGGTATTATTCCGACAGTGAAAAATCCGTGGTCTATATCGTTGTCAACCGGTTCCAGATCCCCCGGATGCGGACGCTGGTGCACGAGGAGGATCCGGCAGCGTATATTTCCATCGCCGAGGTGGCGGATGTGTTCCACCGGGCGGATGGCTGACTGTTGTTATTTGACCCGCTTTGACGGGTGCAGGAGGATAAATATATGAAGAAGAAACTATCGTGGGGCGAGCTGCTATCCGTGTCGGTGATGCTGTTCGGCATGTTTTTCGGTGCCGGCAACCTGATCTTTCCGGTACATATGGGTCAGCTGGCGGGGTATAACGTCTGGTGGGCGCTGCTGGGCTTCATCGTCACCGGCGTCGGTCTGCCCCTGCTGAGCGTGGCGGCGCTGGGCATCAGCCGCAGCGACGGGCTGTATTCCCTGAGCAGCAAGGTAGGACACGGCTACGGGATGTTCTTCACCTGCGCCCTGTATCTTACCATCGGCCCCGCCTTTGCCATTCCCCGGTGCGCCACCACCTCCTATACGGTGGGGGTCGAGCGGATCCTGGGGGATAAGGCCGGTTCGGCGGCGCTGCTGATCTTCACACTGGTATTTTTTGTGCTGGTGCTGGTGTTGTCTCTGTGGCCGGGCAAGATCCTGCTGTGGATCGGACGCATCCTGACCCCGGCATTTCTGGTATTTCTGGGAGCGCTGGTGATCACGGCGCTGGTGCGCCCCATGACCTCGGTGGGAACGGTGACCCCCGATCCCACCTACGCTTCCGGTGCGTTTGTCAACGGCTTCCTGGAGGGGTATAACACCATGGACGTGCTGGCGGGGCTGGCATTCGGTATCGTGGTAGTCAATGTGCTCCGGGACCTGGGGGTGCAGGAGCCGGGCGCTGTCGCCAGCAATACGGTCCGGGCGGGCGCTTTCGGCTGTCTCATCATGGCGGGCATCTATGTGGCGGTCGCCATCGTCGGTACCCAGAGCCGGGGACAGTTCCCCATCAGCGAGAACGGCGGCATTGCCTTTGCTGACATCGCCGGGTACTACTTCGGCGCAGCGGGCAACTGGATCTTGGCCATCACCGTGACGCTGGCGTGTCTGAAGACCGCCGTGGGTCTGGTGACCAGCTGCTCCGAGACCTTTACGGCGCTGTTTCCCCGTTCCCCCGGGTATCGGTTCTGGGCGATCCTGTTCACCGTGGTGTCTCTGCTGATCGCCAATGTGGGGCTGAGCACCATCATCACCTATGCGGTGCCGGTGCTGATGTTCCTGTATCCGCTGGCAATCAGTCTGGTGGTGCTGGCGCTGTGCGGCAAGCTGTTCCGGAATGACCGGGCGGTGTATATTTCCACCATCGCGTTTACGCTGGTGGCGGCGGTGTTTGATTTCCTCCAGGCGCTGGAGAAGGCGTTGCCGGAGAAAGCCAGCGCGTTCCTGCATCTGGCGGCGATCACCGATACGGCGGGAAAGCTGCTGCCGTTGTATGACATCGGGCTGGGTTGGCTGTGCCCCGCCGGTGTCGGTCTGGTGATCGGTCTGATCATCCATGTTGTGCGGCGGAAGTCCGTCGTGGCAGCGGAAAACTGAAGTGAAAAAACGACCGGCAGTCCGTTTTGAAGACAGGGCTGCCGGTCGAATTGTATCAAATTCAGAAAAATCGGCGCCAATCTATTGACAAAAATTTGCTTTTTGTGTACTCTAAGAGCAGGAGCGGTGGCGGAGCTGTCCGCCGGTTCCGATAAACCAATCTTTGAGGAGGAAACGATCTATGGAAAACAACAACGTCAACTACACCACCCCTGCGGCTCCGGTCGCTGCTCCGGCAGCCCCGGCCTATGCTCCGGCACCGGCTGTGCCGCTGAACACCAACCGCAGCCTGCTGAAGTTCATTTTGCTGAATCTCATCACGCTGGGCATCTACGGTATTGTGATCCTCTCCGGCATCTCCACCGATATCAACACCATCGCCTCCCGTTACGACGGGAAAAAGACCATGCACTACTGCCTGATCTTCTTCCTGCTCACCGGGTTGACGCTGGGAATCGCACCGCTGGTGTGGTTCCATCGCCTGTCTGCCCGTATCGGCCAGGAGCTGACCCGTCGGGGCATTGACTACTCCTTCGGTGCCGGTTCTTTCTGGGGCTGGAATGTGCTGGGCGCCTGCATTGTGGTGGGTCCCTTCATCTATCTGTATAAGCTGCTGCACGCCATGAACCTGCTGTGTGCGGATTACAACGCCAAAGGCTGACATATTTGGTGAAAAAAGCCGGATACCTGCGGGTATCCGGCTTTTTTACGCCGATTTTGCCGAAAAAACGAGAATTTTACACAAATCCCGCAGAAAAGCTCTTGCAACGTCGGAATAGTTATGATAAGATACAGTACAGATAGGTAAAGGAGCGATCCACCATGGCGGCACGGCGATTCCCTCACCTTAAGGCGGTGCTGTGCGGCACGGCTGTGTATGCCGGATTTCTGCTGTTGGCTCGGCTGTGGCGTCTGCCCTGTGTGTTTCAGTGGCTGTTTGGGGTTCCCTGTCCCGGCTGCGGCATGACCCGGGCTTGGCTCTCGCTGCTGCATGGTCAGCTTGCCGCTGCTTTTGCCTACCACCCGCTGTTTTGGACGGTTCCCCTTCTGTATGGCTATCTGCTGACCGACGGGCACCTGCTCCAGCGGGTCTGGATCGACCGGCTTTTGCTGGGGCTGTTGCTGGCGGCTTTCGGCGTGCTGGGCATAGGGCGTATCCTGTGTCCCGGATGGCGGTCACCGGTGCTGTAATTCTGCCGCAACCAGCGGCTGGATATATTAAGGAGGAATGAACGATGATTTGTAGAAACTGTGGGAACCAGATGGATCCGCAGGCGGTCGTGTGCGTCAAGTGCGGCGTGCCCGCCGGACAGGGGCAGAATTTCTGCCCCAACTGCGGCGCTTCCACCACTCCCGGTGCAGCGGTCTGCACCCAGTGCGGTGTGGCGCTGGCGCAGCCCATCCCGGCCGGTGAGCAGAAGTCCAAGATGACCGCCGGTCTGCTGGGCATTTTCCTGGGCGGTCTGGGGATCCACAATTTTTATCTGGGATATACCGGTAAGGCGATCGCCCAGATCTGCCTGAACCTGTGCTTTGGTATCGGCGCTATCTGGGGTCTGATCGAGGGCATTATGATCCTCACCGGCTCCATCGATAAGGATGCCAAGGGTATCCCGCTGAAGGACTAAGCCATTATCCGCTGAAAACGGTCGCAGGAGGTATCTCCTGCGACCGTTTTTTCTGTGTGGGATAGCCTGCCTTGCCGGCGCCCCCTTACAGATCGTCGGCGTCCTGCACCGGCTGGACACCGTCCTCCGGGGTGCCGGTGTAGCTCCCCTGGGTGTCGGAAGAGATCTCTCCCCGTCCCTGTCGGGGCAGTACATCGGCGGCGACGATGGGGTCGAGGATCGGCTCCTTGCGGGGGATGGCGGGCAGCTTTTCCGGCGGCTGCGGCTTGGGTCTGTGACAGTCTTGCATATGGGATCACGCTCCTTTCTCCGGTATTATGTGCCGCTGACCGGCATATATCCGCCGCAGCCGACTATATATGGAGGGAGGGGAGTGTGATCGGTATGTCTATGAACGGCTTCGGAGCCGTGGTGCTGTTGGCGATCGTGGTGGAGGGGCTGGTGGAATACGCCAAATCGGTCATCCGTATGTTCACCAAGCGGGATTATAAACGGGGAATTACCCAACTGGCGGCGCTGGTCTGCTCGGCGCTGCTGTGCCTGTCGGCACAGGCGGATCTGTTTTCGTTGGTGGGGCTATCCTTTGGGCAGCCCTTTGTGGGGCAGCTGCTGACGGGAATCTTCGCCTCCCGGGGCGCCAACTATGTGAACGATCTGGCGGACCGGCTGCGCACGGTGGTAAAGGCTAAGTGACAATTTCACCAAATTGTTTGCGGAATATTGCACAAAAAAGCAATGGTTTTTTGCCGTCGGATGCCGTATAATAGGGATAATTATCCGGTGGGATGTATTGCCGTCCTGCTGTCACGAGGAGGAATCTCTATGACCACGGCACTCAACGACGTCGCCCTGCATGTACAGCTGGCAAAGCAGCCGCCGCAGCTGCGCTTTGACCCGTCCCGTCCGCTGGCGGAGCAGCGGGGACCGATGGAAGCTCGTTTTCGGGAGCTGCTGGGCTTTTCCCGTATGCCGGAAAGACCGGAGACGGTGCTGCCGGTGCTGGAATATGCCAGCACCGAGGACGCACGGTTCGATGAGATCCGGTTTCATTTTGTGCCGGAGCCGGATTTTGCGGTTCCCTGCCATATGCTGCTGCCGAAGGATCGCCGCCCCGGCGAAAAGCTGCCGGTGGTGATCTGCCTGCAGGGGCATTCCACCGGTATGCACATTTCCATGGGACGGAAAAAGTTCCCCCGGGACGAGGAGAGCCTGCGGGGCGGCGACCGGGATTTTGCGCTGCAGATCGTGGCACGGGGCTACATCGCCGTGGCGATGGAGCAGCGGGGGCTAGGGGAGCTGTCCCCCAAGGTCGCCTGGGGCGGCACCGGGACGATGTGCCATGTGGCGGCTATGTCGGCGCTGTCGCTGGGACGCACCATTCAGGGGGAGCGTGCCTACGATGTGTCTTGCCTGATCGATGCATTGGAGCAGTTCGCCGTGCTCCGTCCCGGCTTTGATGTGAGTCTGGATCTGGAGCGGCTGGCGATGATGGGCAATTCCGGCGGCGGCACCACCACCTACCACGCCGCCTGCGTGGAGCCCCGGATCAAGGTGATGATGCCCTCCTGCTCGTTCAACACCTACGCCGCCTCCATCATGTCCTTGTATCACTGCACCTGCAACTACATTCCGGACATCGTCCGGTGGATGGAGATGCCGGATCTGGCGGTGCTGCTGGCGCCCCGTCCGCTGATCATCGTATCCGGGCGGGAGGATCCGATTTTCCCGCTGGAGGCTGTGCAGGAGGGCTTTGCGGAGGTGCAGCAGATCTACACCGCCGCCGGTAAGCCGGAAAACTGCCGGCTCATCATCGGAGACGGCGCCCACCGCTTTTACGCCGCCGACGCCTGGCCGGTGTTTGATCGCTACATTTGATCCGCCGCTGGGCTTGCATTCTGTGCCGAAATGGAGTACAATACAGAAAAACACGGAAAACGGAGGCATGAATGCAATGGAAAAATACGCATGGCGGGGTCGGATCGCCGACGGACAGATCGAGGAGTATAAGCGGCGGCACGACGCCATCTGGCCGGAGATGAAGGCGGTTCTGAAGGAGGCGGGCATCCGCAATTATACCATCTGGCTGTCCGGACAGGAGCTGTTCGGCTACTATGAGTGCGAGCAGGGCGTGGCGTATGCCGCCCGGGTACAGACGGAAAGCCCGGTGGTGCAGCGGTGGGATGCGTATATGAAGGACATTCTTATCATGGAAAAGGATCCGGTCACCGGCGCTCAGCCCCAGCTGACGAAGGTGTTTGAGCTGGATTGATCTATGCAAAAACAGGGTGCAGTGCCGCTGCTGCAAGCGGGGCTGCGGCTGGCTCCCCCGGCCTTTTGGCTGGGGGAGCTTTGTTTGGCGTTTGACAGACCGGGGGATCGTCTGTATAATAAACTTGCTATAAAAATTATATGCGCCGGGTGGGGCGCACGGCTGTGGCGGCATGCTTGCGGAGCGTGGCCCCGGCAGAGCGCTCCCGCCTGTTGAGGAGGAAGAATTTATTTATGAGCCGAGAAAGCGAAATGCAGCAGCTGCAGGAGATCCGACAGGAGATATTAGCCGTCTACGGCGAGCTGGATGCCTGCCGGGAGGTGCAGAAAAGGCTGGAAACTCTGCAGCAGGAGAAAGCACATCCGACTCCGCCGGCGGTGCCGCTGCAGCCGGAAAACACGGCGGCGGTGTTGAAGCAGTCCTTTGACGAGGAAAACCGGCGCCGTATCCTCGGCAGCCGGACGCCGGAGCGGGTGATGCAGCTGGTAGGCGGGCTGCTGCTGGCGGCGGTCAGCGTGCTGCTGGCGCTGGAGCTGTTCGGTGACCGGGAGCTGCTGATCGACGGTGCCGCTGTGGCGGCGCTGGGGGAGACCGGCTCGTCGGGCAAGCTCATGCTGCTGGCTGCCCATATACTGGTCTCGCTGGCGGTGCTTTTCGGGGTCGGCGGTCAGCGGCGTGCCGACGGAAAGCGGCCTGTGCTGCTGACGGTGCTGGCAGCGGTGGTGGCGGTGGGCTACCTGTTTATGATCGGGCTGCTCCACGTCTGGGCGTATGCGGCGCTGATCGCCGTGTGCGGCGTCTTGCTGTTGGCGGCGAAGGGCGGAATAAAGCGGGGACGGCTGCGGGCGGTCAAGGCGCCGGCACTGACGGCGCCGCAGAAGCGGCAGTGGGAAGCGGCGTGCCAGGCAGATGCGCAGACGAAGGAGCGCAACGCCCAAAAGCAGGCGGCGGCACAAAAGGAATGGGAGGCGCAGCGGGAGCAGCGTCTGGCGGAGCTCGAGCGGGAAATGCAGGCGTGCGGGCAGGAGTTTACTGCCCGGCGGCAGCGCCTGGAGGAGCATATGCAGCGGCTCGGCGCCATGGATGCCTTGTGCGAGGAAGATAAAAATCTCCAGATGGTGGAGTTGCTCATACGGCTGATGGAGACCCGCCGGGCGGATTCCGTCAAGGAGGCACTGCAGGAATACGATAAGCTGATGGCAAACCGACAGCTGATGGAGCTGGAAAAGCAAAAGCTGGAGGCGGAGCTGCGGCGGGCAGCGGAGGCACGGGCCGACCGGCAGCAGCGGCAGGCAGAGGAGCGCCGCCACCGGGAGGAGATGGAATATCTGGCACGGGACAGCGCCCGGAGCCGGGCGCAGATGGTCGATCAGCTCAACAGCATCGGCAATATGCTGTATTATGACCTGCACTTCTGACAGCTTGGAAGCATAGACCCGTGAAAGAACAAAAGAGGGCAGCACCGTTTCCGGTGCTGCCCTTTGCGTCTCTACAGCGGCGGATCGTACAGCTTGCGGTATTGGCTGGGGGTCGAACCGGTGGCTTTGCGAAAGGCTTTGTTGAAATTGGCGGTGTTATTAAAGCCGCAGCGGGTGGCGATCTCCAGCATGCTGGCGTTGCAGTGCTTGTCGGTCAGGAGCTGAATGGCGGCGCCGATGCGTTTATCGGTGATGTAGCCCCAGAGGGTCACATCGCTCACCTGCCGGAACAGGGCGGAGAAATAGTTAGGGCTCATACCGACGGCTGCTGCAATGCCCGGAAGTGAAATATCCTCATACAGGTGGGCATTGATGTATTCGATGGCGGCACGCACCTGTTGGGCGCCCTTGCCGCTGACGACCGGACGGCGATCGGAATAGCCGTGCTCCCGGAGCAGCAGCACCAGCAGCTCGTTGAGCCGGGAGCGTACCATCAGGCGATATTCCAGCCGACGGGTCGCCAGCTCGTCGCAGATGGGGCATGGATGTGCTGCCGCAGAGCGGCGCTGCAGGCGGCGGGAATGCGGTTGCGGAAGCTCTCCCCGTGGAAGAAGCAAAAGCTGACGTATTTTCCGGTGATGCTCTCCTCCGGGTTGTCCAGCAGATAGCGTGGCTCAAGCTGAAGGTTGGTCAGCGCCAGCCCGTCGGCACCTACGGCGGTGATGCAGTGCTACTCGTTGCCGGAAAAGACGAATACATCGCCGGGCTCCATGGGCTCCTTGCCGGTGGCCAGCGTATACTGCCCGCTGCCGGAGCGCACCACGGATATTTCAAACTGTATGTGGCTGTGGCGGCGCAGCGACCGGGCGCCGGCGGGGACGGTGATGCGCCATGCCCGCAGCAGGGTGCTCCCGCCCTGGGCTATAGCGCCGATCTCACGATACATGCGGCTGCCTCCTTACGTTCAAAAGGGGTATACAGCCCGCTGGGCTGGGCGGACGCCCCGCAATTTTTACGGCGTTACAGCCCCACCAGCGTGCGCTCCCGGTCGGCGGTGGGGGATGTGTCGTAGCGCTTCTTGTAGGCACGGTAAAAGGTGGAATAATCCCGGAAGCCGCAGCACACCGACGCCTCGGTGATGGATACGCCGGACAGAATCAGCTGCCGGGCACGGATCAGCCGCTTGACCAGAATATAATCCCAGGCGGTGGAGCCGGTGGCGGCACGGAACAGCCGCCCCAGCTGGGTCTTGCTGATATAGAATTGGCGGCACAGCTCGTCCAGCGTCAGCTCCTCATACAGATGCCGGTTGACATACTGCAGGATCTCCCGGATGCGGGTCTGGGGAATACGGGTGTCCGGCTGCGGCTCCTTTCGCCGTCGCTGATAGCCCCGGTAGATCTCGCTGAGGATCGCCGGCAGCATGGTGGCGGCGACCAGACGGGTCAGGGCGGGGGTGTCGGTGTCCTCGATGCGCTCCAGACATTCCCGGACGAAGGAGCTGTCGATCTCCTCCGGGGAATACAGGTTCCCCATGCCCAGCGGGCGCTCCAAAAACGACGCCAGCAGCGGACGGTATTCGGCGGTATGCTCCAGCAGCATCTGCTCCCGGAACTGCACCACGATCCGCTCATAGGGGGCGTCGGGGAGGATATGCAGATTATGCACCTCCCCCGGGCGCATCACCAGCACGCAGCCGGGGGTCAGCGGGTAGGCGGTGCTTTCCACCAGATAGGTGCCCTCGCCGGATACGAAATACAGGATCTCGTACCAGTCGTGGGCGTGGGTGACAAATTCCCGCTGGTCGGGGCGGGCATCCACGGAATGATTGTAAAAGAGGGCATCGTCAGCGTTTCGATGGATTCGTTTCATACAAGGGCTATCTCCTGCCATAAGAAATTACTGTGGAAAATACACCAAATACAACCAGTGTCAGTATAGCATGACATGCACATATTTGCAATATTTATTTGAGAAAAAACCGGAATAAGCAATGGTAATTATATGGGAAAATGGTATAATGAGAGCGTAAGTCCGGGGCTTCCCGGGCGGATAGCCTACTGATATAAAACATAGGAGGTTCCTGTATGAAGCTGACCTTTCGCTGGTATGGCGACGACGATCCGGTGACGCTGGATCATATCCGGCAGATCCCCCGCATGACGGGGATCGTCTCGGCGGTATATGACGTGCCTGCCGGGGGTGTATGGAGCGAGGAGAGCATCGCCGCCCTGAAGAAAAAGGCCCAGGATAAGGGGCTGGAGTTTGAAGTGGTGGAGAGCGTGCCGGTGCCGGAGGATATCAAGCTGGGAAACGATAAAGCGCCGCAGCTCATCGAGAACTATTGCGAAAATGTGCGCCGTCTGGGAAAGGCCGGCGTCAAGTGCATCTGCTATAACTTCATGCCGGTGTTCGACTGGCTGCGCAGCGAGCTGGAGCATCCGCAGCCCGACGGCGCCAATGCGCTGGCATATGACGACGAGACCGTGAAGAAGATGAATCCCCTCACCTGTGAGCTGTCGCTGCCCGGCTGGGACGAGAGCTATTCCAAGACGGAGCTGAAAGCGCTGCTGGCCCAATACCAGACCATGGGGGAGGAGCAGCTGTGGAAGAATCTGGAGACCTTCCTGAAAGCCGTCATACCGGTGGCGGAGGAGGCGGGGGTCAAGATGGCGATCCATCCGGACGATCCGCCGTGGGGTATGTTCGGGCTGCCCCGGATCATCACCAATGAGGAGAATCTGGACCGGTTCCTCCATCTGGTGGACAGTCCCGCCAACGGGCTGACCTTCTGCACCGGCTCTCTGGGGGCGGATGTCCATAATGACCTGCCCCACATGATCCGGCGGTTCGGCGACCGGATCCACTTTGCCCATCTGCGGAACATCAAGCATACCGGCGACCGGCAGTTCGAGGAGGTGGGGCATCCCACCGCCTGCGGCTCGCTGGATATGTACGAGATCGTGCGGGCGCTGGTGGAGACCGGCTTCGACGGGTATGTGCGTCCCGACCACGGGCGCATGATCTGGGGGGAAAAGGGCCGCTACGGCTACGGTCTGTATGACCGGGCGCTGGGCGCCACCTACATTGTCGGTCTGTTCGAGGCCATCGAAAGGGGGCGGAAATAATGCGGTTCGGCGTATGTATCGGCACGGATATGAGCTGCTTGTCCAAGCTGCAGGAATACGGCTACGATTATGCGGAGATCAACCTTTCCGGCATCGCCAACTGGACGGAGGAGCAGGTGGAGGACGCCCGCAGGGAAATGGTGCGTACCGGTATTTTTGCCGAGACCTGCAACGGATTTTTCTTCAGCTTTGAGAAGGGCTATTTGACCGGCGATACGGTGGATCTTGCTGCGCTGGAGGAGTATATCCGCCGGGCGCTGGGGAAAGCCAGCCGCCTGGGGCTGCAGGTGGCGGTCATCGGCAGCGGCGCTGCCCGCACCATCCTGGATGAGAGCCGCCGGGAGGAGGGCGAGGAGCAGTTCGCCCGGGTGCTGCGGCTGGCGGGGGATGTCGGCACGGAATTCGGCGTCAAAATCGTGATCGAGCCGCTGCGCTATGAGGAATGCAACACCGTCAACACCGTGGCGGACGGCGTCGCCATGTGCCGCCGTGCCAATCACCCCAATGTGTTCGTGCTGGCGGATTTCTATCATGTGTCCATGACCGGCGAGAGTCTGGATGCCATCCGCACCTGCGGCTCCATGCTGCAGCATGTCCATCTGGCACGGAACGATCCGGATCGGCGGATGCCGCTGGAGGCGGCGGATGCGGCGGACTGCGCCCGGTGGGCGGCGGCGCTGCGGGAGAACGGCTACAACGCCCGGATCACGCTGGAGGGCGCTTTTGGCGACGATTGGAACGACACCGTGCAGCGGATGCGTCCGGTGTTGAAGGTATTTGAGTAAAGGAGCGAATGACAATGGATAAGGTTATCGTGATCACCGGCGCCGGCGGCGTGCTGTGCTCCGGATTTGCCGAGTTTCTGGCGGGAAAGGGTGCCAAGGTCGCCCTGCTGGATCTCAACGAGCAGGCAGCCGAGGCGGTGGCGGAGAAGATCCGGGCAGCCGGCGGCGAGGCGACGGCGTATAAGACCAACGTGCTGGATAAGGCCAATCTGGAGGAGGTTCATCAGGCGGTGCTGGCAAAGTACGGCAAGTGCGACATCCTCATCAACGGCGCCGGCGGCAACAACCCCCGCTGCACCACTCTGCATGAGGAATATGAGGCAGGAGATGAAAATGCGGAGGATTTCCTCACGTTCTTCAACATCGAGGAAAAGGGCTTCAATTTTGTGTTTGATCTGAATCTCAAGGGCGTGCTGCTGCCCAGTCAGGTGTTTATGCCGGATATGTTGGGACGGGAGGGCTGCTGTGTGCTGAATATCTCCTCCATGAACGCCTACCGTCCGCTGACGAAGATCCCCGCCTATTCGGCGGCTAAGGCGGCGGTGTCCAACTTCACCTCCTGGCTGGCGGTGCATTTCGCCAAGGAGGGCATCCGGGTCAACGCCATCGCCCCCGGCTTTTTCGTCACCAATCAGAACCGGGCGCTGCTCTTTAACGAGGACGGCACCCCCACCCCCCGCACCGGCAAGATCCTGCGCTCCACCCCCATGGGGCGGTTCGGTGAGGCCGAGGAGCTGCTGGGTACGGTGGAGTGGCTGCTGGATGCGGAAAAGTCCGGCTTCGTGACCGGTATCACCGTGCCGGTGGACGGCGGATTCTCCGCCTACAGCGGCGTGTAAGCAGTAAGGAGTGAGCAGCTATGAAAGAGATCGTATTGGGCGCATTCGCTGACGAGGCGGGCGCTGCGCTGACCGACCAGATCGCAGCGATGCGGGATAACGGCATCCGCCATCTGGAGGCACGGACGATCGGAAGCAAGAATTTTATCGATTTCACCTGCGCCGAGGCCAAGGAGGTCAAGGAGCAGCTGGACGCCAACGGGCTGCGCATCTGGAGCATCGGCTCGCCGCTGGGCAAGATCGACGTCACCGCCCCGCTGGAGCCGCATCTGGATAAGCTCAAGCATGCGCTGGAGCTGGGGCAGATCATGGGTAGCGAATACATCCGGATGTTCAGCTTCTATCTGCCTGCCGATGAGGACCCGGCGGTCTATCGGGACGAGGTTATGGAGCGGCTGGGACGGATGGCGGAAACCGCCAAGGGCAGCGGCATCCGTCTGTGCCACGAGAATGAAAAGGGCATCTACGGCGATGTGGCGTCCCGGTGCGCCGATATTTTGGAGCAGATTCCGGAGCTGGGGGGCATTTTCGACCCCGCCAACTTCATCCAGTGCGGGCAGGATACCCTGCAGGCGTGGGAGCTGCTGCAGGAGCGCATCGTCTACTTCCATGTCAAGGATTGCGTGGAGGGGGGCAAGGTGGTGCCCTGCGGCAAGGGCATCGGCCATGTGCCGGAGATCCTGCACCGCTTTATCGCCCGGGGCGGCTGGCAGCTGACGCTGGAGCCGCACCTGACCGTATTTTCCGGCTTTGCGGATCTGGAAAAGGAGGACGCCAAGACCAAAATGGCGGCCTATGAATATCCCTCGCAGCGGGCGGCATTCGATGCGGCGGTAGCGGCGCTGAAAGAGGCGCTGTAACCGGAGACGGAGGAGAACAGCATGGAAACACAACTGCGTGTAGCGGTGGTCGGTCTGGGGAATATGGGCAGCGCCCACGCCGGAGCGATCTTCGACGGCAAGGTGCCCGGGGCGGTGCTGGCGGCGGTGTGCGACATCGCCCCCGCCCGCCGGGAATGGGCGGCGAAGCGGCTGCCCGGCGTGCCGGTGTTCGACAGCTATGAACGGCTGCTGTCGGAGGGGACGATGGGGGCGGTCATCATTGCCACCCCGCATTATCTCCATCCGCCGATGGCGGTGGCGGCGTTTCAGCAGGGGCTGCACGTGCTGACGGAAAAGCCCGGCGGCGTGCAGGTCAGTGCGGTGGAGCGGATGTGCGCCGCCGCCCGGGAGAGCGGCAGGGTGTTTGGGGTGATGTTCAATCAGCGTACCCATCCCCTGTTCCGGCAGGCACGGCAGATCGTCCGCAGCGGACAGCTGGGGCAGCTGAAGAGGCTGCAATGGACGGTCACCAACTGGTACCGCACCCAGAGCTACTACGATTCCGGCAGCTGGCGGGCATCGTGGGCGGGGGAGGGCGGCGGCGTGCTGCTCAACCAGGCGCCCCACCAGCTGGATCTGCTCCAGTGGATATTCGGGATGCCGGAGCAGGTTTGGGCGACCTGCGCCTGCGGGAAATACCACCACATCGAGGTGGAGGATGACGCCACCCTCGTCATGCAGTATGCCAACGGGGCGACCGCCACTTTCATCACCACCACCGGCGAATATCCCGGCACCAACCGGCTGGAGATCGTGGGCGATCGGGGCAAGCTGGTGCTGGAGGATGGCAAGCTGCGGCATTGGAGTCTGGATCGTCCGGAGCGGGAGGTGTGCTTTGACCCCTGCGGGACCCTGCCGACGGTGACGTATACCGAGATCCTGCCGACCGAGAAGGAAACAGCCCACAACGGCATTCTGCGGAACTTCACGGCGGCGGTGCTGCATGGGGAGGAGCTGCTGGCGCCGGGATATGACGCCATCTATGAGCTGACCCTCTCCAACGCCGCCTACCTGTCCGCATGGACGGGGGAGACGGCGGCGCTGCCGCTGGATACCGCCCGGTTTGACCGGCTGCTGGCGGAGCGGGTGAAGATCTCCGGCTATCATCCGACGGAGGGCACCGGCGAGGCGGACGGCAGCTATAAAGACCGATGGAACGTGAACTGGTAAGACTGGTAAGAAAGGAGAGCTTTCAAAATGCAGATCGGAGCGCAATTCTATACTTTGCGGGAGCATTGCAAGACACTGGAGGACTTCGCCGAATCCCTCAAACGGGTGGCGGACATCGGCTATCGGACGGTGCAGATCTCGGGTGTGTGTGCCTATGAGCCGGAATGGCTGCAGGAGCAGCTGCAAAAGAACGGGCTGCGGTGCGTGCTGACCCATATCCCGCAGGATCGGCTGGAGAAGGAACCGGAGCGGGTGGCGGCGGAGCATACGGTGTTCGGCTGCGACTATATCGGTCTGGGCTGCGGACCCCAGACGGCGGGCACAGAGGGCATGGACACGGTGATCCGGCTGGCGCAGACCAGCGGGCGGTATTTCACCTCGGTGGGAAAGCGCCTGTCCTATCATAACCATGGCTTCGAGTTCACCCGGGATGTGGAGAACGGGCAGACCCGTCTGGAGTATCTGATGGAGCACACCACCCCGGAGGAGCTGGTGTTTACGATGGATACCTACTGGGTGCACTGGGGCGGCGGCGAGGTGACCGACTGGATCGACCGGCTGTCCGGACGTATCCCCTGCGTCCACCTGAAGGATATGGTGGCGTGCGGACAGAAGGAGCAGCACATGGCGCCGGTGGGCAGCGGCAACCTGCCTTGGCAGAAGATTCTGCCGGCGCTGGAGCAGGCGGGCGTCCGCTATGCGCTGGTGGAGCAGGATGACTGCTACGGCGAGGATCCGTTTGCCTGTCTGGAGAAAAGCTATCGGTTCCTGCAGGCGCAGGGACTGAAATAAAGCGAGCAGAGAAAGGGAGTCAGAGCTATGGATAAAATTCGTATGGGCATCATCGGTATCGGTAATATGGGTTCCGGTCATGCGAAAAACATCGTAGAGGGGAAATGCCCGGAGATCGAGCTGGCGGCGGTATGCGATATCAACCCCGACCGGCTGCAATGGGCGCAGGAGAACCTGCCCGCCACGGTGGAGCGGTTCGATGACGCCATCAAGATGATGGAAAGCGGGAAGATCGACGCCGTGATCGTGTCCATCCCCCACTATTTCCATCCCCAGTATGCGATGGAGGGCTTTAAGCATCATCTGCATGTGATGTGCGAAAAGCCCGCCGGCGTGTACACCAAGCAGGTGCGGGAGATGAACGAGGCGGCGGCGAAAGCCGATGTGACCTTTGCCATGATGTTCAATCAGCGCACCAACTGCGTGTACCGCAAGATGAAAGAGATCGTGGAGAGCGGTGAGATGGGCGCTCTGCGCCGGGCGAACTGGATCATCACCAACTGGTACCGTCCTCAGGCGTATTACGATTCCGGCGCTTGGCGTGCCACCTGGTCGGGCGAGGGCGGCGGCGTGCTGCTGAACCAGTGCCCCCACCAGTTGGATATGTACCAGTGGATTTGCGGTCTGCCGGTGAAGGTGGATGCCCATCTGCATTTCGGCAAGTGGCACGATATCGAGGTGGAGGACGATGTCACCGCCTACATGGAGTTTGAGAACGGCGCCACCGGCGTGTTCATCACCTCCACCGGCGATGCGCCCGGCACCAACCGGTTTGAGCTGACGCTGGATAAGGGTAAGCTGGTGGTGGAGAACGATAAACTCTATAAATATGAGCTGGATGTGGCAGAGCCGGAATTCTCCAAGACCAACAAGACCCCCTTCGGACAGCCCAAGGTGACCTATACCGAGGTGGAGACGGACGGAAAGAATCCCCAGCATGTGGGGGTGCTGAACGCCTTTGCCGCACACATTCTGCACGGCGAGCCGCTGGTGGCGGAGGGCGTGGAGGGCATCCGGGGTCTGACCCTGTCCAATGCCATGCACCTGTCCTGCTTCCTGGGGCATCCTGTGGACATTCCCTTTGACGAGGATGTGTACTATGAGGAGCTGATGAAGCGGGTCAAGACCTCCCGCCGCAAGGAAAATGTGCAGGCGGTGGTGGCGGACACCTCCGGCAGCTACGCAGGAGCGAAATAAGCCGCTGCATAGTAAAAAGTATCAAAACAGCGCCGGTCGGAGCTCCGACCGGCGCTGTTTTATCGACTGTTGATGTGAGTGTGGCAATAGTGAGAGCGAAAGGCGGTGGGGCTGATCCCCTCGTGATAGAGGAAAAACTTGATGAACCGGTTCTCCTCCCGATAGCCCAGAGAGGCAGCGATCTCCTTAACGCTCAGGGTGGTGGTGAGCAGGCGGTTCTTGGCCTGTTGCATCCGGCGGTGGATGATGTATTCCTTCAGCCCCACCCCGTGCCAGCGGCGGAAGCATTTGCTCAGGTGATCCGGGCTGTAGCCCACATGGGCGGCGATGGCGGCGACGGAGAGCTCGGTGTCGATATGGTTGCGAATATACTCCGTGACCTGTACATCCAGAGCGTGGTCGGCGTGATGCTCCTCCGCTGCCAGCCGGTTCAGCTCGTCCCAGACGAGATAGCCGATGGCATCGGCGGCGGCAGTGGCATCGGGGCGGGCGTTGGCGGTGTGCAGCAAGCGCTTGAGCAGCTGTGTGACGGCGTAGACGTCGCCGCCGGTGTAGAGCTTCAGGGGCAGCGGCAGGTCGGAGAAATAATGAAACCAGTAAAACGCCACCGGGGCGTCGGACGCCCGGTAGCCGTAATGCTCCTTGCCCGGCTCCAGCACCAGCAGCTGATGCGGCTCCAGCGCATATTCCCGCCCCGCCTCGGCAATATACACCGTTCCCTCCAGCACCAGAATGACCTCGTGGCTCTGGATGGTGCGCCTGCCGTGTATCCAGGTGCCGCAGGAGCGGAATTCACCGATCATATCGTAGGCAAAGTGTGTGCCGTTATCCCATGTAAGCATGTCGGATTTTCTCACCTTTTCCCTGTGTTTCGGTATTGCCAAATACTCCGATGTCCATTATACTCGATTTTGCAGGGGAAATCAACCCCGACGAAAGGATGATAGGGACTATGGAAAATATCCGATTTTCGGACGTGACCATCACCGGCGGATTTTGGAGGACCCGGCAGGAGATCAATCGGCAGACGACGCTGCGGGCGGTATACGAGCGCTTTCGTGAGACCGGACGCTTCGAGGCGCTGCGGTGCGCGTGGAAGGAGGGCGACCCAAATCCGCCCCATGTATTTTGGGATTCCGATGTGGCGAAGTGGATGGAGGGGGCGGCATACTGCCTGCGCACCCAGCCGGACGAGGAGATCGCCGCCATTCTGGAAGACACCATTGACTGCGTTTTGCAGCATCAGGATGAGAACGGCTATTTCAACAGCCACTTTCTGGTGATGGAGCAGGAAAAGCGCTTCCGGGACCGGGACTGCCATGAACTGTACTGTGCAGGGCATTGGTTTGAGGCGGCGGTCGCCTGTTATGAGATGACCGGTGAGGAACGGTTTTTACAGGCGATGTGCCGGTATGCCGACTATATCGAGCGGGTGTTCCGGCGGGAGCATAGCGCCGGCTTCATCACCCCGGGCCATCCGGAGATCGAGCTGGCGCTGATGCGGCTCTACCGTGCCACCGGGGAAAAGCGCTATGCGGATCTGGCAAAGTATTTCATCGACGAGCACGGACAGCACCCAGGGCAGGACGAAATGGGACGGGACTGGATGAAGGCGCCGTACAATCAGGATGAGCAGCCGCTGCGGGAGCGGACGACGGCGGAGGGACACGCCGTGCGGGCGCTGTATCTGCTCTGCGGGGCGGCGGATGTGGCGGCGGAATACGGCGATACGGCGCTGGAGCAGACCTGCCGGCGATTGTTTGAGAACATCACGGAACGGCGTATGTACATCACCGGCGGGATCGGCTCCACCCATCTGGGGGAGACGTTTACGGTGGATTACGACCTGCCCAACCGCACCGCCTATGCGGAGACCTGCGCCTCCATCGCCATGGCGATGTTTGCCGGACGAATGCAGCGGTTCGGCGCCGACAGCCGGTATGGGGATATCGTGGAAACGGTGCTGTATAACGGGATCCTGTCCGGGGTCTCGATGGACGGGAGATCCTTTTTCTATGAAAATCCGCTGGCGGTGGACCCGGCATTCAATCACGTCAATACCTCCACGACGATGGAGGAGCGGTTTCCCATCACCCAGCGGCTGGAGGTGTTCGGCTGCTCCTGCTGTCCGCCGAATATCCTGCGCTTTGTGGCGTCGGTGGGCGGCTATGTCTATGGGATGGACGACGATACGGTGTATATCCATCAATATATGGATTCGACGCTGGAGACTGAGGGCGTCCGGCTGACCCAGCGCACGGCGTATCCGCAGAACGGCACGGTCACGGTGCGGTGCCGGGGGGATAAGCGCCGGCTGGCATTCCGGATCCCGGGGTGGTGCCGCCGCTTCACGCTGGATCGGGCGTATACGCTGGAGAACGGCTATGCCTATGTGGTGCTGGACGGAGAGACCGAGGTGACGCTGGAGCTGGATATGCCGGTGCGTCTGGTGGCGGCGAACCCTCGGGTGCATGCCGATGCCGGTCGGGTGGCGGTGCTGCGGGGGCCGGTGGTCTATTGCGCCGAGGGGGTGGACAACGGCGCCGATCTGCCTGCCATTGCCGTGGATATGCAGGGGGAATTTCAGCTGCAGGACAGTGAGTGGCTGCTGCCCCGGCTGCAGACCACCGGCTTCCGACCGCAGCCGGCAGCGTGCCTGTATCCGGACGCAGCGGCGGTGTCATATGCGCCGTTTCCGCTGACGCTGATCCCCTATTATGCGTTTGCCAATCGGGGGGAGACGGAAATGCAGGTGTGGCTGCTGAAAAAATAACGCCGGGGAACGCTGCTGAACGGCTGCGCAAAGGGATGCGCATTTTGTTTCCTTGCGATGGAATGAAACCGATGGCTTAGTCCCCTTGAAGGACACAAAAAGGGAGGCTGCTGTCTGTGTGCTGCAGACGGCAGCCTCCTTCTGCGTGGCGGAGATGCTCCCTGCAGATGCCTGCGGCACGAAGCGGCAGACGCCGGACAGAAATACTGTCCGGCGTCTGCCGTTTTTAGAAGAAAATGCGGTTATTCCGGATTCCGGTCGCTGACAATGTGATAATAGGCGTTGGAGGTGAGCCGGTATACCGCCGTATAGAACAGGGCGAACACCCCGAAGCTGATCAGCGTGACCAGTGCAAACAGCCGCAGGTTGGAGAGGTTCAGGAGCTGGAGCAGCTGACGGATCATGGGATAGGCAAAGGTCAGATGCAGCCCGGCGCCCAGCAGGGGCAGGAAGAACACCGTCAGCAGCTGGGAATTGATGCTGCGGCGGATCTCCCGGCGATCCATCCCCACCTTTTGCATAATGGCGAACCGTGCCTGATCCTCGTAGCCCTCGGTGATCTGCTTATAATAGATGATCTCCACAGCTGCCGCCAGAAACACGACGCTGAGGATGGCGCCCAGATAGAACAGAGAGCCGTAGGTGCCCAGAAAATCCGCCCGGTTCAGCTGGCGGCTCTCCACGGTCATCATCTCGTAAAGGGGCTGAGCGGCGCCTTCGTTTGCCAGAGCGGTCTCCAGCGCCTGGATGGCGTCGTCCTGCCGATCGCCGGTCAACCCGGTGTCAAAAGCATAGTGCCAGCGCACCGACAGCGCCCGCCCCTCTGTGGTCTCCTCTACGGGGTCTGCCAGCGATCTTACGGCAGACAGCTCCGGCAGAATGAATACATACGAGGTGGCGGCCAAGGAGGTCATGGAGCCGTCCGGAATACAGACGTCTACCTGCTGCACGATGCGCAGGGTGCAGCGGTCGTCGATGGTGACGGAATCGCCGGTGAAGCTGCCCTGATGGACATACAGCAGTGCCTCCCCCGGCTGGAGCGTGTACCGGGTGCCGCAGCTGCGGTTATAATCCTCCAGCGGGATGAAATAAAAGCAGTCCAGAGAATCGATCTGCATATTGTAGGAGCGGATGAACGCCCGGTCGCCCTCCAGCTGCCCCCAGCCGGACAGGCAGCGCCAATCCAGCTGGTTTTGCAGCGTCATGCCAGAGGTCTCCGCCGCCTTGGCGATGGTTTGCCGCAGCTGGGCGACGGAACCGTTTTCCAGATCCTCGGCTTGACTCAGCCGAAAATCGGTGACACATTCCCGGGGATACCGGGTCTGCAGCGCATCCTCCGTGCCGAACAGCAGGCTGGTGGTGGAGGATACGATCACCAGCACCATAGTGGCGAGAATGCAGATGGAAGCCAGCCCGGCGCCGTTGCGTTTCATCCGGTATGCCATGGAGGATACGGAAACAAAATGGCGGGACTGATAGTAGTACCGCTTATTTTTCTGCAGAATACGGCACAGCAGCACCGACCCGGCGATCATCAGCAAATAGGTGGCGACGATCACCAGCAGCACCGCCACGAAAAACATTCCCAGAGCGGCGATGGGGTCCTGAATGGTTATCGCCATCCAGTAGGCGACCCCCAGCAGCACGGCGCCCAGAATGCCGGCTGCCCAGTTGGCCTTGGGGGGCTTTTCTCCCACGTTTTCGCTGCGCAGCAGCTGAATGGCGCTGGAAAGATGTACCTGCCGCAGACCGTTCAGGAACAGCAGCAGGAAAATAGCACCGAAAATGGCTGCCGTGCGCAGCACGGCGGGCAGCGACAGCGACAGGGAAAAGGTGGCGGCACCGTCGAGAATACGCACCATCCCCAGCTCCGCCAGCTTGGACAGGAGGATGCCGGTCACCAGCCCCGCTGCCAGTGAGCCGATCGCCATGTACAGAGTCTCCAGAAATAGGATGCGGCTGATGTGCCGCTTGCCCATCCCCAGGATGTTGTAAAGACCAAATTCCTTTTTCCGCCGCCGGATCAGAAAGGAGTTGGTATAGAACAGAAGCAGCAGCGAAAACAAGGCGATGACAAAGCTGCCGAAGCCCATCATCATGCGGATGTTTTTGCCGCCCCGCATGGCTGCCAGCATATCGCTGCATTGCAGATAGGTGATGATGTATTCCATCATCACCATGCCCGCACAGGTGAGAAAATAGGGGAGATACAGGCGGCGGTTCTTGCGCATGCTGTCCAGCGCCAGCGCCGGGAAAAAGCTCGCCTTCATTGGACATTCCCTCCCGTGGTCAGGGCGGTCAGCGTGTCGCTGATCTTCTGATACAGCTGCTCGTCGGTGTCGTTGCCCCGATACAGCTGGTGGAACACCTCGCCGTCCTTGATGAACAGCACCCGCCCGGCGGTGCTGGCGGCACGGACCGAATGGGTCACCATGAGGATGGTCTGCCCCATGCGGTTGATCTCGCCGAACAGCCGCAGCAGCTCGTCGGACGCCTTGGAGTCCAGCGCTCCGGTGGGTTCGTCCGCCAGGATCAGCCGGGGTTCGGTGATGAGCGCCCGGGCGACCGCCGCCCGCTGCTTTTGTCCGCCGGATACCTCATAGGGATATTTTTTCAGCAGCTCCGTCAACCCCAGCCGCTTGGCGATGGGGGCGAGCCGGCGGAACATCTCCTTATAGGGGGTGCCTGCCAGCACCAGCGGCAAAAAGATGTTGTCCTCCAGCGTAAAGGTATCCAGCAAATTAAAATCCTGAAACACAAAGCCCAGATTGTCCCGCCGGAATGCCGCCATAGCGGATTCTTTGATGCCGGACAGCTCCTTGCCGTCCAGCAGCACGCTGCCGCTGGTGGGGGTGTCCAGCGCCGCCAGAATGTTCAGCAGGGTGGTCTTGCCGCTGCCGGATTCGCCCATGATGGCGACGTATTCCCCTGCCTCTACGCTGAAATTCACGTTTTTCAGCGCTTCGACCTTGTTGCCGCCGAACCGGGTGGAATACACCTTGCGGATCCCCTTGACCTCTAAAATACTCATACGGATTCTCCTTCCTTTTCTGCGGAGCGGTGCGCTCATACCGGACAAGCCGCAGAACCGCCCTCCCGTTGTCGGGATGGTCCTATTATAGACGAAGCGGAAAATGCAGCCAATCGAATCGGCTTACATTTTCCGCCCCGGGTCTTACAGAACTGTAAGAAATGCCGTTATTCCGCTTTCAGGTCGTATTGCTCCAGCTCCAGATACACCGCCGTCCCCACGTTCACCCGGGATTCCGCCCGGATGCCGATGCCCAGCCCCCGGCATACCCGGCGGCACAGGTACAGACCGATGCCGGTGGCCTTTTTGTCGCTGCGGCCGTTATAGCCGGTGTAGCCCCGGTCGAAGATCCGGGGCAGATCCTCCGGGGCGATGCCGATGCCCGTATCCCGGATGCACAGGGTGGTGGGGCCGGTCAGGGAGACGGTGACGCTGCCCTGCCGGGTGTATTTCAGGGCGTTGGACAGCAGCTGCTCCAGCACGAAGGCCAGCCATTTTTCGTCGGTGACCACGGTGAGGTCGGTGGGGGTGTAGTCCAGCCGTAGCCGGCGGTCGATGAACTCATGGGAGAACCGCTTAAAGCAGTCTCGCAGGATGGGGTCCAGTGGCTGGCGGCGGAACACATAGTCGGTGTCGGTGGAGTCCAGCCGCAGATAGGTCAGCACCATCTCCACATATTGCTCGATACGGAACAGCTCGCCGGTGAGTCGGCGGGCAAGGGGGCTGTCCTCCGATTGGAGCGCCAGCCGCATGGCGGCGATGGGGGTCTTGATCTGGTGCGCCCAGACGGTGAAGTATTCCACCGTGTTCTGATAGCGCACGGCGGCGTCGGTCGCTTGCCCCGCCACCTCCCGCTGCAGCTGTCGGATAAGCTGCTGATAGCCCTCATCGGTGGCGGTCAGCGGGGCGGGCAGCCGCTCCATGGTGGCGGCGGTGCAGCGGCACAGCTCCTGCAGCTGCAGCTGTATCCGCCGCAGACGCACCGCTTCCCGGATCAGCGCTCCCAGCCCCAGCAGCCCGCACAGCAGCAGGGGATACAGCACCGCTGCCAGCGGCAGCCGGTACAGATAAAAGGTCAGGAAAAATATCCCGCCGCACAGGCAATAGAGCAGGATCCCGCCCCGATGCTGCCGCCATACGGCTGTCCATAGCTTCATTATGTCCTCCTTATGGCTATCCCACCAGATAGCCTACGCCGAACTTAGTGGTGATGAAGCCCTCCAGCCCGACGGCGTCCAGCTTTTTGCGCAGCCGGTTCACGTTGACGGTCAGGGTGTTTTCATCGATGAACTGCTCCGATTCCCATAGCCGCTCCATCAGCTGCTCCCGGCTGACAACCCGTCCTTTATTTTCCATCAGACACAGGAGAATGCGGTACTCGTTTTTGGTGAGGGGGACGGTCTCCTCACCGTAGGACAGGGAGTTGTCCCCGGTGTTGAGGAAAGCGCCCCGGTGCTCCAGCACCGGCGCCGACCCGGCAAAATCGTAGGTGCGGCGCAGCAGCGCCTGCACCTTTGCCATCAGCACCGTGCCGTCAAAGGGCTTGGCGATAAAATCGTCGGCGCCCAGATTCATCGCCATGACGATGTTCATATTATCGGCGGCGGAGGACAGGAACAGGATCGGCACCTGCGACAGCCGCCGGATCTCGGTGCACCAGTGGTAGCCGTTGAAAAACGGCAGAGTAATATCCATCAACACCAGATGGGGCTGAAAGGCGGTGAATGCGGCGGTGATGTTGCGGAAATCCTCCGGCACCGCAGCAACGTAGCCCCAGCTTTCCGCCAGCTCCCGCACGGAGCGGGCGATTCCCGGGTCATCCTCCACGATCATGAGCTTATACATAGGTTTCCTCCGACAGCATGGTTGAGCGAACGGTCGAGTCCGGTATCACAGACGGGCGAACAGCTGAACGCCCCGGGTTCTGAGCCAACGATACGCCCATAGAGTCAGCCCGCCGGTGAGGAGAGACGCCATCCCCAGAAACAGCGGAGCGCCCAGCAAGCTGCTCAGCAGCAGATAGCCTACCCCCAGCACGATCGCATACGCCCAGCCGCCCAGCAGCGCCACCATCACGCTCATGCTCTGCTTGATGGGTACGATCTCGCTGGTCCAGTGAAGATTGGGGTTTTTCAGCCCGATAAGCAGGTCAAAGGCGGTGAACAGGCACATCACCAGCAGCACCAGCACCCCGGTCAGCAGCCCGGTGAGGAAGGAGGGACGCAGCACGATCCATACGCTGGCGATCCCCAACAGCAGCGGCAGCCCCGTGAGGATGAGCTGTACGGACAGCTTCGCCTTCAGCACCTGCCAGGGGTCGATGGGCAGGGATTGGAGCAGCCACAGGCTCTTTCCCTCCAGAGAGACGGAGGGCGCCGCCATATCGTTCATGGTCGCCAGCAGACACAGCCCGGCGCCCAGCAGCACCGTCGCCTGATCGGCGCTGCCCATCAGTTCTACCAGGGCTTCCCGCACCACATGACCCTTGATCAGCAGCGCCACGGCGGCGATGGGCAGCATCAGCAGCCCCATGCCGCAGTTGAGCATATAGTTGGGGCTGGCGAAGAACCGTCCGAACTCCTTGCGCCGCAGGGCGGCGGCGGGCTTTTGTGCCTGCAGAGGTGTTTTTTTCTCCTTGATCCGCTCCACCTTGTTGGCGGCGGTGGCTAATTTCAAAAAGCTGCGTGCCAGCACCCACAGGGTCAGCCCCAGCAGCACGCCGAGGATCGCCGTCCACAGCAGGATCGCCAGCGGCGCTCCGGTGCCGATCTGTCCCAGCTGGTAGAGCAGCCACGCCGAGCCTTGGATCTTAGCGCCGTAAACGGCGGCGTTTTCCACCAACGCCGCAATCAGATCGTTGGCTTTGAAATAGACCAGATAATATACGCCGAAGAACACCAGCGACACCAGCACGGTGATAAAGCTCTTATTTTTGAGCTTTTGGGTGATCTTCGCCACCACATATCCCAGCACGCAGGACAGCAGCAGGTCGGCGGCGGAGACCAGCACCAGCAGCATCAGCCCGCCCACGATCGAGGTGGCGGAGAGGGGACAGAGGATCCAGTAAACGAGGATGGCGGGCAGCAGCACCGTGCCGCTGTACATCAGCCCCATCAGATAGACGCCCAGCAGCCGGGCGGTGAGGATGTACCGCACCGGAATGGGCATGGACAGCAGCAGATCGTTGTCCTTCGCCTGATACAGCCCGGCAAAGGTGTTGAACACGCTGCCGAACACGCCCAAAAAGACCGCCATCAGGGTGAAGAGCAGATAATACAGCCAGCCCATGCCGGCTTCGGCTAAGGGGCGGCAGATGGCGTATGCCAGAAACCCGAACATACCGCCGAGGATCCCCACCATCAGCACCACAAACAGCACCATGTAGGCTGCCACAGCCCCCTTGGAGCGGGCTTTGTTGGTCTTCGGATTGTAAAAGTAGCTGCGGAAGATCTCCAGCAGCTGCTTATGCAGCAGGGTCTTCAGCATTCCTTTTCCGCCTCCAGTTCCAGAAACACGTCCTCCAGACTGTCGTCGCCCTTGACCTCCTCCATGGTGCCGGAGCGGATGAGCTTACCGCCCTTGATGATGGCGACCTTGTCGCACAGCTTTTCCGCCACCTCCAGCACATGGGTGGAGAAGAAGATGGCGCCGCCCCGGTCGCAGACCTCCCGCATCATGCCCTTGAGCAGGTGCGCCGCCTTGGGGTCCAGCCCTACAAAGGGTTCGTCCATAAGGATCAGCCGGGGCTCGTGGAGCCAGGCGGCGATGATCGCCAGCTTCTGCTTCATGCCGTGGGAGTAGGAGGCGATGGGCTGCCCCAGATCGCCGGACAGCTCAAAAAGCGCCCCATACCGGTCGATGCGCTCTCGGCGGTCGGCGGCGGATACGCCGAAAATGTCCGCAATAAAGCTCAGGTATTTGATGCCCGTCATATACTCGTACAGATCGGGGTTATCGGGGATGTACGCCAGTTGCTTTTTGCAGGCGATGGGGTCGGCGGTGATGTCGGTGCCGCCGATGCGGATCTGTCCCTCGTCAAAGGGCAGAATGCCCGCCACAGCCTTCAGCGTGGTGGTTTTGCCCGCTCCGTTATGTCCGATAAAACCGTAGATCTCGCCGGGGGCGATGTGCAGGGACAGATCGTCCACCGCCTTTTTGGTGTCGTAGAGCTTCGTCAGATGGTCGATGCACAGCATATTCATTTCTCCTTATTATGAACGGATTACTGCTTGGCAGCGGTACGGCGGACATTGAGCAGCACATACAGGGCGACGCACAGCCCGGTGGCGCCGCCCAGAATGGCATACATGGCGCCGATGGATACCTCGTGGTCGAAGAAGAGGGGGCTGCAGTCGATGGAGCTGCGGATACCGTCCACTACCTCGGCGGGAAAGCCGATGCGCTCCATCTCCCGGAATACCCCCCGCAGCGCATGGTTGTGCAGCAGGCTGGTGCCATAGGTGCCGGGCAGAAAGGACAGCACCCGCTGCAGCCCGGTGGAAAAGTTGGAGATGGGCATATACGCTCCGCAGATGAACCCGTAGCCGGCGCTGACGATGGTACCCACCGCCGAGGATTGTCCGTTGGTTTTCAGCGGGAAGTTGATGCAGGAGGACAGCGCCACCCCGAACAGGGTCAGCAGCACCACATCCAGCAGCATCGCCAGCACGTCTGTGCCGGACATATACCAGCCCATTTTCCACAGATACAGAAGGCTGACCCCCAGCGCCGCCAGACTGATGAGCAGGGTGGACAGCGCCGAGGCGATGTAATAGGACAGCGCCAGCGTGGAATGGCGCAGGGGCGAGACGGTCAGATCCCGGATGGCGCCGGTGACCTTATCCTGCACCATCAGCAGATTGGAGCAAAAGGCGACCGTCACGCAGCTCACCGCCAGCAGGGAGGAAATGAGCTGCCCGCCCACGGTGGCATCGATGAGCGCCGGGTCAATGGTGAATCCTGCGGGCAGCGCCCCGGCGAAGCTGTCCCGGTATACCTTAGCTAAAAAAGTGGCGTACAGCACCAGCAGGATCACCGGTGTGATGAGGGAGCAGAAAAACATCCCCTTATCCTTAAAAAACAACTGCATATTGCGGCGGATCATATGGTTTAACTGTCTCACGACGGCACCTCCTCAGCCCTTCACCGGCAGCTTTTTGCCGGTGACCGCTAAAAACACATCGTCCATTTTGCCTTTGGTGATCTCATAGTCGGTGAACAGCTCCGGGTGCGCCACGATCAGCCGGGTGGCAGCGGCGGTATCCGGCACGTTCACCCGCAGAGCGCCCCGCAGCGTCTCGGTGGGCAGCCCCAGCGCCTCGACGGCGGCTGCATCGGCGCCGTAGAGCGTGATGAAGTCGCCGGTATAGGTGTTTTTCAGATACAGCGGGGTCCCCTCGGCGGCAATGCGTCCGCTGTCCAGAATGACGACATACTCCGCATCGGCTGCCTCCTCCATATAGTGGGTGGTGAGGAATACGGTCATCCCCTCCTCCCGGCGCAGGGCGGCGATCACATCCCACAGCTGCTTGCGGGTCTGGGGATCCAGCCCGGTGGTGGGTTCGTCCAGAATGAGGATCTCCGGCTTATGCAGCAGCGCCCGGGCCACGTCGATGCGCCGTCGCTGTCCGCCGGACAGCTTGCCCACGGTGCGGTGCAGCAGATCGCCGAAGTCCAGCAGCTGTGCCAGCTCCTGCAGCCGGGCTTCAAACGCCGACCCGGTGATGCCGTACAGCGCCGCCCGGCTGCGCAGGTTATCTCGCACCGACAGGGGCTGATCCAGCACCGAGCCCTGAAAGACCACTCCCAGCCGGGCGGCGATGGCGTCCGGCTCCTCCGTCACGGAATGTCCGCAGACGGTGACGGTGCCGCTGTCCGCCCGCAGCTGGCCGCACAAAATGGAAATGGTGGTGGATTTGCCGGCGCCGTTGACCCCTAAAAAGGCGAACAGCTCGCCGTGCTTGACCTGAAAGGACAGATCCTGCACCGCCTTTACCTCTCCGAACGATTTGTTCAGATGGGCGATCTGAATGATGGATTCCATGAAAATCCTCCTTGCACTTACTTTTTCGGGCGGGTCAGCAGACTGACTACCGCCATCACGGCGGCATACAGCACCCCGCCGATGACCCAGATGAACCAGCTGTATTGGGGATGCCCGTTGCCGTTGGGACCAAAGGTGTACAGCAGAAACACCGCCGTTACCGCCAGCCAGTATACCGTGCTGACCGTGCCCCGGATGGCATTCTGCCGCTTGCGGGAGCCGTCGTTGGCGCCCTCCTCCAGCAGACGGCTCATGGCGCCGTTTACGGTGCCGGCATAGACGAACGCCATACAGCCCAGCCCGACCAACAGCAGCAGCAGGACGAAGGCGAGCACGCCGACCAGATCGCTGGTCGCCAGACCGGCGGACAGGAACAGGGGCACCGCCGCCAGAATGCACAGCACCGTGCCGACGGTATACAGGCGGGCGGCGGTGGGGGCGAACTGCTTTTGCCGCTCCTGCACCATCCCGGCGACGCCGTATTCCGTCTCAAACGGCGCCTTGTCCAGAAAAGCAAAGTCCCGGCTGCGGTTGCTGACAGAGAGGAACAGCGCCACCCCCGCCGCCACCAGAAGCAGCAGCAGGCACATACCGATGCTGACGGCGGTGCGCTCCGATACCGGCACGGCGGGGATCTCGCTCAGCGCCGCCAGCGCAAGCAGCGGCGTCGGAGACAGGATGCACAGCAGGGTCGCCAGCGCCATCTGCGGCGCCACCGCACGGCGGCAGGCAAGATAGGCGGCCGCCTCCTCCAGCGAGACCCGCCGCAGGGCAGGGGTCGTGTCCTCGGGGGCGTTCTCCGGCTCCTCCAGCTCGTCCTTGAGCAGATAGTCGGTGGTGACACCGAACAGGCGGCTCAGCTGGACGATCTTATCCAGATCGGGGATGGATTGCGCTCCCTCCCATTTGGAAACGGATTGACGGGTGACGTTCAGCTGGTTGGCTAATTCCTCCTGGGACCAGCCCGCCCGTTTGCGCAGGGATATCAGCTTGTCGGCAAAGATCATGGGGTATTTCCTCCTTGTTGCGGGGCGTCCGGCGCCCTCTGCCCTGAGGATACGGTTTTTCCCGGTTGCAGGCAAGAAAGCCGGGCAGACAATGCGTCAACCGGCGGTTGCATCCGGCTGTTTTTGCAGATCCGGGTGCTGCTCGGTGAGCGTACGGCTCGCCTCGGTGTCTGCCGGCACCGGCTGGATATCGGTCGCGGCTGCCGGGCAGGAGCGGATCACATACACAGCCCCCTGGAAGGTCTCTCCCAGCCGCCGGGCGATCTCCTCCTGAGTGAAATCGCATACGCCGGAGGCGATCAGCACGCACAGACCGTAGGTGTAGATCCACATCTGTGTGAACAGCTGCTCTGCCTGCTCCGGTGTGGCGTGGTAATCCCGGGTGATGATCGCCAGATCGTTTTCCTTGCCGAACATCACATATTGGACCGCCTCGTTGAGATCCATATTCATACCCGACCGCTGCATGAACAGCAGCCGGAACAGCTGCGGCTCCTCCCGGGCAAAACGTACCCACTGCATCCCCCGCATCTTGTAGGTGGGGGTATACTGCTCCGCCACCTGCATATAGCGGTCAAACAGAGCCTGCGCCTGTTGGCGCACGGATTCCCGCACCTCGTCCATCGAGGCGAAGGCGGTGAAGATGGGGCGGGTGGAGCTGCCCAGACGCAGCCCCAGATCCCGGGCGGTGAGCTTTTCGATCCCCTGCTCCCGGGCCAGCGCCAGCGCTGCAGCGGTGACCTCCTCGGGGGTGAATTTCGGTTTTGGCGGCACAGAATCCCTCCGATCAATCGTAAAACGTTTGTTTTACATCGCTTGTTTTATTATACTGCGGGAATATGCCGCTGTCAAGAGCCCAAGCGAAAATGATGGAGCTTCTCCGGCGTGGATGTAAAAAGCCCCATGAGAAAGGAATTTTTCCTTTCTCATGGGGCAATCGGACGGGGAAGTGCTTACCGGTCATCAGCGACAGGTGCAGCCGGAGCAGCCTCGGCTGGGGCAGAGACCTTCTTGTCAGGCTCCGGCGGCTTTATCGGGATTCGGACAGAAGCCCGGGATCATCGGGAATCAGCAAGCTATGGCTTGCTATGATCCGGCTTGGATAAGCCCGCCAGAAGCAGATCGGACTCCGGATGATCAAGCGGCATACTGTTTTCTGCATACCCGTCCATGATGATCTGATGATAAGCACGGGCAAACAGTGCCAGATTGATTTCGCCTTTCAGAAAATGACTGAGTGTAATAAGTGTTCTTTTCGATCCGGTCAGTTCCTTATCGTAGAATTCAAGCTCCATATAGTTGGACATGGATAACAAACAGCATACCGACGCTTTTGTAAACTGTTGCCCTTATGCTCGGATCGCATATTGGTGAACAGCACCGAGCAATTGCGTTTTATTCATCATAAAATTCCGGTATTTCGTCGGGAGTGCAGCCAAAAGCTCTGCCAATTCTTTTCGCCTTTTTGTCGATCCCGCTTTTCCAAAGCTTATGATGCCGATAGTGATTCCCTTGCGGTAAATGTGCGTTTCTTGACGGATCAATTACATAATAGCACAAAAAATTTGTCCAATCAACTAAAGAGATGCAATTATAGGACTAACAAAATGAAAAAGAGTCATCAGCCTACATAGAAAAAGCCCGCTGACCGAAATCAGCGGGCTTAAATCATATGAACTTATCGTATGCGATCGGAACTTATCTGTGACCGCAAACTTCCAAACGCATTTTTGGCGTAAGCTCGGAGTAAATTGGCGTAAGTTGTGGCGTAAGCACCGACAATTTTGGGACGATCAATAGAGCTTTGCGCCTGCCGGAATGTGAGGATCGACCATCAGCAAATGCAACTTTTCTTCGCCGTTTTCGTGATGCACAGCGGAGATCAACATCCCGCAGGAGTCGATGCCCATCATCGCTCTCGGAGGCAGATTGGTGATTGCAATGCAGGTCTTACCCACCAGCTCCTCCGGCTCATAATAAGCGTGAATACCGCTCAAAATCGTCCTTTTCTCGTCAGAACCGTCATCCAAAGTGAACTTTAGAAGCTTCTTGGACTTGGGTACTGCCTCGCATTCGAGAACCTTGACCGCCCGGAAATCCGACTTGGAGAAGGTGTCAAAATCCACCTGATCCTGAAACAGCGGCTCGATCTGTACCTTGGAAAAGTCGATCGGCTCATCCTTGACCTCGATCTCGACCGTTCCCTTGGCACCGCCGATGATGGCGACTTCCTCGGGCTTTTTCTCCGTCTTGGATGCGTCCAGCGGCTTCATTGTCGGGAACAGCAGCACATCCCGGATAGCGGCGGAATCGGTCATCAGCATACACATCCGGTCGATGCCGAAGCCAATGCCGCCTGTGGGGGGCATACCGTATTCCAGAGCGCAGAGGAAGTCCTCATCGGTAGTGTTGGCTTCCTCGTCCCCCTGCGCCAGCTGCTCCTCCTGCGCCTTAAAGCGCTTGCGCTGGTCGATGGGATCGTTCAGCTCGGAATAGGCGTTCGCCATCTCCCAGCCGTTCATGAAGAATTCAAACCGCTCCACATAATCCGGCTTGTCCGGCTTGCGCTTGGTCAGCGGCGAGATCTCCACCGGGTGATCCATGATGAAGGTGGGCTGGATCAGATGCGACTCCACATATTCCTCAAAGAACAGGTTGAGGATATCGCCCTTTTTATGGCGCTCTTCAAATGCAATATGATGCTCCCGGGCGACGGCACGGGCCTCCTCCAGTGTGGCGATGGTATCGAAATCCACCCCGGCATACTGCTTGACGGCGTCCACCATGGTGAGGCGGGCAAAGGGCTTGCCCAGATCCATCTCGACGCCATTATACACCAGCGTGGTGGTGCCCAGCACCGTCTGCGCCACATGGCGGTACAGATCCTCGGTCAGATCCATCATGCCGTGATAATCGGTGTATGCCTGATACAGCTCCATCAGGGTGAATTCCGGGTTGTGACGGGTGTCCAGTCCCTCATTGCGGAATACCCGACCGATCTCGTACACCTTGGGGAAGCCACCCACGATCAGCCGCTTGAGGTACAGCTCCAGCGAAATGCGCAGCTTGAAATCCTCATCCAGCGCATTGAAGTGGGTCTCAAAGGGACGGGCGGCGGCGCCGCCGGCGTTGGCGACCAGCATGGGGGTCTCCACCTCCATGAAGCCCTGCTCGTCCAGATGGCGCCGGATGGCGCTGATGATGCGGGAGCGCTTGACAAAGGTATCCCGCACCTCCGGATTCACGATCAGATCCAGATACCGCTGCCGATACCGGGTGTCGGTATCCCGAAGCCCGTGGTATTTCTCCGGCAGGGGCAGCAGCGACTTGCTCAGCAGCGTGATAGAGGTGGCGTGGATGGAGACCTCGCCCATCCGGGTGCGGAATACAAAGCCCGACAGCCCGACAATATCGCCGATGTCCCATTTCTTAAAGGCGGCATAGGATTCCTCGCCCACATCGCTGCGGCTCACATACAGCTGCATCCGACCGCTGCCATCCTGCAGATCCACAAAGCTGGCCTTACCCATGATCCGGCGGCTCATCATCCGCCCCGCCACCGTCACCGTCAGCTTCTCGGGCAGCTCCACGGCGGCGCCCTCCTCGGGCTGCCCGTGGGCGGCAATATACGCTGCCTCCTGCTGCTCATAGGCAGCCCGGGCATCCCGGAGCGTATCGGTCACGTCAAACCGGGTGATGGTAAACGGGTCCTGTCCGGCGTCGCACAGGGCCTTCAGCTTGTCCAGCCGCACCTGAAACTGCTCATGGCGCTGCTGCTCGGTCATCTCCTCGGCGGGCTCATTCCCCTGAGGACGGGTCTCCTGACTCATATTGCACACTTCCTTATACTCACATAAACTTAAAGAGCGGGCGGCGGGATGCCGCCGTCCGCTCCGGGTTCGATGGTTTATTTGGAGATCTCCAGCACGGTATACAGCACGACGGTGCCGTTGGGGAGGGTAGCCTCGCCCTTTTCACCGACCTTCAGCCCCAGGATCGCCTTGCCCACCGGGGACTCGTCGGAGATCTTCCCGTTAAAGGGATCCGCCTCTGTCGCACCGGCGATCACATAGGTGAACTCCTTGCCCTGATCGTTGGCAATCCGCACCGTGGAGCCCACGTGCACGTTCTCGCTGTTCATCTCCGATTCGTCCAGCACCCGCACGTTTTTCAGCTGCGCCTCAATGGAACTAATGCGGCTCTCCAGCAGCGCCTGATCGTTTTTGGCTTCTTCGTATTCGCTGTTTTCCGACAGATCGCCGAAGGACAGCGCCACCTTGATCTTCTCGGCAACCTCTTTCCGCTCGACGGTCTTGAGATGCTCCAGCTCATCCTGTAATTTCTTCAGACCGGCACTGGTCATAACGATTTCTTTCATGCAGCATACCCCTTTGCGGTGGGACGAACCCACAATTTATCCAATCTATTATACCATGCCATTTTGGCTTGTCAAGAGCTGCCGCCGCAAAATTTGCCCTGCGCAGCGCTGCGGAGGAACGGGCAGACGCCGAAAAATGTCGCAGCGGGCAGGCGGGGGAAAGGGGCGCACGGAACGAGCCGGCGGCACGGAAAAATGCCGCCCCGCTCAGTCGGTGATCTCCTCCAGAAACCGCCGGGCGAACCACGCCTGCGTCTGCCGCCGGTAGTGTACCCCGTCTGCGCAGAAGACCCCCCGGTGGGGATCGGCGGCGTCCCACAGAGGGCTTTCATCGGTGGGCACCAGCTCGGCGTTTCCCAGCCGATGGATCTGCCGCCGGAATTCGGCGTTGATCGCCTCCATGCGGTAGGTGTCGGGGGCGCTGCACACCGGCTCGGCATATTGGTATACCAGCTTATAGAACCACACCCGGCAGGGCAGCTCCAGCGCCGCCAGCTGGGTGTCGAAGAACCGGTCATACTGCTGCCGGAGATCGGCGGCGTCCCAGGCGCCCCAATCGGTATCGCTCTCGCTGCCCAGCCAGTGCCAGCCGATGGCGACCGGATGGGCGAACCGGGCCTTCAGGTCGGCGACCGCCATCGTCAGGGTGCGCAGCGCCAGCTTATACAGGCCGATGTTGCAGCCCAGATGATCGCCCGGCACCGCCACGGCCGGCCAATCCATCTTCCATTTTCCCCGCAGAATGCCCTGACTGCCCACGGAGATATGGACGATGTACAGATCCGGCAGCGCCGCCCCGGCGTCCACCGCCTGCTGCCATGCGGCAGCGATGTAGTGGGAAATGGTGCCGGTGCCATCCTGCGTCTCGCCCAGATTTTTGCCTGCATCGGTGTAGCCGCTCCAGGTGACCCGGTCGGAGGTGAAATTCTGGTTCTCCGCCCGATCCAGCGCCCACACATTGGACAGCGGCCGGGTGATGCGCTCCTGCTCCGGCAGGGGTTGGTTATGCGCAGAGGCGTTGGATTGTCCGCTGACGAACAGCAGCGCCGCATCCGCCTGCGGCGCCTCTTTCAGTTGATACATTACGGTCTCCTCCTCGTAATACTCGTAATAGCGGTTATTCTTATTTATAGGCGCCGTAGGTGCTGACGCCCCGGCGGGCAGCCTGCACCTCCCGGCGGACGGCGGCGAATGCCGCCTCCTCTCCCTGCTCCGCCAGCAGCCGCAGCCAGCCCTCCAGCAGCGCAGCGGTGTCCGGATGGATGCTGCGGCGGGCTTTGCCCTGCAGATAATACTCCAGCGGGTGGGAGGTCTCGTACGCCGCCCCCTGATAGATGCGGCTGGCAGCCACCCGGTCGCAGAACATCTCCGCCGCATACCGCACCGGCATCTTCACCGGCTCCACCGTCCGGGTCTGGGGGTTGTAGTCGCTCCAGTATTCAAAATGGTGCTTATTGCGTCCTTTGTGGTGCATCCACGCCAGAGAATATCCCCGTGCCGCCCGCTCTCCGTCGTTGGGGCTGTGGTCGCCGTAATAGTATTTTGCGCCCACCCAGAATTCCGCCGGGCTGTACTTGGACAGGTCATGCTTTAAGCCGCCGGCGCCGATCCCTGCCCGGAAGCAGTTGCGGATCACCTGATGCCGGTGGCGGGTGATGGTGCGAAAATGGCGAATGGGATGCATACGGTCGTTCTCCTTTGGTTGCAAAATGCGGGGAGCTGTGCTACAATAATGTAACGGTCATTCCGCCGGGTCGGCGGGGTCTGCCACGGCGGCGATCCCCGGCGCCGGCGCTGCCGGTCGGAACAGGTGTGCCAGCTCCGGGGTGGACGCCATGGATACATAGTCGTCCTGTGACACCACCAGATGATCCAGCACCCGGACCTGCAGCGGCTCCAGCAGACGAATACACTGAACGGTGGTATTCACATCCGCTTGCGAGAAGCAGGCGTGTCCGCTGGGGTGATTGTGTGCCAGCACGATCTGGGTGGCGTTGTCCTGCAGCGCCTGCCGCACCAGACGGCGGAAGTTGAACTGGGTGGCATTGACGCTGCCGACAAAAATACGGGTGGTGTTCAGCAGGCGGCAGCGGTTGTCCATGGACACCAGCACCACCGACTCCACCTTTTCCCCGATGAACCAGGGCAGCACGCAGTTGCCGTAGTCCTCGGTGGTATACAGCAGCCGCCCGACGGCGTATTGCTCCCGGGCGTAGCGGCGGGCCAGCTGTCCGCCCAGCACCAGCAGCGTCGCCATATGCGGCGTGACGCCCTCCACATGGATCAGGTCGGCATAGTCCGCCTCCAGCACCCCTACCAGTGACCCGAACCGCTCCACCAGCCGGTGTCCCAACTCGTTGGTATCCCGATAGGGCTGGGCATAATACAGCAGCATTTCAAACACCTCGTGATCGGCAAAGCCGCCCAGACCGTCCCGCAGGAGCCGCTCCTTCATCCGCTGCCGATGCCCGTCGTGGGGGTTCTTTCTCTCCGCCATACCCTTTCACCTCGTTTGCTCTGCAATCACGAAAAATTATATCACGGTTCCCCGGGAATGTAAAGCCGCAATTCCGGCGGAAGCCCATAGGAGGCACTGCATGAAGACCACCCTCACCATCACGAAAAACGACGCCGGACAGCGGCTGGACAAATTTCTCACCAAGACCTACCGTCAGCTGCCCATGCCCCTGCTCTATAAGGCCATTCGCAAAAAGGATGTGCGCCGCAACGGCAAGCGCTGCACCGCCGCCGACCGGCTGGAGGAGGGGGATGTGCTGAGCCTGTTTTTGCCGGAGGATGCGCTGGCGACGGCGCCGCCGGTCTACGAATTTATGCAGGCATCCCGACAGCTGGACATCGTCTATGAGGACGAAAATCTGCTGCTGCTTAACAAAAAAGCCGGGCTGCTGGTGCATCCCGACGATCACGAATTCGGCGACACCCTCATCTTCCGGGTGCAGCGGTATCTGTATGAAAAGGGCGAGTATGATCCGGCGCAGGAGCAGAGCTTTGCCCCGGCGCTGGTGAATCGCATCGACCGGAACACCTGCGGCATCGTCATCGCCGCCAAAACGGCGGCGGCGCTGCGGATCCTCAACGAAAAGCTGAAAAACCGGGAGATCGAAAAATACTACCTGTGCATCGTCCACGGCTCTATGCCCAAGCCCGCCGACACGCTGGAGGGCTATCTGGACAAGGACGCCGCCCGCAACAAGGTATTCATCTCCGCCGCCGCCCACGAGGGCGCCCGCACCATCCGCACCCGCTACCGGGTGCTGGAAGAGCGGGACGGGCTGTCGCTGCTGGAGATCCACCTGCTCACCGGACGCACCCATCAGATCCGGGCGCATCTGGCGAGCATCGGGCATCCCCTGCTGGGGGACGGCAAATACGGCTCCAACGCACTCAATAAAGGTACCGGCTTCGACAAGCAGGCGCTGTGCTCCTACCGGCTGCGGTTTGCCTTCACCACCCCCGCCGGGGAGCTGGACTACCTCAACGGGAAGGAATTCACCCTGCCGGAGGTGTGGTTCGCAGACCGGTTCCGGCAGGGGGCGATCCGGCGGGGTTAAGGCTCCGCCGTCGGCTGCGCCTTGCGGTGGCGGAGATAATCCTCTAAGATGATGGTGGCGGCGACGGTATCCACCACCTGCTTGCGGCGCTTGCCCCGCACATCGGTGGCGTTGAGATACCCGATGGCGGAGACGGTGGTCATCCGCTCGTCCCATAATTCCACCGGCAGCCCGGTCAGCTCCTTGAGCCGCTCCGCCAGCCGCTCGGCACGGCGGGCGCTTTCCCCCCGGCTGCCGTCCATGTTGCGGGGATGCCCCACCACCAGCTGCGCCGCACCCTGCTCCGCTGCGGCGGCGGCAATGCGGGTCAGCAGCCGCTCCTCGTTATGCTCCGCTATCGTTCCCACCGGGCTTGCCAGCCGCTCCTGCTCATCGCAGATCGCCAGCCCGGTGCGGGCTTTGCCCAGATCCACGGCTAAAATTTTCATATACACAGCCCCCTGTATCGGTGCAGCGACCCGTCGGGTCGCTGCTTTTTTGTGCGGCACACCGGCGCCGCAGCCGCTTTTTAGTTACTATACCATCAATCCCGCCGTTTTTCAAGCCGTATGGGGAAACCTGTTGCAATCGAAAAGGCGGTATGATATACTAATAATGTAATCGGGGACGGCACCCATCACAAAAAACAGCATTACACCGATAACGGCAAGGGGAGGATACCCATAGAAAAAAACATAGCGGTTGTCGATGCACAGGGAAACGCATACGAGGCGACCTACCCCAAACGGGCGAAAGGTCTTGTGAAAAAAGGCAGGGCACGCTGGATAGGCGAACACACGCTGTGCCTGGTGTGCCCGCCAACGACAGAATTGGAGGGCAATAGCATGCCGGATAATAATAAGAAAACCGATACCCTACATACCAGCGCACCGGACAGCGCCGCAGCGGCGGAAACAGCGGCGGATGACCGGGTCAAGGCGGCCGCCGAACCGCAAAGTCCGGAAAAGCTCACGATGGATTACCTGCTAAGCAAGCTGGAGGAGATCACGACAGGGCAGGCGTTTCTCACAGACGCCATTGCCGAGCTGGGAAAAATGAAATCGGGCGGACCGGGCGATGTGGGAACACAGGAGCAGGCCAAAGGCTGTAGGCGTGATCATTCAGGCGCGGGAGGAAACCAATCAGCGCCTGATTGCACTGTATGAAAAAATGTACGACGACCTGACAGTAAAGCAAACCTCCTTAAAGGAGATGGCGCTGAGAGCCGCAGAAAAAGCCGCGGACGATACCGGAAAGCTGGCAGGGCTTTCCGACATATTGGATACGATCCGCCATATAGACTAACCGGAGGTCCTTGCCGCAGAAACCGTCTGCGGCAAGGACTTTTTTTGTTTCCGGTGCGATACAGACACGATCTATCCCTCATGAAAGTGCAATCGCACTCCGATATGCAATTTGCCGGATAGATTTTGTCAGTTTTTCGGTTTTTTCTTTGGAAAACGAAAAAATCCTTCGCCAAATTGCATTTTTTACAATTTGTTCTTGCAAACCGCAAGGACATCTGCTATACTGGTATCTGTTGGGCAGTGGGCTGCCCGGTAGGCACTGTACAGTAAAGAAATTTTTGGAACGGAGTGATCGCATTATGTCGTATACGGAGCGAGTTTTAGAGGAATTAAAGGGACGCTACGCCGAGCAGAAGGAATTTTTGCAGGCGGCTACCGAGGTGCTGGAGTCTCTGCAGCCGGTCATCGACGCCCATCCCGAGTATGAGGCGGCGGGTCTGCTGGAGCGGCTGGTGGAGCCGGAGCGGGCGATCCTGTTCCGTGTCCCTTGGGTGGATGATGCCGGCAAGACCCATGTGAACCGGGGCTATCGGGTACAGTTCAATTCCGCTATCGGTCCCTATAAGGGCGGTCTGCGGCTGCATCCCTCCGTCAATCTGGGCATCATCAAGTTCCTGGGCTTTGAGCAGATCTTCAAGAATTCTCTGACCGGTCTGCCCATCGGCGGCGGCAAGGGCGGCTCCGATTTCGATCCCAAGGGCAAATCCGACCGGGAGATCATGGCGTTCTGCCAGAGCTTTATGACCGAGCTGTTCCGCCACATCGGAGCGGACACCGACGTGCCCGCCGGCGACATCGGCGTGGGCGGCCGGGAGATCGGCTATCTGTTCGGTCAGTATAAGCGGCTGAAGAACTGCTATGAGGGTGTGCTGACCGGCAAGGGGCTCACCTATGGCGGCTCGCTGGCCCGGACGCAGGCGACCGGCTACGGCTTGGTATACTTCGTAGATGAGATGCTGAAGGTCAAGGGCGATACGCTGGCGGGCAAGACCGTCACGGTCTCCGGCGCCGGCAATGTAGCAATTTACGCCGTGGAAAAGGCGGAGCGGCTGGGTGCCAAGGTCGTCACCGTCAGCGATTCCACCGGCTGGGTGTACGATCCGGACGGCATCGATGTGGCGGCGCTCAAGGAGATCAAGGAGGTCAAGCGGGCTCGCCTGACCGAGTATAAGCAGCATCGTCCCCAGTCCGAATACCATGAGGGACGGGGCGTGTGGACGATCCCCTGCGACGTAGCGCTGCCCTGCGCCACCCAGAACGAGCTGCTGCTGGAGGATGCCGAGACGCTGGTGAAGAACGGCGTGAAGTATGTGGCGGAGGGCGCCAATATGCCCACCACTCTGGAGGCGACCCAGTATCTGCAGAGCCATGGGGTGGCATTTGCTCCCGGCAAGGCAGCCAACGCCGGCGGTGTCGCTACCTCTGCGCTGGAGATGAGCCAGAATTCCATGCGGCTGAGCTGGACCTTTGAGGAAGTGGACGCCAAGCTGCACGACATCATGGTGGGTATCCACAAGAGCGCCTACGAGGCGGCCAAGGAGTACGGTCACGAGGGCAACTATGTGATGGGTGCCAACATCGCCGGATTCCTGAAGGTGGCGGATGCCATGATGGCGCAGGGCGTGGTGTAAGCCCGGCGCTCAGAATAGCGAAAACAGACAAGGCGGTGAAGTGCATAGGCACTTCACCGCCTTTGTATTATGAGAAAAGAACGCCGGAGCGGCGTTATGTGTGCGGCACCGCTCCGGATAAAATGAAATAGCCTCCTGCATAGGGGCTTTTGGTGCTGCTCACACAAGCGGGTTCTGTGCCCAAACGGCGGAATCCCGTTAGCGCTGCTGACTGAAGTCGGCGTACAGCTCGATCCTTCCGCATTGAGGGCAGACTCTTGCTTTCGGACTGTAGCGGTCTGTAGCGGTTCGATTTTTCGCACGGAATACCGAGAAAGCTGGTTTTCTCACCGGTCGGAATGTTGACCGCTATATCGACCCGCTGCTTGAAATCAACCTCGAAAGGGTGCTTGCCGCTGATCGAGCAGTTCTCCAGCATATCGCAGTTGCGATCTCTGCATTGTTTCATTTTGCATGCTCCTTTTTTCAGAAATGAGATCGCTTGGCGGTCACGGTGAGATTATGGGTAGATAGTATTAAATCGCAGTCCGTATAAAAACAATATCTCCTAAAAGCAATATCTCCTTTAGTAACCAAATAAACTCATCTTTCTCATGAGAAAAAATCTCTCTATAATTTAAGATCCATGGAATAACCAGTCCGATAATCTGGTTCGTTTGTAAGTCTGATGTAATACACTGTACGTGACCATAATTTATGATTAGTATTTTTATATGTAGCGAAGGTGGATTCATAATTGGAATTTGCATAAGACCAGCAACTATGATATCCACGCTGTGCATAGCTCTTGCAAGCTTTCGAAAATTCTTCAACGGCGCATTTTGCATAACCAACCAAAATGTCTTTTCTTTCTTGAACTTTTTGATATTGCAATTCTTGTTGAGTTGGGGTTTGGCTTTTTAAAGTATCCTCAAAACTCATATTACACACCTTAAAGAATTAAATAAAAGAAGCCTTGTTAACCAAGGCTTCTTTTATTTCTCGGCTCTAAACAAACCGAATTATTTGTGGGAGGACTATAAAAAAGATTATTTGCGGATCTTTAGTGCGTATTTGAACTCTCACGCATTACAATTTTATATGCGGACATAACATAACTTGGTAAAATTAGGCTATGAGTTTATTTCAATTTCTGTATAGTGGTCGTAAAATTGTTTCAACACATTAAACGGGAGTTGAAAATATGAGAACTTACACAAAAGAAGAACGGCAAAACGCTATTGACCGTTTTATTTCCGGTGAGTCAGCAGCGGACATACTTGCCGATACCGGAATACCAAAAAGCACTTTCTATAATTGGGTGCATATATATCAGGAAGAAAAGAAAGCACTTAACAAGAGAACTGTGAATATCCGGAATTTTCATTTGCTTGAAAATAAAGTGGTGCGCTTAGAGAACATCATTGAAATTTTAAAATCGGCAAATTGCACGCCAAAATCTCCATTGAAACAAAAATTATATGCGGCGGAACAATTTTACGGCGAATACAGTGTGCATGTGATATGTGAAGCTTTTGATATTCCAAGAGGAACATTCTATAACCATGTTCTTCGCAATAAAAAAGATAACACATGGTATACAAAGCGTAAAGAAGAGTTGCGGCATCAAATACAGGAAATTTACGACGAAAGCAATCAAATATTCGGTGCTGCCAAAATTGCTGCTGTTATGAGAAATCAAGGCGTTAAAGTAAGTAATGAAATGGTCCGCACCCTTATGCGTGATATGGGATTGGTAAGCATACGGCAAAATGCCAAGAAACTACACGACGATGAAAGCCGTAAATACAAAAACTACCTTAATCAGGAGTTTGATGTCAGCAATCCTAATGAAGTGTGGGTCAGTGATGTTACTTATTTCAAGCACGGTGAAAACGCTTATTACATTTGTGCGATTATAGACTTGTTTTCCCGCATGGTTGTAGGATACAAAGTGGGAAAGACCAACAGCACACAGCTTATAAAGTCAACTTTCCGGATTGCTTATAAAAAACGCCAGCCTAACTCAAATTTGATTTTTCATACCGACCGCGGCGGTAATTATCGTTCAAAAGCCATGAATGACTATCTTCGATCGTTAAACATTACACACTCGTTTTCAAGAGCGTATGTACCGTATGATAATTCGGTAATGGAATCTTTCTTTTCTTCATTTAAGCGTGAGAAACTGTATAGAACGAAGTATCGCTCGGAGGCTGATTTTTATAAAGCAGTCGATAATTACATAGATTTCTACAATACCAAGCGCCCACACAAAAAATTGCATTACAAGGCACCGCAGCAAAAGGAAGAAGAATATACCTTGAAAAATGCGGAATTACAGGACACGCACTAATAGACTTGGGAGTTCGTAAAGGTTTGTTTTCGGTAATTCGGATTATAAATTTGCAGTTTTCTATTTCAAGTCCAAAAGGCTAAAAGAAATGGCGGCTCCGAAAAGCCGCATTAACACAGAATTCTATAATAAAAACACCATTGAACTTGAACTTAAGGGTTCAAATTTCAATGGTGTTTTCATATGGTGGGAGAGGATGGATTCGAACCATCGAAGCCGAAGCAGCAGATTTACAGTCTGTCCCCTTTGACCACTCGGGAACTCTCCCAAATCCAACGATGGCTACTATACCACAGAATGAACGGCTTGTCAAGGCAAAAATCAAATTTTCTTGCTTTTCCTTGGAGTTTTTACAAAATCAGGAGATCACCGCAGCTGTTTTCGCCCGCAGCACTCGACAGAGCGGCAGACCTCCGGCAAGGCGTCGGAGCGGTCCGCCGACGGCAAAACGATCAGCGGACAGCCCCGGCGAAAAGCGTCGCTCAACCGTGGTTTTCTATGGAATAAACCGCTCGAAGATATAGGTGCGGAACACCCGTCTTGCCCGCTCCAGCTCCTCGGGGGAACGGAGCGTCCAGCACACCGGCAGCGCCCCCAGACGGATATTCAGCCGCAGGAACACATTTCCGGCATTGCTGTGCTCGTAGGAAATGAAATCCGGGCGCCCCAGACAGTTGAACACCAGGCAGCCCAGCAGCCGGTGGGACAGGCTCTCGTGATAGAAGCCCGCCGACAGCTGCCCCCGGCAGATATCCGGGTGATGGTGCTTATACCATTGCAGTATAAAGGGATAAAAGGACTGCACCCAGTATTCGCCCTTGTAGGCGGACAGGATGGCGTCGGCGGCAGCGCACAGCTGCCGGGCACCTGCCACCGTGCCGCACTTGAATTCGATCAGCAGCGGCACCTGCCCGTCCACCGCATCCAGACACTCCTGCAGGGTGGGGATCTTCTCCGCCGTGCCCGCCAGCGACAGCTCCTTCAGCTGCGCCAGCGTTTTCTCCTCCGGGCGCCCCGGCACTCCGCACATCCGGTCGAGAGTGTCATCATGGAACACCACCACCTGCCCGTCGGTGGTGAGGTGGATGTCGTTTTCGATAGCATAGCCCCGTTCCACCGCCGCCCGAAAGGCTGCCAGCGAGTTTTCCGGTGTATCCGGGGTCTGGTCGTGCAGCCCCCGGTGGGCGATATACCGCCCCTGTATATGTGCCCGGTCCGGGTGCCGCCGCAGGGCGGGCATCTCCAGAAACAGCAGCAGCGCTGCCAGCACGAGCAATACGCCTATTGCGATCCACATAGCTGAAATTCCTCCTTTTCGATCAATCGTCCCCTACGTCCAGCTGCTCCAGCACCGAGCCCTTGGGCACCGGCTTGGAGTCGCCGTGGCGCACGCACAGCATGGTTAGGAAGGACAGCGACACGAACACCGTGGCATAGGGGAACAGCGCCGTCATACCCAGATGATCCATGAACAGTCCGGACAGGAACGGGGTCAGCGCCTGCGCCGCCATGCTGGCGGCGTAATAGTAGCCGGTGTAGCGCCCGATATTGCCGCCGGTGGACAGCTCCACCACCATGGGGAAGGAATTGACGTTGATAGATGCCCAGCCGATGCCCGCCAGTGCAAAGGTGGCGTTCATGATCAGCGGGCTGGAGCCCACCCGCACAAAGCAGGCGGCTCCAAACGCCACCGCCAGCATGGCGACCCCTGCCAGAATGGACTTTTTCCGTCCGATGCGGGAGGAGATAAAGCCCACCGGGATATAGGACAGCACCGCCGCCGCATTGGCGATCAGCAGGGTGGCGCTGTAATCCAGATCCAGCACATTGGTGGCATAGACCGAATATTTGGAGGTGACGGCGTTATAGCCGAAATACCACAGCGCTACCGACGCTAAGATCAGCAGCAGCGACGCCCGCTCTCCCCGGGACAGTTTGCGGTCGCCGGAGCGATCCTCTTCGACGGGGGCTTCGCCTGCTGCCTCCAGCCGGGCGGTCTCCGCCTCCATCTCCGCTGCCCATTTCCGCTCCCGCACCGTCAGCATGAATACCGCCAGCGCCGCCAGCATGATGCCGCTGACCACCCCGAAAAAGCCGTAGGAGGGGCGGAAGGTGTTGGCAACGGCGCTGTTGTTGAAGGCAAAGCCCATGCCCAGCACCAGCACGCAGATGCCGCCCAGCGTTCCCATCAGATTGATGATGGCGTTCGCCTTGGAGCGCAGGGGCTTCACCGTCACATCCGGCATCAGCGCCACCGCCGGCGAGCGGAACACCGACATCGCCGCCAGCACCACCACCAGGATCAGCATAAACCGGATCAGATGGGTCGGGTTCTGCACCGTCAGCGTGTGAATATACGCCTGCCGGGCCGGTACCACATAGTTGGTGTACACCGCATTGGTGGCGGAGGCGAAGGCGGACACGCCATGGGCATCCTCCGCCGCTCCGGCGGCGCACAGAGCGGACAGGGACAGGGAGTCGCCGTCCACCGTCAGGGTATCGTCAATGGGGGTGTCCAGCTCCGTCTCCCGATCCCGCAGGAAGAACTGCACGCCGTCATAGGTGACGATATGGGTCTTATAGGGGGATTGGATCGTCAGACCTTCCCCGGTTTCCCGGTTCGTGACCCGGAGCGTCCGGTTGGCGGCGATTCGCCCCTCTGTCACCGTGGGGCGGATGGCGGCGAATTCCTCCGCCGTATACCGCTCCGCCAGCCGAAAGCGCTTGCCGTCGGGGGTGCTCAGCTCCCGCTCTCCCACCTGCGTGTATACCGTGCTGAGCGCCTGACTGTAGGCGGGCTTTGACGCATCCACCTCGGTGACCTCCCGAATCAGGGTCAGCTGGGCGCTGTCCGCCACCGTCAGCAGCATGAACGCCGCCACCGCCACCACGGTGCCCACCAGCACAAAGGGCTTGCGCTTACCCATCCGGGTGTGGCACCTGTCCGACAGCGAGCCGAACAGGGGCAGCATGAACAGCGCCAGAATGTTGTCCAGTGCCATGACGATCCCCGACCAGGCTTGCGGCAGCCCGAACCGGTCGGTCAGAATTTTCGGAATGATGGTATCGTAGGCTTGCCAGAATGTGCAGATGAGGAAGAAGGCAAAGCCCACCAGGATTGTGCGTTTGTAGTTGAGTTTCACACGATCACCTTCCCGCATAGTCTGGCTCTATTATAGCGGATGATGGGCGGTTTGTACAGGGGTCTGTGCGAATTTATCCGCAAAGTGCCGCCGCAGGGTCCGCCGGCGGATGACTGCGGTGACCGGGTGGTAAGGCTCATTCGTTACGCCATGGACGCCGCCGCAGGAAGCACCACCCCATAGCGGCGCAGTGCCTCCTCTTTTTCCTTTCCCTCCAGAAACACGCTGGCGTAAAGGATCTCCCATACCCGGTCGTTGTTGCTGATCTCCACGCATCCCATAGAAAATGCCCTCCTGACATCGTATTCTTTCTCGGTCTGTGTCCACAGTATACCGCTGCGGGTGTCCGATAATCCGGACAGTGCTTGCGGCAAGGTGAGGAATGACAGGCGGGTATGGGATTTTGCGGGATAAGGGCAAAAATTAATTATTATTTGTTTACAATTGTCGAATTTTGTGCTATACTGTTTTAAATAAGGTAAATTGAGTGGCGACAGGAGAGGTGATTTATGAAACGAGCGGACGGAACCTACTTACGTCATACCGACCCCATGTACCGCATCGCCGCCCATGTGATGGCGAAGCGCAGCGATTCGATGAATGCGATCACCTTGGATATACCGCTGGCGCCGATCGATTCTTACATTCGGCAGAAGCGGCGGGAGGGTGTTGCCATCAGCCATATGGCGGTGATCATGGCGGCGTATGTGCGGATGGTGTGCGAATACCCGGCGGTCAACCGGTTCATCGTCAATAAGCGTGCCTATGCCCGCAACGAGCTGGCGATCGGCATGGTGGTGCTGTCCGGCGGCCACGCCGACACCGCTAACGGCGGCACCATGTCCAAGATCTATTTCGATCTGTCCGACACCATCTTCACCGTGGAGGAGAAGATCCAGAAGTATGTTGCGGAAAACCGGGAGGACAAATCCAACAACAAGACCGAGGGGCTGATCCGTAAGCTGGTCGCCATTCCGGGACTGCTGCGGTTCGCCGTCAATTTCCTCAAATGGGCGGATCAGCACAATCTGCTGCCCAAATCCATCATCGATGCCAGCCCGTTCCATACCTCGCTGGTGTTCACGAACCTCGCCAGCATCCGCACCAATCATATTTATCACCACTGCTACGATTTCGGCACCACCAGCATCGTGATGGCTGCCGGTAATTCCCGGGAGGTGCCGAAGCGCCGGGGCGGCGAGATCGTCTTTGAAAAATGTATGCCGCTGGGCGTGGTCATGGATGAGCGTATCTGCTCCGGCAGCTATTTCGCCATGGCGTTCCGCCGCATCAAGCAGTTCTTGCAGGATCCCTCTCTGCTGGAGACCCCTCCGGCTGTGATCATTCCCGACCCGGAGCTGTAACGCAATAGAACAGACATAGAATAGACCGCCGGCAGGCCTGTAAGGCTTGACCGGCGGTCTTTTGTATAACACGGGGTCCGCCGGCGGGCGCATTGCCTGCGGAGAGGCGGCGCACCTGTGGGGGCGTGGCGGGGGCGGCACCGGGAGCATAGCATAAGCACCGGGAGCGACATATGCCTGCTCCCGGTGCTTGCTTCTGTAATTATGGGAGTGCCGCTTTTCACGGCAGGCGCTCCGTTTAGGGATAAAACGCAGCTTATTGTTCCGTGCGGACGGTGGTTACCATCGCATCCACATAGCTCTGCATTTCGGCGCACTTGGCGGCGTCGGCGTCGGTCTCGTCGATCACGATATAGGCGACGATAAAGGGCACGCCGTCATGACGGAAGCCGTAGCCATAAACGGGGCAGCTCAGCTGAGTGCCGTAGTCGTCCGCCGGCTGCACATCCTGAAAGAGCAGCGCAGGGCTGCCGTCCGCCAAGAGCGTTTCGGCGGTCGCAGGGGTGAATTCTGCGTATTTGGCACGGTAGTTCTGTATCAGAATGCCATTAAAGGTATCGTTATAGAGTGTGGCGAACGCCTCCTGGAGCGAGGTCTCCTCTGCGTCGGCTTCGGCGCCGCACGCCACGACAATGGCGTATTTCTTGTTGCCCTTTTCGTTCAGCGCAAAGCCGCAGCCGTAGCCCTCGGCCTTCCAGTCGGGTGTGGCGATGCTGTAGTGGGGATCGGTGGCGGCGATCTCATAGGTGCCGGGCAGGGTGCTGTCGTCTTTTTCATTCTTTACGTCTGCCGTGCCCTTGTCGGCGGCGGACGCAGGGTCGTCGCTGCGGCTGACGGAAGCGTCGCCGCAGCCGCACAGCGCTGTCATCAGCATCAGCGCAGCCAGGATCAGTGCCGGAAATCGTTTCATAAAAGCTCTCCTATAGTATTATTTTGTGTAATGCCGATGATCGCTTTCCCTGTTATAGCGGCTTTCCTGTAGGAATGGAAGTATTTTATTTATGACGAAAAACCGCACGCTTTGCCGAAATAGATGCCGGTGCTGTCCATCCGGTTTTGCGGTGGCTGCCCCGGAGCGGCGCTGTTTTTTCGTGGCTGTTTTGAAGCTTTTCCCCGGAAGCAGCGCACACCGGAGGAGCCCGGTACGGATGCAAAATACACCTTGACAGTGCCGGGAATTTGTGGTATAGTGCTGTCGGTACATTGGGCTGTAGTCTAGCGGTAGGACACGTGACTTTGACTCACGCCGTGGTGGTTCAACTCCACCCAGCCCAGCCACAAGAACGACAAGCATTGCAGGATGCTTGTCGTTTTTGCTTTTCAAAAGCACAGAGGGACAGAACAAAACGCAAAAGAGCGGTGATATTTTCATCCAAAACCGTAGTATATAGGTGAGGCAGAAGGGAGGGGGAGAACATTGGAGGACAGCCAGATCCTCGAGCTGCTCTATGAGCGCTCGGAGCGGGCGATCGCTGCGCTATCGGAAAAGTACGGCTCCGTATGCAGAAGGGTCGCCAACAATATTCTGAATGATGCACGGGATGTGGAGGAATGTGTAAACGATGCCTATCTGGGAGCGTGGAATACCATACCGCCTCAAAAGCCCCAGCCGCTCCGGAGCTATGTTTGCCGCATCGTGCGCAATCTTGCCATCAAGAGGTACCACGCCAATACGGCGGCGAAGCGGAACAGCTGCTATGACGTGGCTCTGGACGAGCTGGAAAATTGCTTTCCGGCAGCGGATACGGTGGAGGAGGCGTTTCATGCCGGCGAGACCGCCCGTATCCTCGACCGGTTTCTGGCGGCATTGGACAAGGAGAGCCGTGTGATGTTCGTCCGGCGGTACTGGTATGCCGATCCGGTGGCGGATATTGCGGCGCTTTTTCACACAAGCAGCCATACCGTGTCGGTCCGGCTCTTCCGCATTCGTCAGAGACTGAAAAAATATCTGATTCAGGAAGGAGTGTCCTTATGAGAAAACGCAGCATTTCGGAAGCGCTGCAGAATATCCGGCCGCAATATGTGGAGGAGGCAGCCGCCTACGCCGGGAAAGCAGGGGCTTCCCGCCCGGCGTGGGTGAAATGGGGGGCGGTTGCTGCGTGCCTTGCGCTGATCGCCGTGCTCGGACTGGGTACATTGCCGGGCGGCTGGTTTGGAGCCGGCGGGCAGACCGCCGTGCTGGATACCGGTGAACGGATCCTCTTTGTCCGGTCCGACGGCGGCACAGCACAGCCGGATATCGCTGTCGATCTGCGCACCCGCCCGCTGACAAATGCCGAGGTGACGGAGCTTTTCGGCGATCTGCCTGTGGATGGCTATGCGCTTTTCGGCAGGGAGGACGACCGTATTCTGGGCGTGGAGGGGCACTATGGCGCTATGCGGCTCTTTGCTGCGGCGCCGGGTGTGAACGGCAGCGATACGGTCCTTCAGGGGGAGGAAACGGCGTCGGCGGTGGACGGTATTCCCGTGTGTGCGGGGTATTTTACCAGTGGCGGGAGGGTGGTATATTACGCCACCCTTACACTGGGCGAAACCACCGTATATATCGAGAACGCCGGTGAAAAGGCGCTGCGTGAGACCGTCCGAAACGAGACCGCCTCCGCCATTCAGGCGCTGGTCCGGCTCAAAGAGCTGGATCTGGACCGGATCGCACCGTAAGCGGCGCCCTCCGAAGAAAAAGCCGATACTGCCGCCCCGCAGGACGCCGGATTCCTGCGGGGCGGCGCTGCGTCCGGGCGCCCTTGCTCCCAGCAGCAGCGGCTCCCCTTTTATTGGGGCGGGGGATTGCAAACGGGCGCATTCTATGCTATAACTACAGGAGACGGGCGCACACGGCTGCCCGGTATTTCCGGCATGGAGACAGGCGCTCGTGCGCTGTGGAGGACGGTATGAACATCTATCAGTCAAAAAACACGGTGGGGGACCGCATCTATCGCAACACCATCTATCAGGGGCAGAGCCATGCGCTGCATCTGCACCGTGCCTACGAGATCGTATTCGTGCTGCAGGGGCAGCTCACGGCGACGGTGGAAAAGCGGCAGGAAACGGCGTCTGCCGGAGAGGGCTTTTTCATTTTTCCCTATCAGGAGCATGCGCTGACCTGCGGGGAGGATACGCTGTATCTGATCCTGATCGTCTCCGGCTATTATATCGGCAGCTTTCATAAGCAGGTGCAGGATCAGCTGCCCGCCCGGGCTAAGCTGCGGTTCGCCCCCACCACCGCCGAGCTGCTGCGCCGGTACATTGTGGATCAGCCCTTCAGAGCCAACGAGCGGGAGCGGCTGGTGGCACCCCCGTCGCTTATACCGCTGAAATGCTGTCTCTATGCCTGCTGTGCCGATCTGCTGGAGCAGACACCGCTGACGGAGCGGGGCTCCGGGCGGGATAAGGAATGTATCGTGCAGGTGCTGCAATATGTAGAGGAGCACTACACAGAGAATCTGTCTCTGCAGCAAATTGCCCGGGATCTGTCCTATGACCACTGCTATCTGTCCCGGGTGTTTCATACGGCGCTGAGCGTCAATCTGCGCACCCTGATCAACCAATACCGGTACGAAACGGCGCTGGAGCTGCTCATCAATACCGATAAGCCGGTGGCGGATATTGCTATGGAGTGCGGCTTCCAGAGCATCCGCTCCTTTAACCGGGTGTTTGAGCAGCTGGCGCACACCTCGCCGACCACCGTTCGGAAGCAGCAGGCAAGATGACGCCGGCGCTTTCGCCGTTTGTAGCACTGTACTGGCCAATTTTTGTGATTCTGTTCCCGGAAGGTTGCGCAGGAGGGGGCGGCTTGCTACAATAGAGCCTGCTTTATATGAGGAGGGCTGCCGTATGCTGTTTACCGATGCTCAGCGGAGTAGTTTTGCCAAGGATCCCGCTGTGGTTCGTTACCACGGGACTTATTTTCTGTATTATACATTCTTATATTCCGATCAAGCGGATCAAAAGATCGGCGTAGGGATCGCCCGCAGCGCCGATCTGGAGCATTGGGAAAAGGCGGGGGAGCTGGCGCTGGAGCATCCCTATGAGCAAAAGGGGATCGGCGCTCCGGCTGCCATCGTGCTGGACGGACGGATCCATCTCTTCTATCAGACCTACGGCAACTGGAGAGGAGACGCCTTATGCCATGCCGTGTCGGAGGACGGGCTGCGGTTCATCCGGAACTCGGAGAATCCGATCTTTTCGCCCACCGACGATTGGTGCTGCGGACGGGCGATCGATGCGGATGTGTGTCTGTTCGGCGGGCGTCTGTATTTGTATTTTGCCACCCGGGATCACAGCATGCGCATTCAGAAGCTGGGCTGCGCCTATGCCGATCCGGCGTCGAAGCTGGGACGGGCAGACTGGGTACAGGCGGTGCCGCAGTCCATTCTTGCGCCGGAGCTGCCTTGGGAGGGGGAGTGTATCGAAGCACCCGCTTCTGTGGCGCAGGGGGGAAAGGTATACCTGTTTTACGGCGGCTCCTATAACTGCACTCCCCAGCAGATCGGCTGTGCAGTGTCGGAGGACGGGGTGGCTTTTCGGCGGCTGTTTACGGAGCCGTTTCTGCCCTGCGGACAGCCCGGCAGCTGGAACCAGAACGAGTCCGGACACCCGTATGTATTCCGGGACGACGACGGGCGGGTGTACCTGTTCTATCAGGGCAGTGCCGATGCCGGCAAGACCTGGTATCTGTCCCGGGTAGAGATCGGATTTGATGAGAAAGGGCTGCCCTATATCTGCCGATAATACGGATAAAGACAACCACTCCCCCATCCCGACGGGATGGGGGAGCAGTTTTTATGCGTTATCCGGAGGAACGATCACGTCGCTGCGGCGGCTGTCTGGGGTGATGCGCCAGGCGGTCAGCCGGCCGGCGGTATATTCCGCCTCGACGCAGGTATCCCGATCCGCCCATAGCTTAAAGCGCACGCTCCATTCCCGGGGGAACGCCGGCAGCAGCCGGATGGTCTTTCCCTCGGTTTGCAGCACCATCTGCTGCAGCAGCGTGAGGATGTTGGCGCCGTGGTCGGTATCCGGCACCGCATCGTAGATGGGCCCCCACATGGCGGGAAACCGGGTGCCGGGGTTACGCAGGGCACAATTCTCCGCCAGAATTTCCCCCGCCTTGTCCGCCATGCCCAGCAGGGCGGCGCAGACGCCCACATACTGCCAGCCGGAATAGGAGGGGGCGCCGGGGGTCTCCCCGATGCGGAAGGGACGGTCGGCACCCGCCAGCGTCACCTCCCGCCAAAAGGTGTCCCGTGCCAGCGCCAGCTCCGGCTTGCCGATGCCATACAGGCGGAAGGGAAACACCGCATACAGCGCCGGCTGCTCCACATTCCGCCGGACGGCGGAGTAGGCGGTGGCGGGCGCCAGCACCGGTTCGCCGTCCGCTATCTCGGTGGGCAGCTCCGGCAGCAGCGCCCGGTAGTCGGTCAGATAGTGCCGCATCGCTGCATCCACCCCGTCGGTGTGCAGCAGCCGCTCCACCACCGCCCGCATTCCGGCGACGGTGGGGGCGGGGTCGATGGTATCCCAATAGGTCTCCACGCTTTGCAGAGGACCCAGCACAATGCGTCCGGCGTGCCGGTTGGGGAAGCGGGTGCGGATGTATTCCAGCAGCTCCTTGGTATAGGGCAGCACATAGTCGGTCAGCAGCTGCCGGTCGTGGGTGAAATCCACATGATCCAGCATGAGAAAGATACGCTCCAGCCCGGGGGAAATATCCACGGCGCCGCCGCTGCGGTTTTTCGCATAGCCCAGCGCCAGCTTTTCCCGGTCGGCGCCATAGATCTCCATGGTCTGCAGACCGCAGGAGAGGGTCATCTCGGTGCTGTGCTGTCCGGCGGCGCCGTAATACCGGGCGGCACGCAGCCGATCCAGCTCCCAAAAGGGGCGGAAGTAGGCAAACAGCGCCCGGAACGGCTCCGTTTCCCGGCGAGCCAGCAGGGAATGATAGGGGTGCCGCAGGTTCTGCCACAGGTGCTCGGTGCACCAGCTGCGCTCGTCCGGGTTCAGCTCCGGGGTCGGAGCCCCCGTCGGCTGCGCCGTGTAGCTGGTGCCGAAGGTGCTGTAGCCGAAATGCTCCCCGCCCCCCGGCATCAGGGAAAACAGCATCCCGTTATACAGCACCGGAAAGGCGCCGGTGCTGCAGCAGGCGAACATATACCGGGTCAGGGTATAGGCTCGGGTCACGGCGGAGGGGCAGGGGCAGGTGTATTCGGTGGTTTCCCCTACTGCCGCTGCCACCGCCGGCTCTATATCGGCTTGCCGCTCCGGGTCGCCGGATACCTCGATATAGCTTTGCTGCCAATAGTCCTGCCACCAGCGGGCGGTGCGGGAGAGCGCCTCCGCCGGAGTGGGCAGTGCGGCGGTCAGCCGTTCCAGAGCGGAGAAAAAAGCGCTCCGCCCGCCCAACTCGCTGGCAGTCAGTACCCGCAGACAGACCTCCGTGCCGGTGCCGACGAGAGCGTTCTCTCGTACCGACAGCGGCTGGTCGCTCACCAGCCGGGCGCCGAACACCCGCCCGGTGAGCCGGTCGGGGATTGCATCCATCCGGTCCCCCAGCCCCTGCAGAGCGGCGGTCTGCGCCAGCATGGTCTCGCCGTTTTCGTGCAGCACCGTAACAGCGTCTGTATCGGACAGCAGCACATCGGCTGTTTCCGGGCAGGTATACAGCCGGTGTGTCAAGGGACGGGTGCGCCAGGTGACCAGCCGGGCGGTGATCCTCCGGGGCGTATCCGTGTGCAGCTGCAGATACAGCACCGGCTGCTCCCGATCCGCAAACACCGTCAGGCGGCAATCCCCCGCCTGAATGGCGATCACGCCCCGTTCGAGCTCCAGCGTTTGGACAAAATCCGTGCCCGCAAAGGGACATGGCTCCAGCCGCACATCCAGACGGCATAGCTTGACGGTGCGATCCCATTCCGTGAGGGCGTCGCTGCGGGACAGATAGGCCCGCACCCCCTTGCGGTCGCACCACACGGATGCCGCCAGCTCGCCGCCGCCGATGGGCATGGCGCTGCGGTCGGTCTTGCCGGGGCTGTGGTAGGTCACCCGGCATTGCTCTGCATGAAAATCCATGATACCGTCCTCCTGCGCAGGTCATTTCGGGGGTTATTATACCGACGGCGGAGCCGTTGTCAAGCACCCTTTTGGCAAAATGACCGGAAACCGCAATTTTTGGCCAAAACAGTCTGCGCCGTGTCTTGCTTCCGGCTTCCGGTGTTTTTTATAATATGAATGGAATCATCCTCACCAAATGAGGACAGTATGTACAAGAGCCAAGGGAGGAAACCAGTATGGGTAAGAACAAGCGTATTTTCTCGGTTTGTGCTGCCGGTGCTTTGCTGCTGGCAATGCTGCTGACGGCGTGGGCTCCGGGCTTTGCCGCAGCCGTGTCGGCGGAGACGACGGCGGGCGGGGTAAAGCCCGGCTATCTCACCGGATCGACACAGGCGTGGTATCTGGAGACCGCCGGCACCAATCTGCTGGCGTCCCGGGTGGATAAGACCACCGGCTGGCAGGCCGCAGCGAACGGCAGCGGCTATGTGATGAAGCATGTGTATACCGCCTATAGCAGCGACCGATACGGCGAGGGGAGCGGCTTTGTCCATGCCGGCTCCTCCTCCAAGGACTATGCCTATCTGATCGCCGACGGCGGTCTGTATCAGGTCACCTCCACGGCGGCCTGGGATGTATGGGGCGTCAGCGTTGATGTCAGCAATGCGGGACAGACCTCGTCCGATCCGGCGGATTACGCCATGGCGACGGTGATCTTCGATCTGGGGGAGAGCGCCTCCATTGGCAGAATTATCCTGGGCAATGCCCCCACGGATGTCTTGACGAATCAGCTGTGGCAGGGTAAGCTATGGGTAGGGGATGTCTTTGGTGAGGCGCTGTTGACCGATGCCTGCTATGTGGGCGAATGGTCGTATCTGGAGAATGGGGCGTTTCCCGCTGCCGCCGCCAGCACCCGCCGGGGAGTGGTGTTCGATCTCAGCCGACAGGCGGTGCAGGGACGCTATGTGGCGGTGCAGGTGCCGGCCAGCGCTGATGCCCGGTACCCCTATTTGGTGAATTTCAGCGAGGTGGGCATTTACGCCGCCCGCCCGGGAACCGCTCAGCCGGCGTATCTCACCGGCGACGGCGATGTGAAATGGCTGATGAACGACGCCTATACCAAGGATAACCAGCAGCTCTCCGCCGGGAAAAACCGTATGGCGGGGCGCTGGACCACCAACACCGATAACGCCAACGGCGTAACCGTGCTGAGCAATGTCTACAGCTACTATAATTGGAGCTATAACGGGCAGCCCGCCAACAGCTGGCAGAATGTCCGCTCTTCGTCGGAGATCTACGGCTCGGCAGAGGTGCTGTCCGACGGACGCATCTATGGGGTCGGGGACGGGATGGCGGTGGATTGGAGCTGCGGCTGGATAGAGGTCGGCGGCGATAACCACAGCAACGACGAAAGCGTACCCCTGGCCGAGTATCAGATGGTCAAGCTTATTTTCGACTTAGGTGAAAGCACCGCTATCGGGCGCATCCTGTTCGGCGATAATGTCGCCAGCGGCACCACCCAGACGCCGCTCATGAGCCGTCTGTGGCAGGGGCAGCTGTTTGTGGGGGACGATTTCGGGGACGATCTGTTCACCGAAGCCCATCGGCAGGGCGGCTGGTCCTATCTGACCGAGGCGCAGCAGGCTGCGGGGGTGCTGTCGCCTGCGGAAATCACCGACAAGAAGGGTGTGGTGTTCGATTTTGACGCACCGGCGACCGGACGGTATGTGGGGATTTTGGTGCCCGCCGCCGGTACGGGCAACGGCTATCAGGTGCGGCTGGGCGAGGTGGGCATTTATGCCTATGAGAACACCGTGCATTTCCTGTCGGATGAAACCGACGCCCACTGGCTGAACAGCTCCGGGCGCAATTTGGTGACCGCCATGCTGGCGGATGAGGACGGCACGGTGAAGGCGGACGGCAACTGGATTCCTGACCGCATCCACACCGCCGGTGCCACCACCGAGGCGCATATCCGTACTGCCGCTACCCGTTTCTGTCTGGTGGACGGGAAAATCTACGGGGTCAATTCCGATGTGGTCGAGCAGGCGGTGATACAGCTGGGCGTGCAGGGGAACGCCGGCGGCACCGACGGCTGGCGGTACCCGCTGGGGCAGCTGACCTTCGATCTGGGGGAAAGCACCGCCATCGGGCGCATTGTGGTGGGCTTTCCGGCGGAGGATACCGCCGGAAATAACCCCTCGGTGGGCGTGATCTATGTAGCGGATACGGAGGAGGAGCTGTTCACCGCCGGAGCGGTACAGGCGACCTGGAGCTATCTTACGAATAACGGCAACAACTGGGGCAACATCCAGACGGTGAGCGACAAGGGCGTGGCGCTGGATCTGCCGGAGGGGGTCACCGGCCGGTATGTGGGCTTTAAGCTGTCGGAGGCGGGTAACGTCGGCTACGGCGTCAACCTGTCGGAGATCGGCATTTATACAAAAGTGCCTGCCTCGGCTGTGGCAGAGCCGGATGTGCCGGAGCTGCCCCAGCCAACCGTGACCCAGCTGACGGCGCAGAACGCCGCCTTGATACCGGCGGAGAACCAGTTGGCGGCGGCGACCGTCATCACCGGCACGGTCTCCGCTCCGGAGCAGGGCGTGGACGGCGTGATCAACGGCATTAACGCAGCTGCCGTCAACAAAATGAGTGTCCGTACCGAAAACGAGACGGTCATGAACCCTCTGACCGGCGCCATCATCCGCAACGCCTCCGGCTGGGGGTGCGTGGGGTATAAGCTCGTCACCCAGACCAGCATCGAGCAGCTGCTGGTGGCTGGCTCCGCCGACGATGCGGTGCATCCGAACGGCATCACCAATAAATATGTATTGTACTACGAAATTTACATCAGCGATCAGCCGGACGACCTGTTCCAGAGCAGCCGCCGGGTGTTTGCCTTTGACAATGCGTCGGCAGATCCCACGGCGGCCGGATTGGCGCAGCTGATCACGCTGCCGACGGCGATCTCGGGGCGGTATGTGGGCTTCCGGGTCACCGGCGGCGAGTACAAGACCGCCCGAATCGGCGAATTGGGCGTTTACGGCGTGCCAGGAGCGCCGGATCCGGCGGAGGATGTGCAGATCACCCAACTGCATGGCAGCGAGGATGCGGACAAGATCCCGGATCGCAACCTGCTGAGCGTGCTGTCGGAGCTGACCGTCGGCACGGCGAAGCAGACGCCGGAGCGGGCATATGACGGCATTGTGTCCGGCATCCATACGCAGGAGGATAACAAGGCGGTCTTTGCCGTGGATACCGATACGGCGCTCCACCCCGAGACCGGGGAGCCGCTGACCCATGCCTCCGGCTGGGCGAAGATCGGCTATAAGCTCTATAACACGGCGACCATCCGCCAATTTCTGGTGGCTGGCTCCGCCAAGGATTCGGTGAATCCCAACGGGATCACCAACAAATATGTACTGTACTATGAGATCTATGTGAGCGACAGCGCCGAAACGCTGTTCGCCAGCGACCATCGGGTGTGCGGCTACGATAACAGCGCACAAAACCCCGGGGCTGCCGGGCTAACGCAGCTGGTGACGCTGCGGCAGCCGGTGGAGGGACAGTATGTGGGCTTCCGGGTCACCGGCGGCGAATACGGGCTCGCCCGTATTGGCGAATTCGGCGTCTACGGAGATATGGAGGCACCGGCGCTGCTGACGGCTGAGCCGCTGGCGGATGAAGCCGCCTATACCCAATGGATCACAGGCAAGACCAATCTGCTCAAGGGCGAGGCGGTCGCCAACAAAAAGCACGACTATCTGGAGCCCCGGGATATTTCCATCGTATCCGGAGAGGCGGCGTATCTGACGGACGATTACATCAACTGGACGGCGCAGCAGGAGGAGAAAAAGGTGACCTATTCCACCCGTGCCACGCCCCAGCTGTGGTATGATCTGCGGGGAACCGCCGCTTTGGAGGGGCTGCTGGTCGCTAACAGCGGGGCAGATGCCCAGCGCCACCGGCTGACCTCTCTGCGGCTGTATGTGTCCGAGGAGCGGGAGACCCTGTTTGAAGATCAAAACCAAGCCGGATTGGTGAATTTCCCCTCCGGGATCGCTTTCTACGTTTCCTTGCAGGAGCTGGCGGCACAGGGGCGGTATGTGGGATTGCTGATCGCCGGCGACAGCGAATATGGGGTAGCCCGTCTGACCGAGCTGGGGCTGTATGGCAGCTATACGCAGCAGCCCTCGGCAGTGCCGGACAGCCTGCTCACCGGAGCGGGAGCCGCCCGCACGGATGCCTATACCATATCGGCACGGGGCATCGACAACTGCACGGCAGGAGCGGACAACGGCAACACCGGCGCTCTGTCCGGCGTGCGGAATTTCTCCGTGTCGGAGAATCTGAAGGGACTGACCAACGGGGATACCAACGATCGGGTATATGCCCACATTTTGCAGGAGAATGCCAGCATTCATGTGTATGACCTGCAGCCGGAATCCCCGTGGGTGGTGTTCGCCTATTATCTGGGCGGCAGCGCCACGCTGGAGAGCATCTCGCTGACCAGCGCCCCGGAGATGACAAAGCTGTACACCACCGGCGTGCAGTATTATGCCTCCGAGACCTACAGCGATCTGTTCAAGAGCGAAAGTCTTTTGTATACCTCCGGGGGTGAAAACCGGATCGTTGACCCGGAGACCGGCAAGGAAAAGCTGGATCCCTCTACGGAGATCTGGCGGCAGCGCACCATCTCCTATATGCTGACGCCGGCGCAGCGGGCAAAGACCTATAAGTTCATTGCCTGCGTCATCACCCGCCCTTACTCTCTGTATGGCGCACCGGATGAAAACGGCGTCTATGAATATCCCTTCAACGGCCATGGCGTCACCCGCCTGAGTGAGCTGGATGTGCAGGGGACCCTCGACGGCTCCGACCGGCCGCTGGTGACCACATATACCGCTGTTTCGGCTACGCTGGGGACGGTGCAGGCGTCCATTCGCCCCACCAAGCAGGACTATGACCATCCGGAATTTTTCTACGTTATTGACCATATGGAGGTCACGGAGGAGAGCCTGCCGACCGGCATTTCTCCTCATGTGGATAACTACTGGATGAGCGTGGACGGCGATCGGGTGTATCACATCCGCTTCTACGACCGGCAGGGGCAGCCGCTGGATGACCCGGCGGGGCATGACCTGGAGCTGACCTTTGCGGCGCAGGCGGCGTACCCGCAATTTGTAGGGGTGGTGGAGACGGACGGTATCCGCCGTCTGATGAATGCCGCCACCCTGCAGGACGGACAGATCCACGCCGGCATGAACGCCTACCCCCAATATGGGGATGAGCAGCCGAATAACCGGGCGCTGGCTACCTTGCAGGGGCTGGAGCATCGGCTGGTGCTGCTGAAGTATAACGATCTGGCGACCATCAACGAGTTGAGCGGCAGCGCCTATCGGCTGAGCATAGCCGAGTTTGAGAGCAGCCGGGTGGCGGGAACCGCCACAGCGGTTGAAACCAAGGCGTATCGACCGGCTATTGTAGCAGCGGCGCTTCTTCTGGCTGGCGCTATGGGCGGCGGCTGTGTGCTGCTGCGGCGGCAAAAACGGCACTGCCTGCGGAAAGGGGGCGTGCGGGAATGAAAGCGATTCTCAGGCGCAGCCTGTTATGGGGTTTGCTGCTGGCGCTGCTGCTGAGCGCCCTGCCGGCGGCGGCGTTGTATGACTGGCAGGACGGTACAATGCCGGAGGGCTGGACCCATATCACGGATGAAAGCAAAGTGACCGCCACCGATATTCTGGCGCCGATCAACCCCTATGCCAGCCGGGAGGCGAAAAATCTCTATGCCTATCTTGCCTCTTTGACGGATAGCCAGACCTTTCTTACCGGACAGTTCGACATTCAGAACACCGATGATATTTGGCGGCGCACGGTGGAGCAGTTGGGGGTGGAGCCGGCGCTGTATTCCTGCCGCTATACGGTGGATACCAGCAAGCCCGTCTTTGATACGGCAAAGGGCGCTGAGATCACCGGCACGACGATGGATTTCACCGATGCGGCAACGGTCAACCAGCTGCTCCTCAAGCACTATGAAAAGGGAAATGTCCTGCTGGTGCATGCGGATTCGGCACCGCCGGAGATCTGCGGCGCTCTGCTGGTGGAAAAGGGTAAATACACCGATCCCACCGACGCTGTTGCGGAGCTGGACGCCACCAATCCGGAGCGGGATATGCAGGCGTATGCGCTGTGGCGAAAATACCAGTCTCAGCTGGTCGCCAGCCTGCAGGCGCTGGAGGACAGCGGCGTCAAGGCGTATATGTACCGCCCTTGGATCGAGTTCAATTACAACAATTTCAACGGGGTCACCGAGGAGGGCTATGCCGCCTTTACCCGGGTGTTTCAGCAGACGGTGCAGATGCTCATTGACGCCCGGCTCACCGGCTTTCTGGTGACCTACTCGCCGGGGCATAAATCCAATACCATTGAGCGGAACCCGGGCAACGCCTATGTGGATGTGTATGCGGCGACGCTGTATTCCGAGCCGGAGCTGCTGGGCGCCGTGTCCGGCAGCGGCTGCCTCAACTACAGCTGGTACGTCAAGACCGGCAAGCCCATCGGATTTGCCGAGTATTCCTGCCGGGACGGGGTGCCGTCGGAGTGCCAGTCCCAAGCCCGGGGCTCCTGGTACACCCTGCTGCAAAGCACCATGGAAAATTGGTCCCGCATCAGCTGGGTAAACGGCTGGGCGGATAATAACTACTCTATGCTGGACAACCGGCAGATGCCGGAGGACGGCAACGACGACGGCGTGGCATTCGTGAACAGTCCCTTTACCCTGAATCTGCCGGATGTGGCGGATTATCGCAGCGGGGTGATGGAGGCGCCCGGCATCGTGCAGCTGTACAGTGCCGGGGAGCAGTCCCGTCGGGGGCTGGAGGAACGCCGCTATACGGCGCAGGAGCTGCAGGAGCGGGGGATCGACCTGTCGCAGCTGCGGGATCTGCGGGTCAACGAGGGGTACAGCGTGACCTTTTACAGCGGAGACGATCTGACCGGAGCTATGTGGCAATATGCCGAGGCGGTGAAGAATATTCCGGCGGAAACGGCGGCACAGTTCCGCTCCTGCGTGGTGACGCCACTGGAAAATCTGGCGTTGGAGGCGAATGCCTTTGATGCAGATGACAGCGACACCGCCTGGAAGGTCAACGACGGCGTTCCCACCGTCTGGGAGAGCCGGATACAGGCGGATGCCGGCAGCACTTGGGTGGCGCTGGAATTTGAGCGCCCGGCGAGGATATTCTCCTATGCGGTCAAATCTGCCGGCTATGCCGGACGGCTCTCGATGTACAATGTGCGGGATCTGCAGCTGCAATACAGCTTCGACGGCAAGACATGGACGGCGCTGAATACGGTCACCGGGAATACCGGCAGTCAGATTACGCACACGGTGCGGGCGGTGACGGCGCCGTATTATCGGCTGCTCATCACCGGCGCAAACTCGGCAACGGTCGCCAGCGAGCGGGATCTGGTCAATATCGTGGAGCTGGAGCTGTACGGCGTATATTCCGGCGAGCGCACGGACCGTCCCACGGACGGCGAGGAGGAGCCGGAGGAGGACGGCTGGATCGATGCCTCCGACGAAAGCTCCGATGTATCCGATGACGCAGACAACTCCGGGGATAATAAGCCCACCGACGGCAAGCGCCGCCGGGTGGTGCGTAAGATCACGGAGTATAGCTACCTGTGGATCATCCCGGTAGCGGCGGGGGTCGTCCTGCTGGGCGGCGGTGCCGTCTGGTTTCTGCTGTGGCGCCGCAAAAAACGCAAAGCTGCGTCTGCGGAGCCCACAGAATAAATTTGCTTACTTCCTCCCTTTATGACACGGAGGTACTGCGCCCATTGACGCAGTACCTCCGTTTTTTTGCGGTATCGGGGGGGAGAGGAGCGCTGTTGTGCTGATTGCACCCGGAATGTTATTATGTGTTGCTTGCCGTAGTGAGGAATTTGGCTTACAATAGTCTCATTCACAGAAGGAAAGGTGGAAATAGATATGCTAAGTGACAACATTCGGACATTCCGAAAGGCAAAAGGACTCTCCCAAGAGGAATTGGCGATCCGGCTGAACGTGGTGCGGCAGACGGTTTCCAAATGGGAGCAGGGGCTGTCGGTTCCGGACGCTTCTATGCTGATCACTTTGTCGGAGGTGCTGGAGTCTCCGGTCAGCATGCTGCTGGGAGAGACTGTCCCGCAGACGGATGCCGAGACGCTGACGGCCATTGCCGAAAGGCTGGCGGTCATCAATCAGCAGCTGGCACGCCGTCAGGCGACAAGCCGCCGTATAGGACACTGGCTGTGCGTTGCTTTAGGCGCAGGGGTTATACTGGGGTTTGCGTTTCTGGCGGTGATGGGCAGCCCCTATCTGGGGTGGAATTATACCGACCCGGAAACGGCTGCAATCGGCGCCGCCTGCCATGTGTTTGAATATTTGTATGTGCGCATAGCGCCCTTTCTGCTGATCGGCGCCGTGGTGGGGTGCATTCTCACCCGGAAAAAGGAGTGATGGCGGTGGGCTGGTATGTAGGAATAATCCCCGACAACAGCAACATTGAAACAGCAGATTTACGGTCGGGCGCATTGTTCAACGGTTGGGAACTCAGCCGCACATACCCATGCAGCACCATTGAATAAAATGGGATATCTCTTGAAAAAAGTAAATGTTTACTGCTCTGCGCAGGAACATCGGATATCAGTCCCACATAGGGTGCAACATATACATTTCCGCCCTCAGCCGCCAAAGGCGTATCCCACGCCTGCATTATACCGGTATATGCATCGACCGTTTGTTGTCTGTCATTAGGATTTTTCGCATTAAAGTCACTTGGTATTTCGCTTGCGAACCTCATAAGTAACGTTCCGGCATTGCTCTTTCTTTCCACACTCTTAAGTAAACTTCTCGCACTGTTCTTCAAGGCTAACAAATTTTTGTATTTCCAATCTGCTCTTTTATCATCCCAATCACCAGTGCTGAGCAACGGTTGCTTACGCGTAACACGGGCTTTGTTGAGACTGCGAACATATCTGTCTTCCCATATACTGCCACTATAATCCCGCAGTAAATCATAAGCTGTATAAACCATGCCTCCGGTAGCGTCCAGAAGTTTTTGATATCCGCTTTTCCCTCCCGTTTTTTATCAAAGTTTTGCTTTGTATGATATTTGTTGTTATATCCACCGTTTTCAAAACCATATAACTGTACAATCGGATTATCCACTTCAATCCGTGTAATGAAATCTGTTATTTGCTCGAAGGTGGTCGCAACAACAAGCTTTGTTGTCGGAATTCCTATGAAATTCGACGGGCGACTTGTGAGCCCGTAAAATTGAAGTGAAACAGATGGGGAAGCGCTATCCTCGTGATCAATTTGCTTTAACCCCTTCTCCTCCATAAGATAGCGACGATATTGACGAGCCATTCCACTGTAATCGGCATCTTCATCATTCAAAAAGTAATATCGAACGGTCGGCGTAATATCTAGCGGCTTATCCTGAAGCATCATTACCGTTCGCAAATTTCCGGATTTTTCATGGATTCCAGTTAAATCGGTCTGATGATAGATAAACGAGCTGCCCACTCCGCAATAAGGGGCAATTTCGCTACTGTTAACCGAGAAAACTTGTGCCGCACAATCTCCTTCATGTATTACTGCCAATATAGCACTATTGGCTTTTTTGATTCCATATACCGGCATATGTATCGATTGGGCAGGCGCCGGTGTTTTTAACAGCAGATCAACCGCAGGATCGCTTCCGTATACTGGCATACGATATGTAGGTGCATCGCGCGTATTGTCAGCAAAATCCACCAGCGCTCCGCTGCCGTCAGGAATAAATAAATACCCTTCCTCATCTGCTGCTCCGGCACCAAACCACGGTAACAAATCGATTCTTGTAATTTTTGACTTACCGTATTCCCGAATATCGTCATAAAGGATTCTTACCTGCATATAGTCTTTTTCCAATGTAAATTCAACAGGAATAGAAAATTGTTCACCGTCAGATTCGAAATGATAAATAAACTTTAACCCGCCATGAACTTGAAGCACCTCATAAGTGTCCTTAGCAATGCAATCCGCACTGTTACCGTTATCTCATTGAGCATCTCGGTCAGATAAGTAACGGTAAGATGAGACTTCAAATTATTCAGAGTTTCTCTTCCTATATCCGCTATACTATCCACTGTTGGAGGCGTTGTATACCATAATGTGTCAGACCTATGATCACGAACGACAACATTGCCCGTACTTAAATCCACCAGCAAAGAACGGTCATTCACTTCATTGATCGGCATATAATCTTCTAACCCTTGTATTACAACACCCACTTCAGCGTTCACATTTACATTAGGCGATTCGACTTTCTGGCCCGCAGTAGCTATTGTGAAAATAAAGCACAACACCAAGCATATCAGTATGACTCTTTTAATCGTGTCCACCTCCCATTAAATGTTCAACACTACCGGTATTTAAGCTCATGAATAATCGCTGACACGAAGCCCACAATCTGCTGTATAACGCTAAAAAGCAATAACAGGAGAAAAAGAAGCGCTGCGATACACAGTAGTGTGAAAATTACAGACATTATTGTTTTCTTTACAGAAAATTGATGAATAATCATCATTCCCAGAAACACCAGCATCAAAGTCCATACTTTTGATAATATTTGAAGAGTGGAAAAAATTACACTTTCATCCATTGATAGTACATTCGATAAACCAACACATATAAATCCGATCAATATTACCGGAAGCAACGAATAGCAAACAGCAATCCATATCTCACGCACCTTACCGATTCCGTTTGTCAGTGTGCACATAGCCCAGTTGCAAATCGTCCAAAGCATACAAATTCCAACCGTTTGGGCTAATATGGACGCTAAACTGAAATTTCCTTCTGCCTGAGGATTATACAAGTATCCGCCGGCGGTTGCCCATACTACCTGTTGCAGAAAATATAGCAGCAACAGCAGATTGGCGATTAGCAGCGAACCGCGATTTTCAAATTTTATTTCATCAAAGGTTCTTATCGGATGTGTAAAAAGCTTAAAAGGCTCCAGTAATAATGAGCGATCATGCCGCGAAGCATACGACTGGTTTCGCCTTTTGTAATTCCACTGTTTAAATAGTAAAACACATGCCGATATTGCTTTTCTCAAATTAGACATGATTGCAGCCCGTCCTTCTATTATTCGCTGATAGCCATCGGCGTAGATGTTTCAAGCCAATTATCATACCGACTAGAACAACTATCGCTGTCAAGAGTAGCCGCACAAAGTTTTCACGGACAAACTCTTTGCGATAATCCTTTAACGCCAGTGAATAAAAATATGGGTCGTCACCTTTTTTCAGCATATTCAAAGCCAAACGGCTGTTGCCTGTCTGAAAATAAGCCCTGCCGATACTGCGATAAGCAATATCAAGGTGAGCGTTCTGCCCCAAAATATCCTGCCACATTGAAACGGAATTCGTATATTCACCTTTGTTGTAATACACTCGCCGCATATTTTCATTTTGAGGCGGCAATTCAAAAGGCTTTTTCGGTTCCTGCTTTACAGGCTAGGTTTTTTGAATTGTGCCGCCGTTATTGCCGAGCAGAAAATTGACGGCCTGCGGAAAGTCCATGTTATAAAATCTGCGATCAAAGTCAACGGCGTCGCCGCCGATGCGCTCGTATTGGTGAAACCAAAGGTTTCCTCTGACCGTAACCTTTTCCGAGCCGTCACGCCACACATACTCCTTGCCGAAGCGTTTTAAGTGTTCACCCTGGCTTTGCAGGAGTGCGACCAGGTCTGTCTGCCGAGCCGCTTCCTTTTGCTCGGCGGTAAAGTGAATGTATTCGGTTGACATGAGTTTCTCCTTAAAAAACTTTTCGAATTTTGATTGAAATAGGTTGAATTTATCCTATTGATGGTGTATACTATAAGTGGAGGTGATATTATTGAATATCAATACAAATACGCTCGTTTCCATTACGGAGGCAAATCAGAACTTTTCCAAGGTCGCACGGCTCGTAGATGAAAACGGTTCCGCTGTTATTTTGAAAAACAATGTTCCCCGGTATCTCATCGTTGAGTTCGGGCAGGCCGAAAAAGAACAAACGGCATCGGACGAAGATGTTATGTCGATCTCCAAGCGGCTGATCGCCAGAAACAAGCAGGCATATGAGGTGCTTGCCAAATGAAGAAACTGACAAAGAAACAAGTCCTCATGCTTCATGGCGAACTGATCAGGGAAACCGGCGGTTCTGACGGGTTGCGTGACGAGGGACTGTTGGACTCGGCATTGAGTGCGCCGTTTCAGGGATTTGGTGATGTCGACGATTTCCCGTCCCTGCAACAAAAGGGCGCCCGTCTTGGCTACGGCTTGATCTGCAACCATGCTTTATTGACGGAAACAAGCGTATCGGCGCACACGTTATGCTCCTGTTTTTATCGTTGAACGGGATCGAAGTTGAATATACACAGGAAGAATTGTCGGATATGGTGTTGGATGTTGCTGCCGGCAAATCACGATTTGAAGATATGGTCCAGTGGATCATTAAACACCAAATTTGAAAACGGTGCAGTCTTTGCAGGCTGCACCGTTTTCCTATCCTTGTCGCAATCCCTGAGCCTGTTTCTTTTCCTCGATCTTTCTCCGCAGCTTGCGGTCGATACTGTGTTCTCTGTTTTTGCGTTCATCCTCCAAGCGGTTTTGGATAACATGAGCCATGTGTCCGAGCAGACGGAGAGAGGCAAGCGCTGCCGTCCAGTTTCCGTTGACACGAATGGTACGGGTAACGAAATAGGAACATTCCCGAAAATCCAGTAAAATAGCGGGTTCTCGCAGCCAAATAACAGTGTGACTTCCTATTTTCGCCTGACCGGTAACCGCCGATCGCCTGTTCACAGCATAGCAAAGATATCGCACACAGTCGAGAAAAACGTGAACGGAGGCAAATACACATGGGCAAGATCATTTCCGTGGTCTCATGGAAGGGCGGGGTCGGCAAAACCACCTCCGCTGTCAACATAAGTGCCTATCTGCAAATGCAGGGCAAAAGGGTCTGTACCATACCCGACACGATAAAGCAGCGGCTGACCCGGTATGAGGTGGAAATGGCGCTTGCCCGTCACCGCTGCTGCGACTGGGGCGAGATCGACGACCGGCAATGGCAGGTCAATAATCGCCATGCACAGCTGGGATGCGGTAAGGTTTCTTCCGTGTTCGACGGTGCACCCGGCAGCGCTCTGCGGATCACGACCGATCTTTCCGCAAAAACCACACAGCTCTCGGTGGAGGTGGCGCCTTATGCCGTATGAACTAAGCATCGCCAGGCTCAAAGCAAATCTTCTGCGTGCGGGCGATGAAACAGGGCGCTTTCCTTCTCCGACAGACGGTATGACCATCGGTGAACGGTATTTGTACGAGCATTTTCTGCTGCCGCTGACCGCCGAAAAGCCCCCGATCACCGATGAACTCGATTGGGATGCGTTTACACCGGAGGATGTGCGGGAATTGTATTGGTATTACCATGACCAAATGACAGACAGCTCTCCCACGGTACAGCGGTTGACAACATTCATCCGCAAAACGAGAGCTGCCGTCCCGTTATCGGCGAAAGCCGTCTTCATATAGTCGGAGGTGCCTATGCTGTACGATACAGAGCTTGAATGCGCCGAGGACACGTTTTCCATACTTATGATACTGGCGCTCCTGTACGACCATACTGGGAAAAATCCGGCACCGCACACAATCTTTGATGCAGACTATATGCCGGAGATCTATTTGGAAGCTCTTGACTATGTGGCTGAGGAATGCGAACGGAGTGAAGACCAATTCTATGATATATTCGTCAAGTACCAATTTCCCGGTATGTGCGAGTATTATGCGCTTTGCCGGGAACACAGCCGCAAAAACGGGATCGCCTTCAAAAATGACCCGTATGTGAAAGAGGCGGAGAGAACGGTGTACGAAGCATTGCAGAGCATCAACAGCTATTGCTTTGACTGGCGACTTTTTACCCCGGTCAAGGAAACGGAGAAAAAATATCCTTGCCTGCTATTCGTCACTTCACCGGAGTTCTGGTGTCCTCCCGACCAAATCGAGGCGTTCATCCGGATCGGCCGGTTCTACACGCAGGGCGTTGACCGTCTGAAAAAGGAGCTGACAGAAGAAACCACCATCCGTGTGCTGCCGCCTGCGGCTGTCACGGAGGAAAGGAAGGCGGCATGAGAAAGGACGATTTCATCCTGCACTTTATGGATGACAAGAGCATCCGGGTCGAGATCACCAACAGCGGAACGACGATGACTAAGATCATATCCGTCGATACGCTGATCGACTGCATCAAAGGCAGCATCCAGGGGGCACGTTTTTGCTCCGGTCTATTACCGGCGGGAACGCTGAGCTATACCAAAAACACGGAAAACGACACGACCTATCTGGTCATGGAATTTCCGGAGCAGACGGCGGACATCACCTATATGAACACGCTCTATTCCGATTTCCCGCTGCCAAGGCTGCTTTTCGGCTTTAGGGTGGAGAGCAGCGGCCGCATATCGGGCGTCAGTCTCGGTGTGCCGGCGCTCGGCAAGCTGACCCCGGAGACCCCCATGTTCTACTATCCGTTTTCCAACGTCAGCCGGTTTCAGCTCTGCACAGGCAGCAACACCATGCCGCACATCAAAACTCTGCAAAGTCTGCAAAACTTTCCGCAGTACATCCTGTCCCTCCCGGATAACGACGATCATTACAACGAAAAGCATAACCGGGCAGCTCTGGGACACAGAGATCTGCTGGAGCACTTAGCTGATAAGGACAGGCAATATTATTACGACAGCGTACTGGTCCCGATGCCGGGCGTGACGCTGAAACAGTTCATCCAATAACGGAGGTGTCGTGATGACCGAGGAACAGGCGAAAAAGTTAGAGTATCCCTTTCCCTCCAACGAGATTGAATGGCGGGTGCTGATGACCAGCCGGGACAGGACCAAGGGGCAGGTCGCTGCCTATGTGGATTCCCGTGCGATCCAGCGCCGTCTGGATGCGGTGATCGGAAAAGACAACTGGCAAAACAGATTTTACACCGTATCGGGCAAAGATAACGCCTCTACCACACAGGTGTGCGAGCTGAGCATTTTCTACCCCGAACGCAGCGAGTGGATCACCAAAAGCGACGGCGCCGGCAATACCGACATCGAGCCGGTCAAGGGCGGGCTTTCCAACGCTTTCAAACGTGCCGCCTCCATATGGGGGATCGGTCGGTATCTCTATGCGCTGACCGGCGTATGGGTGCTGCTGAAGGACGGGAAATACATCGCCGACGGCGAGCATCAAAAGCTGGATGCGGCGTATGACCGGTTTTTGAAACAGTATCTCAGCAAGCTGCAAGGCGCCGCCGGTCAACAGGCTCCGGCGCCAAAAGCACAAGCTCCGGCGGCAAAGCCGTCAAAGGCAGCACCGCCGCCGGTCACGACCGGACGATTTGCCGGCAGCCAGACCGCTCCCCAGCCCCAGGGCAACGTCTGCACCGTGCTGGACAGCAAGGTATCCCGTGGCGCTAATCAGTCCACGATGGTCACCTTCGCCAAGCCGGACGGAGAAAAGGTCACGGGGTATATCCGCGGTGCGGTGGAGCTGTCCGCCGGGCAGGCGATCCGGGATATCAAGATCGTACCGAAAAGTCACCCGGTCGCCGGAAACTACAACATCATCGAGAGCTATCAGTTAGCTGCATGACCCCCTAACGAACAGCAAAACCCCTATCGAAATAATGAAAGGACCGATCTAATGGAACCCAAAAAACAAAACCAGACCTCTATGATCGCCGCTGTGGTGATCGCCGTGCTGGCGCTTCTTTGCGCTATCCTCGTCTGTCTGTCCTCCATGCCTAACGGCATCAAATGCCGTGCCGCCTTACTGATCATTGCGGCAAGCGGTGCAGTCATCGCCGCTCTGATGAAACCCAGAGCCGGCGGCGCAGAGCTCCGTGAGCTGTACGAGGTCAGAACAAAACTGCAGCAAACCGAAACCGAGCTGCGCAAAAGCCGGCAAAATGCCGACGCATTGCAGCAGCAGCTCGCACAGGTGAGCCGTGCCGTTCCTGCCGATACAGCATTATTACGGGAAAAGTGCGAGGCTATCGAGGCGTTTCGCAACAGCTTCCCGTATCGCATCTCCGATACCTATGTCATTTTTGCCGTGCTGAGGACGGAGCTTGTTCCGTCCTCCCACAGCCGGTGGCAGATCGTCGGCCAGATCGACAACGACCTGTGGGAATACAGCCTGCTGCGCCCGGACACCCAGAGCTATAAGGAGATGCTCTGCCTGGTCGGCAGCACCAAAGTGCCCAACGAACTGAAGGAGCTGAACCAAAGCGACACACTTTTGTGGAGGTAATGCGGGTATGGAAAAGATCACGGCCATGAAGATCACCGGGCTGACACTGACGAATTTCCGCAATCACACCGAGCCGGAGCATTACGACTTCGGCGATATCTCCTACATCTCCGGGCATAACGGCACCGGAAAGACCACCATGGCGCACGCCGTTTGTTATGCGCTCTACGGCGTTTCCTACTACGGCGAAAGCAAGATCGAACGGCTAAGGAACGAGGATACAGATACCGTCACGGTTACGCTTGCCTTTACCGACCAAAACGGTGCCGCACATACGCTGCAGAGAAACCGTCAAAACGACAGGATCACGCTGACCTTGGACGGGTATACAGTACGGCAGAAGGAGATCGAGCAGCAGTTTTGCGACAAGGACACCTTTCTTGCCATGTTCAACCCCACCTATCTGACCGAGCGGATGGGCGACAAGGGGCGCACGCTGATGCTGCGCTACCTGCCGCACATCGACGCAAAAACGGTCATCGACGGGCTGGACGAGCACCGGCAGTATCTTGCGGGAGTCGATCTGGATAACCAGGCGCCGGAGGAAATGCTGAAGGGTACCCGGCAAGCCATTCGTGATGCAGAACAGCAGATCAGTTTTCTGGAGGGTCACACCGACACCGTTATGCAGGCGCAAGCCTCGGCGGAGCAAAAGCTGACCGAGCTGCACGCAGAGCTGCGGCAGGCACGGGCAGCGGTCGAGGAGCTGGAAAAGAAACAGTTTGCCGGGATCGACGCAGATGACCTTGCCATTCAGCGAAATCTCTTGCTGGAAAAGCTGGCGACAGCGGATGCGGCGGAAGATCCTCAGCTGGCGGAGCTGCGTGCCAAGCTCACGCAGGTGCAGCTTCGACCCTACGAGTCCAAATTCACCGGCACTCTTGCCGAAACGGCGGCAGAGATCAAAACGCTGGCGGAGCAGTATAAAGTGCTCGTTGCCCGCATCGGTGCGTTAAAGCCCGGCGACCGCTGCCCCTCCTGTATGCGTCAGATCACCGAGGAAAACATCGGCACGGTACGCAGCGAAATGGCGGCGCAAGCCAAGCAATTGGCCGAAAAAGGCAAGGCTGCCGTGGAGCGCAAAAAGGAGCTGCAGGAGCTGGAGCAAAAGAGCCGGAAAACCTTCGAGCAATTTAAGGCGGACGACCTGAAAAGGCTGTCTGCCGAGATCGAAACACTGACGGCAAACCGCAGCCCTTCGGATCGCTCCGCCGTGCAGGCGAAGATCGCCGAGATCGAGGAATTACAGCAGTACGGCAATCTGGACGAAAACGAGTATGGCGAGCTGAGCTGCAAGCGGGCGGAGATCACCGGTATCCAGGCGCAGATCCAAACCGTGGAGGGAATGGCGGACGACAGCCGGCTGGAGGAAGCCCGTGAGCAGAAAAAGACCTATGAGCAGCTGATCGGGCAATACACCCATACGGTCGATGCCCTGAAGGAGTTTATCTGGAAACGCACGGAGCTGGCAACGGAAAAGCTGCAAATGCCCAATGTGCGATTGCGGCTGTACGACATCGTGCGCAGCACCGGCGAAGTGGTCAGCGCCTTCCGGTTCGATTACAAAGGGCGGGACTACACCACGCTCTCGTTATCGGAGAAAACGCTGGCGGGCGTCGGGATCTGCGCCATGATGCGCCGCATCACCGGCATCGACTGTCCCGTGTGCATCGACAACACCGAGAGCATTGCCTCATTCAACGCCGTGGAAATGCCGTCGCAGGTATGGATGCTGCGTTTCGTGAAAGGCAAGCCGCTCACGGTGCAGTCCAAGGACAACGCACCGGTGATCCCGCTGGCGAACACCGAACTGAAAAAAGCGGGCTGATCGTATTCCCACCGACTGGGAAAAGAGAAAAGCGTCGGTAGCGTATCTGTCCCAAAAATACGATCTGACCGATATGCCGGGCTTTTTCACGAAAAACGGCAGTTGGGATATGGCAAGCTGCCGGGATCCCGGCATTCTTATCCCCGTTTGCACCAAGGATGACCGTATCCAGGGACTGCAGATCCGTCTGGATGACCCGCCGCCCAAGATCGTCTATGACAGTCTGGGCAACAAGACCGTTAAGAAAGGCGACCGTTTCCGGTGGCTTTCCTCACGGGGGAAGTATTACGAGAACGGGACCGGCATACCGAGCTACATCCATGTGGTCGGTGACCTGCACAGCGATACGCTGCACATCACCGAAGGCGCAATGAAAGCGGACGTCGCCAGTTATCTTTCGGGCGGAGAGCTGTTCATCGGGCTGACGGGCGTCCAGAACACCCGCTTTTTGGAGGAGGTCGTGCAGGAATTGCACCCGAAACGGATCGTAGAGTGTGTGGATATGGATGTACGCACCAACCCGCACGTGCAGCGGGCACAGGCGAAAATACGGTCGATCTGTATGCCGCTTTGCGGTGATTATCGCACCATTACCTGGCCTGCCAGTCAAAAGGGCATCGACGACTGGCTGCTGTTCCAAAAGCTGAAAAGCGAGCACGGTCTGGTCGTTCCGACTCCATAGCCAAGTGGTTTATCGAAACGAAACTGCGATACCATCGAAGAAAGGACGAAATGCATATGCGCACTATGGAAAACTTGATCGCTGTACAGGACAACGCCGACGGCATCATCGGAAAATTCCTCTATTACTCGACCTTGAATATCCTGATCAAAAAGGAGGAGTTCATCCGGATCGGTATGTCCTTCGGACTGCCGAAGTATCAACCGGCGAAAGAGTCCAAGGCGGGCATTTACCGCAAGGCAACCACAGCGATCAAGGATCGTGTCACCGTAAAGGACGGCACCGGCACGCACACCTACCGGATCTACTGCCGGCAGGCGATCGACAATTTCGAGCATCTTTTCAGCTGCTATGATACCGAGCAGGTGGATGCAGTCATCAAGGATATCCTCGACCGTATGCAGGCGAACAAGATCAGCATACACGGCAACCTCTATTTCGTGCCCAAGCAGTATCTCTCGATCCTGAACATTTTCGAGGACTTTATTGACGCCATCGCCAAGCAGAACTTGAACGAAGGGAATGTGATGAGCAACAGTATGTTTGTGGTGGACGATGAACGCCAGCGGCAGAAGATGACCGAGGAGTTCTACGAGAATTACAGGCGGGATATCGACTTCTACAAGCAGCGCATACAGCACTTTATCGACTCAGGCTGCGGCTCAAAGGCGGTGATCGAGCGTTGGATGCAGAAAATAGCGGCACTGACGCAGAAGAAAGCCGTGTATGAGGAGGTGCTGAAGCGCAAGCCGGATGCCCTCAACAGCGACTATGAAATGCTGAAAATGCAGTCGAATGAGTTGCTGGTACGCAATAATGTACACGGGCAGATGAAACTGCCCATGGTCGCTTGAGCAGAAATTGTTTAAGAAGACGCCGCCCGCAAAGTACTGGAATGCGATGTCTGTCTTAAACCGTGATGAATTTTTGTTTTAGATTCACAGCAAAAGATTGATAAAAGCGTAAGCACCCCTTGGAAAATTCAAGGGGTGCTTACGCTTTGAATCTATATTTTTCAATGCACTGAGCACTTGAATTTACAAACGTTCTTTTGGTCAGCCAACGATCTTTCAAATGCCTCCATATAAACCACAGTTTTGTCCACCGGTCAAAACTATGGCGTGGTCGAGACGTTTTCTTTGCAGGACCGTAATGCATCCGGATAGCAGAGGGAAAATTGAGGGATAGAACCTTAGATGCCGAGACCGAGCACCGCACGGGACTATTGAAGAAAAAGCGAGTGACAACGTTTTTTCATTGTCACTCGCCTCTTTACTCTGAAAATACCAGCGGGATTCCCATCTGTTCGATAGCCCGGCAGGCATCTGCCACCCGATCCGGGCGGTAATCCTGTACCCGATGACCATCAAAGCCAACGCTCAGACACGCACCACTTTCCCGCACAGCGCCTGCTGGCGTTCGTCCTGCATAAACGCTTTGACATAGGCGTGCTCCCGGTACTGATGAATGGAGTCATAGGTTACATTCATCTCCCAGAAGATCCCCTGCTCCGCCATACGGTGCAGAAACCCTGCCGGATTTACGCCCTGATGCTCCATATGGGCGAATAGATCCGTATGGGCGATCCCCACCCGGGAGCAACCACACCGAGCAGCGAATGCGAACAGATCCGGCGCATAGGTGTTGGGATTGTCGATATGCTCCAAAAGGCAGTAATCATAACCGGAAATCACCGGCAATGGCCGCATCAAGGATGCTTTCCGGCGTATTCTCACCGCAAAATGAGTAGTAAGTATGGGAATGTAAATCCTGAATCATCGGCCTCTCTCCTTTCTTCGTCAAGTCGAACATGGTTTTTATCACGTTAGCAATTTCGATCAATACAGAGCGTTAGCTGCCTGTACTATGCCGGATATGTATCTTACAGGCTCTTGAGAATGTCGATGACCGTCTCCAGCTCCGCAGGCTTTACCTTATTCGGGAACACATTCTGATTA
>CAKTVV010000010.1 GCA_934630515.1 uncultured Eubacteriales bacterium | reverse complement strand
ACTTTCGTGTCTGCTGTGGTCGGTGGCGGCAGTTTTGGAAACGGCGAAAACCCTTGTGCTGCAACGGATTTCGGACGCGCCGACCGGTATTGACCAGCTCCATATCAGAAAAAACTAGAGTTCAAATTGAAATGAGAAATGCCCCAAAACGATCGATTTTTTTGCGCGCTGGCAAGAAAATACGCAAGAAGAAAACCCTTGTCCGGTATGGCTTTGCGGACAGCCCACCCGGATTAAATGCAAGAAAAACCGGCTCAAAACAGATTATACGAAGCACCCTTTCGGACCGAAACACAGAAAGGAGTCTTCGTTATGAAATACGACGCCAAGGAATTCAAAAAATACCCGGAGATCATGAACAAGGAGCAGATGCGGATCGCCTGCCACATCAGTAAGCAGACGGCGCTCTATCTTCTCCAATTCAACCTGATTCCTCACACCTGCACCGGCAAGAAAACCCGCTGCTACGCCATCAAAAAGAGCGATGTGATCGCCTTTATGAACGACCGTGAGGTCAACCCGGAAAAATACATAGCGCCGAAGGGCTGGTACAAATACGGAAGCGAAATGGTTCGGCCCTATAAAATCCGCATCCATCCGCCGTGTGCCAAAGACGAGAAGAAACTCCGGCGCTACTATGAGAGCAAGCTGGCCGCGCTGCCGGATGTGATGGATGTGGCCGCCGTCGTGGACTTTACAGGCTATAACCGCCGCACCGTCTGCCAATGGATCCGCGTGGGGAAGCTGAAGGCGCTGGCGCTGCTGCAGAAGTACATGATCCCCAAATGTTATCTCATCGACTGGCTCTGCTCGGACGATTACAACAACACCAACCGCAAATCCCGCCGGCATATCGATATGCTTTGGGAGGCGCAGAAATGGAGAGATGGGCGATGAAATAGTGGAATTGTAAAAATGCCTGCTTCAAGCTGTAATTGCGTAAAAAGCTATTTTCGGCGGACTTCCTTTGCTTGTGCGAAGGAGGTCCTTTCGCATTATTAGACGAGGCGGCTCTCTGTTTTTGAGAACAAACAAGGCGGGCACTCACATCGAATAAGCGAATATTCGCCGAAAATTCACAAGCTCCGGTTGACAGGGCGAATTTTATGAGTATAATATAATTAGAATTCGTATGAGGGGGCGTCTCCATGAACTTTGAAACCGAAAATATAGAATTCAAGGCTCAGTTTACTGAGGAAATTTATAAAGAAGTGATTGCTTTCGCAAATACGGACGGCGGCGTGGTGTTCGTCGGCATTGACAACAATGGAAATGCCGTCGGACTGGCAGATGTGGATCAGGAGTATACCCGAATCACCAACGGCATCCGCGATGCTATTGTGCCGGACGTTACAATGTTCGTGCGCTTTTCAATTCAGGATAACAGGGTGGTGCGTATTGCCGTCAGTGAGGGAAGCAACAAGCCCTACTACCTCAAAGGAAAAGGTCTGAAGCCCAACGGTGTTTATGTACGCCAGGGCACCTCCAGCGTGCCAGCGTCCCCTGAGCAGATTCGCCAGATGATTAAGGAAAGCGATGGCGATGCGTTCGAAGAAATGCGCTCCTTGGAGCAGGATCTGTCCTTTGAGGCTGCGGCAAATGCTTTCGAAAAATATGGAGTGCCGTTCGGCAAGGAAAAGTACCGTGCCCTTGGGATTACACAGAAGAATGATGAGCTTTTTACCAACCTTGCACTTATCATCTCCGATCAATGTGCGCATACGACGAAGGTAGCAGTTTTCGGTGATGATTCCAATACCACCTTCAAGGATAACAAGGAGTTCGGAGGCTCCATCTTTGCGCAGTTGGAGGACACCTTTGATTACCTGATGCTCTGTAACAGAACCAAGGCGTCATTTAAGGGCTTGGAGCGTATTGAAAAACAGGATTACCCCGAGGAGGCTCTTCGCGAGGCACTTTTGAATGCCATTGTACACCGGGATTACAGCTACAGCGGCAGCATTATCATCAATGTGAACGACGAGCGGATAGAGTTCATCTCTATCGGCGGCCTCCTCCCCGGTCTCTCCACCGATGATATCCGTATCGGTATTTCACAACCCCGCAACAAGAATCTTGCCGAGATGTTCCATCGCCTGCGTTTGATCGAGAGCTACGGCACCGGCATCCGCAGAATCTATAAGCTTTATGAAAACTGCCCCGTACAACCGGTCATCGAAGCAACGCCCAATGCATTCAAAATGGTCCTGCCCAATATGAATGCCATGACCGTTGCCATCCCAAAGCAGGCTTCTCCGGTCACCGCACAGATGCAAAAGGTTCTTGACTATACCTCCGCACACGGCCATATCACGGATGAAGAGGTCCAATCCTTGCTTGGAATCAAGAAGACCCGCACTTTTGAGCTTATGAAACAGATGCGGAATATGGGGCTTGTGCAGAGGGTAGGCCGCGGGGCTGAAAAGAAATACTTGCTGAATTAGCTCTCAGCCAGTGTTTGCTACAAATAATTAATTGAATGCGGCCATCGGTGACGCAGACTTATTCAGGAAGCAGGAAATGCATGAAAGCATCCATTAAAAATATAGAACAGACCATCGCCTCGGAGCAGTATCGTCCTGCTTTGAGCGAGGAATACCAAGAGTTGTTTCAGCGACTTACTCGGCGCTTAGAAGACACGTTACCCATGAACAGAGCCCGAATTATCAGCGATGAGCTTCGGCGTGTTTCTGAAACTGCACGAGAAGCCGACCTTGACTGCCAAAAATATATGGCGGCCCTAAGCGTATTGGTTGATCTTTCCCTTCAAGGCTGGATTTTTGATTTTCAGGATCATCAGCTTACCTTCAGAATGGAAAACGATAACATTGATGATAAAGAGAAAATACGCTATAGACTTAGTGCAGAGCGCAATGCGCAATTTAAAAGCGAAAGCGTCGCACGCTTCATTAAGTATATGGAGACCGAGCGGAATTATAACGGTACTCCAGTATCGGTTAAGTGCTTGATTGGAAATAGAGACGCACTCATTCTTGCAATTAGAACGGGGCGTCAGGTCTGCGCACCATATATTCAAATGGTTACAGGCAGCAGAGATGAGTATACAGGCTTTAAGCTTTCAGACATTTGGAGATATTTCCGCTATACGTGGTCCATCCCCTATAAGACAATGCCCGGGAGAAACATATACTATCTTGTTAGAGACAGCTTGCAGCCATATCACCCGATCATTGGTATTTTTGCCTTGGGTAATTCCGTCCTTAATCTGACTGCTCGAGATGATGATATTGGTTGGACAATTGAGGCTATCAAGACAGAAATGTCAAAACGAGTTCACACAGAATACTGTGAGCAAACTGTAAGCGGAACTGACTAATTACACTAATATAGGCCTGAAAATGTTATTAGATAGCGGCGAAACGGACAGCAATGTTACTATCGGAATTATTGATGGTGGTATAAGTGATGATAACAGCTTTTTGAAATCGTATGTTGGGAGTAGATATTTACTCCGAGGTGATTAACGGGTTGCGCAAAAGAGGCTATGTAACAAACAATAAACAATCTGGAAACAAGGCAACAGATTCGCCAGCGGCAATGATATATTATTTGAGGGGCTATTTGCAGATGCAGATAGCCCCTTTTGCTTTTCCTACATAGCCGCCTGCTTCGCCGCAGGCGGCTAAATCTATGTAAAGGAGGAAAACCCAAATGGCGAATTACAAAGTGATCGCAGTGACAAACCAAAAAGGCGGCGTGGGCAAAACCACGACCACCGCCAATCTCGGCATCGGACTGGCACAGGAGAACAAGCGGGTCTTGCTGATCGACGCCGATGCGCAAGGCTCCCTGACGCTTTCCCTCGGCTATCCGAAGCCGGATGAGCTGCCCGTGACGCTGGCGGATGTGATGCAGAATGTGATCGACGACACGCCCATGCCGGACAGCTGCGGTATTCTGCATCACGGCGAAGGCGTTGACCTGCTCCCGGCGAACATTGAGCTGTCCGGCATGGAAATCCGGCTGATCAACGCCATGAGCCGTGAAAGCGTGCTGCGGACATATATCAATGCGGTCAAACCCCATTACGACTATATCCTCATTGACTGTATGCCGTCGCTCGGTATGATGCCGATCAACTCACTGGCCGCAGCGGACAGCGTGATCATTCCGTCGCAGCCGTCGTTTCTGTCGGCAAAGGGGCTGGATCTGCTGATGCAGTCTATCGCAAAGGTCAAGCGGCAGATCAACCCGAAGCTGAAAATCGACGGCATCCTGTTTACAATGGTGGACAGCCGCACCAACGAGGCCAAGGAGATCATCGCATCGCTGCGTGCCCACTACAGCGAAAGAATCCGGGTATTCGGGACGGAGATCCCCTTTTCCGTCCGAGCCGCAGAAACCAGTGGTCGGGGCAAGAGTATCTTTGCCCACGACAAGAACGGCAAGGTCGCCGCCGCATACCGCTCGCTGACAAAGGAGGTGTTGGAGCTTGAGCGCAAAACCGAGAGATTTAGGGATGACGCCGCTCGATGACCTGTTCTCCACCGACGAAAGCCGCGCGGAAGCGCAGCTTGAAAAGGTCGTCACGCTGAACCCCGCCGACATCTCCGACTTTCCCAACCATCCGTTCAAGGTCAAGCGGGACGAGGCGACGGCGGAAATGGTAGACAGCGTAAAGCAGTACGGCGTGCTGGTGCCCGCCCTTGTCCGCCCTAAGGCGGACGGCGGCTATGAGATGGTTGCCGGTCATAGGCGAAAGTGTGCGGCAACACTGGCGGGCATCACCGAGATGCCCTGTATGAAAAACGCAAGGATCATCGCCGTTTTAGTGCTACTGACACTTTCTCTTTCGGGATGTGCAAATGCGGGTCGCTCCGAGGTGTCTGCACCATCTTCGCAGGAAACAGTTATAGCCAAGTCTGAGCAAAGCACCGTACATCCCTTAGCCGTTTGCAAAACATTCTGTTGTTTCGTGAATTGCAATTTTCTCTAAAGGAAATTAAAGAAATTCTTGATAGTCCTAATTTTAATCAAGAAGAAGCAATAGCGCAGCAAATCAAACTGTTAGAATTGCAATATAAGCATATAGGCTAGCTTATTTCCTTTGCCCGTGAAATTCAAACTAAAGGGGTAAAGACAATGAATTTTGAAGTTTTTGATGCGAAAAAAATTGAACAATACAAGACGGAAGTCAAATCAAAATGGGGAAATTCTAAAGCGTATCAAGAGTATGAACAACGAGCTGTTTCTCACAGTGAACACAACTATCATAACTTGCTTGTAGTCGCTGACCTCAAATTGTCTCGCTGTCTCGCAGTAACTTAACTTTTCCTTCAGCATGGTTTCCACAACCAGTTTCTTGAATTCTGGTGTGTATCGTTTGTTTGGTGCTCCCTTTGGCATAAAAATCACCCCATTTGTTAGACATTATATCACTTTGTCTAACAAATGGGGTGCAGTTCAGGTTGAGCGGGGGTCTTTATTGGCGTTGGATGGGATCTCCGGTCTGCGGAAATTTCGGCGCAATGGTTCTTGCCGTTTACGATCGTATGCAAGACGCACCCGGCTGCGCCTATAGCGCGCCTGACCCTCACACCATCTTCCGGTGCCGCTTCTGTTCTTTTTGGTTGCCCGACCGCATACAACAGATCAAGCTGACCGGCGTTTTCAAGTCTGCTTGGCGTCGTCTGCGGCGGTAGGCGCCGCCTTTTTCCGGCGGCGCAGCCAGACTATGACCACAACAGCGGCAGCTGCAGCGACGCCGCCGCCGATGGCCGCATAGCCCCACCACGGGAATGCCTGCGTCACCACGGTGCGGGTCACCCGGCGCCGCTTGGACGGCTTTTCCGATTCGCTATTCTGCGGCTCGTCGATCGAATCGGGATCGGCGGACGAATCGATCTCCGCATCGCCGTCCCCATCGGGATCCAGCTCCTCATCGGACGTCTCCTTCCGGGAGAGATCGGACGCCGGCTGTGTGGTCAGCAAGCCGTACAGCTGCCATTCCACGATCGTCATTTGCCGACTGTCGGCGCCCTGCGTGATCGCATTGGGAGCCGTGATCAGCAGCCGGAAATACCGGGCATTCACCGGCGTCGTCAGCGTGCGGTCGGTGATGCTTTGGCGATTGTTTGTCACCGGATCGGCTGTCAGCCAGTTTTGCCCGTCCAAACTGTATTGGAGAGCAAAATCCTTGGTGTTGTAGTTAGACACGATCCCGACGCTGCCGGCATGGCGCACCATCCAGCGATTCACCGCATAGGTCGCCCCCAGATCCAGCATCAGCCAGCCGGTGCCGCTGTCATCGGTCTTCCCTTCCCAGCGTGTGTAGGCGCCGTCGTTGGCTTTCCATGCGTCTGCATCGTTGTCGCTGGCATATATATCCGCCTCATGGGAGACCACCTGCGGCGCCAGCACCTCCAGGGAGCGGATCTTGCCCGCCGAGAGCAGCTTGTGCGCATCCGCCGTGCCGGACAAGTAGCTCCAGACGGTGCCCTGTCCGTCATCCTGGGAGAAGCAGCGCAGCGCATATCCGGTGTTGATGTGGAAGCTGGCGATATCCGCCGGATCCAGACCCATTTCCTTCAGCTCCGTATAGCGATACAGCCGCTGCTCCAATCCGTACCATCCGCCGACGAGGGCATCACCGTTGCCGCCGAAATTCGCAGTCGTATAGAGCTGCACCACCCCCGGCTTTTCCATATCCTGGTGCCGGTAATCCGGCAGCGCCTCCCGGTTGATGGAAAAGGGGCTGTGTACATACCAGTAGCCGTCATCATTACCGTTTTCCGTGTTGCCGTCGGTCTCGTTGAGCAGCGAATAGGCACCGTCGCCCCAGCAATTCACCCAGCTGACCCGGGGCCAATTGGTTTGCATGGATTTCAGCGCCTGATACCAGCTTTGCCGCCCATCCTTGGTGATGGAGGCCCACATGCCGGTGCGGCAGGAGGTCTCGGATAAGCCGATCGGCTTGCCGGTCTTGACAAACCAGCTGTAATCCTCAAACTGCGTCGGCACATAGGTGCCGCCCTCGCCCGATACGGCAGAGGGGTTTTCGGAATACATCGTGACGGAAAGCACATCGATATAGGCGGCGCCGGGATAGCAATCCCCGGTGGCGCTGGCAGCGCCGGGGGAATAGGTCACCAGAAAGCCTGTCAGCCCCGACGCCTGCATCCGCTCCACCGTCTGCCGGTAGACCCGGGTGAAGGCTGCCTTTCCCTCTTCGCCTGTGCCGAAAAAGGCGTGATAGTTGAATTCGACCCACGGCCGCCACAGATACGCCTTGACGCCGCTGTTCTCCAGCTGCTGAAGAGCGGCAATGAGGTTATCCTGATAGCGCACCCACGCCGCATAGGTCAACAGATCCCGATCCGGATTGGTGCTGTCCAGCTCCCGGATGCCGTCGGCGCCGGTCGGATATTCCTCCGGGTGGTTCTGCTGCAGGATCTGGGGGCAGATATTCCGCAGCACCCCGTCGCTGTGTATCAGCAGAATGTTTCCCTGATCGTAATGCTGCTTGAGCTGTGCATTGGCTTGCGCCACATTGGTGAACGCCAGCACGTCATCGTCCAGCTGTTCGGCGGCGGTGGCTGTGCTGTTGACCGTCAGCAGCTTCTTCCCGGTATCCACTTCATAGCGAGCCGAATACAGCCCCGGCTCCACACCGAATTGCTCCCGAATGCGGTTATAGACCCCGCTGTCGGTCGCCATATCAAAGGTGCCGGTAATAAAGCAATTGGTATCGTTGAGGGTCTGCAGATATGCCAGCAGATTTTTGGCCTCCCGGCTGGCATGGGGATTCACGGCGGACAGCTGCACCGCCGTTATGTCCTCCTCCGCTGCAGCCGAGTCTGCGCCGGCAGCCGGTGCGCTCCATGCGCAGGTCGCCAGCAGACAGATCGCCGCCAAAAACAGTAACGCCCGGTAACCGATCCGGTTCATCCACGTCCGCCCCCTTTCCGTTTACGCCGGAGCGACCATGCTCCGGCACCTGCCGCCACGGCGATAGCGCCGCACAAAAGCCCCAGCCCTTGCACAACGTACCCGGCAGCCCCCGGCGCCTCCTGTGCGGCACCAGCCACCTGTGTTTCGGTATAGCTGCCGCCCGCCACGCCGCAGCGCTGCGCCAGCCCGTCGCTGTAGACCAGCCGCACCAGCTGCAGCGACGGAACGGCTTCGCCGATCAGCATATTCTGTCCATCGGTGCGGGAATTGACCACCCGCACCACGGTATCGCCCTGAATGGCTCCCAGTCCCTGACTATGTCCGCTTTCATTGGTCATGTGTACATCCAGACGGCGGGAGCCGTATTCCTCCGACGACATCACCGAGCCATCCTGCTTGATCAGACGGAATTCATACACTGTGGTATCCGTGGGATCCACCTGCAGCCAGCCGTCGTCCCATGTTCCCAAGAGAGAATCCGGACAGGTGAAGCGCCGCACCTCCAGATGGCTGATAGCGGTATAGATCTCCCGATCATCGTTATTCAGCGGATTGAGGGTCAGCGTATAGCCGGTTGCGGCGTCCCGGAAGGTGGTATCCGGGAAGGTCTCCACCCGATCCGTCGGCAGCGTACCGAACACCTCGATCTCGTTGACCCGGCACACGCCGTAGCCCAACACATCAGAGGCGTGGGCACGGGTCACCACAATGGCGACGTACCGCCCTTGCCGGGGCTGGCTGAAGGTGACCCGCATACACCGCCTGCGCACGTCGGTGGCGGGATCCAGCACCGTGTTGCCGGCGTCATCCGTGACGGTCTTCTCGCCGCCGGAGGCATACACCCGGTTTTCCGGGGCAAACAGCTCCGTCAGCCGGGTGCCGATATAGAAATCGGCGCCGCCCAGATAGAGCCCCTTTTCCGCCGTGCTGGTCAGCAGGATCTCGTTGATGTCCGCTGTGCCGCCCAGATAATAGATCAGCACCGTCCAAGGGGAATCGGTGTCGATATAATTGCCGTGCTGCCGCCCGTCCAGCGCATGGTTATACCAGCTGCAGCGGGTATCGTACCGCCCGTCGGTCAGCCGTGCCGCCGGCTCCGTCCAGCTGAATGTGTGCAGATAGCCGTTTGCTTCCTCGTGGTACTTATCCGGCATCCCCCGCTCGCAGATATAGGCCTCCATGGGCGTTTTCCCCGCCAGCAGGTTCACCGCTGCGTTCGGGTCCTGCGGATCCCCCAGCAGCGTGCCGAAGGCGCCGATCTCCCCGATCCGCACCCGGCTGTACCAGTGGCTCTGCACCGGGATCCGGAACGCCACATAGCGCCCGACGGTATTCTCCGGCAGCGCCAGCACCATACCGATGCTGTGCTGAAAATCGATATGGATGGCGGGCTGCTCCAGCAGCTCCACCATGGTGTCGCCGATGAAGATATCCGCCTCGTATATCCAATACGCTTCCCGATCCCAGGCGTTGGCAGCCAGCAGGATGTGCGTCAGCTGTGCATCCACCCCCAGATCGTACACCAGCACATTGTCCGGCGTCTTTTCGTAGACCATTCCATTGTTCAGACCGGTGTTGGGCGCTTCCCGCTCCTGAGTGATGCCCACAATGATGCCGTCGGTGGCATTGGCTGCCGGGGTCTCCGGCTCGATCGCTGCGCCGCCGGTGGTGCGGGGAGTCAATTCCCGCAGCAGATTGTCGCCGGAGGGCAGCTTAGCGGCATCACCCGTGTCGTTCAGCCGGACGCCGTCGGTGGGCGGCTGCGCAGAAGCAGCACCGTAGGCTTCCAGCTCTCCGATCCGCAGCAGCCCATACCAGGGCGCCGACCAGAACCCACCCGGATTCTTGAAAGCAAAGCCCACATAACGGCCGTAGGTCAGCTCTCCCTTGAGCTGATAGTTGCCCGCCGTCACATCCGCCGCCTCCGCCACCAGATGCTTCTCCTGATATAACGTCTCCCGGTCAAAGCCCACATACACCCGCACATTGGTCAGATATTGGGCTTTTCCAAACTCGGAGCCGATGAGGAAGTGGGTAAACCCGACGATCGCCTCCGTGTCAAAGGTCAGCTGCGCCCATTGCCCCGCCGGCACAGCCGGATTCAGATCCAGCTGCACCCGGTTGGCGTTATCTGTCTGCACCAAAGCGCCGTCGGTGAGCCATGCCAGCTCCCCCGCGTTGGCTTTCCAGAGCTCCTCGGTGCTGCCTACGGCAGGCAGCTTACCGGCGATCCGGCTGTTCGCCTCCACCGCCTCCGCCGGTCGGTAAAATCCCTTGGCGGTCCGGCTCCAAGCAACCTGATCCGACTCCACCGTGCCGTATGCCGCCAATTCTCCGATGCGCAGCATCCCATACCAAGGCGCCGACCAGAAGCCGCCCGGGTTCTTAAAAGCAAAGCCCACATACTGTCCGACGGCTTCTTCTCCCCGGATGAAGTAATTCCCCAGTTGCACGCCGGCAGCCTCCGCCACCAGAGAGGTGTCGCTGTACAGCTCCGCCAGCTCCTCGCTGACATACACCTTCACATCCGTCAGATACTGCGCCTTTCCGGCTTCCGAGCCGATCAGAAAGTGCGTGAACCGCACCACCGCCCCGGCGTCAAAGGTCAACTGCGCCCACTGCCCTGCCGGTACGGCGGGGTTGAGGTTCAGCTGCACCCGATTGGCGTTATTGGACTGAATCAGCGCACCATCGGTGAGCCACGCCAGCTCCCCGCCGTCCGCCGTCCACTGCTCCCCGGTGATGCCTCGGGTCGGCAGCAGCCCGGCGATCCGGCTGTTGCTCTCGGCCTGCGCTGCCGCCTGCACATATCCCTTGGTCACCGGAGTCGCATCGCTCCAATCCAGAGCGGCGCTGCCATACACTGCCAGCTCCCCGAGCCGGATATCTCCGTACCAAGGCGCCGACCAGTATCCGCAGGGGTTGCGGAAGGCGAACCCTACATACCGTCCGGTCTTGGCAGCGCCCCGGATGAAGTAATTCCCCAGCGTCACCCCGGTGGCCTCCGCCACCTTGCTGGTATCCTCATACAGCGTTTCCAGAGCATCGCTCACATACACCCGTACATCCGTCAGGTATTGCGCCTGCCCCGGCTCCGAGCCGATGAGAAAGCGGTCGATCTCTGCTGCCGCATCCAGCGTGAAGGTGAACGCCGCCCAGCTGCCGCTGTTGTAATCGTGCTTCCACAGCTCATACAGCACCCGGTCGGATGCCGTTGTGCAGAATTTCCCGTCCGTCAGCTTGTCGGCGGCAGCAGAGCCGCTCTTGACCTCCCACACCGTGTCGGTGGTGCCGACGGTGGGGAGCTTTCCGGCGATGAGACTGCCCGCCGGCACCGAGTCGGCAGCAATATACTGCCCCAGCACCCCGTTGGCTGCCGTCGACCAATCCGGGCTCTCCGCCGCTGCCGCCCGCCCAAAGCCCACGCTCGCCGCCGCTGCCGTCAGCGTCAGGGACAGCAGCCAAGCCAGTAGTTTTCTCTTACGCATACATTCCCGCCTTTCCACGGCGAGCACCCTTACAGCAGGGAAACGCCGCTTGAATGGAGTTTTTCAACACCGCCGCCGCTTTATTCGACAGCGTTCAGCAGCTCGCTGACCGAACGGGAGATCGTCTCCCCATACAGAATACCGGTCCCGGCAGCGCTCTCGTATTCCACATACGGCACGGCATAGAGAGTGACCGCCTCTTTGCCCGCCGGGATCTTCACGATCACCGCCGTAAACCGCACCGTCTTTTCCTCTACGGTATACAGATTCTCTGCCACCACATCCTTGATGCGCCGGCCGTTTACATCCTCTTTGGTCAATTCCTCGCCAAAATCGGCGGTATTGGCGACAACGGCTCCCATATTCAGCAGCTTGCAGACCTCTCCGTTGACGGTGATATACGCCGCCGACAGATCACGGGCATAATTATGCTCCTGCGCCGGGTCGGCGCTGGCATAGACGATACCGGTGCCGGCAACATCGAATCCGAACCGCAGCGCATAGCCGTCGGCGGCAGCGGGATCCCGCAGCTGCGCCCCGCCGGAGGTCAGCACCGCCGGCTCGCCGTATGCCGCCAGCTCCCCGATGCGCAGCAGACCATACCAGGGCGCCGACCAGAAACCGCCCGGGTTCTTGAAGGCAAAGCCCACATACCGTCCGACGGCTGCCTCTCCCTTGAGATAGTAATTCCCCAGCGTAACCCCCGACGCTTCCGTCACCAACGACGTCTCGCTGTACAGCTCCGACAGGCTGCCGCTGACATAGATCCGTACATCCGTCAGATATTGCCCGGAGCCATACTCCGAGCCGACGAGAAAGTGCGTCAGCCGTGCCGCATATCCCATATCAAAGGTGAGCTGCGCCCACTGTCCCGCCGGCACGGTGGGATTGAGGTTCAGCTGCGCCCGGTTGGCATTATCAGCCTGTACCAGAGCGCCATCCGTCACATAAGACAGCGGACCGTTATAGGTCGGCCATTCCTCGCCGGTCAGCCCCTGAGTCGGCAGCAGCCCGGCGATCCGGCTGTCCGGCTGCAGCCGTCCGTCTGCGGGGACGCACTGCCCCTTCGTCACCTCCGTGGCATATGTCCAGTCCGGCTCGCCCACGCCATACACCGCCAGCTCTCCGAACCGGATCTCTCCATACCAAGGCGCCGACCAATATCCGCCCGGGTTCTTGAAGGCAAAGCCGACATACCGTCCGGTCTTAACGTCGCCCCGGATGAAGTAATTGCCCAGCGTGACACCGGCAGCCTCCGCCACCTTGCTGCTATCCTCATACAGCGTTTCCAGCGTGTCGCTCACATACACCCGCACATCCGTCAGGTATTGGGCACTGCCGGTTTCCGAGCCGATGAGAAAGCGGTCGATCGCCGTCGCCGCATCCAGCGTAAAAGTGAACGCCGCCCAGCTGCCGCTGTTGTAATCGTGCTTCCACAGCTCATACAGCACCCGATCGGCGGCACCGGTGCAGAATTGCCCGTCCGTCAGCTTATCGGCGGCGGCAGAGCCGCTCTTGACCTCCCACGCCGTGTCGGTGGTGCCGACCGTGGGGGTCTTCCCGGCGATCAGACTACCCGCCGGTACCGAAGCGGCGGCGATATACTGCCCCAGCACCCCGTCAGCCGCCGCCGACCAATCCGGGCCTTCAGCCGCCACCGCTCCGCCAAAACCGATGCTCAGCAGAGCTGCCATCAACGCAAAAGATACAAACCAGACCAGACCTTTTTTACCGCTCATACAAGCTCCTCCTATTCGTCTATTTTCAACCAGCTTTCGGAACAGACCGATAGATCAACAGCCGCAAAGAATATACCTTTACTGCCTGCAGCCGTCTTCGCTCACAGAAAACAAATAGCCTGTGCCTGCCGGCAGATAAGCGGGAAATGTGTACCGTTTACCGGTGAACAGCTCCAAGGAGCCGGAGGGAATATCCGGCGCATAGACCCCCTCCTCCGCCGTATGCAAAAATACATAGCTTTCGCTGCGGTACACCACACAGGGGCGATCCGCTGCCGTGCCCGCTCCGGCTTGCCGGAAAAACTCCAACAATGCCTGCGGCTCCATCCAGGCGTTATCCGGTGTCACCACCAGTGTGGGGATCCCCGCCGCCTCCGCCCGGCGGACATGCCGGGACAGCTCCTCCGTGGGGCAGGGCTGCAGAAATACACAGGCAGCGTACCGCTCATATACGGCGTCGAAATCATCCGCCAGATAGATGTCGTAGGGCGTGGCGGACAGCCCCAGAATCCGGCGGAACTGATACACCACGCTGCTGCCCGCCCGGGAGCCGGCGGGCAAATACGCAAACGACGCTTCATCCACAAACACCGCCGCTTTGGCTGCGCTGCGGCGGGGCAGGCGCAGCGATTCCTCCATCAGCTCCCGTGCCCGCTGCGCTATCGCCATATACCGGGGGTCGGCAAACCATCCGCCCCACATATCAAACCACCAAAAGCCGTGGCCATGGGTCAGCGCCCGGCTGGACTGCAGCTTCATGATCTCCACGGCTTTTTCCGCCGGCGGCGGCGCCCACACGCCGTTTTCAAACGCCGGATGTGCATTGGGGGCTTTCGTTAAATGGGTGCGCACATCCTGCTCGGCGAAATACAGCTTGCCGTGGAGCTTGATGGAATCCACCGGGGTGTGGTTCGGATTATCCTGTCCGGTGGAACGCCAGTTGAGATAGGAGACCGGTGCGCACAGAAAATCCACATCCGGACACCGCAGCACCGCCGACAGCGCATGGTGATTATGCTCCCGCTCCACGCTCTCCGCCGTATAGCCGTAAAAGCTGCCGATGATCTTCCGCCGCCCGACGCAGCGCTTTGCCACCGCTGCCATCTCCATCAGCCGGTGTGCCGCCGTCTGCGACAGGAACCGATAGTAATGGGGCTCATCCGCCGGTGCGCCGGTTTCGGCGCACCACCGGGCAAACGCCTCCCGGGAGCGGGGACCTACGGAGCCCTGATAATCAAAGCCGTACCACTCGCCGCAGCCGCCCGCCGCCAGCTGATACCCGAACACCCGGTCGGCATAGGGTGCCTGTTCGCTATGGGTCAGGAAATCCTCCAGCAGACGGGCGGTCTCCTCCGCCCACAGCCGGGAGGAAAAGCAGCTGCGCCGCCGCTCATCCGGGTCTCCCCCGGCATAGGTGTCGCACAGCTCCTGCGGATGCGCCAGCTCCCACGCCCGGGGCAGCGAAATATCCAGTCTCGGAAAGATCCACCCGTCGGGACAAACCTCCAGAATCTCCCGGATGCGGCGATCCGCCGCCTCATAGTCCGGCGCTCCCCCCGAATAGATCGGATCGTACACGCCCCGCCCATCCGGCGGCAGCGCCACGCAGTTGCTGGCGGATTGCCCGGCGAAATACACCGGCACCGAAAACAGCCGGTATCCCGCCGCCGCAAAATCCCGATAGTGCGCCTGATCGCAAAAATAGGTAATATATGCCGCCGCCGCTATCGGCTGTCCGTTGACCGTCAGAGTCGGCACACCGCCGACCGTCTCGACCCGTGAGATCAGCATGGCTCTCTCTCCTTTATTCCGTCTCGGTCCGCTCCAGGATCCGTGTCTGATAGGGCTCCAGCGGCGCACAGCCGTCAAATACCTCGCCGGTCAGCCGGTCGGTCAGCCGTCCGCTGAACCGCACCGCCGCCGCAGCGCCGCCGATCTCCTGCACCGCCAGCCCTTCCCGGTCGGCGCCTTTGCGGTGGGCGGCAGCCACCGTTCCCTCCAGCTCCAGCCGTTCCGCTCCGCTGATGGTCGCCGCCAGCCCGATCACACGGGCCAGATCCTCCGGAGCCGGCAGCGTGCCCAGCACCAGAATGGTGCCCCGTCCATACGGCTTGCGGATCAAAAGGCTCTTGCCCACCAGCGCCGTATGTCCCTGCGTCACCTCGACCAGCGACTCGGCATCCCCCGCCGTCTCAAACAGCTCCAGCCACCGCTGGGGCTGAAACAGCTCGCCGCTTTGGGTCCAATGACAGGTAAGATAGTGCTTCGGATCGGCACATTGCTGTATCAGGCGGCAGCCGATCAGCTTTTCCAGCGAGCCGGTCTGCCGGTCGGGATAATGCGCCCCCAGCTCGTCCCGCAGATCCGTCAGCGGTCCGACCACCCAGACGCCGCCGTCCTCGACCCAGCGGACGATCCGCTCCCGCACATCGCCCTCCTCCAGCGTCATCATGGCGGGGGTAAACAGCAGCCGATAGCGGGACAGCTCCTTGGACGGCGCAATAACATCCGGTCGGATGCCCGCCCGTGTGACCGCCCGATGGATCTCCCGATCCACCGGCAGCCCGCCGTCCCGCACCGGCGGGGCGATGGGCTGAAATTCAAACATCTGCTCGTTGAGAGCCGACCGCATGATAGCGGTATCCGCCGCCACCGTCGTTGCCGTCAGGAACTCGGAAGCCCGATGATATTCCGCCCCGGTCTGCGCCACCTCGTCAAAGGCATAGATCGGCTGACCGGAGGCTTGCAGCACCGAGCCGTGCATCAGCTCATGTCCCGCCCGATGCTGCCGCCAGAGCCAATACATATTCGCCTCGCCGCCCAGCACGATGGGCAGCCAGGAGTTGGCACGGCAGAAGCCCTCCGGACGCAGTCCGGCAAGGGGATAGGTGGCTCCGTTCCAGCAGGTGGAGGTCTCGGTCACCCAGAAGGGGCGATCCTTGAGGGAGCGCATATAGTCAAACCACCAGGTGATCTGTTCAAGCTCCTCCTCATTTGTATAGTGATTGAACTCCATCACATCGGTAAAAGCAGCGATCGCCGCATGGTCGATCCAAGGCATGGGCATCATATCGGTTCCGACCGGCGCCTTGGTATACCGATGCAGAATATCCGCCTGCATCCGGATAAAATCCACGTGGGACAGGCTGTTGAACCGCAGCCACTCCAGCTTCAGATGCGGGTTGTGCCATACATAGCTGGTCACCGGCGGCACTTGGTCAAAGCGGTCATAGGTCTGGCTCCAAGTGGACAGCCCCCACCGCCGGTTCAGCTCCTGAATGGTGCCGTATCGCTCCCGCAGATACCGGGTGAATTTTGCACGGCAGACAGCGCAGAAGCAGCCGTTCCCGTTGAGATAGATCTCATTGTCGATCTGCCAGCCCAGCACCTGCGGATCCTTGCCGAATTTTTCCCCCAGCTTTTGCGCAATGCGGGCGGCATAAAACCGGTAGGTCTCGTTGTTGGAGCAGGCGTTGCGGCGGCTGCCGTGCTGCATAGTGCGGCCGCCGTCGTCCCGGCGCATCATCGTGGGATCCATCTCCTCCAGCCAGATAGGCGGCGTGGCGGAGGGGGTACACAGAATTACCCCGATCCCCGCCTGCGCCAGCCGGTTCATCACCCGCCGCAGCCATGCGAACCGGAAATCGCCCTCCTGCGGCTCCATCTGACTCCAGGCAAATTCCCCGATACGCACCGCCGTGATACCGGCCTTTTTCATATATTCCACATCGGCGAGCTGCTGCTCCTCATCCCAGCATTCCGGATAGTACGCAGCCCCCAGCTTGGGAAACTCGGCATATTTGTGTGTCGCTTTTTTCTCCATTTCTGCATATCCTCTTTACAAAACTAAAAGTTTACGGTATAATTATATGAGATAAAACCAGCGATTTCAACGGGAAATTGTTGTTAAACTGGGAGGATATTGCCGCTATGTTTCTGGAGACCAATCATAATCGTACCGTATATACCCAACAGATCTGCCTGCCCTGCGTGCTCAATGCCGTCAACTACCGCTATGGGCAGGAGGATATCGACTGCCCCTATGGGCGCATGATCCATCAATTTATTTGGGTCGAGGAGGGGGCGCTGCGGATGACGCTGGACGACCATACCTGCATCCTGAGACCGGGGCAAGGCGCCTTTATCCCGGCGCATATGCCCCACTCCTATGTCCAATATGGCGATGAGCAGCCCATCACCGCCTGGTTTTCCTTTTTCGGTCTGGACGGCGTTCTGGCCTTTTATGAGGTCAGATCCTGGCTGCTGTTTGAGGTGCCGCCCTTTTTGCCTGCTGCCTGCCGCCAGCTGGATGAGCGCTGCAATAACAACAGCGATCCGGTGCAGCGCTCGCTGGCGGCGTATTCTTTGGTCAATGAGCTGCTGTCCGACCTGCTGTCCGATCATTTTTCTCTGGTGCATCAGGTGGATAATTATTTGGAAAACCACTTTTCCCGCCCGCTGACGCTGGACGATGTGGCTGCCGCCATGCACATGAACCGGTACACACTCTGCCACCATTACAAACAGGACAGCTCCTCCTCCATTATGGAGACACTCCTGCGCATCCGCATCGCCAAAGCCAAGCAATACCTGCAGACCACCGCATTACCGATTACAGAAATCAGCAACACCTGCGGCTTCTCCGATCCCAGCTATTTCGGCAAGATGTTCCGCCGCACAGTGGGCTGCTCCCCCCGGGAATACCGCTCCCGCAAGCGGCAGCCTCCGGCAGCCATCAACCGGTAGCGGGTGCTATAGAATATTTGGATAGAAAAGAGAGGAAGCATTCTATGAAAGATTGGTCAAGCGATGCCCGCTGGATCTGGACGGCGCCCACGGAGGAACCGAACCAATACGCCGCATTCCGGCAGTCATTTTCCTGGTCGGGAGAGGGGGCGGTGCGGCTGTATATCAGCGCCGACTCCCAGTTTGCCGCCTTCGTCAACGGGCAGCACATACCCCTGTCCCAATACGCCGACTATCCCACCGACAAGGTGTATGAACAGGCGAATATCACCGATCGGCTGCATCCCGGCGCTAACGTGCTGTGTATCCTCGCTTATTGTCAGGGGGAAAGCAGCTCGGTCTACCGGCGGGGACAGCCCGGTCTTCTGTTCGCAATCGTCGGGCAGGAGGGGTGTCTTGCGGCCAGCGGCAACGCCACCCGCTGCCGCCCCTCCCCTGCTTACCGCAGCGGCGTCGTAGAACGCCTGTCATCCCAGCTGTCCTTTTCTTTTGGCTATGACGCCCGGCAGGAGGATGGGTGGCTCACCCCCGACTATACTGCCGGCGCCGGCTGGGCTCCGGCTTGGGAAACAGGCTATGCGCCGCCGCTGCGCCCCCGCCCTATTCAAAGCCTGCAAATACACTCTCCGTGTACAGCCACACTCCGGGCGCAGGGCGTTTTCCGGGACGAAAACCGGCAGGCTCCCTGCGGTGACCGGATCCAGCAGGCGTTTCTGTCGGCTCGCCGCACAAGAGAGCTGGGCGCAGACACCGGTGTGCAGCTTCCCCGGCAGGAGGGGGTTGCTTTCCGTAGCACCGAGGGGGATGGGCTGTATTTCCTGCTGGATCTGGAGCAGGAGGAGTCCGGACTGCTGGAGCTGGAGCTGACGCTGGCACAGGAAGCCGAAGTCTTGGTCGGCTTCGGCGAGCATCTGGACGATCTGCGGGTGCGCAGCAGCATCGGCGGACGGCAGTTTGCCGCCGTATATTATGCCAAGGCGGGGCACCAACGGTTCACCCACTACTTTAAGCGCATCGGCTGCCGCTATGTGATGCTGCTGATCTTTGCCCATTCCTGTACGCTGCACTATGCAGGACTGCGCCCCGTGCGCTATCCGGTGCGCTATCGCCCGCTGTTCCACGGGAGCGATACGCTGCACGCTCGTATCGCTGCCGTCAGCCGCCGCACCTTGGAGCTGTGCATGCACGAGCATTACGAGGACTGCCCGTGGCGGGAGCAGGCCATGTATGCGATGGATTCCCGCAATCAGATGCTGTGCGGCTATTTCGCCTTTGGCGAGACCGCCTTTCCCCGTGCCTGTCTGCAGCTGATGGCAGAGGGATCACGGGAGGACGGCCTGCTGGAGCTGTGTTTTCCGGCGGAGGTACCCATTACGATCCCGAGCTTTTCTCTGAGCTTTATCCTTGCGCTGGAGGAGTACGCCGCCTACAGTCAGGATGTGCCGTTTGTTAAAGAGCTGCTTCCGGTAGCGGAACGCTTGCTGGAGACCTTTCTCCGGCGTGAAGATCCGGTAGCGCCGTTTTCCGGCGCAGTCTATTGGAATTTCTATGAATGGCGCAGCGGGCTGGACGGATATTCCCCGGTGGCCGATGCCCGGGAGGATGCGCCGCTGCTGGCTTGGCTATTGCTGGCGCTGCAGGCGGCATCCCGCTTGTGTGAGCGGATCGGAGAATCGAAAACATCCGCCGCCTACCGCCAGCGCTATGCGCAGCTGGCGCAAACAGCCGACCGCTTCTGGGACGAGGAGCGGGGACTCTACGCCACCTATCGGGAGACAGACGGGCTGCGGCATTATGCCGAGCTGACGCAGGCGCTGATGCTCTGCGCCGGGGTGCCGGACGACGCTCGGCGCCGCCGCCTGCTGCAAGCGCTTACCGCCGACACCGATGCGCTGATCCCCATCAGCCTTAGCTACCGCATTTTCAAATACGATGCGCTCATGACTGCGCCAAACACCTACCGGCAATGGATATTGGAGGATATTGCCGCCATTTGGGGGCGGATGCTGCTGCAGGGGGCGACCAGCTTCTGGGAGACCGAACGGGGCGCCGAGGATTTCGACCAAGCGGGCAGCCTGTGCCACGGCTGGTCGGCTACGCCGCTCTATTTCTATCATCGGTATGTGCTGGAGGAAAAGCCGGACAGTATAGCGGAGCCTTTATCGAGCATGTGATCGACCGCTTATATGGATCGCAGCCCCAAAGGAGGAACTGTATCGGTTCATCCTTTGGGGGCATCGTATTCGACCCTCTGGATCGGTGCTGCCCCCGGGTCATTTCTGTCCGCCCCCTTTCCATGCGCATCCGGTGCCGTTTCCGGCTTGCGCTTTCTTCTGCCTGTCGATGAAGCGGCACCGATCCCCCGCTGAAAGCGCACTTTTTTGAAAATTTCTTTTCTACTCCTTGACATATTCCCGATTGTAGCAAATCGCAAAAAACAAAAAACGGTTGCAAGAGAGTTGCAAAAAACACCATCACAAGAATGAATATATATTGATAAGCGCAAAAGGAGCGGGTTTACAGAATTGTAAGCCCGCTCCTTTTTTAATTACTATGCATTTGCAGTGGTGGTACGCAGTCGTCCGACAAAATCGCTAACGTAATTTGCACCACGGCTGGCAAAGATCCCTGTCAGCAGAACCCCGATCCAACCATACCGAAACTCCAGCCCCAACGCCACAAACAGATCTGCTCCGGTCATAAAACACAGCAACACAGAAACCGCAAGTGCGGCTATCTGCAACGCCGCTGTTTTCCACTCGTGGCTTATTGCCAAATTGGCGAGGGATTTGATGTATTCCACCACTGCCTCCACCACAATTGCCAACACGATTACCAGTAAAATGCCCTGCATAATTCAGCCTCCTTATATACTGTTTTAATATGCATTTAACAGGGGTTAAATTACAAATCCACCCAGCCGGACACATTTGCCCATGCCGGGGACTTACCTACCCGATCCGCCCGGTTGGTTACCCGATAGCGGTTGCCGACCTTTTGCCCGTCATACAGGTAAAAGGTCCCGGTGCGGGTCACATACTTGCTGCCCCGGGCGGTGGTGTACAGCTTGCCGCCGGTCAGCTGCACGGTGTCGCCCGCCTTGGGCGCTGCCGGGACGGGGGTCGGCTCCGGCGTGGGCTGCGGCTCGACGTGCGGCGTATAGTCCACCCCGCAGATCTCGCACAGCGCCTGCACCGTCTCCTCCACCATCACGTCCATGCCCCCATTGTGGAACCATGCGCAGTCCTCCGCATTGTCGTGGAAGAACAGCTCATCATACAGGCAGGGCATGGCGGTGGCGTTGATCTCATACAGGTCGCCCCGCTGCCGCACCACATGCCGCATGCTGCGGCGGTACTTGTGGAACATCTCCGCTTTCGCCTTGCTGGCTTTATCGGTGTAGCACAGGGTCATGCTGTACCGCCCGCCACCGGCGTTGGTGTGCGCCACATAGTAGATGTCCGCTTTCCAGCGGTTCGCCTCCGTCACCCGGGTGGACATTGCCTGTGAGCCGGTCAGCGACTTGTCACCCCGCATGACCTCAAAGCCCACCTCCCGCAGCCGGGTCTCCAGCTTGTCCATGTACTGGTTGCAGTGGGTGTTCTCGCTGCATTGTACCGGACACTGCGTCCGGTTGTCGGTAGCGTGTGCCGCCGCCGACAGATAGATCTTCTTTGCCATGATTATTCGCTTCTTTCCATAATATAGCCGTATTCCTCCTGCGTGATCCTGCCCCGTTGTGCCAGCCGCTCCACCGTTGCCGGTGTGATGTGTCCCAGCGCCAGCTGCACCCGCAAAAACTCCGCCATTTACTACTCACTCCCTCCGCAGATCAGCTCCAGCATCGCCGCCTCCAGTGCCTCCAGCCTCTCCTCGGTCGAGGGCGGAGCGGTGGTCGATATCTCCGGCGGTGTTTGGATGGCGGCGATCTCCTCCGCCGTCATGTCGGCATACTGCCCATCTACCCACTTGCGCATGTATATTCCTCCTTATGCTTTCCTGCCGTACAAAGTCAGCACCGTTCCCGACGGGATACCGGCTGCGTTGCTGCCGGCAAGGGTGCCGCCGATAATCAGCTTTGTCAGGGTGGTAAACCCGGATCCGTACCATCCGGTGCGCAGGGGGTTGCCGAAGATATTGTCACCGCCTATCCCGGAGCAGACGATTGGGATCACCGCCACCCTGCAGCGACTGCACGATACCGCCGGGGAAGAGGGCAGCCGTACCCGGATATGCATTGGTGCTCCGAAAAGCAGTACCTCCCGGCACACCATTCCCATGACGGACTACACCGCAGCGCTGTGCCGCCGTTTCGCCGTGGAGGACGCCGACGCTTATGTGTTGACCGGCACCGGGCGCTATATGGAGCCACGGACGCTGCAATACCGCATGGAGAAATACACCCGAGCCTGCGGGCTGGAGGGGGTCCACGCCCATACGCTGCGGCATACCTTTGCGACAAGAGCGGTGGAGGTGGGCTTTGAGATCAAATCGCTGTCGGAGGTGCTGGGACATGCCACCACCGCCATCACATTGGAGCGCTATGTGCATTCCTCCATGGAGCTGAAGCGCTCCAATATGGATAAGCTGCAAGCCATCGGCTTTTGACTATGCGCAGTCAGCGGCTTCAGTCATACACAGCCAAAAGCGGAAGAACGCAGGGGGCAAAGCGCACTTTTAGCAGAGTGACAAACTCTGCGAAAAAAGCAGGGGCAAGCTTGCCCCTGCTCACGGTTTCATTACAATGCTGCATATAACAAAATCACCGGTAAGAAAACTCATGTTTTCTTACCGGTGATTCTTTTTATTCGGGATCTGTCCGTTGCCCTATGCAACGGAAGGCTCATATTCCTATGTCTTGTGCTGCTTACGGCGGATACATACCCACACAAGCAGCCCTATCAGCGCCGCCCCGCAGGCATACCCGACGCAATCCAGCAGCGCATCCGACAGTTGGGGCGACCGCCCCGGGGAAACGAATTGCAGACATTCATCTATACCGGCTGTCACCGGCCCGGCGCCCCACAGCCACCAACGGGACGGGCGAAACCGCCGGTCGTAGCCGCACCATGCCCCGCCCAGCACCGCATATTCACTGAAGTGCGCCACCTTACGGATCCAGCGATACAAAAAGCGGCTCACCACCCCATCGCCCAGCACCCGCCGCAGCGCCGACTGCACCAACGAGCTTTCCTGCATCGAGCGCTCGCCGTTCATCAGCGATCGGGAAAAAATGAACAGCGTCAGAACGGCAAGCACCGCTATCCACAGCCAGCGGGTATTGCGACGTTGCGCCATGGGGCTCCTCCTCTCCGGAATGGTGCACAGCACTCAATGCCGCTGCTCAAAATTATCATAGGTTTCGCAAAACCGGGCCTGAAACGACGGCGGCTCCGCCCCCGCATAGAGATGGGACAGGTCGCCGAAGCCGCAGCAGCGCCAGGCGGCGATCCCCTGCTCCCGCTCCTCGGTATACAGCGTCGTCACCGAGGAGGGCAGCGCCACAACCCCCTGCCATAGCGCTACCGGCGCAATAGGCAGCAGGTGCGACAGCAGCACACATTCCACCCCAAAGTGACAGAACAGCGCCAGAGTGTCGGTATTGGCATGCTTTACCCGGAAGATATAGCCCTCATGCACATAGCCGTGGCGGGCCAGCAGCGCATCCAGCCCCCGGCAAACGGCGGCGTAGGTCTCCGCCACATCGCCGCTATTGTACGGCGGCGTATCCAGCCAGCGCTCCTTATCCAACAAGGCGGGCTGTCCGTTCAGCCGGGCAGGCATGAGATCCCAGCAGCAGCCCGGCGTGTCGCCGGTGACGGGATCCACGATACGCCCGGGAAACTCCCGGAGCCAATCGCAGATCTCCGCTGTCCGCCCCAGCGCCTCCAGCGTAGGGCGGGCGGTCGCCTGCGCCCGTCCCAACGGCGAGCAATAAAAGGCAGCGATCGGCTCCTTGAGCAGACGCTCCTTAAGTAATTCCGCCTCCCGCCAGCCCTTCTCGGTCAGAGAATCCGCCGCATAGTCCGGATCGCCGTGGCGAATGATCAATAAACGCATACAGATGCCTCCCAGCACAGGATCTGCCTGTCAGTATACCAGAAAGGGAGGAAAAATGCAACGACGAACAGCCGGAAATATTTCTCACCCCTGTTTTCTGTCCCGCCACGTCAACAGAAGTGCCGAATTGGCGATGACCAGAACCGATCCGGCGTTATGCACCAATGCGCCTATGACCGGATTCAGGGTGCCGACTGCCGCCAGCACAATCGCCACAAAATTCAAAGTCATAGAGAAGGTCATATTCAGGCGGATGGTCATCATCATTCGTCTGGACAAGGCAAACAGGTGGGGCAGCTCCCGCACCTCATCGTCCACCAGCGCCATATCCGCCGCATCGACGGCAATATCGCTGCCGACGCCGCCCATGGCGATGCCCACATCGGCTTTTTTCAGCGCCGGGGCATCGTTGATGCCGTCCCCCAGCATACACACCGGCAGCCCCTTATCCTGATAGCCGCCGATGGCGTTCAGCTTATCCTCCGGCAGACAGTTGGCACGCACCGCATCAATGTGCAGCTGCGCAGCGATCGCTTGGGCAGCGCTCTCATGGTCGCCGGTGAGCAGCACCGGCTGCACGCCCAGGCGGCGTATGGAATCCATTGTGGCTGCACTTTCCGCACGGAGCGTGTCGGCAAGCACAATATAGCCCGCCAGAGTGCCGTCCACCGCCACATAGGTGACGGTACAGCCCCGCCGGATGTATTGCTCGGCCTCTCCCCGTGGATCTGCCTCCACCCCGTACTGTGCCAACAGCTCCGGGTTACCCGCCAAAAGGGTCTTTTCCTCCACCACGGCGCAGACGCCACGCCCGGGCACCATCGTGAACCGCTCCGCCGCCGCCAATGCTGCCGCCGTATTCTTTTTATAGCCGGCGACGATCGCTTTCCCCAGCGGATGCTCCGAGAGCTGCTCCGCTGCCGCCGTCAGACGGTAGAGCGTCTCTCCGGTGCAGGCCTCGCAAACGCTGGCGACCGCTACCACCTCCGGTGTCCCATAGGTGAGGGTACCGGTCTTATCCAGCGCCAGCACCTTTGCCTGCGCCAAGCGCTCCAGCGCATCGCCCTCCCGGATCAAAAACCCGTGTCTGGTGGCGTTTCCAATCGCCGCCATGATGGCGGTCGGCGTCGCCAGCACCAGCGCACACGGGCAGAACACCACGAGAATCGTCACCGCCCGCAGCACCTGACCGGTGATCAGCCAGGTCAGCGCCGCCGCCGTCAAAGCGATCACCACGATCCAGGTCGCCCAACGATCCGCAATGCCGACGATTTTGGCTTTCCCGGCATCCGCCGACTGCACCAGTCGGATCATGCGCTGAATGGAGCTGTCCTCCCCGACCTTGGTCGCTTCCATCTCAAAGGCGCCGAATTGATTGACCGTTCCGCTGGCTACGGGATCCCCCACCGTCTTATCCACCGGCAGGGATTCGCCGGTCATAACCGCCTGATTGATGGAGGTCTGGCCGGATACGATCACCCCATCCACAGGCACGCTCTCACCGGGCAGCACCCGGAGCCGATCGCCGACCTGCACCTGCTCGGCGGAAACGATCGTCTCACGTCCCGCCTGCAGCACCCGGGCGGTACGGGGCGTCAGATGCACCAGCCGTTCGATCCCCGCCCGAGCCTTCGCCACGGTCAGCTCCTCCAGCAGAGCGCCCAGCTGCATGATAAACGCCACCTCGCCCGCCGCAAAGATCTGACCGATGCACACGGAGGCGATCAGCGCCAACGACACAAGCACATCCGCCTTAATATCAAAGGCCGTCACCAGCCCAATCACAGCCTCCAGTACGATCGGGACGCCGCACAGGATGATCGCCACCCATGCCACATCCACACCGAACGGCTGGAACCCCAGCAAGCTGCCAATCACCGCCGCTCCGGAGAGCGCCAGCAGCACAATATCCTTTTTGATTCCGCCCAGCTCCAGCACCCGCTCCAGCGCATGCATCCATTTCTTCATAGTATCTCCTTCTTTCTATACCCATGTGGGTATAGGCATAGTATACCCACATGGGTATGGTTTGTCAAGAAAAAAAGCAGCCGAAAACGGCTGCCTAAAATAGCGAAAACTGTCTGCCCCTAAGCGCAGCTGTTTTGGTCTGCTTGGAAAAAACGGAAGCGGGCGGTCATCGACTCCTCCGGAGGAGCCGTCCGATGCCTTGTGAGAAACCGCCGGAGACGCTATCCCATATTGGAAAATCGCTCCACTGCCTTGGTAAAGCTGTCGATGGTCTTATCGGCGTCGCCATGCTCAATGCCGTCCCGGACACAATGGCGGATATGTCCCTCCAGGACCACCTTGCCGCAGCTGTGGAGTGCGGATTTGGCCGCATTGATCTGCGCCAGAACATCCTCACAGGGGACATCCTCATCCACCATACGGTCGATCGCCTGCACCTGTCCGATAATCTTTTTGAGCCGCCGATGCAGATTTTCCGCATCCAAGCACTGCTTCATGCGTACCGCCTCCCCACTGACCAGATTAGGGTCATTATACTGCTCTGCCCTGCTTTTGTCAACCCGTGAGCGCCCCTTGACAGACGCCCGCCGCACAGCTACAATAGAAGACAGCAGCTTCTATCGACAGAAAAGGAGTAAACTATATGGCTACCTCTCAAGAATACATACGGTTTGTCTGCGACCAGCTTCAGGGGATCAGCGGCGTCACCTACCGTAAAATGTTTGGTGAATATCTGGTGTATGTGCACGAGAAACCGCTGCTGCTGGTCTGCGACAACACCGTGATGGTCAAGCAGCTGCCGGAGATCGCCCCTCTGATGGCAGAAGCGCCCGTGGGGGTACCCTACGACGGCGCAAAGCCCCATTATATTCTGGATATAGAAAACCACGCCCTAACCGCAGCCGTTATTGCGGTACTGGAGCCGATCACCCCGCTGCCCAAAAAGAAAAAGCGTCCTGTCCGATAATCGTCTGACGGGGTACGGCGGCAGCCCCTTTTCTTCCGGCACCCGCAGAGACAACACAGGCGAGGACCATACAAACAAAGTGCCGCAGCGGCGGCGCTTTTATCCATACGATCCGCAAACGGGGCAGTCGGTATTTTCCGACTGCCCCGCCGCTTTGCGTCCGTTACCGGATGGCATCCTCTTGTTTTTTCTTGACTGCCAGTGCCCCGGCGGCGATGCCGCCGCTGATGAAGAGCAGAGCAATCCACAGCGTCAGATCGCCGACGCTGCCGGTCTTGGGAGAGTTGGCTTCCTCCTCCAGCCGCCGCAGTCTCTCCGCCAGAGCGTCGAGCTTGCCCACAGCATCCTTGCCGAGCATCGCCTTTTCATTTTCGGTCAGCCCGTCGATCAGCTCCTGCACACGGTCCAGCTCGCTCTTATCGCCCAGCTTGGCGTCGTCCGCCGAGGGCAGCTTGCCGATCTCATCGGCTGCCTTTTCCGCCTTGCCGATGGCTGCCAGCGCCGCCTTCACGGTCTCCAGCTTCTTTTCAAGGTCTTCCTGCTCCTCCTCGGTATAGTTGCCGTCAAAGTCACGCAGAGCACCCTCCAGAGCTTTTTCCGTCGTCTCAAGGGCTTCTTTGTCTCCGAGCTTCACATTGTCCTTGGTGATACCATCGACCGCTGTGATCTCGTCCGCTTCGGCAGCGGCCTTCGCCGCCGCAATGCGGTCAAGCAGCATCTGCGCCGTACCCTTCAGCGCCTCCAGAGCCGCTCTCTCGGCATCCGTCAGGTTGTCCCCGTTGAGCAAGGTGTCGATGGCGGCGATCAGCTCCTCAATATCCGCCTTATCGGCGCTCGTCACCTTGTCGATCTCATAGCCATTCACGGCATCGGTCAAGCGGGAGATCTCCTCCGCAGTCTCTGCGATGCGCTCTTTCAGCGCCTTGCACCTTGCCGCCGCTTCGGTCAGCTTGTTCCATTCCTCTTCGGTGGATTCGCCATCGTCAAACGCTTCAGCAATATCGAGGATCTGCCGCTCGACAGAGAATATCGTCTCTCCGTCGCTCGATTTGACGTTGTCCGCCGTGATACCGGAGATGGCGTCGGTGATGAACGGAATATCGTCAGGATTTTCAGACAGCGGCACCTCGACATCCGACAGCAGCCTCAGCGTGCCGCCGTGTGCGTTCACATACTCGACCGCACCGGCAAAGCTGTTAAAATTGGTTGTCGAGCCGTTTACCGTCACCTCCGCCTCGCCACTTGCCGCAAATACCGACAGCGGCACCATGGAAAATACCATGATGACCGTCAGCAGGACGGAAAGAGCCCGTTTTTCCCATGCAGATCCTGTGTTCATCCTCATTCTCCTTTACACACATTGTGCGAACGCTGCCGATAAGCGCTCCGTTGCCAGAGGCTTTTCGTGAAAATAAGCGCTGCCCAGCCGATAGGACTGGACAGCGAAGCCGCTGCCGCCGGAAACCGCACCACCGGCACAGCCCCGCAGAGACGGCAGGCGGCGATGACGCCCTCCATGCCGCCCGCCCCGTTCATGGTGACGACGATGCAGTCCGGCGGACTCTCCCGCAAACCGGCTATGAACCGATCGTACTCCCCATAGCCCTCGACCCGGACATCCCGATAGCCGCAGGCGGGCAGCTGTGTCAGCAGCTGCTGCAGCTCACCCCGCTCCGTCTCGGCTCCGTATATGACCAGTTTCATGCAGCGCCTCCTCCGTGAACAGAACTTTACGAATATATTCTGCCGAAAATGCTAAATATTACAATCGTTTTGGCACAAGCGGTTAAAAAACGGCACAAGCGGTCATTCCCGGCGCCAAAACCGACCGGGCGAGGGGATGTTTGCTCCCCCAAAAGGACGCCGCAGGACGCAAAAAAGCGGCTGCAGACATCCGGTCTGCAGCCACTCTCAAAAATCTCTTCATTTTTTGCCCCATTCAGCGCTCGGCGGCGCCGACCGTCTCCGACGGCAGCGCCTTTCGGCTGCGGCGGCGGTGCGCCGCCATAAAGGGCAGGTGAAACGCCGTCACCAGCCCCACACCCAAGCCCAGCAGCCGCAGAAAATAGGCATACCAGCCGTGATCCAGATTCAGCAGCGGCAAATTCTCCATGGGCGGACGGGTCAAATAGAAAAAGTTGGTGTCATAAGCCGACAGCGCCCCATTCACATACAGCATCAGCAGCGTCAGCGCCGCCAGTACCGACAGATTGGTGAGCCAGCTTTTCCAGCTGCCCAGCTGCGCCTGTCGGGAGGTGATCAGATACAGGGCGAACCACAACAGCGCCCCATGGTACACAAAGCACTGATACGCCCCGGGGGCGGTAAATTCCACCCCGTTTGTAGGAATGAGCAGGGCGCAGACGCTCCCCAGCGCCCCCATCACCGCCAGAAAATTCACCGCCGTCTGCCGGGCACGGCTCTCCCTGCCAAAGGTGACATAGAACACCACAAACAGCAGCAGACTGCACAGGTGAAAGGGCAGATCCAGCGGATCCAGATGCATCCCGCCGGCGGGGCTGGGCAGCATCCCGCACATCATCTTGCTGACCTCGCTGAGCAGGCAAAAGCCCACCATCACCCATCCGGCTTTCCGCCGGGACCAATGCCGCCGCAGGCTGACCGTCAGCAGACCGCCCACCAGCCCGGCACACAGCAGGAGCCACAGCCCGTGCTTCCAAGTTCCCACACCAGTCATTCCTTTCCGTTGCCGCCGTCCGGCAGCCGTGTTTTTCTACTATAGCGCAATCGGCGGGTACCGTCAAGCCATCCCGGCGCATATTCAAACACTGTTTACAATCTCCGCCGACAAAAACGGAGCGCCACACCGCCGGTGTGACGCCCCGCATTGGTTGGATACCGTTTTCGGTAGAATTACTGCTGATTCAGCGAGTTCTTCAGGTAGGTCTTTGCCTGAGAATCGTACTTCTTCAGCGTGGTGGCAATGTTCTTGCCCTGTGCGCACTCCTGCTCGATGGCGGAGAGAATGGTGTCCAGAGTCTTGTCCGCATCGCCGTAGCCGAAGTCGCAGTAGTTGGTCTTCTTGTAGTAGTCGTTCATCTGCTTCTTGGCCTTCAGCTCCGCCTTAGCCGCCTCGGAATCCGCCTGGCTGTAGGCATGCTCGCTGTGATAGATGGTCAGCGCCGCCACCAGCTTGGGAGCGGTAGCATCGGAGCCGCGGCCGGCGCCGAAGCCGGTCAGCCAGCCCGCCGCATACACTTTGGCGCTGTTATCGGGGCCGTAGGGCACGGGAGCCACACCCAGATTGTTCACATCGTTGCCGAAGCCGGCGCCCTGCTTCTTGGCGATCCGGTTATACAGCGACTGATAGCGGTTGGACTCAGAGGGCCACACCACGATGTTGCCGTTGCACAGGTTATCCAGCTTATCGGAGCCGCCGTCGCTCTTCAGAACCAGGCTGTTCTTATACAGCGCATCGCCGGCGCTGCCCTTGCCGTTCATACCCTGCACATACTTCAGCGCATTGATGAAGGGGGTGTTGCTGGATACATACGCCTCCAGCTTAGTGCCGCCGTTGGCCCCCTGGGACTCCTTCACCAGCTGCACGTTGTTCGCCATGACCATCGCCTTGTAGCACCAGGTCTGATCCGACCAGTAGGCGCTGCCGCCCTCGCCCTTATACTGCTCCGCCAGCTCCTTCATCTTTGCCCAGGTCCACTCATTCTTCTGGATGAGCGCCCACGGGTCATTGGCGCCGTTGAGCAGCTTCTTGTTATAGTACATATAATAGATGGGGCTGTCGTCATAGGTGGTGATGCCGTACAGCTTATTGTTCCAGCCGAAATACTTGGATTTCTCCAGATCGATGCCCTTGTTGGAGCTGCCGCTGGTGCAATCGCCGGTGGTGAAAGCGCCATCCAGCGGCTCCATCAGGTTGGCGATCAGGATCCGTGGATACCAGGAGCCCTGCAGCCGGATGATGTCATACGCATCGCCGGAGGACAGCTTGGTGGCGACGGTGGTACGCACCTGCTCAAAGTTCGGGGTATCGATCTTAATCGAGCAGCCGTACTGCTTGGCAAACGCCTCGATCTCCGCCTGGTCGGATGCCGTGGTGGTCTCCGCCCAAGTGATCATCTTGTAGCTCTTGCCCCGGAAGGTGTCGCCGTAGTTGGTGGCGCCGCCGGACTGCACGGTGATGTTCCGCAGCACGGTATTATTCATGTTGCGGGTCTTGCCGTTTTTCGTCGTGGTGGTGGTGCCGCCCTTGCCGTGCTTCTTCGTGGTGGTGCCACCCTTGTTGTCGCCGCTGGCATCGGAATTACCCGCATCCGAATTCTCCGGATCCTTGGTATTATCCGAAACAGCAGTGCTGTCATATTCGCTGATCCAGCTCTCCTCAATGGTGGTCTTGGAACACGCCATCATAGAGACGCAAAACAGCGCAACCAACAGGCAGCACAAAATTCTGCTGACATTCTTCACAATCATTTCCCTCCTACGAATCGGTTTGCCTATATTCTTACCCGGTCACGGCGGCTCTGTCCGAAGCACCTCCATGACCAAATCGCAAGCACATTATACCAAAGGCATTGCTAATAGTCAATAGATTTTTGCCGAAAATATATGACCTTTTGTAAAAGTGCAATAGAAACGATGAAATAGTGCAACATCTGTCCAGAACCTGTCAAAACCTGTCCCGATCGGTTTTTCCCGTTTCTGCACAGCCTATGCCATCGAGCGAATTGTGAGAAAATCCTACCATTTTATGTCCTATATCCTCACACGCTCCGACGCCCCTGCCCGATCCGGCTGCGGGGTTCACCGGCGGCAAAACCGGGAGCGCCACACGAATCGTGACGCTCCCGGAGCGGACGGTCGCCCGTCGGACGATTATTGCGGGGTATTGCCGCTGCGTTTCCGCTTACGCAGGAAGAAGAACAGCCCCGTACCGCCGCCCAGCAGCACCACGCCGGCTGCCACACAGACAATAATGATCCAGGTGTTGCTGCCGGTGACCACCTTGCGGATCACCCGGCGCTTTTTGCCGCCGCTGTTGGGGGTATCGTCGCTGGTATCCGACGTCTCCCCGCCATCGTCGTCGCCGTCGTCGGTATTGATGACCGGCTCAATGACGTCGTCGCTGCCATCGTCGTTGTCCGGCTCCTCTTCCTTCGTCTGGCTGATGCCGTGGATCACGCCGTACAGCTCCAGCTCGCTGATCATCACCACATCCTTCTCCGACTCGATGGAGGAGCGATTCGCCTCGGTGATCAGTATCCGGAAATACCGTGCCGTGACCGGCTGGATCATCCGGGTCACCACGCTGAAATCGTTGTCCTTGACCTCCGAGACGGTCGTCCAGGTCTTGGCGTCGTTGCTGTACTGGATCTGGAAGCCCCGGGTGTTGTACATATCCGGCCGCTGAGTGGCGCCCGCATTGCGCACGCTGAACTTACTGATGGTGCAGGGCTCGTTCAGATCCACATACAGCCATGCGGTCCCGTCGGCGCTCAATCTGCCCTCCCACAGAGACAGCAGACCGTCATTTGCCTTATAGGCGATGTCATCGTTGTCGCTCGCCCAGGAATCCTTATCCAGCGCCAGATTCTGCACCGCCTCGATGCGGCAGGAGCGGAACTGCGCCACGGTGGCGCTTTCCAGATTCTTGGCGCCGCCCACATAGCCATAGGCGGTACCGCCGCAGTTATCCTCAGTGAAGAAGGTGATGCCGTAGTCGGTATTCGCCCGCACCGATTCCACCTTCGTGGGGTCGATCCCCATCGCCTGCAGCTCCGCCAGCGAATAATCCCGCTCCTCCAGACCGTGATACACACCGGCAGCCTCGCCCTTCAGCCGCACCTGCGCCACGCCGGGGGCGATGAACTTGGTGGTGCGGTAGTCGGGGATCTCCTCCAGCGACAGGGTGTAGGGGCTATCCATAAACATCCGCCCGTCGTCGTTGCCCGCCGCCATGGCCTTGTCGCTGTTTTGCAGCGAGTAGCTGCCGTCGCCCCAGAAGTTGATCCATGCCAGCGCAGGATATTCCGCTATCGCATCCGCCAGCAGATCAAAGGAGGATGCCCGGGGCGCCTTGCCCTGATTCTTCCAGTCGCCGGTACGGCAGGAGAACTCGGAAAAGCCGATCGGCTTGCCGGTCTTCGCATACCAGTAGTAGTTGCGGAGATTCTGTCCGGCGATATGCCCCAGCGCACTGGTCTCGGAATACACCGTGATCGCATAGCTGTCGATGTAATCGTTGCCGGGGTTCATCTGAATGGTATTGTTGCCGCCGCTGGGAGAATAGGTCACCAGAAAGCCGGTCAGACCAAAATCGATCATCCGCTGCACCGTCTGCTGAAACACCCGCACGAAGGACGCCTTGCCCTCGTCGGTGGCTCCGTTAAAGCCGCTGAGGTTGAACTCGATCCACGGACGCCACAGGTACGCCTTGACGCCCATGTCCTCCATCTCCTTGAAATGGGTCATCACGTCGGTCTGATAGCGGTACCACAGAGCGTACACCGGCAGATCCCGGTCGGGATTGGTGACGTCCAGTTCCATGATGACGTCGTCCTTGCTCTCGTATTTGCCCCGCTCCATCGCTGCATAGGCGCACACATCCCGGTTGGCGGAGTCGGAGTGGATGAGCAGCACATTGCCGTTGTCGTAATGCTGCTTCATCAGATTGTTGACCTTCGTCACCGAGTCGGGGGTGCAGAGCATCAGATCGTCGGGATAGCTGATCTTGTTCAGCTCCTTGCCGTTAACGATCTCCGTTTCGCCGGTTCGGGTGATGGAGTAATTCTTGGCTTTATCGCCGCCCGTATTCACCACATATCGGGCCGAATACAGCGCCGGCTCAAAGCCGAAATCCTTTGTTACCGTCTCGTAGGACTTGTTGGAGTTTCCGATGTCAAACTGTCCGGTGAGGAACGCATCGGAGTTCGCCAGCGTACACAGATAGGCGTACAGATTCTTCGCCTCCTGACTGGCGTTGGGGTTCACCGGAGTGAGAATGTCGGTAGCCGTCACATCCGACTCGTCCGTGATCTGGGTCCAGTTGTCCGGCACCTTGCCGTCCACGAAGCTATACTTTTCTGCGGCGACGGCGAAGCCGCCCGCCAGCAGACACAGACACAGGGCGAACACTGCAAAGCTCTTTGTAAACTGTTTCATCGTTCATCCGCCCCCTTTCTCACTGCTCGGCTGCGCCACGCTTGCGGCGCCGCAGCAGAAGTACACCGGTCACCCCGGCAGCCGCCAGCGCCGCCGGCACCAGCAGCCACCAAAGCGATACGGAGGCGGCCGTCTGCTGCGCCGAGGCGCCTGCTACCGCCGTGCCGAAGAATTCCGTGACCGAGCCATAGTGTACGTTGCCGTCCAGCGCATCCACCGTGCGGGGATCGTTCCACTGGAGAAGCACCAGCGAGGCGTCCATCTCCTGGAAGGTCGCCTTGTCCCGGTTGTTCTTTGTCGTTTCCGGATACACGGGGTAGTTGATCTCGCCCAAGCGCAGGGTGTTATCCGGGCGGACAAAGGCGTTATACAGCCGCTGGATCTGCCCATCCCGGATGATGCCCGCCGTGTAGTTATACTGATGGTCGATGGACAGGACCACCATCACATCCCGTTTGTTATTGGTGTCGTTGACCTGTTTGCCTTTGGCGTCCCAGAACCGCAGATGGAACAGCGTATCGCCCACCACCGTGAGCCAGTTGTTGTTCACATTCCGCTGCACACCGGCCGGGAGCGGCTCCTCGTCGATGGTCACATGGTCGATCTGCAGATAGAACTCCCGATCGTCGTAGTTATCCGGCTCGATGGTGACCGTCGCCTTGCCGAACCGGGTATCCGCCTCCCAGGTGTTGTTCAGCGGCGGCTCGGGGGTGGTGATCTCGCCATAGGCAGTCAGCTCGGCGATCCGGGCCATTCCGTAGCCGATACAATAGTTGGTTGTGCCGGGCCAGTACAGGGGGAATGCCCGGGTCACCACAAAGGCGATGTACCGATATTCCTGCGCCCGCTGCTCCTCCGTGAGGGTGTATTTCAGCTCCCGCTTATACAGCTCATAGTTGATATCGGGCAGATAGCCGTCCGCCTCGCTGCCGGTGTAATGCTCGCCGCCGCTGGTATACAGCAGGGTCTCGTTTTTGAACAGATCCTTATAGTAGTACGCCGCATAGATCTGCACACCGGTGACGTAGTAGCCCGGCTCGTTGGAGCTGACCAGGGACACCACGTCCAGCTTGGAGGCGCCGCCCAGATAATAGGTGAAGCCGAGCCAGGAGTTATCGTAGTTGAGGATCTGCGCATTGATCGCCTCCGAATTCGTCGTCACCGAGTTGGCGCTACGGGTCGTCAGATCGCCGTCGGTCAGATTGTCCAGCTCCTCAAAGGTGGACACTGCCCGCTTGCTGGGCATAGCACCGGTGTTGGTGTTCTTGCCGGGGTTGCTGTTGGCGCCCACGGCGGTCACGTTGTCGATGCCCCGGGCGTCCACCTGGAAGTGATCCACCCGCTTGGAGCCATCCTGCGCCAGCAGGTTGACCGGTATCGCCGTCGGCTCGCCGGTATAGGTACCATACACACCCAGCTCGGTGAGCCGCAGCATCTTATACTGGCTGTCGCCGGGGATGGAGAAGCCGATATACCGTCCGCTGGCATTCTTGGCGGACAGATCGATCAGCACCGCCACCGAGGTGCCGCCGGTCAGCGCCTGCCCCACCAGAGAGCTGTCGCTGAACAGGGTCTCCTCATCGTCGCTCATGTATACCGAGATCCGATCCGGGCGGTAGGCAGCCGTGTCCTTGCCGCTGGACGCCACCAGCACGCTGTCCAGCGCCACCCGACCCCGCAGATCGTAATAGAACTGATTGCCGCTGGAGGTGTTGATCTCCACCTTTTCCTCCCGGTCGGCGCTCGTCCAGTTGATGTAATCGTTAGTCAGCCACGCCTCGTCGCCCTTGCTGATCGCCACGCCGTTGCACAGCAGATAATCCTTGGTCTTGTTGCCGACCCGCTCGCCCTTGAGCAGATTGTCGCCCTTGTTCGCCAGCGTCGCCGTATAGTCGGTCTGGGAATTGAGCCGGGTATAGGGCAGGCTCTCCGGGATCTCCATATCCCCATACAGACCGATCTCGCTGATGCGGCTCTGACTGTACGCCTCACCGGTGAACCGCACGCCCACAAAGCGGCAGGTCACCGCCTTCTCCAGCGCATGGAGCTGCGCCAGCTGAGGGTCCTGCGTGTTATCGTAGCAGACAATGCGGTTTTCCGTGCGGAACAGGTCGCTCGCCGTCATGGACGCATAGAACTCATAGAAGCGCACATACCGGTTGTTTCCCTCGTCCGCAAACGAGCCCGCCATCAGCACATGGGTCAGCGTCGCCTCCCCCATCAGCTGGAAGGAAGCGCTGCCCCAGCCGCTGATGCCCGGGATCTCCTCCCCGGTAATGGGGTTCGTCTTATTGGTGCCTACTGCGATGCCGCACTTGCTGTACTTATACGCATCCGATTTGGTGGTGATGCCGTAGATCTCGCCATCCGACAGGCAGCTCCACGCACCGGAGCCGTTCGCCAGCGTACCGGTCAGCGTATCGGCGCCGAACAGCCGGTTTTCTCCCAGCTTCTTCAGCTCGTTCACATTGGATTCGGTCAGCTGGATCACGCCGGACGGATCTTCCGACTTTGTGCCGTAGACCGCCAGCTCACCTACCCGAAGCAGATTCCAGTAGGAATTGAACTTAAAGCCCACATACCGGCCGGTCTTCGCCTCGCCCAGCACAAAGAGATTGTTCCGGGCCTTGCTCCGATCCGCCGCATTCGACCAGTCGTAGTACATGACCCGGTTGGCGGCATCATACAGCGTCTCCAGCGAGTCGCCGATATAGACCTCGCCCTTCATCAGCAGTGAATCGGTGCTGTAGCCATTCTGCTTTGCCACATACTCCTCTACGGTCTTGGGCGCCTGCCCCTTTTTCCAGCTGGGCAGGTCGGTCTCGCTGCCGATCACCAGCGCATCCACTGCACACACGCCGCCCAGATCAAAGGTCAGCGGCTGCAGCACATCCAGCTGCAGATTTCCTCTGGTTTCGCCCGTGTAGAAGACCGTCCGATAGTCATTGACGTTGGTCTTTACATAGTTATTGCTGTAATCGAAATACAGCCCGGTCTCGCCCGGCACGGCGTCGCCGGTATCCGTGGTCGTGGTTATATAGGACGGACGCATATGCACGCCCGCCAGCTGACCGTCGGTCACGGCGGACTTCGTCCCCTCCTTCACGCCCGTATTCACCGGCTCCATGCCGGCGATCAGGCTGACCCGCTGGGGAATGTCTGCGATTTCCCGGATGGGCTGATACTTAGTGCCGTAGCTGTCCCCCAAGGGCTTCGGCTCCGGCGTCGCCATAGTGCCGTAGACCGCCAGCTCGCTGATGCGGGACTGGTTATACTGCTCGCCGGTGAACCGCACGCCCACATAGGTGCAGGTCACAGACGCCGCCAGCTTATGGAGCAGCGCCAGCTGCGGAGCGGAGGTGTTATCGTAGCGCAGAATGCGGTGCGCCTCCTGAAACAGCTCCTCCCGGCTATCCGCCGCATAGAACTCATAGAACCGGACATACCGGTTGTTGCCGGTATCCCCCGCCGAGCCTGCCATCAGCACATGGGTCAGCGTAGTTTCCTCCTCCAGACGGAAGACCAGACTACCCCAGCCGGTGACACCGGTGATCGTCTCTCCGGTGATGGGATTCTTGTCGTCGCCGCTCACGACGATGCCACACTTGGCGCTTTTATAGGACTCGTCGGTGGTGGTGACCCCATAGATCACACCGTCGGTCAGACAGCTCCACGCACCGGAGCCGTTCGCCAGTGCACCGGTCAGCCGCTCGGCGGTGCTCAAGCGGTTGACGCCCAGTTGGGTTAGCACATCCGCATTGCCGGTGGTGAGTGCCGTCGTGCGCTGCTCGCCGTAGACCGCCAGCTCATTGATATACGGCGTCCCGTTATAGTGGAAGTGGAAGCCCACATACCGGCCCGTCGCCTCGGTCGTCAGCGTGAAGATGTTCGCCAGCGCCTTTTCCTTGTCGCCGGAGAAATCATAGGTCAGCACCCGATAGGTGTTGCCGCTGAGGGTGGTCTTGCCGTCGCTGCCCTTTATGGGGGTGCCGAACAGATTCGCCAGATCGCTTCCCACATACACCGACACCTTCGTCAGTGCCTGCGAAGTGTTTTTGGTCTGTCCCATCAGCGCCTGCAGCTCCGCCTCGGTCTGAGGGGCGTTGGCGGCGCTGAACGCCGGGCGCTCCACGCCGCTGCCGATGCCGATCTTCGTTACCTGCGAGACCGCCCCCAGATCATACACCATATACTGGCTGTCATCGGAATTCGCCCAGCCGGCATAGGTGGTCTGGCTGCGGTCGGAGATGGTGCTGCCGTTTTCATCCGTCTCCCAATAGGTGCCGGACTTCCACGGGATCGAGATGTTGGCGGTGCCGTTCGTCTCCGCCTCAGCCGTCTCCGCATAGCCGGTCAGATATACGCCGTCGGCCATCTTGCCGATCACATCCGCCTTTGTCTGTCCCGGCCATTTCACGCCGCTGTTGACATTATTGGTATTCGGCCAATCATTGGGATCGGTCTCGTTCATGCTTTTCCGCAGATCCTTGTTTCCGCCGGATCGCAGATTATATCCTGCAGCATAATCGTAGCGGAATGCCAATTTCCCCTGATTCAACTGCGTATCCGTCGGTATATCCGCTGCCTTGGTAACGGGCTCGTAGGTAGCGATCACCTTGCCGTCCGCCGTCAGCTCATCGGCGGCGCTGACCGACAATATTCCGGTGACGCCTACAGCACCCAGCAGCAGCGCTGCCGATAGGATCATGGACAAAATGCGCTTGCTCATGTACTTGCTTCCTCCCTTGATCGTACTATTTCCCTGAACTCCCTTTATGTGTGCGCCTGTCCGGCCGAAAACGGCAACCGACCGCAACATTGCACAACCATATTGTACTGTATTTCTTTGCAATTTGTCAACATTTAACTAACAGACTATTTGATTTTTGTGCAAGAGCTATACCACCCTGTTGGAATTTTGTGCATTCCTCCAATTCTAAAATTCATCTATAAAAATCGTAGCTAATTTTGTAATAATTTTCCTGTTTTTCCGTAAATTTGGCTTGCCACCCCTGTGTCTGATAAACGAAAATACCCGGAGCCGCTCCATTTCGCATAAACCGTGCCGATCCTTCACATGAAAAATAAAACCGCCCGTCAGCGTGTCGAAAAACACGCTGACGGGCGGTTGTGTGCCGGTACAGGCAATTTAACCCACGATACCGGTGCGCTCGATGCTTTCGGTAAAATATTTCTGGGTGAAGATGTACAGCAGCAGCGGCGGCACCACCACCAGCAGAGCGCCGGCGGACAGATAGGTGCGCATCACATCGCTGCTCAGCACGATGAACTCGGGGTTGGTGATGAACAGGGCATTCCGCAGATTGCTGAGCATCACCGACACCGGCTTCACGTCTCCCAGAAAGTAGATGGCGGAATTGGTATAGTCATTCCAGTGCCACACGAAGGAGAACAGCATCACCGTGATGAACGCCGAGGTCGCCAGCGGGAAGATCACCCGCACATACGTCTTGAAGGGACCGCAGCCGTCGATGCAGGCGGCCTCCTCCAGATCCTTGGGCATCCCCAGGAAGGTCTGGCGGAAGATGAAGATGAACAGACCGGAGCGCAGACCTGTGGCAAACAGGCTGGGCAGCACAAAGGTCAGCACCGACTGGGGATAATCCGCCAGATTGATGTAGCCGTTTCCGCCGGTGAGCGACGGGAACAGCCGCAGCAGCCCCAGAATGTCAAAAAAGCGGAAATTCATATAGGAGGGGATCAGAATGGTATAAGGCGGCACCACGATCATCAGAATGACGATGAAAAACAGCACATTCCGCTCCGCAAACTTATACCGGCTCAGACCGTAGCCCACCAGCGAGCAGGACAGACACGCCGCCAGCGTGCTGGTGACGGCGATCACGAGGCTCAGCACCGCCGTCTGCCCGTAGTTCATTACTTCCCACGCCTTTTGAATACTCTCCAACGACAGCTTTTTCGGGATCCAGACGATGCTGGGGTCCGATACGGTAGCCGCATCCCGCAGAGACATACTCACCAGATACAGCACCGGGAACAGGAACACATAGCTCATACCGATGATCAGCACCGTGCGTGCGATCGCCACCAGCCATTTCGGCAGGTTGGTACGGATCTTGTCCCGGTTGAGTGACAGTTTCATATACAATCGACCCTTTCTGCACCGCTTGCAGGCGGCGCCGTATAGTTACGCTTCGGCTTGCGCCCCGGCAGCAGCCTTCTCCGCCGCTGCCGCCTTGCGGGCGGCTTTGATCCGGGCATTGGCGAGCTTCTCTGCCTTCTTGGAGTTTGCCAGATACTTATCCTTCTGGATCGCCGAGAAGATCAGGAATATCACCGTCAGGATCACGCCGATGATCACGAAATACGTCCAGGACATGGCAGACGCCACGCCGTAATACAGGCCGTTGTATTGTTTATAGATCTGGCTCATCACCGAATTGCCCGTATCGGTAAAGGAATCGACAATGGTATAGACGATATTTACCAGCAGCATGGGGGTCAGACTGGGGAAGGTGATCATCCAGAAGTTTTCCCAGCCGGTAGCCCCCTCCATGGCGCTGGCTTCATACAGGGTCGGCGGGATGGATTGCAGCCCCGCCAGGAACATGATCATCTGGATACCGGTCATCCACAGCAGGTCGAACATATTGTTGGCGATGCGCCCGAAATAGCTGACCATCTTGCTGTCCAGACCGGTCTGCACCAGAAAATCCTGCAGCGCCGAGGAATCGAAGATGGAGCCGTAGGAGCCGGAGCCGCTGTCGGCGGACACGCCGTTCATCATGCTGTTCGCCGCAGAATCGGAGGTGATGATGCTCAGCACCACACCGGAGGCGATGATCACCGGCAGGAAGAAGATGGCTCGGGTCAGCACCCGGCCCCGGAATTTCTGGTTGAGGATGATGGCAAAGAACAGGGCGGCGATCAACACCACCGGCACCTTGTAGAGCAGCTCCAGCAGGGAGTTTTTCAGCGCCGGGACAAAATACAGGTTCCGCCGGAAGATCTCCGTGAAGTTATCCAGCCCCACAAACTCGGTGACGAAGCCTCCCACATCCGCCGTCACGGTATTAAAGGAATACCAGAGGGATTGGAGCAGCGGCAGACCGAAGAACAGCAGCACGCCGATATACAGCGGCAGACAGAACATCCGCCCCGCCATGGCGTTGCGCCGTTCCAGACTGAACGAACCCTTTTTCATCACTGCGCACCTCCTGTGTAAGCATAGCTCCGGGCCGCCACCTGCGTCCCGTCGGCGGCGGTATACTCCGCCGTGCCGTAGTTGACATAGACGGTAACGCCGTTGTCATAGACCGTGCGGCTCACCTGCTCCGCCGCCATTCCGTGGTCGGTGATGGTGCTGTTCTGCACCTGCCGCAGCAGCGGCTGATAGTCCTTCCAGAACGCCGCCGCCTTGTCCAGCCACAGGGTATAGGTGGTGCTGTAATACTCGGTATAATCGGTCTCCTTGAGCTTGGCGGAATCCTCGTACATTCCCACGAAATGCAGCTCGCTGCCGGTCTCCACCGACTTGAGGAACGACTGCTGCATATCGTAGCTGTGGTTCATCCGGCTGCCCGCCAGCGCCGCATAGCCGTGGAACACCATGGAATAGAACGGCACATCCCGGTCAAAGAAATCGTATCCGCTGGAATCCAGCGGCACATCCAGCACCCGCTCCAGATACGGCACCGCATAGGCGTTGGACGCCGTGCCGGTGAGCTTCCAGTCGGCGGCATACGTCTGCAGCACGGCGGTGAGCTGCTCGACCATCTCATCCCGATAGACGTTCTCCTTGCCGAAATTGGAGTAGAGCTCCTGCGTGATATAGGACAGGGACAGAGCTTTCATATCCAGCTTGGCATAGTTCTTTTGAAACAGCGCCGTCGCCTTCTGCAATCCCGCCGCCGACAGCAGCCGGTCGGGGGTCACGTCGTTTTTGTACACCAGCACCGAGGGCATAAAGCTATACTGATACGCCGGCAGACCGAACACGGTCTTGACGCACATCTTCCGTGCCTGGATCCCGTTGCCGGAGGTCTGGAAATGTACCAGATCCACATCCGGGGCAAAGCTGCCGGCTGCCGCCGCCTTTTCCGCCAGCGACAGGAACTTCGACCTGCCGCCCAGCTTGGCGAGAGGCTTGGCGGTGGTGGACGCCTTGCGGTTCTTCAGTCCGTTGTTCGTCCAGCCCAGCAGCCGGGTGTGGATATCGGTCATTCCCGCCTGCTGCATAGCGTCCAGGATCTCCTCCGCCTGAGCGAAGGTGGTCATAGGCAGCTTCTTCATGTAGGAGAAGCCCAGAAAATTTGCCTCGGTCTCCACACAGCCCACCAGATCCACGTTAAAGGAGGGGGTGGTCTCCTGGCGCTGCATACCCTTGGCCTCCAGATAGCGGCGATACAGCTGCGCCATGCCGACGTAGCTGGCAGCGTCATCCTGCAGGAAGGTATACCGGATACGGAACTGCTCCGTTTTCACCTCGTTGGTGGAGACCCGCTTGACCTCCCGCTCGTTGCTGGTGCCCTGATACAGATAGGAGCTGTACAGATCCCGCAGATACAGAGAAGCGCTGACGCCGGTATAGCCGCAGGTGCTGCTGGAGCCATACGCCTCAATGTTGGCGATGGTATCGCCCTCCTCGATGATGCCGCACACCCCGTCGGAGCCGACCACCGTACCGAACACCGGCATATAGACCTGCTGCCCGTACTCGGTCAGCTTTACCGTGGACTGTGCCAGCTCCTCGCCGTATACCCGCTTGGAATACCGGCCGGCGGGGGCAGCATAGCCGGGGGCAAAATCCACCAGCGCACCGCTGCCGTCCGGCACGAAAATGTATCCGTTCGCCTGACTGTTCTGGGCACCGAAGCCGGGCAGCAGCCACAGGCTGATCAGGTAGCTGGGCAGCATGGCGTCCACATCCTCGTCGGTCCAGCCCTCCTGACGCTTGGCGGCGATGAAGGTCTCATTCACCAGCACATCCGCCAGCGGTATCCGTGCCACCATCGTGCCATTGTCCAGCTGGATCTCCACCGGTACCCGCATTCCTACGCTGTTAAAATCGTAGGTGATGCGCACGCCCCGGTCAATGGTCTCCACCTGCACCGAGCCGTCCGCCACGCAGTCGTGGGAACTGACCTGACTGGCGCTGGCGACCCGTGCCTCATTTTCCATATTGACATAGCTGACCACCAGCGTGGAATCCAGTGCGCTTCCCAGTACGGCGCCGGTAGCCGAATCCATCTGCCGGTCATTGGGGGTGCTGTACCAGATAAAGCCGGTCTTGTCGTTGCGCACGGCGATCTTTCCGGAGCTCTTATCCGCAAACAGGGTCAGCCCGCCGTCGGATGCCACCTCTTCATAGTGATCCACATCGTAGTCATTGGTATATTCATTGATCCCCACCTGCGTGGGCTGATTGCCGGAGGCAGGCGCCGCCGACACCGCCAGCGGCACCGCCGCCAGAAGGAGGACAGCGGACAGAGCCGCCGCAGCGAACCGTTGATACCAGTTTTTCATAGGCTTCACTCCTCCTTCCTCACTGCCGCAGGGAGATCTCCTGCGCCACGGAAACGGCAAAGGAGACGGTCTGCGTGATCAGCGTATAGAACAAAATGATCAGGAACAGGATGACCGCCATGCCGAACACCGTCAGCAGGATGGACACCACGGTCTTTCCCACCGAATATTCATGGATAGCGGACAGCCCCACAAACATCACCAGCACCGTCCACACCAGCCCGATATAGGTGATGATGGTCATGAACGACCCCTCATCCTGAGCGAATACGTTGGACAGGATGGTGTTGAGCAGCAGCGACACCAGATAGGGCAGCAGCGCATAGGAGAAGGTCGTCAGGATCTCCGGCAGCGTGCCCTTGCCCTCGATGAGCGTACACACCGCCCAGTTGGCGATGGCAAACAGGAAATACAGGCCGATGGTGGATGCCATGGTGATAAACAGGCTGAAATCCTCGGTGCGGGCGTTGTTGAAGATGAAGCCGGTCCCGAAGAATTTCAGCACCGCCAGCAGGAACCACACCACGATGAAGCCAAAGGTCATCTCCCAGGAGCGGATATTCTTCCGGCTCTTAAACTGGATGAACCCGTCCGCCGGGTGCAGCTGCACATACAGCGGGAACAGCCATTTGGACTCCATCACCGTGTAGGCGGAGGACTCGTCCGCCCGCACCCGGCGCCGCACCAACCGGCGCACCAGGACGATCCCCACTACAGCCACCACTACGATCGCCAGCATCCACAGGAAATTATCCTGAATGAAGATCTTCCGGTATTCCTTAAAGGAGTAGGAATAGGACTCCTGATCCCGGGCGAGCTTAAAATACTGCATCGCCATTTTATAGTCCTTGGCCTCATCATAGACACGCCCCATGCCGTAGTACACCAGCTCATTGTTGGTGTTCTCATTGAGCAGCTCCTGCCAGCTCTCCAGACTGCGGTCATAGTTGCCGCTCTCCAGCGACAGAAGCGCCTGCCGGTATTTCCGGGCGTACTCAGTAGGAGCGAACTCGTGGATGCACTTTTTATCAGTATCCAGAACGTATATCTTCTCCCCGATGGTCTCCACCGCCACCGGCGAGTCCAGCGTGCCCTTTTGCTTGCCGGTCATGCCGAACTCCGACACGAAATCGCCGTTATCGGAATAGACGAACACCCGTCCCCGGGTGGAATCCAGCAGCACATAGAAGCCCTCATCGTCCACATCGATGTCCACCAGTGCGGTGGAATTCATCTGCTTGCGGTCCCGATCCCATTCGTAATCACCGAAGGAGTGGGCATCAGGGGAGTTCAGCACGTCATTGCTCTCATAGTTGAGGCGGCGCACCATGCCCTCCACCAGCGTCTCGGAGTTATCCTGCGTCACCGTCACCATAAAGCCCCGGGAGTCGATATCGAAGTTCACCATATTGATGGGGGTATAGGTTGCACTGGCTGCCAGCTGGGTCTCGGACATGAATTTCCGCCAGATGAATTTGGAGATGACCTCAGCAGTCTGCTTTACCTTGTTGCTGCCGAAGAAGTTGAGGAAGTTTCCCTCCTTGTCGAACACCAGAGCGCCCTGATTCAAGCTCTCCACCAGTGCATAGATGCGGTTCTGGCTGCCCACGACCACCTTGCGCACATAAAACGGCAGCTCCTGATCGATGGACGGAGAATCCGGCTTGGTGATCACCATCTGCACCCGCCCGTCCCGGATCTGCAGGATCCGCTCATGCTGGGTGTCAGCGATCAGAAAGCCGCCGTCCGGGTACACATAGAAGCCCTCGGCGCCGGCGAAATCCAGCGGCTCCTCCTCCCCGGAATCGGACAGCTCCGCCGGGAGAATGAAATCGGCATACACCTGCTTAAGCTGCAGGCTGGCGTCCAGCTCCACAATACGGTTGTTGCCGCTGTCCAACACGAACATGGAGGAGCCGTTAAAGGACAGATCGTTGACGTTGCCGAGCTCGCCGGTCAGCCCCATGTCCGCCGCCTGATAGGAATTCTCCAGTACATAGCTGACCGGGGCGCTCACCGATTCCTTGTAGTAGTTATATTCATAGCTGGAATAGGGGACGAAAAAGCCCGAGCCCTCTGCCGCTGCCGACAGAGCCGCCCCGCATACCATCACCGCCACGGCGAAAAGAGCCAGCAGCCGTTTGAAAGCCATTCGTTGCATTGTTCTCTTCTCCTTTCGCCGTTATTTGATACCCGACTGCGCCATTGTCTCCATCACGGAGCTTTGGGAGATCAGGAACACGATGATGGGCGGGATCATGATGATCACCGCCACCGCAGAGCCGGCACCGGTACGGGCGATACCGCCCGCTGCGATCTGGGACAGCACATTGGGCAGCATCCGCATGGACTCCTCGTAGATGTAGGTGCCGCCGGTAGCGCTCCACAGGCTCTGGAAGGTGAAAATGATGAGGGTCATCCACGCCGGCTTGACGCAGGGCATGGAGATGCTCCAAAATATCTTATATTCGTTGGCGCCGTCGATACGGGCAGCCTCCAGAATAGCATCCGGGATGGCGCTGACCATAAACTGCCGCATCAGGAACACACCGAAGGTGCCCGCCAGCGCCGGCAGCAGGATCGACCAGTAGGTATTCACCATGCCCAGCTTGGCGATCACCACATATTGCGGGATCGCCGTCACCTCGGTGCGGAACAGCAGCGTCCAGACAATCAGCTGGGAGATGAATGCCATGCCGGGCAGCCGCTTGGCCTTCGCCATGGGGTACGCCGCCAGCGATGCCACCAGTATGTATACGCCCGTGCCCACCACGGCGATGAATACGCTGTTGAACAGATACCGGGTGAAGGGCACCCACAGGTTGCCCGCCAGCTGGAACGCCTGCTTGAAGTTATCAAAGGTGGGGTTCTTCACATAAAACTTGGGCGGATAGGTGAACAGCTCCTCCGTAGGCTTGACGGACTGCACCAGTGTATACACCAGCGGCAGCGCCATGAACGCCCCCACGATCAGCAAAAACAGAAACACGCAGAAATTGCCCGCATGAGAACGGGACAGCGTCGCATTGCCGGCACGGCCACGCATATGGGTATGCCGGTCATAATTTTTCTTAAATACACTCATGTGGATCGCTCCCCCTCTCCTCAGTCTTCGCTGAACTTGCGCAGCACCTTGTTGATCAGCATCCATGACAGCAGCATGATGATGAACAGCACCACGGCGATGGTGGACGCATAGCCCATTTCAAACCGGGTGGTTCCGTAGTCGGTCATATGCAGCAGGATGGTGTGGGTGGAATAGTTGGTGCTTGGATTACCGGTCAGCGCCGAGCATTGGGCGCCGATGGCAAAGGCGCCGGAGATGGACTGCACGGCACTGAACAGCAGCTGGGGCCCCATCTGGGGCAGGGTGACGAAATACAGCTCCTGCCACCGGTTGCGGATGCCGTCGATGGCAGCCGCTTCAAAATAGGAGCGGTCGAGGCTCTTAAAGCCTGCCACCAGCGCCAGGAATCCGGTGCCCATACTGGACCAGATGATCACGATCATCACGCAGGTGAAGTTGTAGTTGGTATTCGTCAGCCAGGCGATGGGGTCGGAGATCAGACCCAGCTGGATCAGGGTGCTGTTCAGCAGGCCCTTACTGTCGGAGGAGAAAATGAACGTCCAGATATAGTAGATATTTCCCGCCAGCGTAGGGGCGTACATGATGAGGGTGATGAAGTTCTTCATCCCCTTGCCCAGCTCGTTGATGAACCATGCCACCACAAAGCTCATCAGATACCCCACCGGGCCGCTGACGACGGCAAACACCAGCGTGTTTTTCAGCGCCTTGGTGAAGATGTCGTCCTTGAGTAGCAGACGGATGTAGTTATCCACCCCCACAAAGTTGGGCATCTGGAGCATATTGAAATCCGTAAAGCTGAGCACGATGGCTGCCACCACCGGAATAATGATAAACACGGTGAACAGCAGCATAAAGGGCGCCATCATAATGTAGAAGGGGGCGCCTTCCCGCATGAGCTTCCATTTGGAAAACTCATTTTTCTCTTTGATCGTCTTGGTCATTGTCATGGCTGCACCCCTCCTCTCATTCCAGATGGAATTCTTTCCGCTTCCGGGTGATCTCGGTGTTGATCTCCTCGTTGTACAGCAGCAGCTCCCGCCGGGCGGACACATCGTTGTCGATGGACAGCCGCAGGGCGCTGGTCAGCGAGCGGGAGATATAATAGTTGCCGGGGATCTCCCGCACATCATAGATCTCCTTCCACTGCTCCCCGATCATCTTGCGCTCGCTGGAGCTCCACGGAATCTTTTCAAAAGCCTTCAGGTTTGCCGGAGAATACCGCATAGCGGGACCCATGGTCGCCTCCAGCTCGGTGCCGTAGGTGCCCTGCACCTCCGCACTGGTCCACCAATCCAGGAAGTCATACACTTCCTTGTCGATGTCCTCCTTGACCGCCTTATTGAGCATCATGCAGGCGGTGCCGGCAGAGGACTCTGCCCGGCTGAGGGTCCCATCCGCCCGCTGGGTGGCGGGAATGGGGGCAAACGCCCACAGACCGTTGATCTCCGGCGCCGCATAGGACAGCATGTTATACTGGGTATACGCCGTGATGCCCAGCGGCAGCTCGCCGGAGCGGAACCGGTTATAGAAGTTCACATCCCGATCCAGCCCGTATTCCTTATACAGATCCACCACGGTGGTGAACGCATCCAGCGCCACCTCCTCGTTGAAGCGGGTGGCAGACATGGTATCGTTGAAATAGGTGCCGCCGTTCTGGAACAGGAACATATTGAACCAATCGATGGCAGCGGACACGCCCATGCTGGCGCTGTTGGTCTCCTGCATTCCCACCGTCAGGTTGGAGCCCTGAATGACCTCGATGCAGCGGTAAAATTCCTCCCATGTGTTGGGAACAGACAGCCCCAGCTCCTTGAAAATATCCGTCCGGTAGAACATCATATTAAAGGTCTGGGTCTCCGGAATGGCATACAGCCCGTCCTCATACCAATAGGGCTGCCACGCCGACTCATAATACTCGCTGAACTTGTCCTTGACGCCGTAATCCAGCAAATTCACCAGACCGCCCCGCATCGCCAGATTGACGGGGGTATCCTTGGTGATGCACAGGGCGCAGTGAGGACCTTTCCCCGCCAGCGTCGCCTGGATCAGCGTCGTACCGGTATCGGTGATGCTCAGCTTCACATTGGTGCCGGTCTTGGCAGTGAAATCGTCGTCGATCAGGCGGCGGATGATCTGCGCCTGATCACGGCCGGTGGAGATCCACACGGAAATGTTCGCCTTACCCTGCTCGTCCCGTGCCTTCATCTCCACATAATCGCTGGAGAAGGAAGCCGTAAATGCCCGGAAGCCGAAGGACACCGACTCAAAGAAGCTGCAGGTGCCCTTGGGGGTCTCACCGCCGGCGGGGATGAAGTAGAACTTATCCAGCTCCACCGGCATATTGCCCAGCGTCAGCAGCAGAGAGCCCAGACTCTCGATCTCAGACTTAAAATTGCTCAGCCGCTCCGTGATGGAGAAGGGCGTCTTCACGAAATCCCGCAGCATCACCGCCATCTCGTCGAAGAGATACGCCTTGCTGCCCTGAGAGCCGTTGGATTTTTTCATATCCTTGGACATCCGCTCCAGCCGGTCGGCGCAATCCGCCAGCGCTACCTTGAGCCCGGGGATATTCTCCGGCAGATTGTAGTCCTGATAGATGTCGGGCGACACGCTGGTGATCATGATGATCTTCCGATACAGGGTGTTGAGATCCAGCACCACCTGATTGAGATCCCGCAGAATGGGAGAGACCTCCTCGGCGTTGACCTGCAGGGTGATGGTATGCTCCCCGGCGGTGAGATACAGCGGGGTCTTGCCGTCGCCCACCGTGCGCACCTTCCAGTTCAAGTTATACCGGAACGGGATCGTCTCCGCCTCGGCAAAGGGGACCGCTCCATCCACCAGCAGGGTGCGATAGCTGGTCAGGCCCTCATTGATGCTCTGCCGTGCCCGCATCGCCAGATCGTAGTAGCCCGCCTTTTCCACCGTCACCGTCCAGGTGATATAATCGCCCTGGTCGCCCCAGTTGCTGCCGCCGATGGTGTTCAGCCGCACCGCAGCCGGATCGTTGGGGGTGGTCGCCGGGTTGGAGCGGTCATAGGTGGGATACAGCATGGAGGAGGACTTTTCGGTGCTGTGCTCCGCCTCCACCTCGAAATACTGCGCCTCGTCCGGCTGCCCGTCGAACTGCGCCTTATACTCCTCATATGTACCCGCTGCCGCCGGATAGCCCAGCGTCAGCTTTTCGATATACACCGGCTGCTCGCCGATGGTCAGCCGCAGCGTATGCTGCCCGGCGGTGAAATACACCAAATATGGCTCGGCATACTGACCGGTGGTATCCCGCAGCCAGGTCTCCGTCCACTTCGTCACCTCGGTCTGGGTAGGCCGCAGCTCGTTATCCTCCTCGTCCCGGCGGAATTTGCCGTCGGTGAGAGAATCCTGCCATACCAGCGGCACCGCCGTAGGCGACAGCTCATCATAAGGAACCTGTCCGTCCACCGTCACCGACAGGTCAATGTCCTGTCCGGAGGACGGAATAGACTGATACCGCACGCCGATGGCGTACAGCCCCTCGGTCTCAACCGAAAACGAAAACTCCGCATAGGCATTCATGCCGGTCATGCGGGCGCAGGCGATCCCATCCCGGGTATCCGCCGCCGCTCCCTCCGACAAGGTCGCCCCTGTCAGCGGCAGCGTGATGGCAGTATCCCGGACGATCTCCGCATCCCCGTGATCCCGGTAATAATAAAAATACCCGGTGCCGGTGTTGTTCAGCAGGGCATATGCCGCCTCCTGCTCCTCCTCCTCGCTCAAGCCGGCGGGCTCCTCCTCAACGTCCTCCTCCGGATCCTCTCCGTCGGAGCCGTCATCCATCCCGTCGGTGTCGGTATACGCCGTACCCTCGTCCGTCTCATCCGCCAGCACAGCCGTCGGCAAGGCGGTGGCGAGAAACACGCATACCAGCAGCCAGGCCAGCACCCGTCTCGTCATCTCCATGAAACCTACCCGTCCTTTCTCGCTGATCGAGCTCATCAGACGCTGCAATCCGCCGACAGATCTGTCAGACAACCATTGCACCGTTACGAGCAGAACGCCAAACTTTTTCAGTCGCTCTGCCCGCTCTCGTTCCGTCGCTTCCGTCCGCTCCCTTCCGCTCCGAAATTTGGAAAATTTGCAGGCGTAAATCACGGTAACGATTGACAAAAGCACACGACTTTAGTATAATATGACCAACGAGGAATTGCAAGCGTTTGCACGCAAGTTGACTAAAAAAACAAATTGCCCCCCAAATGGCGTTCAAACTTTTGCAAACTTCTTCAATCATTTGTCATTTCAGGAGATTTTTATTGCATGTTCAAAGCTGAGCGGCAGGACGAGATCCTGCGAATACTGAAAGAGAAACAGCATACCACCGTCGAATTGCTGGCACAGGAGCTGTTCGCCAGCCCTGCCACCGTGCGCCGAGACATTCAGGCGCTGGAAAAGGAAGGGCTGGTACATAAGACCTACGGAGGCGTTTCACTGGTGGACTCCTCCCGGCAGCGGGCGGAGCCGTTTGAGCTGCGCCAGCAGGACAATACCGGGGTAAAGACCGTATTGGCTCGCCGGGCGGCGGCGATGGTGCATGACGGAGACACGATCATTCTGGACAGCTCCTCCACCGTGCTGGAGATGGTGCCGTTTCTGGCGGCGATGGAAAATCTCACCATCATCACCAACAGCTTAAAGGTCACCGAGCGGCTCCACCGGCGGCATCTGCGGGTCTACTGCACCGGCGGACAATGCACCGACGACGCCATCACATTGGGCGGCAGCATCGCCGAGACCACCCTGCGGGGCTTTAACGCCGATCTGCTGTTTTTCTCCAGTCGGGGGATCAGTCCCCGGGGGATGATCTGCGACTCCTCCGACATCAACAGCCAGACCCGCCGGGTCATGCTGCGGCAGGCTGCCCGCCCGGTGATGCTGTGCGACAGCAGCAAGCTGAACCGCAGCTATCTGTTCAACCTCTGCCACGTCAGCGAGGTGGATACCGTGCTGTGCGACCAGCCGCTGCCGGAATCTTGGTACTACTAACCTTTCCAAATACAGACACAGCGCTGCAAACGGCACGCTGAAAAGAACATTTTCAAGCGATGGAAAGTCCATATGGAGAACCGCAGCGAAAACGGGCACCTTTGTCGCCGGGCAAAAGATACGCCTGCATCATGCGCCGATGCCCGGAAGCGTGCCGGAGGATGGATCCGCCGGTGTTTTGCTCCGCTGCCGCTTTTGCTCCGCAGCCATCGATCGATTCAGGCAGTCTGCAGACGCAGACTGCTTTTCTTTTGATCGTGGTCAAGTATTTTCCCCGTTCCGGGTCATACTGTAAATACCGTTTCTTTTTTTACCGCCACGCATACGGGGAGGGATGACCGTGGAGACAAAGGCGCTGGGGGGCTGGCGCTGCACCGCCGCTTGGGCGGCCGAGGGCTGCGTCTGGCTGGCGGCGCTGCTGCCCCGGCTGGCGACGCTATGGCTCCAAGCCATAACAGCCGATATGGTTCTGCCCCTCTCTCCAGCCGCAGCCGCAGCGGTGGGCAGCCTGCTGCTCACCGGATGGCTGAGCGGCGCCATGCGTCTGGGACGCTTTGCCTGGTACGCCGCCCTATCCGGCTGCCGCCCCGGCGAATGGCCGGGTGCGGCAGCATTTATGACCGGCTGGCGTCGGGTCGGCGCCGCCATCGGCTGGCGCTTGGGACTATGGCTGCGCCGCTATTGTGCGGCGCTGGCTGCAGCGCTGCCGCCGCTCCTGCTGCTGCAGCTGGGGCTGCGGCTTTCTCCGGATGCCCGGCTGCAGGTGTGGTGGCTGGGCGGCGCCGGACTGCTCACCCTGCTCACCGGCGGGCTGGCGCTGCTGTGGCTCTGCCGCTACGCTGCCGCACCGGTATTTCTGCTGGAGGGCAGCAGCGGCGGAGAAGCGCTGCGCCGCTCTGCCCGCCTCATGCGCACCCACTGGAAGGCTTATCTGGATTTTCTGGGGGATTGGGCGGGGGCACTACTCCCCTGTCTGCTGCTGTTCCCCGCCATCTGGCTGCTGCCCCGGTTTCGCTGTGCCCGAACGGCGCAGCTGCTGCGCTGGCGGCAGGAGTCGGCGGAAAAGCCTTGCAATCCGTCTTGAATTCTGCTATAATCAGCTATCATACACTGGCAAAGAAGCACCCTGCGGCGGCTTGTATTATGCAGACTTAGCCGACATTGCGTTTTACCGGCGGGCTACTGCACCGTATCGGCGGACGGCGGCACGCAAGCGGTCGGCACCGTTATGCCGGAGCCGACCGGACACAGCCGCCTGTATCCGCACCCCATAGCGGACAGATTCAAGGAAAGGATGTCCTGATCACGATGAAATTCACCCCCACCACCGAACGAGACCTGACGTTATGCCGCCAGGTCGGGCTGCTGTTTGTTTGGCTGACAGCCGCTGTCGGCATTTTCCTGCTGTGGCGGACGGTCACCCTGCCGGTCCATATCGGCACCGCTGCGCTGCTCATCGCCCTGCCTCTGCTGGGGCGTTCCGATCACCGTGCCGCCCGGATCGTCGCCCGGGTGCTGTGCGGGCTGATCTGGGCTGTGGCGCTGCTGTTTTTAGCCGAAACCGCCGCCACGATCTCCGCCGGCTGGTCCGATACATTTCCCGAGCTGGCGGTCAGCCTGTGCGTGATGGGCGGCAGCCTGCTGTGCGCCTGGACGCCGGGGGCGTTTACTCTGGCCCGCCACGGCGGACGGTATGACTGGATCGTGGCGTGCTTCTGCCAGACGCTGCTGGCGGGCATCACCGCTATCGGCGCCTTCACCTGCGCCGAGGAGCGGGTGATCTGGCTGTGGGATCACCCCTATGTGCGCTATGTCTTTTTCGGGCTGGCGACGGCAGCCGCCATTCTGGTGTGGCTGTGTGCGCTGGTCAAGCCCACGCCGCAAACCACCCCCGACGCCGGCGGAAAGCGGAAGACCGCCGCTACGAGCGACCAAACCGACACGGCAGCAGGCGCAGATACATAAGGAGAGCCATACAAAAAGCTCCGGTGAGGAAATCCTCACCGGAGCTATCCTTGTGATCGTTACGCCTGTTCCAGATTCTTTTCCGCCTGCCGCAGCAGATTGAGCAGTGAATTGGCAAACAGCGGATACTGCGCCGTCAGGTCGTCCGGCAGGATCGCCGGCAGCCGCTCCGACTCCACACCGGGAGCGCCGTCCACGCTGCCGCCCCGTGCCAGTTCGCCCGCCTTTGCCGCCGACTGTGCCGCCGACGCCAGCGCCGCTGCGCTATAGCTGTATTCAGCCGCCGAGAACATCGCCGTCGGATTTTTCGGGTTGGCGGCGTAGATCTTGCGGAACACCACATAGGTGGCTTGGATCAGGCAGTTGGACGCCTCCACGGTCAGCGCCTTATTATTGCACTTCTGCAGCAGATCGAACAGGATCTGCAGCGAGTTGACGATCAGCTTCTTATTGAGGGTGGGCAGCACGCCGCCCGCCTGCATCCGCTTATCCTGAATGGCGGGATCCTGCTCCGGGATCTCATCCACGGCGATCATAGCGCCGCTCTTATCCGCCGTACGGCCCAAGAGATAGTCGCAGGAGACGCCGTAATAATCCGCCGCCCGCACCACGAAATCCAATCCGCACTCCCGGATCCCTTTCTCATAATGGGACAGCAGCGCCTGAGAAACGCCCAATTCCGCAGCAACCAGCTTTTGACTGACCCCCCGCTCCTTACGCAGCAGGGTCAAGATCCGGGGAAACGCAGCGTTCACCGACGGCACCTCCTTCCAACACGTTTTTTCGTCAAAAAATCCGCTATCCTGACAAGGGATCAAGCGGAAAACAGATAGATATTACCCTAATTCCGTCGAATTGTCAAGATAAATTTTACAGAAAGTAGATTTTCGTCGTTTTATCACATAAAAACAGCCGTTTTTCGGAACAAAGACAAAGGAGCGAGCCTTATGAAGACCTACAAGATTCATCTGCTGCGCCACGGCATGACCGAGGCAAACGAGACCGGGCGCTACATCGGCAAGACCGATCTGCCGCTGTCGCCCGAGGGACTGGCGGCGCTGCTGCAGCTGAAAGAGCAGTATACCTATCCCGGCGCCCTGCGGTTCTTCACCAGCCCCGCCGCCCGCTGCCGCCAGACGCTGGAGGTGCTGTATCCCGGCTGTCAGCCCACCCCGGTGGAGGGGCTGCGGGAGTGCGATTTCGGCGAATGGGAGGGCAAGCGGCTCTCGGAGCTGAAGACCGACGAGCGATTTCTCCAATGGATGGAGGGGCGCACCCGGGACATTCCCGGCGGTGAAAGCGCCGACGCATTCCGGGAACGGGTATGCGCCGCCTTTGAGGCGGTGGTGGACGAGCTGATCCATCGGGGAGAGACCGAGGCGATCCTCTGCACCCACGGCGGCGTCATCACCCTGCTCATGCAATACTATTCCCTGCCCCGTCTGGAGCCGAAGGATTGTCTCGCCTCCCCCGGGCAGGGATTTACCCTGCGGGTGACCCCCTCCATCTGGATGAGCGAGCCGCTGGCGGAGGCGCTGTGCGTGATCCCGTGGAAGCGGCAGGATTAGACGTTAGAAAATCATGGGAGGAGAAAGCGGAAAAATAGGGAAAGTGCCGGGATACGGGATTTTTCCGATATTTTTTTAACAAACCTCTTTCCTTTTCCGAAAAAGATGCTATAATAGGGATAGAATTTAATTTCAGGAGGTTTTTATATGCCACTCGTTAATACAGTAGAGATGTTTAAGAAAGCCTATGAGGGCGGCTACGCCATCGGCGCTTTCAACGTCAACAACATGGAGATCGTTCAGGGAATCGTGGATGCCTGCAAGGAGCTGAACTCCCCCGTGATCCTGCAGGTCTCCGGCAGCGCCCGGAAATATGCCCATCACCAGTATCTGTACAATATGGTGCAGGCGGCGGTGGAGGAGACCGGTCTGCCCATCGCTCTGCATCTGGATCACGGCTCCAGCTTCGAGCTGTGCAAGGACTGCATCGACGGCGGCTTCACCTCCGTGATGATCGACGGCTCCCACCTGTCCTATGAGGAGAATGTGGCGGTCACCCGCAAGGTGGTGGAGTATGCTCACGCCCACAGCCCCTATGTGACGGTCGAGGGCGAGCTGGGTCAGCTGGCCGGCATCGAGGACGAGGTCAGCGTAGAGGCGGACAAGGCCAACTACACCGACCCCGATCAGGTCGAGGATTTTGTCAAGCGCACCGGCGTGGATTCTCTGGCGATTGCCATCGGCACCAGCCACGGCGCTTTCAAGTTTAAGCCCGGTCAGAAGCCCCAGCTGCGGTTTGACATTCTGCAGGAGGTCATGGATCGGCTGCCCGGCTTCCCCATCGTGCTGCATGGTGCTTCGTCCGTGATGCCGGAGTATGTGGCGACCGTCAACAAGTTCGGCGGTCATATGGAGGATGCCATCGGCATCCCCGAGGATATGCTGCGCAAGGCATCCTCTATGGCGGTCTGCAAGATCAATGTGGACTCCGACCTGCGACTGGCGATGACCGCCGGCATCCGGGAGTGCCTGGCCGAGAACCCCGGCGTGTTCGACCCCCGGAAATATCTGGGCGCCGGACGGGACAACATCACGAAGGTGGTAAAGCACAAGATCGAGGATGTGCTGGGCAGTGCCAATCGTGCCTAAGTACATGGCGTAGCTTTTCGAGGGACGCTGCTCCGTCAGGAACAGCGCCCCTTGATTTCTGATTTGACCGAGAGGAGAAAAGCCCTATGCTGCTGGCTCTGGATATGGGCAACACCAATATCACCCTGGGGATCTATCAGCAGGACACCCTGCTGCTGCAATCCCGCATGGCGACCGACCGGAAAAAGCTGGTGGATCAATATGCGGTGGAGCTGATGGATATACTACGTCTGTACCGGGTAGAGGCTGCCGCCATTGACGGAGCCATTCTGTCCTCGGTGGTGCCGCCGCTCAACCACGCCATCATCGGGGCGGTGGAAAAGGTCACGGGGGTGACCCCTCTGCTGGTGGGTCCCGGCACCAAAACCGGCATCAACATCCGCATCGACAACCCCGCCCAGCTGGGCGCCGATCTGCTGGTCGGCGCAGCGGCGGCGGTGGCACGGGTGGGCGCTCCCTGCATCGTATGGGATCTGGGGACCGCCACCACGGTCTCGGTCATTGACCGGGAGGGTGCCTATCGGGGCGGCGCCATTATGCCGGGGGTCATGACCGCCCTGAATTCTCTCACCGAAAGCGCCTCCCTGCTCCCCAGCATCAGTGTGGATGCCCCTGCCCATGTGGTCGGCACCAACACCATCACCTGCCTGCAATCCGGCGCCGTCTACGGCAACGCTGCCATGCTGGACGGCATGAACCGCCGCATTATGGCGGAGCTGGGCTATGAGGCACCGGTAGTGGTCACCGGCGGGCTGGGACGGCAGATCGCCGCCCAGTGCAGCACCCCGCTCACCTATGTGGACGAGCTGCTGCTGGAGGGGCTGCGCCTGATCTACGAAAAGAACCGATAACGATCCCCCGTCAGCGGGCGCAGCAGCCGTAAGGGCGCTGCAGTGCCGCCGACAAAAGCTGTTCCCTACCGGCAGCGGCTTGCCGGATAAAAATATGCGCCGCATCCTCGCAAAAGAGGCGTCCCTTTCGGAAAGGCATCTCCGCCGGAGAGCCGTTCCGGAGCGGCACAGCCCTCCGGAGCAGGAGCGACAGCAGGAGGTAATTTTTATGTCAACCGTTCGTTCTTCCACTGTGCGCCTGTGCTGCATGGCCGTGCTGGCGGCTCTCATCGTGCTGATGACCCTTACCGGCATCGGCTACATTCCGTTGGGGCCGCTGAAGCTGACCCTGTTGGCTCTGCCCGTCGCCATCGGCGGCGCCGTGCTGGGCCCCACCGCCGGGCTGATCCTCGGCACCGTATTCGGACTGACCAGCTTTTTCACCTGCTTCGGTATGGATGCGCTGGGCACCGTGCTGCTGGGCATTCATCCCTGGGCGATGGCAGTGGTCTGTATCGTCCCCCGGATGATGGCGGGCTATCTGCCCGCCCTGCTGGCTGCTCAGCTGCGGCGGCGGCACTGTCCGACGGCGCTGGCCTCCGCTCTCAGCTGTGGGCTGACCGCCGGGGTGAATACGCTGCTGTTCCTCAGCTCGCTGTGGTGGCTCTTCGGTAAGGAGCTGGCATCGGACCCGCAGGTGACGGCGCTGCTGGGCGGCTCGGTAAACACCTTTGTAGCGGTGCTGATCGGCTTCGCCGGGGTCAACGCCATCGTGGAGATCGTGCTCAATCTGACGGTGGGTACCGCTGTCAGCACCGCCTTGATCAAGGTGCTGAAATAACCGTTTCACAGAAAAGGACCGCTCTGTTTCGGACAGAGCGGTCCTTTTTTCTATGCTCGGCAGCAGCGGCTATTCCGCCGCTGCGGACGTGTCGTCCGGGGCGCTGTCCGCCCCGGCGGCAGTATCGGTATCGCCCTCCGGCTCCGCCGTCTGTCCCAAGACCGGCAGCTTTTCCAGCGGACTGAACACCGCCTTGTTATTCTCGCTGTCATCGTCGGAATAGGAGGACATATCCAGTTGTCCCATCGCCCGCTCGCCATTGTTTTTCAGCAGCGTAGGCAGCAGCAGCTGAAACGCCCGCATTTCCTCCTCCAGATTGGATTCGTTCCCCAGAACCAGCAGGATCTGGCTGCGCCACACCGCCTGAATGTTGGTCTTTTCCGTCAGATCCACGGCGGTGAGGGCATCCACCCCATTCTGCTGTGCCGCCGTCAGCAGCGTGCGCACGATACGCAGACTGCGCTCCTCCAGCAGCTCGCCGCCGATCTGTGTATCCACTACTGCAGCGCCGTAGATCCGCACCGTTCCCTCCGGCAGCTGCTCCTCCGGCAGATTTTCCAGCCGGTGGTTGTTCTGCCCCAGCATGGCGTAGCCGTCCGCCGTCTGCACAGCCCCCAGCACCGTGGTCTCCTCCACCCGGATATGAATGGTGGAAAAGGAGGAATTGCTCACCTCCACCCGTTCCAGATAGGGGAACTGCCGCAGGATCGCATCGTGCGCCTGCACCTTGTTCACCACCAGCAGACTTTCGCCCACATAGATACCGCTGGCACGGGCAATATCGTCGGCGGAATAGCGGGTCTCCCCCTCCACCTCGATCTGTTGCACCGCCAGAAAGGACAACTGCGAGCCGTTATTTTTCGCCACCGTACCGGTGATATGCAGCACCACCAGAGCGATCACCAGCACCAGCAGAAAGAAGCCCGCCGTCAGGATAGCGATCCCCAGCAGCTTTTTCCGCCGGCGGCGGCGCTTCCGGCTCTGCCGGCGAGCGGCAGCCTCCGGAGACTCGGAGGAACGCATGGACGCACCGCCATCTGCCGCCCGCTGCGCCGCCGTTCGGGCAGGGATGGCTTTTTGCGCTTGTCGTTTTTTGCCCTGAGACCGCATAGCGTTGTTCCTCCGTGTGCTTTTCTTTCTATTCCGGACGGCGCTGCACCACCGCCCCCAGCGCCGTCAGCATCCCCTCCGGGTCCTCATATCCCCGGTCCAGATGCTGCAGACCGGTGACGACCGTCTCTCCGGCTGCCGCCAGCCCGGCAATTACCAGCGCCGCTCCGCCCCGCAGATCGGTGCATTCCACCGCCGCCCCTTGCAGGCGGGGACCCCCCTCTACCACTGCCACCCGTCCGTCTACCCGGATACGGGCGCCCATGCGGGTCAGTTCGTCCACATATTTATACCGATTCTCAAAAATGCTCTCCACAAACACGCTGGTACCCGCCGCCACGCAGGCTGCCGCCAACAGAGGCGCTCCGGCATCGGTGGGAAATCCGGGATAGGGCATGGTACGCACCGTTCCCAGCTCCCCCAGACGGGCAGGAGCGATTAAGCGGAGCGTGTCGCCGTCCGCCGTCAGGGTGCAGCCCCCCTCCTCCAACAGCGCCAGCACCGGGGCGATATGCGCCGGACAGCACCGCCGCAGGGTAACGTCACCCCCTGTAGCGGCCGCCGCCGCCAAATAGGTCGCCGCCTCGATGCGGTCGGGCATCACCGGATATACCGCTCCGTGAAGCGATTCTACCCCCTCGATCTGCAGCACCCCGGGAGAGGGCGCATGGATACGGGCGCCGCAGGCGTTGAGAAACCCGCACAGGTCATCGATCTCCGGCTCCTGTGCCGCATGGTGCAGCACGGTCTGCCCCCGGGCGGTACACGCCGCCAGCAGCACATTTTCCGTCGCCCCCACACTGGGAAACGCCAGCGTGATCTCCGCCCCCTGCAGCCCGCCCGGCGCCAGACAACGGATATAGCCGTGCTCCTCCCGTATCTCCGCCCCCAGACGGCGCAGCGCCGCCAGATGCAGATCGATGGGGCGGGGGCCCAGCTCGCAGCCCCCGGGGTAGGTCAGCTCCGCCTCGCCGCAGCGGGAAAGAATGGCTCCCAGAAACACAATAGAGGAACGCATCTGCCGCATCAGGCGGTCGGGGATCTCCGCCCGGGTGAGCGCCGCTGCGTCCACCGTCACCGTATGTATCCGCCGCTCCGCCCGGCACCCCAAATGCCGCAGTATCTCCAAAGCCACCCCCACATCCGACAGGCAGGGGCAATGCTCCAAAGTCGCCGTGCCGTGGCACAGCAGCGTCGCCGCCAGCAGGGGCAGGGCGCTGTTTTTAGCGCCGTGAACGGTCACCGTCCCCCGCAGAGGCGTACCGCCCTGTATCCGTAATGTATCCATCCCCATCCTCCTCTCTGCACGCTCAGTGTATGCAGAGGGAGAATGTCCGGTTAATGCCGGGGAAGATCAGCGCTGCAGCGTCTCCTGTACCACCGCCAAGATGCGTTCGCCGGCGTCCAGGATCGCCGCCCGGCGCATATTCTCCGCCATCTCCGCCAGTCGGGCAGGGTCGGCAGCGAGACGGCGGATCGTCTCCCAGAGCTTATCGCCGGTCAGATCCTTTTCCTCGATGCATTCCGCAGCGCCCCGGCGCACCAGCGCCATGGCGTTGTGGTATTGATGATTCTCCGCCACATAGGGAGAAGGAATGAGAATAGCCGGCTTTCCCACGGCGGGCAACTCGCTGAGGGTCATCGCCCCGCAGCGGCACACCACCAGATCCGCCGCCGCCATGCAGCGGGGCATATCGTCGATGTACTCCCGTACCCAGATGCCGTCCCCGTGCAGCGGCACGCCCGCCGCCTCCAGAGCGGCGGCCGTATCACCGTAGTCCCGTTTCCCGGTGCCGTGGATATGCTGAAATGCGCCGCTCTCATGGCTCTTTTTCAGCACCTCCGTCATCGCTGTGTTGATGGGCTTTGCCCCCAGACTGCCGCCGAAGGACAGCACCAGCGGACGCTCGTCCAGCTGCAGCTCCCGGCGGGCGGTCTCCCGCTCCAGCGTCTGAAAGCCGCCCCGCAGCGGATTGCCGGTCACGATCGCCCGGCAGCCCTCCGGCAGATATTGGCGAGCGTCCTCGCTGCACAGCAGCACGGTAGCGCCCTCCTTTGCCAGCATTTTCACCGTCACGCCGGGAAAGGCGTTGGACTCATGCACCAGCACGGGAATTCCCCGCTTCAGCGCCCGCCGCAGCACCGGTCCGCATACATACCCGCCGGTGCCGATGGCAATATCTGGCTGAAACTCCCGCAGAAGCTTATCGGCGGTGCTGCTGGCGGTGACCACATCCACCGCTGCCAGCACATTGCGCCCGATATTCTTCAGCGACAGCCGCCGCTGGAAGCCCCGCACATGCTGTCCCCGAATGGGATAGCCCGCCTGCGGTACCAGCTGCATCTCCATGCGCCCGTAGGCGCCCACAAACAGAAACTCTGCCTCCGGATATGCCTGCCGGATGGTATCGGCGATCGCCAGCGCCGGATTGATATGTCCGGCGGTGCCGCCGCCAGTCATCAGGACCTTCATGCTACTCGACCCTTTCTTTGGGAAATTGAATCAACCGTTCTATCGAAAGCCGCTGCAATGCGGCTTTTCATTCGCCTACGTCTTTTCCATATGGGATTGCCGGGAGATGGACAGCACGACCCCCATCTGCGCCAGCAGCATCAGAATGGAGGTGCCGCCATAGCTGAAGAAGGGCAGACTGATGCCGGTATTGGGGATCAGATTGGACACCACCGCCACATTGATGAGCATTTGCAGCCCGATCTGCGCCGTCAGCCCGATCGCCAGCATACAGCCGAACTTATCCGGCGCCCGCATACCGATCACGAAGCCCCGCCACACCAGCAGACCGAACAGAACCACCAGCACCACCGCTCCGACGAAGCCCATCTCCTCGCAGTAGACGGAAAAAATGAAGTCATTCTGCGGCTCCGGCAGAAACAGATGCTTTTGACGGGAGTTGCCCGGCCCCTGCCCCAAAAGGCCGCCGGAGCCGATGGCATACAGGGATTGCACCGTTTGCCAGGCATGGTTGCGCCCGGACACCCCATCGGGGAAGTCGATCTGATTGGCAAAGCACTCCAGCGGATGCAGCCACACGGCGATGCGGTCCTGCTCATAGCCCAGCACCAGCACCATCACCGCCACCGCCGCTGCACCGCAGCCCAGCACCGCCAACAGCCACCAGACGCTTACACCGCCCACATACATCATCACGAAGCCCAGCAGCCCCAGCAGCAGCGTGCCGGACAGGTGCGGCTCAATAATTACCAGCCCGCAGGTAATGCCCAGGATCGCCATCAGCGGCAGAAAGCCCCGGGTAAAGGTCTTCATCCGCTTATGGTTGAGGGAAATCAGATGGGCAAACAGCAGGATCAGCGAAAATTTCGCCACCTCTGAGGGCTGGAATTGCCCCAGCCCGGGAATTCGGATCCACCGGTGGATACCGGTGGAGGAGGGCATCAGATAGGCCGCCACCAGCAGCCCCAGACTGACGATCCATAGGAGCCACGCCACCTTATGCAGCACATGATAGTCTACCACGGAAAACGCCAGCATCGCCGCCAGACCCAGCGCCACCCACACCACCTGCTTGCGGATATAGTAGTAGCTGTCGCCGTCCTGATGGTAAAAGGCATAGACATGGCTGGCCGAATACAGCGTTGCCAGACCGATGACCAAAATGATCATCAGCAGCACAAAAAAGTACATATCCGGGCCGTTCGCCACATGAAAGAACGGCTTGCGTTCTTTTTTGGCTTTTTTCTTAGGCGCCGGCATTGCTGTCACGTTGCCCTGTGCCATGCCGAATCTCTCCTTTCCGGGTGGTGGGCGGAAGCCGTCAGCGCACCAGTACCAACAGCACAGCGATCACGCTGCCCACCAATGTCACCGCTGTAAAGACCGTTACGATCTTATTCTCGCTCCACCCGCACAATTCAAAGTGGTGATGGAGCGGGCTCATCTTAAACAGCCGCTTGCCATGGGTGAGCTTGAAATAGCCCACCTGCAGGATCACCGACAGATCCTCGGCAATGTACAGAATTCCCACCGGCACCAGCAGAAACGGCTGCTCGATGCCAAACGCCAGCGCCGCCAGTGCTCCGCCGATAAACAGGGAGCCGGTGTCTCCCATAAAGACCTTCGCCGGGTGCAGATTCCACAGCAGGAAGCCCGCCAGACCGCCCGCCAGCGCCACGGCATACAGGCACTCGCCAAACAGCCCTGCCAGCCCCGCCAGCAGCAGCAGCGCCAGCGCCGCCACAAAAGCGGTCATCCCGCACAGACCGTCCACACCGTCGGTAAGGTTCGTGGCGTTGGACAGCGCCACCACCACAAACATACAGAACGGAATGAACCACACGCCCCAGTTGACCGTGCCGAAGAAGGGGATCCGGAAGCTGCCGTGGCCGTAGGTATACAGAATGATGGCATAGGCTGCGGACAGCAACAGCTGCAGCAGCAGCTTTTGCAGCGGCGTCAGTCCCTTGTTGCGCTTTTTGACCACCTTAATATAGTCATCCAGAAAGCCGATAGCGCCGCAGCCCAGCGCCAGCACCGCCCCGGCAATCAGGCGTACCGTGTCATAGGGCAGCGCCAGCAGCGAGGGGTTCACCAGCGTCGCCACCAGCAGCCCTACCCCGAACGTGACCGTCGAGGACAGGATGAACAGGATACCGCCCATGGTGGGGGTTCCCTGCTTATCGTGGTGCCAGCTGGGACCGATGTCCAGAATGGTCTGCCCGAAGTGCAGCTTGTGCAGCCACGGGATGCAGACCTTGCCCAGCAGAGCGGCGATCAGAAAGGACAGCAATCCGGTGAGTGCCATCAGAATGGTGTTTTTTACGGTCATATGGTCATCCTCCTCAGCAGCCGGGCAGACGCTCTCTCCATACGGTCATCGTCTGCGAGCCTCCGCTCCGGCTGGGATCATTTTCTTATTGCAGCGCCGCCAGTGCGTCCGCTACGACCTCCCGCTCGTCCAGATGGATCACTTCATCCTTCAGCACCTGGTAGGTCTCGTGTCCTTTGCCCGCCAGCAGGATCGTATCCCCGGACTGCGCATGGGCGATCGCCCAGTGGATCGCCTCCACCCGGTTTTCCACTACCGTATAGGGTGTCTTGGTATCCTGCAGCCCGGCGAGAATATCCTGAATGATCGCCCCCGGCTCCTCCGAGCGGGGATTATCGGAGGTCACCACCAGATAATCCGACAGCGATGCCGCCACAGCGCCCATTTTCGGGCGCTTGGTACGATCCCGGTCGCCGCCGCAGCCAAATACCGTCACCAGCCGCCCCTGACAGCATTCCCGCAATGTGCGGCAAATATTTTCCAATCCGTCGGGTGTATGCGCATAATCGATCACCACGGTGAAATCCCGTCCCGTCGGCACCACCTCGGCACGGCCCTTGACCCCCTCGGCGGCGGACAGCGCCGCCACCACATCGTCAAATGCCATCCCCGCCGTCAGGCAGGTGGTGGCAGCAGCCAGCCCATTATACACCGAGAACTGTCCCGGAATCTTCATCCGCACACGCCCGATCTGTCCCACGCCCACCAGCTCGAAATCCACGCCGGTGGCGGCATGGCGCACATTCCGGGCGACATAATCCCCCCGGTCGCTGTCCACCGAATAGGTCACCAGCCGGCAGGGCACCCCCGCCATCATATCCGGGGCGTGCACATCGTCCAGATTGACGATGCCAGTGCGGCACAGGGAAAACAGCCGTTTTTTCGCTGCCATATACCGCTCCATGGTGCCGTGATAATCCAAATGATCCTGGGTTAGATTGGTAAATACACCGATATCGAAATCGCAGCCGGCCACCCGCTCCTGATCCAGCGCATGGGAGGACACCTCCATCACGCAATAGTCGCAGCCCTCCACCACCATCAGCGCCAGCATACTCTGCAGGTCAAAAGGATCGGGGGTGGTGCGTTCCGCCGGCAGCGCCCGGCTGCCGATCATATTCTGGATCGTGCCGATCAGACCCACCTTGTGTCCGGCGTGCTCCAGCATGGATTTGATCAGCGTGGTGGTGGTGGTCTTACCGTTGGTGCCGGTGACCCCGATCATATGCAGATGGGTGGCGGGGTTACCGAACCAGTTGGCGCAGATCTGCGCCCAGATGCGGCGGGTGTTATCGGTCAGCAGCTGGGTACGCAGCCCCAGATCCCGCTGCACCACCACCGCCGCCGCCCCGGCCTCCTCTGCCGCCTTGGCGTATTGGTGTCCGTCCACCCGGGTGCCGTCGATGCACACGAACAGGCAGTCCTTTTCCACCCGCCGGGAATCGCAGGTGATGGCGGGGATCTCCCGGTCTATATCCACCGTCTCGGGAACCAAGCCGGTGTCCTTCAGAAGTTCATACAGTTTCATTGCCTTGTCATCCTTTCCTATTACACCACGGCGTTATCCGACGGCGGTGGAATCGTTGGTGTCGCTGTACAGGAAGTTCACCTTGATCACCGTTCCCTTAGACACCTTGGTGCCCTCTGCGACGCTCTGGCTTTTCGCCACCGCCGTGCCGCCGGCACCAACCACCAGCCCCTGCAGCTGAACATTCAGCCCCGCCGAAGCTGCCAGCGTATTGACCTCCGTGACGGTACGCCCGGCAAAGCTGGGCACCGTCACCTGTGCCTCGTCCCCCTCTTCGGTATACAGCAGCACCGTGCCGCCGGCAGGGATCGACTGTCCCGCCTCCGGCACCTGCCGCACCACGGTCTCGCCGCTGCCGATGACCGTGGATTTCAGACTGAGGTTACGGATCTTCGTCTGCGCCGCCACCACCGTCTGCCCCACCGTACCAGGCGTCGTGCGGCTGAGATTCGCCAGCTCCTCGGCGGTATACGCCGGCTCCACATTCAAATAGGGGAGGATGGCGTCCAGGATCTTCTGCGCCACGGGAGCGGCGATGGTGCCGCCGAACCGGTTGGCACAATGGGGCTGATCCAGCAGCACCAGCACCGCCACCTGCGGATCATCCGCCGGGGCAAAGCCGCCGAAGGAGGCGACCACCTCGTTGCCGGCCATATCCCGCTTTTCCGAGGTGCCGGTCTTACCCGCCACCCGATAGCCGGCGACATAGGCATTCTTTGAGCCGCCGCCGTTGACCGCATCCGCCAAGATCTTACTGATGCGCTTGGAGGTATCGGCGGAGATGATCTGCCGCTTGACGGTGGGCTGGGTGGTGGACAGCACATTGCCGTCCCCGTCCAGCACCTGACTTACCACATAGGGGGTCATCAGCCGTCCGCCGTTCGCCACGGCGGAAAAAGCGGTGATCATCTGGATCGGTGTGATCTTAAAGGTCTGACCGAACGCCGAGGTCGCCAGTGACGCCGCCTGCTGAGACATGGTCTCCGCCGAGTGGAACAGCCCGGCGTTGGTGGCCTCACCGCTCATATCGATGCCGGTGCGTTCGGTGAAGCCGAAGCCGCTGAAATACTTATAATAGGTATTGGCGCCAATGAGCATACCCAGCTGCATGAAATACGGGTTGCAGGACTTGGAGATCGCCCCCGGCAGATCCAGCGTTCCGTGACCACCGTGCTGGTGGCATTTGATCGTCCAGCCGCCCACCTTGTAGTAGCCGGGGCAGTTAAAGGTGGAGCTTTCCGTAATCAGGTTTTCCTCCAGCCCCATGGCGGAGGTGAACACCTTAAATACCGAGCCGGGCTCATAGGTGTCGGTGATGGCTTTGTTCTTCCATTGCAGCTGGCGGGCAGCGGACACGGCTGCGTCCTGCTCGTCGCCGGACAGCTGGGCGATCTGCTCCTGCGTGGTGGCATCGGCGATGACAAAGGGCTCGTTGGGGTCGTAATCCCCCTTGGTCGCCATCGCCAAGATCCCGCCGGTGTTCACATCCTGCACGATAGCGACGCCCCGGTTGGTACAGCCCGCAGACTGCACCGCCTCCGCCAGAAACTTTTCCGCATACATCTGGACGGTGTTATTGATGGTCAGCACCAGACTGCCGCCGGTCTGAGCGTCCACCACCTTGGTGTATTCCATGGTGGTAGGCATCTCGTCGCCCAGTCCGTTCTGGGCGCTGACGATGCGCCCGGGCACCCCCGCCAGCACCGATTCGTACTTATACTCCAGCCCCTCCAGCCCGGCGTTATCCGTGCCGGTGAAGCCCAGCACGGTGGACGCCAGCGTGCCTTGCGGGTAGTAGCGCTTATAGTCCTTGATGATATAGAACGCCTGCGACAAGCTGTTTTTCGTCACCCATTCGGAAAAAGCGGTCTTGTCGTTATATTCTACCTTGGATTTGATGACTTCATACTGGGAATAGGTCTTTTGGGTCTGTTTATAGACCTTATCCCGCTCCAGCCCGAACAGCTGGCTGAGACCGTCCGCCACAAAGCTCCGCACCTTTTCCAGCGCCTGCTCGTCGGTGAGGGTCGCTGACGTGTCGGCGCCCTCCAGCTTTTGCCACTTGACCGCCGCCAGATCCTTGGGGGACATGATGATCTTCCACACCTCGGCGGATTCCGCCAGCGGCTCCATGTTGTTGTCGTAGATGGTGCCCCGCCGGGCGGTCACCACCGTATCGCTCAGCTGCTGGGATACCGCCCGCTTGAGCCATTCATCCGACTGCGCCAGCTGCAGCCAGCCCAGCCGCACCACCACCGCCGAGGAAAGCAGCCCCACCGTCACCAACGCAGCGATCAGCGCCCGCAGCCGCATCTGCTTGGTGGGGGTGCGGGTGGTGACCGGGGTGGGTTTGGTTTCTTTCGCCATGCTGCGCCGTCCTTTCCTCTGAATCGGGAGAATCCGCCATTTGGGGACAAGTCTCGCCCAAAAACAAACAATCGAGAGTTCAGCCGGATCCGCCTCAACTCTCGATGAAAGCGTCCCGCCGGGCAGCCACCCCCATCGGGGGCAGAGCCGCCGCAGGACACACCTGCTTACTTCTTTATAGGTATTGCCGTGGGGTGCGGAATATGCCCCCAACCGTTGAGGGCAGGATCATCGAAACAAACCGGTCAGGGATTCCCACACCCGCTGCAGCCAGGGCTGCGCCTCCTTGGATACGGTCACCCGGTCGCCGTCGGCGGTGGCGATGTAATAGATCTGGCTGCTCTCCACCGGCGCCATGCCGTTCTCCAGTGCATACTGATCCACCTGCTCCGCCGAGGTCTTTGCCGCCAGCTCTGCCTCCAGACGCACCCGCTCGCTCTGCAGCACCTTCAGCTGCGTCTGACTGTCCGCCAAGGTCTTGTTCATCTCCGTCAGGCGCACCCGTCCGGTGATGAAATAGCCGATGACCGCCATCAGCACCACGCCCAGCATCAAATAAAACACCGTCGTCATCACCGACTGCCGCCGGGAGCGCCGCTGCTTGTCCTTCTTCACTTTATGATCGCCCGTCAGCGTCTGCAGCTGCGGCTCCCGAGGGCGGAACAGCTCCAGATCATAGGCTTCATTGATCACAGCCATAAGGGTACTCCTTTCTGAAACATAGGCGGCGGACGCATCCGCCGTACCGATCTGATTTAATCCCGATATCGCTCGTGGCACTTCTCCACACAGCGCAGCTTGGCGCTGCGGCTGCGGGGGTTGTCCGCCAGCTCCTCGGGGGTGGCTGTAGCGGGCTTTTTCAGCACCGCCCGTGCCGCCGGGGTGCGTCCGCACACGCAGACGGGAAATTCCCGGGGGCAAATGCAGCCCTGCCGCCACTGAGCGAACCGTTCCTTCACCATGGCATCCTCCAGCGAATGGAAGGTGATGATCGCCAGCCGTCCGCCGGGCTTCAGGCAATCAAAAGCGGTGTCCAGCGCCGCCGACAGGCAATCCAGCTCCCCGTTGACGGCGATCCGCAGCGCCTGAAACACCCGCCGGGCAGGATGCCCGTCCCGCCGGGCCGCCGCCGGTACCGATTGGCTCACCAGCTCCGCCAGCTGCAGGGTGGTCTCAATGGGCTGCTTGTCCCGCTGCCGGACGATGCTCCGGGCGATGGGGCGGGCGAATTTTTCCTCCCCATAGCGGCGGAAGATATCCGCCAATTGCTGCTCCGACAGGGTCGCCACCAGCTCGGCAGCCGTGACGCCGCTCTGGCTCATGCGCATATCCAGCGGCGCATCGTAATGATACGAAAAGCCCCGCTCCGGAGCGTCCAGCTGATGGGAGGATACGCCGATATCCAGCAAAATGCCGTCCACCGCCGGGATCTCCAGCCGCTGCAGCACCTCGTCCATGCGGGTGAAATTCGACTGCACCACCGTGGCGGGCAATCCCGCCAGCCGCTCCCCCGCCGCCCGGATGGCGTCCGGGTCCTGATCCAGTGCGATCAGCCGTCCGCCCTGCAGCCGGGAGGCGATGGCGTAGGAATGTCCTCCGCCCCCCGCCGTGCCGTCCAGATACACCCCATCGGGGCGCACCTGCAGCGTCTCCAGCGTCTGCTCCAGCAGCACGGGGCGGTGGTAGCCGCTGTCGGCGCCCCGCTGCTGCGTCCTCTTAGAATCCATATTGTATAAAGGCCTCTTCCGTCTTTTCGTCGGTCATATCGGCCATGGTCTGCTCGTATACCTCCGGGTTCCAGATCTCCGCCCGCCGTCCGGCGCCGATGATCAGCGCCGGTTTTTCCAATCGGGCGTGCGCCAGAAGAGGCTTACTCAGCAGGATACGCCCCTGCGAATCCAGCGTCACATCCTCAGCCGACTGCGCCACCTTGCGCAGCAGCTTACGGGTCTCCGCCATGGGGGCGGAGGTCAGCTTTTCCAGCAGACTGTCCCATTCCTCGGCGGAATACAAACTCACGCACGGATCCAGCACGGTAGCGGCAATAAAGCTGCTGCCCAGCTTTTCCCGCAGCTTGACGGGAATGAAGATCCGCCCTTTGGCATCGATATTGTATTCAAACCGTCCGTACAGCATCATTCCCGCCCCCCTTTCGACAAAAATCCACAGCCGCTCACCGGCTCTGTGGAAAACTCTGTGGAAAAAGTGGAAAACCACCACATTCCCCCACAAGTGTGGGTGGAGTCACCACACAACCCAATTATATACAACGTCAGCGTAAATTGCAAGAGCAAATTTTAATCTTTTTGATTTTTGGAGAGAATTTCCAGAAGAATTCCTGTGTAAAAAGACGAAAAAGCTGCCCGGGCTTATCCGCCCGAACAGCTTTTTTTGCGTCTATATGTGGAAAACCTCCGTTTTCCAAATGAATCTACCCTTGCTCCAAATCGAACCGGAACAGGATCTTCTGCACATCGGCGTCATACAGATTATTGCGATCCACCGTTACCGTCGCCGTGTATACCTCCTTGTCCCGTACCTTGCCATCGATCAGCGCCGCTGCATTTTTGACTCCCAGATATCCCATGGCAAACGGATTCTGCACCACCAGCGCATCCATCTCGCCGGTCTCCAGCATAGCCACCGAGACGATGTTGGAGTCGAAGCCCACGCCCCGCACCCGACCGGCGGCGCCTTCCCGCCGGATCGCCTCGCCGATGCCCAGCGTCAACCATTCATTAAAGCCCACCAGCACATTGATCTCCGGATTATCCTGCAGCAGCCGTATGGCGCCCTCCGTAGCCGCCTCAACAGTGCTGTCCACCGTCACGGACGCCAGCACGGCAGCATTGGGCGCCTGGAGGATCGCCTCCCGGAAGCCCTCCTCCCGCAGCTTTCCGTTGTCGGTGGCATTCATGTAATTGACTACGCCGATATACACCGGCTGCTGCTCATCCAGCCGTTTCACGGCGGCGTCTGCCGCCGCCCGTCCCGCTTGCCGGTTGTCTGTGCCGATGAACTGACTCACCTGATCGGAATGCACACCGCTGTCCACGGTGATCACCCGGATTCCGTGCCTGACGGCATTTTCCACCGCCGCCACGGAGCGCTCGTAGTCTATCGCAGACAACACGATCGCATCGACGTTGTTTTCCACTGCCTGTGCGATCATCCGGTTTTGCGTCACATAGTCCTCCTCGCTGTCCGGTCCCTCGAAGGTGACCGCCACCTGAAACTCCGTGGCCGCCGAATTGACGCCGTTACGCATATTGCGGAAGAAATCCGACCCGACCGATTTCACAATGACCGCCACCCGGGGATTATTCTGCGTCGCCTTGCAGCCGCTCAGCGCTCCCGCCAGCAGACAAACACACAGAAGCACGGCCATCCATCGCTTACCCATGCTGCTCCTCCTCCCGGTCGAGCTTGGGGATGCGCACCGTCACGGTGGTGCCCACGTCCAGCTCGCTGTGGATCGTCAAGCCATAATGACTGCCGAAATAAATGCGCAGCCGGTCATTGACATTCTTCACGCCGATACCGCCGGAGTCGCTGCGCTGCTTTTTCAGGATTTTTTGGCACTGTTCCTCGGTCATGCCGACGCCGTTATCCGCTACGATGAGCAGGATATCGTTCGCACAGTCCGGCGCCTGCCGCACGGTGATCACGATCTCGCCCTCATCCACCATCCGATCCATTCCGTGGTAGATGGCGTTTTCGATCAGCGGCTGGAGGGTGATCTTGTTACAGAGATAATTCTCCAGCCCCTCCTCCACCTCAAACCGATACCGGAACTGCTCCCGGTACCGGTAGCTTTGAATCACCAGATAGCTTTTGGCGTGCTGGATCTCATCCCGCAGGGGGATCAGCTCCCGCCCCCGGCTGATGCTGATGCGGAACAGGCGGGCCAGCGCCCCCACCATCCGGGAGGCATCCTCCGTCTTGCCCTGCTCACACATCCATTGAATGGAGTCCAGTGTATTATACAGAAAATGAGGATTGATCTGCGCCTGCAGAGCCTTCAGCTCGGTCTTGCGCAGCTCCGTTTCCTCCCGGCGTACCTGCTCCATCAGCTCCCGGATCTGGGTCGCCATATGGGCAAAGGATTGGGACAGCACCTGCAGCTCCGCCACCGGCTCCCGGGCAGCCGTATAAGTAAACTCCTCCGCCTGTGTTTCAAAATCGTGCATGGCCACCAGCAGCCGCCGCACCGGGCGGGTCACGATCCGATAATACAGCCACAGCACCAGCGCCACCAGAACAGTGCCGATCAGCAGCGACAGCAGCACCCCCGCCAGGATCTGCACATCCCGCTCCCGGTACAGCTCCTCGGTATAGCTTTTTCCTACAATCTGCCACCGGCCGTCATCGGTAACAGCCACCGCCTTGATTGCATTTTTCTGGGTGTATACATCGCTTTCCAGCTCTGCAGCGGGCGTCTCCGACTCGGTCTTAAGGCCGGCGAACAGCACCTGCTGCTGCGGGTGGTAAATGATCTCGCCCCGACTGTCAACGATGTAGCAATAGCCCCGCCGTCCGACACTTACCCGGTCAATATACTGCGCCAGCGCCGACAGGCGAAAATCCACCGCCACATACACTCCGTCGCCGCACACCGGCTGCTCCAGCCGGGTCGCCACCGTCACCACCCAAAGAAACGCCCCATTGAAGATCGTCTCCACATGGGGACGGGACACGGTGAAATCGCCCGCTGCGCCCAGCAGCGACCGGTCAAAGGACAGATCCTTATAGATGGTCTTTTTTAGGGGATATTTGCTGCCGGTACACAGGCGTATATCCCCCTCTTCATTATACACCATCACGGCGCAGAGGGATTCCCGGGCGTCCGCCAGCGTCCGCACCCGTTCGGTGATCTGCTCCATGGTGCCGCCCTGCCGGATCGCCCCTGTGATGGCGTTCAGCTGGGAGCGCATGGTATCCAGCGTATTATCCACCGACACCGCCGCTTGCTGCACCGCCTGCTGAGCGCTGAGCTGAGCATCCCGTGTCAGCGCCCGGCTGTACACCGTGCCGAAAACCGCCATGCACACCGTGCTCACCGCCAGCGTCGCCGCCGCCATCGCCGCAACCGTCAGCGTGGACAGACGCACCGACCTGCGGCGGCTCATGTCTCCTCACCCCGGCTCTGACTGCGCACCTTGTTGGGAGACTCGCCGTAAAACTTCTTAAAGCAATAGCTGAAATAATGCTGATCGCTGTAGCCGCATTTTTCTGCGATCTCCAGCATCTTCATACCGGAGCAAACAATCATATCGTGCGCCGCTTTCATGCGCCGCTCGGTGAGCAGCGTGACGAAATTCTTTTTCTTGGTCTTTTTGATGAGGGTGCTCAGATAGTTGGGGCTGACCGCCAGCATATTGCTCACCCCGGTCAGGGACAGATTCTCGTCGGCATACTCCCGATCGATGATCTCCACCACCCGGTCGCACAGCACCTCGCTGTCCCGCCGCTGGGACTGGGCGATGATGGCCTTGGCGTCGTTGCAGAAATGGATCAGCTCCTGCCGCACCGCTCCCTCGCTGGTATAGGAGGTGATCCGGGACACGATGGGGTTGGAGGACAGCAGCCGGGACAGCGCCGCCTTATCCGACACGGCGCTGACCGCCCGATAGACGGTGGCGATGATCTGCATCACCAGCAGATTGGCGTTTTCCGGCGTGCTGGTCTCATACAGCTCGTTGATAAAATCCGTCAGGGCATCGGCATCCCCCACCTTCAGCAGCTGCTCCAGCGTGACCGCCATTTTCTCAGCCCGGTCGATCTCCAGCTCTACATCCCGCTCCTGGTCGTTGATGAACCGCACCTCACCGGCGCCGTCGGAGGTATACCGCCGGGCGGTGATCGCCTGAAAATACGCATCCGAGCAATGGGACAACTGCGTAAATTCCCGGCTGACGCCCACGGTGCAGTGCTGGCGCAGCATCCGGCGGGCGGTCTGCACCAGCTCCCGCAGCGGCAGCTCCAGCTGATTGGACAGCTTTTCCCCGGCAGGGAGAACCACCAGCGTGACCGCCCGACCATACACCACAAAGGTCTCGCTGGACAGATACCGCTCCATCACCTTCCGAATAAATTCGCTGTGGCTGCGCTCGGTGACGGCGTTGCCCTCCGGGTCCTTGAATTTGGACACCAGCACGCAGAAATGACAGTCCGTCATGTCCGGCGGCAGCAGACCCAGCTGCTGCGCCTCCTGACGCAGTGCTTCCTCCTGCGGGCACTCCTCATTGCTGCCCAGCATCAGCGGCATGAGAAACTCCTCCAGCTGCGCCCGGTGCAGCTGCCGGGTGACGTCCGCATCCGGCTGCGCCAGCACGCTGCCCACCCGCTCGTCCATGCGGCGGCGGATGTCAAACAGCTCCTCCGACATTTCCGCCGAGGATATAGGCTTGAGCAAATAGCGAATGATATTATAGTCGATGGCCGTACGGGCGTATTCAAAGCTGTCATAGCCGCTGAGGATCACCATTTGGGTCGCCGGGCGCAGCTGCCGCACCCGGGCAGCCAGCTCCAGTCCGGTGATCATCGGCATCCGGATATCGGTGAGAATCAGATCCGGCTCCAGCGTCTCCACCAGATCCAGCGCCTCCACGCCGTTCTCCGCCTCGCCCACCACCTCAAATCCGGCGGCAGCCCACTGCACCTTTTCGATCAGCGCCCGGCGCTGCTCCTGTTCATCGTCAACCACGAGGACGGTATACTTCATAGACACACCCTCACTTCCTGTTTTTCCACTCCAGTATACCCGATTTCCATAAAAAAAGCAACCGGCTGCCGCCAATTTTCCAACGGAGAGGGGAATTCCGCAGAAAATCGGCAAACAGCCGGTCACAACAGAGGGGAAAACAAAGAGGAAAGCAATAATTTTACCGGCAGCCTATCGCTGCCATTTGGCATACAGCGTCATACTGGTCTCCACCGTATCCGTGGCGAGATCCCACGCCCGGGTGCAGTCCCGATCGGTGTACCAGCCGGCAAACTGCCAGCCCTCCTTCACCGGGTCCTCCACCGCCGGAACGGTTTCGGAATGCAGCACCTTCACGCTGTCGATCTGAGAGCCGCCGTCGGTCTCGAATTTCACGGTAAACCCGTTATGCCGCACCACAAAGACGGTAGCGATCACCAGTGCGGCGATCAGCACCGCCACCATGATGTTGGCGGATCGCACCGACATCTTCACCCGGGCATACAACCCGCCGGAGCGCCGGGGCGCCGCCGTTTCCGTGGTTTTCTCGTCCATACCGACCGCTCCTTTCCGGACGGCACGCACACGGTCTGTGTGCGCCGCCATGCCGCTTACTTACGGGCCAAATACTTGCGCATATCGATGGCGCACGCCACCAGAATGATCAGGCCCTTGATCACATACAGCATATTGGGATCCACCGACAGGAAGTTCAGCCCCACAAAGATGATCTGGAGCAGGAACACGCCGATGACGATGCCGCTGATCTTACCGGTACCGCCGACGAACGACACGCCGCCGATGACGCAGGCTGCGATGGCGTCGGATTCGTAGTTCAGCCCCGTATTGGCGGAGCAGGAGGCGATCCGGGCGCCCTCAATGAAGCCGGTGATGCCGTACATAGCGCCCGCCAGCACGAACACCAGCACGATGGTCCAGAACACATTGACGCCGGATACGTTGGCGGCCTCCTCGTTGGAGCCGACCGCAAACATATTCTTGCCGAATTTGGTCTTATTCCAGATGACCCACATCAGTGCCGTCAGGATGATGGAATACAGGATATACCGGGGAACCGCCACGCCGTCCACCTTAAACATAGCGCCACGGACAAACTCCAGATAGGAATTATCCAGCCCGGACAGGGTCTGCCCGTTGTTGCCCCCCAGCATGAGGAACATCAGCACCAGACCGAACACGATCAGCTGAGTGGACAGGGTCACGATGAACGGATGGAGCTTGAATTTCGCCACAAAGAAGCCATTCACGAAGCCTACGACAGCCCCCACCGCAATGACGATGAGCAGCACCGCCCACAGCGGCATCACATTCAGGTTCGGGAAGATCTTATTGGCGTAATCGGTCTTTTGCAGCAGCGCCGCCGCAATACAGGCGGTCAAGCCCACGCAGCGGCCGGCGGAAATATCCGTACCGGTCAGCACGATGGCTCCGCCGATGCCCAGTGCGATGGGCAGCTTCGCCGCCGTCAGCGAAATGATATTGATGATCGAGGAGGTCGACAGGAACGTCGGCACCCGGATCGCAATATACACGATCGCAATGGCGATGATGATATACATAGCGTTATTGAACAGCAGGTCTGTGACCGTCCGCCGCTTATCCAGCGCCGATTTTGCCCGGAACTCATCCAGATTCCGTGCCAGACGACTTTTTCTTTTCACAGCTTCAGACATAACATTCTTCCCCCTTTAAGCGTATTTGGCGGCAAGCGCCATGATCTGCTCCTGCGTGGCGGTGGCAGCGTCTACCTCGCCCGCCAACCGTCCTCCGGACATGACCAGAATACGATCGCACACGCCCAGCAGCTCCGGCATCTCCGAGGAGACCATCAGAACGGTCTTCCCTTTTTCCGCCAGATCGATGATCAGCTGATAGATCTCATATTTGGCGCCCACGTCAATGCCCCGGGTCGGCTCATCCAGCAGCAGCACGGTGGGATCGGTGAGCAGCCACCGCCCCAGAATGACCTTCTGCTGGTTGCCGCCGGACAGAGAACGGATCTTCGTCTCCTGATCCGGGGTCTTGACACGCATCGCCTGTATACACCAATCGGTGTTTTTCTGCTGTTTCTTTTTGCTGACGAAGGGACCTGCACTGCACTTTTTCAGGCTGGAGATGGTGGCATTCTCCCGGATATTCAGGATCCCGAAGATGCCCGTCGCCCGCCGCTCCTCGGTGAGCAGTGCAAAGCCATTCTTAATGGATTCCCGGGGATTGCGGTTCTTCACCGGCTTGCCGTCCAGCTTGATGGTGCCGCTGCGCCGGGTGGAGACACCGAACAGGTTCTCCAGCAGCTGGCTGCGGCCGGAGCCGTCCAAGCCTGCGATCCCGATGATCTCACCTTTGCGTGCCTGAAAGGACACGTCCCGCAGCTTGGTATACATATCCGACAGGCCGTCCGCCTCCAGCAGCACGTCCCCGATCTGGTTATGCTTGGGCGGATAGATGTTGGTCAGCTCCCGACCCACCATGAGCTTGATGATCTCATCGGTGGTCAGATCCTTTGCCTCCCGGGTAGCGACCCACTGTCCGTCCCGCATGATCGTCACTTCGTCGGAAATTTCCAGAATCTCCTTCATCTTATGGGAAATATAGATGATCCCGCAGCCCTGATCCCGCAGCATATGAATGATGCGGAACAGATGCTCCACCTCTTCCTCTGTCAGAGAGGAGGTAGGCTCGTCAAACACGATCACCTTGGCATGATAGGAGACCGCTTTGGCGATCTCCACCATCTGCCGCTGGGACACCGGCATCTTGCTCATGATGGTCTTGGGATCCACCACGATGCCCAGCTGGTCAAAGACCTCCTTGGTGGCGGTGTACATTTTCTTCTCGCTGGTCAGCGGCACGCCCTTCGCCACCGTCGGAAACCGCCCCAGCCACATATTGTCCATGACGCTGCGCTTGAGCGCCTGGTTCAACTCCTGATGCACCATGGCCACGCCGTGCTCCAGCGCTTCCCGGGAATTCTTGAAGCTGACCTCCTGCCCCTCCAGATAGATGTGTCCGCTGTCCTTGCTGTATACCCCGAACAGGCATTTCATCAAGGTGGATTTTCCGGCGCCGTTTTCCCCCATCAGTGCATGGACGGTACCCGCCCTTACGGTCAGGCTCACGCCGTCCAGCGCCTTGACGCCCGGAAATGCTTTCTCGATCTTTTCCATACGCAGCAGCACCGGCGCCGTTTCCGCCGTCTGGGGCTGCGTGGTTAAAATCCGCTCGTCCGCCATATGCGTTTCATCTCCCGTCTGTTGTGTGCTTGGTATCGCTCCGTTCGGAGGACGGCATGGCTGCCGTCCTCCGAACGGGAAATTGCTGCGTTTATTCGCCGGTGTAGGTGCCGTAGGGGATGTTCACACGCCACTCGCCCACCTTGTTGGCGGTGTCGATGCCCTCAAAGGTGTCCTTCTCGTTCAGGAAGTTCTGCACGATGGTGGAGATGGCCTTTGCCATACCGTCGGCATCCTGCTTGATGCTGCCGGTCATGGTGCCGCTCTTGATGGCGGTCTTCGCCGCCTCGATGGCGTCTACGCCGAACACCGGGATGGTCTTGCCGCCCTCTTTGTTATAGCCGTTGGTCTGCAGCGCCGAGATCGCACCCAGCGCCATATCGTCATTGTTGGCGATGACCAGCTCGACCATGTTGTTGTTGCTCCTGCTGTAGCGGGCCAGAATCGTGGACATATAGTCGGTAGCCGCCGACGCCGCCCAGGTGCCGTTCTGATCCACCAGATACTTCTGGGAGTTGGAGGAATCATAGAACTCCAGCGCCGCCTTGCCGGCTGCGGTCAGCACCTTGTCGGCATCCTCCACACCGTACTGGGTGCGGGCGATCGCCTCGGCGTTGCCCTCCTGTCCCTTGAACATCACATAGCTGATCTTGCCGTCGCCGTTGAGATCCAGCTCATTGAAGTGCTCCAGCACATAGTTGCCGATCATTTCGCCCTGCATGTGGCCCGCCATCTCGTAGTCGGTGCCCACGAACACGCACTTGTCGTAGCTGGTGACCACGCTCTCGGAAACGGAGCGGTTAAAGAAGATCACCGGAATGTTCTTCGCCTTGGCCAGATCGACGATGTTCTGTGCCGCATCGTCGGAGCCGGTGTCCACCACGTTGACGATCAGCGCCCGGGAGCCCTTGGCGATCGCCGTGGTGACCTGCTCGGTCTGGGTGGTCTGGTTGCCGTTGGCGTCGTAATTCTGGAAGTTGACGCCTGCGTCCTTCAGCAGCTTATCCATTGCCGAACGCACGCTGGAGATGTAGGTGTCGCCGTAGGTGTAATAGAAGACCGAAACCTCGCCGCTGGTGCTGCCGCCGGAATTGCCGCAGGCGGCAAGCCCCAGAACCAGAACCAGTGCCAGAGCCAATGCCAGGAATTTTTTCGTGAGTTTCATCGTTGGTTGCCTCCTTAAAATGAATGTTGTGTTTCACGACTTCCCGTGTCGTTGGCTTTATTATAGAAGTTTGCATTAGCAATTGAAATGGAATTTCTTAAGCAAAATGTACGAAAAATTACAAACAATTGAAATTCTACTGCACAAATTCACCGCTTTAACGGGCTACAGTTATGCGCTTACCGAGCCCGCTTTGCCGACGAAACGCCGGCAAAGCGCCGGAGCCGACACCGGCGGGTCAGGGGCTTTGCCGTATTTCCTCCCAGCGAAAATGCCCGCCATAAGGCAGACCCTCCGGCATAGCCGGAGGGTCTGCCGCTGACAGCGGAACCAAGCTCCGCTTTTGGGGAAAGCGGCATGTCGCCCCGTTTCGGTCGTCTGTTTTAATTCTAATTTTAGTATAAAAGCAGCACCCGCCCCACATAGGCGGGTGCAATACCGTGGACACCGCCGCCATTCCGCCGAAAAAGGCATGTGTCCGGATCGCCGTCGTCTATGCGTTCAAGCGGAATCCAATGCCCCAAACCGTTTCGATATAGCTCCGCCCGGACACAGCCCGCAGCTTACGGCGCAGATTGCTGACATGGGTCTTCAGGGAGCTTTCGGCGCCATCGGGCGTATCCTCGCCGATGCGGCCGAGCAGCACGGCTCGTGCCAGCACCTGCCCGGGCTCCCGCATCAGCTGCTTCAGGATGGCATATTCCGTCCGTGTCAGCGAAACCGGCACCCCATGGACCCAAGCCCCATAAGAGGCGGTATCCAGCATCAGCTCTCCGCTGGCTAAAACAGACGCAGAGCGTGCCGCCCTTTGCTCCCGCTTGCCGCCCGTATCGTCCTCCTTAATTAAGATCGACTGCATATACTCCCGCTTTCCTTTCCTGTTCCACCGGATCATAGCCTTGCTTTCATTTCTCAAAAAAGCAAAACGCAGCGCACGATCGTCTCAGCGATCAGCACTGCGTCTCAGCGTCCGGCTGTCTGGTTTCGATGATAAAATTCTTTGCGTTGATGATGCTTTCCCGTTTGCATTTGGGGCAAAACAGCGGAAAGGCCTTCAGCTCCGTTTCCGACAACAGCTGCAGGCGGGTCTTGGCGCCGCACAAGGGGCATAGGACCCACCGCTTTCTCTCCGAAGAAGTATTCATACCGATGCGCCTGACCTTCTGTAGCCGGATTCGATCCCGGCGATAAAGCGGTCGATGTGCCTTTCCAGCAGCGGAGCCACCGCCGCTTTATCCGCAGCCCCATCGTATACGCTGTACAGCAGATACATCGGGCCGTAGAAATCCAGCGCCAGCTGCATGGCATCTTCGTCCGAATCCGTCAGCCTGCGGAAGATCGCCGCCATATACTCGACGGGACCGGTCGCCAGATAATCCTGATACAGCTGTGCCAGCCGTGCATCCCGATACTGCTCCAGCGTCAGCAGCTTACGGAAATTGGCGGAAAACGGCTCTTTGGTCCAATGGTCGAACTGCGCCAGACTATATGCCCGGATCCTTTCGATCGGCGTGCGCAGATACGCCTCTGCAAAGCCGTCCGGCTCCGATTCCGGCATATCATAGGCAGCGGCACGCTCATAATCCAGCTCGTTCATCCGCTCCACAATGCTGTCTAATATCTCCTGCTTGCTGGTATAATGCTTGTACAAGGCGCCCTTGGTGATGCCCAGACGCTCGGCGATATCGCTCATGGAGGTGCCCAGATAGCCACTTTGAGCAAACAGCTCCAGCGCCGTTTCCAATATCCGCTTTTTGGTGTCCCCTGCCATAGCTGCACTCCTTTAATTCGTAACCGTTCGGTTACCACAATTATAGCGACTGTCCGCTCTCTTGTCAAGACTTTTTTCGGGCTCTAACGTAACCGGTGCGCCGCACGGAAACGGCACCTGCTGCGAGAGACGCACATACTCCCTGTCCACATCAGCAAACGCAGACAGCCAACAGCTCTATAAGTGGCGGCCGTGTCAGATCGGACACGAGCCGCTGTGCTTGCCCCGACAGCTCTATTGCCGCTTGTAATTTGCGCGAGAAGAACTGTCCTTTCGCCCGGTCGGACAGAAGCCACGATTTTCCCCGCAGACCGCTCGGCGGAGCGCAGTGCGGGCACGCCAGAACAGCCGTTTGCCGGTCTGCCAAGCAGAAACCACCACGAGCCGGAAAAGCGACAGCCATCGAAATCCGCTTAACAGCCCCGGCGTCCAAAAGTCCCTCGCCATTGTGAGCAGCCGTTCTTGGCTGTACGCCATCCGCTCCCGGCTGTCGGCGCCTAAGCCCGTATACTCGCCAGAGCCAGAAATTTCTTGTCGGACTGTACCGCCTGCGTCACGAATTTTCCGTCCCGGAACAGCGCATAGGTCGTGACCGGCGCTGGCACACGCTGTGCCTCCTCCCGGCTGGTGATGTGAATGACCCGCAGAGGGATCCCATGCTCCGCTGCCGCCGCCTGTACCCGTGGCACCCAATAGTAGGTAAAAGGACACTGGTCGGTATAGTAGAGGACGAAGCCGCCGCCCTCTGTCTGCGGATGCTTGGCGCACGCCTTGAACTGCGGCGGCGGGGCGTCCGGGTGCAGCGGCAGGTACATCAGATCGATGCCGCAATCCGAAGCATCGGCAACCGCAAAGCCCTTGTGCGCCAGATACCTCGGGTCGGCAAGAAATTCCCGTTTTCTGCCCTCCGCCGAAAGAATACAAACGCCCCTTTTGCCCTGCGCCTTTGCGTCGGAGATGCATGCGTGCAGCAGATCGTTGGAATAGCCGTGCCCCTTCATCGAGCCGGCGATCCACAGGCAATGAATATAAAGATACCCCTCCGCCTCGATCGGCACCCACGCATTTTCCGCCGGGATATACTCAATGAAGCACTTGCCCCGCTCCTCGCTCCGATAAAAGACCAGCCCCTCGTCCAGCCGCTGCTTCATCCACTCCTTTTTGGTCAGGCTTTGCTTGCCGGACATGGCACAGCAGATATGCTCCCGGTCGATATTCTCCTTGGTTATGCGTATGTACTGCATTTTCCGGCCCCCTCATTGTGCTGCGGCATCGGTACCGTATACCTGAAAAAACTGCCGGATATGCCGCTCGATCAAGCCCATCGCTTCCTTTTCCCGTTCCGGCTCCCGGTCGCAGAGACCGATCCAGACCGAGATGGGGAGACAGAGCTGCGCCGCCAGGATCTCCGGATCGGCATCCGCCAGCCGCCCCCGGCGCATCAGAAACCGCACAAGCCCGGTAAAATAGTGCATCACATCGGTATAATTCTGCTTGGTCAGCAGGGCGCTCAGCGTCGGATTCTGAAACTGCTCCACGGTCAGCAGCTTGCGGGCTCGGCTGATCTGCGGATCGTGCAGGATATAGCGGATATGCCGCAAGATTGCCTGCCACACCCGGTCGGGGGATATATCCTGCTTGTCCTTAGTATAGGCGGGATCGTCCCAATCCGCCTGTGCAAAAAGCGAATGCGCCGTATACTGCGCCAGGATCTCCTGCACCAACGCCTCCAAAAGCTCCTGCTTGCTCCCGAAATGGCTGTACAGCGACGCCTTGCGGATGCCGACCACATCGGCGATCTGCGAGATCGAGGTGGCTTCGTATCCCTGCACCGAGAACAGCCCCAGCGCCGCCTCCAAAATCGTCTGCTTTGTATGGCTCTTTTCCATGATCCGGCTATCCTCCCTTGACCGTTTCTATCGCTGTCATTATACCTACCGAACGGTAGGTTGTCAAGCGAAAACAAAAATTTTCTGAAGCGTCCCCTATAAGCAGCACCGCCACAGCATAAAAGAGACTGAAAAGGAACGTCTGCATTAAAAAGCCGCCGCACCGCCGTTAGGCAAAAGAGGCGATATAGCGCATACACTCCGGACACAATTAAGGGATATGGCTACCGGCAAGCTCCGAAAGGAAATACGCCGACAGCCGGATGTGCACCACCCATGCGGTCACTACTGTGCAAAATCCCCGATACCCGCCGGTCACAGATCCTTTAGCTCCCGCAAAGTCGAAAAATGCACTTATACCAATAATCCTCCCCGCCAAAGCCGGGGAGGATTTTCATGAAATTCGCCGTTCTATATGGCACGTGCCCGGCTCGCATCGTCGCTCGCTTCTGTGAACGAACTTCCTTGGCTGGGTTCTTGCCGTTGCCGGACCGCAAGGACCCACCCAAAGGTTTTTATCCCTTCCATCGGTTTGTCCTTTTCTGAACCTTAGCACCGCCGAAAGAGTCTTTATACCAAAAAGCGCACCCGGAAAACCGACCGGTTTTCCGGGTGCGCTGCATTTGTTTACGATTCGGGGGTACAGCCGCTTATTTAGCGTAATCCACCGCACGATTCTCCCGGATCAGGTTGACCTTGATCTGACCGGGATAATCCATATTGCTTTCGATCTTCTTGGCAATATCGTGCGCCAGAATGACCATCTGATCGTCGTTGACCGCCTCGGGACGGACGATGATCCGCACCTCACGACCCGCCTGAATGGCAAAGGACCGCTCTACGCCGTCAAAGCTGTTGGCGATCTCCTCCAGCTTTTCCAGACGCTTAATGTAATTCTCCAGATTCTCCCGCCGGGCGCCGGGACGGGCTGCCGAGATGGCGTCAGCCGCCTGCACAAGGCAAGCCACCACCGTCTGCGCCTCCACGTCGCCGTGGTGCGCCTGAATGGCGTGGACGACCGCTTCGCTCTCCTTATACTTACGGGCGATATCCACACCGATCTCGATGTGGGAGCCCTCCACCTGATGGTCTACGCTCTTGCCGATATCATGCAGCAGACCGGCACGACGGGCGATTTCCGGATCGATCCCCAGCTCGCTAGCCATAATGCCGGAGAGGAACGCCACCTCCATGGAGTGATCCAGCACATTCTGCCCGTAGCTGGTGCGGTAGTGCAGCCGCCCCAGCAGCTTGACCACCTCGGGGTTGATCCCCCGCAGGCCGGTCTCCAGCACCGCACGCTCGCCCTCCGCCTTAATGGAATTTTCCACCTCACGGCGAGCCTTGTTGACGATCTCCTCGATGCGGGCGGGATGGATCCGTCCATCGGCGATCAGACGCTCCATGGCGATCCGGGCGATCTCCCGGCGCACCGGATCGAACCCGGACAGAGTGATCGCCTCAGGGGTATCGTCGATGATGAGGTCAATACCGGTCAGCGTTTCGATGGCACGGATATTCCGACCCTCACGGCCGATGATCCGTCCCTTCATCTCATCGTTGGGCAGCGGCACCACCGACACGGTGGTCTCCGCCACCTGATCCGCCGCCACTCGCTGGATGGCATGGGAGATCAGGGTGCGTGCCCGCTGATCCGCCTCCGCCTTCAGCTGCGTGTCAAACTCCGCCAGCTTGACCGCCTTTTCATGCTCCAGCTCCGAGGTCAGCGAGCTGAGCAGGTACTCCTTCGCCTGCTCCTTGGTGAAGCCGGAGAGCCGCTCCAGCAGCTCATACTGGCTCTTTTTCAGCGCCTCGGCATCTGCCATACGGGCGTCGATCTCCTTTGCCCGCTGCGCCAGAGCGTCTTCCTTTTTCTCGTAGTTCTCGATCTTGTGATCCAGCGTCTCTTCCTTTTGCTGCAGACGGCGCTCCTGCCGCTGCACGTCCGCCCGGCGCTCCTTCAGTTCCTTTTCGGACTCGTTGCGCAGCCGGTAGATCTCATCCTTAGCTTTGATCACAGACTCTTTTTTCGCCGCCTCGGCGCTCGATCTGGCCTCTTTGATAATGCGTTCTGCTTCGGCCTCGGCAGAACCGATCGTTGCTTCTGCTTCTTTTTTGCGGTGAGCGATACCGGCCCGATAGGCGATCAGACCCGCCACCACGCCGCCCACGACCAATGTGCCCAGACAGGCAAGGACGAGGACGAGCAGGGAAACTCCGTTCATTGGGGTACACCTCCTGTTAAATTTTCACCGCACAGGCGAGTGCTCCCCGTAGGATGCGTTTTTCAGTTTTGAAAGAACAAACAGGCGCCCGATGCACCCGCAAACCATTCAAAAGCCATTAAAAACAGGCAATGAAATATACACCCACAGGGGGCGGCCGCTGCTGCGGTCATAGAAACACCGGTCAAACGAAGCTCCCCTCGACCGGTGCGCAAATGACAATGCCGGATACCCGGCAATTACATACTGATAAAGCAGCCTAAGCTTTACCACCTATATAGTACATCACAACAGCCCGTTTTGTCAAGAGCTATGGAAAAATTCTGCAAAAACTTGTATATTCTGCCGCAAGACAGCCCGGTCTGCACCCTATACGAAGCAAAACCGGTCGGCGAAACCACCCAAACAAGTCCAGTCCACGCCCCATGCGGGCAGAAGCGGACGGGCAGCCCCGGACGCCCCTTTCCTCCGGCTCCGCATCCCCGGTCGCCCCTCTGCCGCCGCTGCCGCAGAGAAAAGCCCCCTGTCAGCCCCATCTCGATCACACAAAAAAGGAGCGGGCTGTCCCGCTCCTTTCCTCCGGTCGCAAGCCGGCATCATTTTTCGCTCACAAACATCATCCCGAAGCTGACCGCCAGCAGCCCGCAGCAGACCCAGATCGCCCGGCAGCCCACCGCCAGCGTCACCAAACTACCCACCCCGGCACCGATGCCGAACACCAGGATCACGCCGAAATAGGTCAGCGCCTTCTGCAGAATCTCCTTATCCCGCACCCGGAAGTAGGCACACAGCGCCTCCGTCCCGGCACGCAGATTGCCGATGCACATGGTGCTGGCATAGGCGTGCCCCCGCACCTTGTGGAAGGTCTGCACCTGCATGGCGCAGACAAAGGACACCAGCGCATTGGCAAGCGCCTCCACCGACGGCGGCAAAAACCCCACCACCAGCAGCAGCACGATCTCGCCCAGCAGAATGATCTGCCGCCAATGCAGCCGTTCATAGCATTTCAGCCGGATGTGGATCCCTTCCGCCACCGCCGTACCGATCAGAAACGACAGCACCGGGATCAGATATTTCAGCACGATCGCCCATTCCCGCCGGAACAGCGCCGTGCTCAGCAGCACGATATTCCCGGTCTGCGCATTGGCGAAGACCTCGCCCCGACACATATAGGTATAGGCATCCTGAAATCCCCCCGACAGGATAATGCAGATCGCCGCCCGAAAGCTGTCGGACATCTGCCCGTGAAACGGCTTAGCCCCCCTCATGACGGCTCCCCTTTTCCGGGAACGTGAACAGAAACGCCGTATAGGCAAGCATTCCGCCGAGAGCGACCGGCGCCCAGACCGCCACGGAACTATCCGCAAGATACGCCGCTATCATCCCCAGAAAAAAGCCGACCGCAAAGCTGCCGGACACAAACCGGTACTGCTTCCTTTCTGTCTCCCCGCAGCGAAGCAGATGCCCGATCAGACAGACCATCGCTCCGTCCAGCATCCCGCTCATGCCGATCCAAAGCACCAATTCCATGGATATCGCCGTACCTTTCCGCTTTTGTACGTCACCGGGTGCGTCTGTGCACCTTGACTTTTGCCGTTGCCTATAGTATAATCCAGCCAGATCTCATGTGTAAAATGTAAGCTTGGTATGGCAGCGATATCATTTTTACATAAAAGGAGGCACACCCCCTATGTACATCAGCTATGATTATTACCGGGTGTTCTACTATGTCGCCAAATACGGGAACATCTCTCAGGCGGCCCGGCTGCTGATGAACAATCAGCCGAATCTGACCCGCACCATCAAAAAGCTGGAGGCGGAGCTGGGCTGCCCGCTGTTTTCCCGCTCCCGCAAGGGAATGGCGCTGACCCCGGAGGGGGAGCGGCTGTATGCGCACATCCGGCTCGCCATCGAGCATATTCACGCCGGCGAGGCGGAGCTGACCGACGTGCGCAGCCTGCAAAGCGGCTCCGTCTACATCGCCGCCAGCGAGGTGGCGCTGCGCTGCCTGCTCCTGCCGGTGCTCAAGCAGTTCCGGCTGCTGTACCCCGGCATCCATCTGCGCATCAGCAACCACTCCACCCCGCAGGCGATCGACGCCCTGAAAAACGGCACCGCCGACTTCGCCGTGGTGACGACCCCCACCCTGCCGGTTCCCTCCCTGACCGAGATCCCGATCAAGCCGATCACAGAGACCGCCGTCTGCACCCCTTATTTTGCGGAGTTGACGGAAAAGACGGTGTCGCTGTCCCGGCTGACAGAGTTTCCGCTGATCTCTCTGGGCAAGGACACCCGCTCCTTTGGGTTTTATTCTGCCTTTTTCGCCGCCCACGGCGTGCGCTATGAGCCGGACATTGAGGCGTTCACCGCCGACCAGATCCTGCCGATGGTACAGGCGGATCTGGGCATTGGCTTCGTGCCGGAGGAATTCTTGCGGGAGGGGGACGGCGTTTGCCGCATCCGGCTGGCGGAGCCCATCCCGGAGCGCCAGATCGTTCTCATCCAGCGCAAAGATCAGCCCCTGAGCCTGGCAGCCAAAGCATTAAAGCAGCGGATCCTGCAGCCGATCCCAACCGAATGACCGTGCCGGAGCAGCCACCGCCATACGGCGACTGCTCCGGCTTATCTATTACACTATAAATATTGTTTCATCTGGCGGATGTTGTTTTCCTCGGTCTCCCGCAGGCGGTCCGCCAGCGCCAGACTGTCCTCGCTGCGGCTCTCATGCGCCCGCATCTGCCGCAGGAGCTTCGTAACCCCCATGGTGCTGCCCTGAATGAGCATATCCGCCAGCGCCGCCGGGGAATTGTCCCGGGCGGTCTTGCAGGCGGCGGTCATGCGCACCATTGCCCGGCTCATGGGGCTGCTGGTGGTGGGAGTTTCTCCCTGCTGCCGCAGCTTTTCCTCCGCCTCGTCCATGATGCTCTGATATTCCATCAGCTGGGTCTCCACCGCCTTGCGGAATGCCGGGTCGTCGGTGCGCCGGATCACATAGTATAATCCGTCCCGCCCCATCTCCGCATTGCGATAGATATTGTCCAGCAGCGTCTTTTCCAGTGTATCAGCCATGCTTTTCTCACCTCATTCGACAGTATTTCCTCCGCCGCCGGGCGTTATACAAATAATTCGGAAAAGGACTGGATTTTTTCCGTGTTTTCCAGTACAATAGAAATACAATCCACGCCAAAGGAGCGAACGCAACCATGAGCCTGCTGGTCATCGACGGTAACAGCATCGTCAACCGGGCATTTTACGGCGTCAAGGCGCTGACCACCCGGGACGGACAATACACAAACGCCATTGTCGGCTTTTTGAACATTCTGCAAAAACTGCGGGACGCCACCGACGCCACCCACATTGCCGTGGCGTTTGACGTCCACGCCCCCACCTTCCGCCATCGGCAATACGACGCCTACAAGGCCGGGCGCAAGGGAATGCCGGAGGAGCTGCGCCAGCAGATGGAGCCGCTGAAGGCGATCCTGCGTGCCATGGGGCTGACGCTGGTGGAGCAGGAGGGATACGAGGCGGACGATATCCTCGGCACCCTGTCTGCCGCCGCCGAGCAAGCGGGCAAGCCCTGCACCCTCGCCACCGGCGACCGGGACAGCCTGCAGCTGGTCAGCGACCGGGTCACGGTGCTGCTGGCCACCACCAAAATGGGGCATCCCGAGACGGTGCCGTATACTCCGGATACGGTCATGGAGAAATACGGACTGACCCCCCATCAGCTCATCGACCTGAAGGCGCTGCAGGGGGATACCAGCGACAACATCCCCGGCGTGCCGGGGGTGGGCGAAAAGACGGCGCTGGAGCTGCTGCACCGGTTCGGCTCGCTGGACGCCATCTATGCCGATCCGGCGGCGCTGGACATCCGGGACAGCCTGCGGAACAAGCTCATCGCCGGGCGGGACAGCGCCTATATGAGCCGGGAGCTGGGCACCATCTGCCGCACCGCCCCCATCGACACCGCCCCCGCCGCCTATGCGGTGCGGGAGATGGATGCTCCGGCGCTGACGGCGCAGCTGCAGCGGCTGGAGCTGTATAAATGGATGGAAAAGCTCCACTTAAAGCCCCAAGCCGCCGCCCCCCGGCGGGAAGCCGCTCCGGCGCCGAAGCAGCCGGTAGGCGGAAACGAGGCTGCCCCGGCGCTGCTGGCAGCCGCCCGCTCCGGCGGCAGACTGGACGTGCTGGCACAGGTAGAGGGAGAGGAGATCACCGGTCTGGCGCTGGCGGCAGGCGGACAATGCGCCCACATCGACCGGTTTGCCCCGGAATTTCCGGCGTTGACGGCGCTGCTCACCGATCCGACGGTGGAAAAACGCACCCACGACGGCAAGCCCCTGCTGCGGGCGCTGCTCAGCGCCGGGCAGCAGCCGGCGGGATTTGTATTCGATACGGCGCTGGCGGCGTATCTGCTGGATCCCCTCTCCTCCGACTATTCCCTGCCCCGGCTGCTGCGGGACTGGGGCGACCCGGACGAGGAGCCCATCCGGGGCTTTTCCGGGCTGGCGGACGAGCTGAAGGCCGCCGTCGAGCAGCAGGCGATGCTGCCCCTGCTCACCGAGGTGGAGCAGCCCCTCTGTGAGGTGCTGGCGTCCATGGAGGTTGTGGGCTGCGCCGTGGACCGGGAGGGCATCGCCGCCTTTGGGCGGGAGCTGACCGCCCGGATCGCCATGCTCCAGCAGGAGATCTGGCAGGAGATCGGCTATGAATTTAACCTCAACTCCCCGAAGCAGCTGGGCAAGGCGCTGTTCGAGGATCGGGGACTGCCCTCCGGGAAAAAGACCAAATCCGGCTATTCCACCAGCGCCGAGGTGCTGGAAAAGCTGCGGGGGATCGACCCGGTGGTGGAGCAGCTGCTGGAATACCGCACGTTATCCAAGCTGAACAGCACCTATTGTGAGGGGCTGCTCAAGCAGATCGAGCCGGATGGGCGCATCCACTCGGTATTCAACCAGACCGAGACCCGCACCGGGCGGATCTCCTCCTCTGAGCCGAATCTGCAGAACATCCCGGTGCGCTCGGAGCTGGGACGCCAGATGCGCCGCTTCTTTCGTGCCCGGGAGGGCTGGGTGCTGTGCGACGCCGACTATTCCCAGATCGAGCTGCGGGTGCTGGCGCATATGGCGGACGAGCCCACCATGCTGGAGGCATTCAACACCGGCGAGGACATCCACCGCTCCACGGCGGCGCAGGTGTTCGGCGTGCCCGAGACGGAGGTGACCCCCCTCATGCGTTCCCGGGCGAAGGCGGTGAACTTCGGCATCATCTACGGCATCGGCGCCCACTCTCTCAGCGAGGATCTGGGGGTCAGCTATGGCGAGGCCAAGGCGTATATCGACCGGTATCTGCATCATTTCGGCAAGGTATCGGCGTTCATGGAGCAACTCATCACCGACGCCGCCGACCGGGGCTACGCCGAGACCCTGTTCCACCGCCGCCGCCCGCTGCCGGAGCTGAAGGCAGGCAATGCCATGACCCGCAAATTCGGGGAGCGGGCCGCCCGCAACACCCCCATTCAGGGCACGGCGGCAGACATCATCAAAATCGCCATGGTGCGGGTCTGCCGACGGCTGCAGCAGGAGGGGCTGCAAGCCCGCCTGATCCTGCAGATCCACGACGAGCTGATCGTGGAGACCCCTGTGGAGGAGCAGGCACAGGTGGCGGCGCTGCTGAAAGAGGAGATGGAAGCGGCAGTCTCTCTGCGGGTACCCATGGAGGTGGACGTACACTGCGGCGAAACCTGGTATGACGCCAAGGGCTGACAGAGGATTCCCCCCGCTGCCGGAAACGGCAGACAGTGGAAAACCAAGATAAAAACAGGCGGAAAGCAGGCGCTTTTCGCCTGTTTTTTGCTCTGTCGGAAAAAATAACCAACTTTTTTGTGCATTTTCTGTAGAGAAACCCAATTCTACTGGAAATTTGCAAATTTATTTACAATATTTTACACAAAACCCCTTGCCTTTTGGCTTGCCAATTGGTACAATGATAGACACACAGGAACCGATATCACACAGGAGGTCGATCGCTATGGAGCTGGCACTGACCGGCGAACAGCTGCAGGAACAGATCCGCCGTTTTACCGACGGCACCGACAGCCATTGTTATCGCTGGCTGGGATGTCACTATGCCGGGGATGACGGGTATACCTTCCGGGTCTGGGCGCCGGCGGCACGCTCCGTATCGCTGGTAGGGGATTTCAACGACTGGGATCCGGACGCCCAGCCCATGGAACGGCTGGAGGGCGGTATTTTTGCCTGCACGCTCCAGCATGTTGAGCCGTATGCCTGCTATAAATATCATGTGGTGGGCGCCGACGGGCAGGCGGTGGATAAATGCGACCCCTGCGCCGTCCATCAGGAGACCCGCCCCGGCACGGCATCCAAGGTATTTGAGACCGGCGGTTATACCTGGGGCGACGGAGACTGGTTCCGGAAAAAGGCTGCCGGCTCCGTCTACGACTGTCCCATGAACATCTACGAGGTACACGCCGGCTCCTGGCGGCGGTATGCCGACGGCAACCCCTTCTCCTATCGCAAGCTGGCGGAGGAGCTGCTCCCCTATGTGCAGGAGATGGGCTATACCCACATCGAGCTGCTGCCCATCATGGAGCACCCCTTTGACGGCTCCTGGGGATATCAGGTCACCGGCTATTATGCCCCCACCTCCCGCTACGGCACCCCGGAGGATTTTATGTTCTTCGTGGACGCTTGCCACCAGGCGGGCATCGGGGTGATCCTCGATTGGGTGCCGGCGCATTTCCCCAAGGACGCCGCCGGTCTGTACCGGTTCGACGGCAGCCCCTGCTACGAATACGCCGACCCCCGCAAGGGGGAGCACAAGGAATGGGGCACCTGCGTATTTGATTATGCTAAGCCGCAGGTGCGATCCTTCTTGATCTCCAATGTGCTGTACTGGCTGGAGGAATTTCACGCAGACGGGGTACGGGTGGATGCCGTGGCGTCCATGCTGTATCTGGACTATAACCGCCGGGACGGGGAATGGGTCCCCAACCGCCACGGCGGACGGGAAAATTTGGAGGCGGTGGCGTTCCTGCGGCAGCTCAACGAGACGGTGTTCGCCGCCCATCCGGACGCCCTGATGATCGCCGAGGAATCCACGGCGTGGCCGCTGGTATCCCGCCCCACCGCCGACGGCGGTCTGGGCTTCAACTATAAGTGGAACATGGGCTGGATGAACGATATGCTGCAGTATACCTCCATGGACCCTTTGTTCCGCAAGGGCAATCAGAATTTGCTGACCTTCTCCATGATGTATGCCTTCTCGGAGAATTTCATACTGCCCATCTCCCACGACGAGGTGGTGCACGGCAAGGGCTCCCTCATCAACAAAATGCCCGGCACCTATGAAGAAAAATTTGCCGGGCTGCGGGCGTTCCTCGGCTACATGATGACCCACCCCGGCAAAAAGCTGCTGTTTATGGGCAGCGAGTTCGGACAGTTTAAGGAATGGGATTATGAGAGCGGGCTGGATTGGCTGCTGCTGGACTACGAGAGCCACCGGATGCTGCGCCACTATGTCCGCACCCTCAACCATCTGTATCGGGAGACCCCCGCCCTGTGGGAAAACGATTTCTCCTGGGAGGGCTTCCAGTGGATCGCCAATGACGATAACGCCCAGAGCGTGATCGTATTCCGCCGCATCGACCGGCAGGGCAAGGAGGTTGTGGCTGTGTGCAACTTCACCCCCGTGAAACGCACCCATTACCGCATCGGGCTGCCCGCCGGCGGCACCTGGGTGGAACTGTTCAATTCCGATCTGGCGGAATTCGGCGGCGGAAATGTCCGCAACGAGAAGATCCTCGTCCAAAAGCAGCCCTGCCACGGGCTGGCGCATTCCGCCGAGCTGACGCTGCCGCCTCTGTCGGTGCTGCTGCTGCAAAACCGGCGGCGCCCGCCGTCCCCGCACCCCACCAATAAGCCGGCACACACCCGCAAGAGTGTCGCCGACCCGGATAAGAGCCATTCCAAAACAGGAGGGAGAACCGTTCATGTTCCGTAAACAAGAGTGTGTCGCCATGCTGCTGGCAGGCGGACAGGGCAGCCGTCTGTATGCGCTCACCCGCCGCATCGCCAAGCCCGCCGTCCCCTACGGCGGCAAGTACCGTATCATCGATTTCCCGCTGTCCAACTGTGTCAATTCCGGCATCGAGACCGTGGGGGTGCTGACCCAGTATCAGCCCCTGGAGCTGAATGACTATATCGGCTCCGGCCAGCCCTGGGATCTGGACCGGATGGACGCAGGGGTGCACGTGCTGCCCCCCTATCAGCGCAACAAGGGCGGCGACTGGTATAAGGGCACCGCCAACGCCATCTATCAGAATCTGGATTTTATCGAGCGCTACGACCCGGAATATGTGCTGGTGCTGTCCGGCGACCACATCTATAAGATGGACTACAGCAAGATGCTGGCGGCGCACAAAGCCAACAACGCCGACTGCACCATCGCCGTGCTGGACGTGCCCAAGGAGGAGGCCAGCCGCTTCGGCATCCTCAACACCCGGGAGGACGACTCCATCTACGAGTTTGACGAAAAGCCTGCCCACCCCAAGAGCACCCTTGCCAGCATGGGCATTTACATCTTCAGCTGGAAAAAGCTGCGGCAATATCTCGTCGCCGACGAGGAGGATCCCCACTCCCAGAACGATTTCGGTAAGAACGTGCTGCCCGCCATGCTGGAGGGCGGCGAGCGGATGTTTGCCTATCGCTTTGAGGGCTACTGGAAGGATGTCGGCACCATCGAGAGCCTGTGGGAGGCCAATCTGGATCTGCTCAACCCCCATGTGCCGCTGGATCTGTCCGATCCCACCTGGAAGATCTACTCCCGCACCCCGGGAATGCCGCCCCACTATCTGGCGCCGACGGCGCAGGTGCAAAACAGCATACTGGCGGAGGGCTGCTCTGTCAGCGGTAAGGTGGAATATTCCGTTATCTTCTCCGGCGTGACCATCGAGGAGGGTGCCGAGATCGTCGATTCCATTCTCATGCCCGGCACGGTGGTGCGCAAGGGCGCCCGGGTGCAGTACGCCATTCTGGCGGAGAACACCGAGATCGGTGCAAACGCCCGGGTGGGCGAAAGCCCGGAGGAATGTGCCGATCTGACCCACTGGGGCGTGGCGGTGGTCGCCTCCGGCATCCGTGTGGGCACCGGGGCGGTCGTACAGGCCAAGGCGATGGTGGAAAGCGATATTCCGGAGAATGGGGAGGTGTCTATCCATGCGTAAGTATACAGCGGTCGGTCTGATCTTTGCCAATATGCACGACGACGCCCTGCGGGACTGCACGGCGGTGCGCTCCATGGGCTCGCTGCCCTTCGGCGGGCGGTATCGGCTCATCGACTTTGTGCTGTCCGGGATGGTGAATGCCGGGCTGACGAAGGTGGGCGTCATCACCAAGAACCGGTACCACTCCCTGATGGATCATATCGGCTCCGGCAAGGCGTGGGATCTGTCCCGCAAAAACGAGGGGCTGTTCTTCCTGCCCCCCCGCAGCAGCGACGACGAGATGTATCAGGGGCGCATCAGCCCCTTGAACGACGCCATGGCGTTCCTCTCTCATTCCAAGGAGGAATATGTGGTGCTGGCGGACTGCCATACAGCCGCCAATGTAGACTATGCTCCCATTCTGCAGGCACACGCCGAGAGCGGCGCCGATGTGACAATGGTATACCATCGGGGCGCCGTACCGGCGCTGGCGGATATCCCCCAGATCTGCACCGACGCCGCCGGGCGGGTGACGGATATGCTCATCGGACGGCTGGGAGAAGCGGAGGCCTGCTACGGCGTAGGCATCTATGTGATGAGCAAGGACTGGCTCATGCGCACCGTCCGGGAGGCGGTAGCCCGCAATCAGTATCACTTTGAGCGGGATATTCTGCAGAGCCGCCTGCGGGAATTGAAGCTGCAGGGCTATGAGCTGACCGGCACGGTGATGCCCATCTATTCGCTGGACAGCTATTACCGTGCCAATCTGGCTCTGCTGGAGCCGGCGGTGCGGGCGGATCTGTTTCCCAAGGCCCGCCCGGTCTACACCAAGGTGCGGGATTGCGCCCCGGCACAGTATGGGCTGCACGCCGATGTCACCAACACGCTGGTGGCGGACGGCGCCCGCATCGACGGCACCGTGCGCAACAGCGTGATCTTCCGGGGCGTCACCATCGCCCGGGAGGCGGTGCTGGAGGATTGCGTCATCATGCAGGATGTGACGGTGGACGGCGGCTGTGTGCTGAAATGTATCGTCGCTGACAAGAACGCCGTGTTCCGCAGCGGGCGCACCCTGCAGGGCTTTGCCAGCTACCCCGTCTATATTGCCAAGGATACCATTGTGTAATATTCGATACAGCAAAGGAGCGATAGAGAGATGAAAGTCCTGTTTGTATCCAGCGAGGCCGTCCCCTTTGCCGCCTCCGGCGGACTGGCGGATGTGGCGGGCAGCCTGCCCCATGCCATGCGCCAGCGGCTCATCGGCTGCCGGGTGGCGATGCCGCTGTATGAATCGGTGCCCCAGGAGCTGCGGGAGCATATGACCTTTCTCACCAGCCTGTCGGTGCCGGTGGCATGGCGGCGGCAGTATTGCGGTGTGTTCGAGGCGAAGGTCAACGGCGTGATCTACTATCTGCTGGATAACCAGTATTATTTCAAGCGGCAGGGTCTGTATGGCCACTATGACGACGCCGAGCGGTTTGCGTTTTTCGCCCGGGCGGTGCTGGAGATGCTGCCCCACATCGGCTTTAAGCCGGATGTGATCCACTGCAACGACTGGCAGAGCGCCCTGACCCCCCTGTATTACAGTCTGTTCTATGCCACCCGGGAGGGCTTCGAGGGCATCAAGACGGTGTTCACCATCCACAACATCCAGTATCAGGGCAAATACGGCATGGAGCTGCTGGAGGATGTGGTGGGGGTACCCCAGGGCTGCAGCCAGCTGATCGAATACGACGGCTGCGTCAACTATATGAAGGCGGGCATCGAGACCGCCGACCGGGTCACCACCGTCAGCCCCACCTACGCTAAGGAGATCCTCGACCCCTGGTTTTCCTGGGGGCTGGATCCCATCCTGCAGGCACGGGCGTGGAAGATCCAAGGCATTCTCAACGGCATCGACACCGACAGCTACGATCCCGCCAAGGACCCGGATGTGTTCGAGACCTATTCTGCGGAGACCGTCGCCGCCGGAAAAGCCGCCAACAAGCAGGCGCTGCAGGAGCGGCTCCACCTGCACCAGCGGCCGGATGTGCCGATGATCGCCATGGTCACCCGGCTGGCGTCCCACAAGGGGCTGGATCTGGTGCGGTATATTGCCGACGAGCTGCTGACCCGGGATGTGCAGTTGGTGATCCTCGGCTCCGGCGAATGGGTGTATGAGAATTTCTTCCGGGAGCTGCAGGGACGGTATCCGGATAAATTCTGCTATTGCGTGGGCTTTATTCCGGAGCTGGCACGGAAGATCTATGCCGCTGCCGACATCTTCCTCATGCCCTCCAAGAGCGAGCCCTGCGGTCTGTCCCAGATGGTGGCGTGCCGCTACGGCACCGTGCCAGTGGTACGGGAGACCGGCGGGCTGAAGGACAGCATCCGGGATTGCGGCGACGAGGGCGGCTTCGGCTTCACCTTTAAGACCTACAACGCCGGCGATATGCTGGGCGCCATCGACCGGGCGCTGGGGGCGTATGCCAACCGGGATTTCTTCGCCGAGCTGCGGCAGCGCTGCATGGCGGAGGATTTCAGCTGGGGCCGCTCCGCCAACGAGTATATCCGGATGTACCGGGAGCTGATCAAAGGATAAGATCCCCGAATCTCATTACACGGCGTATAATTTGTCGAAATATCAACTGCGAGGCATTGTGCGATTGGCGCAATGCCTCGTTTTTCTGCCGTTTATTTCCGCCCGATGGGCAATTGCCGCACCGACCGCCCCTCCGGAATTGGGGGGTTGGCAAATCGCAAAATCCGTGGTATACTACTTATATTGTGTATTATGTCAAGATCATCGGCTTGCGCCTACGATAAGGGAGGACTGCTTTTATGGATACAGAGACCACCAACCGCTATACTAAGGGCGGGCGGCGCCGGGGAAAATACCGGTATGCGGCACCGCTGGGGGTATTCATTTCGCTGCTGAGTTTAGTGGGGGTCGCCGCCATCGTGTGCGGCGTGGTGTTCGGCATCCGCAAGGCCACCGACACCACAGCGCTTAAAGAGGAAATGTACTACTTTTTGGAACCGCTGATGCTGTACAACCCCACCCCCTTTGACGGCATCGAAGAGGAGGAGCAGGACGCCTTTCTGAATGCCGCCGCCTATAAGATCTCCAAGGCGGAGCAGGTGCGGATGCTGCGGGAAAACGACGAAAACTGCCAATACGCCGTAGACGATCAGGGACGTATCGTCGTCTCGGTGGAGGAGATCGAGGAGTCGTATAACTCCCTGTTCGGTCCCGCCTCGCCGCTGACCCATCGGTCTCTGGAGGAGAGCGGGCTGGTGTTCAGCGAAGCGGATAATTGCTATTACGTCCCCTTCGAGTCGCTGGTGTCCGGCTATCAGGGCGTGGTGGATTATGTGCAGCGCCGGGGCAACACCTACACCGTGCGGGTGGGGTATGTGTCCAATAAGGACATTCCGCTGGACGAGCACGGCAATGCTGTACCGGCGACGGTGAAAATGGCAGCCTATTTCCAGACGTATACGCTGATCCGGTATGACGGCGGCTATTATGTCAATGCCTGCATCGACGGATAAACCGGACTGCACCGCCCCCTGCCCGCAGCACCTCCGCAGCACAGCCGGAACCCGGTCAAAAACGATACATGGACGGCGGGCAGCCGCCAGTCCGTTCCACAGACAGAAAACGCACCGCCCGGTCGGACGATCGGGCGGTGCGTTTGTTGTTTCGGTCAGCGTGCAGCGGCTTATTCCAGTGGGAAATCCTTTACGGCTCCATACTGAATGTTGCCGTACACCACTGTTTCGGTACCGTCGGCAGCGGCATAGACCGCATAGGGGCGCACCGCCACCACCCGGTCATAGGCACTTGCGGGAATGTTCACCACCACCACAGTGAAGTACGCCCGTCCATCCCCGGCGGCATACAGCTTGGCAGCGGGGACGGTGCGCACCCCGACGCCGCCCTGCACCAGCTGGGTTTCCGCATCGGTAAGGGCGTCGGCGAGAGCCGCCACGCCGCCCATGCCCACCAGCCGGTAGGAAACGGCAGCAACGGTCACGGTACTGTCCTCAGCGTAGAGAGCGGCATACCCATCGCCCACCGTCACGCCGGTGCAATCCACCGCCATGCCAAACCGCAGCGCCGCAGCATTCTCCGCCGTACTGTCCAGCCGCCGCTGCACCCCCAGCACCTGGGTAGCGGAGGTCATGGCACGGTACACATTGCGGGCGACCACACCCAGCCCCTCCTCACCGGGGTGCAGCCCCCGGCCCGGATCGCCGAAATAGCTGCTGCCATGCTGCTGATAATACCGCTTGGTGGGGGTATAATTGTCCACATAGACCGCCCCCAGCTCCTCGGCGATGTCTCGCTGCAATTCCAGGATCTCCGCCTCTAATGCGATATGATGGCTGGTGGTCATAGACTGGGGCGTCAGCACAAACACCTGCACCGCCGGGTTCTTCTCCCGGAATGCCGCCACCAGCGCCCGATAATTCTCCCGATACAGCGCCCGGCGAGGCTCCCAGTCGGCTGCGTCATTGCCGCCCAGAGCGATCATCACATAATCCGCCGCCACAATGTTATCGCTGTGGTATTTCATCCAGCCCCACATAACGCCGTTGGTGCTTTCCGCCTTACCGATCTCGGAATTGCTCACCATCGTGCGCCCGCCGTATCCGGCATTTGTCACCGCATAGAAGCAGGGAGCGTCGGCGGTGTTGAGCAGCTCTGCCAGCTGCTGGGGATAGGAGCGCTTATCGCCGCACAGCTGCCCGCCGTCATTCCAAACGCCTGCGGTCAGGCTGTCACCTACGCACACCACCGTCTTGATGGGCTTCGGTTCTTCCGCAGGGTCGCCGGTGGGGGTGCCGTAGGCTCCCAGCTCTCCCAGCCGTATGCCGCCCCACCAGTTGGCATACAGCTTATTGCCGGCGTCGTCAAAGCACAGCTCGGTAGAGACATCGTAGTCCGGCATATAAATGGAAAAGCCCACATACCGACCGGTGACCGTTCCGCCCGCCGGCCGCAGCTGCCACTGCTTGGCGGTGCGCTCCATAGCACCGGAATCCACCGCCAAATGCTCCGGTGTATACAAGGTGCTGCACACATCGCTGACATAGATCCTGACCCGATGGGGCGCATAGCCGGCGCTCTCGTAGTCACCCGCCACCAAAAACTGATCCAAGGCGTATGCGGCACCCAGATCAAAGGTCAGCGGCGCCCACCCGTTATAAAATCCGCTCACCAGCGTCCGCTCCGGCTCGGCATTCAGCCGTCCGTCGGTCAGATACTGACCATCGGTGACGTGCACCGCCGAACCGTCGATATACAGCGGCGTCCGTCCTGCCAGCCGGTTTTCCCGCTGCCAAATGGTACTGCTCGCCGTGATGGTCTCCCACTGCCCGACCGTGCCGCTGTCCACCGGCGAACCGATGGCGCCCACCTCGGAGATCCAGACCTGCCCCTCGTTGCCGCCGGTGCGGGGATAGCCTCC
>CAKTVV010000009.1 GCA_934630515.1 uncultured Eubacteriales bacterium | reverse complement strand
GGATTGAAATACCCATAAATTCCAACCAGTGATCCCAAAGTATAGTCCCGCCCCGCACGGGGCGGGCGGATTGAAATCTCCCCGGCTTATTGCGTAGATGGTAACGTTTATGTCCCGCCCCGCACGGGGCGGGCGGATTGAAATTGCGACTCAGCGATACGCTGAGCGTCTCGCCTATGGGTCCCGCCCCGCACGGGGCGGGCGGATTGAAATAGGCGTCTACCGCAAATGGCTCCTATTTGGTGCGGGTCCCGCCCCGCACGGGGCGGGCGGATTGAAATACATGCTGTTCCATCTTGCCGAAACGACCCCGTCCACGTCCCGCCCCGCACGGGGCGGGCGGATTGAAATTCTGGCACTCGGTCTCTTTGCGTCCTTGCTCGGAGTCCCGCCCCGCACGGGGCGGGCGGATTGAAATACCCATAAATTCCAACCAGTGATCCCAAAGTATAGTCCCGCCCCGCACGGGGCGGGCGGATTGAAATACCACCAGCTTGACGATATGCTCGTTGCTCATGAGTCCCGCCCCGCACGGGGCGGGCGGATTGAAATAATTACATCCTGCAAATTCCCCTCGGCCTCGATGGGTCTCGCCCCGCACGGGGCGGGTGGATTGAAATTCGTTCCAAGTTTCGAGTGCGTTTTCAAGATTTTGTCCCGCCCCGCATGGGGCAATCGATTGAAATGCTATGATTTCTCTATGTTCCTGATCGCATAGGGTAGCACGAATTTTCAAAAACTAAATGGCATATTGACAGAACGGATGGAAAGCACTACAATACTTTCAAATCGCCATTTTTGCTTGCGTTTTGGAGGTAAGCTGTGAAGCGGGACTTAACAAAGGGATCTGTTGTCAATTCCATGCTGCTGTTTGCTATCCCGATGATTTTAGGGGATCTGCTTCAGCAGTGCTATAACATTGCCGATACGCTGATCGTCGGACAGTTCCTTGGGCGAGACGCCCTCGCAGCGGTTGGATCCTCTTTTACGCTGATGACGTTTCTGACTTCCATTATCCTTGGTCTGTGTATGGGAAGCGGTGCGCTGTTTTCCGTGCATTTTGGGCAGGGGAATGAAAAGGCTCTGCGTGAGGATCTATGCGCATCCTTCTTCTTTATTGCATTCGTTACGGTGCTTTTGAACATACTGGCATTTGTCTGTCTGGATGGGCTTCGCACGTTTCTCAGGGTTCCCGCTGAGGTCTGGAGTGATATGCGGAAGTACCTGCTTGTGATTTTCATTGGCATTTTTGGCGTTTTCCTGTACAACTATTTTGCCTCTTTCCTGCGGTCGATCGGCAATTCCGTCATACCGTTGGCTTTTTTAGCTGTTTCCGCTGTGCTGAATATTGTCCTTGATCTCTGGTTTGTGATCGGATTAAACAGAGGGGTCACCGGGGCTGCTGAAGCAACTGTGATTTCCCAATATCTTTCAGGCATCGGTATCGCTATTTACACGCTTGTACGCTTCCCGCAGGTGCGCTCGATATGGAAGCTTCGCTGTCTGCGGAGAGAATGTGTCTCCGAGATCATTTCATTTTCCACGCTGACCTGTGTTCAGCAATCGATCATGAACCTCGGTATTCTTATGGTGCAAGGACTGGTCAACAGCTTCGGCACTGTTGTAATGGCTGCCTTTGCTGCCGCTGTGAAGATCGACGCTTTTGCTTATATGCCGGTGCAGGATTTCGGCAACGCCTTTTCCACATTTATTGCGCAGAATTATGGCGCAAAGCAGAGTACACGAATATGCTCGGGGCTAAAAAGCGCAGTGTGCATCTCCATGGCCTTTTGCGTAGTAATATCTGCGCTCGTCTTCATTTTCGCCAAACCGCTGATGACGATTTTTGTAGATGCCGGAGAAGCCGAGGTCATTATGGAAGGGGTGCGCTATCTGCGTATTGAAGGGGCGTTTTACTGCGGTATAGGCTGTCTGTTCCTGCTCTATGGCTTGTATCGTGCATTGGGAAAACCGGGAATGAGCGTTGTGCTTACGGTCATCTCGTTAGGAACTCGGGTTGCACTGGCCTATCTGCTGTCCGCTATTCCTGCATTCGGCGTGACCGGAATCTGGTGGTCGGTACCGATCGGCTGGGCACTGGCGGATCTGGTCGGTCTTCTCTATTACAAGGTCCGAAAGAAAGAGCTGCTTTCTTGAACCATGACATACAGTGGATAGCGCATCTCGAACCGAAATATATTGAGCGATCATTTCCTTCACTTTGCTCTGTTCCTATTGCCGAACGAGTAGTCGTGTCGATAGCGTATCTACAGTACCCTGCGTCTTTGTCCGGATACGGAATTGCTATGTGGTGAAAAATGTGCCCTTTCATCTGTGGCAGGGCATTGCAATCTATACAATTATTTCAATCTGCACCATGTCAACAGGTCTACTGATATATGTTCATAAAACACCGGGAGCCGGAGAAAATTCTCCGGCTCCCGGTGCGCATGGGGCAAAATACGGATACGGGCTTATTTCAGGTTGGACTGCTCGTAAGCCTGGATCATCTTCTTGAACGTGTGACCCGTACGACCTGCGGAAACAGCCCGCCCTTTCAGCTTTTCCAGATATTTTTCGCAGCTTTCTCCGGTGAAGATCTTGATAGACAGCTGTACCGTGCCGTTGCCTTGGGGTGTCACCAGGATCTTGTCAATAAACGTGTCCACAAATTCTTTTGTGATCTCTCCGTTGGCGCAGTCACGTTCTGCGTCCCGCAGCACTTTGCGAATGCGCTCCATATTGGCGCAGAATTCTTCACTGGATTCCTGCTGCTCACGGAGCACAGCCAGCTCCTGCTCGGCAGCCTCGATATCTGCGTTGCACCCGGCGGTCATCAACTTGAAATCATCCGGCGTTATGCTGTCCAGCGCCACCAGCTCTAGCAGCTTGCTTTTCTTTTTCTTAGCCAGTTCAATTGACGCTTGGACCGTTTCGATTTTTCTCTCAAGGTTGCCGTCGTTAGTCATGGCTCGGTACATCTGCTCGTATTCTTCCAGCATGGCTGCGGATGCATCTTTCGTGTTGCGGAACACCTCAAAGAGTAGCGGGATCAGCTCCCGCTCATATATCGGAATGGAATCACAGCTGTCCTTTCCGTTGTTGATCTTTCCGGAACAGACCCACTTGGAATTTTTGTTGCCTTGCCGATCCACGGAGTCCCGGCGGTAATAGGGCGTACCGCAGTGGGTACAAAAAAGCTTGCCGGTCAGGAGATTGGCGTGATTGCAGATTCCCTGCCGGTTTTTCACATCCTCACTGCGCTTGCGCAGAACGGCATTTGCCCGATCCCACAGCTCTTCAGATACGATCGCCGGTACGATCTCCCCGGTCTCGTCCTTGAACATGATCCATTCTTCCGGGGGGAGGAATTTTTGCTTTTTGGTGAACATATCGACCACGGTGACCTTGTGACCTACATAATATCCTTTGTACTTTGGGTTGGCGATCATATTTGCCATGGTGGAATGGGCGATCTTCTTGCCGTTCAGATTGCGGTAGCCTTTTTCCCAGAATAGCGTTTCGATCTGCTTCATGGAGTATTCGTTGGTGGCGTATAGCTCAAACAGCTCCCGCACCATCTCTGCTTGCTTCTCGTCGATTACCAATCGCCCGTTATCCTTGAAATAGCCGAAAATGCGGCTGTTACCCAACACCACATTTTGCTTGATCGCCTGCTGATGTCCAAATTTGACACGGGAGGAGAGCTTGCGCAGCTCGTCCTGTGCGATGGAGGACATGATGGATAGGCGCAGCTCCGAGTCCTCATCAAAGGTGTTGATATTGTCGTTTTGAAAGAATACACCCACCCCTGCGTGTAAAAGCTGGCGGGTGTATTGAATGGAGTCCAGTGTGTTGCGGGCAAAACGGGAGATCTCTTTCGTGATGATCAGATCAAACTTGCCGGTTTCGGCATCGTCTACCATACGATTGAAGTTTTCCCGGTGTTTCGTAGAAATGCCGGACAGACCCTCGTCGATGTACCCGGGCACAAACGTCCACGCCCGATTCTTTTTGATGAAATCCTCATAGTATCGAATCTGGTTGCCTAAGGAATTCAACTGCTCATCCGATTCGGAAGAAACACGGGCATAATAGGTCACCCGCATGGGAATATCGTACACGCTTTTGGTGCGGAGTGCTTGTCTGACTGCATGGATATCCATAATGCCTCCCGATAAAAGTTCGTAAAATCATCATCTGCGTATAGGATATCATAGTTGGACGAATTTTGCAACCACTTTGTGCGACAGAAAAAATAAAGTGGGCGGTAATCGAAATAGGATTACCGCCCCAATGATTAGTGGGCTTTTGCTTCGGTGCGCTGTCGGATCATCAGCCGCATTCGGTTACGCTGTTCCTCGGTAATGATTCCTTTAGCGAACAACGTATCATTATAATAAGTCAGCCAAAGCTGTTCAACGACAGCCTGCTTCTTTCGTTCATTCATAGCATGGTTTATCGCTCCGGTTCCCGTCATCAAACCCCTCCCGTGCAATAGTGTAGACCGTTTTGCGTTTGTCTATGCAAAACGGGTACATAGAAGGTTTGCTCGTCCTGGTCGATACCGAAAATTAACGGCCAATCGCTTTACGCAGTTGGCAAAGGAGCCCCTCTGCTGGTGCTGCAATGCTTTCCTCGGATAAAGGGCATACGGGAACGGTGAATGGAGCATGGAATAATCAGGCGCATTTTGCGAGGAGAATATTGCTGCACGGCGTATGAATTCTTGTGTACGACATATAGTGTAAAATGGAAAGATATTTGCTTGGCAAATACGATTTTATCGTATATACTATGAATGAAAAGCAGAAGGAGTATCCAATCAAGAACAGATTATTCATAGCTACCGAACCGTTTCGCAAGTGCTGGAAAGCCATGGGATTAGACGACGACAATCTCAAGGAAATGGAAACGGTTCTTTTACAGGATCCTCAATGTGGAGATGTAATTCAAGGCACCGGCGGAGCCAGAAAGATCCGGATTCAGCTCAACGACAATAAAGGAAAAAGCGGCGGAGGACGGGTGATTGATGTGGATATCTTTGAAAAGGAACGCATCTATCTTTTGTTCGCATATCCTAAAAATGTACAGGAGAATCTAACGCCGGAGCAAAAGAAGGCCATCAGCCAAGTAATAGAGACCATTAAGAAGGAGTGATCAATATGACAACACCTGTATTTAAGAGTAAATTGTCGAACGCCGAAATTGAAAATAACTTTAAAGATGTAGACTTTTTCTCTGGCATTATGGCAGGGCTTGAGGAGGCGCTGGCATTTGAGAAAGGGACGGCGAAGGCGGCATCGATAGCCAGAAAGAGAAGTCTTCCGGACGTCAATGTCGCAGAAACCAGAAAGGATCTGCAGATGTCCCAAAAAACCTTCGCCTCTGTACTCGGCGTTTCTCCACGCACGGTTGAGGCTTGGGAAACAGGCAAATCGAACCCTTCGCCTACCGCAAGGAATCTGATCTATCTCATCAGTCAGGACCACACACTGGTTTCAAAGCTGCAGGTCACCCCCTGAGCTTATTAGAAAATTAGAAATAGCCTGAGACCAAAAGGTCTTAGGCTATTTTTCTGTTATGAGGATCTCTGGCTGCATACGACATGAATCGCAACCCCTCAATAATGATCGTACATAAATACAGATGGAAACTATTATGTGTTCCGTATAACAAAAAATGGATTTACCATCGAACACTATGCGATGGAAGAAAATAAGCATAACGGAAGCAAAATATGCCCGGATCGCCGGTGAAGATTCCGCCGAAAATGAGTACGGTAGGGGAGAACGGCACAGGTTTTGACACTTGGGAGGGTAAAGGCATTTTTGCAGGTGTATTGCTTTCGAGTGCTTTAATAGGAGATGGGCAAACTGACTAATTTATCTGCGGTATATACGACGAGTTTACAAATGTTGCTCAATAAACGCCCTATCTTGCTCTGTTGTCGTCCGGCGGTTGACATTCGATCCTGAAAATCGGTACAATGAAAATACTGGAAGCAATTCCGATAAAAAATCATGAAAGGGGAACTGACATGAAAACAAATTGCACAAAAGCCCTGTCGTTGCTTTTGGTTCTGGCGTTTTTGATGTCGGCGGTGCCGCTTTTCGGACTGACCTCAGCGGCGGAAACTGCCGAGATAGAGCTTGACGACGGCTCGGCATGGCTAACGGAGCTGGGCTCCAATGTGACCTTTACCCAGAATGCGCCCGGTGATTACATTTTTAACGGCGTGGACGGCACTACAGCGAATACGGATTTTTCCGTCATTTCCAAAACCGGCTTTGTGGTCGGAGAGGACGTCTACGGGGTGTCGCTGGATTATCGCGGCACAGCGCCGCAATTCGGTTTTACCGACGAGGCGACGCTGGAGAGCGACAACCGGGTGACGTTCTACCGGGAGGAATTCGCTAACCAAACGACGCTGTCTGTGTATGTGGACGGGCAGAAGTACGTGGTGTGGAACGGTACAGCGACCCGAGCCAGTATGTGCAAGATCGCCATTGTGGAGCAGGACGGCAGTTATTACCTGTCTTTCCGGGGTACGGTGGTGGACGGCGTCGGGCTGGCGGATGCGGCACAGGCGTATCTGAAGCTGGAGAACCATTTTTCTGCGGAGCTGCTGGCAAACGGCGGAGTGCTGCACTTCTTCCTGAAAGCGGCGTCGTTCAACCCGGGCAATCCGCCCCGCATTGTGAAGCTGGGAGCGATCACGCAGGCGTATTCCGCCAGCACCGGCTACACCTTTGGCGGTGACACCAACACTCCCGCCTCATGGAGCTTTACCGGGGCGGTGCCGGCGGTTTCATTTGACAGCACCAGCCGGAAATACACCTACACTGCGGCGGCAGCCGGCACCTCTGTGCGGCTGGGTCTGCCGGTGGCGCAGGTGGGCGGTGCGGCGGAGGACGCCGTGTTCAGCGCCAAGATCACCCGGGATGCCGCCCCCAGCGGCAACGAGTGGCTGTCGGTGGATTTTTCCAACGATCCGGCATTTACCGATGGCGCAGTGGAGTCTGTCAGCACCGTAGAGATCGGCGGTGCGACGCAGGTGCATTTTATCTACGGCGGAAAGACCATCACCGCCAACTATAATATGTATAACGGTGCCAATACGAGCTTTACCTTCAGCGGAGATGAGGAAAATGTGACCGGATTGCTGATCAATGTGGGCGGGCAGCAGGTCAATGTGACCCTCACAGGCAATGTGCTGAAGGTGGGGGAGCCTATCTACGCCCGGTTCAATAAGCCCGCCTCCAACGTGACCCGCACCTATGCGATCACGGTGCCCGCTTTCAACGACAGTGCCATCGCAGCGCGGAATGCGCTGCTGGCCTGCACCACGGAGGATGCCGTGGCGGCAAAGGCGCTGGCGGAAGCCTATCTGGCGACGGATATCGCCTTTGATGCGGCGGCGCAGGAAAAGCTCACGGCTGTGTATCGGGCGTATGAGCAGCAGGTCGGCGTGCTGGCCAAGGCCATTGACGATGCGGTGGCGGCGCTGCCGCCCATCGACGAGCTGCTCTGGCAGGATAAGGAAACCATCGACGCGGTGACGGCGCAGTATGACAGCGCACCGGCGGAGGTCAAGGCGCTGGTTACCTCCGCAGTGCGTATCGAGGAATACCGGGCGGCGGCTGCAGCGCTGGTCGATACCGGCGTATACCGCACCGGCGACGGAACCCGCTATCGGGTGCAGCGCGATCCGGCGTATATTCAGATCGGCAGCCGGGCGGGGGACAATGCGCTGACGGCGACGATCCTCGGCGGACAGAACGATTCGAAATCGGCGCTGTCCATTGTAACGGAAAATACCTATCCCATCCTCAGCGGCCAGTATGAGATGAGCTATTATTTCGGCAATCTGGCCAATGACCAGTCCTCCACCTTCGGGCTGGCGGCGGATATGGCGGATGCCCTCGGCGACGGCAGCACCAACAATACCTTTGCCCTTGTCCGCACCGAGAGCGGCAATGTCAACACCTTCTATGTGGTGGCGGATGGCGCAGTGACACCGTGCTATGTGGCGAAGGGCACCACCCGCGCCCGAAACTGGCTTGTCGGTGTGGTTAAGGTCGGCGAAAACTACTATATGACCGTGGATGGCAAGGCCGTGACCGGCGAGGGGTATTCCGCTGCGGTGCAGGAGGCGCTTAGGCTGAATAACCACTTCAGCCGGGAGTTTCTGGAACGCAACGGCAGCGTGCATTTCTATGTGAAATCCAAGTCGATGAACGCCGGTGCGTCGCTGCGCCCGACGGTCAAGGTGGAAAACAATCTGATCCTCAATACCCAGAACCGGTACAGCGACCGCAACGGCGCCGGCGCTATTGCCGAATACAATATTCCCGCCGCTACCGGTCTGACCGCTACGGAGGACGGCAATGTGTACACCTTCCAGGTGCCCTCTGCCGGTGCGGTGACGCTGGCGGAGCCGATCAATCCCGACGGCTTCCGGGTCAAGGCGTATATGCCTACGGCTGGTGGCAATCAGGTTGTCAGCTATACGCTGTCCAACGATCCCACCTTCAGCGACGGAACCGGGGTATCTTTCGGCATCCTGCAGTTCTCCAATGGAACGCAGGTCGTTTATGCCGGCGGGAAAGAGCTGACCGCCCGTTTCTCCGAATTCTACGGCAATTCCGTGGTGCGCACCTTGTCGCTGGTGGAGAAGGACGGGGTCTATCGGCTGCGGATTTTCACCCCCGGCAATGATCTGACGGCAAGCACGCTGGATTTCACCGCTCTCGTCGGCAAGCCGATCTATCTGAAGCTTTCCGGGGCTGCTGGTGTGGAGCCCGCCTTCACCATTACGAACCACGTGACGGATGCTCCCTATCTGACCACGCAGGCGGCGCTGGATGCGGCAACCGAGAGTTTCCTTGCCGAAGAGGCTGCTGCCGTGGCACAGGAGTTGGATGCGGCGATCGGTGAGATTTACGTTAGATCGACGGGTTTCTGCTTGTATAAGGATGAGGCGGCGCAGCTGCGCACCCGTATGGCGCAGTTGTCTGCACGTCAGGATGAGGCTGTGACCGGCAAGGCACAGCTGCAGGAGATCTGGGAATATCTGGTCTCCCTGCCGGATACGGTGAATGAGGAGACACTGGCAGAATGCCGCAAGGCGCTCCTGAGTCTCACCAAGCCGGTGGTCAGCTACGATTTCTGCCGGGACGGTGTGCTGGACATCCGGGATCTGGTGCGTATCGGCGATTTGCTGGAGGCGGAATTAAAAAAATAATTGCTGCTGAAACAGAAACGGACGCAACACTCTATGACAATTTAACCTATCCACTACGGATATTGTATGCCAAGGACTTCGGCGTCGTCGGTGACGGCGTCACCGACGACGCCGCCGCCATCGCTGCGGCGGTAGCCGCCCTGCGCCGATCCGGTCCGCTGTCGGAGCTGCATTTTGAGCATGGGAAAACCTATTATGCCGATCCCGGTGCTGCCGATGCGCTGTTTGTGTTGGATCGATGCAAGGGGCTGCGCATTTATGGGGAAAACTGCCGCTTTGTGGTCGAGGGAACTAAACCCTATGCCCGTCTGACGAACACGAAATACTGTACGCTGTCGGGGATGACCTTTGACTATGCGAAGAAGCCCGCCTTTACGGCGCAGTGCGCCTATGTGAACGTCGAAGCCGGAACCGCAGTCTTGGTGGCGGATCGGGACATCGGGATGGACAGCGCAGCCGTCTATACTCCGCCCAGTGGAATCGGCGGCTATTTTGGTGTGCTGGACCGGCAGGATGCCCGGTGCCATATGTATATCAAAAAGTATGAGATGATTAACCGCCAGAAGCGGACATTTCGAATCTATTTTGAAATGACCGACGCCAACACAGCCCGGTGGCTGGCATCCGATCTGATGACCTATGGGATGATTTGTCCGATGCCCGGAGCGGCACATCTGGCGACGGCGGAGCGGGGCTTCACGGTGGTGGGGAATTACGATCTGACGCTATCCCTCATTCGGGTCAATGCCTGTTATAAATTTGGTATGTTCATCAGCCAAAATGAGGGAACCCTGCGGCTTACCGATGTGGATTTCGTACCGGCGGATAATGCACTGGATCGGGATATGTGCTTCACCTCTTGGCGGGACGCATTTCATGTGAAGGATAACCGTTGCCGGATCTTGTGGGAAAGCTGCGACTGCGTGGGAAGCTATGATGACATTCTCAATGTTTCCTCCTCCGCACTGGTGGTTTCGGATTACGATGCGGCGTCGGATACGCTCTTCCTCCGGTGGGAGGAGAGCGGCACCGGGCTGTATTATCCCATTTTGCCCGGCGACACCCTGCAGGTGATCGACACCGTATCCGGTGCGGACTGCGGCACGGTCACGGTGACCGAGGTACTGTCCCAGAGTGCGGGGGTCAATCAGGTCCGGATCGACCGGAAGCTGTCCGATGCCGCAGGCGATGGCACCGGGTGGCTGGCATTCTTCACCAATCGGTGTGCTTCGGAGTCTGTCATAGATAATTGCGATTTCAGCGGGACGATCCGTTTGAGGGGACCTATTACTGTGCGGAATACACGCATAGTGAATTACCACATATGGCTGGATGTAGAGGGGAGCAGGGAGGGCCCTGTGCCCCGCAGAATACATTTCAAAAGCTGCGACATTCTTTCCCTGCCGGGTGCGACAGTGATCGTGGATTCTTATTGTCCCCGTGCCAATGGCTACCATGTAGAGGATATCGTGTTTGAGGATTGCGTGCTGGATGCGGATACCTTTGTTATCGGGCAGTATGACCGGGCGTATGTTTCTTTCCTCCGCTGCGCCGGGCATACAAGCTGAATATTCCTATAAACCAAGCCCCGGAGCCGTGCCCGAGAACGGGTGCGGCTCCGGAGTCTTTGTCGGAAACATATGTGGAATGGTCGTCACCGTTTGAATAAATGTAAGGATTCATGAAGAATGAAAACGGGACGGCGAAGACGTGATAAACCGTTAAAAATAGTGAAAACCCCGGAAAAGCCCTTGATTTAGGCGTTTTTTCGGGGTTAATTTGTATCGCACGATGGAAAATCCTGCGGCACTTTTCATTTTTTGCGAACGGCTTTTCGGGGCGTTTTGGGGGCAAACCGGGAGCGAGCTACTTAGTGTAGCTTTTGCGATGCCGGGCGTTAAATAGGCTTTAATTGGAGCTTTGCATACTTCACTTGAAGAGCTTTTTTCGGATGTAGTCTACGAATTAAGAGGAGTAGATTTGAATGCAGAAAATCTCTTTTGCTGAGCAATGCGCAAAGTCGGAAAGAGAAATCAATAAACTGAGATCAAGAAGAAACAAACTGCTCAGTGAGGACGAAGACGAAAAAAGTATTGACGATATCAGGATGCTTCGAAATAAACTGTCCTCAGCACCTAAGGCTATTCTGAAATTTGATTTTGAATTGTTTGACGCAGTAGTTGAAAAGGTAATCGTTGAGGATGACAGCAAGACGTCTTTTGTGCTTTGCTGCGGTTTGAAATTGAGGGAGGCGATAGCATGGAATTGAGGACTATTTTGTTTGGCTACAATAAACATCAGTTTGAGTATTCGGTAAATGCGGAAGAGGCGAAAATCGTCAAATATATTTTTGAAGAGTATATTTCGGGAAGAACGCTGCTTCAAATAGGCAGCTACGATTATGACTCCATGCCCGACAGCGTATTTCTCAGCGGCTATGACGACGGGAAATGCGTCGGTCTGGCGGTCTGGATACGAATGTCTATCGTCACACGGCGCAGGAGGGCAAGTCCGATAATCTTTTTTGTTGTGAGGCGGATGGACAACAGAACCACAAGACAAAGAGCTTGTTTTTTCCCAAATAGGGTGATATAATACACAGCATAGGGAATGAAGTTCTCCCACGGCGTATGCCGAAACCGCTATCAGAGCTGATGACTTCTGCATTTTATGTGCAGAGGGCATCGGCTTTTCTGCGTGATCGCCTATTTGCCGAAAGCGACCGTGCAGGCGGCGATCGGCCCCGTGCCGCTGGCGATGGGACTTTCCTGCGGAGAAATCGTGCTCTCGGTTGCCGTGCTTGGAATTTTGATAACCGCCCCTCTGGGCGCACTGGGAATGGATTTGAGCTGTAAAAGATTGCTGAAACCGCAGCTGTGACAGCCGGCTCCAACCCTCCCTCGGTCGCAGAACGGGGCACACCCGCTTTGTGAGTCGAGAGCCGGAGAAAGAACTGTATGGATCCGGACGGTTGTCAAGGGCGGCTTTCCGTCCGGGCGGCGGGGTGTATAGAACCGACAATGGCTGCTCGACAGGGAAAAGCCGCTCCCCGGTGGGGAGCGGCTTTTGTCCGTTCTTTCATGCGGTTATTTTCCGCAGTTTTTGTCAAATCCGGGGTTGCAGGCATAGAAGTTTTTGGAATTGAGCCGATCGGTGAGCAGGCGCAGCGCTTCGCCGAACCGCTGATAATGGATGATCTCCCGTTCCCGCAGGAACTTCAGCGGTTCCCGCACATCCGGGTCATCCACCATGCGCAGCAGATTGTCATAGGTGGTGCGGGCCTTTTGCTCGGCTGCCAGATTCTCGTGCAGATCGGTGATGGGATCGCCGGTGGATTGGAAGGTCAGGGCGCTGAATGCCTCGCCGGAGGCTGCCACCGGGTAGACGCCCACGGTATGATCGGTGAAATATGGGGCGAAGCTGCTGCTTTTGATTTGTTCGATCGACAGATTATCCGTCAGCTGATGGACGATGGCGGATACGATCTCCAGGTGCCCCAGCTCCTCCGTGCCGATGTCGGTCAAAATGGCCTTTAGCTCCGGGTAGGGCATGGTATACCGTTGGCTCAGATAGCGCATGGCAGCGCCCGCCTCGCCGTCCGGCCCGCCATACTGTGAAATGACGCATTGGGCTATGTTCGGGTTTGGTGTTTTGATGCTGACCGGGAACTGGAGTTTCTTCTCATATTGCCACATAGCTTAGTTGCCTCCCTTCGGGTTATCCCACGGCCACGGGTCTTCCACCCAATCCCGCCACGTTTCGGTGGCATCGCTCTGGGTGAGGATATAGGGGCCATACTCTTTTTCGTAGCAGTCGATGAGCTTTTTCAGCTTGTCGGTATACACCATCCGCAGCTGCTGTGCCTCGGTGTCGTCGGGACGGGCATCCTGATACAGACTCAAATCGTACAGGGCAAACTGATAGGCGGATATACGCCGCTCCATGTCCTTGCGCTCAACCATTCCGCTTCCCTCCTGCCGTAAAGGGCTTGTTCAGCTCCGGAAACAGCGTGCCGAAGGTCAGCGCTGCCTCCGGTTCGTACACATCCTGCAGCTCCTGCCACGGTATATACGCCATGGCAACGACTGCGTCGCTGGGGATCGGTTGCATCGATTTGTTCACTTGACCAGACTCCTTTCTGCAAATTCTGTTTTCAGTGTATGCCCGTCCGCATCGAGTGTGACAGGCTTGAAGAAAAAAAGCCCGTCCCGACGGCTGTGTCGGAACGGGCTTGTCTGTCAGTAGCGGGTTGGTGGGAGGGACGGGTTCTCATTGCAGATAGGTCAGGATCTCTCCCACATCGGCGGCGGTATAGGTGGGGCGAACGGCGCTTTTTTCCCAGTCGCTGCGGGTGGTCTCGCCGCTGAATACCAGCACCGTGTCGATGCCGGCGTTGACGCCGCAGGCAATGTCGGTGTAGATGCGATCGCCGATCATCACCGTTTCCTCCGGCGCAGCGCCGCATTTCTGCATTGCCAGCTGTGCCATGGCGGGCTGGGGTTTGCCGATGACCTCCGTGGGACGGCGCCCGGTGGCGTGCCAGAGCATTTCGCAGACGCAGCCGCAGTCCGGGGCGGAGCCATATTCGGTGGGGCAGACCATATCCGGATGGGTGGCAAGGTACCGGACCCCCCGGTTGAGCAGGATGCAGGCGTCCTCCAGCTTGCGGAAGGTCAATTCGGTGTCATAGCCCGCCAGCAGACAGGTCACTGCGTCGGTGGGAGCGGCGGCGGTGGTGATGCCGCCCGCCTCCAGCTCTTGCCGCAGGGATTCCGTTCCCTCTACATATACGATATCCCGGGCATAATGGGTCTGCAGATGCAGCACCGTCGCCATAGCCGAGGTGAAAAAGTCATCCTCTGTGGCGGGGATCCCCAGCCGGGCCATCTTTTCTACATAGGCATGGACGTTTTTGGAAGAATTGTTGGTGAGAAACAGATAGCGCCCGCCGTTTTCCCGAATTTGCCGGAGGAACGCCTTGGTCTGTGCAAACAGCTGCTCTCCCAGATACAGTGTCCCATCCATATCCAGCAGAAACAGCTTTTTCTGTTTTAGTGCCTCCATTACAGCGCCTCCATGGTTTTCGTGGCGATCACCGGGCAGCCGGTGCCGGCGGCGTCTGCCAGCACTATGTCACCGACATGAACGGGAGCGGTCAGGCGCACCTCGTCCAGCTGATGCATGACGGAAAACAGCGCCTCCTTGGGGATGGCATGGGCGGTCTTGACCGGGCAGCGCCGGTGGAGCGCCCCGGCAATGGCGACCGTGGAGGTCAACACCCGGGTGGGATGGGTACATTCGGCTTTGCCGTATTCCTCGCCCCGGGGGCAGCGGTTGCCGGTGACGGCATAGCCGTGCTCCTCGTCTACCTGCAGACGGCAGCCGTTGGGACAGACGATGCAGATCAGCTCTTTCATGCGATTCCCTCCTCAATGGAAACGGTGATGGGGGCGGCAACGCCCTCCAGCAGCTTTTTGGGGAGCCGGATATGCTCCATTTCACCGGGCGCCAGATGCTCCCGCTTGAACCGAGCCAACTCCCGTCCATCCGCCGTCACCACGATGGCACTGGCGCCGCAGACCCGGTTGACCCGGAAGAAGATCTCTGCCGCCTTGTCGATGCCGGCGGGGCGCAGGCGCTGGGGCACCGTATAGGTCACACCGTCGCCGTTTTTCAGCTCCAGCACCGCAGCGTTTTCCCGGTCGCCGTGCAGCACATAGGCGGCGGCTGCGGCACCGGCCCGGGTGCTTTCGGCGGTGACGAAGTCCACCAGATCGTGGACGTGTACCACATTGCCGCAGGCGAATACGCCGGGGAGGGAGGTCTCCATGTTTTCATATACTACAGCGCCGTTGGTGCGGGGATCCATTGCGATACCCGCCTCCCGGGTCAGCTCGTTTTCGGGGATCAGCCCCACGCTCAGCAGCACCGTGTCGCAGTCGAATTCCATCTCCGTGCCGGGAATGGGGCAGCGGCGTTCGTCTACCTGCGACACCGTCACGCCGCAGACCCGTCCGTCCTTGCCCCGGATCTCGGTGATGGTGTGGGACAGATACAGCGGAATGTGATAGTCCTCCAGACATTGCACGATATTCCGGGTCAAGCCGCCGGAATAGGGCATGACCTCCACGCACGCCAATACCTCGGCGCCCTCCAGGGTCATGCGGCGTGCCATGATCAGCCCGATATCGCCGCTGCCCAGAATGACCACCCGCTTGCCCACCATATATCCCTCCATGTTGAGGTAGCGCTGGGCGGTGCCGGCGGTGAATACCCCGGCGGGACGGTCGCCAGGGATGGCGATGGCGCCCCGGGTGCGTTCTCGGCAGCCCATGGCGAGCACCACCGCTCCGGCGGTCAGCACCCGATAGCCGGCGGTGCAGACGATGTGTACCTCCCGCTGCCGGGTGATATGCAGCACCATGGCGTCGGACAGCACCTCCACGCCGGTCTGCGCCAGCTGCGCAATGAACCGTCCGGCGTATTCCGGTCCGGTCAGCTCCTCCTTGAAGTGATGCAGCCCGAATCCGTTGTGGATGCACTGGTTGAGGATGCCGCCCAGCTCCCGATCCCGCTCCACGATGAGGATGCGGCGCAGCCCCTGCTCCCAGGCGCTGCAAGCCGCCGCCAGTCCGGCGGGGCCGCCGCCTACAACGATCAGCTCATAGTCATTCATGCCTGTGCCGCTCCTTTCTTGGTTTCCCGATCCAGTATAATGCTGTGCCGGGTGTCTTTCTGTATTTCCAACGGGGAGCAGCCCAGCTCCCGGGACAGGATCTCCACCACCCGAGGACTGCAGAAGCCGCCCTGACAGCGTCCCATGCCGGCGCCGGTGCGGCGCTTGATAGCGTCTACCGTGCGGGGCTGAATGGGGGAGTGAATGGCGTCCACGATCTCGCCCTCGGTGACGGTCTCGCAGCGGCAGATGACCCGTCCGTACAGGGGATTTTCAGCGATCTTTTGCGCTTTTTCCGCTGCCGACAGGCGGCGGAACCGGGTCTTGCGCCGGGTGGTGACGGCGTCTTCCTTGGGGGCGGCGGTCAATCCGGCGCCCTGCAGCAGCTCCACGCAATACTTTCCGATGGCGGGAGCGGCAGACAGCCCGGGAGACTTGATGCCCGCCAGATCGATGAAGCCGGGACGAGCCTCCCGGATGAGGAAATCCTCCCGGTCGGTGTTGGCACGCATACCGGCGAACACCCGGATGGTGTTGCGATAGTTGATGGTGGGGATGGTGCGGGCGGCAGCCAGCTGTACCCCGTGCAGCCCGTCGGCGGTGGTGTTGACCCGCTCCGCCTCGGCGGCGGCAATGGCGCTGGGGCCAACGATCAGATTGCCGTCAACCGTGGGGGACACCAGCACGCCCTTGCCCAGTGCCGACGGGCACTGGAACAGCACATGGTGCGCCCGGCTGCATTCGGCCTTGTCCATGAGATAGTATTCCCCCCGGCTGGGCTGCATGACGAAATCCGGCGCTGCCACCATCTCGTGGATGGCGGCGCTTTCCACGCCGGCGGCGTTGACCACATACCGGGCGGTGTACTCCCCGGCGGTGGTGGTGATGCGGTAGTATCCGTCGGCGGGTGTGATTGCTGTCACGGCGCAATTCAGATGGAATGCCACCCCATTCTCGGCGGCGACCTCGCCCATAGCCAGCGCATATTCCCAGGGGCAGACGATGCCTGCCGAGGGGGCGTACAGCGCCCCACGCACCGTGTCGGCGAGCTGCGGCTCCATAGCCCGTACCTGTGCTGCGTCCAGCAGTTCCAGACCCGGCACGCCGTTTTGCTTGCCCCGCTCATACAGCGTCTGCAGCGTGGCGTCGTCCTCCTCGCTGAAGGACAGCACCAGCGAGCCGATGTTTTCATACGGAACATCCAGCTGTGCGCACAGCTGGGGCGCCATGGCGCAGCCCTCTACGTTCAGCCGTGCCATGAGCGTGCCCGGCAGCGGGTCGTATCCGGCATGGATGATCGCACTGTTGGCACGGGTGGCGCCGGTGGCGACGTCGTTCTCCTTTTCCAGCACGGCGACCCGGCAATGATAGCGGGATAGGGTGTAGGCCACGGCGCAGCCCACCACACCGCCGCCGATGATGGCAACGTCCAGCATTTCGGTCATGGTTTTTCCTCCTCTTGGGTTGACGAATGATTGAATACCGCTTATAATGATACCGAATTGATCGAAAGTGTCAATAATTTCCGCTGCAGATTATCAAACGATCAAATAATGAACGAAAATATGGGCGAATGCGATCAAATGAGCAGGAGGGCATTGTATGAGCTACCATGACCGGGAAAAAGAGATTCTCAGTGTACTGTCGGAGACGGAGTTTATCGGTGTCCATGAGCTGGCGGCACGGCTGTATGTCAGCGAGCCGACGGTGCGCCGGGATCTGACGGCGATGGCGAAGAAGGGGCTGGTGATCCGTACCCACGGCGGGGTGACGGCGAGGGTGAATGCTGCCGATGAGGCGTTTGCCATTTCGCTGCGGGAGCAGGTGCAGGGCACGGCGAAAAGTGTCATCGGGAAAAAGGCGGCGGGTCTGATCCACGACGGCAGCGTGATCCTGATGGACGGCTCCACCAGTGCCTTTTCGGTGCTGCCCTATCTGGCGGAGCATAAGGATCTGATCGTTATCACCAACGGAGCCAAGACCTCGCTGGCGCTGGGACGTATGGGGATCAAGAATTTTTGCACCGGCGGGCAGATGATCAACGAAACCATGGCGTATGTGGGGCGGCACGCCGAGGCGATGGTGTCCTCAGTCAATGCGGATTTGCTGCTGTTTTCTGCCCGTGGAGTCACCGAGGACGGCGCATTCAGCGATTCCTCTATTGAAGAAAACAATCTGCGGCGGGTCATGATGTCCCGGGCCAAGCGGCGGGTGATGCTGCTGGACAGCAGCAAGCTGGGAAAAGCCTATATCGACGTGCTGTGCCGGGTCGAGGATGTGACCGATCTGGTGTGTGAAAAGCCGCTGCCGCCGGCTTTGACGGAAAAAATCGGCGGCAGCGGGCGCTGACCGGGCGTAGGACAGGCGGTCTCCGGAATATATCTGTTCCGGGGGGATGGATATGGCGGAATGGATCGCATTTTTGGATCGGCAGGTGTGGGGTGTCGGCATGATCGCTCTGATCCTGCTGGTCGGCGTATATGCGACGGCGGCGACCCGGGGGATCCAGTGGCGGCGGCTGGGAAGGGCGCTGCGGTATACGGTGCAGTCGGAGCCGGACGCCCCCGGCGAGGTCAGCTCCTTTGGAGCGCTGTGCATGGCGCTGTCCGCCACCATCGGCACCGGGAATATCATCGGGACGGCGACGGCGGTGACCATGGGCGGACCGGGGGCGCTGTTCTGGATGCTGGTGGCGGCGGTGGTGGGGATGGCGACCACCTACGCCGAGGGCTTTCTGGCGGTGCGGTTTCGGCAGGAGCGGAATGGCTGCACCTGCGGCGGTCCCTTTGCCTATATCCGGTTGGGTATGGGGGAGCGGTGGAAGCCGCTGGCCGGAGCATTTGCGCTGTTCGGCATGCTGGCCGGGCTGCTGGGGATCGGCACGGTCACGCAGGTCAACGGGATCGCTGCGGCGGCAGAACGGGTGCTGGACCCCGTCCGGCAGCATATCGCCTTTTCCCGGGGCGGCATGGACTATACCTGGGTCACGGTGGCGACGGCGCTGATAGCGGCGGGTCTGACGGCGGCGGTGCTGACGGGCGGTGTGCATCGGATCGCCGGAGTATCGACCGTGCTGGTGCCGGTGATGACGGCGCTGTTTGTGGGGTGTACCGGGTGGATATTGGTGCGGTATTGGCGGGCGCTGCCCGGCAGCATCGGGCTGATGTGCCGGGGTGCCTTTGCGCCCCGGGCGGTGCTGGGCGGCGGTACGGGTGTCACGCTGCGCACGGTCATGCGGCTGGGGATCGGGCGGGGGATCTTCACCAATGAGGCGGGGCTGGGGTCGGCGTCTATTGCCGCCGCTGCCGCCAAGGCCCGGGATCCGGTGCGGCAGGGGCTGGTGACCATGACCGGCACCTTTATCGATACGGTGGTGCTGTGTACGCTCACCGGGCTGACGCTGCTGGTGACCGATGCGTGGCGCTTTCCTGCGGCGGAGGGGTTCGGTGTCTCGGCGCTGGCATGGGAATGGGGATTGCCGCTGCCGACGGCGGTCTCGGGGGCACTGCTAGCTGCGTGTCTGATCTTCTTTGCCTTCTCCTCCATCATCGGGTGGCAATATTATGCAGAGCAATGCTTTTTGTATCTGTGCGGGCGAAGGTGGCTGCCGTTGTTTCGGACGGCGTATATATTGGCGGTGGCGGTCGGCGCATTCCTGCCGGTGGGATTCGTGTGGGATCTGGCGGAGCTGTGCAACGGACTGATGGCGTTCCCGAACCTGATTGCTTTGCTGACGCTGATGCCGGTCGTAGGAAAGGAGACCCGGGCGCATACATGACTGCACTGGTCGAGGCGTTCATCGTATGTCCTTGGAAATGAGCTGTGTCCTAAGCAAAGGCATAGCGTGGTATCTATAAAAAAGGACCGGCGCACGGTTTTATACCGTGCGCCGGTCTGCTGTCTTTTACAGATCGAGGGTCTCGCCGGGCTGTACGCAGTAGGGCTTTTTGTCTGCCACAAACCACACCGGAACCCGTCCGGGATTGTACACCTTGGTTTCGTCCACATTGAAAATAAGCGCTGCATATGCCGCAAGATAGTCGTAGATTTCGATGTTGGTGGCGTACCAAACCGCATCGTGACCGCCGACACGGTCGCAGATCTCTTCCAGATGATCCCAGTTTTGGTGCACATCGAATTCGTAGCTGTGACCCCACATATAAAATAGCAGTGGAGATTGTCCTTTTGACGGCCTCTGGGACAGATCGGCGGACAGAAACTCGTCGATCCACTCCAGAATCTGCGGATGGTCGTGGTGGGCGGTGGGGATCCAGTTGTACCAGTCGGTGGGCAGCTGAAACCGGTCATTATCGCCGCCCAACGAGCGGGAATAGACCACTCCGGCGTCCTGCAGGATGCGGCGTATGGTTTCGTAGGTGATGCCGGGGCCGATGTCCCGAATGCCGCTGTCGGGGTATGCCATTCCTCGTACAATGCGGTTGAAGCGCCGCTCCAGTCCCTGTCGTCCCTCCAGCACCTCCCGCATGACGGTGCAGGGGGAGGTGAGCCCGGGGGCGATATGATGGTCGCAGTGTTGGGCGATCTCGTGTCCGCCTGCGTCCACCAGAGCTTGGGTGTCCTCCGGCGGCAGCCGATGCGCCGGATCGACGGAGAAAAAGGCATCGTTGATATTCAGGGTGCATTTGATCCCATAGCGATCCATGATCTCCAGCATGGGGCGGTCAAAGGTACGATTATCGTCGTAGCTGGCGGTAAAAGCTCTGTCCCGGCCACCGGGAAAACGGGGAAATCGGTACATCATATCCATCACTCATTTCTGACTTTTTTCTAATTATAGCAATTGCAGAGGAAATGTCAACAAAAAATCTGCAAACCTCTCCCGAGTTTTTCACAGTAGTATTGACAAATAAATTATTTGTTGGTATACTATCTCACATCAATTATCATTAGTAGAGGGGATGATTTACCGAATGAAGCGGAAATGGACATGGATAGGTGGAGTTGGCGCAGGCATTTTGTGCCTGATCGGGATCGTATCGTTGGCAGCTGTGCGCCGTCATAAACCGGGGTATCGATTGCGGTGCGGAGAAAACTCGATCCACATTTCTTTGTTCCGGGGAGAAAACACACTGGAAAGCTATGTGTTCACGGTGAACGATCCGGCGCCCTTTGCCATTACCCACTCCTGCGGGCAGCTGTCTGCGCACATAGGGGAGGATCAGCAGCAGACCGATTACGATATACAGGTGAATGTATCCCGGATGAAGGAGGGGACCATGCTGTATCTGGCTCGGGTGCGGGATGGTACGGTGCGCTCGGTGGATGCCTACCGCCTATGGGCGGAGGACGGGATGATCCGGTGCGCCGCTTACGATACGCCGGATAAGCTGGCGGAGTTTGAACGGTATCGAAGAAATCGCTCGGAGCTGGAATCCATGGCATAATATCGACATAAAACAACCAGCACCCCGCTTGTGGGACGATGTGGTAACATCGCCCGGCAAACGGGGTGCTTTTTTGCTGCCGCCGGCAGCTTATTCGTATACCTCACGCTTGAGGATGCCGACAAAGGGGAGCGCCCGGTACTTTTCGTTGTAATCCAGACCGTAGCCCACCACGAATTCGTCGGGGATCTCCTGCCCCACATAATCCACCTGAAAATCCACTTCCCGGCGGGAGGGCTTATCCAGCAGGGTGCAGGTGCGTACGCTTTTGGCGCCCTTCATGGTCAGATACTGCACCAGATGGGAGAGGGTGCGGCCGCTGTCGATGATATCCTCCACCACCAGAATGTCGCACTGATCCATGTCCTTGCGCATCAGGTCCAGTACGATGTTGATGTTGCCGGTGGTCTTGGTGTTGCCGCCGTAGGAGGAGACCCGCATGAAGTCAATCTCCACCGGGACGGTAATCTTTTTCATCAGCTCGCCCATGAATACCACGGAGCCTTTAAGAATGCAGACCAGCACCAGCCGTTTGTCCGAGCCGGCGTAGTCCTTGTCCAGCTGTCGGGCAAGCCGGGTGATGATGGCGTCCAATTCTTCCTCTGACAGTAATACTCGCTCAATATCCTTGTGCATAATATCCTCCGAAATAAAAAATACACCTATAAGTATACCGTCTTGACGAGGATATGTCAACAGTTTTGTCGGGTCAGTCCCACAGCTTGGCGGGGTAAACGCCCTCGGCTGTCAGCTGTGCCAGCGCCGCCCGTACCATCTCATGGTCGGCGGCGTAGGTCATGCCGTACCACTTGTCATGGGTGAGCCGCACCCGCACATCCGCCTCGCCGTCCTCCAGCATGGAGTTGACGGCGAAGGGCAGATAGAATTCCGATTTCAGCTCCTGTCCTTTTTCGTCCAGAAATGCCCGGAATCGGGACTCGAACGCATCCAGCGTCCCCGCCGGGAATGCCCAGCAGTTCATGGATACCACATCGTCGGGAGAGAGCGCCGTCCAACTGGCGCCGTCGTCCTCGGTATACATGGGCTGCCCGTCCCGCAGCTCGATGTGGGTGCGCTCGGTCAGCCCGGTGAGGGTGCCGGCGGCGTCCACCTCGCAGATGCCCCGGGAAACATAGCCGTTTTCGGTCAGGGTGTTTTTCAGCAGGTAGCCCGCCATGGCGCAGTGGCGCACCGGGTCGTTTTGGGGAGCCTGCAGAAACTCCGCCAGCAGCCGGAAGCACTCCCGGCCGTAATAATCATCCGCATTGATGACGGCGAACGGTTCCCGCACCACCTCCCGGCAGCACAGCACGGCGTGACCGGTGCCCCAGGGCTTGACCCGTCCCTCGGGGACGGTATAGCCCGCCGGCAGAGCGTCCAGCTCCTGATAGACGTATTCCACCGGGATGCGGGCTTCCAGCGTTTTGCCGATGGTCTCCTTGAATTCCTGCTCGATGGAGCGCTTGATGACGAATACCACCTTGCCGAAGCCGGCACGCACGGCATCGTATACCGAATAATCGATGATCTTTTCACCGGCCGGTCCCACCGGGGTGATCTGCTTTAATCCGCCGAAACGGCTGCCCATGCCGGCAGCCATGATGATCAGTGTAGGTTTCATGGTCGATTCCTCCTTGTGTTCTGTTTGCCGCTATTATAGAACACAACGGCGGAAAGTGCAAGTCGGTTGGTGAAAATGGGCGGTTTTTTACGCATTTCTGCAACAAATACCCATTGCCAAACACCGGTGGGCGGACTATAATAGGAGCAAGAAAGAATAAGGAGGCAGATGTTATGGCGATTCTGATCACCGGTGGCTGCGGGTATATTGGCAGCCACACCTGTATTGAGATGCTGAAGGCGGGCTACGATATTGTCGTGATCGATAACTATTATAATGCAAAGCCCGAGGCGCTCAAGCGGGTGAAGGAGCTGGCGGGCAAGGATTTTCCGTTCTATGAGTGCGATATCCGGGATGCCGAGGGACTGCGCCGGGTATTTCAGGCGCATAAGATCGAGGCAGTGATCCATTTCGCCGGACTGAAGGCGGTAGGCGAATCGGTACAGAAGCCGCTGATGTATTACGACAACAACGTGGGCGGCACCGTCACCCTGTGTCAGGTGATGAGCGAGATGGGCTGCAAGCGGATGATCTTCTCCTCCTCCGCCACCGTTTACGGCACCGGCAACCCCTCGCCGCTGAAGGAGGATATGCCCACCGGCGCCGTCACCAATCCCTACGGACGGACGAAATTCATGATCGAGGGCATCCTGCAGGATCTGTGCGTATCCGATCCGGAGTGGAGCGCCGTGCTGCTGCGGTATTTCAATCCCATCGGCGCCCATGAGAGCGGGCGCATCGGAGAGGATCCCAACGGGATCCCCAACAACCTGATGCCGTATATTTCTCAGGTGGCGATCGGCAAGCTGCAGTGCCTGTCGGTGTTCGGGGATGATTACGATACGCCCGACGGCACCGGCGTGCGGGATTATATCCATGTGGTGGATCTGGCAAAGGGACATGTCAAGGCAGTGGACTATGCTCTGAAGCATACCGGCGCCGACGCCATCAATCTGGGTACCGGCGTAGGCTACAGCGTGCTGGATCTGGTCAACGCATTTCAGAAGGCCAATGGCGTGAAGGTGAACTACACCATCGCCCCCCGCCGCCCCGGCGATGTGGCGACCTGCTATTCCGATCCCTCCAAGGCGGCGCAGCTGCTGGGCTGGAAGGCAGAGAAGAATGTGGAGGATATGTGCCGGGATTCCTGGCGCTGGCAGTCCCAGAACCCCAAGGGGTACGACGAATAAACAGACAGACAGCGAGCGGGAACCGGTGGTTGACATCGGTTCCCGTTTTGTTGTGGGGACAGCTTCGGACGGTTTTCTGCATTTTTGCAGCGGTTTCTCATGGATTAGGGGTTTACTTTTAGCGGTTTTCGTGTTATACTGTGCATTAGATTGGTGAAATGGGTAGGATGGAGTGTGGCTATGGGGCAGATCTGTGTGGTGACGTCCGGAAAGGGCGGCGCTGGAAAATCGACGGTGACCGCCGGCCTCGGATATGCTCTGGCTCGTTCCTCCGGACGGGTGCTGCTGATCGATGCGGATGCCGGGCTGCGCAGTCTGGATCTGATGCTGGGCGTGGGCGGCACCGCCATGTACGATCTGGCAGATGTGCTGGCTGGAAACTGCGAGCCGGTGCGGGCGATCTACTCCTCGCCTGTCTCCTCCAACGTGTTTGTGCTGCCGGCGCCGGTGCGGCTGGAGGATATGTGCTCTCCGGTGCAGATGAAAAAGCTGTGTGCCGGTCTGGCGCAGTATTATGACCCGGTCATCATCGATTGCCCTGCCGGTATGGGGCGGGGCTTTGAGACGGCTGTGGCGGCGGCGGAGCGGGCGTTGATCGTGACCACGCCGGATATGGTCTGTGCCCGGGATGCACAGATCGTCGCCCGGATGCTGGAGGATCGTGGGGTCTCCTCCCGCCTGCTGATCAACCGTCTGCGCCCCGCAAAGGTGATGGACGGCTCCATGCCGGATGTGGATGAGATCATCGACACGGCGGGGGTGCAGCTGCTGGGGATCATTCCCGAGGACGAGGCGGTGGCGGTGGCGAACGCTAACGGGCGTCCCCTGCCGGCGGATAGTCCGGCGGCACAGTGCTTTGCCAATATTGCCCGTCGGTATCGGGGCGAGTCGGTTCCTCTGGCACGGCTGGAAAAAATGTAAGATATGCCTTTATGGCTGAATGAACGGAAGGGATGATCGAATTGAATATTGCTTTGATCGCACACGATGCCAAGAAAGAGTTGATGGTGCAGTTCTGCATCGCTTACTGCGGCATTCTGAGCCGGCATAACCTGTGTGCCACCGGCACCACGGGTAAGCTGGTGGCGGAGGCCACCGGTCTAAATATCACCCGCTATATGAGCGGCTCTCAGGGCGGCGACCAGCAGATCACTGCCCGGATCTCCTGCAACGAGATCGACCTGCTGCTGTTCTTCCGGGATCCGCTGACGGTCAAGGGGACGGAGCCGAATGACTACGATATGCTGCGCCTGTGCGATATCCGGGGGATTCCCTTCGCTACGAATATTGCCACCGCCGAGGTGCTGATCCACGGTCTGGAGCGGGGCGATCTGGATTGGCGGAATATTGTGAATCCCGGCAACTGACAGCTTTGAAAGGGCGTGCGGTATCCGTGCGCCCTTTTCCGTGGAAATTTTGAAGGCAGGAGAACAGTGCATATGGATCTGATCACACAAGCCCCCCGGGGGACGCAGGATGTGCTGCCGGAGGATAGCTATCGCTGGCAGTATGTAGAGCGCACGGCGCTGTCCGTGGCGGAGGATTTCGGGTATCGGGAGATCCGTACCCCGGTGTTTGAGCATACGAACCTGTTTCTGCGCTCGGTGGGGGAGACCACCGACGTGGTGCAGAAGGAGATGTATACCTTTGAGGATAAAGGCGGCCGCTCCATTACGCTGCGTCCGGAGGGGACGGCAGGAGCGACCCGGGCGGCTCTGGAGCATGGCTTGCTGAGCGGAGCGCTGCCGGTCAAGGTCTCCTATGTGACCTCCTGCTATCGGTACGAAAAGAGCCAGAAGGGGCGCTATCGGGAATTTCACCAGTTCGGGGTGGAGTGCTTCGGCGCAGCGGCACCTCAGGCGGATGCGGAGACGATCTCGCTGGCGATGACCGTGCTGGAGTCGCTGGGCTTGCAGAAGATCGCACTGCATATCAACTCCATTGGCTGCCCTGCCTGCCGGGCGAAATATACCGAGGCGCTGCGGGCGTATTTCGGGTCGCACCGGGAGGAGCTGTGCGAGACCTGCCAGGGGCGGCTGGAGCGCAATCCCATGCGAATTCTGGATTGTAAATCCCCGGTGTGCCAGAAGATCGCCGCCGATGCGCCGGTGATGCTGGAATATCTGTGCGACGACTGTAAGGCGCACTTTGAGACGGTCAAGGCCTGTCTCGATGCGGCGGGGATCGCCTATACGGTGGATCCCCACATTGTGCGTGGGCTGGATTATTACACCCGCACCGTGTTTGAGCTGGTGGCGGAAAACGGACTGGTGGTCGCAGGCGGCGGCCGCTACGACGGACTGGTGGAGGAGCTGGGCGGCGCACCGCAGCCGGGCTTGGGCTTCGCTATGGGGCTGGAGCGGCTGCTCATGGTGATGGAGGAGCAGCAGTGCCGTTTCCCCGAGCCGCCCGCCTGTGAGCTGTATCTGGTGTCCATGGGACAGGAGGCGGCCAATCGCTGCTATGCGCTGGCGACTCGCCTGCGCCGGGGCGGCGTGGCGGTGGAGAGCGACATTGTCGGCCGGTCTCTGAAGGCGCAGATGAAATACGCCGATAAGCGGGGCGCCCGCTACACCATCGTGGTGGGCGAGGATGAGCTGCGCACCGGCGTGGCACAGCTGAAGGATATGGCAACGGGCTGCACCGAGGAGATCCGGCTGGATGACAGCCTGTACACGGCGCTGTATAATAAATCGTTGGATCGACAGCTGGCGGGGATGGCCGACCTGTTCGGCACCGTGGCGGAAACAGAATGATCAGGGAGTGGGGAATTAGTTATGGCAGAAACCATTAAGGGGCTGAAACGGACAGCCTATTGCGGAGAGTTCCGGGAGGAGCATGCCGGACAGACGGCGACGGTATTTGGCTGGGTGCAGCGGCAGCGGGATCTTGGACAGCTGATCTTTGTGGATCTGCGGGACCGTACCGGCATCGTGCAGCTGGCGTTTGATCAGGATACCGATCCGGCGGTGTTTGATAAGGCGTTCACTCTGCGCAGCGAGTATGTGGTGGCGGCTCGTGGCACCGTGCGGGTGCGTTCCGCCCGGAATAAGGATATTCCAACCGGCGACGTGGAGATCGCTGTGGAGGAGCTGCGGATCCTCAATAAAGCGGAGACGCCGCCCTTTGAGATCAGCGAGAGCTGCACGACGGCTGAAGCCACCCGGCTGAAATACCGGTATCTGGATCTGCGCCGTCCGAATCTGCAGCAGAATCTGATGCTGCGCCATCGGATTGCCAAGGCGACCCGGGATTATTTTGACAGTCAGGGCTTCATCGAGCTGGAGACGCCCATGCTGATCAAATCGACCCCCGAGGGAGCTCGGGATTTTCTGGTGCCCAGTCGGGTGCATCCCGGCGAGTTTTATGCGCTGCCCCAGTCCCCGCAGCTGTATAAGCAGCTGAGCATGGTGGCGGGCTTCGACCGCTATATTCAGCTGGCTCGCTGTTTCCGGGACGAGGATCTGCGGGCGGATCGGCAGCCGGAATTCACGCAGATCGACATGGAGATGTCCTTCGTGGATGTGGAGGATGTGCTGGCGGTCGGCGAGGGCTTTATGCAGTCGGTGTTCAAGAGCGTGCTGGGCGTGGATGTGGCACTGCCGCTGCCCCGCCTGACCTATAACGAGGCGATGGAGCGCTATGGCTCCGATAAGCCGGATACCCGGTTCGGTATGGAGATCATTGACCTGACCGAGGCGGTCAGGGACTGCGGATTTGCCGTGTTTTCCGGTGCTGTGGCGGCGGGCGGCACGGTGCGCTGCCTGAACGCTAAGGGCGCAGCGGCGTCCCTCTCCCGCAAGGAGATCGATAAGCTCACGGAGATGGCAAAGGGCATCGGCGCCAAGGGACTGGCGTGGGTGCGCTGGACGGCGGACGCCTGCGGCTCGTCTTTCGGAAAATTCCTCACGGAGGAGGAACTGCAGCGGGTGCTGACCGCTGCCGGAGCCGAGCAGGGGGATGTGGTGCTGATCGTAGCCGACGGCAACAAGAAGCATGTGCTGTCGGTGCTGGGAGCGCTGCGTCTGGAGCTGGCGAATAAGCTGAATATCCCCCGCAGCGGCTATAATCTGCTGTGGATCACCCAGTTCCCGTTCTTCGAGTATAACGAAGAGACCCAGCACTGGGATGCGATGCACCATCCGTTTACGGCGCCGCTGGATGAGTGTATTCCGTATCTGGATTCCGATCCAGATAAGGTGTATGCTAAGTGCTATGATCTGGTGCTCAACGGCGTGGAGCTGGCATCCGGTTCGATCCGGATCACCGATTCCGAGCTGCAGAGCCATATGTTCCGGGCGCTGGGTCTGTCCGACGAGGAGGCGCAGCAGAAGTTTGGCTATCTGCTGGATGCGTTCCGCTACGGCGCTCCGCCCCACGGCGGCATGGCGATCGGGCTGGATCGGCTGGTGATGCAGATGATCGGTGCTGCCAGTCTGCGGGATGTGGTAGCCTACCCGAAGGTGCAGAATATGTCCGAGCTGATGACCGACTGCCCGGCGGTGGTGGATGAGCAGCAGCTTACGGAGCTGGGCATCGCCCTGCTCCATCCGACGACAGAAGAATAACATTTGCTCTTTACGCACCGTTCCTATGGAGAAGCTCCGTGGGAACGGTGCTTTTTTGTTTTGAAATGTTCCCGGCAGCGTCTGTGTTCGGATGCGGGCCTTTTATCGCCCATCCCAAAGGGGAGGATCGAGGATGAAAAGCACTCCGGATCGTGTTATTGCCGGGACTTGTGATTTTCAATCGGTAGCGGCTGCTATATACTGCTGTTTGCAGAAAAGACTGGGAAATGGCACTTGTGAACGGATATTTTTGATAATTCGGAGAAAAAATGTAGAATCGGTTATACGGTCTGCACCGGCTTTTTCTGAAATTGACAACTGGCAGTTGCAAATATAGTATGCTGCGTTTTCTTGCGGATGAAACGAGGCTGCATTATAATGAGAACACCAAAACGATTAAAGGAGAAATATTATGTCACTGGAAAATGTACTATATAAGCTGCGTATGACCCGGAATATGTCTCAGGAGCAATTTGCCGAGCTGCTGGGCATTTCCAGACAATCGGTGCAGAAATGGGAGAGCGGCGCATCGGTTCCCAAGCTGGATATGCTGGTGCGCATCGGCAAGCATTTTGGCGTTTCCTTAGATACGCTGATCCTGGACAGCAACGGTCGCTTTATCGAGGAAATGAACACGAATCGGCAGCTCCGTCCGAACTATGAAAAAATGCACAAGTGGGAGATCTACTGCGCCGATCTGCTGACCGAGTATGAGCAGTCTACCGATGAGGGACTGGATCTGCGCATCTATGAGGGCGTCTTTCAGGCGGTGGCGATGCTCCCCACGAACGAGATCAAAAAGCGTCTGGGCGACATTCTCTTTGAGGCGGTCATAAACGCCAAGACCGTGGACAATTACCCCTACAATGAGCCGTCCGATCTGGAGGAGATCCTCAATTGCCGTACGGCTGCGCCGGCGCTTCCGGCGTTGGATAAGACCCGTCTGGAGCATAAGCTCCTCGGTGCGTGGACGGGACGGATCTGCGGCTGCCTTTTCGGAAAGACCATTGAGGGCATTAAAACCGACGAGCTGATCCCGTTTTTGAAAGAAACCGGCAACTATCCCCTGCATCGGTACATTCTGCAGTCGGATATCAGCGAGGAGATTCTCAATAAATACAAATATCGGTTTACGGGTCGGTGCTATGCGGATGCTGTCGATGGATTTCCGGCGGATGACGACATCAATTACACCGTGCTGGCACAGCAGATCGTCGAGCGGTATGGCAGGAGCTTCACCTCCTGTGACGTATCCAGAGAGTGGTTGGACCTGCAAAGCAAAAACGTCTGCTGTACGGCGGAGCGGGTAGCCTATCGGAATTTTATCAACGGATATGAGCCGCCCGAGACAGCGGTATATAAGAATCCGTACCGGGAATGGATCGGTGCGCAGATCCGGGGTGACTATTTCGGTTATATCAATCCGGGCGATCCCGAGCTGGCGGCGGAAATGGCGTATCGGGATGCCTGTATCTCGCATGTGAAGAATGGTATCTACGGGGAAATGTTTGTGGCGGCTATGCTGGCGGCTGCAGCGTGCACCAACGATATCGAGACCATTCTGACCAGTGGTTTGGCTCAGATCCCCCATACCTCCCGGCTGCATGCCGCCATCAGCGATGTGTTGGCTGGATACGAAAAGGGAGTATCCAAAGAGGATTGCTTTGCGGACATTCATGCTCGCTTTAACGAGTATACAGAGCATGGCTGGTGCCACACGATCCCCAATGCCATGATCGTAGCTGCCGGACTTTTGTACGGCGGCGGCGATTATTCCAAGTCCCTGTGTATGACGGTGGAAACGGGCTTTGATACCGACTGCAATGCAGCCACCGTCGGCTCGATTTTGGGGATGGCTAACGGCATTGAAAGCATTGCTTCCTGTTGGACAAAACCGCTGAATGGAAAGCTGCATACATCCATTTTCGGGATGGAGACCACGACGATCGCCGAGCGGGTGGCGCAGACTCTCCAGCATATTCAGTGACCGTTGGACAGCGAGCGAATATATTCAGACGGCGTTTGACCGGTCTGCTTTTTGAAGGTGCGGCTGAAAGCGTAAATGGAGGAAAAGGATAGCTCCGTCGTCACGGCGGATACCGACATTTGCTCCAGCAGCTTGCATGCCAGCTGTATCTTCTTCTGGTTGCGGTAGCGAATGAGACTGATGCCGTATTTTTCTTTGAACCGCTTTTCCAGATAGTAGCGGCTGTAGGCAAACTGCTTTTCAAAATCCTCCAGATTCATGTTGATCCCCTGTCCGAAGTCGATCAGATCCTTGATCTGACAGGCAATGCTGTACTCTTTCCCTTGGAGGAAGCAGTTGGGGAAATTGTCGGTGATGAGGTGATCCAGCAGCTCGATGAATGCGCTTTTGGCGAGAATGGATTTCTTTTTCTGATAGCATTCGATGGTGCGGAAGAAGGCGCTGATCGCCGCATCGGTGTTGGAAAAGGTAACAAAAGGCGACGGCGAGGAGTTGGTGAGCAGATCGTCCTGAATGATCCGCAATTCCTCGTCGGAGAAATGTTCCAGATCCTTGAAGGAGATGGGGGTGATGGTGCTGTTTGTATTATAAATAAGGTCAAAATGGATGTGCGGCTGGGACAGATCCTGCGCTATGGGCGGAATATAGTGGGAGACGCCCGGGTGCAGCAGAATAAACTGCCCCGCATTGCAGCGGTGATCCTGTCCGTTATAGTTCAGCACCATGCTGCCGCTCTCAATGTATATCAATTCATAATCAAATATGGTGCGCCTGCAGACCCGATGGCCTTGGGGAATGATGCTGTGCTGGGCGACACGGATGTACGGATTCAAGGTGTTCGTGTCGATATAGTTCATGAGCGTCCTCCTGTTGTGGGGTCAGTTAATTCTCCTGTGCAGCAAGAAATGTTAAATGCTGCGCCAATAAATGCTATTGTCATTATACCGTGTGCTTGGTAAAATTACAATATAAAAATTGAAGGAGAAAGCGAAAAATGCTGCACAATTTAACAATTAAGAAAGATATCCGGTCATTTTCAATTTCTGCCGAAAATCCGAGCGGCAAGAAAGGTGCAGGCGGAATGGCGACCGAGGGAAGCGGCTCTTGGGCTGCCCGTGAGCTGGGGCAGGGCTGGAAGATGAATCCGTACACGGTCGTGGAGGCGGGCGCTACCGCCGTGCTGGCGGATGTCAAGGGGCAGGGCGCCATTCGCCATATTTGGATCGTAGACAGTGCTCAGCGCAGCCGTCAGGTGATCCTGCGCATCTATTTTGACGGGCAGAAGAGACCGGCGGTAGAGGCGCCGCTCACGGATTTCTTTTGTAATGCGGATTACACGGAATATCGGCAGCTCAGCAGTCTCGCCATTTGCGTCAATCCCCGGCGTGGGTTCAACTGCTACTTTGAAATGCCGTACTTCCGCTCCTTTCGGTTTGAGGTGGAGAATCAGGGACCGGATGCGGTCTCGGTCTTCTATCAGATCGACTGCGAGGAAAAGGAGATCAGCGCCGACAGCTTATATTTTCATGCACAGTTTCGCCGGGTGAACCCGCTGCCGTATAAGGAACCGTATGTCATTTTGGACGGCATCCGGGGCAACGGCGTATATGTCGGTACATATATCCACTGGGGCGTGAAGTCCAACGGCTGGTGGGGAGAGGGAGAGGTCAAATTCTATCTCGATGGAGATACGGATTTTCCCACCATCTGCGGCACCGGCACCGAGGATTATTTCGGCGGTGCGTATAACTTCGATGTGGACGGGGAGTATCGGGAATTTTGCACACCGTATTCCGGTATGTACAAGGTGGGGCATACCGATCCGCTGTATGCGTCGCAGCGGTATTTCGATATGTACCGCTGGCATGTGAACGATCCGGTGTATTTTAAGGAAGATATCAAGGTGACGGTGCAGGCGCTTGGCTGGCGCAGTCAGGGGCGGTATCTGCCGCTGCAGGACGATATATCCTCCGTAGCGTATTGGTATTCGGATAATTTGGAGGATGTGTATCCGGCGTTTCCCGATGCCAATGAGTTGGAGATCATCGTGTCCACCGTGTAAGGTGAAGACCGTATGCAGACCATGGCGCAGCAGAAAAGCGGTCGGCGGCGGTGAAAGCAGGAAAGGAGTTTCTTATGAACGACCATAGTCAAATCAGTAAGGCGGCGTATCTTGCCGGACGGACGCTGTTCCATGTGGATGCGTTCGGTGCGGTGGGGGATGGGATCCATGACGATGCCGTCGCTATCCGGAACTGCTGCGAGGCGGCGGCCAAGCTGCAGAAGCCTGCAGCGGTGGTATTTACTGCCGGAAAGGTATACTACGCCGATTCTCTTGAGGAAAAATTCCCCTGGACCTCCCCCTGGTCGCAGACGACGGTGCTGTACTTTGAGCATGCCCGGGATATTGTAATTGAGGGAAACGGATGCCGTCTGGAGCTGGGACCCTCCACGGGCTGCTTTTTCAATCTGTATTCCGAAAAGCTGGTGTATCACGATCTCATCGTGGATCATCGCATACCGACCTTTATATCCGGCACCGTGGAGGAGATGGACGGCGAGGGACGGTTCCTGCGGGTGCAGACAGCCTATCCCATGGATGAGAATCTGACGGATGGGGAATATGTATTTCCCATTGATCAGGATCTGTATTATGCCTCCCCCAACTATCGGAGCCCGCTTCGCCGGCGGTTTTTACCCATTCAGCGCATTGTGTCTGAGGGCGACTGCCGGTACCGTGTGTATCCCCGCCATTATGAGCAGGCGGTGGATTCCGTCCGGGAATTGGGTCTCAATACGCCGTGGATGTGGCCCAGCGGCTCGGCGGGCCATGGTAAGGGACTGATCTGCGGCATGAAATTCTGCGGTGACGTGACCTTCCGGAATGTGGAGTTTCAGTCGGGCGATTGCTTTATGTTCTATTTCCAGGGAAATGTGGGCGATATCCGGTTCTACGATTCTCATGTGCGGCCGAATGCCCGGTACGGCACCAATTACATGACCACCGGACGGGACATTTTTCATTGCGTGGATAACCGGGGTGCGTTTATCTGGGAGAATTGCTCCATCTGGTGGGCCGGCGACGACTTTATGAATATCTGCGATACTACCTCCTATGTGGACAGTGTGGACGGCTGCGCCATCAAGTTGCGCTCCATGGAGTTTAAGGGGCTGGTCAGCTATCAACCGGGGGATACATTGGAGGCCTATGACCGGATCACCGGTCGGTATTACGGTACGGCGACGGTGGTAAAGGTTGAGGATGAGACCAACTATCTGGATGTGCCGTTTCTCGGGATCGAGGGCAATCCCAACATTCGGGTCAACTGCCCGAATCTGGCGGCGCCCAATTCCCGGATCCATAACTGCCGTATCGCCGGAACCGGCCGATTTAAGGGGAAGATCGAGGTCACAGACACCTATTTTGATGTGCAGGTGTTGTGGCTCATGCAGGAGGGGGACTACGAGGGCCCCATCCCTAAAGAGGTGGTTTTCCGAAATTGCGTGTTCGATATCGGGGATATTGAGATCGCCGCTTATGACCGGGGGGTGCCCGGCTCCGATTTTACGGAGATCGGACCGCTGGTGGATGTGCGTTTCTATCGTTGTCACTTTAACGGGATCCACTTTGTGGAGAAGAATCAGGCGGCGGGGAAATACACAGACTGTGTATTTGACAACTGTACCCATGGAGACAAATGTCGGTTTGAGATCGAGCCCCACACATGATCCGGCAGCAATGAACGGATAGCGGGACAGCAGCGCCCGGTTTCGGCACGGTGCTGCACCGGCATCCGACGAAATATTCGGGAAGAAAGGTGATCAAAGTGAAGCAGCATCTTCTAAAGAAAGTCGGCACTCTTCTTCTTTGCGCAGCATTAATCGGTACTCTTTTCTCCGGAGGTCTTACACCGCTTGCGGCGATCAGCGGCACATTTACGGGATTTTCCCAAGGACAGGGCACGGTGGAGGATAATGCGGACGGCTCCCATCGGATCACGTTCAATGTGGGCTATACTGCCGTCACCTCCACATTTCCGGTGGATTTGACGAAGGGTTTCCGCTGGAATTATGAAAACGCCCAGTTCGGTCTGCATTTGAGCTTTAAGGAATCCATGACTGCGGACGCTGCCCCGTTCCAAATGACGTGGCTGCTGAATGAGACCGACGTGGCGAAGGATCTGATGTTCTATCCCAACGGTTCCACCGTAGGCGTTACCTCCCGGAACGACTACACCGGGCTGAATTTCAGCGTGGGTGACTCCGCCACCACCTCTATTGAGATGGTGTTCCGGCGGGAGGAGATTTCCGGCGCCGTCTATTATAAGCTGTATATGAATGATGCAGAGGCATACATTTGCTATCCCGAGGCCGTCTTCAAGGCGTTGAACCACTATAACGAGGTCACCGAGAAATTTGAGGGAGCCTATATCGGCGTATCCAATGAGGGCGCAGCACTCAGTCTGTCTTTGACCCCCAACACCAAGGAGATCCCTGTGGTGAAAACCTTTGACGGTTTTAGCGCAGGACAGGGCACGGTGGAGGACAACGCAGACGGCTCCCATCGGATCACGTTCAATGTGGGCTATACCGCTGTCACCTCGACCTATAAGATCGATCTGACAAAAGGCTTTCGCTGGAATTATGAGGATGCCCAGTTCGGACTGCATTTGAACTTTAAGCAGACAAAGGATGCGGACGCCACCCCGTTCCAAATGACGTGGCTGCTGAACGAGACCGACGTGGCGAAGGATCTGATGTTCTATCCCAACGGTTCCACCGTAGGCGTTACCTCCCGGAACGACTACACCGGGCTGAATTTCAGCGTGGGTGACTCCGCCACCACCTCTATTGAGATGGTGTTCCGGCGGGAGGAGATTTCCGGCGCCGTCTATTATAAGCTGTATATGAATGATGCAGAGGCATACATTTGCTATCCCGAGGCCGTCTTCAAGGCGTTGAACCACTATAACGAGGTCACCGAGAAATTTGAGGGAGCCTATATCGGCGTATCCAATGAGGGCGCAGCACTCAGCTTGTCCCTGACCCCCAACACCAAGGAGATCCCTGTGGTGAAGACCTTTGAGGGCTTCGGTGAGGGGCAGGGCACCGTGGAGGATAACACAGACGGCTCCCATCGGATCACGTTCAATGTGGGCTATACCGTCGTCACCTCGACCTACAAAATTGATCTGACGAAGGGCTTTCGCTGGAATTATGAAAACGCCCAGTTTGGTCTGCATCTGAGCTTTAAGCAGACAAAGGATGCAGCGGCTACTCCGTTCCAAATGACGTGGCTGCTGAATGAGACCGACGTGGCAAAGGATCTGATGTTCTATCCCAACGGTGCCACTATAGGTGTTACCTCCCGGAACGACTACACCGGATTGAATTTCAATATCGGAGACTCCGCTGCCGCCTCTATTGAGATGGTGTTCCGCCGGGAGGAGATCAACGGCAGCGCCTACTATAAGCTGTACATGAACGATGCCGAGGCGTTCATTTGCTATCCCGAAGCCACCTTCAAGGCGCTGAACCATTATAATGCGGCGACGGGTGAATTTGAGGGCGCTTACATCGGCGTGGCCAATGAGGGGGCGGCACTCAGCCTGTCCATCGAGCCGATCACTGACCGGATGCCCGGCGATGTGAATGGCGACGATACGGTTGATGTGCGGGATCTGGTTTGTCTGGATGCCTATTTAGCCGATCCGGAAACGGGTATTCTTGCGAAGAACAGCGATCTGGATCTTAACGGTTGCGTAGATGCAGAGGATCTGGCGCTTCTGCGCAAGCTGCTGCTTGGGGTCATTACGGTTACGGCATCCTAAGGCAGCGGATATATAGAAGAAAGGTGATTGTATGAGAAAACATCTTTTCAAAAGAGTCGGTGCGCTCTTCCTTGGTATCGTGCTGCTCGGCACGCTGTTTACGGAGGGGATCATCCGATTCGCAGCGGCTGCCGACACATTCACCGGCCTGACTGAAGGACAGGGCACGGTGGAGGATAACCCGGACGGATCCCATCGGATCACCTTTGCTGTGGGCTATGCCGCGGTCACTTCGACGTATAAGATTGATCTGACCAAGGGCTTTCGCTGGAACTATGAGAATGCCCAGTTCGGTCTGCGTCTGAAGTTTAAGGAATCGGCAGATGGGGAAGCCATTCCGTTCCAGATGATGTGGCTGCTGAATGAGACGGATGTAGCTACCGATCTGCTGTTTTATCCCAACGGCTCCGCCATCGGCGTCGGCTCCCGGAATCATTACACCGGGCTGAATTTCAGCGTGGGTGACTCCGCTACCGCTTCCGTGGAGATGGTGTTCCGGCGGGAGGAGATTTCCGGCGCCGTCTACTATAAACTGTACATGAACGGTCAGGAGGCCTATATCGGCTATTCGGAGACGGTCTTCAACGCTCTCAATCATTACGATGCGGCGACCGGCGTCTTTGAGGGGGCTTATATCGGCGTATCCAATGAGAATTTTGCTTTGAGCGTTCTCGTTGCCCCGAAGGGCGACGACAGCGGGGAAGGCTCTGAAGCTGCCTTTGCGTTTTCCCAGCCCTCTCACGGCACGGTGACCGTAAAGGAGGGCGGCTGGAACGAGGTCGCCTTTCAGCAGACCTACGCCAAGGCGGTATCGACCGGCCGCATTGACCTGACCCAAGGATTTCAATGGCAATACACGGAGGCGTTCTGGGGGCTGCACGTTTCTTTCCTGCAGGAGCCGGCGGCAGAGCCGTCGCCGTTTCGGATGTCGTGGCTGTTAAATGACACCGACGTGGCGACCGATCTGCTGTTCTATCCCGACGAGGGGAGAAACCAGGTGGGCATAGCCACCCGTGGCGGCTATATGGGTCTCAATGACTGGCAGGGGGATTCCTCCACAGCGCTGCTGGATATGTGTTTCCGGAAAGAGACCGTCTCCGAGACAGTGTACTATATCTTGTACATCAACGATGTGCGGGCCGGTATTGCGTTTTCCGAAGCGGAATTCAAGGCGGTCAACCACTACGATGAAGGAACCGGCACCTATCAGGGCTGCTATCTGTCGGTTTTTGCGGAGGGGGGAGCCGGTGCCGTTCGCATACGCAGCAATCGGAATACGGCAGAATCCAAAACCTTTACCGGCTTTTCCGAGGGGCAGGGGACGGTGACCGATCATGCGGACGGTTCCCACCGCATTGCGTTTGACGTGGGCTATGTCGGCGTTACCTCCAACTATACGATCGATCTGACCCGAGGCTTCCGGTGGAATTTTGAGAATGCCCAATTTGGCCTGCATCTGAGCTTTAAGCAGGCGCAGGACGGTGCGGCTGTGCCGTTTATGATGAATTGGCTGCGTAACGAGACGGATGTGGCTGCCGATCTGCTGTTCTATCCGGGGGATGCCTGTGTCGGTGTGGCCTCCCGGAATCCTTTCAGCGGCCTGAATTACACGGTCGGTGGATCGACCACCGCTGAGGTTACCATGGTGTTTCAGCCGGTGGTGATGGAGGGGGCTGTTTATTACAGTCTCTATGTGAACGGCGAGGAGGGGCATATCTGCTATACCGAAGCAGCCTTTAATGCTCTGAACAATTACGATCCGGCTACCGGCGCATTCCGGGGTGCCTACATCGGCCTGTCTAATGAGAGCGCACCGCTCAGCGTGAGCTTTGCTCCCATAGCCGCCGAAAAGACCGAGGATGCCGCCCATTCCTTTGCCTTTCCCAATGCGATGAACGGAACGGTGACCACCCGGGATACCGGATGGCATGACATCGTGTTTAAGCAGACCTATGTAAAGGCCACCTCCGGCTATCCCATCGATCTGACCCGGGGCTTTCAGTGGCAGTATACGGATGCGTTCTGGGGCTTGCATATCTCTTTCATGAAAGAGCGGGATGGGGATCCGTATCCTTTCCGGATGTCGTGGCTGCTGAATGATACCGATATTGCGACCGATATGCTGTTTTATCCGGATGAGGGCCGCAACAAGGTGGGTATGGCGGCTCGTGGCGGCTATATGGGGCTCAACGACTGGCAGGGGGATTCGCCCACCGCTCTGCTGGATCTGACCTTCAGAAAGCAGATCATTTCCGATGTGGTGTATTATGTGCTGTACATCAACGGTCTGCGGGGCGGTATTGCGTATACGGAGGTGGAATTCAACGACCTCAATAATTACGATGCGGAAACCGGCGTGTACGGCGGTTGCTATCTGTCGGTCTTTTCGGAGGGCGGCGTCGGGGCGATCGGTCTGTATGCCAATGCTGATACGGTGCCTGCCGATACGCCGTTTGTAGGCGAGGGTGCGAAAACTGCGCAGTCCAAGGCTCCGTACGATCTCACCGTGCCGGCGTCCGGGACGGCAAAATCCACCTTTACCGTGAAATTGACCGAGGGCTTCACCTTCGATCTGTCCGCCTGGCCGAAGACCGGCTGTGATTCTGTGACGGTGGGGCTTTCGGGCAGCTATTGGCGGATGGATATGGAGCCGAACGGCGGCAGCGGATCCACCTGCCTGCTGCGCTTCACCAATCAGCGGGGACGTCTTGCCGTGCAGATCGGCGGCGGCGAGCTGACGGAGACCGGATTGTCCGTGAATGAGGCGCATGTATTGTCCTTCCGCTACGATGTGGAGCGGGGCGGCTACCGTGCATACATAGATGAGGTTGCGATACAGGGCGATGCGGCGCTGATTCCCGCCTATCGTTTCCGGCAATTGAACAATCGCAATGAGACCGTCGATGTGTTCAACGGTGCCTTTGTCTGCTTTGGGGCGGACAGCGAATTTACGGTTCAGGGGATCAGCCGGGTCGTGGCACCGGAGTCCTTTGTCCGCACCACATCCGGCTTTACTCTGCGCAAGGATGCCATCCTGTATGATATGCTCTTCGAGGGGAAGGCTGCGGCTACCGCTACCTGGGCGACCGATCTGACTCGTGGCTTTCTGCTGTCTCTGCGTGCGCTGACGGACAACGGCGACGGATATGCGGAGCTGGAATTTGCGAGCGATTACCGTGACGAGGCGGCAGCTTACGCCAAAACGATTCGTCTGCGGCAGAAAAACGGTCGGTTGTATGCGGCCGTGTGGGACGGAACGGACGAAACAGCGGCTACGGATATCGGCACGCCGTTTGCGGGAACCCATATCGTTCAGGCAGTCCCCGTGACCTCTATGGGCGTGACTACCTACCATATGACGATCGATGGCAAGGAGTTCACCGGGGGCTTTGTCATAGCGGAGGACGATTTCAAAAGGCTGGCAGTCTATAATCAGGCGACGGTTCGTTTTGATGGAACCTATATCCGCTTTGGGGCGTCTGCCGGGGCGCAGATCTCCGCATTCGCCCATGCGGACGAAGCGTTTGTCAGCGAGGACGGCGTGTTCTATACTCTGACGGATGGAAAATACGCCGTGTCCCTGCATGACCGGCAGTCGGTCTCCTCTACCTATAGTCTGGAGCTTTCCGAGGGCTTGGCTTTGACCTTGGATAGTCTGGAGGGCGTGTTCACCATTCGGCTGGCGGATTCCGTATGGAGTATGCTGGGTGGAACGGCGGATGCGGGCGTGCAGCCGGTCATCCGGCTGAAGCAGACGGACGGACGTCTGTGTGTATCCGTTGGCGACGGAAAGGCGGCGGACAGCTATGTGTCCATTCCGGGCAAGATCGCCGAGGAGCATACATTTGCCTTTCGGCGCATGACCGTTGACGGAGCGGGGGAGGTCTATGTGCTCTGCGTGGATGACTATGCGATCCGCAACGGCTATTATTTGACGCAGGAGCAGTTCCGGACGCTGAATGGGTATGATGCCGTTACGGGTACCTCCAGCGGCGCCGTATTCAGCCTGTCGACGGAAAAGGCGATAAGCATTTCCCGGATCTGCGCGGCTGCGGCCTTTGAAGGTTCTGCCTCGTTCAGTTACAGCGAGCCGACGGAGGACCACTACGATCTGGAGTTTATCGGCACCTCCTATGAACGGGGTGTCTCCCGGTGGCGGTCCGATCTGACGGCGGGCCTGTCCTTTGAGGTGACGAATGCATCCGGATGGATCATGCTCCGCTTTGCCAACACCTTCAACGGCATGTATATGGAGGTGCCGGGCAATACGATCAACAACTATCAGCCGATGATCCGTCTGGAGCAGTGGGGAGAGGGGCGAATGCTCACCTCCATCAAGCTCGGCGCCGGCGATCGTTATATCAGCTATCTGGAAAACTATAATCTGGTGGGGCGGCATTTCCTGACCGCCAAGCTGGTGCCGGACAGCAAGACGGGCGTGCCGGTCTATAAATTCTTCCTGGACGGCATGGAGATCTGCAAGGAATTCACCATGAGTCAGGGAATATTCAAGAAAATCAACGGCTACGATAAGGTGACGGATACCTTTAGCGGGGCGCACGTCCTGTTCACCTCGCAGAACGGAGCAACCATCCGGGATGTACATACCCTGACTCCGGGTAAAACGGAGGATAAGGGCGATTGGATCACCGCTACCGCCGGAGAAGTGACAAAGCTCTCGGAGGGTACCTATGCGCTGCAATTGGGAGCGCTGTCCGGCCTCCGCACCAAGAAGCTGGTGGATATGGAAAAGGGCATGACTATGACCATCCGGAATTCGGCGGAGGTGCCGCACTTCGGCATTGCCCTGTCCATGAAGTCCGACGGGATCCTGCTGGATGTGCCGGCTATCGTGGCGGATGAGTATGGGGTCAGCTATACCTTCACAAAAGCGGCAGACGGAACCTACACCGTGCGGTCCTCGGATGGCTTGTATGCCGGCTGGACCGGGGATCTGACCGGAACGCATACCTACAGCCTCGTGAAGATAACGGACAAAAACGGGGAGGAGCGGTATACGCTGGCGATCGACGGCAAGGCGGTCTTTGCAGACGGAATGTCCTATGAGACCTATCTGATGATGAGCAACGGCTCCAAGGGGCTGTATGCCACCGTATTCTCCATGAACGGCTTGACAGTCGAGAGCCTCACCGGTGTGTTTAGCGAAAACACGGTGATCAACACCGATGATTGGTGGAACGATGACTTTGATCCGGATGACGGAGCCGGCGACGACGGCGATCGGGATTCGGGGAACCGGCAACCGTATCCCGGTACAACGGCAGATTTGGACGACAACGACGACGGGGACACCGGCTTGGACGATACCGACGGGAAAAAGACCCAGCGGGTGCGGGTCGGCCGGGTGAAGATCAAGCAGGATCCGATCATTCGCTATGTCATGGATTGGTGGATCGTTATCGTTGCCGTGGCGGCTGTAGGCTTGGCGGTGGTTCTGGTGATCGCTTTTGTTCCCTTTAAGAAGAAGGAAAAAGAACAGGAACAGGAATAAGCAGCGCCGAGCGGATCGGCGGACCGTACCGGTACGGCAGAGGAAAACGCCGACGCTCGTCCTGTTTCCTCCGGATGCCTGTGCGGCCGCCGCACAGGCGGTGCGGTACTCATCGCTTAAAAACCGTCACCGGAAAAGCGTACGATCACCCGGGAGCCGAACGCATCGTGCGGCTTTTCCGGTTGGTGCGCAGGACTTTCGTTTCGGCTGTACACATTACGGATTGGGGTATTCACATGAAACAGACATTCCGATGTATTTTTTCCATACTGTTGGTTCTGGTTATGACAGTCTGCTGTCTGCCTGTCTACAGTATGGCTGCCGGGGGAGCTCCGGTGTCGGAGGGGGATTCCGCCGCAGACGTCGGTGCGCTTCAGACGTCGTCAGAGCCGGATCCGATGGATATTCACTACTGGGATCTGTTGTCTGCCTATGAGGCGGCGGGCTATGAGGACTATACCGGTGCGGCGGTGGAGCTGCCGATACAGGAGGCGCATTCCGATGGCGGCGCAGTGTCCTATGCCGACTATGACGGGGTGCGGGCAATCCAATGGGATGGGGAGATTGCCGCTCTGGAATGGCGGATCGATGTGCCGGAAAACGCTCTGTACTGCATCGAAACGGACTATTATGCCTATAACGACAAATCGGCGGATATTCAGCGGGAGCTGCAGGTCGATGGAGCGCTTTTGTGCGTTGAGCAGAGCAATATCCATTTTATGCGTCGATTTGTGGATGACGGAGAGGTGCGGGTGGATATCAACGGCAACGAATCCGCACCGAAGATGAAGCAGGTCTATGCGTGGCAAACGGTACGGCTGGCGGATCCTAATGGGTATTATGCAGAGCCGATGAAGCTGTATCTGTCGCAGGGCGAGCATACCATCACGCTGAAAACCAAGGGCAATCAGCCCATCGCCATTGGCGGGATACGGCTTACAGCCCCGGAGACGCTGCCGGACTATGCGGCGGCAGCAGCGGGATATTCCGCCGGAGCAGGGGAGCCGATCCTTGTGGAAGGGGAGGCTTCCGTATATCGCTCCGCCGCCTCTCTGCGGCTGGACAGCTCTGCCGACCTAAGCTGCACCCCCTCCGACCTGCGCCATGACAAGATCAATGTGGCAGGCGGCAGTGCCTGGAAAAGCAGCCGGCAGACGATCTGCTGGGAGTTTGAGGTGCCCGACGACGGACTGTACACCATCGGGGGAAATCTGTACAGCTACTATAACTATGGGCTGCCGGTCTACCGGACGATTCGGATCGACGGAAAAGTGCCGTTTGCTGAAATGGCTGCTTACCGCTTTCAGCCGGATACCAAATGGCGTACGGAATATCTCCGGGATGACGCCGGTGAACCGTATCGGTTTTATTTCGATCGTGGTAAGCACACGATCTCCATGGAGGTCGTCGCCGGGGATATGACCTCTGTTATCCGCCGTCTGGATGCGGATATGGATGTGCTGTCGGAGCTGTATCTGGATATTACGCTGATCACCACCAGCGACCCGGATGTGAACTACGATTATCAGCTGGATGTAAAGCTCCCTCATCTCATGGATACGCTGCAGCAGCTGCATGAAAATTTGCAGACCTCGGCTCAGCAGATACGGTCGGTTTGCCGCAGCGATAAGGCGCTGACCTACAGCGAGATGCAGAATACGCTGGACGATTATGAGATTCTGATGCGGGACGCATTTGAGATCCCGGCCAATCTGGAGCAGTTCAATACGATGATCACCCAGTACGGCAACTGGATAACACAGCTGCCCGCCGGCACACTGTCGATCGACAAGCTGGTGATCGTTCCGGCAGGTCTGGAATACACAGCCGAAACGGTCTCGGCTTTTCAAAAGGTCTGGGCGGCTGTGGCACGCTTTTTCACCACCTTTACGAACGATTACAGCTCCGTCATCGGCTCCGGCGTGTATAGCGAGGAGCAGAAAACGATCGACGTTTGGTATGGGGGTACTCAGATCTGGGCGACGGAAATTCAAGAGCTGATCGAGGCGGATTTCGCTGCCAAATATAACATACAGGTGCGCTTCCGGTTGACGCCGTCGTCGCAGATGTCTACCGGCATCAACGCCATGCTGCTGGCGATCCTCAGTAAGACCGCACCGGATGCGGTGCTGGAGGCGGCGTCCATTCAGGATTATATGATGCGCAGCCAGTGCTATGATCTGACGCAGTTTGAGGATTTTGATCCGGTGGCTGCGCAATATCCGGCGGTCTGCTTTACGCCCCTGACCTACCGTGGCGGTGTATACGGGCTGCCCCTGACGCTGGATATTCCCATGCTGTTTTACCGTACCGACATTTTTAAGAAGCTGCAGTTCTCCCCTCCGGAGACGTGGGATGAGATGATCAAAACGGTGATCCCCCGGCTGGCGGAGAATTCCATGACCCTGTCCTCCAGCCCCGGATATGAGATCCTGCTGTTTCAGCACGGTGGGGAGCTGTATAACGAGGATATGACCGAAAGTCAGGTGGCCAGTCGGCTCTCCTGGCAGGCATTTAAGATGCATTGCGACTTTTATACCATGTACGGCGTGCCGAAAACGGCCAATTTCTTCAACCGTTTCCGCTCGGGGGAGACCCCCATCGGCTTTGGCAGTATTGCGAATTACATTCAGTTTGTCTACGCCGCACCGGAGCTGGCAGGAAGATGGGATATTGCTGTGATGCCCGGTCTGCGGCGGGAGGATGGCCGTGTGGATCACTCCATCGGCGGTCTGACCGCCTCGTCGGCGATGATCATGGCGGATGCAGCCAATCCGGAGGAGGCGTGGCAATTCCTGAAGTGGTATATGTCCACCGGCGTGCAATTGGAGTTTTCGGAGATCCGGGAGGCGAAGCTGGATATGTCCGCCCGGCTGCTGTCCGCCAATGTGGAGGCGTTTTCCGCACTGGATTGGGACAGCCGGCATCTGCAGGTATTTCTGCAATCCATGCAGCAGGCGAAGGCGTATAACCCGGTCTTGGGAGATTATTACACCTCCCGGTATATCAGCTATGCCTTTAACAACGTGGTGATCTCCCGGAATATGTCCGAGAGAGAGGCGCTGGAATATGCGCAGGAAAGCATCAACACCGAACTGGAGCGGAGGCGAAAGAGCAGATCATGAATAAACAATCCTCGCCGCTGGCGAAGAAGCGGCCGCTCCGCTCAAGGGACGTATGGGGCTGGCTGTTTATGGCGCCTTTTCTCATTCCGCTGATCGTTTTCGGGATCATCCCCGTGATCTATTCCCTGTGTATGAGCCTGTTTTCCTACAATTTGTATGAGCCGGCGGTGTTTGTGGGGCTGGACAATTTCCGCTCGCTGCTGCTGGAGGATGAAGAATTCGGCAAGGCGGTCAAAAACACGCTCATCTACGCCTTTACCGTGACACCGATCGTGTTTTTGCTAAACTTCATTCTGGCATGGGTCATCAATTCCTTCAAAAGAGGTCTGCGCAACCTGCTGGTGGTGCTGTTTTACATTCCGCAGATGACGACGGGCACTGCCATGACGGTGATATGGCTCTATGTGTTTTCCGGGGACCGGTATGGCGTGCTCAACTATCTTTTGACCAGTCTCGGATGGATCAGCGCACCCATTCAATGGACGACCGACACCGGTATTCTGTTCGGAGTGGTAATCTTCATTGGAATTATGATGGGCTCCGGCATGTCGTTTCTCACCTTTGTGGCGGCGTTTCAGGCGCTGCCGGCGGATATGTACGAGGCGGGCAGGATCGATGGGATCCGGAGCAGCTTTCAGGAGCTGATCTATCTGACGATGCCCCAGATGAAGCCTCAGCTGCTGTTCAGTGCCATCACCTCTTCGGTGGCTGCTTTTGCCATCGCCGATATTCCCGCTCAGGTGGCAGGATTCCCCAGTCCCGATTATGCGGCGCACACCATTGCGCTGCATATGCGGGATTATGGCTTCACACGTTTTGAGATCGGTTATGCGTCGGCCATATCCGTGATATTGTTTGCCCTGACCTTTGCCACAGGATTTGTGCTGCGCAAGGTGCTGGCGACAAAAGATTGACCGACCGTATTGGGAGGAAGAACAGGTGATCGTGATATGAGTGTAGTGCAGGGAAACATATTGCGTATCGGCAACAAGAGAATCAAAAAAGTCGCCTTTTCGAGAGTATGCTCCTGTATTCTTTTGTTGGCGTATCTTTTTCTCTTGCTGTTGCCGATCATCTATGTGATACTCAATGCCTTTAAGCCTCTGGATGAAATGTTTGTATACCCGCCCCGTTGGCTGCCCCGGCGCTTTACTCTGACCAACTTCAGTCAGATGTCGGAGCTGCTTTCGGAGACGGTGATCCCGCTGTCCCGGTATATCTACAATAGCATTCTCTATTGCGTGCTCATGGTGGGGATCGTGGTCACCTCTTCCTTTATGGCGGCGTTTTCCATGTCCAAGACCCGGCCCAGAGGCGCAGAAAAAATGACGGGCGTGCTGATCTTTGCGCTTTCCCTGAGCGGCCCGGCTGCCGGTGTGGCGAATTTCGTCATCATTGAGAAGCTGGGGCTGCTGGATACCTATTGGGCGCTGATCTTACCCGCTATGGGCTCGGCCACCTATGTGTTTCTTATGCGGCAGTTTTTGGTGAGTATGCCGGATTCCTATATTGAGGCGGCTCGTCTGGACGGCGCTAACGAATGGCAGATCATGTGGAAGATCGGCTTCCCGTACGCTAAGCCGGCGTGGGCTACCATCATCGTGTATCAGTTTATGGCGGCATGGTCTGATTCCGCCGGCCCGGCGATCTACATAGCGGATGCCAGCAAGCAGACCCTGCCCGTTGCGATCGCTACCATTGGCGGCTCATTGACAACACAGGGGGCGTCGGCGGCATTGACGCTGCTCATGCTGATCCCCTCGACGGTGGTGTTTGTGCTGATGCAGGCGAAGATCGTCACCACCATGTCCTTTGCGGGACTTAAGGATTAGGAGGAGCCGATGGATAAACGAATAAAGCGCCGTGCTTTCGTTGGAATCTGCGCATTGCTGCTGGCGGTTTCCCTGTCCTTTTCGGCGGCGGCAGCCATCGGGCAGACCGATTATGTGGTGGATGACCGGGGAAAGGTCCCCCTGCCCAAGTGCTATGTTCCCGAAAAGCGTATCGAGCGGGTGTATGAGGGCTCGTATCTGAATGCGCCGCAGAATCTGTATGTGGATGCTGCCGACCGGCTGTATGTGGCGGATGCAGGCAATAACCGGATCGTGGTTTTTGACCCCGAAATGCAATTCCTCCGGGAGTATACGGCGGGAAATACCTTGAAAAATCCCTCCGGTGTTTTCTGCGATACGGAAACAGGGGAGATATACATTGCGGATACCGACAACGAACGGATCGTGGTCGTGGATTCGGACGACCGTATTCTGCGTGAATACCGCCGCCCGGAATCGGAGCTGTTGGATGAGAATATGACGTTCACCCCCACCAATGTGTCCTTGGGTGTGCAGGGGTACCTGTATGTTCTGAAGGGACAGAGCTTCATGCAGCTTGATCAGGAGGGAGAATTTAAGGGATTCGTCGGTTCCACGAAGGTGCCGGCAAGTATTCTGAAGGCGATCATCCGCCGATTTGCTTCGGAAAAGCAGAAAAAGCTGCTGGTGACGGAGCAGCCGAACCCGTATGTCAACTTCACGATGGATCGCAGCGGGGTCATCTATGCCGTGGTGGGCAGTGAGACCTCCCAAATCCGGAAGGTCAATATGGCAGGCGACAATCTGTTTCCGGAGAAATTCTACGGGGAGATGGTCTATCAGGGCGGATGGAAGCTGACGACCCCCGGCTTTCGCAGTATCGCTGTATCGGATGACGGGATCATCAGCGTGTTGGAGGAAAAATGTAAGCGCATCTACCAGTTCTCTCAGGATGGCACACTGCTGAATGTGTTTGGCGGCGAGGGGGAGGTCGCAGGCTTTTTTCAGGGACCGGTCGCCCTGGCATGTGACAGCAAGGGCTCCATCTATGTGTCCGATACCGTGACGAATACCGTACAGCGCTTCAAGAGAACGGCATTCGTATCAGCCGTGTATGCGGCGCAGGCAGCCTACGATCAGGGCGATTATGAGGAGGCCTATGAGCTGTATGCTCGTGCCAAGCTGACCGATCCGAACTATTCGGTGCTGAATAACGGCATGGCGGATTGTTTATACAAGCTGGGGCGGATGGATGAGGCCGCCGAGGCATACAGACTTGCGGATAACCGTGAGTCCTTCGGACGGGTGCAGAAGCTCCGGCAAAAACAGTTTGTCAAGCAGCATTTTGGATGGATCGTTTTGGCAGTGGCTTTTGTGGTGACGGCTGCAGTGGTGATCGTGTACAGGGTGCGTAAGTATGCGGATGCCTTGGTGCGGCGCTTCTACCATTTGAACGATTGAGAAAGGGTGAGGTGCTCGCTATGCTGAATACACTGCAAATGTCCATACTGATGCTGTTCCATCCGTGCGATGCGCTGGACATCATCAAACGCACCCGGTCGCAGTTCCGGCTGTCCCGGGTGGTCGTGCTGCTGTTGTTGCTGGCTTTGGTCAACTACACCTATTATTTCTATGTGAATTATTCGCTGGGAACCAAATCGGTCACGCAGGCCAACCTGCTGCTGGATCTGGCGCTGGCGGTCATACCGCTGCTGACATGGGTGGTCTCCTCCTATGCGGTGACGGCGATCATCGTGGGGGAATGCTCCTTCACGGAGCTGTTGACCGCCTCCGCGTATTCGGTGGTTCCCATTCTCGTGTGCAAGCCGCTGCTGGGGCTCTTGTCCAACGTGATGACCGTGTCCGACGGGGATCTGCTGAGCGGGTTCACCTTTATGATATACGCATGGACGGCGGTGCTGCTGTTTCTGTCGCTGCAAAGACTGAACGATTATTCCTTTGCCAAGACCTTTGCGGTGACGGTGGTTGCGCTGATTGCCATGCTGATCATATGGGGTGTGGCGCTGCTGCTGTTTTCGCTGATTGCACAGGTCGTGTATTTTGCGAAAGAGCTGATCTGGGAATTGCGATTGAAGCTATAGGGAGGTATGGCGGATGAAAAAACGGAGCCGTGTATCGGTTTTCAAAATGATGCTGTTGCTGCTGCTTCCGCTGTGCATCTCGTTCAGTGCAGCGGCTGCGGTCTCCGGCGGACAGCCGGACAGTGAAGAGGACATGGATTGGGAGGATATGGACTGGGAGGACATGGATTCGGACTCGGAATCATCCGGGGATAACGTCTCCATCTCCTCCGAGGTCACGCTGCGTCTTGTCAGCGAGAATGAGCGGTTTGCGTTCTGGTACGATACCACCGGAGCGGATGTTTATGTGCGGGATAAGCGCAGCGGTCATCTGTGGTCAAACACGGTGAGCCACGACTACTATCTGCGTTCGGATGTGGCTGAGGCGGTCAAAACGGTGCTCTTGCAGGCCACCGTTGCGGATGAGGAGGGCGCCGGCACGGTGATCCAGCTTTGTGATGCAGTGGGCGATCAAGGCTCGATCCGTCTGACACCGGAATATACCGCTGACGGTCTTTCGCTGGGTGTGGAGCTGGTCAAGTTCTCGGTTTCCTTTACGGTGGAATTTACATTGAATGAGAACGGTCTGGCTGCATCGATCCCCGCCGAATCGATCCGGCAGGGGGAGGGCAATCGGATCGTCAGTATTACGCTGATGCCCTTTTTCGGCGCAGCGAGGACGGATCTGGACGGATATCTGCTGATACCGGATGGCTCTGGTGCTCTGGTGCGGTTCGATAACACCGAAACGAAAGAGGAGCGGGTCTATAGCTATTCGCTCTACGGGCAAAGTGAGCAGGATATTCAGGCGCTGGTCAGCCGGGATGAGCAGGATATCAAGAATTGTATGCTGCCGGTTTTTGGCGTCCGAAATGACAAAAACGGATTTTTGGCGGCTGTGACCGATGGGGCAGAGAATACCTATCTGAATGTGGTTCCCTATGGCTATCAGTGCCCCAAGCTGGCACGGTGCTATTTCACTTTCATGTACCACTATACCGAAAAGCTGACCATCAACAGCAAGACCATCGAACAGATCATGCCCCAGCAGGAGCTGAGCGACCGGACGGTGCAGTATTTCCTGCTGGACACAGACAGCAGCTACTCCGATATGGCGGCGGTGTATCGCTCTTATCTGGAGGAGCGGGGGATTCTGCAGAAGAAGATCTCTGTCCACCCCGGAGAGGTCAGTCTGGATGTGCTCATGGGGGTGAAGAAGAAGGGGATGTTCTTCGAGACCTTCGTGGATATGACGGACTGCGACGAGGTGCGGAGCATCGTTTCCGATCTGCAGGATAACGGCGTACGCTCGCTGGAGCTATCGCTGCAGGGGTGGAACAGCGGCGGGATCACCGATTATCCGACGCCCCAGAAGGTGGCCGGAAAGCTGGGCGGGAAAAAGCAGTGGCAGACTCTTTTGGAAGAGCTCGGTGAAAAGGGGATCCGCACCTATGTATACAATGACTTTTTCACGGCTTATCCGGACAGCAAAAATGTCAATCTCCGTAAAGAGGTCATTCGGGATTATGTAGGCAATATTCATATGGATCTCACCGGTACGACCATCGTTGTGGATCCCTATGTGTCGTTGGACAAATATCTGACGGCGGCCCGGAAAAGCGGCTTATATCCGAATGCCGGGCTGAGCCTTGCCCGCTCCGGTCAATGGCTGTGGAATTCTTTTCAGAGCGGAAAGGAAAACACCCGTGCGCAGACCGTTTCCGCCGTCGAGGCGGCGTTTGGAAGGGCTCGGGAAGTGGGGATACCGCTGCAGATGTACGGCGGCAATCAGTATGTGCTGCCCTACGCCGATTCCCTGCGGGAGATCCCCGATACGAATTCCGGATACTATTATGAAAGCGTATCCGTTCCGTTCTTCCAGCTGGTGGTCAACGGATATTTTCGGTACACTTCGGTTGCGGGGAATATGTCCTATGATTCCAACTATCAAAAGCTGAAATGGATCGAATATGGCTGCCAGCCGTATTATATCGTGACGGAGAAAAGCTCGCTGGAGCTGATCGATACTGAATACGATCGGCTGTTTTCCTCGGAATATTCCATGTGGGGGCAGACGATCGCAGCGGTCAGCCGGGAGTTTTCCGACAGGCTGGGGGCGATCGACGGCGCCGTGATGCTTCGGCATACGATCCTGTCGGAGACGGTGTCCTGCGTGGAATACGATAACGGTGCTGCGATCTGTATCAATTACGCAGACGAGCCGGCACAGGTCTCCGGCCAGCGGATCGAGCCGATGGATTATTGCGTTTTGCAGCGCACGGAGGGCAGAATAACGAAATGAAACTGAGCTATGAAAAACGCACCCGCCGGATGGGCTATCTCTTTATCTCGCCCTGGATCTTCGGCGCCGTCGGCTTGCTGATCTTCCCGGTGGTTTTCTCACTTATGCTTTCCTTTTCCAAGCTGGAGAATGTGCTCAATTACCGGATGGATTGGGTGGGGATGAGCAATTTTGTGAAAGCATTCCGGGAGGATGTGGACTTCCTCCCGCTTCTGGTAAAGGAAGTCCAAAAGGTGCTGCTGCGCTTGCCGCTGATCACGGTCTTTGCGCTGATCGTCGGCATCCTCCTCAGCAAGAAGATTGCCTGCCGTGGTCTGTTTCGCACGATCTTCTTTTTACCGGTCATTTTAGGCTCCGGCACCGTGATGGAGCAGCTTTTGAGTCAGGGCGTCAACAACGAACCGATGGAAATGGTGCGGGATCTGCTGCTGACGCCGGAGGTGCAGCTCTATTTGGGGCAAAGTGCGGTGGAAACGGTGTCCACCTTTTTGGCAAGCATCACACTGGTGATGTGGAAGTCCGGTGTGCAGATCTTACTGATTTTAGGAGGGCTGCAAAGCATATCGCCGTCGCTGTATGAATCCGCCAAGATCGATTCCGCCACCGAGTGGGAGATGTTTTGGAAGATCACCCTGCCGATGGTCTCGCCGGTGCTGCTGATCACCGTTGTATATACCATTGTCGATTCCTTTGCCGATTCCGGCAGCCAGATCATGGAATATATCAGCAAGGTCATGTTTAAGGATGCACAGTTTGAGTATGCCGCCTCTCTGGGGTGGATCTATTTTGCGGTTGTGATCGTGTTTGTGGCGGTCGCCTACGCCTGCCTGACCCCGTCGATCCGCAATGTTTCGGAGAATTAAGAAGGAAGGAGGGGATACTTATATGAAAAGCATCGGGAACCGATCCCGCTGGAATAAAAGCCGGATCCGTAAGGCTTCGGTTCAGGGGATAACCGGTCTGTTTGTCTATTCGCTGCTCATCGGGCTGGCGTTTGTGTTTTTGTATCCGTTTCTGTATATGATCTTCACCTCCTTCAAAACGCAGGCGGATCTGAATGATATTTCCGTGAAATGGATCCTGACCGAAATTCGTTGGGAGAACTATGCGACGGCATTTCGGGCGCTGCAGTATACGACACGGCTGCCGAATACCGTGTTCGTGGTGCTTCTGAGTGTGGTGGGGCATATCCTGTCGTGTTCCTTTGTGGGGTATGGCTTTGCCCGGTTCAATTTCCGCTTTAAGGGCTTTTGGCTTGCGCTGCTGCTGTTGGCGATCATTATTCCGACGGAAACGATCATTGTTCCGCTGTATATCTTCTTCAGCCGCATCGGCTTCACCGGCTCCTATCTGCCCATCATCGTCCCTTCCTTTGTTGGGTTTGGTCTGCGAGGGGCATTTTATGTGTTTATCTTCCGGCAGTTTTTCCTGTCCTTGCCTAAGGCGCTGGAGGAGGCGGCAGCCGTGGATGGTGCCGGTCCGATCCGTACCTTTTTCTCCATTGCACTCCCCAATGCCCGGTCATCGGCGCTGATCACCTTAGTGCTGGGTGTGGTGTGGCATTGGAACGACACCTCCGAGCCGCTGATCTATATTGAGGATCAAGCCCGATTCCTGCTGCCGCAGATGTTGCCGGTTCTGTATCAAATGATCAGCGCCGACAGCATCACCGATCAATTGCTGGATCATTCGGCAGAGATCTTCAACAATGCGGTGGTGATGGCGGCGACGGTTCTGGTGATCGCACCGCTGATCATTTTCTATTTATCCGTTCAATCCAAATTCATGATGAGTATAGAGAGGAGCGGGATAACCGGCTGATTGCAGATCGACCATCGCCAGTATATTGAAAAGGAGAACTGAGAATGAAAAAGAAACTCGTGTTGTCAATTGTATCTGCGGTATTAGCAGCCGTGCTGATCGTTGCCGTCGTGATGAGCTGTCATTCGGGTCAGCCGGTCATCGGGCCCGGCGGCAGCTCCCTGAGCGATGATACCGGAAGCTCCGTGTCCACAGACAGCGGAATGAATTCAGACGGAGGATCGAACGGCGATTCCGGGAATAACCAGAATAAGCCGATCGACAGCAGCGTATCCACTCCGCAGACTAACACCCAGACGGATGACGGTCTGCATGTGAATGACCTGAATAACACCGGCAAGAAAGCGACCCTCAAGAATAATTGCTATTCCACCGGGTATCCCATTGCCGACAAGACCGTCACCTTTAATGTGATGATCAAGGACTATACCAATCAGGCGAACTACAAGACCATGAAGATCAATGAGTTTTTCGCCAAGAAGATGAATGTTAAGCTCAACTATTCGCTTGTAGGGCAGGCAGAGGTGAAGCAGAAGCTGCTGCTGGCGTATACCAGCGGCAATCTGCCGGATCTGATGATCGGTATGGCGCCGTATTCCATCGGTGAGCAGTGGAGCTATGTCAAGCAGGGCTTGCTGGTGCAGCTGGACGACTATATCAAGAACTATGCCCCCAATGTACAGCGGCTGCTGAAGCAAAATGCCCAGGCGAAATACTCCATTACGGCAGAGGACGGGCACTACTATTCCTTGCCCATGCTCAATGAAGCGAACCGTGAGAAGGTCAGCCAGGGCTTGTACATCAATAAGACGTGGCTGGATACGCTCAAGCTCAGCGTTCCCACCAGCACGAACAGTCTCATGAAGGTGCTGACGGCATTCAAGGACAACGATCCCAACGGCAACGGGAAAAAGGATGAGATCCCCCTTCTGCTGCAGGCGTGGAATTCCACCGGCATCCTGCCCGGCTGCCTGTACGGGCCCTTCGGTCTGGCGGTATACGGCGGCTGGGGCGAGTATTCCATCGACGATAACGGCAAATGGCGCTCCAATTTCACCACCCAGAACTATAAGACGGCGCTGACCTATTATCGGACGCTGTACAAAAACGGTCTCATTGATCCCGATTGGTTTGCCAATGGGGACGAGGATGTCAAGAGTAAGCTCAATACCAAGGCGGTCACCGTGGGCGCTTTCGTGGCGGATAACGCTTACGCCTACATGGATGCTGCCCGTGCGGATAACTATGTATTCGTGCCGGCGTTCCGGGATAAGAGCGTGGATAAGGCCTGCTGGTCCATCACCGGCGTGGAGTATTGCTGGGGCGAGTGGTTCACGGTGACAAAGGCGTGCAAGTATCCGGAGGTCGCCGTGCGGTTTGCGGACTATTTCTATTCGCTGGAGGGTACCCTGACCGCCCTGCAGGGGCCGCAGGGGTTCAACTGGGGCGTGAAGTCGGACGGTACCATTTACATGACGGAAAACTACTATAAGTCCAAGTATAAGAATTCGGACCTGACGCCGGGATATCCGCTGCCCAATTATGCGAGCAAGGCGTATTATAATCTGATCGACAAGACCAACAGCAAATATCTGAGTCAGGACGAGCGGAAATCCCTGCAGGCGGAAAAGGATCGGGTGTCTGCATATATTCAGGCGGCACCGAAGAATATTTATCCGAGTATTGTCCGGCGGTCGGACGAGATCACAAACGCCGACAGCGAAAAGCTGGTGGAATACGTCCGGGAAATGACCGTGAAATTCCTCAACGGCTCGGTGGACATCAACGTATTCTGGGATAACTATGTGAGCGTTTGTCATTCGCTGGGCAGCGAGGACATCACCGCACTGAACCAAAAGGCGTATGACCGGTATCTGCAGGTTCAGAAATCCATGTCTTCGGAGGGATGAAAATGAGTAAGCTCAAATCGTGCGGCCCTGTGTGCCTTGCGCTGGCGCTCCTCATATCGATGACGACAGGCTGCAGAAAGGTGATCGAGTATCCCCCGGATAAATACTCGGATATTTATTCCGATGTGGTGATCGATGAGGATTCGGCGCCGGGGCTTGACGAGGATCCCGGACCGGAGAGCAAGGGGTATGACGATACGTGGCCGAGCACGCCCGGCTCCGGCAACGGTATTCTGGTGGACGATGTGATCTTCGGCGACGACGATTTCAAGACCGAGGAGGAGGAACTGCTGAACCTCGGTCAGGACATCGCCGGCGGCAAGGCGTTTTTTGTGCGCTCCTTCGGGGCGAAGGGAGACGGAAAAACCGACGACAGCACGGCGGTGAACAAAGCCATCGCCACTGCCTGTACATATACCAAAAAGAACTCTGGCAAAGTAGCGCAGGTGCGGTTTGAGGAAAACACGGAATATGTGCTGAAAACCTGTGCTGCCGGCAGCTCCAGCCTGATGCAGATTTCCGGGGCGCAGAACGTATCCCTGATCGGCAATAACACCACGGTCATCGGTCTGCCGGGCAAGGGGTACCTGTCGGTGGTGCAGAGCGAAAGCATTACGGTCAAGGGCTTCAATTTTAATTACGATACCCCGGTGGCCTGCGTGGCGACTGTGGAGAAGTGCGAGGGATCAAGGGTCACCTTCAGCGTACCGGCATGGTTTGCGGAGTGCGCCCGGAGGACCCCGGAGTATACAAAGGACGCCTTTGCTCTGAAGGCCAACGGCCTGCGTGGACAGGTTCCCTGCACGATCGCCACGGCGCTGAATGATACCCATGTGGAGATTGCCATGTCAGGGGCGCAGGAGATAGGCTCTGTCTGGTATTTGCCGACCCCCGGTTATTCCCATTCCGGCGTGGCGTTTCAGGTGCTGCATAACACCGGTGAGGTCACTTATGAAGATATCCGTATCTGGAATGCCTCCATGTTCGTGTTTCAGGTAAACGGCAATTTCGGAAAGCTCTATTGGCGGAATGTGCGGCTGGAGCCGAAGGATGCCGACTCCTGCGCTACGGTTGCCTGGCGGGATGTGGTGCACGCCAAGGATAATCGGGAGAGCCTGCATTTCGATCAATGCGTCTTTGGGGGCAGCCATGACGATATTTTCAACATCGCCAATACTCTGGCGCAGATCACGGAGATCGGTGAGGAAAACGAGCTGAAGATCGTCGGTCTGGACTATGCCGGCGGCGGATTTGCCCGCATTGAGGAGGGAGACACGGCAGTGATCCTGAATCCGGACGAGGGCATTCGCTGCGGAGAAGCTAAGGTGGTAGAGGTCATTTCTCAGACCACAAGCAGCATCCGGATCCGTCTGGACAGATCCTTCGATCTGGACGGAGGAGAATATCTGTACTTTAAGGAAATGGCCAGCCCGAAAACGACGATCACCAACTGCCGGCTGGATGGCACCTTCCGTATCCGGGCGCAGGCGACCATCGAAAACTGCACCATAAATGTGCTGCAGATGTGGACCCATTATTCCGGGCTGACCAGCGAGGTGGAGGGTCCGATCCCGGAGAATATTACCTATCGGAATTGCACCTTCACCCACCCAGCCGGTACCTCGAATGTGTTTGACTTCAATTGCGAGACCAAAAGCGGGGCAGTGGCTGGTTTCACGGTATCCAACATCTTGTTTGACGGCTGTATCTTTCAGGATAGCAAGATGATCCGGGAGCAGCCGGGCGTGGTGCTGAAAGACCCGAAATTCATGCGTTGATATAGCCCGGCGAAGAAGCCCGCTCCCGCTGCAGGCGGTGGCTCGGTGCGGACCCGGCCGGTATGTGAGCTGTGACCGGTGACAGGCTGCGGCATAGAAGATGCCCGGCTTCGCTTGGCACACTCTCGAAAAAGCAAGATCGTATCCGATCCCCCTCGTGCTGCAGAATGAAGCTGCAGCAGGAGGGGAATCTTGTATTATGGGGGAGGAATTTCCAGCGCTTTTCGGCAAAAATCGCCTGAAACCGCCTCTTTGCGTAAAAATCTGTTGAATATTTGCGTGGTTCGTGCTAATATAACGATATATATTTTCTTAATTACAGAAACTAAGAAAGGAGCGGTCGTATGCGGATGAAGCGCTGGGAGTTTGCCCCGCTGGATACGGCGCTGGCATCGGAGCTGGCGTCGGAGTGTGAGCTGCACCCGTTTCTCACGCTGCTGCTGACGGCGCAGGGCTTGACCGCTCCCGAGGAGATCTATGCGTTCCTTACCGGCACGGAGGAGGAGGCCGACCCGTTTGCTTATGCGGATATGGAGACGGCGGCGCAGCGGATCCGGCAGGCGCTGGAGCAGCGGGAGAAAATCCTCATTTACGGCGATTACGATGTGGACGGGATCACCGCTACCGTGCTGCTGTATACCTACCTGCGGGATGCCGGCGCCGATGTGAATTGGGCGATCCCGCATCGGGAGGACGGTTACGGACTGCATGAGGATGGTATAGCCCGGGCGGCGGCTGCCGGCGTGCGGCTGATCGTTACGGTGGATACGGGTATTTCGCTGACACCGGAGGAGGTGGCGGCGGCGACGGCGGCGGGGATCGACGTGGTGGTGACCGATCACCATCAGCCCCCGGAGTCGCTGCCGGCGGTATGCGCCGTGGTCGATCCCCATCGTCCGGATTGCGAAAGCACCTGTAAGGATCTGGCGGGTGTAGGTGTGGCGTTTATGCTGGTCTGCGTGCTGGAGGGGGATAGCGAGACGGTGTTTGCCCGCTACGGCGATCTGCTGACGCTGGGAACGCTGGCGGATCTGATCCCGCTGCGGGGCTTTAATCGGGATTGGATGCGGCGTGGGATCGGGGCGCTGAACGAATCGACCCGCCCCGGACTGGCGGCGCTGCGGCAGGCGGCGGGATATGCGGAAAAAATACTGACAGCGTCGGCAGCGGTGTTCACCCTGTCGCCCCGGCTCAACGCTGCCGGACGAATGGGCGATCCGGAGGTGGCGCTGCGGCTGCTGCTGGCAGAGGATGCGGCACAGGCGGCGGCGCTGGCGGAGCAGCTGCAGGCGATGAATGGCGAGCGCCAGCGTATCGGACAGGAGATCTACGCCCAAATCGAGACGGCACTGGCGGCGCATCCGGATTGGTTGGCGCAGCGGGTGCTGGTGGTCGAGGGACCGGGTTGGCACGGCGGTGTGCTGGGGATTATGGCGGCACGGCTGGCAGAGCAATACGGCAAACCGGCGGTGGTCATCAGCGTGGGCGAGGACGGCGCAGCGCATGGCTCCGGGCGCAGTGTGGAGGGCTTTCCGCTGTACCCGGCACTGGATAGCTGCCGGGAGCTGTTGACCGCCTTTGGCGGTCACGAGATGGCGGCGGGGCTGTCGCTGGAGGCGGCGCAGATACCGGCGCTGCGGGAGCGGGTAAATGTCTGGGCGGCACGGGAATACCCCCGGATGCCGATTCCGGCGCTGCATATCGCCCTGCGTATGCGCCCGGATCAGATCAATCTGGAAAAGCTGCTTCTGATGGATGCGCTGGAGCCGCTGGGCGCCGGAAATCCGGCACCGCTGTTCTGCCTGTCCCGCATGACGCTGGATAACATCACCGCTCTGGGCGGCGGCAAGCACCTGCGTCTATCTCTGAGCCGGGACGGTGTGCGCATCAATGCGGTGAAATTTCAGACAGCCCCGGAGGAGTTTCCCATTCCCTGCGGATCGGTACTGAACTGTGTGGTAGCGCTGGAGAAAAATGAATATCATGGAAATACCACCGTCAGCGTGCGTATACGGGATGTGTCCTATACCCAGACGGATCGGCAGCAATGGATGGATGCCATCGATACCTATGAGGGACTGCTGCGGCGAGAGACGCAGGCTCCCCCGGAGCAGGCGCTGCCGCCCCGGGAGCTGCTGACGAAGTTGTACAGCATGCTGCATTCCTGTGCAGGATGGAGCGGCACGGCGGAGCAGCTGCAATATGCCGTATCCCGTGTGGGCGGTGCGCACGGCACGCTGCCGCCGCCCCTCCAGCTGTTGACGGCGCTGGAGATCTGGCGGGAGGCAGGCTTGCTGGCGGTGACGGATCGTGGCGAGCGACTGAGCCTGCAGCTGCTGCCGGCTACCGGAAAAACCGATCTGACCCAGATGCCCTTATGGAAATACTTAAGTGAAGGAGGACAGACATGAGCGCACCGGAAACCGTAGAATCGGTCAAAGCAACGCTGAAAACCTTGCTGGCGGAGAGCGAAAAGAACTATCAGATCGACCGCATTGAACGGGCAATCGAGATGGCGGAGAAGGCCCACGCCGGGCAGAAACGCCAATCCGGCGAGGAGTATGTCTGTCATCCGCTGCATGTGGCGTGTATTCTGGTGGAGATGGGCATGGACAGCGATTCCGTAGTGGCGGCGCTGCTCCATGACGTGGTGGAGGATACGCCGCTGGAGCTGTCGGATATTTCCGCTGCCTTCGGAGATGAGGTGGCGCAGCTGGTGGATGGCGTCACCAAGATCACCAAGATGAATTTCTCCACCAAGGAGGAGCAGCAGGCAGAGAATGTGCGCAAGATGCTGCTGGCGATGTCTCAGGATGTGCGGGTCATGATCATCAAACTGGCGGATCGGCTGCACAATATGCGCACCAGCGACGGCTGGCCGCCCCAGAAACGCCGGGATAAAGCCCGGGAGACGCTGGACATTTATGCACCGCTGGCGCACCGGCTGGGGATCCGCTCCATTAAGGAGGAGCTGGAGGACCGGTCGCTGCGGGTGCTGGATCCGGTGGCGTATAAGGAGATCGAGGATAATCTGGCGCTGCGGGCGGAGGAGCGCTCGGCGTTTCTGTCCGGCATTCAGGATCGGATCCGGGATAAGCTGGCGGAATACGGGATCCAGGCGCAGATGTCCGGGCGGGTCAAGAGCATCGCCGGGATCTACCGGAAGATGTACATTCAGGGGCACGCCTTTGACGAGATCTTCGATATTTATGCCGTGCGGGTGATCGTGGATACCGTCAACGACTGCTATAATGTGCTGGGTCTGGTGCATGAGATGTTCCGTCCGCTGCCCAATCGCTTTAAGGACTACATCTCCACCCCGAAAGCCAATATGTATCAGTCGCTTCATACCACGGTGGTGAGCAAGGAGAAGATCCCCTTTGAGGTGCAGATCCGTACCTATGAGATGCACTATACGGCGGAATACGGTATCGCTGCCCACTGGAAGTATAAGCTGGGACTGCAAAAGCAGGATAAGCTGGATGAACGGCTGGCGTGGGTGCGGCAGTTTATAGAGAACCAGAAGGATGTGGACGATGCCGAGGACATTGTCCGCAGCATCAAGACCGATCTGAATATCGACGACGTATTTGTGTTCACCCCTAAGGGCGATGTGATCACCCTGCCGGTGGGAAGCACCGTTGTGGATTTCGCCTACGCCATTCATACGGCGGTAGGCAACCGCATGGTGGGCGCAAAGGTGGACGGACGCATCGTGCCGCTGGATTATCGGGTCAAGACCGGCGAGATCGTTGAGATCCTGACGACAGCGGCGCCCGGTCACGGCCCCAGCCGGGATTGGCTCAATATCGTCCATACCGGCGAGGCACGCAATAAGATCCGCAGCTGGTTCAAGCGAGAGCGCCGGGAGGAAAACGTGCAGCAGGGACGGGCGGAGCTGGAGCGGGAGCTGTCCCGCAATCTCATTCGCCTGCCGGAGGACCGGATGACGGAGTTTCTGCAGGATCAGAGCCGGCGGCAGCATTGCCCGTCGCTGGAGGATTTCTATGCAGCGATCGGTTACGGCGGCATTTTACTGTCCCGGCTGATCCCCCGGATGAAGGAGGAATACGCCCGCATTCAGCGGGAGGAGCAGACGGAGACGGCGGCGCAGCCGGTGCTGACCCCGCCTGTGCGGCGTAAGCATCATAACGGCGGGGTGATCGTGGACGGGATGGAGGATTGTCTCGTTAAGTTTGCTCAATGCTGTAATCCGGTGCCGGGCGATCCCATCATCGGGTTCATCACCCGTGGCTATGGCGTGTCCATCCATCGCCGGGATTGCACGAATGTGCCGAAGGTGATCGAAGAAGCCCCGAATCGGGAGCGCTGGGTGTCGGTACAATGGGAATCGGGGCAGAAAACCGAGTCCTATGCTACCCTGCGGGTGGTTGCAGGCAGCGGCGAGAACCTGCTGCTGAAGCTGACGACGGTGCTGGCGAATATGCATGTGTCGGTCCACGCCGTCAACGCCCGGGAAATGGAGGGCGGCGGCGCTGTGGTCACCCTTACGGTGGTTGTCAGCAGCGTGGAGCATTTGCAGATGATCATGAAAAAGCTGGAATCGGTGGATATCGTGGATCGGGTCGAGCGAGCCACCACCTGACGGACGGAGCGTGACGAATGAAAGCGGTGTATCAGCGGGTATCCCAAGCCCGTGTCGAGGTCGAGGGTAAGACGGTGGGCGCTGTCGGCGGCGGGGTGCTGCTGCTGGTGGGGGTATGCCCGGAGGATACCCCGGCCGAGGCGGCACTGTTGGCGAAAAAGGTGGCGGAGCTGCGGGTGTTTGAGGACGAAAACGGCAAGATGAACCGCTCGCTGCTGGATGTGGGCGGCGGAGTGCTGGCGGTATCCCAGTTTACCCTTTGCGCCAATATGAAGCATGGACGGCGTCCGGATTTTTTCGGCGCTGCCCGTCCGGAGCTCGCCCGTCCGCTGTTTGACGAGGTGGTGACACAGCTGCATGTCTGCGGCGTGCAGGAGGTGCAGACCGGCGTGTTCGGCGCCGATATGCAGGTGTCTCTCTGCAATGACGGACCGGTTACTCTGATATTGGATACCGACCTTTGGAAAAAGGAGTCAAACGTATGATGGTAGACCGTTTGCCCGTGGGGGAATTGGAAGCCAATTGTTATCTGCTGCGCACCGCAAACGGCGGCGGGTGGATCGTGGATCCCGGTGCAGAACCGGAACGGATTCTTTTATCTGTAAAGGAACTGCACTTCACGCCGGAGGCGGTGCTGCTGACACATGCCCACTTCGATCATATGGGTGCGGCGGCTGCGGTGTGTGCAGCGCTGCAGATTCCTCTGTGGGTCGGCGCCGCCGATACGGGATTTTTGACCGATCCGGTAGGAAACCTGTCCGGCGTGTTCGGCGGCGTGCCGATTGTTGATCTGCACGCCGATCGCCTGCTGCGGGAGGGGGACATATTGCAGCAGGGTGCCGAGTCACTTCGGGTGCTGGAAACCCCCGGTCACACGCCCGGCAGTGTGTGCTTTGTCGGGGCCGATGTGGTGCTTACCGGAGATACGTTGTTTTGCCAGAGCGTCGGGCGCACGGATTTTCCCGGAGGCGACCGCATAGCGATGCAGCGCTCGCTTGTAAAGCTGATGACCTTGCCGGATAAAAGCGTGATATATCCCGGTCACGGTGCGCCGACAACCTTGGGGCGGGAGCGCTGTACCAATCCGTTTGTTATATAAGGAGCCTGTTTTTCTATGCACATCTATCTGCAAGGAAATGATTTTCATTTTGAATTGGAGAACGTCAGTCGCTTATTTTTGCCGCTGGAAAAGATCGTGACCCACCGTGACGAGCCGTTTCCGGCGTCGGGAGAGGGGCTGATGGCAGAATGCGTCTGCGGCGAAACGGCGGCTGGAGCGTTGCTGTCCTGCCGGGTTCGTCTGGATGGTTTTGACCGCACGCTGACCGCATCGGAGCCGTCCGGTGCGGCGTATGACGATCGCTGTGAGCTGGCTCTGTGTACATTGCTTTACCGTCAATTGACGGATCTGCTGGGATTTTCCCAGACCTGGGGGCTGGTGACCGGGGTACGCCCGGTGAAGCTGCTGCGTCGTCTGGTGCGGGAGATGGGGCGTGAGTCGGCGCTGACTTATTTCCGGGAAAAGCTGCTGGTCAGCGAGGAAAAGCTGTCCCTGTGCTGCCGCACACTGGAGATCGAAAATGAGATTTTGTCTCGCTCCCGCCCGGAGTCGTTCAGCCTGTATGTGTCCATCCCTTTTTGCCCTACCCGGTGCGATTATTGTTCCTTTGTGTCTCAGACGGTGGAACGGGCGAAAAAGCTGATCCCCGCCTATGTGGAGCAGCTGTGCCGGGAACTGCGGTATACCGGACAGCTGGTGCGGTCTATGGGACTGCGGCTGGAGACGGTGTATTTTGGCGGCGGTACCCCTACCACTTTGTCGGCAGAGCAGCTGACCGCAGTGCTGCGGGCGGTGGAGGAGAGTTTTGATTTGTCGCATCTGCGGGAGTATACCGTGGAGGCAGGGCGTCCGGACACCGTGACGGCGGAAAAGCTGGCGGTGCTGCGGGCGGCTGGGGTCGGACGGGTGAGCATCAACCCCCAGACTCTGCAGCAGGCGGTGCTGGACGGCATTGGTCGGCGGCATACGGTGGAGCAGTTCTATGACGCCTATGCACTGGCTCGTAAGGCCGGGTTTGACAACATCAACACCGACTTGATCGCCGGCTTGCCGGGGGATCGCTACGAGGGCTTTGCTGATACGTTGGAAAAGATATTGGCGCTGCAGCCCGAGAGCGTGACGGTGCATACCCTGTCTATGAAGCGAGCGTCCAATATCATGCTCCAGCATCGGGCGGATTACCGGGCGGAGCAGGACACGGTGCGCATGGTGCAGTTGTCTGCAGATACTCTGCCTCAGGCGGGCTATCGACCCTATTATCTCTATCGTCAGAGCCGCACGGTGGGCAATCAGGAGAATGTGGGCTGGGCAAAGCCCGGCTGCGAGGGCTTATATAACGTATATATTATGGATGAGACCCACACCATTCTCGGCTGCGGTGCCGGAGCGGTATCCAAGCTGAAGCAGCCCGGTACCGACTATTTGGAACGTATTTTCAACTACAAATTCCCGTATGAATACAACAGCGGGCTGGAGGAAATGCTGGCTCGCAAGCAGGCGATCCCGGCATTTTATGAGCAGTATTGCCACGGTTGACAAATGGGTGTATACTATAGACAAAGCCTTGAAAGGAGCGATTTGTGATGAAAACATGGGAAGAACTGGTGTACGAGGCAAAGCGGCTGGCAGCGGCTGCCGGACGGAAAGTCACGGATGTGGCGGATCTGGCAAAGATGAAGTATAAGATCACCGAGAACGACAAGGCGATCGAGGCGACGATGGAGGCTCTGGGACGGCTGCTGTATGACAGCCGGAAGAAAGAGACCGAGCTGAATGACGAGACGGTCACCGAGCTGATTGCCCAGGTGGATGAGCTGAATGCCGACAACGCCCGTCTGCAGGCGGAGATCGACAATAACCGGGGCAAAAAGACCTGCACCGGCTGCGGCGCCGTCTGCGAAGAGGGGGCTGCTTTCTGCAGCAAATGCGGCCGTCAGCTGTAACGGCGGACGGATCCATTGCCGGACACAAAACGGCGCTCTCCCCGGTGAGGAGAACGCCGTTTGTTTGTGTTGCGGGATTTGGATAAAAACCGGAGGGGGAAAGAGTGATGCGTTGGATCGGACAAATTGTCGGTATGGTGGCTACAGCGGCGCTGGTGTCCTCGTTCCAGTGCCGGCGGGAGCGCACCATCGCCGCCTTCTGGACGGCGAGTGCAGCGCTGTTTGTGCTGCACTATCTGCTGCTGGGGGAATTGTCCGGGGCGGTGATGGAGAGTGCTCTCCTGCTGCGGAACCTGCTGGCAGTATCCCGTAAGCCTTGGGTGCTGCGCCGCTCTACCATGTGGGTGCTACTGGCGCTTATCGTGGGTGCTGCACTGTTGTCCTGGGAGGGTTGGTTCTCTTTAGTTCCTCTGTTGGCGCTCATCGGCTCCACCGTGGCGCTGTGGAGCGATAAAGCAAGGGTCATCAAGACCACTCAACTGTTGGTGACCTCACCGGCGTGGATGGTCTACAATATCCATGTGTTATCCTGGGCGGGTATCGTGTGCGAGACCTTGGATATCGTTTCGGTTCTGGTCTATTTTGTCCGGGAGCGGCTGGAAAAGCGGAAGGGAGCGACCGACTGATGGCGCTGGCAAAAAATCAACTGGTGGAGCTGGAGATCACCGGCGTCACCGGCGAGGGCAACGGTGTGGCCCGGTATGTGGACGGGGAGATTCCTGCTCCGGGACTGGTGGTGTTCGTGCCCCGCACGGCGGTGGGGGATCGGATCCGGTGCCGTATCGTCAAGCTGCAGAAAAGCCATGCCTACGGGCGGCTGGAGGAGCTGCTGCGCCCCTCGCCGGATCGGTGGGCGGATGCGTGCGGCGGCTGCAAGGCGTATGGCCGGTGCGGTGGCTGCGTGTGGCGGCATGTGACCTACGAGGCGGAGTGCCGCTATAAGCAGGACTGGGTGCGGGACACCCTGCACCGGGTGGGCGGCATATCGGTGGAGCCGTTGCCGCTGCTGGCGGCTGCAGAGCCGGATCGATACCGGAATAAGGCGCAGTTTCCGGTGGCGCCGGGCGGCGAGTGGAACGGTGCGCCGCTGATCGGCTTTTTTGCGCCCCGCAGCCATCGGATCGTTCCGGTAATGGATTGCCCGCTGCAGCCGGAGAATTTTCGATCGGTGCTGGCGGCGGTGTCCCGCTGGATGCAGGAGAACCGTGTGCCCGCCTATGACGAGATAAGCCACAGCGGCTTGGTCCGGCATATTTATATGCGGCAGGGGGCTGTGTCGGGACAGCTGATGGTGTGTTTAGTTTGCCGTCACGGTAAGCTGCCCGCTGTTCCGGCGCTGATTGCCGCTGTGCGTGCGGCGGCACCGCAGCTTGCCAGTCTGTCGGTGAATGTGAACCCGGAAAAGACCAATGTGATACTGGGCAGCCGGGGATATGTGCTGTGGGGCGAGGATGGGATTGAGGACACTCTGTGCGGGCTGCGGTTCCGCCTGTCGCCCCGATCCTTCTATCAGGTGAATCACGCCCAGACGGAGGTGCTGTATCGCACGGCGGCGCAGGCGGCGGCGCTCACCGGCACGGAGACGCTGCTGGATCTATATTGTGGCACCGGAACCATCGGATTGTCTATGGCAGCGCAGGTGGGACAGGTGATCGGCGTGGAGGTAGTGCCGGAGGCGGTGGAGGATGCCCGCCGCAATGCGCAGGTCAACGGCATCGAAAATGCCCGGTTTCTGTGTGCAGATGCGGCGCAGGCGGCACGGCAGCTGGCGGCAGAGAGCGTGCAGCCGGATGTGGTGGTGGTAGACCCGCCCCGTAAGGGCTGTGATGAAGCGCTGATTACCACGATTGCCGAAATGGCACCCCGGAGAGTGGTGTATGTGTCCTGCGATCCGGCGACGCTGGCACGGGATCTGGCTCGTTTTGCACAACGGGGATATACTACCCGGACGGTGCAGCCGGTGGATCTGTTCCCCCGCACCGCACATGTGGAGACGGTTGTCTTGATGTCAAAGGTGAACCCAGGCAAGTAAGAATAATGTGGTAAATTAAAGGCTTTTCAGAGATAAAATTAAGAACTTAAAGACACTGAATATTATTGTGGATGGAAAGACTGGTGTAGGAAAGAGTACCTTAATAAACTCTGTTTTTAGAGAAAAGCTAGCTGAGACAGGAATGGGAAAGCCTGTTACAGACCATATGAGAAAGATTTCTAAAAAGGGTGTACCGCTATCAATATATGACACACGCGGATTTGAACTTGGAAAAGAAGTTCAGGCAGAAGTAAAGAAAGAAGTTGTTGATACAATCAGCAAAGGATTAGCTACTCAGGACATTAATAAGGCAATTCATTGTATTTGGTATTGTATTAATACCGCGTCAAATCGAATTGAACCAGAGGAAATCGAATGGCTAAAAGAACTGTCAAAGGATAACCAAATTACGCAGGTTCCAATCATAGTGGTACTTACGCAATCATTTTCTAAGAAAAATGCTGCGGCAATGCGACAAATGTTACTTGATGAGAACCTTGATGTGATACAAGTAATACCAGTGCTTGCTGAGGATTACGAGATTGAAGATCTTGGAATAGCTAAAGCCTATGGCCTTGATGTGCTCATTAAGGTTATGGGGGAGGCATTACCAGATGAGCTGATGGACACTCTTCAAAATGTACAGATAGTTGCATTAGATGAAAAAAACGCCATGCACAGGCAGCAGTAGCAACCGCAGCGCTTGCAGCGGCAGGTGAAGGGGCTGCACCTATTCCGTTTTCTGACTGTGCACTCTTGGTTCCAACTCAGCTCACAATGATAGCGTCGATTACGGTAATATTTGGATTTGATGTTAATAAGAGTATTATTACGGCACTATTATCATCAACGATTGGCGCAGGTGGAGCTACAGTATTGGGAAAGACTGTAGTATCAAATTTACTAAAGTTTATTCCAGGAGCAGGAACTGTTGCAGGTGGTGCTATTTCGGCAGGAACTGCAGGTGTAATAACTGCAGCCTTAGGAGAAGCTTATATAGGAATTATGGAACTTGTTTTTAAAGGTGATATGAGCCTGGATGATCTAGGAACAAAAAAGGGTAAGGAAACAATGAGTACGTTCTTTAAGGAGCAACTCAAGGTTAAGAGATAATCTGAAGAAGGGGGCGGTTGCATGCACGCTATAATTCGTCAAGATGATGGTAAATACTATGTATCTGCTGTTTTTGGTTACTACAGAGATGTGACCGCTACCGAAGATTACAAAAGATACATAGAAAGTATTCATAAGCCATATTGGATCGTCTGGGATTCTGAAAAGAAGAGACTAATTAGATGGTTGTCTATGGTTCCAGATACCAAGTACATCATTCCTCAGATTTTGATTGTTGATTCCGAACGTAATAATTGGAATCTTGATGAAGATGGAGTTGGCTGTGTAGATTTTTTGAGTAGAGAACTTTTGGATTCCTTTTTAGATGACGAAATACAGCCTGAAGAAATACTTTCTAGGTGTCGAGCGATGGATGCAGGATATGTTTATAATGAAATTACGGAAGTTAAAAACCAGCAAGATATCGAAGATTTAGATTGGGTATCTGGAGGATTTCATGATGCACGAATTGCCAAAGAGAAACTTCAAGATGATGGAACTCTGTATCTGAGATTTGATGGGACATGGGGATGTGAAATAGAAGTATGGTTTTCAGGAGATCTTGAATATGATACTTCAAGTCGAGATCCTGAAGAATGTGATCCATATTGGTATGGTTCAACGGTGATATTGCATAATGGCTTTGTGTATTTTGTGGACGAAGAAGATATGACCGTAGACAAAATTACACCTGGCTATTGTTACTTTAAAGCTCGACATATGAAATATAAAGTTATTCCGGACTAGACAGGGTTCACCTTTTAACGTTAATAACGTTAATTTATAGTCTATCATACGGCTGCAAAAAGTACAAGACCGATCTGTAAAAGTATTTGCCAGCATACAACAGCATAAACACAGCGTTATACGCTTCTGAGAGGCAGGGCGCTTTTGCTGTGTTCAGAATCGGATATAAGCCAAAAGCAATTGAAAATTCGTCCTGCTTGTGGTATCATAATGGCGTAAATTGCAGAGGTAATGGCATCCTATACGATTTGCTTTGATGTATAATGATGATTGATGATAATGCAATACATGAAGGGCAATCATCATGGAAAAAGCAGCGGGGTCGCACATGGTGGCTGCTGGTAAAAACCGATCTTGTGAGTGTCTGTAGTATCAAGTGGAGTGGATCATTTCTTCGTGCGTTTCCTGCTTGGGCGGGATAGACAGTCGGTGAGTATAAAGACCGTGTGGAAATCAAGCGCTAAACGGCATACTGCCGGAAGTTGTCACCACGGCAGAGGAAGCTGCTGCCGATCGTTTGAAAAACAACATTGAATATTTTGAGTATAACGATGATCGACAAAATACTGATTCGTGGAGCAAAGGTCCACAACCTGAAAAACATAGATGTTGAAATTCCTCTTGGCAAAATCGTCGGAATTGCGGGTGTATCTGGCTCCGGCAAGTCCTCTCTGGCGCTGGGGGTACTGTATGCCGAGGGTTCACGCCGCTATCTTGAAGCTCTTTCCACCTACACCCGCCGCCGCATGACGCAGGCATCCAAAGCCAGTGTGGATGAGGTGCTGTATGTTCCTGCTGCGCTGGCGTTGCATCAGCGTCCCGGTGTTCCGGGTATTCGCAGCACTTTTGGCACAGGAACGGAATTGTTGAACAGTCTGCGGCTGATGTATTCCCGTCTTGCCAGCCATCGCTGTCCGCATGGGCATTATCTGGAGCCGTCGCTGCTGGTCGCAGCCGGGAAAGAATTGATCTGTCCTGTGTGCGGCGTGCATTTCTACGCCCCCTCCGCCGAGGAGCTGGCGTTCAATTCGCAAGGTGCCTGCAAGACCTGCGGCGGCACAGGCAGCATACGCACCGTGGATATGGCAAGCCTTGTGCCGGATGACTCTCTCAGCATTGACGAGGGGGCAGTCGCTCCGTGGAACAGCCTGATGTGGTCGCTGATGACGGACGTGTGCCGTGCGATGGGTGTGCGCACCGATGTGCCGTTTCGTGACTTGACCGCAGAGGAAAAGGAGATCGTCTATCACGGCCCTGCCGAGAAAAGGCACATCCTCTACAAATCCAAAAACTCCAATCAGGCCGGAGAGCTGGATTTCACCTATTATAATGCTATCTATACCGTAGAAAACGCCCTTGCCAAGGTCAAGGACGAAAAGGGTATGAAGCGGGTGGAAAAGTTCTTAAAAGAGGATGCTTGCCCGGATTGTCACGGCACACGCCTTTCGAGCGCCGCCCGTGCGCCGAAGCTGCGGGGCATTTCGTTGGATGAGGCCTGCACCATGACGCTGTCCCGACTGGTGGAATGGGTGCAGGGCGTCCCCGGCAGTCTTCCGGAGAAAATGCGCCCGATGGCAGAGAGCATCTGCGACGCCTTCCTCGGCACCGCCAAGCGGCTGATGGATCTGGGGCTGTGCTATCTGACGCTCGACCGTTCTGCGTCTACGCTCTCTACCGGCGAACGCCAGCGGATGCAGCTTGCCCGTGCTGTTCGCAACCGTACGACCGGCGTTCTGTATGTGCTGGACGAGCCCTCTATCGGCCTGCATCCTTCCAACATCGTGGGGCTGAATGGGGTTATGCACGACCTCGTCGCCGACGGTAACTCCGTCATTTTGGTGGATCACGATACACAGATTTTGAAAGAAGCCGACTGGATCGTGGAGATGGGTCCGGAGGCGGGCGCCAAGGGCGGCTATGTAATCGCACAGGGAACAATTCCTTCTGTTGTGGAAGACCCGGCTTCGCAAATCGAGCCGTTTCTTATCGGCAAAGCCGAAACAAAGGTGAGAAACTGCACCAAAAAGGAAGAACTCTTTGCGGACGGCATCATTCATTTGGCTACTTCCCGAATCCATACGGTCAAGCCGTTGGAGGTGGACATTCCCAAGGGACGTCTTACCGTCGTTACCGGCGTATCCGGCTCCGGTAAGACGACTATGGTGCTGGAAAGCCTTGTTCCTGCTCTGGAAGCCGAAATTGCAGGAACGGCGCTCCCGGCACACGTCCGCCGGATATGCGCAAACGGGATTGCCCATGTTAAGCTGATCGACGCAACCCCCATTGGCGTCAACGTCCGGTCCACAGTCGCCACTTACGCAGGTGTTCACGATGAACTGCGCAAACTCTATGCCCGGTCGCCCGCTGCCAGAAGCAAGGGCTATAAGGCGAGCGACTTTTCTTATAACACCGGCACTCTGCGCTGCCCCGGCTGCGACGGCACGGGTGTTGTTAGTCTGGATGTGCAATTCCTGCCGGATGTCGATATTCCTTGTCCGGATTGCCGAGGCTCCCGTTATGGGCGAGCTGCCTATGATATAAAGCTCACCAACAAGGCGGGGGTGAGCATTTCCCTGCCGGAGCTGATGGATATGGATGTAAATTCGGCGATTGACTTTTGTCAAGATATGAAAACCGTCAACCAAAGGCTATACATTCTGCAGCAGCTCGGTCTTGGCTACCTGACGCTGGGTGAGGAAACACCGAGTCTGTCCGGCGGAGAGGCGCAGCGGCTTAAACTGGCAAGCGAGATCGGAAAAACGCAGGGAGATTCGGTTTTCGTGTTTGACGAACCGTCTATCGGTCTACATCCACTGGATGTGCAGGTGATGCTTGGTGTCTTTCAGGCGCTTTTGGATAATGGCGCAACGGTTGTCGTCATTGAGCATGATCTGGATGTGATTCGGAACGCCGACTATGTGATTGATATGGGACCGGGCGGCGGAGAAGCAGGCGGTCAAATCGTGGCAAGCGGAACACAAGAGGAAATAAAGAAAAATCCGTGCAGCATCACAGGTCGCTATCTGTAAAATTTTCTGACTGTGCAGACGCATCAAAGAGCAAACGCCATCTGACCCTCAAAAGTCAGGTGGCTTTGCTTTTCGCACGGACAGGTTATCTCCGTAGGTAAAGCAAGGATGACCGGCATATCTGAGGTCAGGCTGAAGAGAGGATTTTTTGCCGGTGCCAGACCGTAGCTACATTCTTGCGGGGTGCGGGCACTTTTAGGGCTTTGTGCGCATGAGAAAGACGATTTTGCAAGGAAATGTACCGCACCTATCCGCATGGATAGCATCGGTGTCCGTTGCCGGAATACCCCAAAGCCGATTCCAAAAAAATTTCTTAGAAATCTTGTATTTTTTTCGCATATATGGTAGGATTATAAGGTAAATACACACTATATAGGAGATAGAGAGCAGATGGAACAGCAGGAAAAGCGCCCCGGCACCGATGTGATCGCCGGACGCAACGCCGTGACGGAGGCGCTCAAAGCGGATCGCCCGCTGGATAGCGTGTGGGTCGCCCGCAGCGATATGCAGGAGCGGCGGGGCAGCTTAGGGGCTATCCTGGCTCGCTGCCGGGAAAAGGGGATTCCCGTCAAGGAGGCGGATAGCCGCAAGCTGGATGCACTGGCGGCGAACCATCAGGGCGTGATCGCACTGGCGGCGTGCAAGGAATACGTCGAGGTGGAGGACATATTGGCAATTGCCCGGGAAAAGGGCGAGCCGCCGTTTGTGATCGTATGCGACGAGCTGGAGGATCCTCATAATCTGGGTGCCATTCTGCGTACCGCCGAGGCGGCGGGTGCGCATGGGGTGATCATTCCTCGTCGGCGGTCGGTGGGATTGACCAGTACGGTCTACAAAGCCTCCGCCGGAGCGGTGGAATATGTGCCGGTCGCCCGGGTGACGAATCTGTCGGATACCCTGCGGCAGCTTAAAGAGGCGGGGCTGTGGATATACGGGCTGGATATGGACGGCTCGGATTGGTGTTCCACAGACCTGAGCGGAGCGATGGCGCTGGTGGTCGGCTCCGAGGGGCGGGGCATCAGCCGTCTGGTTAAGCAGCAATGCGATTTCATCCTGTCGCTGCCTATGGCGGGGCGTATCAATTCGCTGAATGCGTCGGTGGCGTGTGGCATTGTGCTGTATGAGGCGGCTCGCCAGCGGCGGCATATTCCTGCGGTAAACGGCTGACAGCGCCGGATCTTAGGAAGTAAGGAGTGGTATCGGTATGGCGCACGATCCGATCGATTTGGACGCCCTGGTGGATACGCTGGAACGGGAAAAGGCGGAGGGTAAGCCGCTCGGCGCAGCCGAGCCGTTGCCGCCGGCCGAGACTGCCCCTGCAGCTGTGCCGCCGGAGACACCCCGGCTGGAATGGGAGACGGCAGCCCCGGCAGCCGAGCCGGTTTCGGTGGAGACTGTCGTGGAGCCGGAGGAGACGATGGACGCCGCTTATGAGGTTCCGCCGCTGCGCTTTGAGGAAACGGAAGCTCCGCCGAGCCGCCGTCAGCTCCGCAGGCAGCGCCGTAAGGAACGGCGTCGGAGGGAGCCGGAGGTTGCGATGGAGGATTGGGCGGACTGGGGGCTGGATCCGCTGGGTACGCATGACAGAACGGAGACGTTCTCTCACAGCGTAACGCCGGAATCCCCGTCGATGCCTGCCATTTCAGCTGAAAAGCCGGTTTCATGCGCCGAAGCCCCTGCTGCGGAGCCGCCAGTGGCTGCCGAGCCGGAGACTCCGGACATGCCGGCAGCGGAAACACCGGCGGCAGCCGAGCCGGATTCGTTTGATACGGCGGATGCGTTTCCGCCGGTGCGTGCAAAGGAACCGTCGGTGACGTTGAAGCCGGCGATCACAGCAGAGCCGGAGGATCTGACGCCTACCCGCATCATTCCTGCGGTTGCGCCGTCTGCCGAGCCGGCGGTCGAGACACCGCAGGATATATCGCCGGCGCCGGAGACTGCGCCGACTGAGCCGCCGGTGTCGGCGGCGATGCCGGATCAGCTGTCTCTGGAGGAGCTGGTGCGGGTAGAGACGGTAGAGGACGCCGAGGAATCGGAGGAGGATCCGGCGGAACGGCTGCGCCAGACCCGTGAGGAAAAGATCCGGGATTTTGTGCTGGCGGGCGAAGAGGAGACCAACGAGCCGGAGGAGGAGCCGGAGCCGCCGGAGGAGGAGCCGGAGGAGATCGAGGATTTCTCCTCTTACGATGAGGCGCAGGCAGTGCGGCTGGAGCTGCAGTACCGCCGCCGGATGGCGGGCTTGGGATTCCTGCTGTCCGCATTGCTGGAGATCGCAGCGTTGGTGCTGACTCTGTTGGTGACGATGGGGGTGGCGCTGCTGCCGGATATGGGCTACCTGACGGTGCAGTCGTTTATACTGATCCTGCTGGCGGTGCTGAATTACCCGGCGGTGGCACGGGGCGTGACCGGACTGGTTTCGCTGCGGGCAAACAGCGAAACCGCCATGTCCGTGACGATGCTGTTCGGCTTGAGCGGTGCAATCGTTCGGTTCTTCCATACCGGAGCAGCGCTGCCGGTATTGCCGGCGCTGGCAGGACTGTCAGCAGTGGCTTCGGCGGGGGCTCGCTATGTGCAGGCGGTGCGCACACAGAATAATTTTGCTTTTATTGCCTATCCCGGAGAGAAATATACAGCGTCGCTGGTGGCGGATGCCGCTGATCTGCAGGAGATCGGTCGTCGGGTATCCATGGATGGCGACGCAAAAGTGGCGTATTTCCATCCGACGGCGTTCCTGTCCGGCTACTTGGAGCATTCCGCCGGCGAGGACGGCAGCGACCGCTGCGCCCGGTGGCTTACGCCGGTCACGGTATTGCTGTCGCTGATCCTGCCGACGGTGCTGCTGCTCTCCGGAGCGCTGAAGGGAACGTTTGCGTGGCTGGAGGCTTGTGGGTATCTGCTGTGTCTGTCCACTGTGCCGCTGGGTTTGTTCACGCAGCTGTTCCTGCGGCGCTGCAGCGACCGGATGCTGCAAAAGGGCGGTTTTCTGGTGGGATATGAGGCGGTGCAGGCGTTTGGCTCTCCGGACGGCGTGACGCTGGATGTGTCGGATCTGTACCCCGATGAGAGTATGCTGCTCCACGGCATTAAGACCTTCTCCGGGACCCATATCGACGAGGCGATCATCGATGCCGCTTCGTTGTCGATCCGGGCAGGAGGTCCCTTATCCCGTATATTCCGCCGGATAATCGAGAATAAGCTGGAGCTGCTGGCGGAAGTGGATAGTCTGGTGTATGAGCAGAATATGGGCTTGTCCGGCTGGGTGAATGGCCGGCGGGTGCTGGTGGGTAATCGCCGGCTGCTGCAGAATCATGGCGTTGACGTGCCCTCCTCAGACTATGAGGCACGGTATGCCAAGGATGGTCGTCAGCTGGTATATCTGTCTACGGCGGGGGAGCTGTCCGCTATGTTTGTGGTCAGCTATCAGCCGGATGAGGAGATCCGGGAGGCGCTGCAGGAGCTGTGCCGGGCAAAGGTGACCCTGCTGCTGCGCTCCTGCGACCCCAATATTACGGCGGAGAGCCTGTGCCGGGATTTTGATCTGGATGAATACTATGTAGAGGTGCTGCCGACTCCGGCGGGACGGATCTGTGAGCGGCTCATGGCAGAAAAAAGTGCCGATTCCCCGGCGGTGCTGGCGTCAAACGGGCATATTTTGGGTATGGCACTGGCGTTGGCTGTGTGCCGCAGCCTGCAGGTGAAATACTGCATTGCTCAGACAGTGGGAACGGTGGCAGCTGTATGCGGTTTGCTGCTGGGAGCATGGTGGGCGCTGAAGGGGATCAGCGGCTATGCTATACCGGCGTTGCTGTACATAGCGGCGGCGTCGCTGGTGACAGCGATAGCGCCCCTGTTCCGGCGCATCGGATAACCGAGAATAGTGAATAAGCCGCCCTCCGGGTCTATTCCCGGAGGGCGGCTTTGATATTCTGCAGAGCGGTTTATTCAACTGTAACGCTTTTTGCCAGGTTGCGGGGCTTATCCACATCGCAGCCACGGTACAGGGAAATATAATAGGACAGCAGCTGCATCGGCACCACCTGCGGCACGGCGGCGAACAGCTCCGGTGCATCCGGAACTGCCAGCACCTCGTCCGCCTCCGGGAATCGGTCGGCATGGCTTTTGTCGGTGACGACCAGCACATGGCCGCCCCGTGCCTTGACCTCTTTGATATTGGACATGGTCTTGTCGATCAGCTGACCCTGACAAGCCAGCGCCACAACAAAGGTGCCATCCTCGACCAGCGAGATGGTGCCGTGCTTCAGCTCTCCGGCGGCATAGGCCTCGGAGTGGATGTAGCTGATCTCCTTCAGCTTCAGCGATGCTTCCAGAGCGACCGCATAATCCACGTTGCGCCCGATAAAATAAGCATCCTCCAGTTCCACACACTGGCGGGCGATGCGTTTCAGCTGCTCCTCGTTTTTCAGCCCCTCTGCTGCCAGCCGGGGGATGGTCTGCACCTGCTCCAGATAGGCGGCTGTTTCGGCATCGGAGATGCGTCCCAGCGTTTTCGCCATATACAGCCCTACCAGATACAGCATACATACCTGTGTGGTATATCCCTTGGTGGTCGCAACGGCGATCTCCGGTCCCGCCCAGGTATACAGCACATCGTCGCTTTCACTGGCGATGGAGCTGCCGACTACATTGACGATAGACAGCACCCGGGCGCCCCGGGCGTGTGCCTCCCGCAGTGCCGCCAGCGTGTCGGCGGTCTCGCCCGACTGGCTGATGATGATGGCTAAGGTACGGTCGTTGACCAGCGGATCCCGATACCGGAATTCCGACGCCACATCGACCTCCACCGGAATGCGGACGACCTTTTCCAGAAAATACTTACCAACCATACCGGCGTGGTAGGCGGAGCCGCAAGCCACAATTACGATGCGCTCCAGCCGCTCCAGTTGCTCCTTTGTAAAGGATACGCCGTCCAGCACGATATGTCCCTGTTCGCCGATACGGGGGGAGATAGTTGCCGCCAGCGCCTGAGGCTGCTCCATGATCTCCTTGAGCATGAAATGGGCGTAGCCGCCTTTTTCGGCGGCGGTCACATCCCAATCCACCGTGCGTATCTCTTTTTCGATGGGAGAGCCGTCGGCAGCATAGATCTGTACGCTGTCGGCAGTTAGCCGTACGATCTCATGGTCAGCCAGTTGGATGATGCGGCGGGTATGCGCCAGCACAGCCGTAATATCGGAGGCAATGAAGTTGCCGTCCTCCGCCAGCCCTACGATCAGCGGTGTGGCGTTGCGCACGGCGATGATCTCGTCGGGGTGGTCGGCGCAGAGGATCCCAAACGTATAGGAGCCCTCCAGCTGTGCCACCGTTGCCTGTACCGCTGCCAGAAAATCACCGGTATACAGCCGCTCCAGCAATTGGGCGACTACCTCGGTATCGGTCTCGGAGGAGAAAACGACCCCCTCCGCCATCAATTCGTCCTTTAGCGACCGGTAGTTTTCGATGATGCCGTTATGGACTACGGCGAACCGTCCCCGTTGGCTGACATGGGGATGGGAATTCTCGTCGCAGGGCTTGCCGTGGGTCGCCCAGCGGGTGTGTCCGATCCCGGTGGTTTGGGGATATCCCTCACCGCCGTGCATATGATCGGCGAGGATTTGCAGTCGTCCTTTATATTTGTGTACAGACAGCCCGGCGGCGTCCAGCAGTGCCACGCCGGCGGAGTCGTAGCCACGATATTCCAGCTTGGATAACCCCTCCAGCAGCAGGGGTGCAGCGGGCTTTTGCCCGATATAGCCGACAATTCCACACATGATAATACCCTCCGATTTGCACAAAGGCATAAGATTGTTATATTATAGCGTAATTTTTGAAGAATAGCAAGAGGAAAATCCATTCTTTTTGGATTTCCACCAGTTTTTTCCGCCTTTCCTCCGGAAGCGCTGTACAGAAAGTGTATGGAATATGGAAACAATGTATGCGAGGACAGAGAAACTTTCCTGATGCTTATTGCTGCATCCGGGGGAAACGCTCGCCTTGACAAAGCCGTGTGATGGAAGTACAATACGAATATATATACGGAAAACAGGAGGAACAGCCGATGCAAGCCATGGAGAAGCAATTCCATATTCGCTGTCAGCGGGGCGATGTGGGGCGGTATTGCCTGCTGCCCGGTGATCCCGGACGCTGCGAACAGATCGCCGCCCAGCTGGATGATGCCCGCTTTGTTTCGTCGAACCGGGAGTTTACTGTCTACTCCGGTTCGCTGCTGGGCGAGCCGGTTTCGGTCTGCTCGACCGGTATCGGCGGTCCGTCCGCCTCCATCGCCATGGAGGAGCTGCATAATATCGGCGCAGATACCTTTATTCGGGTCGGTACCTGCGGCGGTATCGATCTGGATGTACAGGCGGGGGATCTGGTGATCGCCACCGGTGCGGTGCGGTATGAACACACCAGCCGGGAATATGCACCTCTGGAGTTTCCGGCGGTGGCAAATTTTGACGTGACCCGGGCGCTGGTGGATGCTGCCCGGGAGAGCGGGCGACGGTATACCTCCGGGGTGGTGCAGTGCAAGGACTCATTTTACGGTCAGCACGATCCCGCTCGTATGCCGGTGGCGGATGAGCTGCTGTATAAGTGGGAGGCGTGGAAACGGTTGGGGGTCAAAGCCAGTGAGATGGAGTCGGCGGCGCTGTTTGTGGTGGCGGCGGCGCTGCGGTGCCGCTGCGGCGCCTGCTTCCATGTGATCTGGAATCAGGAACGGGAGGCAGCCGGGCTGTCACAGGATATGACCGAGGATACGGTAGGCGCAGTGACGCTGGGCGTTGCGGCGATGAAAAAGCTGATCGCTGCCGATCGCATTCATTGAGCAGAATATACCGGAGGAGACTGCTTTTGCGGTTTTCTCCGGATTTTTTCTATTTTTTTCCGATTTCTCGAATAACCTATTGACAAGGTAGGCAGAATACGCTATACTTACCTACGGAAACGGTAGGTAAAAGAACTGCCGTTGATACAAATACGATCTTCGGCTGTGTGAGCAGCCGAACAGCAATAAGGAGATGTTGAAATGACGGTTTATGCAGACAATGCGGCGACCACCAAGATGAGCCGCACGGCGATCGATGCGATGCTGCCATATATGGATGCAGTCTATGGCAATCCGTCCAGCCTGCATTCGGTGGGGCAGCGGGCGGCGGAGGCGCTGGCATCCGCCCGGGAGCGGATCGCCCGGTGTCTGGGCTGTACTCCGGCAGAGATCTATTTCACCTCCGGCGGCAGCGAGGCGGACAATCAGGCGATCCTGTCGGCGGCATCCCGTGGCGAGCGCCAGGGGAAAAAGCACATTATTTCCACTGCCTTTGAGCATCATGCGGTGCTGCATACGCTGGAAAAGCTGAAAAAGCAGGGCTTTGAGGTGGAGCTGCTGGATGTGCACAGCTACGGCAATATTACGCCTGAGCAGGTGGCGGCAGCCATCCGGGAGGATACCTGTCTGGTAACCACTATGTATGCCAACAATGAGATCGGTTCCATTCTGCCCATCGCCGCCATTGGGGCGATCTGCCGGGAAAAGGGTGTGCCGTTCCACACCGATGCGGTGCAGGCGGCGGGACATCTGCACATCAATGTGAAAGAGCAGAATATCGATCTGCTGTCCCTGTCGGCGCACAAATTCCACGGACCCAAGGGGATCGGTGTGCTGTATGCCCGCAAGGGCTTCCCGCTGGTGACGCTCATCGAGGGCGGCGCACAGGAACGGGGCAAGCGAGCCGGCACCGAGAACCTGCCCGCTATCATGGGCATGGCAGCGGCGCTGGAGGAGGCGTGCGCTCATCTGGATGAGAACGCCGCCAAGGTATCCCGTCTGCGGGATCGGCTGATTGCCGGTTTATCGGAGATTTCTCACAGTGCGCTCAACGGCGATCCGGTGCACCGACTGCCCGGCAACGTGAATTTCTGCTTTGAGGGCATCGAGGGGGAGAGCCTGCTGCTGCTGCTGGACGAAAAGGGCATCTGCGCCTCCTCCGGTTCGGCGTGTACCTCCGGCTCGCTGGATCCCAGCCATGTGCTGCTGGCGATCGGGCGTACTCATGAGGTGGCGCATGGTTCATTGCGGTTGTCTCTGTCGGCGGAGAACACCGACGAGGATGTGAACCATATTCTGCAGGAGGTTCCGCAGGTTGTAGCGTATCTGCGGAATATGTCCCCCCTGTGGCGGGACAAGCTCAACGGCGATAAACCTTTTATATTGTGATGGGAGGAAAGAACAATGGCACTGTATAGCGAAAAAGTGATGGATCACTTCAAGAATCCCCGGAACGTGGGGGTTATCGAAAACGCCGACGGCGTGGGTGAGGTCGGCAACGCCAAATGCGGCGATATTATGAAGATATATCTGAAGATCGACAATGACGTAATCACCGATGTCAAGTTTGAGACTTTTGGGTGCGGCTCTGCGATCGCCTCCAGCTCTATGGCTACGGAGATGATCAAGGGCAAGCCTCTCTCCGAGGCGCTGCAGCTGTCCAATAAAGCGGTGGCGGAGGCGCTGGACGGATTGCCGGCGTATAAGATGCACTGCTCCGTGTTGGCGGAGGAAGCGATCAAGGCAGCGGTGAAGGATTACTATGATCGGCACGGGATCTCGTATGATGTCTGCCAGTTTGCGGCGTGCGACAGCTGCTGTCACTGCCACGAATAACACGGTTGGGAGGTACGCACCATGATGGTATCGACCCGGGGACGGTATGCGCTGCGGGTGCTGCTGGATCTGGCGGAGCATAGCGGGGACGGCTATGTGCCGATGAAGGACATCGCCCGGCGGCAGGAGGTCTCCAAGAAATATCTGGAGCAGATCATGCCGGCGCTGACCCGTGGCGGTCTGGTGGAGGGTGTTCACGGCGTGGGGGGCGGCTACCGGCTGACCCGCCCGGCGTCCGAATACCGCATTGGTGAGATCCTGCGGTTGACGGAGGGCGATCTGGCACCGGTGGCGTGCCTGTCCAGCCATGCGACTCCCTGCAGCCGGGCGGCAGACTGCCGCACGCTGGGCATGTGGAGCCGATTCAATCAGCTGACAAATGAGTATTTCGACGGAATCGCACTGACCGATCTGCTGGATGCGCCGCCGTCGGCGCAATGACGGCATACAAACGCATATGCAGCAAAGGTTTACAGCGGCGATCATCCTTTTAGGGGGATCGCCGCTGTTGCTGTATATTGTGAAAACAGCCGCAGCCGGAAAAGCAAGGTTCTCCGGCTGCGGCGTCTTGATTTATCTGTATGAACCGAAATTAAATCGATTATTGGGCAGTCACCCATTCCCGGATGGCAGCAGCATCTGCCGAGGAGGAAAACCGCTGTCCCGCCTGCCAGTTGCCGGTGCCGCAAAGGGCAGCCAGTGCCTTGGCGCTGTTTCCAAGTCCGGAGGAGGCGGAGGTACAGAACGGAATGACGGCTTTTCCTGTAAAGTCGTTCGCCTTGACGAATGCTTCTACGGGAAATGCGGCTCCGCCCCACCAGATGGGGTAGCCGATATAGACGGTATCGTAGGCGTTCCAATCCGGTACGATAGTCTCGGTCAGCGGAACATTGTGATCGGGGTCATTATGCTCCCGGCATACCCGGCTGTCGGCATTGGTCCAGCTTAGGTCGCTGTCGGAATAGGGGACAGCGGGCGTGATCGAAAAGATTTCTCCGCCGGCGGTGTCCGCAATGATCTCGGCGGCTTTTCGGGTGCTGCCGGTGGCGGAAAAATACACCACCAGTATGTGGGGCTGCCCGCTTTCCTTCGCCGGTGTGCTGTCGGAGGATGCAGCTGCGGGAGAAGTCTCCGGCGCAGAGACGGGCGGATCGACCGTGCCGCAGGCGGCAAGGCACAACAGCAGTATTCCGCAAAGAATGCAGGCGATCCGGCGTTTCATTGCGATCCACCTCCGGTCTCTCGTACCCATTTCTCCAGCTGTGGGCGGGCGGAATCGACTCGACTGCCCTGAATGGCAAGCCCGGCGGTAACAGTGGCACCGGGAACGGCGGCACGGATGTCCGCTTCCGTGTTGGATAAACCGCTGCCCTCATGGGTGCAGAAGGGGTGGATCGTCACCCCGTTCAGCGGCATCTGCTCCAAAAAGCTGTACACGGCCATCGGCATGGTCCCCCAGTAGTTGGGGTATCCCAGATATACATCGGTGAATGCTTTACCCGGTTCCGGCAGAGCAATCAGAGTCGGGCGGGCGTGGTTCTGCAGATCCCGTTTGGCTTCCTCGATGCAGGTTTGATACCGGTCGGAATAGGGGATCTGCTGCTGTATGACAAACAGCTCGCCGCCGGTAATGTCCGCCAGCATACGGGCGGCTCTTTCGGTATTGCCGACCGGAATGGAGCGGTAGGCGCCGCCGAAATAGTTTTCACCGGCCCGAGAGTAATAAGCGATCAACGCAGCCATGCGTATTCCTCCTTACAGTGCGGTATATTCTTCGTCTGTCACCGGCGCTCCCCAGATGGTGCTGCGCTCCACACCGGGTACTTCAATGGCGATATGAGAGAACCAGCTGTCCGCCTTGGCTCCGTGCCAGTGCTTGACGTTGGCAGGGATCACCACGACGTCGCCGGGCGCCAGACTCCGGGCGGGCTTGCCTTCCTCCTGATACCAGCCTTCGCCTTCGATGCAGAACAGGATCTGTCCGCCGCCGGCAGCGGCGGTATGGGTGTGCCAATGGTTGCGGCAGCCCGGCTCAAAGGTGACGTTAGCGAGGAACACCGGGCTGGTCTTGGGATCGTTGAGCGGTTTCAGATAGGAGGTGCCGGTGAAATAAGGAGCGTAGGCGGTGTTTGGCTCGCCCATGCCGCACAGACCGCCGTGGGCGGCAGCGCTGTCTCCGTCGGCGTAGACCTCCTTTGCCATTTTGAATACCGCCCAGGCGTTGGGCCAGCCGGCATAAAAGGCGGCGTGGGTGAGAATCTCTGCCATCTCTGTCCGGCTGATGCCGTTGTTGCGGGCGGAGATGAGATGATATCGCAGGGAATCATCCAGAATCCCCTTGCCCATGAGCACACTGACGGTAACCAGGGACCGATCCCGCAGCGAGAGCTTGTTTTCCCGGCTCCATACCTGTCCGAATAATACATCGTCATTGAGGGCGGCGAACTGCGGGGCGAATTCCCCTAAGCTGTCCCGTCCGGCTGTTTGTTTGACCATATTGAAAAACTCCTTTCGGTTATTTCCCGCTGAATACGGGGAAATGGGTGTATTCGCCGTAATCCCGGATTGTCTCCGCTGATTTCAGCGTCTCCATATTGGTGTCGGAAATGACAAAATCCACAGCGGCATTGTTGGCCATATGCTGCGGGTCGGCTGTTTTCGGCAGGGCGACCATGCCTAACTGCAGAACATAGCGGATGCACAGCTGTGCCGGGGTGACGCCGTAGCGTTCCGCCATGGCGGTGACGGCAGGCAGCTTCAGCGCCTCGCCGTGGGCAATGGGGGAGTACGCTTCGCACAGGATCCCCTGTGTCCGGCAGTAGTCCAGCAGCGCCAGCGGTGTGTTGGCAATATGGGTCAGGATCTGGTTGACGGCTGGGCGCACAGTGCAGCCGTTCAGCAAATGCTCCAGATCGTCCTGCAAAAAGTTGGATACGCCAATGGCACGCACCTTTCCTGCTTTTTGTGCTTCTTCCAGTGCCCGCCAAACCTCCCGGTTCTCGTCGAAATACCGGTTTTCGCCCCGAAATTCCGCCCAAGGCTGCGGACTGTGGATCAGCAGCATATCCAGATAGTCCAGTCCGGTTTTACGCAGGCTTTCGTCTATGGAGCGGGCGGCGCTGCTGAAGGTTTTGTGCTCAGCAGCCACTTTGCTGGTGACGAACAGCTCATCCCGGGGGAGTCCGCACTCCCGGACTCCCTGTCCGACGCCTTCTTCGTTTCCGTAGGCTTGCGCCGTGTCAATATGCCGGTAGCCCAGACGGATCGCCTCCTGCACAGCGGCAGCGGTGTCGCCGGCCGGGATCATCCAGGTGCCCAAGCCCAGCTTTGGGATGCGGATGTCGGCGGACAGTGGGTAGAATTCCTGTAAAACCATACGAATAACCTCCTGATTGACAGAATTTCCTGCAGATGGTATACTGACATCTGCAAGTGCAATTGTATTCTACAACTTAAAGCGAGCTTTAAGTCAATAGGGGAATTGTGAAATTTTTGTGAACTGTGAGGAGGCTTATCGTATGGTCTATTCGATCGGTGAAATGGCAGATCAGCTGGGTGTGGCGCCCTCGACTCTGCGTTTCTATGACAAGGAAGGGCTGCTCCCCTTTGTGGAGCGCTCCAGAGGGGGTATCCGGGTGTTCAAGGATTCGGATATGGGGTGGCTGTCCATCATCAGCTGCCTGAAAAAGACCGGTATGCCCATCCGGGAGATCAAGCAGTTTGTGGATTGGTGCATGGAGGGGGATAGTACCATTACGCAGCGGCTGGAGCTGATCGACCGGCAGCGGGATGCCGTGCGCCAGCAGATGAAGCAGCTGCGCCAGACGCTGGATACGCTGAATTACAAGCATTGGTATTATAAAACGGCACAGGCGGCGGGTACCTGCGCCGTCCACGACCGGATGGCGGAGGAGGATATTCCGCCCCGCATACGGGCGATCCGGGACCGGCTTCACGGAGAGGATGAAATTGCCCGATGAATCACGCAGCGGCAGCGATCGGATGGGATATACGATTGCTGCCGTTTTTCATATAGTACCGAATATGACACGCCGGATCGATCGAGGCGGCATTATCTGAAAATTCTGGTCTTTACCGCACATAATTTCTGACCGTCATCGCACAATACATTTGTGAATCATAAAGTGAGGTGGCGGGGATGAAGAAGTGGTGGATCATTGCGTTGACTGCCGTGGCGGCGGTCGGCGGGATCTGGCGGTTATCCGGCGATCGGCAGGAGACGGTGACGGTGTGCACGCAGGTGCTGCAGCCGCAGGCGGTGGAGCAGACGGTGTCCTGCTCCGGTATTGTGGAGGCGGGCAGCTCCTGCCCGGTGCTGGCAGCTGCCGGGTGCGTGCTGGGGGAGGTATCGGCGCAGAAGGGGCAGCTGGTGCAGGCGGGAGATGTGCTCGCACACATGGATAAGAATGCCAGCCGGGCGGCGGCAGCGCAGGCAGTAGGTGAGGCGGCGCAGGTGCTGGCGTTGGCGGCGGCGCCGGAGACCATCACGGCACCGGTATCCGGTATCCTGATGGCGGTCAACGCCTCGGCAGGCGACTACCTTTCGATGGGGGAGCCGCTGGCGGTGCTGGCGCCGACCGACAGCCTGCGGGTGCGGGTCGCCATCCGGGAAAAGGATCTGCCCCGGTTGCGGGTAGGACAGGCGGTGCATGTGCGGGGGGACGGGTTTGAAAAATCGGTCTACGAGGGCGAGCTGACCCGCATTTCCTCTGCCGGGAGTCAGACCTCCGCCGGCGATACGGTGGTCGAGGGGATCGTGACTCTCAAGGAGGGGCAGGCAGATGCCTCCCTGCGGCTGGGGCTGACGGCTCGGGCGCAGGTGGTGACCGCCACGGCTGCGGACGGCCTGCTGCTGCCGTATGCGGCGATCCAGGAGGACGAGAGCGGACAGGAATATGTGTATTTGCTGAAGGACGGACGGGCGGTGCGGCATACGATCGCCGCAAAGACAGAGCTGACCCGTGGGGTGCTGACGGACGATGAGGCTTTGACCGGCGCCGTGGTGATCCTGGAGCCGCAAAAGGTGAGCGACGGAGCCGCTGTTTCCGCCGTGGAGGAGGATACGCCATGAGAGAGCTGTGGCGCAGTGCCTTTGCCGGATTTCGCCATCGGCGGCTGCGCACGGCGCTGACCGTGTGCGGTATCGCTATCGGCACGGCGATGGTGGTGCTGGTATCCGGAATCGGGGCGCTGGGACAGGCGGCGGTGCAGCGGGAGCTGGAGGATATGGGCGTCCACGGCTTGTCGGTCAGCGCCTCCGACGGGCTGAATGAGGAGTGCCTGTTTGCCATTCGGGAGCTGCCTGCCGTGCGGCAGGCGATGCCGCTGATATTGGAATATACCACAGCGCATTTCCCGGTGGGCAGCGACTATGGCGTGGTCAGCTGCGGGATCGATGCCGGAGCGGATCAGCTGATCTCGCTGCAGCTGCTCCATGGACGCTTGTTCAGCCGGGGGGATGTGGCATCCTCGGCGGCGGTGTGCGTGGTGGATGCCTCGCTGGCAAAGGCGGTTTACGGACGGGAAAACGTTGTGGGAAAAACTCTGTCGGTGCTGCTGGATCAGCAGCGGGTACCGTTGACGGTGGTGGGGGTGACCGCCACCGGCAGCAGCCTGTTGAAGACCGTGTCGGCAATGATCCCGCATATGATTTACGTTCCTTATACGACCCTGCAGGGCTGCACCGGCGACACGTCCATCGATCAGATCGCCGTGCGGGTGACGGCGGATGCCGTCGGGACAGAGGATACGATCCGCCGGGCGCTGTCCCATGAGCCGGTGGGGACGCTGAAAACCGAGGATCTGGCTACCCAGCGGGAGCGGCTGGAGAGCGTGGCGTCGATCCTCACCGCTGTGCTGACGGCGGTGGGCGGAGTGTCGCTGCTGGTGTCCGGCTTTGGGATCATGACCTCCATGCTGTCGGCGGTGAACGAGCGTACCCGTGAGATCGGCATCAAAAAGGCCGTAGGCGCCGGACGGGGACGGATCCTGCTGGAATTTCTGGCGGCGGCGGTGCTGCTGAGTCTGGTCGGTGCTGTCATCGGTACGGCGCTGGGGGGCGGCGTGGTGATCGTGGCGTGCCGGGTGCTGCAGATCTCCGTGCCGGAGGTTGTCGGCGGCTGGTCGCTGGCGTTTTTGTTTACGCTGTTTCTGGGGGCGGCATTCGGCTCCTATCCTGCCTATGTGGCGTCCGGAATGGCGCCGGTGGAGGCTTTGCGGCAGGAATTGTAAAAAACCTTTGCTTTTTTGCACAACTATGATATAATAGTCTCGTGTGAGCCGCCGTTGCCGGATACCCTTCCGGGGCGGCTGACGGATCAGAGCTGCCGCAACGGGGAGCTGCCCCCTCGGTCTGACCGGGTCTGCGGCGGGAATCAAGAAAGGGTGCTTGTGTGGAAAAGTATCGGATCATCGGCGGCAATCGGCTGTCGGGAGCTGTGGATATTAGCGGAGCAAAGAATGCGGCGGTGGCGATCCTGCCGGCGGTGATTCTGTGCGACGAGCCGTGTATTTTGGAAAATGTGCCGCATATCAGCGATGTGTTTACGACGCTGGATATTTTACGGGAGCTGGGCGCCCGGGTGGATTGGAAGGATACCAATATTGTCGAGATCGACCCACGTCCGGTGCATACCTCGGTTGTCAACGAAGAGCTGGGCCGCAAAATGCGGGCGTCCTACTATTTTATCGGTGCGTTGCTGGGAAAGCTGGGACAGGCACGGGTGCCCATGCCCGGCGGCTGCAATTTCGGCACCCGTCCCATCGACCTGCATCTCAAGGGCTTTCATGCCTTGGGGGCGCAGACGGAGCTGCTGGAGGAGAATGTCATCACCGCCCGGGCGGATCGCCTGGAGGGGGATGCAATCTATCTGGATACGGTCAGCGTGGGCGCTACCATGAATATTATTCTGGCGGCGACCCGTGCGAGAGGCTCTACCATCATTGAGAACGCCGCCCGTGAGCCCCATATTGTGGATCTGGCGAACTTTCTCAATATGATGGGGGCAGATATCCGGGGCGCCGGCACGGATGTGATCAAGATTCGTGGGGTGCAGTCGCTCCACGGAGCGGATTATTCCATCATTCCCGACCAGATCGAGGCGGGCACCTATATGGCGATGACGGTGGCGACCGGCGGCGACGTGCTGATCCGGAATGTGACGCCGAAGCATCTGGAGTCGATCTCCGCCAAATTGGAGGAGCTGGGTGCCTGCTTTGAGGATATGAACGATGCGGTGCGTATCCGCTGCGATGGGCGGCTGCACCACAGCAATATCAAGACGATGCCTTATCCGGGCTTTCCCACGGATATGCAGCCCCAGTTTGGGGTGCTGCTGTCGATCGCCGAGGGTACCAGCACCATCACGGAGGGGATCTGGGAGAATCGGTTCCGCTATACCGAGCAGCTGCAGCGTATGGGCGCACAGGTGGCGGTGGACGGCAAGCGGGCGGTGTTCACCGGCGTGCCGGAGCTGATGGCAGCATCGGTGGAGGCACTGGATCTGCGTGCCGGGGCGGCGATGGTGGTTGCCGGTCTGGTCGCCAAGGGCGAGACGGTGGTCTCCAACATCAATTATATTGAGCGAGGCTATGAGACGATCGTAGAAAAACTCATTCGCCTGGGCGGAGACATTCGCCGGGTGAACGAAAACAAATAAGCTACAGATCCGCAGGCGTTTCCGCTGAGTTGAGCGGGAGGTCTGCGGATTTGATTTGAGAAAGGAACGGCAAGCGGTATGCTACGATATTGTTCCCTGTTCAGCGGCAGCAGCGGTAACAGCACCTATGTAGGAACGGCAGAGGCGGGAATCCTTGTGGATGCCGGTGTATCCGCCAAGCGTATTACCGAAGCGCTGGCGCAGCGGGAGATCGAGCCGTCCTCCATCAAGGCGGTGCTGGTGACCCACGAGCACTCTGACCATGTGGCGGGGCTGCGGGTCTTATGTCGGAAATACGGCTGGCCTGTGCTGGCGTCCAACGGTACATTGGATGCGCTCACAGAGGGGGATAAGGTGCCTGCCTCGCAGCGGCTGTATGTGCTGTCACCGGGACAGTCGGTGGGAATCTACGGGCTGCGGATCACGCCCTTTTCCACCCCGCATGATAGCCGCCAATGTCTGGGCTTTCGCATTGAGGGGGAGGGAAAGGCGCTGGCGCTGGCGACTGACATCGGGTATATGACCGAGGAGATCGTGGGGGCGCTGACCGGTTGTCAGCTGGTACATATCGAGTCGAACCACGATCCGGTCATGCTGCGTAACGGGCCGTATCCCTTTTATTTGCAGGAACGGATATTGGGACGGGGCGGGCATCTGTCCAATGACGCCTGCGCTGCAGTGCTGCCCGGACTGGTGGCGCAGGGGACGACCCGCTTGGTGCTGGCGCATCTCAGCCGTCAGAACAACACTCCGCAGCTGGCGGCGGATACGGCGCAGCAGGCACTGGCGGCGGCAGGTGCCACCGTCGGACGGGATTGTCTGCTGGAGGTGGCGCAGCCGGAGGGAACGAGACCGGTGACCTATTTTTAAGGAGGGGTTCTTGTGCTGAATGTGACGGTGCTGTGCGTCGGCAAGCTGAAAGAGAGATACTGGCAGGACGCCTGTGCCGAATACGTCAAGCGGCTGGGGGCGTTCTGCCGCATACAGGTCGCAGAGGTGGCAGAGGAGCGGCTGCCGGAGGACCCGTCGGCGGCGCAGATCGCCGCCGTGGTGGAGGCGGAGGGACGCCGCCTGACAGAAAAGCTGCCACGGGATGGATTGATTATTGCTTTGTGCATTGAGGGAAAGGAGCTGGATTCTCCCGGTCTGGCGACCTGTTTCCAGAAGGCTGCCGTGGAGGGGAAAAGCCACATCACGCTGCTCATCGGCGGCTCCTACGGGCTGTCTCCGGCGGTGAAGAGCCGGGCACAGCTGCGCCTGTCCATGTCGCCCATGACCTTTCCTCATCAGTTGGCCCGAGTGATGGTGCTGGAGCAGGTGTATCGGGCGTTTCAGATCGCCGGCGGCGGAAAATATCATAAATAGGGGTTGACAAGACCCGATTTGGGGAGTATGATAAGGTTGAAAGGCGTGGATAGAGACAGTAACTCACGGATGAACCTCTGCAGCGAGCCGGGGAGGGTGTAAGCCCGGCGGTGCGTTCCCGTGCGTGAATATCCCTCTGGAGCTGCGGGCTGAAAGGAATCGGGATTCCCATTAAGCTGCGCCGGATTTCCTCCGTTAACGGGAAGGCGTATGATGGTACGCGGGCAATGGGTGGTATAGCGAAGAAAGAACTTCGTCCTGTTTGCAGGGCGGAGATTTTTTATTTTTTACGGAGGTGCGTTATGTACAAGAAAGTACCGACCAGCATGGATTTTGTCAAGCGTGAGGGCGAGGTGCTGCAATTCTGGACGGATAACGATGTGTTCCGCCGCAGCATGGAGCAGCGCAAGCAGGGGGAGACCTATACCTTTTATGACGGTCCTCCGACGGCTAACGGCAAGCCCCATATCGGCCATGTGCTGACCCGGGTGATCAAGGATATGATCCCCCGCTATCATGCCATGAAAGGACAGATGGTGCCCCGAAAGGCGGGCTGGGATACCCACGGTCTGCCGGTGGAGCTGGAGGTTGAGAAAAAGCTGGGGCTGGACGGCAAGGAGCAGATCGAGGAATACGGTCTGGACGGGTTCATTCAGCAGTGTAAGGAGAGCGTCTGGAAATACAAGGGGATGTGGGAGGAATTCTCCGGCATCGTCGGCTTCTGGGCGGATATGGATGATCCTTATGTAACCTATCACAACGACTATATCGAATCGGAATGGTGGGCGCTGAAGCAGATCTGGGATAAAGGCCTGCTGTATAAGGGCTTCAAAATCGTTCCGTATTGCCCCCGCTGCGGCACTCCGCTGTCCAGCCATGAGGTGGCGCAGGGGTATAAGTGCGTGAAGGAGCGTTCCGCCATTGTGCGATTCAAGGCGAAAAACGAGGATGCATACTTCCTGGCGTGGACGACCACCCCGTGGACGCTGCCCTCCAATGTGGCGCTGTGCGTGAATCCGCAGGACACCTATTGCAAGGTGCTGGCGGCAGACGGCTATACCTACTATATGGCGGAGGCGCTGCTGGATAAGGTGCTGGGCAAGCTGGCGACCGAGGACAAGCCCGCCTACACCGTGCTGGAGAAGTTTACCGGCGATAAGCTGGAATACAAGGAGTATGAGCCCCTGTACGATTGCGCTAAGCGGGTGGCGGATAAGCAGAATAAAAAAGGCTTCTATGTGACCTGCGATACCTATGTCACCATGAGCGACGGTACCGGCATTGTGCATATTGCGCCGGCGTTCGGCGAGGACGATGCGCAGGTCGGCCGTCGGTATGAGCTGCCCTTCGTCCAGCTGGTGGACGGTAAGGGCGATATGACGGAGGATACTCCATTTGCCGGTCTGTTCGTTAAGAAAGCCGATCCGCTGGTGCTGGAGGATCTGGACAAGCGGGGACAGCTGTTTGACGCCCCCAAGTTTGAGCACGACTATCCCTTCTGCTGGCGCTGCGACACGCCCTTGCTGTACTATGCACGGGAGAGCTGGTTTATCCGGATGACGGCGGTGCGGGAGGATCTGATCCGCAACAATAATACCGTCAACTGGATCCCCGAGAGCATCGGCAAGGGACGCTTCGGCGACTGGCTGGCGAATGTGCAGGATTGGGGCATCAGCCGCAACCGGTATTGGGGCACGCCGCTGAATATCTGGGAGTGCTCCTGCGGGCATATGCATTCTGTGGGCAGCATCGAGGAGCTGCGGAGCATGTCGGATAACTGTCCGGCGGATATTGAGCTGCACCGCCCCTATATCGATCAGGTGACCATCCGCTGCCCTCAGTGCGGCGGTGAAATGCACCGGGTGCCGGAGGTCATCGACTGCTGGTTCGATTCCGGCTCCATGCCCTTTGCACAGCACCATTATCCCTTTGAAAATCAGGAACTGTTCAAGCAGCAGTTCCCGGCGGACTTCATCTCTGAGGCGGTGGATCAGACCCGTGGCTGGTTCTATTCGCTGATGGCGATCTCCACGCTGCTGTTCAATCAGGCACCCTTCCGCAATGTCATTGTGCTGGGGCATGTGCAGGATGAAAACGGTCAGAAGATGAGCAAATCCAAGGGCAACGCCGTGGATCCCATGGAGGCACTGCAAACCTATGGTGCCGATGCCATTCGGTGGTATTTCTATTCCAATTCTGCTCCGTGGCTGCCCAATCGCTTCCACGGCAAGGCGGTACAGGAATGCCAGCGGAAGTTCCTGGGTACCCTGTGGAACACCTATGCGTTCTTTGTGCTGTATGCGAATATCGACCAGTTTGACGCCACCCGGTATACGCTGGATTATGATAAGCTCAGCGTGATGGATAAATGGCTGCTGTCCAAGCTGAACAGCACCGTTAAGGCGGTAGACGAAAATCTGGCGGCGTATCGGATCCCGGAGACGGCTCGTGCGCTGGAGGATTTCGTGGATGAGCTGAGCAACTGGTATGTGCGCCGCAGCCGGGAGCGTTTCTGGGGCAAGGGAATGCCCCAGGATAAGGTGAATGCCTACATGACGCTGTATACGGCGCTGGTGACGGTCGCCAAGATTGCTGCTCCCATGATCCCGTTCATGACTGAGGATATCTACCGCAATCTGGTCTGCACCAACGATCCCACTGCGCCTATCAGCGTTCATCTGTGCGACTTCCCGGCGGTGCAGGAGCAGTATATCGACAAGGCGCTGGAGACCCGCATGGACGATGTGATCAACATCGTGGTGCTGGGACGTGCCGCCCGCAACGGCGCAAACTGCAAGAACCGTCAGCCGCTGAGCAAAATGTATGTGCAGATGGCGGACGAGCTGGTGCCGGAGGATGCGGCGATCATAGCGGACGAGCTGAACATCCACACAGTGGAGCGCATCGGCGATGCGTCGGCGTTTATGAGCTACGTCCTTAAACCCCAGCTGAAAACGGTCGGCCCGAAATACGGTAAGCAGCTGGGCGCTATCCGGGAAGCTTTGGCGGCGCTGGATGGCAACGCAGCCAAAGCGGAGCTGGATGCGGCTGGCGTGCTGACCCTGCTGGATGGGACGGTCAAGCTGGCGCCGGAGGATCTGCTCATTGAGACCGCCCAGACCGAGGGCTACTATACCGTGTCGGATAAAGGAATTACAGTGGCGATCGATACCCGTCTCACGCCGGAGCTGATCGAAGAGGGCTTTGAGAGAGAGATCGTCAGCAAGCTGCAGACCATGCGGAAGGAAGCCGGCTTTGAGGTGACCGACACCATTCGGGTATATGTGTCCGGCAACGAGCGGGTACAGACCATTCTGGAGCAGAACCGGGACAGCATTCTTCACGATGTGATGGGTGTGGCGCTGACGGTCGGTCAGTCCGGCGGCTATGCCAAGGAGTGGGAGCTGAACGGCGAGACGGTCACGCTGGGCGTGGAAAAAGTCGAAAAATAACCGTTTCCGACTTGCTATTTTTCCCCGGATGGGGTATAATACAGGTAACCCAATGAAGAAAGGTGGCTTTTACGATATGATCGTGACAAAAGATATGACCATCGGCTCCATTCTGGATGCCGACCGGGAGACGGCTCCCTATTTTCTGGAGATGGGGATGCATTGCTTGGGATGTCCCTCGGCTCGCGGCGAGTCGCTGGAGGATGCCTGCGCCGTCCATGGCGTCAGCGTAGACGAGCTGGTGGAAAAGCTGAATAAGCATTTCGGCAACTGATTGGTCATGAAACTCCGTCCGGAGATCGTCTTCGGGCGGAGTTTTCCTGTATAACGGTGTAAAGGGAGAGAGCTTGCGTGCTGGATAAACGATTGCAGACGGTGGCGGCGTTGGTGCGCCCCGGCAGCCGGATGGCGGACATTGGTACCGACCATGGGTATTTGCCGGTGTATCTGGTGCGTGAGGGGATCTGCCCCCGAGCGATTGCAGCCGATCTGCGCCCTGACCCGTTGGAGGCGGCACGGCGGAATGTGACCGCTGCCGGGCTGACGGAAAAGATCGCACTGCGGCTGGGAGACGGACTGGCGCCGATCGCTCCGGACGAGGTGGACGATGTGGTAATTGCCGGTATGGGGGGCGAGACCATTGCCGGAATTTTGGCGGCAGCCGATTGGGTGCAGGATCCCCGGCTGCGGTTGGTGCTGCAGCCTATGACCCGTGCGGAGGAGCTGCGGCGGTATCTGCTGTACCATGGATTTAGCATTGAAGCAGAGCGGCTGGTGCAGGATGGACGGCACCTGTATCCGGTGTTGGCGGCTGTCTTTACTGCGGCGCCGCCGCCGGAGGATGAGCTGCCTGTATATGCTGGCGCCTTTACACCGGAGGAGGGGCGTCCGTACCGAAAAATGATGGCGACCCACCTGTGCCGCAAGGCAGAGGGGCTGCGCTGTCAGGCTCCGGAACAGGCGGAAAGCTATCGCATACTGGCGGAACACTTGGAAATGATGTGAGGAGGTTCTGAAATGGTCAAGGATATGCAGATCTGGGAGGGCAAAATGCCCTATAATGAGGAAGATTTACCATGTGAAAATCGCATCCGTGCCTATTGGCAGGAAGACGGCGAGGTGCATCCGGTGATGATCATTTATCCCGGCGGTGCGTACCATCACTATGGTACGACGGAGCAGCTGCCCATTGCCGAATACTATTACGCCCATGGATTTCACGCACTGATCGTGTATTATCGCATTGATCCGCACCGGTATCCGGCGGCGCTGGCGGATGCCCAGCGAGTGGTCAAGCTGGTGCGGTATCATGCGGATGAATGGCATGTTGACCCTGATCGGGTGTATACCATTGGCTTCTCCGCCGGCGGACATTTGTGCGGCTGCGTGGCAGCATTGCCGGATGTGTGTACGGTATTGGGCGACGGGGTGGATAAAATGTCCGCCCGCCCCAACGGGGCGCTGCTGGGCTATCCGGTGATCTCTTCTGATCCGGAAATTGCCCATATGGGCAGCTTTGAATACCTGTTGGGAGATCGGCTGGAGGAGCTGAAAGATGATTTTTCGCTGGAGCGCCGGGTGGGACCCGATACCTGCCCTTGTTTCCTGTGGCACAGTATGGAGGATAACGGCGTTCCGATGGAAAATTCCCTGCGCTTTCTGGCGGCGCTCCATGCCGGCGGCGTCCCTGCCGAGGGGCACATTTATCCCTCCGGCGGTCACGGCAACGGCTTGGCGATCGACGTACCCGGGGAAAGTGAATGGCCGGAATTGAGCCTGCGCTGGCTGCAGCGCCTGGCGGCGGAACCGGTCGAAAAATGACGGCTTTCTAAATCCTGCAGCGTATAAACAGAAGGTCCTGCCTCATACTAACGAGGCAGGACTTTTTTGCATGTATAGAGGGGGAATTGCGGGTGAAAACGCTGGGGAAATGCGTATTTGCGCTGTTGACAGCGTTGTGTGTAGCGGCGCTGGGGGCGGTGGGCTATTATCAGTACACTCTGCCGGATAGTTACACCGTGTCCGAGGGCAGCCGCCTGACGGTGGGGCGCTGGGTAGCCGCCCGTCCGACGGGCGAGCCGCAGCCTGCAGCCTTGTCCGGTGAAGCATTGGGCAGCCCGGTGATGCTGTCATTACTGGGGGTGGTGCCGGTGAAGTCGGTTACGGTACACATGGCGGAGATGTCCTCGGTGACCGTGTGCGGCATCCCCTTTGGCATCAAGCTATACATGGATGGCGTGCTGGTGGTGGGAATGTCCGATGTAGCAACCGCCGCTGGAGCAGCTAATCCGGCGGCGGCAGCCGGCATCCGGGTGGGGGATACCATCGTATCCATCAACGGTCAGGCGGTCACCACCAACGAGGAGGTGGCAAAGCTGGTGAATCGTTCCGGTGGTCGGCCGCTGACCCTGCGTGTGCGGCGGGATGGGGTGGAGTTTACCGCCTCGTTCACCCCTGTCCGCCCGGCGGATGGCAGTGGATGGAGAGCCGGACTTTGGGTGCGGGACAGCACCGCCGGGATCGGTATGCTCACCTTTTATGATCCGTCCACCGGTGCATACGGTGGGTTGGGGCACCCGGTGTGCGATGCGGACACCGGGTCGCCGGTATCCGTCTCCGGCGGCGAGATCGTCCCCGCACGCATTTATGGGGTACAGAAAAGCGTCAAGGGCAGTCCCGGCGAGCTGAACGGTGGCTTTGAGCCGGGGCGGCTGGGCAGTCTGCAGGGGAACGCTGATTGCGGGCTGTTCGGAGGATTGTCTCTGTATCCTGCCGGCGGACGTACCATGCCGGTGGCAATGAAGCAGGAGGTACACACAGGCGCGGCGCAGATCCTTACCACAGTCGAAGGCAAGGAACCGGCTCTATACGCCATCGAGATCCGTCAGGTACGCACCAGCGCCGCTGCCGGAGTGCGGAATATGGTCATTCGCATCACCGACCCGGTGCTGCTGGAGAAGACCGGCGGGGTGGTGCAGGGCATGAGCGGCAGCCCGATCCTGCAGGACGGCAAGCTGGCAGGCGCCGTGACCCATGTGCTGGTGGATGATCCGGAGAGCGGCTACGGCGTGTTTGCAGAGACGATGCTGGCACAGGCAAGACAGGTGAAAAGCGAAACAACTTTACAGAAAGCCGGGTGAAGAGCTTACACTTTCCTGAAAAAAGTGTTCTGCCTCGGTATAGTCGGTGAACACGGTGGCGGTTTCGCACAGGTATTGGGCGACCTCCGACAGTTCTGTGAGGGAAAACATCCGCAGATCCAATCGCTGCATTTCCTGCCTGGCTAACTGATTGAAGGGGGTATAGCGGAGATCGGAAAGATAGGTGCAGCCCAAAGTCTTTCTCAACGTATCCAATAGCTCCAACACATTTCCTCCTTTGCATTTCCTGTCCGGTACAGAATACACCAGATGTGGCGTATTTGTCAATACTCCTAATCTGGTGTATTACAATAACTGTCGGTGATGCTATGAAAGAGTGGTATGAGGTCATCCGAGGCTTGCGGGAGGATCGGGATCTGAAGCAGGCGGACATCGCCCGGCTGCTGGGGACGACGCAGCAGGTCTACTCCCGCTATGAGAACGGAATCAATGAGATCCCGCTGCGGCACATTGTGACCCTGTGCCGGTTTTATCGGGTGAGCGCCGATTATATTCTGGGGCTGACGGAACAGAGCAAGACATGATCTATGCAGCGGATGGAAAAATTCGCTGCTTTTTCTTGCCTTTTTCCGGTATCGGCGGTACAATGGTTGCAAAAGCATGGAGCACAGGAGTATATATATGTATCTGTTATTTGATTTAGACGGCACTCTTACCGATCCCGGTCTGGGAATCACCAATGCGGTGCTGTACGCTCTGAAAAGATTTGGGATCGAGCCCGCATCCCGGGAGGAGCTGTACCCGTATATCGGACCGCCGCTGACGGATTCGTTTCAGCGATACCACGGATTGACGGGAGAGCAGGCACAGCAGGCGCTGGGGTATTATCGGGAATATTTTGCGGACCGGGGTCTGTATGAAAACGAGCTGTATCCCGGCATCGAGTCGTTGCTGCAGACGCTGCAGCGGGAGGGCTATACCCTCCTCGTCGCCACCTCCAAGCCGGAGGAATTTACCCACACCATTCTGCACCATTTTCTGCTGGATTCATACTTTTCTTTTGTGGGCGGTAATACACTGGACGAGCGGCGCCCCACCAAAGCGGCGGTGATCGGATATATCCGGGAACAATATCCGGATATGTCGGGGGAGAATACGCTGATGATCGGCGACCGCTGCTACGATATAGAGGGGGCTCACGCCTATGGCTTACCTGCTGTGGGGGTGCTGTATGGCTACGGCTCCCGGCAGGAGCTGGAAGCGGCAGGGGCAGATGAATTGGTACGGACCCCGGCGGCGCTGCTGCAGGAGATCCGCCGGCGGTTGCCGCAATAGTGTGCCTGTTTACAGTTTGTTCGCAATCTCCTAACAAACCGGACACGGCTGGGTAGTATAGTGAACAGGACGAGGAACAGAGAGGAAATGCACCATGATATTAGAGAAAAAGTCCCACTACTCGGCTTATAAGATCAGTCTGGACGCATTGCCGGAGGAGTTTCAGGCGCCGGCGGAGCTGTATCGGGAACTGGCACGGCGGATGCCCCATTACCGGGCAGGGCTGCGGGAGATCTCGGCACGGCTGGAGAGCTTGGATGATCGGTTTCAGGCGGAGAACGACCATAACCCCATTCATCATATGGAGAGCCGCATGAAGACCGCCGAGAGCATTTTGGAAAAGGCACGTCGCCGGGGATTTCCGCTGACGGCGGAGGGCATACTGGAGAATGTGCGGGATGTAGCCGGCTTGCGGGTGATCTGCAACTATATAGACGATGTATATCGTCTGGCGGAGCTGATCATGGTGCAGGAGGGACTGAAGGTGCTGAAGGTCAGCGATTACATCGCCAAGCCCAAGGAGAACGGCTACCGCAGTCTGCATATCGTGGTGGAGGTGCCGGTACACTCCGACCCGGAGGTGGCAGCGGTGCCGGTGGAGGTGCAGCTGCGCACCATTGCCATGGACACCTGGGCGAGCTTGGAGCATGAGATGATCTATAAATCCAAGCGGGGCGCCGGAGACATCGACCGGATCAAGCTGAAGATCTGTGCCGATGAGCTGGCGGATGTGGATCGCTATATGCAGGAGATATACAAGGAACTGTGCTAAGGCAGGAATTCGCCGGTTAGTCATTGCTAACCGGTTTTTCTATGTTTCCAACCCGGTTTTTTGGCATTTTTAGCGGATTTTTTGCGTTTTTTGCCTTTACTTTATACCGGGTTTGTGCTATCATATCCAGTGGTATGTTGGAGGGGTAAGCCCCCTCTGCATCTTTGCGTCTCATATCAATCCTTAAAGGAGGACAATATCTATGGCAAGAAAATTCAAGACCATGGACGGTAACAACGCTGCGGCTCATGTATCCTATGCGTTCACCGAGGTGGCGGGGATCTATCCCATCACGCCGTCCAGCCCGATGGCAGACTATGTGGATCAGTGGGCTGCTGCCGGGCAGAAGAACATCTTCGGTACCACGGTAAAGGTAGCGGAGATGGAGTCGGAGGCGGGTGCTTCCGGTACGGTGCATGGCTCTCTGGCAGCCGGTGCGCTGACCACCACCTATACCGCTTCTCAGGGCTTGCTGCTGATGATTCCCAACATGTATAAGATCGCCGGCGAGCTGCTGCCCTGCGTGTTCCATGTGTCTGCCCGCTGCGTGGCGACCCATGCGCTGAACATCTTCGGCGACCACTCCGATGTCTATGCCTGCCGTCAGACCGGCTTTGCCATGCTGGCGGAGACCAACCCGCAGGAAGTGATGGATCTGGGTGCCGTGGCGCATCTGGCTGCTATTAAGGGACGTGTGCCGTTCCTGAACTTCTTCGACGGTTTCCGCACCTCCCACGAGATCCAGAAGATCCAGATCTGGGACTATGAGGATCTGAAAGAGATGTGCGATATGGACGCTGTGGAGGCGTTCCGTAAGCGTGCGCTGAATCCGGAGCGCCCGGTGATGCGTGGCTCTCACGAGAATGGCGACATCTTCTTCCAGCATCGTGAGGCGTGCAATAAGTATTACGATGCCATTCCCGGCATTGTCGAGGAGTACATGGGCAAGGTCAACGAAAAGCTGGGCACCGACTATCAGCTGTTCAACTACTACGGCGCCCCCGATGCCGACCGTGTGATCGTGGCGATGGGCTCCATCTGTGATGTGGCGGAGGAAGTGATCGACTATCTGACCGCTCAGGGCGAAAAGGTCGGTCTCGTCAAGGTGCGTCTGTATCGTCCGTTCCGTGCGGATAAGCTGGCTGCGGCGATCCCTGCTACCGTTAAGAAGATCGCCGTCCTGGATCGTACCAAGGAGCCCGGTTCTCTGGGCGAGCCGCTGTACATGGATGTGGTGACGGCGCTGGCGACGCAGGGCCGTGGCGATATTCGGGTCATCGGCGGCCGTTATGGTCTGGGCTCCAAGGATACCCCGCCCGCCAGTGTGTTTGCGGTGTATCATGAGCTGACGAAGGCGGAGCCGAAGCATCAGTTCACCATCGGTATTGTGGATGATGTGACCGGGCTGTCTCTGGAGGAGACCGAGGCGCCGAACACGGCGGCTCCCGGCACCAAGGAGTGCAAGTTCTGGGGTCTGGGCGGCGACGGTACCGTGGGCGCCAATAAGGACTCCATCAAGATCATCGGCGACCACACCGATAAGTATGTGCAGGCGTATTTCCAGTATGACTCCAAAAAGACCGGCGGTATCACCATCAGCCACCTGCGCTTTGGTGATCAGCCCATCAAGAGCCCCTATTATATCAACAAGGCGGATTTCGTGGCGTGCCACAACCCGTCCTATGTCATCAAGGGCTATAAGATGGTCAATGACGTTAAGCCCGGCGGTGTGTTCCTGATCAACTGCCAGTGGACGCCGGAGGAGCTGGACGAGCATATGCCTGCCGAGGCGAAGCGCTACATCGCCCGCAACAACATCCAGCTGTATACGGTGAACGCCATTGATCTGGCGGCGCAGATCGGTCTGGGTAAGCGTACCAACACTGTGCTGCAGTCGGCGTTCTTCGCTCTGTCCAAGGTGCTTCCGGTGGACGAGGCGATCGGCTACATGAAGGAAAAAGCCCAGAAGTTCATGAAGAAGGGCAAAGAGATCGTCGAGATGAACGAGCGGGCCATCGATGCCGGCGCTACGGCGTTTGTTAAGATTGACGTGCCTGCTTCCTGGGCGGATGCCAAGGATGCGGATAAGACCGTGACCGAGCATGGACCCGCCAAGCTGGTCAAGCAGGTGGACGACATCATGATCCCCGTGGGCAAGATGAACGGCGACAGCCTGCCGGTGTCCACCTTCGTGGATCATGTGGACGGCACTTTCGAGCAGGGCGCCTCTGCGTACGAGAAGCGGGGTGTGGCGGTGATGGTTCCCGAGTGGAATCCCGACACCTGCGCCAAGTGCAATAAGTGCGCTTTTGTTTGCCCCCATGCCACCATCCGTCCCTTCGCTCTGAACGAGGAGGAAGTGGCTGCGGCCCCGGCCAACATGAAGAAGGCTCCCAAGCCGGTCATCAAGACCAACTATACCTATACTCTGGCAATTTCTCCGCTGGATTGCATGGGCTGCGGCGTGTGCGTGGGCGTCTGCCCGACCAACTCGCTGACCATGGTGGCGCAAGAGAGCCAGCTGGCGGAGCAGGATGTGTTCGATTACTGCGTGGAGAAGGTTTCCGAGAAGCCCGAGACCACCGGTACTACCGTCATCAGCAGCCAGTTCAAGAAGCCGCTGCTGGAGTTCTCCGGCTCCTGTGCGGGCTGCGCCGAGACCTCCTATGCCCGGTTGATCACTCAGCTGTTCGGCGATCGGATGTATATCTCCAACGCCACCGGCTGCTCCTCCATCTGGGGCGGTCCTGCGGCAACCTCTCCGTATACCACGGATAAGAACGGCCACGGTCCTGCTTGGGCGAACTCTCTGTTTGAGGATAACGCCGAGCATGGCTACGGTATGTATCTGGGTCAGAAAGCCATCCGTAGCCGCCTCATCGACGAGGTGAAGGAGTTTGCGGCGGACGACAGAACCCCCGAAACCGTCAAGGCCGCCTGCGCTGCGTACCTGGATACGCTGAACGACGGCAAGACCAACGGCGATGCCGCCAAGGCGATGGTCGCCGAGCTGGAGAAGCTGGATTGCGATTGCCCGCTGCGCAAGGATATTCTGACGCACAAGGAGTATCTGTCCAAGAAATCCGTCTGGATCTTTGGCGGCGACGGCTGGGCTTATGACATCGGTTTCGGCGGTCTGGATCATGTGCTGGCGCAGGGCGAGGATGTCAACGTGATGGTGTTCGATACCGAGGTGTATTCCAACACCGGCGGTCAGGCGTCCAAGGCGTCCAACATCGGTCAGGTGGCGCAGTTTGCCGCTGCCGGTAAGGCGATCGCAAAGAAGTCTCTGGCGGAGATCGCCATGAGCTATGGCTATATCTATGTGGCGCAGATCGCTATGGGCGCTGACATGAACCAGACCATCAAGGCTCTGGCAGAGGCGGAGGCGTATCCGGGTCCGTCGCTGGTCATCGGCTACGCTCCCTGCGAGATGCACTCCATCAAGGGCGGCATGGTCAACTGCCAGGCGGAGATGAAGAAGGCTGTGGATTGCGGCTACTGGAATATGTTCCGGTTCAACCCCGCTAACAAGGCGGAGGGCAAGAATCCTTTCTCCATGGACAGCAAGGCTCCCACCACGAACTATCGTGACTTCATCATGAATGAGGCTCGGTATTCTTCTCTGACCCGTTCCTTCCCGGAGCGTGCCGAGGAGCTGTTCACCAAGGCGGAGGCTACTGCCAAGGCTCGGTATGAGCATCTGCAGCGGCTGGGCGACCTGTATGGTCAGAATATCTGATCCGCTGGGATAACGCAATAATGAAAAGCGCCCCGCCCCTTTGATCTGTACCCCCAATACTGGACACCCAGTATTGGGGGTATTGCTATATGAAATACAGCTATGAGTACAAGCGAATGTGCGTGGAAATGTATCGGGAAGGGAAATGGGCAGAAACGCCAGAGGGCATACAAGAAGGGAACTTTCACAAAATAATTCGTAAGTGGTTCAGGATAGAAGAATCCTGTGGTCCGGATGCGTTGCGACACAAGATGCAATGCAAGGTATGGACAGTAGAAGAAAAGTATGAGCTGGTAGCAAAAGTTCTGGCAGGAGCATCGTACAAAGAAGCAGCATTTTCATCAGGAATAGAAGACAGCCTATTGCGGCAGTGGGTCAAACGGTATAAAATAGAGGGGTATGGGGGATTGGCCGGGCAACGAAAAGGACGGCCACCCAAGGAGCCTCAAATGAAGAAGAAAATAGAACCAGCCGAGTTGACGCCTTCAGAGCGAGAAGAAATGATTCGGCTTAAGGCAAGGATCGAATATCTGGAAGCGGAGAATGCCGTC
>CAKTVV010000008.1 GCA_934630515.1 uncultured Eubacteriales bacterium | reverse complement strand
GATGTGAAAAAAGCGGGGCAGCCACTATAAACTGACTGTCCCGCCGTCCGTTATTTCACGGAGCGATTTTTCTTTTTTCCTATAAGCGTAGTGCCGGAACGGCACCACAGGATAAATGCACGATCCTTTTTTATCAAGAGTCCCTATTGCTTTTATTTCTTGACAGCATCCTTTAGAGTCTTTCTCGCTTGCGCCGGCTGCTTTTGCAACGTCAGCAGCAAAAACCATTCGTTGATTTAATTTATCACACCGAATCGTGAAAATATCTACCAACACAACAACACGGCGTTCCATTTTGTTTTTCAAATAAAAGAAGTGCGTCTTCTTTTACCGTTTTTGAATTCGTAAGAAAAGACGCTTTTTTCCCTTTCGAGACACGATTTCAAGCAATATTGTCGGTTCAAGTCCTGTTATACCGAGAAAACCGCAAATTGTTTGCCCTCAAAAGTGAATTTTGAAAGATGAGCAAAAAACACTGAAACCCCTTGAAAATCAAGGGGTTTCAAAGTGTGTTCCACATCGTGGAGTAATGCTGGTGCCGCTGACCGGGCTTGAACCGGTACGGTATCGCTACCGAGGGATTTTAAGTCCCTTGTGTCTGCCAATTCCACCACAGCGGCATTTATAGGGAGCCGTAAAAATTTCCGTTCCCTATAATAATCCTTAAGAAAACATTTGTCAAGTTTTTTGTGTATCTTTTGGGCGTTTCATCGTCAATCCGATGCGCTTTTTTGCCACATCCACCGACAGCACCCATACGGTCACCACATCGCCCACCTTCAGCACCTCGGAGGGGTGTTTGATATAACGGTTGGTGATCTGGGAGATATGCACCAGCCCATCCTCGTGGACACCGATATCCACGAACGCTCCGAAATCCACCACATTCCGCACCGTGCCGGTCAGCTCCATCCCCGCCTTGAGGGATTCAATGCCCAGCACATCGGTGCGCAGCAGCGGCGCCGGCAGCTCATCCCGGGGATCCCGTCCGGGGTGCAGCAGCTCCGCCACGATATCCCGCAGGGTAGGCTCCCCTACCCCCAGCCGCTCCGCCAGCGCTGCATAGCCGATGCTCTCCGCCGTTTCCTGCAAACCCTCGACCTGCTTTGCCGTTCTGCCGCACAGCTCCAGCAGTCCCTTCGCCGCCGCATAGCTCTCCGGGTGCACCGCCGTATGATCCAGCAGATCCCGGCTCTCCGGCACCCGCAAAAAGCCGGCGCACTGCTCAAACGCCTTCGGTCCCAGCTTCGGCACCTTTTTCAGTGCCGCCCGGGAGGTGAATGCGCCGTTCTCCTCCCGATAGGCAACGATATTTTTCGCCACCGTTCCGTTGATGCCTGCCACCTGCTCCAGCAGCGGTGCCGATGCCGTGTTCACATCCACACCCACCGCATTCACGCAGGCTTCCACCACGCCGCCCAGCGCCTCGTTAAGGTGCGCCTGCGGCAGATCGTGCTGATACTGCCCCACGCCGATGGCCTTGGGATCGATCTTTACCAGCTCCGCCAACGGATCCTGCAACCGCCGGGCAATGGAAACCGCCGAACGCAGATTCACGTCATACTCCGGGAACTCCTGCGCCGCCAGCTTGGAGGCGGAATACACCGAGGCTCCCGCCTCGCTGACCACCATATACGCCACCTTGCCGTCCCCCATCTCCCGCAGCAGATCCGCCACGAATACCTCGGTCTCGTGGGAGGCGGTGCCGTTGCCGATGGCGATGACCTCGACATTGTATTTGCGGATAAAACCCCGGATCACCCGTTTGGCCTCCTCCATGCGCTTAAACTGCGGCACCGGGAATACGATACCGGTATCCAGCACCTTACCGGTGGCATCGATGACCGCTGTTTTGCAGCCGTGCTGATAGCCGGGATCCAGCCCCAGCGTCACCTTACCCTTAACCGGCGGCTGCATAAGCAGCTGCCGCAGATTCGTAGAAAACACCTGGATCGCCGCCGTGGATGCCGCCTCTGTCAGAGTGTTGCGCATCTCCCGCTCCAGCGCCGGGAAGATCAGCCGGTCATACGCATCCTCCGCCGCCTGCTGCACCTGCGGGGTGGCGGGACAATCCGCCTGTATATGCTCGGAAGCCACGATCCGCATGGCGTGGGCCGGGTCGAACTCCACATGTACCCGCAGAAATTCCTCCCGCTCGCCCCGGTTGATGGCAAGGATCCGGTGCCCCGGCACCTTGTTCAAGGGCTCCCGGAAATCGTAGTAATTCCGATAAACGCTATCCTCCTCTTTCGCCGCTTTAGCCGTGAGATACCCATTGGCAAAGCACACCACCCGCAGACGCTTCCGCACCGCCGCATCGTCGGCGATCCGCTCTGCCACGATATCCCGGGCGCCTGCCAGCGCCTCCTCCACTGTGGAAACCGCCTCGCTGAGATATGCCTGCGCCAGCACCTCCGGCGCCTCTCCATGCGGCTCCTGCGCATACAGCGCATCCGCCAGCGGCTGCAACCCCTTTTCCTTAGCGACCGTCGCCCGGGTGCGGCGCTTGGGGCGGTAGGGGCGGTAGAGATCGTCCAGCTCGGTCATGGTCGCCGCCCCATCCAGTGCCGCCGCCAGCTCCTCTGTCAAGGCGCCCTGCTCCTCGATCACCGCCCGGTATTTCTCCCGGGTCTCATCCAGATTCCGCAGATAGGTCAATCGCTCCGCCAGCTCCCGCAGCACCTGATCATCCAGCGAGCCGGTCTGCTCCTTCCGGTAGCGGGCGATAAAGGGAATGGTGTTGCCGTCGTCCAACAGCTGGATCACGCTGCTCACCTGCGCCGGACGCAGATGAAACTCCCCCACTAAGGTCTGTTGAATATCCATCGATCTGTTCTCTCCTGTTCTTTCATTTTCACCCATACAGTATAGCATATATCCTTCGATCGGCGCAAGGGTTTTTCATTGACGGAGCGGGAAATATATGGTATGATAACGGATAAGAATGGAGGGAGGATCCATGGCGCTGTGGATGGCGGATTGCACCCCGCTGACGGAGGAGATCGCACTGACAAGAGCGCTCCCCCATCTGGATACCGCCCGCCGGGCGGCGGTCACCCGCCAGCAAAACGGACAGACCCGGGCCCAGCATGCGGCAGCCGGGCTGCTGCTGACCCGCTGCTTCGGGCAAGCGGGTCGTCCGCCCCTTGTGGCGCACGGCGCACACGGCAAGCCCTACCTGCCGGACAAATCGGCGCATTTCAGCCTGAGTCATACCGGTCGGTTCGTCTTCCTGCTGACCGCCGCCGCTCCCGTGGGGCTGGATGCCCAGCCGATCGACGGCAGCCGTCCTCGGGTAGCCCGGCGGTGCTTCACCCCATCCGAGCAGGCATGGCTGTCCGCCGATCCGGAGCAGCGCTTCGCCCGGCTATGGGCAATGAAGGAAGCCTATCTCAAATATACCGGCTTCGGGCTGGTGCTGCCTATGAGCAGCTTTACGGTGCCGCTGCCCCCGACGGGCTACGATACCGCCACCGCCTGCTACTGGCAGGCGACGGAGCTGGCGGGCATCGCCCTCGCCGCCTGCGGTGACGCCCCCCTGCCGCCGCTCGTTCCGCATACCGTGGAAATTCCTGCCCTGTTACAGGCATTTGAGGAGGAGCAATAATGGGAAAGACTGTGTACATCTGTCCGCTGGGTGACTCTCTCACCGAGGGAGACGGCAACGGCAGCGCCTATCGCTACGACCTGTTTCGACAGCTCTATATGGAAGGCACCGATTTTGCTTTCATCGGCGGGCAAAAAGCCGGAGATATCCGTCTGCCAGAGCGCTACACCCGACACGGCGGCTATTGCGGCTATGTGATCGGCGACAGCGCCTGCCAGCCCGGCAGTTCTCTGCGGGCGGTTTTGGCGCAGACCGGCGGCGATTTGGTGCAGCGCGATGTGTTCGTCAGTAGCGGCGGCACCGACGGCGGTATGACCACCGCCGAGGCGGTGGCAATGGCAGACATCGTGCTATTGTATATCGGCGCCAACGATTTCAATCAAAAACTGGATCTGCCGCATATCAATGAACGGTATATGCAGCTGCTGGAGGCTATCTACGCCCTCAACCCGCAAGCATCCGTCTATGCGGCAGTCAACCGGGAGCGGTTTGGTATATCCCCTGCGGAGGGGGTTCCGTCCCTGGCGGAATTCCTGCTGACCTTGGACGCCGACGCCTACACCCGGCGCACCGGACATCGGCTGCATATCGTGGATCTGTCCGCCGGGCGCATCCGCATTGACCGGCAGCTGGGTGACGAGCCGGTAGACGACGGTCACCCCCGCCCCAGCGGAAACCGCAAGCTGGCGGAGGCGTTTGCCCGAGCCATACTGCCGGAGGTACAGGCGCTGAATGACTCCGCCGGTTTACAGCTGGAACGGGTGCCGGTGACCGGTATTGTCCACAATCTGCCCACCACCCTGACGCTGCGTCCCTGTGAAGGCAAAACCCTTCACGCAGCCGCAGAGCCGGCGCACGCCACCGTTCCCACCATCCTCTGGAGCAGCAGCTACCCGGAGGTGGCGGAGGTGGACGATTACGGCGTCGTGACCGGCCATCGGGCGGGCACGACCCAGGTCTTTGCCCTCACGCTGGACGGGCGTTTCTCCGCCGCCGTCATCGTATTCGTGGAGGGGCGTCCGCTGGATCGCTCCGCCGGGCTGCCGGAGGTGTTCACCGATAACTTTTCCGATCCGGAGCTGTGGGAAGCAGAACCGGCAGCGGCACTCAAGCCGCAGCAGCATGAGTTTTACGCCTGTTTCCGGGAGCCCGCCGGACAAGCCGTATCCCGCAAGCCTTGCCCGGTGGGAGCTGTCGGATGGATGGAATTCGTCCACATGACCGCCAACGACCGGGAGCACCGGGACGACTTTGACGGCACCTATACCGAGGTATGTCTTGGACCGCTGTCGGTGCGGTTCACCGGCGGCGGGCGCTACGTCCATCTGACCGAAAACGGCGTATCGCTGGGGCGGTACGAAACACTGCCGCCGGTATCCATCCACACACCGTGGGGAATGCAATGGAACTGTAAAGGCATAGTTCTTTACAGCAACAACGAACCGGTGCTATGCGTTTCCGCCGCCGCACCCTTGTGCGGCAACGTACCGGTAGCCATTCGCTGGCAGCGCTCCACCATCCAAGACCGGATTTTTGACCTGCGGGTATACAGCCGCTGAGGGAGGAACACACTATGAGCATCACCGTCAAGGACATCCGGGCGAAAAAAGGGTTTATCTGCGACATGGACGGCGTGATCTATCACGGCAACCATCTGCTGCCCTGCGCCAAGGAATTCTTCCGCTGGCTGCAGGAGCAGGGCAAGCAGTACCTGTTCCTCACCAACAGCAGCGAGCGCACCCCCCGGGAGCTGCGGCAAAAGCTGCTGCGCATGGGGCTGGACGTAGAGGAGAGCCACTTCTATACCAGCGCTCTGGCGACCGCCAAGTTTCTTAAAGCACAGGCGCCGGGCTGCTCCGCCTTTTGCATCGGCGAGGCAGGGCTGACCAACGCCCTCTACGAGGCGGGTATCAGCCTCAACGATGTCAACCCCGACTATGTGGTGGTAGGCGAGACCCAAAACTACAACTATCAAAATCTGTGCAAAGCGGTGCGGCTGGTGGAGAACGGCGCCAAGCTCATCGGCACCAACTCCGACATGACCGGTCCCACCGAGGGCAACATACAGGTACCCGCCTGCCGGGCGCTGGTGGCGCCCATCGAGCTGTCCACCGGCAAGCAGGCGTATTTCCTGGGAAAACCCAATCCCCTGATGATGCGCAGCGGTATCAAGCATCTGGGCTGCGGTCCCAGCGACATCGCCATCATCGGCGACCGGATGGACACCGATGTGATCGCCGGTATCGAATCCGGCGCCGACACGGTGCTGGTGCTGTCCGGCGTATCCACCCGGGAGACGGTGGATGCTTTCCCCTACCGCCCCTCGCTGATCCTCAATGACGTGGGCGAGATCGCCGAATGACCCTGCCGATCTCAAAGAGTTAAGGAGTGCAAAGCATTGGCGAAGAACCGGTACAAAAATCTGTTTTCCAACACGCTGATATTGGGCATCGGCACCTTCAGCTCCAAAGCGCTGACCGTGCTGCTCATGCCCCTGTACACCAGCTATCTCACCAACGGCGAATACGGCATCGTGGATCTGCTGGTGCAGACCGCCAACCTGCTGATCCCGCTGGTGTCGCTGGGAATGAACACGGCGGTGCTGCGCTTTGGCATGGACGGCGAAACCGACCGGCGCAGCGTACTGACCACCGGTCTGATTGTGGATCTGGCGGGCTTCGGGATCTTCCTGCTGTTCTACCCGCTGGTGGCACGGATCCCCAAATTCGAAGGCTACACCATCTGGATCTACGTTTTCGTGCTGACCTCGATGATCCACTACCTGTTTGCCTATCAAGTGAAGACCCTGCAAAAGGTGCGCCTGTTCGCCGTATGCAGCGTCATCGGCACCGCCATCACGCTGGTGCTGGACATCGTCTTTCTGGCGGTGCTGAAGATCGGCGTCATCGGCTATATTTTAGCCATCGTGCTGTCCGATGCCACCTGTATTCTGCTGCTGTTCTTCCGTGCCAAGCTCTATCGCTACATCGACCTGCATTACTACAAAAAGCGGGTCACCAAGGCGATGCTGAAGTATTCCGTCCCTCTTATTCCCACCACGGCGCTGTGGTGGGTGACGGATGTATCCGACCGGTTTATGGTCACCTGGATGATCAGCGAGAAGGCCAACGGTCTTTATGCCGTCTCCTATAAGATTCCCAATCTGCTGATCCTCATCAGCGGCATTTTTATGGACGCCTGGCAAATGTCCATCCTTACGGAAAAAAGTCCGCTGGAACGGGAAAAGTTCTTCAGCCGCATATTCACCATGTACCATTCTCTGCTGTTTGTCTGCGGCTCCGGGCTGATCCTGTTCTCCAAGGTCATCACCAAGATCCTCGTAGCGGACAGCTTTTACCCCTCCTGGCAGTATATGCCCACGCTGGTGATCGCCACCGCCCTGTCCTGTCTGGTGTCCTATTTAGGCACCATCTACACCGTGGAGAAGCAGAGCCACAGCACTCTGTGGACCACGATGCTCGGCACCGTCGGCAACCTCATCGGCAATTTCTTCCTCATCCGTGCCTTTGGTGTGCAGGGGGCGGCACTGTCCACCGCCCTCAGCTATGCGCTGGTATTTGTGCTGCGCTCCTTCCACACCCGCCGGTGGGTGCGCTTGAAATGGGATATGCCCCGGTTTCTGTCCAGCGCCGTGCTGATCACGGTGCAAAGCATCCTCATGGTGCGGGAGGTCAAGGGCTGGATCGTCTGGCAAATCCTCCTGTTCCTGCTGCTGCTGATCATCAATTTCCGCCCCTTAGTGCGCAGCGTCTACCGCATCCTCGGGCGCAAAAAGCAAAAGGGGGTATGACCCATGGAGCGGTGTCAAGCCATCGAACGCAGTATCATCACCACCTATCGAAAAACCATCTGGAATCCCTTTATCGGGAGCCTGAAGACCTATCAAATGATTCAGGCGGGCGACCGCATCGCCGTGTGCATCTCCGGCGGAAAAGACTCGATGCTGCTGGCAAAATGTCTGCAGGAGCTGCAGCGCCACGGCAGCGAGGTGCCGTTCGAGCTGGAGTTTGTGGTGATGGACCCCGGCTACCGCCCGGAGAATCGCCGCCAGATCGAGGAAAACGCCCATCTGCTCCAGCTGCCCATCCATATCTTTGACAGCCCCATCTTCACGGTAGTGGAAAAACAGCAGACCGGCTCTCCTTGCTACCTGTGTGCCCGGATGCGCCGGGGGTATCTGTACAAATACGCCCGGGAACTGGGCTGCAACAAGATCGCTCTGGGGCACCACTATGACGATGTAATCGAAACCATCCTCATGAGTATGCTCTACGGAGCGGAAATGCGCACCATGATGCCCAAGCTCCGCAGCACCAACTTTCCCGGCATGGAGCTGATCCGCCCCCTCTATCTGGTACGGGAAAAGGCGATCCTCAACTGGGCAGCGTACAACGATCTGCACTTCATCCGCTGCGCCTGTTCCGTCACCGACGGCTCCGCCGGCGAATCCAAGCGGGCGGAGATCAAAGCGCTGCTGACGCAGCTGCGGCAGGTCAACCGCCAGATCGATCAAAACATCTTCCGCAGCGCCGAAAATGTCAATCTGGAAACGATCTTAGGCTACCACAAGGGCGACCGTTACATAAGCTTTTTAGATGACTACAAGCAAGCCGGGACAGAAGCGTAAATGCTCCTGTCCCGGTTCATTTTTCTTCCGCTGTCAGCGAACTACCTTATACCGCAGACGCAGATAGGAATTTTCCAACACCGCACATTCCTGCAGCTCCAACACGCCCACTCCGGACAGCTGTTCCTGCGACCGCAGCGACTCCCCGTCGATCAATGTGGGTGTATCCCGACCACCGATCAAAACCGGAGCCACCACCATATCCACGTAATCCAACAGCTTTTCCCGCAGCAACAGCCCATTGAGCGGTACCGCCGGTCTGCACGGTGATTCTCTCGCAGCCATAGTCCGCCCGCAAGCGACAGGGAACGCTGATAGAGGATATGCAGGTTTTCTGCCTGCACATCATAGGCCGGGTGATGCGCATTAGACGTCACCAGCACAAACTCCCGTGACCGGGCGCAAAAATACCGGACACCATGCTCCGTCAAATGGCGGTTGTCGATAATCACGAAGGAAACCGGCGTTTTGTCGGGCAGTTCCTGCGTGTTTACCCCCAGCTTTGCCTGCTCTCTGCCGGAATTCAGCGACCACAAATCGGTAGTCTGCTCAATTTCATAGTATTGATGCAGCCCCTCCCGCACCCCGTCTTTGACGGGAAAGTCCCTGTCCACATCCCGCTCGCCCGTGGCTCCGGTGCTGATCTTTCCGTCCGCCGACACAAGCATGAACAGGGTCGTCCACCGGCCGTTCCATGGCTGTTTCCTCCCCTGCGGTCATCCGCAATCCCACCGATGCCGCTTCAGATCCACACAGCCGTTTGCTCGAAAGGTCACGCCCTCCTCTGCCAAAAGCCGCTCTTGCTCCGCCCAGCCGGGCGCCGGGCGCCCCTGATGGTTGACGACTCTGTGGCACGGATAGGCGCCGTAATGCTCCGCCCGGCTCAACACCTTGCCCACAAGGCGAGCGTTTTTATCCCGACCGATCAGCCGGGCGATCTGTCCATAGGTCGCCACGCAGCCATAGGGGATCTCTTCGACCACCGCCAAAATTTCATAAACCAAAGACTCATCCAGCACCTTATGCACAGCATCCACCCCATTCCAAGCGCAGCGATCACCGCCTGCCGCCGGATGTTTTTGCCCCGGCGGCGCATTTTCGTAAAAAAGAACCCTCTTTTGCTGATAACAACAAGAGAGGGTTCTTTTGGAGCGGGTAATGGGAGTCGAACCCACCTATCAACCTTGGGAAGGTCGCATTCTACCGATGAATTATACCCGCAGGAACAGTGGGTAGTATACCATAGATTCCCGGAAAATGCAAGAGAAATTTTTCATTTCTCCCCATTTTCTGTGCGAAAGGCCGCATTCTGCTCCACCAGCCACGCCTTCGCTGCTTCCAAGCCGTCGGTATCCAGCGGAAATGTGGTCTGCGCCCGGATCTCGCTTTTCGCCCGGCAGAGCTGTCCGTACCAGGTGCACACCTCAAAATGCGAGGTACCCTCGTCGCCATCCTTTACAAATACCGGCTTCAGAAAATAATTAAACCCCTTCAAGCTGCCGCTGAAAGAATTATCGCTCATGAAAAAATGAATCCCCGGAATGGGGAAATCCGGCAACGCCATCGTATCTGCTCCTTATCCCATTAAAAAATCGGCAGCCCCAGCTGCTGCACCGTCTCCTCCGACACCGCCAGTGTCTGGGGATGAATGTAGATCAACCGGCGCATCCGCTGACGGGCATAGCGCACCGTCGCCGCTGTGCCGGAGCGGGTATCCGCCATCGCAAAGGAAAACACCGCCAGCACCGTGCCCGCCTGATCCACCATATAGCGGTTCCGCCCCCGATAGCAGGCAGCGGCATCCTCCGCCGCCTCCCGGGGCGAAAACAGCACCGTCTCATCGGTGCAGCGCTCCCGGATACGGCGGTATTCCCGTTGCTGTGCTACCGTCCAGCGGCTCTCCTGTCCCTCAAAGGGAATGACCGCCGACAGCTTTACCTCCGGATGGAGCTGCTGCAGCCGCAGCACCGCCTGCGCCGCCCAAAGATCCACCCCGACGCACATCCCCGTAATAAAGCGGCGGCAGCCCTCGGCATATAGCCGTTCGATCTGCCCCGCCAGCGCCTGCTGCACCTGCTCCGGACGCAGTCCGTCCGGCGAAAATCGAAACCGGTAGGGACGATACCCGGTAAAACAGCACCGTTCCTGCTCTGTCTCGCTCAAAAGTCCCTCCCCCGTTTCTGCCTCACAGCCGCTGCCGTATGTAGTCGCCCACCTGCGTGCGGGGAATATCCAGCGCCAGCGAAAACTCCTCATCCACCAGCCGGACACATTCCTGCAGCATGGTCTCATCCGTTCCGGACAGCTTTTTGCCCTTTTGGGCACGTTCCTGCTTTTTCTGATTCAGGCAGCGGATCAGCCGCACGATCTGCCGCCGGTCGCCCTCCGCCACGATCCGGCGAAAGGCGGAGCTGCGCTCGTTGCGATCCTCAATCCAGTCCACCGGCTCCTCCGTCACATCCTGTAGCAGGGCATCAATCTCCGCCTTTGCCATCAGCGGGCGCAGCCGAGCCATCAAAGCTTCGTTATCGCAGGGGACATACACCAGCGATTTGGGGTCGCTCTGGGGCGCCAGCGAATAATACTCTCCGCCGCCGGCACCGCCGAAGTGCATCGGACAGCAGTCCACCACCCGGCAGACGCCTACCTTACCGTATACCACATATTGACCGTTTTCATAGGGTCTGCTCATGAGGTGACTCTCCTTTCCCGTATGGACGATAAAAATACGGGTGGCTTGACCGTGCTTATCGGCAAGCCACCCGTCAATATGTTCAGTATAGCACATCCGCCAGTAAATTGCAAAGGATAAAATTCACAAATTTTCCCTTGCGCTTACAGATGCAGCACCCGCTCCTTGATCTCCTGCGTACGGCCCTGATTCCAGAACTGCGTGCCGATATACCCACAGGTGCGGCGGGCAACATTCATCTTGGTCTGGTCCGTGTTGCCGCAATGGGGACACTGCCACACCAGCTTGCCGTCCTGCTCCACAATCTGGATCTCCCCGTCGTAGCCGCACACCTGGCAATAGTCGCTCTTGGTGTTCAGCTCCGCATACATGATATGGTCGTAGATGAACTGCATCACAGCCATGACCGCATCCAGATTCTGCTGCATATTCGGCACTTCCACATAGCTGATCGCACCGCCGGGCGACAGCGCCTGAAACTCCGATTCCAGCGCCAGCTTGTCAAAGGCATCGATGGGCTCGGTCACATGGACGTGATAGCTGTTGGTGATATAATTCTTATCCGTTACGCCCTCGATGATACCGAACCGCTTCTGCAGGCATTTGGCGAACTTATAGGTCGTGCTTTCCAGCGGAGTGCCGTACAGAGAATAGTCGATATTCTCCGCCGCCTTCCACTTGGCGGTGTACTCATTGAGCTTTTTCATGATCTGCAGACCCAGCTCCTTGCCCTCCGGCTCGGTGAGCTTCTTGCCAATGAGACTGTAGACGCACTCCCACAGGCCGGCATACCCCAGCGACAGGGTGGAATAGCCTCCATGAAGGAACCGGTCGATGGTCTCGCCCTTTTTCAGGCGGGCCAGCGCACCGTACTGCCACAGGATCGGCGCCGCATCCGACAGGGTGCCGGTGAGCCGCTCGTGGCGGCACTGCAGCGCCCGATGGCACAGCTCCATGCGCTCGTCGAACACCTCCCAGAACTTATCCATGTCCTTATGAGCGCTCAAGCCGATATCCACCAGATTGACCGTTACCACGCCCTGATTGAACCGTCCGTAATACTTGGGCTTTCCGTTTTCATCCACATAGGGCGTCAGGAAGCTGCGGCAGCCCATGCAGGTGTAGCAATGCCCCTCGCCGTTTTTGTCGATCTTATTCTGGAGCATGATCTTTTCGCTGATATAATCCGGCACCATCCGACGGGCGGTGCATTTCGCCGCCAGCTTTGTCAGCTCATAATAGGGCGTGCCCTCCCGGATATTATCGTCCTCCAGCACATAGATCAGCTTGGGGAACGCCGGCGTGACCCACACGCCCTCCTCGTTCTTCACACCCTGATACCGCTGGAGCAGCGTCTCCTCAATGATAAGCGCCAGATCCTTTTTCTCCTGCTCGTTACGGGCTTCGTTGAGGTACATGAATACCGTCACGAACGGCGCCTGTCCATTGGTGGTCATGAGCGTCACCACCTGATACTGGATGGTCTGCACGCCCTTACGGATCTCATCCCGCAGGCGGCGCTCCACCAGCGCATCGATGCTGCGCTCCGACAGGGATTCCCCCACCCGCTCCAGATCGGACAGGATCTCGGACCGGATCTTCTCCCGGCTGACCTGCACAAAGGGCGCCAAATGGGTCAGGCTGATGGACTGACCGCCATACTGGTTGGACGCCACCTGCGCAATGATCTGGGTAGCAATATTGCAGGCGGTGGAAAAAGAATGGGGCCGCTCAATCCGGGTGCCGCTGATGACCGTGCCGTTCTGTAGCATATCCTCCAGATTCACCAGATCGCAGTTATGCATGTGCTGGGCAAAATAGTCCGCATCGTGGAAGTGAATCAGCCCCGCCTCGTGCGCATCCACGATCTCCTGAGGCAGCAGGATCCGCTTGGTGATATCCTTGCTCACCTCGCCCGCCATATAGTCCCGCTGCACACTGTTGACGGTGGGGTTCTTATTGGCGTTCTCCTGCTTGACCTCTTCGTTGTTGCACTCAATGAGACTAAGGATCTGCTTATCGGTGGTGTTGGATTTCCGCACCAGCGCCCGGGTATACCGATAGGTGATATAGCACCGGGCCAACCGGTAGGCACCCAGCGCCATCAGATGATTCTCTACCTGATCCTGTATCTCCTCCACGCTCAGCGCCCGCTTCATCCGGGAGCAATATTCCTCCACCTGCCGGGTGATCTCCTCGATCTGTTCCTCCGACAGACGGTCATCTTTTTCTACATTGCCATTGGCTTTGCGGATCGCCGCCACGATCTTTTGGCGGTCAAATACGACCTCCGAGCCATCCCGCTTGATGATCTTCATGTCCTGCTTTTCCTCCTACAAGATTTTCGCACGGAGTGCCTCCGTGCGATGACAATGTCTATGATAGCACAGCTGCCCCGCAATGTCAATATATAGTTCGATTTTTGGACATAATTTTTTACGCACCACAATATATAGTGGTGCGTAAAGTTTAATCGTTTATGAAAGGAAGAGCCAAATCCGGCGGGAAAGCCCGCCGTTTCGGGCGTTTGCCGCCGCCAATGTGCCCGCTCCGCAGGCACAACAGCGCCATCCTCTTGTGTCAGTCGGTGACCGTATCAGACAGATGATACTGAAACCCGCTGAGGTCATACACCTCGGAAAAGGAGGCGGCGTATTGCAGCGCCGTACCGGCGCCGATGGCAACGCAATGGGAGGAATCCTCAGCCGGACGGCAATCGATGCCCGTCTCCCGCCGGATACGCTCCGCCAGCCCCTGCATCTGCGCCATGCCGCCGGTAAGATATATCCCGTTCACCAGCACATCGCCGATCAGCTCCGGCGGGGTGATCTCCAGCGCCCGCCGCACAGCATCCAGGATCACGGTCAGCGACTCCTCGATCGCTTCATACACCTCTGCCGCCGACACCGCCCGTGCCGCCGGCAATCCGGTGAGGGAATCCCGCCCTTTCACCACCGCCGTCACGGCGGCATCCGGCTCCACCGCCGAGCCGATAGCAATCTTCACCTGCTCCGCCATCGCCGGACTGATGAGCAAGCCATAGCGTGCCCGGACACTGCGCACGATCGCATCGTCCACGGCGTCCCCCGCCGTGCGTACCGACACCGACACCGCCTCCCCCCGCAGGGTCAGCACCGACACATCGGTAGTGCCGCCGCCGATGTTCACCACCATCTGTCCGCAGGGCAGACTCACATCCAGCCCGGAGCCGATGGCCGCTGCCACTGTCTCCGGCACCAGCGTCACCCGCCGGGCACCGGCGGAGATCACCGCCTCGATGAACGAGCGGCGCTCCACCTCGGTCATGCGCTCCGTCACGCTGACGGCAGCACAGGGCTTTGTGATGCGGTTGGCATACACCTTACGAATAAAATGCCGCAGCATCTTCTCCGCCATATCGTATTCCGCAATGACCCCCTTGCGGACGGGCTGCACCGCCACGATGGAGGGCGGCGTGCGCCCCAGCATCTCCCCCGCCTCAGTGCCGCATGCCACGATCGAGCCGTCCCGCTCGCTGACGGCGATGACCGACGGCTCGTCCAGCAATATTCCCTCCCCGGGGGCATAGATCACCGTGCGGGAGGTACCCAGATCAATTCCCAGATTCATAGATAAACTCCTTGTTTTCCTCGGATTCTCCTTTGTATTATACACCATCCGACGAATTTTGCAAGTCATCGGCGCTGCCATTTCTTTCATGAGGTACGGTTCCCGCAGCCGTGACGGCATACACCTCCGCAGCCCCTGCCAGCTTGAGCATTTTGGCGCATTCATCCAGCGTGGCGCCGGTGGTGATCACATCGTCCACCAGCAGCACCGTCTTACCCGCCGCCTGCGCCGGCTCGGGCACATCGAACGCTCCCAGCAAATTCCCCTGCCGACGGGAGGCGGACAATTCCTTTTGCGGCAGCGTTTCATAGGGCTTAGTCAGCAGCGGCAGCATCGGAATCCCCAGCCACGCCGCCAGACGGGTCGCCAGCAGCTCCGCCTGATTAAAGCCCCGGCTGCGCTGCTCCTTTCTGTGCAGCGGCACCGGAGTCACGCAATCCAGCGGCAGCCCGCCGTATTCCCGGCGCAGCACCTCCTCCATCTCCACGGCAAAGCCGTCGGCAGTGGTGCTGCAGCCCTGTATCTTCAGCCGAGCCACCGCATCGTGCAAGCGCTTATCGTAAGGCAGCGGCGTCACGCAGCGAGCGTAGTGCCGTTTCCGTCCGCCGCAGATACACAGGCTCTCGCTGCGCCCGCAGTCGGGACACAGCGGCGGCAGCATGGAGGGCGGATCCTGCCGACACTGCCAGCATACATGGTCGTTCCAGCCGATCACCGTATAGCAGAACAGACAGCGATTGGGAAACAGGACATACAGCAGCTTCTCCGGATGCTTCATAGCGGCAGCGCCTCAGCCCGCCGGAGAAATACGCCCAGCCCGGTATAACGGCGGGTCTTACGGTTATTATCCACCATTGCCTGCACCGTCTGGCGGCTTCCCACCAGAATCAGCAGACGCTTCGCCCGGGTGACGGCGGTATACAGCAGATTGCGGTAGCTCAGGTTGGGCGGATTGCGCAGCAGCGGCAGGATCACTCCGTCGAACTCGCTGCCCTGACTCTTATGTACCGTGATGGCATACGCCAGCTCCAGATCCAGCGCATCCTGCTTTGTATACAGCGCCACCCGGTCGTCGTAGCGCACCTTGAAGGTGTCCTCTCGGGGCAGCACCTCCTCCAGCACGCCGATATCGCCGTTAAACACGCCGCTGCCGCACTCACCGTCCGCCTTTTCCCAGGGAATATCGTAATTGTTCCGGGTGTGCATCACCTTATCGCCCTTACGCAGGGTGACACCCTCCACCGTCACCTCCGGCTTCTGTTTATCCGGAGAATTGAGCAGCGCCTGCAGCCGCCGGTTCAGCTCCACCGTACCCAGCTCACCCCGCCGTCCGGGGCACAGCACCTGCAGACCGTTCAGCACCGTATACCCATAGGCATCGGGCAGCCGGTGATGGCACAGCTCCAGCACCGTATCCGTCACCGCCGCCGCCGTCGGACGGGGCATAAAGAAGCAATCGCCCTTATTATCCAGCTCCATGGCTTCCCCCGCCACAATGCGGTGGGCATTATACACGATCCGGCTTTCCAGCGCCTGCCGGAACACCCGGGTCAGCTGCATCACCGGCACGGCGCCGCTGCCCATCAGATCCTGCAGCACGCAGCCCGGTCCCACCGGGGGCAGCTGATCCGTATCCCCCACCAAAATGAGCCGACAACCGGTCTTCAGCGCCCGCAGCAGGCTTTCAAACAGGATGGTGTCCACCATGGACATCTCATCCACCACCACCGCATCCGCCTCCAGCGGATTCTTCTCATTGCGATCGAACACCGGGGCGTCATTCTCGTCCCAGCGCACCTCCAGCAGCCGGTGCAGGGTTTTGGCTTCCCGGCCGGTCAGCTCAGCGATGCGTTTTGCCGCCCGCCCGGTGGGGGCGGCGATACACACCGATTCCCCCATGCTCTCCAGCAGGGTGATGATCCCCCGCAGGGTGGTCGTCTTACCGGTGCCGGGGCCGCCGGTGAGAATGAGAACGCCCTTTTCCACCGCCGCCAGCATCGCCTGCCGCTGCTGCTCCTCATAGGTGATATGGAAATTCCGCTCCATGGCATCGATGCGCAGGGACAGATCCTCCGCCGCCACCGCATCGTGGAATCCGGTCATCAGACGGATCCGCACGGCGATGAAATTCTCCGCCTCATACATCCGGGGTAAAAACAGGAACGGACGTCCCTCCAGCTCCTCCCGCCGCAGGGTCATCCCCTCCACCATCCGGGAAACTGCTGATTCCACCGTTTCAATGGGTACATCCAGCAGCTGCCCGGCGGTGGGAATGACCTTATCCTCCGGGAGACAGGTATGCCCGTTATTGGTATTATGCCGCAGCACATACTGGATCCCCGCCTCCAGGCGGTGGGGATCCAGCTTATCGCCCTGCAGACGCATGCACAGCTGATCGGCACGCTCAAAGCCGATATACAGCCCCGGCGTGCACAAAAGATAGGGGTTCGCCTTGATCTTCGGCAGGGTCATGGTGCCGAATTTCTTCCAGCAGCGCAGCGCCTCGTTGGGGGTCAGCCCATAGGAGGCGAACGCCATCACCACCTCCCGCAGTCCGAACTGACTGCAAAAGCTCTGCCCCATCTCCCGGGCTTTTTTCAGGGAGACCCCCTTAATGCCCGCCAGCTTTTCCGGCTCCTCCTCCAGTATCCGCAGGGCATCCGCTCCGAACCGGTCCACAATGCGCATCGCCGTTGAGGGACCGATGCCCTTGACCGCACCCGAGGACAGATACCGCAGGATCGTGGCGGCATCGGTGGGCAGACTGCTCTCATAGGCGGTCGCCTTAAACTGGCGGCCAAAGTTCTTATGCTCTACAAAGCTGCCCCGCAGCCGCAGCATCTCCCCCACCTGCACCTGCGGAAATGTGCCGACCACCGTTTCCAGATCGCTGCCGGTGTCCAGCTCCAGCACCGTCCAGCCGTTTTCCTCATTGGTAAACACGATGTGCTCCACCGTGCCGCTGAGGGTCGCTTCCTGTTTTTCTTCCTCCACGATGGAACTCCTTTCCTACGCTTTTGTTTCCTGATCCGACTCTGTCATGCGGGTAATGACTCCGTACAGCTCTTTGGCATCCACCGGGGTGACCGACGGGATCTGCTCCGCCAGAAGCCGGGCGATCCCCAGCTCGTCGATGTCGGATCTTGTCTCCGGCAGCAATACATAGGTGTGCGCCCCCTCATTCCACGCCGCCTGCGCCTCCAAGCAGCGCAGCAGCGCCTCCGACACGCCGGGCTTCCGAGGCACGGCGATCCTGTAAAGCTCCACATCCTTACACCGCCAAAACCACAGGCACAGCCGCCGGATCAGCTGGGCGCAGCCGTACAGCGCCAACAGCAGCAACAGCACCCAAGCGAACCACTCTCCCACTCCCATAGGCATCCTCCTTCTGACGCCGCCGGTTTCGGGCGGCGTCATGCCAGCCTATGCAGAGAGCAGCTCTCCGGTGCCAGTCCAGTCTCAGCCGGCGTTAAACCGGCTGATGGACTGGCGGTACAGCAGCCGTCCCAGCGCCCGGGCGTTAAAGGGAATAACCGGGTAGAGATATTTTCCGCCGGTGACGGTTTTCGTCGTGACCAGCACCAGCAGCATCACCGCCATGCCCGCCAGCAAGCCCCAGCCGCCGAACAGCCATGTGAGGATCAAAAACAGCACCCGGAACAGCTTAAAGGCATACGCCAGCTCATGGCTGGGCTGGGTAAAGGAGGCGATCGCCACAAACGCCATATACGCCAGCAGCTCCGGCACAAACAGACCCGCCTGCACGGCAAACTCCCCGAACACCAGCGCTCCCACCAGACTGAGCGCATTGCTCAGCGACGTGGGTGTATTGAGGGAAGCCAGCTTAAGCGCATCGATCAATATCTCTACCAAAATGAGCTGCACAATGAGGGCGATCCCATTGGGCTCCTTGATCCGGATGAATTCCAACGCCGGCGGGATCTTATCCGGATTCTGCATCAGCCAGTACCACACCGGCGTCAGAAACAGCGTCGCCATAAAAATCAAGCCCCGCACCAGCCGCAAATAGGTGCCGACGATGGGCGGAAAGCAATAATCGTTGGTATCCTGTGAAAAAGCAAAGATCGACGTCGGCAGGATCATCGCCGCCGGGGAATTATCCACCAGCAGCACGATCTGCCCCTCGGCCACGCTGGCAGCGGCGCAATCCGGACGCTCCGTATACCGCACCCGGGGAAAGGGGTTGTACCATTGTCCCCGCAGCAAGCACTCCGCCAGACTCTCCTGCCCCATGGTGAGGGTGGGAATGGTGATCTCCTGCAGGCGCTTGCACAGGCGTTTCAGATACTTTTGATCCACCCGCCCGTCCATATAGCACAGACACACATCCGTGGAGGACAGCTTCCCCACCGGAATGACCTCAAAGGTCAGAGACGGATCCCGCAGCCGCCGCCGGATCAGCGCCGTATTAAACACCAGCGTCTCCACCAATCCGTCCCGGGAACCGCGCATCACCCGGTCGCTCTCCGGCTCCTCCACACCCCGCACCGGGTAGGTGCGGCTGTCGATGAGCACCACCCGATCCAGATCCTCCACCACCAGCGCCGTAGCACCGGACAGCACCTGCACCGTCACCTGCTCCAGATCGGCGGTACACTCCACCTCCACATAGGTGACAAACCGGGCGATGAATTGCTCGGCATCGGTGACCCCCTCCACATCCTCCGGGGGCAGCTTGGAGAGAAATTCCAGCATCTTCTCCAGCACTTCATCCTTGGTGAAGCCGTCCACAAAATACAGCGTTCCCTTGCGGCGTCCCACCGACACCGGGCGGCTGAGCAGATCAAAGCTCTTGTCTACCCGCAGCTTTTCGTTCAATCGCTGCACAGTTTCCTGATACGTCAAAGCCATACACTCCCTATCCTGATTCGATAGGGTTAGTATGGATCAAAAAAGCAAAAATATGATAAATTTATCCGTCCGTCAGGGCGATCATCCCCGCCAGACTGCCCCGTTCGCCGCCGGTCGCCCGGTGCGACCAAAACACGTCCGGATGGCAGCGGGTGCAAAGGTCGGTCACCGTGATATGCTCCGGTGACACCCCGACCGCCAGCAGCCCCCGGCGGCACACCGCCCACAAATCGATGTGGTACTTACCGCCGCCGTTCTCCTCATAGCAAGCAGCGCTGAAATGGGGAACCTTTTCAAACGCCTCCAGCACCGGCGCATCCACTTCAAAGCAGCAGCGCCCAATGGAGGGACCGATCCCCACCAAGATGTTCCCCGGCTCGCAGCCGTAATCCGTATGCATCTTCTCCACGGTGGCGGCGCCGATATTCCCCGCCGTGCCACGCCAGCCGGAATGGCTGGTCGCCACCACCCGCTTCACCGGGTCGGCAAAAAACAGCGGTACGCAGTCCGCATACTGGGTACACAGCACCACTCCGGGCTCGTCGGTCACCATCCCGTCCACATCGGTGTATTCCCGGGGGCGGGTCACGCCCCGACCCCGGTCGGCAGCGGTCACCGAGATCACATGGGTCGTGTGGGTCTGCGCCGAAATGACCGTATCCTCCGCCCGCACCCCGATAGCCGCACAAAAGCGGCGGAAATTCTCCGCCACCGCCGTCGGGGAATCCCCCCGGGTAAAGCTCAGATTCATCGAACGCCAGATCCCCTCGCTGACGCCCCCCAAGCGGGTGGAAAAGCCATGGCGCACAAAGGAAAGGGCATCCAGCGCCGGAAAGCTATAATACAGCAGCTCCCCCACCGTATGCGCCGCCAGCGTGCGGCTGACAGGCGGGGTCACGGGGTGTCCTTTCCGGCGGCGTCGGCACACGCCTGCAGGATCGCCCCGCACACCGTATCCCGCCCGAACTTGTCGATGATATGCTGCCGGATTGCCTGCCGGTCGTAGGCAGGCGCCTTATCCAGCATGGTCAGCATGGCATCCGCCATCGCCTCTACGTCGTCCACCGGCACCAACATCCCGGTCTCGTCGGTGAGGATATCCTGCGGTCCGCCGCACATCGTGGCGATCGCCGGTCGGCCACAGGCAGCGCACTCATGGAGCACGCAGGACAGCATCTCCGTCCGGGAGGAACACACGAAGCAATCGCAATCGTTCATAAAATCCACCACCTGCTCCCGGGGAATGTTCCCCACCAGATGGCAGACCTCTTCCAGTCCCTCCTTCTGAATGATCCCCTGCAAATACTCCCGCAGGCTCCCGGCGCCGGCAATACGCAGCTGCACCGGTCGGTCGGTCTTCTGCCGCAGCCGGGCAAAGGCACGGATCAGCGTATCGTGCCCCTTGATCGGGCGCAGCTGCCCCATCGCCGCAAAGGTAAAGGGGGCAGTCGGATCCTCCTTTTCCCGGATATAGAACCGCCGCTCATCCACAAAGTCCGGAATGATCCGGGTATCCGCCTTATGGGGCTGCATCACCGCCAGCAGCGCCGAGCCGACGCAGGCATTCACCTTTGCCGCATCCATGACGGCATACAGCCGCTTGCGGGCGGCGCTGTTTTCCCCCTCGGTGACAACATACGAGGAATGCTCCATGAAAAAGAGGGGCAGCTGATGGCGGCGGCACAGGGTCACCGCCTCATACCCCTGCAGGGAGGAGCGCAGATTCACCACATCCGGACGTCCCCAGGTCTTTTCCAGCTGGCGGTACATCTTTTCCAGCATCCGGGTGCGCTGAAAACAGCGCCCCTTCTCCCAGCGGGGGGTCAGATTGGGCTTGACCCAAATATAGGTCTCCACGCCATTGACCACATCGTGCATTTTTTGGTTGTCGGCGGGGCGAAAGCTGCCCCCTACCTCCGCATACAGCACTGCCACCCGGTGCCCCCGGGCAGCCAGCTCCTCTGCCTGTTCCTTATAGAACGACCCCAGCAGCGGGGCGGTTTTGGTTCCATACCAGGAGGGAATCATCAAAATGTTCATGGGGTATCCCCTTTCAAATGATCCAGTAAGGTAATCGGGAGACTCACGGGAGCAGCACACCGCTCTCGGTAGGAGCCTCGCCGGTCTCCTTTTTGGAAAAATATTCGTCCAGCACCTGCCGTGCCACCTGCGAGGCGGCACCGGAGGTCCCCCGCTCCATCACCACCGCTATGGCGATCTCGGGGTCATCCGCCGGAGCGTAGGCGATAAAGGTACCGTGGTCGGAGGAGTCCCGGATACCGGTCTGCGCCGTACCGGTCTTACAAGCCACCGTATAGGGCGTGGCACGGAACAGCGACGATGCCGTACCCGCCTTACCCACGGCGATCATGCCCTCCTTGACCGAGCTTTTGGCTGCGTCGCTCCATTCCACCGTCGCCGCCACCTCCGGCTCGATCACCGTGTCGGCGGTGCTGTCATAGCTCCGCAGAGAGCCGATGAAATGGGTCTTATAGCGCACGCCGCCGTTGGCGATCATAGAGGCATACGCCGCCAGCTGTATGGGCGTATAGGAGCCCTTCTGACCGATCGCCAGCTGCAGATAATCGCCCGCCACCCAAGAGCTGCCGATGGACTGGAGATATTCCGGCGTCTGCTGGACGCCGGCGGATTCACCGATCTCCACGCCGGTCTTTTGCCCGAAGCCGTATTTGGTCAGATAGCTGAACAGGCTGCTGCCCATCAGCCGCCCTACCTCGTAGAAGTAGTAGTTGCAGGATTTCTGGATCGCTCCCACCACATTCAGATTGCCGTGGTGTCCCATACAGTTCGGGGTGTAGCTGGGTGCATAATAGGTGTAGGTACGCACACAGTTGATATAGGTGGAGGGGGTGATCTTCCCCTCGGTGATAGCTGCCAGCGCCACACCGGGCTTAAAGGTGGAACCGCAGGGAAAAGCGCCGTACAGCGCCCGGTTAAACAAAGGCTTATCCGGGTCAGTGGAAAGCGTCGTATAGTCCTCGGAATAGGTGGTCAAATTATAGCTGGGCCAGGATGCACACACCTTGACGCCGTTATTCTTCACATCCAGCACCACCACCGAGCCGCTCTTTATATCCTTGCCCTTATTCACGGCGGCTGTGGCACGCATCTGCCGGATCTTCTCGTCCAGCACCTCCTGCGCCTTTTGCTGCAGGCGGGAATCGATGGTGGTGATCACCGTCTGCCCCGGCACCGGCGCTTCCACCTCTGCTTTCGCCAGCACGGTGCCCTTCGAGCTTTTCGTCAGAGTGCGCTTGCCCGCCTTGCCCCGCAGATATTCCTCTGCCGCCGCCTCGATGCCGCTTTTACCTACAATATCGTTGAAGGAATAGCCCTTTTCCTTCAGGCTGGCATATTCCTCCGCATAAATCGGACCCACCGAGCCGATCACATGACAGGCCGTGGTGCCGCTGACGTATTCCCGCACCGCCACCGTCTCCACATCCACGCCGGGGTATTTCTCGCTGTTCTCCATGAGCTTATACATGGTCTCGCTGGAAATATCGCTGGCAAAGGTGTAGGGCGTCGTGACCCCAAAGCCTGCCGCCGTCATGGCATAGCGAATCCCCGCCAGCTGCCGCTGCTCGGTCTGAGAATAGGCTTTCAGCGCATAATCCCCCACCATCTGGGTCATGCAGTCCTCCGCCGTCGCATAGGACGCCATATGCAGATAGCTCTTCATCCGAGCGATACCGCTCTCCCGCTCCTCTAAAAAGGCGTAGGGAGCCTCGTCGGAGATGGGCATGGTGTCGTTCCATGCCTCCCCCTGCTCCTGCAGCAGCTGCACCAGCTCCAGCAGGCAGTCGTTTTCTTCTTTTTGCTTCTCCTCGCTGTTGCCGTGAGGGAAGAAATTATAATCCAGCACCACCGCATAGCTGGTGCGGTTGGACACCAGCGGGATCTGATTGCAGTCGAGGATCTCCCCCCGGGTCGGCGAGATGGCGATGGTGGTCTTGGTGCTGGCATCCGCCAGAGAGGCGTACTTATCCCCCTCCACGATCTGCACATAAAACAGGCGCACGGAGTACAGACCAAACACCACCGCCATCGCCACAAACAGCGCCAGCAGCCGCCGCACGCTGAGTCCGGTATTTTCCTTGGGAGCACGCAGCATCGTCTGTCTCCTTTCCCTACATCAAACGCCGGCACGGGTGCTGCGGCGGATCAGCCGTGCCAGCCCCAGCACCAGCCAGTACATCAGCGGCGTTAACACCACTGTATACAGACAGTTGGGCAGATATACCCGGCACAGCACCGAGAACACCTGCTCCTTAAAAAACAGCACATAGCAAAACAGCCATTCCAGCAGCGCCTGCACCAGACAGGCGCCGGCACACAGCAGCAGCGCCGACAGCAGGTTCGCCCGCAGCAGCCATTCCACCAGCAGCCCCGCCGTCAGGCCGATCAGCATCAGCACCAGCGCATCAAATCCGAACAGCCGAAAGGAATAGATCCCCCACAGCAGCCCGGACAGAGCGCCGACGATGGCGCCCGCCTGTGCGCCCTCGCACAGCGCCACGCATACCACCAGCAGCACGATCGGCACCGGGCGGGCTCCCCACAGCGTAGGAAACAAATGGGGCGCCGTCTGCATCAGCAGCACCACCAGCGCCGCCAGCCCATAGACCAGCAGCGATAAATAATTCTTATGCCGGAACAGTCCGGGGATGCGTTTCATCTTTCTCCAGCCCCCGTTCCTTATTCTGCCGCCTGCTGCCCGTCAAAGGAGGTGATCACCATCACCTGCTTGACATCAAAGATGGAGGCAAAGGGCTTCACCGTAGCATCCAACGTCATGCCGTCGGTGGCGCCGGTCACGGTCTGCACCGTGCCCACCAGCAGCCCGCCGGGGTACACCCCGCCGATGCCGGAGGTCACCACATAATCCCCGATGGCAGCGCCGGAGGAGCGCTCCAGCGTCGTCATGCGGATGGTGTCGCTGCGTGCCTGCACCACGGTGCTGCCGGCAGTGTACGCCGTATCGCCTGTGTGGCTCACCTGCACCGACACCTTATTTGAGGGATCAAAAATGGTCCGCACCTTGGCATAGGTCAGCCCCACCTCGTCGATCACACCGATGAGAGCGCCGTCCGTCGTCACCACCGGGTCGTTCACCGCCACCCCTGAGTTTTGTCCGGCGGAGATGGTGAAATTCCCGTAAAACGCCGAAGGATCCCGTCCGATGACCCGCCCGGTGGCAAAGGTGTAGTCCGAATGCTCCTCATGCAAACCCAAAATCTCGCTGTACCACTCGTTTTTCTGCTTCAGCTCGTCGTAATCCACCACTTTTTGCCGCAGCTCCGCATTCTCCTTGCGGAGCTGCTCCACCTCGGCGGACAGATTGCCGCTGCCGGTGATCCGCCCGAACAGACCGGAGATACCGTCCGATATATAGGAGGCAGCGCTCTGGAGCGGCGTGATGACGGCTCCGGCGATGGTCGCCGGCAGCGTAGCCAACCCGCCGGAGGTAGCGCTGTAGATCATCATGCCCACGAAAAACAGCGCCAGCACCCCCGCCGCCTTGGCAAAAAAACTCTTAAAAAAGTTCTTCATTCCGCTGTCTGTCACTCCCTTCTGCCGTCCGACCGTTTCGACAGCCCATCAAAAACGGAAAAGCGGAAGACGCACTGTCCTCCGCTGTCCGCACACGCTCTTGCACTTACCGGTGGTTGGAGCGGAAATTGCTGACCATACCCAGATCCAGACACTTACCGGTGCCGTTTACCACGCAATCCAGCGGATCCTCCGCCACGTGTACCAGCATACCGGTCTCCCGGTTGATAAGCATATCCAGACCCCGCAGCAGCGCTCCGCCGCCGGTCAGCATGATTCCGTTGTCAATAATATCGGCGCTCAGCTCCGGGGGCGTCCGCTCCAGCGTGGATTTAATGGCGTCCACAATGGAGCTGACCGGCTCGGACAGAGCCTCACGCACCTCCTCGGCGCTGATGACGATATTCTTGGGCAAGCCGTCCACCAGGTTCCGCCCCTTGACATCCATCGAGCCCTCGCCCTCGTAGGGGAAAGCACTGCCGATGAGGATCTTCAGATCCTCGGCGGTGCGCTCACCAATCAGCAGGTTATACTTCTTCTTCACATAGGAGATGATCGCCTCGTCAAAATCGTCACCGGCGATGCGCACCGACTGGGCGGTCACGATATCGCCCAGCGAGATCACCGCCACCTCGGAGGTGCCGCCGCCGATGTCCACCACCATGCAGCCGGCTGCCTCCTCGACACGCAGACCGGCACCGATGGCCGCTGCCATCGGCTCCTCGATCAGCTCCACCTCACGGGCGCCCGCCGCACGGGCGGACTCGTCCACCGCCCGGCGCTCTACCTCGGTCACGCCGGAGGGAATGCACACGATCAGTCGGGGACGGTTCAGGAAAGAGGACTTCAGCGCCCGCTTGATGAAATAGCGCAGCATCTGAGAGGTGACCTCAAAATCAGCGATCACGCCGTCCTTGAGAGGGCGCACCGCCGTGATCGAGCCGGGGGTACGGCCGATCATTTCCTTCGCTTCGCTGCCCACCGCCAGCACTTCTTCTTTCTTAACGTCCACAGCCACCACAGAGGGCTCCCGCATGACGATTCCTTTACCCCGCATATATACCAGCGTATTCGCCGTACCCAAATCAATACCGATGTCACGATTGAAGAACATGATCCGTTCATCCTTTCCTCTAATGAAAATCTCCTCGACAGTTAAAGTCTGCACCGTCCGACGCTTTATTATATACCGAATGGAAAAAAATCTCAATATGAATTTGCAAAAATTTACAGAAAATTCGTTTCCGCTGCAAAATCCGACAGCGCCCGCACGGTTTTCCCGCCCGGCAGCCCCATCACGGTATAGAAATCGCCCCGGATCCCCCGGACAAAGCGCATCCCGTACCCCTGTATTCCATAAGCGCCTGCCTTATCCATCGGCTCTCCGGTAGCCACATAGTCCGCCGCCTCCTGCCGGGTCATCGGATAGAACTCCACCTCGGCTATATCGGTAAAGCCGGTCTCCCGGACCGTATTGCCGGCAGCATCCGCCGCCATCAGCCACACACCGGTCAGCACCCGGTGGGCACGCCCCTGCAACAGCAGCAGCATCTCCACCGCCTCCTCCGGCGAATGGGGCTTTCCCAGCACCCGGTCCTCCACCGCCACCATAGTATCCGATCCCAGCGTGATCCGCCCGGGATAGAGAGGCGCCACCTGCGCCGCCTTGCTGTGTGCCAGCGCCTGCACCCGCTGCTCCGGCGGCAATCCGGCGGGAGCAAACTCCCGCTGTGCCGGACAAACGATAAACGGTATCCCAGCCAGCGTCAGGATCTCCTGCCGCCGAGGAGACGCCGATGCCAATACGATCGGATTCACTGCGTTTCCTCCTCTGCTTCCTCTGCCTGAATGACCGCCAAACACAGCGCCGCCAGATCCTCCAGCGTTTTCAGCTCCCCTGCCTGCCGCCGCAGGGCGGCGGCACCCCGCAGCCCGGTCATATACCAAGCGGCATGCTTGCGTGCCTGCAGAAGAGCGATATACTCGCCCTTCTCCGCCACGGTCTGCTGCACCTGCCCCATGAGCAGCGCCATACGCCGGGATACCGGCGGGTCGGGCAGCAGAGTGCCGTGCTCCAGATACGCCTGGATCTGGCTGAAGATCCAAGGACGCCCCAGCGCCCCCCGTCCCACCAGAATGTGGTCACAGCCGGTCTCCTCGTACAATGCCGCCGCCGAGCGGGCGTCGGTCACATCGCCGTTGCCGATGACCGGCACCCGCACCGCCTGCTTCACCTGCCGGATGATGTCCCAATCCACCGGCGGCGCATACATCTGCTCCCGGGTACGCCCATGGACGGCGATGGCATCCGCACCGCCCGCCTCACACGCCAGCGCTACCTCTACGGCGTTGACGTGCCGCTGATCGTAGCCCTTGCGGAGCTTCACCGTCACCGGCACCCGCACCGCCTCTTTCACCGCCTGCACCAAGCGGCGGCACAGCTCCGGCTCCCGCATCAGAGCGCTGCCGCAGTGATTGCCCACGATCTTCGGCGCCGGGCAGCCCATGTTGAGGTCGATCCAATCCGGCTGATACCGCATCGCCCGCCGGGCAGCCTCCGCCAGAATCGCCGGATCATCCCCAAACAGCTGCACCGCCGCCGGGCGTACATCCGGCTCCAGCGCCAGCAGCTCATCGCTCTTGCGGTCGCCGTAGGTCAGCCCCTTGGCGCTGACCATCTCCCCCACGGTAAAGGAGGCGCCCATATCCCGGCACAGCCGCCGGAATGCCCGGTCGGTCACCCCCGCCATGGGCGCCAGCGCCGCATATCCATCAATTTGTACGGTTCCGATCTTCAAAATCCTTCATCCTACTCTAAAATATGTTGCAATTATGCGAAATCGTGGTATACTGACTACGGTAATTTCTGATCCAGCCAAGTATGTCAAGGGAGAAAATGCGATGAACAACCGATCCTCTGCCATTCTCAGCTATCTGATCCTCGCTGGGTGCGCTGCGCTGTCGGCACTGAGCTACCACATCTTCGTGCTGCAGAACAGCTTCGCCCCCAGCGGGCTGAACGGTCTTGCCACCATGCTCCAGTACGTCTGCGGCTTCCGCATCGGTTATCTGAATCTGATCGTCAACATCCCGCTGCTGGTCGTCGCCTATTTCCGGCTGAACCGGGCGTTTGCACTGCGCACCGGCGTGTACACCATTGTGTTCTCCGCCGCCATTCTGCTGCTGGAAAAGGTGGATCTTTCCCGGTTCGCCTATGTGACCGACAACGGCACCAGCACCATTCTGGCGCCCGTCGCCGCCGGCGCCATCGGCGGGCTGTTATCCGCTCTGGCGCTGAAAAACGGCGGTTCCACCGGCGGCACCGATATCGTAGCCGCACTGGTACGGAAGAAAAAGCCCTATCTCAATCTGGTATGGATGATCTTCGCCCTCAACATCATCGTCGCCGGCATCTCCTATTTCGTCTACGGCTACAAGATCGAGCCGGTGCTGCTGTGCATCATCTACTGCTTTATCATCGGGCGGTTCAGCGACCGGCTGCTGCAGGGCGGCAAGGAAGCAGTCAAATTCGAGGTCATCACCAATCAGGCGGAGGCGCTGTCCCAGCGGCTCATCCACGATCTGCGCCACAGCGTTACCGTCGTCCCCGCCACCGGCATGTATTCCCACACCGGCAAGCAGGTGGTGCTGTGCGTGGTCAATAAGCATCAGGTGGTGGATTTCCAGAACATCCTGCGGAAATTTCCCGGCTCCTTTGCCTATATCTCCACCGTGCGGGAGACCATGGGCAACTTTAAGAAGATCCAGTGATGCCAGCGCCGAAGCGTTCAAGCGGCAGACCGTAAACATGCGGTCTGCCGCTATTTTTGCTTATTCCAGCGAAAACGCCCAGGTCCCGTCCCGGAAAACAGCCACGCTGCTGCCATCCTCCCGATAGCCGGTGACGGCCAGATCCTCCGAGCCCACCATAAAGTCCACATGGATCAGCGAATCGTTGATGCCCCGGGCGGTCAGCTCCTCCTGAGTCATGTCCGTGAAGCCCTCCAGCACCTCGCCGAAGCCCTTACCCACCGCCACATGGCAGCAGGCGTTCTCATCAAACAGTGTGTTATAGAACAGAAACCCGCAGCGGTTGATAGGGGATTCCTTGGGCACCAGCGCCAGCTCACCCAGCATGGAGGCACCCTCATCCATGGCGAACATCTTCCGGAGGATCTCCTCGCCGGTCTTTGCCGTGCAGCCGGAGACCCGTCCTTCGGTGAAGTCCACCGTAAAGTCCTCGATCAGCTGTCCCGACCAGCTCAGCGGCTTGGTCGCCACCAGCCGTCCGGAGCATTTGCCCCGCATGGGGCTGGTGAACACCTCTTCTGTCGGCATATTCGGCACATAGAAAGCGCCGTTTTCATGGTTCGTATCTCCGGCGCCGCCCCATTTGGCTCCCGGGATCAGCTCCACGGAAAAGTCCGTTCCGTTAGCGCTCTTATATTCCAGCCGACGGAGCTGCTGCCGGTTGAGCCATTCTGCCCGGGCGGTCATCTCCGCCGTATGCTGCCGCCAGATCGCCACCGGGTCATCCGCCCGATCCATATAGGTGCAGGCAAAGATTGCCTGCCACAGCCGCTCCACCGCTTCTGTCTCCGGCAGATCGGGAAACACCTTTTTCGCCCATGCCGGGGATGCCGCCGCCACGATCAGCCACTGATGCCGTCCGTCGATGGCGTCCCGGTATTTCTTCAGCACCCTGCCCCGCAGCTGCGCCACGGTGGACAGCACATCCGCCGGGATCCCCGCCAGCTCATCCGGGTCGGCGGACTCAATGAAAATGCGCACCGGCAGCTGCTCGGTCATTTCCGCTGCCCGTGCCTCCTCCCAAGGGCGCACCGTGCCCAGCGTATCCGTCGAAGCGTACTGATAATGCAGACGGGACACCTCGCCGCACTCCCAGAACAACTCCACCCGGGCAGCACCCGCCCGGTAGCATTCCTCCGTCACCGCCTTCACCAGCGGCGCCTGATCCACACAGGCGGTCAGCCGCACCCATTGACCGGGCTGCACATTGGCACCCACCTGCACCATCAGGCGGGCATACCGCTCCAGCGCCTTCTGATCCATCTCTCTTCCTCCTTTACTGCACCGCCACGATGTTCAGCAGCACCTGCACCATCGTATGCAGCGCCTCCACGGGGATCGCCTCGTAAATACTATGAAAATTCACGCCGCCGGTGGGCAGATTGGGGCAGGGCAGCCCCTCAAAGGACAACCGGGCACCGTCGGTGCCGCCCCGGATGGGCACCGCCACCGGGTCGAGCCCCGCCTGCCGCATAGCATCCATCGCCCGGTCGATGATCTCCCGGTGAGGCTCGATCTTCTCCCGCATATTGTAGTAGCTGTCGGTCAGCGTCAGCTCAAAGGTGCCGGCACCGTATTTATCGTTGAGATACGCCGCCAGCCGGGTGAGAAACGCCTTGCGCTGCTCGAATTTCTCCCGGTCGTGATCCCGGACGATCATATGCACCCGTGCTTCGGTCTCGTTACCGGACACGTCCGCCACATGGTAGAAGCCCTCCCGCCCCTCGGTATGCGCCGGTGTTTCCGCCGGTGGCAGCAGAGAAATCCACTCCGCCGCATACAATACGGCATTGCGCATCTTATTCTTGGCGGAGCCGGGGTGGGTATTCACCCCGTGGATCACCAGATCGGCGGCAGCGGCATTGAAGTTTTCATATTCAAATTCGTCCACCTCGCCGCCATCCACCGTATAGGCGTAATCCGCATCGAACCGGGCGAAATCGAAGTGATCCGCCCCGCTACCGATCTCCTCATCGGGGGTGAAGCACACCGAAATGCGCCCATGCCGCCGCTCCGGATGCGCCGTCAGCTCGGCGCAGGCGGCGATGATCTCCGCCACGCCCGCCTTATCGTCCGCCCCCAGCAGGGTGGTGCCGTCGCTGACGATCATCTCCTTGCCGAGAAATTTATCCTCCAGCATCGAAGCATTGGTGCCGTCGTAGGTGATGATGCGGGGCTTGACATCCTTGCCGCTCACATCCGGCGAGGTATCCATATGGGCGATCAGCCCGATCCCCGGCGCAGTCTCGCAGCCGGGGGTGGCAGGCAAGTGCCCGTACACATAGCCGTTTTCATCCATGGCGGCGTCGGTCAGCCCCACTGCCCGCAGATCCTCCGCCAGCCGCTGTCCCAGCAGTTTCTGGCACGCCGTGGAGGGGCAGGTGCTGCTCTGCTCGTCGGAGGTCGTCTCGTAGGTCACATAGTCCATAAACCGTTCGATCACTGTCATTTTTATTCACACTCCCGTTTCATTCCCTATCAGTATACCACGCCCGGCGGCTTTGCACAATCCCCCAGAGCCGCTTTTTCACAAAAAACAGCCCGGAACCAACGTTCCGGGCCATCTCCTTGCTTCACAGCACCTTGTAGCCTTGGGCTTCCACCGCCGCCTTCAGCGTATCGTCCGCCACCTCATGGGACAGGGTCACCACCGCCGTGCCGGTCTCGTGACTGACCTGTGCCTCCGTCACGCCGTCAAGCGACTCCAGCGCCCCTTTCACATGCGCCTCGCAATGGCCGCACATCATGCCCTCGATCTTCAGTGTTTTTGTCATAGCTGTCGTCTCCTTTCCTGTTGTCTTGATCGTATCATCCGCCGGTGCGGTCGCCGCACCGGATTTGGAAAAGCGGAAGAAATTCAGGCGCAGGGCGTTGGTCACCACGCAAAAGCTGGACAGGCTCATCGCCGCCGCACCGAACATGGGATTCAGCTCCCAGCCCAGCCAGCCGGAGAACACCCCCGCCGCCAGCGGTATGCCGATCACATTGTAGATAAACGCCCAGAACAGGTTCTCCCGGATATTCCGCAGGGTCGCCCGGCTCAGACGGATCGCCGCCGGCACATCACTCAAGCGGCTGTGCATCAGCACCACATCCGCCGCATCCAGCGCCACATCCGCCCCGGCGCCGATGGCGATGCCGGTATCCGCCCGGGTCAAAGCCGGGGCGTCGTTAATGCCGTCCCCGACCATGGCCGTGGCGCCCTGCTGGCGCAGGGTGCGCACCGACTCCTCCTTGCCGTCCGGCAGCACCCCGGCGATGACCTCGTCTACGCCCGCCTGCCGTCCGATCGCCTCGGCGGTACGCCGGTTATCCCCGGTGATCATCACCACCCGCAGACCCAGCTGCCGCAGCTCCCGGATAGCGGCAGCGCTATCCTCCTTGATCACATCCGCCACGGCGATGACGCCTAACAGCGCATCCCCCCGGGCGAAGAACAGCGGCGTTTTGCCGTCCTCCGCCAGCGCCGCCGCCTGCTGCCGCAAAGCGGTGGGGATCGCCGCCCGCTGGGCGATGAACTCCTCTTTACCGCCCAGCAGCGGCTGCGCCTGCCAAACGCCGGTCAATCCGTTGCCCGGCAGCACCTGAAGCTCCTCCACCGGCACCGGAGCCATACCCCGCTCCTGCGCCAGACGGCAGATCGCCCCCGCCAGCGGGTGCTCGCTCTTGGTCTCCAGCCCATACGCCGCCGTCAGCAGCGTCTCCTCATCCACGCCGTTTGTGAGAATATCCGTCACCACCGGCTCGCCCTTTGTGATCGTGCCGGTCTTATCCAGCGCCACGATCCGGGTGCGTCCGGTCTGCTCCAGCGACGTCGCCGTTTTGAACAGCACCCCATGACGGGCGCCGACACCGCTGCCGACCATGATCGCCACCGGCGTCGCCAGCCCCAGTGCACAGGGGCAGCTGATTACCAGCACCGAAATGCCCCGTGCCAGCGCATGACCTACCGTCGCACCGGTCAGCAGCCACACCACAAAGGTCACCGCCGCTATCGCCATCACCGTCGGCACAAACACGCCGGACACCCGATCCGCCAGCTTGGCGATAGGCGCCTTCGTCGCCGCCGCATCCTCCACCATGTGGATGATCTGGGACAGGGTGGTATCCTCTCCCACCCGGGTCGCCCGACACACCATATAGCCGGAACGGTTCAGGGTCGCCGCCGACACCCGGTCGCCCACCGTCTTATCCACCGGCAGGCTCTCGCCGGTGAGCGCCGCCTCGTCCACGGCGCCGCTGCCCTCCAGCACCTCGCCGTCGGTGGGGATCGTCTCACCTGAGCGCACCACAAACCGGTCGCCGGGCTTCACCTGCTCGATGGGCACCGTCTGCTCCCCCTGCTCGGTGAGCAGCACCGCCGTCTTGGGCCGCATCGCCAGCAGACCACGCAGGGCGTCGGTGGTCTTGCCCTTGGAGCGTGCCTCCAGCATCTTTCCCACTGTGATCAGCGTGAGGATCATGGCAGCAGACTCAAAATACAGCCCGTGCATATACTCCATCACCGCCGCCATATCGCCCCGCACCTGCGCCGCCGACATGGCAAACAGCGCATAGGTGCTGTATCCGAACGCCGCCGAGGCGCCCAGCGCCACCAGCGTATCCATATTGGGCGAGCGATGCCACAGCGCCTTAAAGCCGCTGATAAAGAACCGCTGGTTGATCACCATGACAACGACCGTCAGCAGCAGCTGCGCCAGCCCCATCGCCACATGATCCTGCGCCAGAAAGCCCGGCAGCGGCCAGTCCCACATCATATGTCCCATGGAAATATACATCAGCACCAGCAGAAACACCACCGAGGCGATCAAACGGCGCAGCAGCGCCGGGGTCTCATGATCCGCCAGCCGATCCTCCGTATCGGCAGGCTTGTCCGCCCCCTTGACCGACGCTCCGTAGCCCGCCGCCTGCACGGCAGCCACCACCGCCGCCGCAGGTACCGTGCCCTCCACCGACATGGAATTCGTCAACAGACTGACGGCACAATCCGTCACCCCCGGCACCGCCTTGACCGCCTTTTCCACCCGGGCGCTGCAGGCGGCACAGGTCATCCCGGTCACTTCATATTGCTCCATATATCCACTTCCTTTCGCAGGAGTCTGTTTCTATTATACTCCGGTAGTTAGCAAAAGACAACTGCTTTTTTGGATATAGCGACATTACCTACTTGATATATAGGTTTTTCCGAAAAACACCGATTATTCCCGCTTGCGGTATTCCCGGGGCGAGCAGCCGTTCTTTCGGCGAAACAGATTGGAAAAATACTGGGCATCCTCATACCCCAGCTGTGCAGCGATCTCCCCCACCGGCAGCGTCGTTCCGGTCAGCAGGCGGCACGCCGCCCGCAGCTTCCGCCGCAGCTGGTATTCATAGGGCGTCACACCGTATTCCCGCTTAAACAGCTTTTGGCAATAATCCGGCGAGCGATAGATCAGCTGCGCCAGCTCCCGGGCGCTGACCATCTGCGCCAGCCGCTCGTCTATGTACCGTTTGAGATGCTGCGCCTCCGGCGAGTGCTTTTCCTGCGCCGCATCCAGCCGCAGCCGCCCCAATATCTCCACATACAGCCCGCACAGGCGCAGCTGGCGCTCCTCCTCCGTCACGGCGGCGTGCAGCAGGCGCAGCACCTCCTCGAACAGCGGCTTCGTCCCGCCGCCGGGGAATACATAACGCTCCTTCAGCTGATAGGCGGCAATCAGCTCCATCGCCAGCGGGCCCGACACATTGAGAAACACCTTTTCATAGGGCTGCTCCCGGTCGGCATAGTAGTCGTGGCGCTCCGCCTCCCGCAGAACATACACCTGATCCTGCCCCACGGGATAACAGCGATCCCCCACCGCTATATAGCCCAAGCCGGACAGCACATATTCCACCACCACCGTATCGGAATGATCCCGGTGGATGCGATAGCTGCTGTCCGGGTAGGTCAGCCCCGCCATCGTAACATACAGCGGCAGCCGCTGCCCGGTATTTGCAAAGCATACAGTATCCTCGTTCACTGGTTTTCCTCACTTTTGCAATGGATTTTTCTATGGTTATTTCGATTATCCTATTGTATCATACAGGTAACAAATTTGCAATAGGAGTGTGTACCATGAAACTGCGTCCCCCTGCGATCCCGCTGATCACGGTGGATCCCTATTTCTCCGTCTGGAGCCAAGACGAGCTGTATTCCTGCAAAACCTTCCACTGGACCGGCAGCCCCAATGCGCTGCTGGGTCTCGTCACCATCGACGGAGACACCCGGCGCTTCATGGGCAGGAGCACGGATACGTCCACGCCGGCCATCCCGGAGCTGCCCCAGATCTCCATGGAGCTGGACGCCTGCAGCACCACCTATGTGTTCGCTGACGAGCGGATCCGGCTGACCGCCGTGTTTACCACCCCCATTCTGGCGGAGGATCTCTACTACGCCTCCCGTCCGGTCAGCTATCTGCACCTGACCGCCGAGCCGCTGGATGGGCAAGCCCATGACGTGCGGGTGCATCTGGCGGTCAGCGAGGAGCTGGTGCTGAACAAAGCCGGAGAGAGCCGGGCGCTTTCCGCTGCCGTTTCGATCCCCGGCTGCTCGGTGCGGCGGATGGGCAACGGTGTTCAAAAGCCCCTCAACCGCAGCGGCGACGATCTGCGCATCGACTGGGGCTATTTCTATCTGGCAGTCGCCGGAGACGCTGACATGAGCGACGAGGTGCAGGATGGCTGCTACTGCATCGCCGCCGATTTCCCGCTGAAGCAGGAGCGGCTGGTGGCGTTCGCCTATGACGATGGGTATTGTCTGGAATACTTCCATCAGCCGGTCGTCGCCTACTGGAAAAAGGACGGCAAAACCATCGAAGCCGCCATCGCCGAAGCCATCGCCGACTATCCGGCGCTGTTTGATCGCTGCCGGGATTTCTCTGAAAGATTGCGCCGGGAGGCGACCGAAAAGGGCGGGGAAGAATACGCCGAGCTGCTGTCACTCGCCTACCGTCAGGTCATGGGAGGGCATAAGCTGGCACTCGACCCGGACGGGGAGCTGCTCTACATCTCCAAGGAATGCTTCTCCGACGGCTGCGCCGCCACCGTCGATGTCACCTATCCTTCGGCGCCGATGTACCTCAAATATAATCCGCAGCTGCTGGCGGCGATGCTGCGTCCGGTGTTCCGGTTTGCCCGCTCCGAGGAATGGAAGTACGATTTCGCCCCCCATGACGTGGGCACCTATCCCCTTGTCAACGGGCAAACGTATTGGGCGTCTCACCGGGAATATCAGATGCCGGTGGAGGAATGCGGCAACTGCATCATTCTGATGGCGGCGCTGGCGGATGCGCCGGATTGTCTGCCCTTTGTACGGGAAAATATGGATCTGCTGGAGCAATGGAAAAACTATCTGGCACAATACGGCGAGGATCCGGAAAGCCAGCTGTGTACCGACGATTTTGCCGGACATCTGGCGCACAACTGCAACCTGTCGCTCAAAGCCATCTACGGCTTGGTCGGGTATGCCCGGATACTGGAGCGGCTGGGACTGCCCCAGCCGACAGCGCCAATTATGGAAACGGCGCATCGCTACGCCCTGTCCTTCCTCCAGCGGGCTGCCAACCCGGACGGCAGCACCCGGCTGGCGTATGACCGCCCCGGCACCTTCAGCCTCAAATACAATGCCGTCTGGGATAAGCTGTGGCACATCGAGCTGCTGCCCGCCGCCTTCTACGCCGGGGAGATCGCCCGCTATAAGCAGGAGCTGCTCCCCTATGGCGTGCCGCTGGACAGCCGGGCGAACTATACCAAATCCGACTGGCTGCTGTGGGTAGCGTGTCTGGCGGAGGAGCCCGCTGATTTTCAGGCGCTGCTCCACCCTCTGTGGCAAGCGTATCACATCACCCACTCCCGGGTGCCGCTGTCCGACTGGTACTGGGCGGACACCTCCATGCACATCGGCTTCAAAAACCGCACGGTACAGGGCGGACTATTCCTCCGTCTGCTGATGGACTGACGCTGCCAGCACAACCACATACGATAATAGTAAAACAGCCACGCTGTCGATTTTGACAGCGTGGCTGTTTTATGCGTTGCGCCGCCCGTTTTCTCCGGCAACGACGCTTCATCGGTGTCCTTACGGGTAAATCACCGCAGAAAGCATTTTATTTTATTCCATATCTATGTACAGCAATACCGTGTCCAGCGGCTGCATGGAAAAAGTAACGGTCTGCCCCTGCACGGTCAGCGCCTGCGCATTTTCAAAACCATCCAGCACTTTTCGGGGACATTTCGGCAGATGCACCGTTTTCACACCGCCCTCAAGAGAATGCAGTACCACACAGCCATTGCCGGCATACACTATATCCGGCATATCCGTCAACAGCCGCACGCCGCTGGCGGCTGCCAGTTCCCGCAACGCAGCCGCCTTCATCCCGGCTCCCCGTATACACCGTATGCCCGCCGGCGTCTGCGCCAGCCACTGAACCGTCTCAGCGGTTTCATCCGGCTGTGCCAGCAGCACCAGCTTGTATCGCTGTGCCACCGCCGGAAAATCCGCCAACAAATACACATCATAGGGCAACCCCGCCAGAGCCAGCTCCTTACACAGCGCCTTCTGCACCCCGCAGCCCGGACAGCGGGCATATAGCGTTTCGTCTACAAACACCGCCACCCGGCTCTCATAGAACGGTTCCCCGCCTGCCTGCGCCCACAGCCGCCGGCAACGGGTCAGCTCCTCCATAACCGGCGGGCAATGGTACCACCCGCCAAACATATCGAACCACCAAAGGCTGCGGCTTTGCGTCAGCGCCTTTGCCAGAGCCTTGCGCAGATGTAAAATATCGTCCCGGGCGTCGGCGCCGCCCCGGAACACGCCCGGCGCATAGGGCACCACCAGCTTACATCCGGGGCGTGCCTGCTCCATCGGCACCGTGCGGTGGGTGCGGATGTCCGCCTCCAAAAAGTACAGTTTTCCGTGGTGCAGCACCGATGCCGCCGGCACCATATCGCACCAATCCATTCCCAGCGCCCTGTATTGATCGTAAGACACCGGTGAACAGAAGAAATCAATGTTAGGGTTCTCCAGCAGCTCTGTCAGCGCATGGGTTCCCCAACCGGCGCTGAACACCTCCAGCGAATACCCGTAAAAAGCACCCACCACCTTCCGGTTCCTCACCGCCCTTTTAGCGGCAGCCGCCATACAGGCGACTGTCTGCGCCGCCTCATAGTTGGCAAATTCATAATACAGTCGGGTCTTTTCATCTGTGCTGCCGTCCGCCACCGTCAGCTCCGGCAGGACATCCGCCGTCACTCCCGGATGGAACCGACGCAAATACGCTTGAAAATACGGCAGCGCATGGGCGTGATGACCGCCCCGCAAATCAAAATAAAACCACTCCTGTGTGTTGCCGCCCGACACCTGATAGCCAATGATGTGATCCGCATAGGGCATCGACTCTGTGCGTGCGATAAACTGCTGCAGCAGCGCCGCTCCATCCTCCCGGAACCGCTGGGAATACAGCGCCTCTCTGCCGGCGGCGGTGGGCGTCGGAATCGTCTCTTCGGGATAACGCTCCAGCCACCAGCGGGGCATCGAAATATAAATACGCGGAAAAATACAGGCGTTGGGGCACGCCCGCAGCACCTGTTCCACGTCACGGTCAAAATCCGAAAAATCCGGCATTCCCTCCACGTCGAAAACACCGGTTTCACAAGGGGTGAAGCCGGTGGCAGCGTTGATGGGCAAGTCCGTAAAATAGGTGCATACGGAATACAGCGTATACCCGGCTGCCGCAAAATCTTCATAGCAAGCATTCTCCGGGAAATAAGTCATATACGCCGCCGCATCGGTCGGACGTCCGTCAATCTCCAAAAACGGCATCTCCCCTGCCGATGACAGCCGCACAGCGCTGGTTTTCATTGGAACCGCCTCCTGCAATGTTAGACATTTCATGTCTGACATTTCATGTCTGACATTTCATGTCTGACGTTAGCATAGCACAGACGCCGCTGTAATGCAACCGTCCGGCAGGCTACGCTTCGTGACGCTTTTTCTGTTTTGCGCCCGTCCTCCACGCACAGGAGAGTTTTTGCCCGTTTTTCGGCGCACTTTTCCACACCCCGGAGCTTTTTCCAAAAAATGTCTACTATTTGGGGGATTGTCACACCGGGGGCGGTGATGTACTATAAGTACAAGGCGGCGCCGTTTTTTCATTGGTTTTTAGGCAATTTTATGAGACGCTGCCAGAAAGGAGATGCTCTATGAACGAATTAAAGATCTGTGCCTTTGCCGATCTGCACGAAGCAGCCGGTTACTACAACCAAGCTTCCGCCCGTCTGACCGAAATTCTTAAAAGTGCCGACGCACATCATGTGGATATGGTGCTGCACTGCGGAGATTTGTGCCATGGTCCGACGCTTACGCCGGAAATTGTGGAGCAATGCGACGCCTATACAAAACCAGTGCTGCATTGCGTCGGCAACCATGAGTGCGACGGAAGCAGCTTTCAGGAAGTGATCACCGCCTATCATATGCCGGACGGGCACTATTATCGGGATATCGGCGGTTTCCGGTTCATCTGCTATGACGTCAATCAGATGATCCACCGGGGCAAGCTCTATCATTACGAACAACGCAACTACTGGCACCCGCCCCAGGGCATCCGGGAGCCCGACACCCAGATGGACGTGCTGGGACCGGAGCAGATCCGCTGGATGGAACAAAGCATTATGGACTCTCCGTATCCCTGCGTGCTTTTCGGTCATCACAGCCTGATCCGCACCCGGGACGGACTGTGCACCGCCGAGCGGGAGCAGGTGCGCACTATGCTGCGCCGGGTAAATAATGATCGGCAGCGGGTCCTGCTGGTGCTGTGCGGTCATTATCACGTCGACTACCTGAATTTTGTGGACAATGTACCGTTCTTTGAGCTGAACTCCGCCAGCAATTATTGGTTCAACAAGCCCCACGACCGGTTTCCGGAAGAAATCCTGCGCACATACCCCGCCGCAGCCAACACCATCATCTGGAACGACCCGCTCCACGCCATCATCACGCTGCGGGAGGACGGCTATGTCCATATCCGGGGAATGCGTTCGGATTACTATTGCGGCGTTTCCATGGAAAGTCTGGGTCTGCCCCGGCTGGATCCGGACGGGCGACCCGTCACTCCGGAGGTGCTGACCACCGCATTCCGGCTGGATATGTCCGGATTACACACTCTGGAGCAATAAAGATCCTTTGATCCCATTAAAAATCAGGAGACACCGAATATGACACAAGGAGGATATTCCGATGAAAACACGAAAGATCCTATCCGTGCTTTCTGCCGCCATCTGTCTGCTCTGCACTGTCTGCGTGGGGTTCCTGCCAACGGCTGCAGAGTCCGAGTGGGTCGCCGCAACCCTGGGCGAATATCAGCCCACCGACACCCTCCCGCCGGACAGCTTAATTGCCGGGTTAATTCCGACGCAGGGCACCACCGGAGACGCATGGAAGCCCTACAATAAGACCCAACTGGCCTGGCTCACCGACGGCGAGCTGGACGTCGACGGGACGAAGGCGGCGCAGATCCATCTGGGCTGGTCGGGTCAAATTGTAGAAACCGGCGACTGGTGCAATATGACGTTTCGCTTGGCTAAACGGGCTACAATCACGCATTTTCTGATCGGGTCACAGGCGGCTGAGGATCAATATCTGAAAAATGTGCGCATCTACGTCAGCGAGACGCTGGACACCCTCTATGATGAGCAGAACCGTGTCGTCGAAGCCACGGACGTCACCGCCGGCAACTATCTTTGCCGTGGCGCCGAAGCCATCGGTACATACATCGGATTTTCCTTCCTGTATCCCGGTCCGAAGCACCCTTGGTGGGGCGCAATCCGCATCGGCGAGCTTGCTGCCTACGGCACACCGGAAACCCGCCAGCAGGCTATGCAGCGCTGCGTCACCGGCGCAGCGGTCACAGAGCTGACCGAACCGCCGGCAGAGAAAAGTCTCATAGAGGGCAAAACGCCGCAGAACACCGTTTCTGTGACGGCGGGCAACAAGAATCCCACCGCTGCCACCGACGGTAAGTTTCAAGGTCTGGACGCCCCGATACAGGCAATTCTCGGGGAAGACGGACGGACACTCAATTATAATGACGCCCATCCGGAATACGGCATCCGAACCGACACCGAAAGCAGCCGCACCGTCTATTCTGCCGCAAACGGGTATGTGGATATCATTTATGCGCTGGGGGTTCAGAGCACCATACGCAGCTTTGCCATCGGCAGCACTGCCGAGGACACCGGCATCACCAAAGTCGAAGCCGACAAGCTGCTGCAGGATACCGACGACGGCGTGGACGTCTCTGCGTTGACCGACTATTTACGGGAGCATACCAGCGAATATGTGCGCCTGCATAAAGCAGCGCTGTATGTGGGCGATTCCCCCGATTTGATGCAGGATGAGGAACCGGTTGCTTCCTACGAATACTGCCCCACCGATACGCCCGCCAAAAACAGCGGTGCGCTGACCCCGCTGGTGGGCTTATACACGCTGACCGTTCCAACCTCCGGCCGTTATGTCGGATTCCGCCTGTACTGCGGCGACACCATCGACGGCAACGCAGCCGGCAAATGGGGCTGGTATAGCCAGGTGCGCATCGGAGAACTGACTGTATATGGCAGCATGACCACAAAAACCGAGAAAAAACAACTGGTTTGCGTTGGCGACTCCATCACAGAGGGGACCATCTTCGTCAGCCGGGACAACAACAACTGGGTGACCGGCACCGTTACCGACAACTATCCCGCTTTACTGGAGCAGTATCTGGACGATGCCAGCGATACCATCGACTATGAGCTGTACAACGCCGGCATCGGCGGTTCCGCCGTCGTCGGTGAAGAAGAAATCAGCCAAAAGGACGGCGCCAAATCGTGGATGCGCCACCAGCGCAAGACCGACAAAATCCGCTATGCGGACATTCTCACCGTTATGCTGGGCTCCAACGATGCCGCCAGCTACGCCGGTTGGGCAGAAAGGCGGGAAGTCTATAAGAACTACTATCGGGAAATCATTGCCGCCTATCGCTCCATCAATCCTAATCTGGAGCTATATATACTGACCTCTCCCTGTACCTTGCGTCCCCCTTACCAGCGCACCATCACAGAAGACATTGTACCACTGCAGGCGGAATTGGCGGCGGAACTGGGAGCAACCCTGGTGGACGTATACACCGCCACCCGAGAGGCTATGGAAACCGGCGGCGAAGCTGCCTTTGTGGATTCCATCGATATTGATAAAGGCGTCCGTCTCCACCCCGGCGAAGCCGGGCACAAGCTGATTGCCGATACGGTCTTTGCCGTTATGACCGGTCAGACCCACTACACGGTGGATCTGATGAAAGCCTCCGCCACCAGCAGCACCGATCTCAGCCGGACTTACGGACGGGGTGATCCGGACGAAAACGGCGTATACCCCGGTTACACCGGCAGCATTGCAGATGCCGGTCGTGTCACCAAGCCGGAGCATAACCTTTTGACCCGGGAAGGCGTTGCCATCGCCGGATTGCAAAAAAGCAATGAAACGGCGCTCATCACCAATGGTATTCTGCGGTTTGTGAACGGCGACAGCGGCACCGACCACGGTACCGGATACAATCTTTCGATCACCTTCGACACCACCGTTACCATCAGCCAGCTGCTGCTGGGCGGCTGTATGACCGAACTGAACGAAACGGCGTTCCTATATCCCTCCGTAAAGGTCTACATAGGAGATGATCTGAGCGATCTGACCGCAGTTGACCCGGTATATGAAGCGGATCCCATTGAAAACGACGGTTCTGCCGCCGGACGGTTGGTGACGCTGACAAAGCCCGCCACCGGCAAGCGTATGCGGGTCATTCTGGGACAGCACGCCAGCTATAAAACCGCATGGATCAGTGAGCTGGCAGCCGTCGGCTATGCCGCCGAGGAAAGCGCCGTTGCGGTCAAGGGGGCGCAGATCCGGGGCGTGGACGCAGAAGGCAAGACAGCGTTGCGGTTCGGTTTTGATGCCGTCCTGCCGGGAGTGAGCTGCCAAACCGGTCATATAGCCGACTATACCCAGGCAACCGTGCGGGTAAACGGCAAAACCTACCCGGTCGTCACTGCCGGAGCCTTGGTAGCGATCGCCAGTCAGACAACTCCTGCCCAGCTGGTGATCGGTACGCAGAATACCGCTGTGCGGGATGTTCCCGCCAACAATCTGTATAGTCTCACCGACTACGGTGCGATGTACACCGCCGTGGTGGTCGGCATCCCCGCCGCACATCGTTCCACCGCCATCGTCGCCCGTCCCTACGTTGCCTATGATGACAACGGTGTTACCCGCTATGTATACGGCGACACGATCCGGCGTTGTGTAAACGATGTGAACGACACCTCACTGACCCGAATATACTAACCGCTTTCATACAGGAGGCACTTGCATGACAACACGAAAGCTTCTATCCCTGCTGCTGTCCCTTTCGCTGCTGTTGACCGTGTGCAGCGCCGGAATGACAGCCGCATGGGCAGCCGCCGGAGAAACGGCACCAGACTGGAGTAAAGCCACACCGGCTGTGCTGGGCGAATATCAGCCCGCCGATGCGCTCCCATCGGACAGCCTGATTGCCGGTATGACGCCCACCAAGGATACAAACGGCGGCGTCTGGCGTGTCAACGGCGGCAAACTGGCATGGCTCACCGACGGAGAACTAATTAAAGAGGACAACTCCAACCGGGTAATGCTGGAGCTGCGCTTCGGCAGCAGCAAGGTCGAGCCGAACGATTGGTGTAATTTCACCTTCAGCTTAGGCAAACGAGCCACCATTACCCACTTTTTGGTCGGTTCCGAGGCTGGCGCCGACCAGTATCTCAAAAACGTGCGCATCTATGTCAGTGAAACATTGGAAACCCTCTACGATGCCGAAAACCGCATCGTAGAAGCCAGCGGCGTTACCGCCGGCAACTACCTTTGCCGGGGAGCCGCCGCCGTGGGTGCCTATGTAGGCTTTTCGTTCCTATATCCCGGCGCCGGCGCCCCTTGGTACGGACAGATCCGGCTGGGCGAGCTGGCTGTCTACGGCACCCCGGAGACCCGTCTGGAGGCTATGCAGCGCTGCGTCACCGGCGCCACGGTGACGGAACTGACCACCCCGCCGGCAGAGAAAAGCATCATAGAGGGCAAAACACCGGTCAACGCTGTGCAGCTGTTCAACCGAAATGCAACCGCCGCAACCGACGGCAAATTTCAGGGGCTGGATGCCCCGATAGAAGCGGTCTTAGGCGAAGATGGGCGCACACGCAACTATAACGACGCTCACCCCGAATACGGCATCCTGACCGATTCCGAAACCAGCCGCACGGTGTACTATACAAGCGCCGACTATCTGGATCTCATCTATTATATGGGAGCCAAAAGCACGGTGGAGAGCTTCGCCATCGGCAGCACCGCCGAGGACACCGGCATCACCAAAGCCGAAGCCGACAAGCTGCTGCAGGACACCGACGACGGCGTGGACGCCTCCGCCCTGACGGAATATTTGCGCAACCATATGAGCGAATATGTACGCCTGCATAAAGCAGCGCTGTATGTGGGCAATTCCCCCGACCTGATGCAGGAGGAAAACCGGGTTGCCGCTTACGAATACTGCCCCACCGACAAGCCCGCCAAAAACAGCGGCGCACTGACGCCGCTGGCAGGGTTATACACGCTGGACACCCCTGCCACCGGTCGTTATATCGGCTTCCGCATATACTGCGGCGATTCGATCAGCGGCAATACCGCCGGCAAATGGGGATGGCATCATCAGGTGCGGATCGGCGAGCTGGCTGTCTACGGCACAGCCGGCGACCCCACGGAGGATTTGGATTGGGCGCAAGCCACAGCCACGGTCAAGGGCAGCTATTTACCGGCTTTGGGGGTTGCAAAGAACAGCCTGTTGTCCGGTCGGCTGCCCACCCGGGGAACGGACCGGAAAAGCTGGAAGGTCATCGAGGGCTCTCTGTCGCTCATCACCGATGGACAATTGATCTTACCGGACGACAGCAACCGCCTGGTGGTGGATATGCGCAACGGCGTTGTCCCGGCAGGCGAATGGGCGCAATTCACCTTTGACAGCGGTGTAATTGCTGACTTCACCCATTTCCTCATCGGCTCGGAGACCGGCGTTCATCAGCGTCTGAAAGAGGTGCGCATCTACGTCAGCGATACCTCTGACGGCTTATATGACGATGCCAATTTAGTCGCCGAAGCGGCTGATGTGGCGTATGGCAACTATTTTCTGCGGGGGGATACCCACTCAGGGCGGTATGTGGGGTTCGCTTTCCGCAACCCCGGCAAGGACACGGAGCCCCATTGGTATGGTCAGATTCGCTTTGGCGAGCTGGCTGCCTATGGTTCCGTCACCGACCCCGCTCCCGACGGTATGCTGGCCCATCGGCTCACCTCCCGAGCTGATGCGGCGCAGCTGCCGGACGGTGACAACCTGCTGAAAGGGCTGCCCGTCCGACAAGAAAGCGGTGTCGCTCTCCCGGTCACCGATGCCGGGCTTGCCACGGACGGTATCATACCCGGTATCACGCAGGAACTGACCCCCGCTGCCGGTATGCACTGTCCGGCGGATACGCCGGCACAAACACTGGTATACGATTTGGGGGTAAATGCGCAGCTGACCCACCTTCTGGTGGCGTCCGGCGGCGGTGAGGATGCCGGTCAACAGCTGAAGCAGGTGCAGCTGTATATCAGCGAAACTCTGCCGACTCTGTATGAAGAAACGGCGTTCACCGTAGCCTTTTCCGGCGCTCCGGCTGTCGTGCTGGAATTCACCAGATCCTTTGTCGGGCGGTATATCGGTCTCCGGCTCACCACACAGGAGCCCACGGCTTCACTGCTGATCGGCGAAGTGGGCGCCTACGGCACGCTGCTGGACGATCCCACCCAACGGGTGGATCTGATCGCCGGAAAGCTACCGGTGGACAGCTACATCTGTGAGGTCGGTATGCCCGACCGATACCACGACACCCCCGGCGGCTACCTCAGCGAGCCTTTCTGGACGGATGACGCACGCTTTCTGACCGACGGGGACTACAGCACCCGCAGCGCCTGGGCGCAGCGCACCACCGGGCGGCTGCCCACGCTGGAGGAACGCTACTACATCTCTCCGGAGACCCCTTGGATGGTGCTGGTCTATCATCTGGGCGGCTCCGCCACCGTGGAGGAAATCCTGCTGACCAGCGAAAACTACGGATATTTCCTTGGCGGCGCAGACTTTTATGTGGGACAAACGCTGGATACCCTGTTCCAAGCGGAAAACCGGGTATACGCCACCGGCGGTGAACGAACCATCCGGGATGGAGAAACCATCCGGTTAGACCCGTCCACCGACATTTTAACCCGCTGTATGCGCGCAGTGCTGGAAACGCCAAAAGAGGGACGCTATGTGGCGATCGTTGTCACCCGCCCCACCAGCTCCGTCAAGCTCGGCTACAGCGTCGGACGGGTGGACGCCATCAATGTATACGGGAAGTTGCCCGCTGACCGGGTTGACCCGGAGCGAAAAACCACCTTTACGGACAGCGTATACGGATATACACTGACCTTAAACCCGCTGCACTACGACGATACAGCCCTGTTCGACACATTGGATCACCTGGAGGTAGTCCGCACGGCATATCCCGATACGCTGCCTCATCTGGTGTGCGATAACTGGCTGACAGTGGACCCCGCCGACCCCTACATATATGAGTTTCGTCTCATCCGGAAAGACGGTCAGCCGCTGACAGAAAGCGCCTGCGGCACACGCACCTGGAATGTGCAGATACCCAACGACACAGGACATATGCAAGGCTTGGGAACCGTGACAGGCGACACCGTATCCCGGGTCGTCAATTCCCGCACCGATGGCTCCGGCACACTGATCGGAGAACAGCTCACCTCCTTCCGGGTGCTGAAGCTGGTGTTTGACCCGGACGGCGTGATCTATTCCGGCGTAGCCGGTACCGACCACGCCGGCAGCGTCGCCGGCGCTGCCATACGCCACCGTTCGTCCCCCTCGCTATGGGCATGGGGGGCGCTGCTGCCGGCGGTTGCAGCACTCTGGTGCATCCAAAGACGAAAGAAAGGGAGGAAAGCCCCATGAAACAGACATTGACCGTATTTTTCAGCCTGCTATGTCTGCTGGGAGTTTTGTGCTCATCCTTTTCTTTGAGCGCAGCCGCCGAGTCCGCTGCCACGGAACAGGCGACACAGGAGGCGCCCGCCGCCACCCATCTGGACCCGGTCAACCCCAACGCCAGCCCGGAAGCACGGAGTCTGCTTTCCTATTTGCAGACCCTCAACGACACCAACCGCTTTGTTACCGGGACCTTTGATATTCAAGGGACGGATCAGGTGTATAACACCGTTAGGGAGCAATTCGGTAAAGAATGCGGGTTGTATTCCTCCCGCTATAAAGTAGCGGACCAGGACGGCAACGGATACCGCTTTCTGGACTACACCAACGTGGACGAAATCAACCAGAAGTTTTTGGCACATTATCGCAACGGCAACATCCTGCTTATCCATGCAGACTCGGTCATCGAGAGCAGTCTGGCAAGCTGGGCGATCGCCAACGGGATCAGCGACAGCGCCGATAATCTGATCCTGCACCTTGACGCCACCAATCCGGACGCCAACCCGTATATGCGTCAGGTATGGATCTCGTATCTGGATAATCTGATCGCTGCGCTGCGAAAGCTGGAGGACTTAGGCGTCAAGGCATATATGTACCGCCCCTTTGTGGAATTTGACAGCAAGCGGTTCAACGGCGTTGACGAGGAGGGATATGCGGCGCTGCGGCGTGTATGGCAGCAGACCAGCGATTACTTATGCAGCTCCGGACTGACCGGCATTCTGATGACCTGGGCACCCACTGCCGGTTTTCGCAGCCGCTATGACCGCTATCCCGGAAACAGCTATGTGGATGTGCTTTCGGTCACCTTCTATTCCGACATTGCCTCCTCCGACCCGGGCGTAGGCGGCGGGCTGGACCCCAACCAATTTCAGGACTATGCCTGGTTCGTGCAGACCGGCAAGCCTATCGGACTGTCGGAGACCTCCTGCCGCACCGGCACCTATGCGGTGCAAGCCGCTCTCGGACGGCAAAGCTGGTATAACACACTCACGTCCATGATTTCCAATTGGCCGAAAATCAGTTTTGTTAATTGCTGGGGGGACGGTTCCTATTCTCTGGTCAACGAAACCGGTTCCTCCCGTATGGAAGGGAACGACGACGGCTATTGGTATGTAGCGGGTGCCTATTCCATCACGCTGGATGAGCTGCCGGATTACCGGCAGGCAGCCTGGCACTCCCCCGGCATCGTGCAGCTGTATACCGGGAAAAACTATGGCGGCAACGGCGGCAAGGATAACCGGCTGTTGGGAAACTGGTTCGGGCTGGAGGAGCAAACCTACTCCGCTGCGCAACTGAAGGCGCTGGGACTGGATCCCGCCACGATCGGCAGCTTTCACATCAACACCGGGTACGGAGTGGAGTTTTTTTCCGGCGACAACGCCACCGGCACCTGCTGGCGTTACCTGACCGGCACTGCGGACACCGCCACCTTACCGCTATACGGGAAAATCCGCTCTCTGCGCATCATCCGACCCCATAATGTGGCGCTGGAAAAAGCCGAAATCTTCGCCAGCAGCGCCGATGAGGACGCCTGGAAAGCCAACGACGGATATGCCTCCCGCTGGGTCGGAGCTGCCGACACCGACGGGCGGGGCTGGCTGGTAATCGATCTGGAGCATCCCTGCCAGATTCAGCGGTGGGTCGTTTCCCACGCCGGCAGCGCCGGTGAAGCGGATATGTACAACACTGCCGATTTCTGTCTGCAATACAGCCCGGACGGTCGCACATGGCAAACCGTCGACGCTGTAAGCGGCAACACCCGCAGCGTAACCGACCGCAACCTGCGTACGCCCATAGAGGGGCAGTATTTCCGCCTGTTGGTCACCTCCCCCAACCACGCTATTTCCGCCCAAGACCGCAGCCGCATAACCATCGTCGAATGGGCGCTTTACGGTCTGGAAACCGATAAGGATTCTCAGGACGCCAATCTGGATGTCCTGCTGGAGCGCACGATCGATATACCGCCGAGCGATGCAGAGGACGATGCGGAAACGCCGTCGGACGATCCTACCGCCCCGGCGGAATGGGACGGGGAGCCGGAAAACACCGAAAATTCCAATTCTCAGGAAGATACGCCCAAGCCCGGCAAGCGTCGACGTGTAACCAAAACAACTGTCGGCAGCTATTTCCCCTGGTGGGGCTGGGCTCTGATCGCCGGCGGCAGCGGCTTACTGTTGCTGTTTTTACTCTGGTGGCTCCTGCGCCGTCGAAAACGTACCTCTCCAGAAGAATAAACAGTCAAAACCGCCGCCCGTGGATCACGGGCGGCGGTTTTGGTTATCATACACTAAGAATTCCGGTTATCGCTTGCTGCGGGACTATGCCTGTATCCGTTGCACCGCCGCCGGAATATCCCAGTCTGTCTGCTCCAGCGCCTGCTCGCTGAGCGCTTCGTCCCGGCCGGTAATGGTGCAAACGATCCGGATCATCCGCTGCCGCAGCTTCCGGTTGACCGGACGGATATGCACCATCAAATTTTCATACACCTTGCCGGTGCGGATCATCGCCCCGGTGGACAGCATATTCAGAATCATCTTATGGGCTGTACCCGCTTTCATCCGGGTGGAGCCGGTGATCACCTCGGCGCCGGTATCCGGGTCGATGGCGATATCCGCCAGCGCCGAGACCGGACTGCCCGCATTGGAGGTGATCCCCACCGTAAGCGCCCCTTGCTGCTTGGCATACTCCAGCGACGCCACCACATAGGCAGCGCCGCCCGCCACCGAAATGCCCACCACTGTATCGGCGGCGGACAGCTGCAGCGCTTCCAGATCCCGCACGCCGGCGGCAGCATCATCCTCCACGCTCTCGACCGCCCGGCGCAGCGCCCCGTCTCCGCCGGCGATCACGCCCACCACCTGCTCCGGTGCGGCGCCGAAGGTAGGCGGCACTTCGGAGGCATCCAGCACCCCCAGCCGTCCGGAGGTGCCGCAGCCAACATAGATCAGCCTGCCGCCCTGCTGCATACGGGCGCCAATCTGCTCGATAGCGGCGGCAATGGCTGGCAGCACCTCTCCTACCGCCGCCGCCGCCCGCAGGTTCTCCTGCTGCATGACCTGCACCATCTCCTCCGGGCTCATCCGGTCGATATGCTGTGTATGGGGATTGCGCATTTCTGTTTTAAGCATCGTCGTTTTCCTCCGTTTCGCTTTCGGGCATTCCCGCCATCCGCAGAGCGCCCCACACCGGGCGGCGCTCCAGCAGCCGAAATTGCGCCCGGTCATTCGCTAAATGCTCCTCCAGCAGCGGCTGCAGCAGCGTATAGGCCGCCGTCACAAAGCCGCCCACCAGCACCACCGGCACCGACGCCGCCGTGTGCTCCGCCAAGGCAGGGCGCATATATTGTGCCAGCGCCGTCATATTTTGATCCAATATCTGCATTGCCACCCGGTCGCCCTGCTCGGCGGCACGCACCACCAGCCGGGCGAGGTCGGCAATATTCACCCGCCCCAGCCGGTACAGCTCCGGCAAATATTCCAGCACGCTGCGCCCATTTTCCAGCTGCCACAGGGTAGTGATCGCCGTTTTCGGTCCTGAGCCATCCTCGGCAGCCAGCGCCGCACGCACGCCATCCCGCCCTACAGCATAGCCGCCGCCCTCGTCGCCAAACAGATATCCATAGCCGCCGAAACGGCGGATCTTGCCATTCCGCACGGAAAATACCGATGAGCCGGTTCCCATAATGACCACCAGCCCATCCTTATCCCGCAGACCGGCGGCAACGGCATTGAGATAATCGCCGCCCGCCTGCACCCGGGCATAGCCCAGACGCCGCAGCCGCTCCGTCAGCACCCGTCCCGGCTCTCCGGAACCGCCTGCCATGCCCACGAACACGGATATCTGTTCCGGCGGAATCGTCCCGGCGATCTCCGTAATGCCGCTTTCCAGCAGCTCCAGCGCTTTTTCGACGCCCTGCGCCGTGGGATTGCAGGAGCCTTTAATCAGGCGATGCAGCAAGCGACCGCTCTCATCCGCCAACGCAAAATCAGTCTTGGTGCCGCCTCCGTCTACCCCCAGATAAAACCGGGGCTCCTCCTGGCAATCAAACAGAGTATTCAGATCGGTATGCAGCGCTTTCGCCAGTGCCACCATCAAATGGGAGGGCGGCAGCGCCCTCCCGGATTCCCACTTGCTGATCGCCTTGGGCGAATACGCCAGCCGATCGCCCAGCTCCCGCTGGGTCAAGCCCGCCTCCTGCCGGATGCGGCGCAGCTGGCGGGAAAATGTTTCCATTGGATCGTTCATCGGACAGCCCCTCTTGTACTATAGTTTAATAAACGAGTGCAAACACAACTTGTTGCTTCAATAGTACCGTGAAAAGTCTCCGTTGTAAACCCTTATTTTGTGGCAGATGCTAGCTGAACTCTACGATTTGTAGATTTCCAACCAAAGCAAAAGCCGGACGAAACAGAGATATCTGTCCGTCCGGCTCATTTAACCAAATCGTTATTATACCGTTGCCATCACCGGGGCGGTTACCTGCACCCGGTATTCCGTCACATTGGGGATGGTTTCGCCGTCGATCTGCAGCGCCGTGGGGCGGTCAAAGGACACAGTAATGTCCTTGCCGCTGAACACCTTCACCATCGACGTATGCTTGACGTGCTCTCCCTTAAAAATGCTGGGGAACACGATCAGCGTACGCAGCTTTCCCGCCCCGTAAATGAGCATGGTGGACACGGTACGCTCCTCCCCCAGCCGTTTTTGCTCCGGGGTCGCCATCATACCGCCGCCGTAATACCGTCCGTTCATGGTGGGCGCCAGCCACACCTTTTTGAAGTGCTCCGTATGCCCGTCCACCGTCACCGTGGCGTTCACCGGGCGGAAACCGCCCAGCACCCCTTTGATGGCAATGGCGGCGTAGTTGATGGGCTTGGCGTTGGCTGGATCCTTCGCCGCCTCCGCCCGCATCCGGTCGCCCACCTCGCAGCAATAGCCGTCGATACCGTAGCCGACCCCGTTGAGGAACCGATAGGTCTTGCCGTTGACCGTCACCCGGGGCAGATTGTGGATATACTCATCCACCGGCACCGGCGAATCCGCTCCGGAGGTGTTCACATCCCGCAGAAAATCGTTGCCGGAGCCGGTGGCGTAGTAGAACACCGAAAAGTCCAGCGTCAGCGCCGCCGTATCGTTGATAAACCGGTTCAGCGTGCCGTCGCCCCCGGCGATGATGACCCCCGCTCCCTCCGGCAGCGCCGCAAAATAGGCAGCATATTCGTCGATCGCCGTAATATCCTGATATACCAGCGTATCCTCCTGCAAGATCTGGGTCAGCTTGCGGCTGCGCTCCTCGCCCTGTCCGCTTCCGGCCAGCGGGTTATACAACACATAGTAGGTGCTCATACAAATTGTCCATCCTTTCACGGCAAAATGCCGTTTTTCGTCCGTGTAGGACAGTATACCATAAGTTTTGCGGTTTGGCAATTAAGCAAATGCCCTAAGAATGTCTAAAATTTTACCCTGTTTCCTGTTCTATTAGCTTTTTTCTTGACACAATTTTCCCCCTATGCTACACTGAGTACAAAGGAGGGGTACTCATGAAAAACACAGCAAAATGGATACTGTTGGCTGTACTGCTTTTGGTATGCTGCGGCGGATTGATCCACTTTTCCTCCTCCGGCCGCACGGTGGATTTCAGCGGATTTGTCACCGCCGTTCGTGCGGAGGAAGACGGCGTCTATGTCACTGCCATACAGAACGGCAGTCAGTTCACCTGCGAGATCCGTCTGCGGAAAACCACCCGCTGCCGGGATCTTGCCGGCAACGCCCTGGATCCCCAGACCATCGCCGCCGGCGATATGATCACCCTCAACTTTCGAGGAAAACCCACCTATACCGACGACGGACTGGGGCACGCCACCGCCCGGGGCACAATTGAGGTCATCCCGCTGTCGAAATCGGAAAAATAGCGGTTGCATTTTTCGCCCGTCTATTGTACAATAGATAAGATATTAAATAAAAAGGCGGTCAAACGCACTATGGGATATACCGTAAAACGCAACCGAAAGCCAAAACGCAGCCGCAAGGGCTGGCTCATTGCGCTGGCAGTCCTGTTGGCGGCGATCGTCGCCGGAGGCAGTCTGCTGCTGGCGATGCATCAGCAGCCGGGCTCCAGCGGCAGCTCCGGCGACCCCGCCACCTCCGGCGAGGTCACAAAGCCCCGGAAAACACTGCCCCAGGATTTTATCGACCGGAACACCTCCTCCAGCTATGTGATCCTGAGCAATGTCACCAAGGGGGAGATCCTGTATTCCAAGGCAGCAAACGAAAAAGCCTATCCCGCCAGCCTGACGAAGCTGATGACCGCCATCGTCGCCGTGGAAAACTGTCCGGCGGACACGGTGCTGACCGTCGGCGAGGAGATCACCTATATCGACCGGGAATCCAGCCGTGCCTATCTGACGACCGGATCCCGGCTCACCCTCAACCAGCTGCTCAAGGCGCTGCTACTGCCCTCCGGCAACGATGCCGCCTACGCCATTGCGGCGCAGGTGGGGCGTAAGATCGCCGGAAACGACAGTCTGGCGCCCCGCACCGCTATCGCCCAGTTCGTCACCAAAATGAACGAAAAGGCGGCCGCGCTGGGCTGCACCGGCACTCATTTTGCCAATCCCGACGGCATCCACGATCCCAACCATTACACCACCGCCGCCGATATGCTGAAGATCGCCACTGCCGCTCTGGAAAAATCGGAGATCGCCGGAGTGGTCTCGCTGGCGCAGACCACCGAGACCTTCCCCTCCGGGCAGACCGTTACCTGGAAAAATTCCAACAAGCTGGTGCGGCAGGACAACGCCTTCGCCTATGACGGCGCCACCGGCATGAAGACCGGCTCCACCAACGAGGCGGGCTACTGTCTCATCGCCTCCGCCGTGCGGGACGGACAGACCTCCATCGCCGTAGTGATGGGGTCTCAGGTGGAAAGCGGCCGCTGGGAGGATGCCAGCGGACTGCTGGACATCAGCTTTGAGTAAGCCAAACAAATTTATTTCATGTTGATCACAGAGTAAGTCGGTAAGCGTTAAGTGCCGGTCGAACGGGGAGTTGTCGATCGGACGAAAGGAACCCCGGTTCCTGCGGTTTGCCGGCTGCATCCCGCTGTAGTTTCCCGGGCAAAAAGAGAGAACCTCCTTTTGTTTACAGCTCTTTGCAATTCTGTAAATAAAGGAGGTTCTTTTTATGTCTGCATCCACTCCGGCTCTCTCCATCCGCAGCGCCGCCTATTGGAAAAGCGCTGCCCGCTCCTTCCGCAGCACCCCCATGCTGGTGCTGGCGGCGCTCACCGTGGCGCTGCGGGTCGCCGTCAAATTTTTCCGCATTCCTCTGGCGGCGGGGCTGTTCCTCTCCTTCGACTGCTACGTCAATGCGCTGGGCAGCCTCGTCTACGGCCCGCTGATGGGCTTAGCCGTCGGCGCCGTCAGCGACACGCTGGGATGTATTCTGGCACCCTCCGGACCTTATTTTCTGCCATTTATTCTGGTGGAGATGAGCAGCTCCTTTCTGTTTGGGCTGTTTTTCTGGCAGCGGGAGCTGTCCCTCCCCCGGATACTGACGGCGAAATTCACCGTCAACACCGTCTGCAACATCGTGCTGACCTCCCTGTTCGTCAAATGGAGCTATCGGGTCTTTTACGGGGTGGATAAGGCGCAGGGCTACGCCCTCATCAACGGCGCCCGGATCGTGAAAAGTCTGGTGCTGTTCCCGGTAGAGGCGGTGCTGATCGCTCTGATCTTCCGGGCGGCGATCCCCGTGCTGCGCTCCCAGAGCCTGCTCCGGGGAACAGCCCCCCTGCGTCCCACCCGCCGGGACTACTGGCTGACTGCCGTGCTGTTCCTGCTGTCGGTGGGGCTGGTGCTGCTGTACATTTTCTTTCTCAAGGACTTCATCGCCGCCCACAACATTCAATGGCTATAAGCGCTGCGCCCCGCCGACCGGCGGGGCGCTTTTTTGTTCTACAGCTCTTTTTTGATCTTCTCCAAGGCGCCCTTTTCCAGCCGGCTGACCTGCGCCTGGGAAATGCCGATCTCCCCGGATACCTCCACCTGCGTCATGCCCTTGATAAACCGCAGATTCAGGATCCGCTTTTCCCGGTCGCTGAGCGCAGTGATCGCCTCCTTCAGAGCGATCTCATCCAGCCAATTGCTGTCGTCGTTGGGGTCGCCCAGCTGATCCATCACATAGATGGTGTCGCCCCCATCGTTATACAGCGGCTCATACAGCGACACCGGGTCCACGATCGCCTCCAGCGCCACCACCACATCCTCCCGGGGCAGCTCCAGCCGCTTGGCGATCTCCTCCACGGTTGGCTCCCGCTGGTTTTCGTTGAGCAGCTGCTCCTTCGCCTGCATCGCCCGGTAGGCGGTGTCCCGCATGGAGCGGCTGATGCGAATGGCGTTATTATCCCGCAGATACCGCCGGATCTCGCCAATGATCATGGGAACCGCATAGGTGGAAAAGCGCACATCCAGCTCCAGATTGAAGTTATCGATCGCCTTGATCAGACCGATGCACCCCACCTGAAACAGATCGTCCGGATTCTCGCCCCGTCCGGCGAACCGCTGGATCACGCTGAGCACCAGCCGCAGATTGCCGTTGACCAGCTGCTCCCGGGCGCCGGCGTCCCCCGCCCGCATCGCCCGCAGCAGGCGTATCTTATCCGCCTCGGTCAGCACCTTGAGTGTTGCCGTGTTGACGCCGCAGATCTCCACCTTGTTGTACATCGTCATCCCGTCCCTTCTCCGATCGCTGCCACTGTCTACAATCCAAGTATGGACAAAGATGCGCATGCCTTAATCCCGGGTTTTCAAAATATCCCGACGACGAACACGAAGCCGGTCGGATCCTGTCCGGAAAAGACGTTTCTGCGCACAGAAAAAGCCGGACAGCCTCACGAAAGGCTGTCCGGCATACACTGCACGAACCGGCGGCGCTCCTGCGCCTATTATCAAAATACTGTCTGCACCAGCACCATATACAGCGCTGTTCCTACTGCCATGCTGAGCAGCATATTCTTCTTCCACTTTTGCAGCGCCGCCACGCACACGATGGCGATGCCCTCTGGCAGCCCATGCCAGGCGGTGAACACCGCCCCCTTCAGGCAATAGACCACCAGCAGCCCGATGGCGGCGGTGGGCAGCACCTTCCCCAGATACACGATGTAGGCCGGGGGCGTTTTCCCCTCCGGGAACAGCAAAAAGGGCAGAAAGCGGGTGAGCATAGTCGCCAGCACCACTACGCCGATGGTGATGACACTCTGGGTCACGGTCATGGTCATGCGGATGCACCGCCCTTCCCCCGCAGCAGGGTCAGCGCCAGCACGATCAGCGCCATAGCGGGCAGCATAAACCGATCCGCCCCCAGCACCAGCAGACACAGCAGCGTCGCCCCGACTCCGATAAGCGCCGGGCGGTGATCCTTATTGGTCTCCCACTGATTGACGAACATCACCACAAACAGCGCTGTCATCACAAAATCGATCCCCTCGGTATTGAACCGCAGAAACGACCCCAGCAGCGCCCCCGCTGTGGCGCCCGCCACCCAGTACAGCTGATTGAGCAGGGTCACGAACAGCATAAACCAGCCCCGATCCACGCCCGGGGGCGGGTCTACCGCACAATTGATGGTAAAGGTCTCGTCGCACATTCCGAAAATGAGATAGAACTTTTTCCAACCGGTGCCCCGGTATTTATCCAGCATGGAAATGCCGTAAAACAGGTGACGGGCATTCACCAGCAGCGCCAGAAAAAAGGCGTGCAGCGGCTGAAACGCCGACAGCAGCAGCTCCACCGTCACAAACTCCATCGAGCCAGCAAAGATACAGGCACTCATCACTATGGGATACCACACCGCAAAGCCCCTGCTGCGCATAAGAAAGCCATAGGACAGCGCAATGACAAAAAAGCCGATGCACACCGGCAGCGAATAGGGCAGCGCCGCCTTAAACGCCTGACGTTTCACAAGAAAAGGCCTCCCCCGGTCATGCCTCCACCTTTTGCCGCAGCTGCCACAGCAGCGGCAGCGCCACCGCACAGACGGCAATCTTCACCGCATCCAGCGGCAGAAACGGCAGCACACAGGCAGCCAGAGCCGCCGCCAGCGCCTTGCCGGACTGGATGCAGTACATAGCAGTACCCAGTGCATACAGCACGGCTGTGCCCGCCACCAGCGCCAGCGCCCGCCGCCACAACGGGGCGTTGCGCCCCATCAGCAGACCGCTGACCGCCGCACAGGGGATGTAGCCGAGAATATACCCGCCGGTCAGCCCCAGCAGGCACCCGGCGCCGCCGGTAAATCCGGAGAACACCGGCACCCCCACCGCCCCCAGCAGCACATAAACCACCACGGCAATGGTTCCCTCCAGCGGTCCCAACACCCCCGCCGCCAGATAGACGCCGAAGGACGCCAGCGTAATCGGAATCGGTCCCACCGGGATCTTCCACGGCGCCAACACACACAGCACCGCCGCCATGAGAGCGATGCGCACCAGCTGTTTTGTTTTCATAATTTCAAACTAACCTCCCCGGAATGTAGGGTGAGCGTCCGACCGTCCGCCGTCCGCACCACCAGATGTCCCTGCGAGTCGATGGCCTGCGCCACCGCCCCGAAGCGTTCCTCTCCCCGCAACACCGTCACGGATCGTCCCAGCACCGCCGACCGCCGGCGGCTCTCCTCCAAAAAAGCGCCGTCCGCCATATGGGCATAGGCGCTCTCCCACTCCTCCAGCACCGCAGCGATGAGCCGCTCCCGTTCCACCGGGCAGCCCTCATTCGCCAGCGAGGTGGCGATCTCCCGGAGTGCCGGCGGAAATTCCGCCGCCCCTCCGTTGACTCCGATCCCCAGCACCGCATACCGCAGCGCCCCCGTGATCGGATCCAGCTCTCCCTCGGTGAGAATCCCGCAGACCTTTTTGCCGTGAATCAGCAGGTCATTGACCCATTTGATCTGCACCGAGAGCTCCGCAAACCGCTCGATCGCCCGTGCCACCGCCACCGCTGCGCAGGAGGTGATCCAGCCCGGATTGATGCCCGCTGCCGGACGCAGCACCACCGACAGGTACATCCCCCCCGGAGGGGAAAAAAACGCCCGTCCCCGCCGTCCCCGTCCGGCGGTCTGCCGGTCAGCGGTCACAGCGGCTCCCTCCGGTGCTCCGGCGGCAGCCCATTCCCGTGCCAGCCGATTGGTGGAATCGGTCTCCGCCACCACCCGCAAGGGATGCCCGAACCGCCGGGTATGCAGCTGCGCCTCGATCGCCGCTGCGGACAGCGTTTCCATGTTCATTCCTCCTGTCTTTCAGGCTGTCATTTAATATAGTCTTTTTTTCGACGGTTGTCAACGGCTTTCCGCCGAAAAAGACAGGGAGCGACACGAATCCTCGTGCCGCTCCCTAAAAGCCGCTAACGGTTAATTGCCGCTCATATTCTCCCGGATATACGCCGAGGTCAGCGCCGGCGTATACCAGCCGTGGATATGCCCGCCCCGCCCGTCACGGGAGGTGGGGATATCGGTCGCCTCGATCATCAGCAGCTGATATCCCTTATAGGCGGTAATATCCGTATTGAGCAGATCCGCCTCGGTCTCCTCCAGCAGCAGCGCCTTGGCACCGCCATCCCGGAAGGCCTGATACATCTTCAGTCCGTTTTCCTCATAGGGGACGCAGGTGTCCGTCCGGCTGATCTGCAGCAGCACCGGAATGCCCGACTGCATCAGCTCGTCGTAGTGCCAGATGGGGCTGGCGGTACGGTCGGCGATGGCTTCCGCATCGCTGGTCAGACCGAACGCCTTCTTGCAGCCCTCCCACTCGGACATGCCCTTGATGGTATACTGGTCTCTGCCGCCGCCGGAGCCACGGAACTCGCTGCTGGTCACCAGCCCTGCCTCCCGCAGCTCCCGGGAGCCGGGCCAGCTGCGAATATCCTGCACCGGGGCATCCAGATACAGCCCCGCCACATTCTGCGGATACGCCAGCGCATAGCGGGCGGAATACAAGCCGCCCCGGCTGACGCCCATCATCACGCATTTCTCGTTCAGACCAAAGTGCTGCACCAGCTTCTGCTGGAATTCGTTCATCACACGCAGCGTATCGTCGCAGCCGTAGGTATCTCCGATGCCGCCCAGCGTCACCGTATACCAGCCGTCCCGGACAAATTGCCGTGCCGTAGCCAGCGCCGCATCCAGATGCCCGTAGAACTCTGCCTGATACACCCAGTGATCCCCTTCCGCCACCGTATCCGGCACGGCGATCTGCGCCGTGAGCTTCCGGGTCTCCGTTTCCCCGGTGACGTAATTGTATAGCTCGTAGCTGCTGGTGTACTTAAACTCCGTGAACTCTCCGTACCGCCCCAGCGAGACCGTTTCGCCTGCATCCAACGAGAAGGTGCTGGTATTGGGCTCGTAGGGAACCTCCAGCTCATCCCCCTGCGCCGCTGCCGCCCGCACACCATCCACGCTGCGGGACAGGGTATTGCCGTACAGCACCGTGCCGTCCTCCAGCCGGATGTAGGAGCGTGCCGTCAGAACGTCATCCAGACGGGTATCCGGAATATTGGTGACGGTGACGATAAAGGTCACATAGCCATCTCCCCGGACATACAGCTTTTCCGCCGGGACATCCTTTGCCTTGTCCGGAATGTTGCCCTCGCTGTCGAACGCCAGCTCACCGGTCAGCTTAGATTGGCGGATCACCAGCGTACCGACCCGCTCGATGGTCCGCTCCTCCCCGTCGATCTGCACGGTATCGCCAGCCATGCAGGCGGCGTGATCGCCCTGCGCCAGCACCGAGGTGGCGAACCGCAGTCCGGTTCCTGCCGCTGTCTTCGCCCGGATCTGCGCCCCCTCGATGGCGACGGGAGTTCCGCTGCCGCCGGCGGCGGTGCCGTATACACCCAGATCACCGACCCCCACAAAGTGGGTGCCGCCGAACGCCGTAAACACGCCGTCATTTGCCTTGATCAGGAAGCCCACATAGGTCCCCAGCGCCGGCTGATCCAGCCGCAGCCTCTGCGCCATGGCATAATCGGTCGCCGTATACGACGCCACCCGATGGGCAGCCGTATACAGCTCCTCCGGATCGTTGCTCACGAAGATCTGGTATTCCCGGATCATCTCGTATTCCGCCGAGCAGTTGCTGTAGCTCGCCACCAGGAATTCCTCCACCAGCGTCGGCGCATCCAGCTGATAGGTCAGCGCCGCCGCCGGAGCGGTGGTGTAGGCGGTCATCTGATTGCCGCTGGAACGCCACCGGCGATTCTGAATTCCGTAGATAATATTATCCGTGGCATACTCGGCACCGCTGACGTTAGCGTCGGCGTTCACCGGCACCTTGCCGGTGATGAGATTCGTGGCAGTAGGCAGCAAGCCCTCGTCGGAGAAGGTGTAGATATTGGTGACCTCCGTGCGGGCGTCGCCAAAGGCGTTGAACTCCGCCAGCCGCACCTGATTATAGCTGCCCGCCAAGATCCGCAGCCCCACATACCGGCCCTCGACCTCCGTGCGCAGGGTCAGCAGCTGTCCCAAATTATACTCGCCGATATTCTGATAGGTTATCACACGGTTCTGCTGCCGGAACAGCGTCGCCGCATGATCGCTCACATAGATCTCATAGTGTGCCGAGCCCTGCAGCTGCCCCTCATTGGAGGCAGCCACCAGAAACTGCCGGAACCGATACCGGCGATCCAGCCGATAGACCAGATCCGACAGCCCGGCACCGTCGGCTTCGACCGCCAGCTTTTCCGTCAGCACCGTGTTCGCATTGACGCCGCCGATCTTGCCGTCGGTAGCATACGCCGCACCGGTGCCGGTGGCGGTCAGAGTGCCTTTGGAAGCATTGTATTTGCTCGGCGATACGCCGTTCAGCAAGCCGGTCTCCGTGGGCATCTTAGCCGCATCCGCCGGTGCATTCAGCTGAGTCACGGATACCCGTGTCTCATATGCCGCCACCGTCGCCTCTCCGGCGCTCTCCAGCCGGATGCCGATATACCGCCCGGTCGCAGCCTCATCCAGCGTCACGCTGTCGCCGCCGGCGACAAAATCCGCCACCCGGTTCTCCGGCGCAAACAGCCCGTTCCGGAGGCTGCTCACATAAATGCTGCCGCTCACCGGCGCATTCACCGTAAAGGCGTCGGGCAGCTTCACCTCCGGCAGCGTGTAGGTATGCTCCGTACCGGACACCGCCGCCGTCAGCCCTGCCAGCAGATCCGTACCGGGCTCCGCCAGCGTCCCATAGGACGCCAACGCCGCCTGATCGGCAGCATACACCCCCAGATCGGCGATCCGTCCGGAGCCGCTCACCCCGCCGATGCGGTAGCCCACATAGCGGGCTGTCACCGGCTGCGCCAGCGTATGCAGGAACGCCTGGGCGCTCTTGGCGTCCGTATTATCCACCAGCGGCGTGCCGCTGAACAGCGTCTCCGGGTCATCGCCCGCAAAGATCTGATAATAAGGCTCCATATAGGTGGTGCCGCCGTCGGAACCGTTATTGCCGAACAGCAGCCGGTCGATGGAGACCGCCGCCCCCAGATCGTAATAGAAATCCGCCGGGGTCGATACCGACATACCGGACACACCCATCTGGTTCGTGAAGCTCTGGGGGACATTCACCCGGCACAGCAGACCGTCCGTCCCCTCATAGGAAGCAATAAATCCGACCGACGCCGTCGCTCCCTTGGGTGCCAGCCCGGTGAGCAGGTTCTTGTCGGTGGGCAGCTTGCGATAGTCATATTCCTTGATCGCCGTTGTCGCCGGCTGGGCGGCATACACCCCCAGCTCGCTGACCCGCACCTGCTCATAGGCGCCGGCAGACAGCTCAAAGCCCACATACCGCCCGGATACCGGGGTCTTTAGCTGGATCAGCTGACAGATCCCCTCGCCGGAGACGGTGACCGGATTCGCATAGTTCAGCACGCAGCTGGCATCGCTCCACAGAGTATTCTGGCTGTCGCTGATATACACCTTATAGGCTTTGATATGCTGATTATCCACGCCGTCGCCGAAAGAAGCCTCGTCGCCGATGGAGCCAGCCACCAGGATCCGGTCGATCGACCGGGTGGACGGCAGCACATAGCTGAGCTTTTTCTCCGTGGTGGCAAGCCGCCCCTCCTCGGCGCCGGGCTGGGTCACGCCGCCGATCACGCCGTTGACCTCCCGCCCGATATCCGCATTTTGGATCGGTGCAAAGCTGCCGGTCAGCGCCTGCACACCCGCCAGCAGATTATTTCGGGGCAGCAGCTCCGCATTGGCGGTATTCAGCTCCGTAACCGTCAGGCTATCCTCGCCGTATACCGCCAGCTCGGAAAGGCGCACGTTCTTATTAAATGCCGGGAACTCAAAGCCCACATACCGTCCCTGCACCTCATTTTGCATGGAGAACAGATTGCGCTGCCCCTCCGCCTTTGTCCCTGCCGTCCAATCCACGCACAGGGCGTCGTCGCTATACAGATTGTCCAGCTCGTCGCTCACCCAGATCTTTACTGTATACAGATAAGAGTCCACATCCAGATTGGCGTCGCCGCTGCACAGTGCTGCATACGCCTCCTCTGTCTTCGGTCCGTTCCCCCGGGCAAAGGACTTGCGATCCACCGAGCTGCCGACGGCAAAATCGGTGATAGCCGTGCTATCCCCCAGATCAAAATACAGCCGGTAGCTGGCCGCATCGGTGGATATGGTGACACGGCTCTCCTCTGCCGTGGTCTTGGCATAGCCCCAGCTCCAGAAAGCAAAATAGGTGTTCTCCTGTCCGGGCACCGGGTCATTGGGCTTTTCGTCCGTGCCGGGGTCGCTGTCGGTCACATAGGTCACGATGTCATCCAGCCCCTGATACCGCCCATCGGTGAGCAGGGTCATGCTCTGCCCGTTGGAGGAGCGAAGCGCCGTGCCGTCCGTATTATACGGCAGCTTACCGGCAAGCAGGCTGCGCCCGGTGGGCAGCTGGCTCTTATCGGTGACAGCGGTGCGGGCGGCATGATTCGGCAGCGAGCCGAACACCCCCAGCTCGCCGACCCGGATCTGGGAATACCAGCCGCTGCCGACGGTATTGCCGTAGCTGCAATCGTACAGACGGAAGCCCACATACCGGCCGGTCTTTGCCTCATCCAGCACATACTGTGCCGCCAGCGGCGTCACCGCCGCATTGGTGCCCACGGCCTTCTCCAGCGTATAATCCCAAGTCGCCGCCCGGTTTTCTTCATTATATAAGGTCGCCAGATCGTCGGAAACGAAGAAGGCGCCGGTATGCAGCCGGACATAGTTCGTCATACGCTTTGCCATCAGCGCCTGGATCTCCGTCTCGCTCTTATCCTGCACCTCCGATAGCTGTACGCCGCTGGACTCCGCCGAGGAGCCGATTAGGAAAGAGCTCACCTGCCCTGTGGCGCCCATATCGTAGGTCACGTCGCAATAATTCGACGCCGTGCTGATCCCGGAGAAGGTCCCCAGCGTATCCTGTGCGGTGGTGATGACCCCCCACTGATTCGACTGGATGGAGCCGTCCGCATTGCGGGCGACGGTGATCTTCTGGTTTATACCCGGATACAGTCCGTCGGTCAGCGCAGCTATGGAGCCGCCGCCCACCTCCGTCTTGCCGTAGACCGTGTTGGCGCCCCCTACCGGCGACTGCCCACAGATCAGGCTCGTCTGAGCGGGCGCCTCGGTGAGCGCATACGCCAGCGCTCCGCTGACATATTTCACATAGGCGTTGCCGTTCGCCACCAGCTCCTTTTTCTGATCGTCGGTGACGCAGGCAGCGCCCAATTCGCTGATCCAGCATTCCTGACTCTTCCCCACATGGGAGTAGGAGCGGAGCTTCACCCCCACATACCGCACGCTGACCGTGCTGTCCAGCACCGCCACAAAGCCCTTGTTCTTCGCCGTTTCCGTAGCGGAGACGGTCGCCAGAGGCGTGAGCGTCCCCGCCTGCAGCGCCGCCAGATCATCGGTGGCGTATAACGAGAAGCCCGGCAGCGTATAGGTAGGAAATCCGGCGTTGCCGTTGATGCCGCCCAGCTCGATGGCGTTCAGCGGCGTCGCCGTGCCGAAATCGTACCACAGATAGTAGTCCGTGTCTGCCGCCAGACCCGTCCAATCGCCCCAGTTGGCGTCGGTGGTGGTCACGCCCGGCACGATCCCGTCGAAATACTTGTCGCAGCTGGTCTGCAGCTTACCGCCGCTGACCCCCAGCTGCGCCCGGGTCGTCATCAGATTTGTGATCCCATTGTCGGCGGTGAACACATTCCCCGCCGTCAGCGGCACTACCGTGGCTCCCGGCTCGTCCGCAGCCGCCGTCGGCAGCGATCCGATCACGGATACCGCCCCCAGCAGCAGCGCCCAGCTCAGGCACCACGCTAACAGTTTGCGCCATTTCATACAGTATGTACCTCCCTTTCTTGTGCCACAGGCACAGATACAAGCACATTGTAAACATTTTCGGTTTTTCAGTCAATAATATTTGAACATTTTTATATAAGCTGTGAAAATTGCTGAAAATAGTGTAAATCCCGGGCAGGTATCGTACAAGAAACGCAAAAATTAGCACTCCAACGCAAAGAGTGCTAATTTTTCATAATTTCGTAACAAATTCCGCTGAAAAAGGGGTATACTGGAGCATAGAGAAACGGAAGACCGAGGGTTCCCGGGGAGCCGTTCCTCCCCGGAGCAGCGGCTCCGGCACATACCTGTCAATTACCCCAAGTAAGGAGGGTTTACTATGAATGCACAGAAATTTACCCAAAGATCTCTGGAGGCGGTGAAAGCCGCTCAGGAGCTGACGATCCAGAATCAGCAGCTCCAGATCGAGCCGGTCCATCTGCTGGCGGCGCTGCTCCATCAGGAAAACGGGCTGATCCCCCAGCTGCTGGAAAAGATGGGCGTCTCGGTGCCGACGCTGACCGCCGCCGCTGACCGCACCATAGAGGGGCTGTCCCGGGTATCCGGTCCCGGACGGGAGCCGGATAAGATCTATGTGTCTGCCCCCACCGACCGGGTGCTGTCCGGCGCAGAGACCATCGCCGCCGGCATGAAGGACGAATACGTTTCGGTGGAGCATCTGTTCCTGTCTCTGCTGGATAACGCCGACGATACGGTGAAGGGGCTGCTGCGCTCCGCCAGCGTGACCAAGGACGCCTTCCTACAGGCGCTGTCCACGGTGCGGGGCGCCACCCGTGTCACCGATGACAGCCCCGAGGACACCTACGATGCACTGAAAAAATACGGCGACGATCTAGTGGAGCGTGCCCGCTCCAAAAAACAGGATCCCATCATCGGGCGGGACGAGGAGATTCGAAATGTCATCCGCATCCTGTCCCGCAAAAACAAAAACAACCCCGTACTCATCGGCGAGCCCGGCGTAGGCAAAACCGCCGTGGTGGAAGGTCTGGCGCAGCGGATCGTCAAGGGCGATGTGCCCACCAGCCTGAAGGACAAGACCATCTTCTCGCTGGATATGGGAGCGCTGATCGCCGGCGCCAAATACCGGGGCGAATTCGAGGAGCGACTCAAGGCGGTGCTGGCCGAGGTCAAACGCAGCGAGGGGCGGATCATCCTCTTTATCGATGAGCTGCACACCATCGTGGGCGCCGGCAAAACCGAGGGCGCCATGGATGCGGGCAACCTGCTCAAACCCATGCTGGCACGGGGCGAGCTGCACTGCATCGGCGCCACCACACTGGACGAGTATCGCCAGTACATTGAAAAGGATCCGGCGCTGGAGCGGCGGTTCCAGCAGGTGCTGGTGGGCGAGCCGTCGGTGGAGGACACCGTGGCGATCCTGCGTGGCTTAAAGGAGCGGTATGAGGTCTATTACGGCGTCAAGATCACCGACCCCGCCATCATTGCCGCTGCCACCCTCTCCAATCGGTATATCACCAACCGGTTTCTGCCGGATAAAGCCATCGATCTGGTGGACGAGGCCTGTGCGATGATCCGCACGGAGATCGACAGCATGCCCACCGAGCTGGACGTCATCCGGCGGCGGATCATCCAGCATGAGATCGAGGAGGCCGCCCTGAAAAAGGAGACCGACCAAATCTCCAAGGAGCGGCTGGCGGACATTCAAAAAGAGCTGGCGGATATGCGGGAGCAGTTCAACAGCCTGAAATCCCAGTGGGACAACGAAAAGGCGTCGCTGAACAAGGTGCAGGCGCTCAAGGAGCAGCTGGAACAGCTCAATGCCGACATCGAGCGGGCGGAGGAGGCCTATGACCTCAACAAAGCCGCCGAGCTGAAATACGGCAAGCTGCCGCAGCTGCAGGCACAATTAGCGGAGCAGGAAAAGCTGGCGGAGGGCAGCCGTAAGGAAAACTCCCTGCTGCGGGACAAGGTCACCGACGAGGAGATCGCCCGCATCGTCGAGCGGTGGACCGGCATCCCGGTGGCACGGCTCATGGAGGGTGAACGGGAAAAGCTGCTGCACCTGCCGGAAATTCTGCACCGCCGTGTGGTGGGACAGGACGAAGCCGTGGAAAAGGTCAGCGAAGCCATCCTTCGCTCCCGTGCCGGCATTCAGGATCCCAACCGTCCGGTGGGCTCGTTCCTGTTCTTAGGTCCCACCGGCGTGGGCAAGACCGAGCTGGCAAAAGCGCTGGCGGAATGTCTGCTGGATGACGAACGCAACATGGTGCGGATCGACATGAGCGAGTATATGGAGAAATACTCCGTCTCCCGTCTGGTCGGAGCGCCTCCCGGATATGTAGGCTATGAGGAGGGCGGTCAGCTGACCGAAGCGGTACGCCGCCGCCCCTACAGCGTGGTGCTGTTCGATGAGATCGAAAAGGCCCATCCGGATGTGTTCAACATCCTCCTGCAGGTGCTGGACGACGGACGCATCACCGACAGTCAGGGGCGCACGGTGGATTTCCGCAATACCATCATCATCCTTACCAGCAATCTGGGCTCTTCCGCTCTGCTGGACGGCATCGACGACAAGGGCGAGATCTCCCAGAAGGCTCGGGACGAGGTCATGGAGCTGCTGCGGCGGTCCTTCCGTCCGGAATTTCTCAACCGTCTGGATGAGATCGTATTCTATAAGCCGCTGACCAAGGATGCCATCGGCAAGATCGTGGATCTGCTCATGAGCGGGCTGAACCGCCGTCTGGCGGATAAGCATCTGACCTGTGTGCTGTCGAATGCGGCACGGGAGCTCGTGGTAGAGCGGGGCTTCGACCCCCTGTACGGCGCCCGTCCGCTGCGGCGGTTCCTGCAGAGCCATGTGGAGACGAAGCTGGCAGAGACCATCCTGCGGGACGATCCCGCACCCGGCTCCACGCTGGCCGTGGACGCCGTCGGCGACACGCTGACGGTAACGGTGCAACCGCCGAAGACCGAATAATTCCCGAATCTACCGCAAGCACCCGTCTGTACGCACAGTACAGGCGGGTGCTTTGCGTTTCCATGGCTTTCGCCCGCCCCCCGGCAGCAAGGCACCGCCGCCCCATGCGCCAGAAACAGTCCGTTTCCGTTTTTAACAGTTAACGTTAATACTTTCACGCTTTTTTCTATTGACTTGGGCATTTTGTCATGTTATACTAACGATGCGTATAGAGAAAAAGGAGTGTATGGTAATGATATCCACCGATTTCAGTATCTGGTTTCAGTATCTGGTCGGGGTATGACCCGGTGCTTTCCTCCGAGGAGCTGGTGTTGACGCTGGAAAAACGGGGCATGACCGTCTGCGAGCTGTCCACCGAGCACAGCGACGCTCTGCTGGCTCGGGAGGGCGACCCGACAGACATCGGACGGCAATACCGGGTCTATGCTGCCGCACACGGCGTCCGCTTTCCTCAGGGACACCTGTGGCTGGGTGCCCTCATATGCGACGGCTCCGACGCCACCCGCCGCCTGCTGGAGCGCTGGCTGACGCTGTACGCCGCCATCGGCGTGCGCAACGCCGTGCTGCACTGCGACGAGACCTCCTTTCCGGCGGGCATCGGCACGGCGACCATGATCACCGCCAACGCCCACGCTCTGCAGCCATACATCCGGCTTGCCGAAGAGCTGGGCATCCGCATCTGTCTGGAAAATCTGGTGGAGCACATCCGCACCGTTGAAGACCTGTTAGCGGTCATTGAGCAGGCAGGCGGCTCCGAACAGCTGGGCATCTGTCTGGATACCGGCCATCTGAACTTAGGCGCACCGGGAACCGAGACGCACTTCATCCGCCAAGCCGGCAGCCGCCTGCACGCCCTGCACATCGACGATAACGAGGGGCGCACTGACCAGCATCTGCTGCCCTACGGACGGGGAAACGTGAATTTTACCGCCGTCATGCAGGCGCTGCGGGACAGCGGCTACAGCGATCTTTTCAACTATGAGATCCCCGGCGAGCGGTGTCCTGCCGGCTTTCTACGGGAGGCCAAGGTGGAATATATCCGGCAGATTACCGCTTATATGGCTGCTCTGTAGACCAACAAACGGTTGACAAATACTGGCTTTTTGTTATAATTAAGGTGAAAGTGAAGCACAGGAGGAATTTTCCTGTGCTTCCTGTATCACCGCCCCCGAATCCGCACTGCAGGAGGACTCGTATATGTCAGGAAACATCGTCACCATCAAGGATATTGCTTTGGCGACCGGCTTTTCTGCCAACACCGTATCCCGGGCGCTGCGGGATATGCCGGATATCTCCGACGATACCAAAAAGATCATCCGGGAAAGCGCCGTGCGCATGGGCTACCGCAAAAACATCCTGGCAAGCGCCCTGCGTGCCAGCCGCTCCTATAACATCGGCGTGATCGTTCCGGACATTCAGAACCCGGTATACGGCAGCTTTTATAAGGGGATCGAGACGGTATGCCGTCAATCCAACTATACCATCTCCCTGTTCAACAGCAACGAAAGCATCGAGGATGAGGAACGGGCGGTCAACACCATGATCTCCCATCAGATGGACGGTGTGATCCTGTTCCCCACCAACAAGAGCCAGTCCACTATGGCTATGCTGCAGAATAACGGTATCCCCTACATTGCGCTGGCTCGGTATATCAAGGGCGAGAGCCTGCCGCTGGTCGCCGGTGACGACGAACGGGGCGGCTACATTGCCGGCGAGTACCTGCTCAGCAAGGGCTATACGGAATTTATCGTGATCAGCGGCCCCCACACCATCTCCTCCTTCGAGGACCGCTACCGGGGCTTCATCCGCTGCCTGACGGATCACGGCATTGATAAGACGCAGGCGCAGCTGTTCCAGATTGCTCCCACTTGGGAGGAGGCATACGCTCTCACCAAACATCTGGGCACCGTCTGCCACGGGAAAGCCGTGTTCGCCTTCAGCGATTTCATGGCGATGGGCTCCGTCAAGGCGCTGCGGGAGATCGGGCTGCATGTGCCCCGGGATGTGGCGATCATGGGCTATGACAATGTAGAGGATTCCAATATCGTCAATCCCTCCCTCACCACGGTAGACATCCGAGCAACGGAACTGGGACAGATCAGCGCCCGGCGGCTGCTGGAGTGTATCCATGACCCCAAAAAGCGCAGCGAGCCTATACGGGAGCTGCTGGAGCCGCAGCTCATCGTGCGGGAATCGGTATAAACGTATTGGCCGCTCCGGATCGCCGACAGCGTACCTGTCGTATCGTCATCAGCAGCCTGCACACCGCAGCCGGTGTGCAGGCTGTTTTTTGCATAGACTGCAGAGCCGGTCGGGGCACTCTGCCCATTTTTTCTGAGGAGCAGCCATTATTTTAGAAAAACACTTGACAAAGCTTGCCATACACGGTATGATATTTTAGTGATGTTAACGTTAATATTACGCCGGTTTCACAGAATATATAGTGATCATCACTTGCAGGAGGTGTCCTATGAAATCGCTATACCACAGAAAACGCTTATGGTGTCTGTGCCTGGCGGGCGTGTTGAACCTCACCGGCCTGACCGCCTGCGGAAAATCCGCTCCAAACGAGGCTATCCGGACAATTCGATCTCATATGAGGAGGGATCTGCCTTGACTTCCGAGCCGACCATTTCAACAGACGAATCATCCGCAGGGACGGCCTCACCCGGTCAGCCCACCACCCGCAAGCCCACGACCAACCGGGATACCGGGGCAAATACCATCACGAAGCCGGTCTCCGACGCCGCCACGACCACAGCGCCATCGACCGCTCTGCCCAAAACGCCCGCCCCTGCCACCGAAAAGGACGCCCTGTCCAACAGTCTGCATGCGCTGACGGTGAACAAAAAGCTGACCGTCGGCTACATCGGCGGCTCTGTGACCGTCGGCACCGGCGCCACCTTTGAAAGCACCGGCAGCTGGCGGGCACTCACCACCCACCGGCTCGCTGCACGGCGCCTGCCGGGTGCAGCACCAGCTGCTCAAGCCCTATGACCCGGATCTGATATCAGGGCTACACCCAGGATCAGAGCGAGCGCTATATGGAATCGCTGGTGCGGATGGTGCGGAAGCATAATCCTTACGCCGATATTGTGCTGGTGTATGTCACCGACTCCGGACAAAAAGCCAATGACACCGACGCCATCTACGCATTCAACACCGTGGCGACCCGGTATCATCTGCCAGTGCTGGACGTGGGCAAGGCCCTGTATACACGGGTGGCGGATGCCGACAGCTGCTTTAAGGACGGCGTCCACCCCAACGACCGGGGGTACGCCTACTACGCCGGCTATGTACAGAAATTCCTGCGGCAGTATCTCACCGGCGGAACCGCTCGTAAAGCCCACGCCATGCCGGCGGCAGGACGTCAGGATCTGCTGATGGAGCCCACCTATTACAGCGCACAGGACATTGCCACGGCAAACCCCGGCGCCGAGGAGGGGTTGATGGATACCGGGCTGGAGATCATCGATTCCGCTACGCTGAATCTCGCATTTTCCGGAAGGACCGTGGTGATGTGCTGGCAGACCAGAGGCGGCTCTATCTATGCGACGCTGGACGGGCAATCCCGCCGCAAGATCCTTAACGTCAACGGCGACGGCACCCAGCGGATCATATTGGAGGATCTGGCTGCAGGCGAGCATCAGCTTAAGCTCGAGATCAAGGGTACCACACAAAAGCCCGTCGTCATTCAGCGCATCTATACATTCCAATAAATCCTCCGGCTGCCCTTTTTCCTCCCTCGTCGGGCAGCATTCGATCCGGTGCGGCAGAGCAAAACTGTCGCACCTTTTTTATGTACGCATATAAAAGCAGCGCCCGCATCACCGCTCTGCGGCGATACGGGTGCTGTCTGCAGGCTGCTTCAGAACATATCCGTCACATGCTCCAGCAGATCGCCGATGGAATGGAGCGCCTTTCCGGCGTTGCGCTTGATCCCCTTTTTGTTTTTCTGCATATAGCAGGTGCCGATAATACCGGCGGTACCGCCAACCACCAGCCCCATGCCCATGCCTTTCATGAAATCACCTACGGTTTTACTGCACATATGGATCTTGCCCCCTTTCTGGGGATAGTCTGCCCCGAGATAGGAAAAATATTGACGGCTCCCGTATTTTTCTGCTATAATGAGAGCATACAGCAAGGAAAGGAGTCCTAACAGGCAATGCCCACGTTAAATATTGTGCTGGTCGAGCCGGAGATACCCCAGAACACCGGCAACATCAGCCGCACCTGCGCCGCCACCGGCGCCCGGCTGCATCTGGTCGAGCCGCTGGGCTTCACCATCGACGACCGCCAGCTGAAGCGGGCCGGTTTGGATTACTGGCGGCTGCTGGATGTGACTTATTATAAAGATCTGGAGGATTTTTTCGCCCGGAACGCCGGTCCGTTTTTCTATTTTTCCACCAAGGCAAAGCACATCCACTCGGAGGTCGCCTATCCGGACGGCGCTTATCTGGTATTTGGCAAGGAGACCCGTGGCTTACCGGAGGAGCTGCTCCGTGCCCATCCGGACAATTGTGTGCGGCTGCCGATGATCGACCGGGACGAGGCCCGCTCGCTGAATCTGTCCAACTCCGTAGCGGTGGGTGTGTATGAGGTGCTGCGCCAATGGGGATATCCCGGTATGCGCACCCAGGGATGCCTGACGCAATACGAGGATTGACAGGATATCCGCCCGGCAGCAGCCGCTTTTTTGCGAATTTCCAACTTTTTTGCATTTTCCCCTTGACTTTTCTGCGGACACGCAGTATAATGTCACCTGTTGCCGATGGCAATATGCGCTCGTAGCTCAGTTGGATAGAGTGTTTGACTACGAATCAAAAGGTCGGGGGTTCGAATCCCTTCGGGCGCGCCAAGGAAAAGCCTTGAAACTACTGGGTTTCAAGGCTTTTCCTTTTGTCTTTCATTGTGAAAATACGTAGCAACCCCGTAGCAACCGTCCCGTATATACCTGCTGCAAAAAAGCACCCAAAAACGGCAAAGTAGACAGGTAAAAAGACAGGTAAAATTTTTATCAATAGCAACCGCCGGAGCTGCGCCCACAGCCCCGGCGGTTTTCCATCTTATTCCCCGCTTGCCTTTCCCCGGATCTTGCCGATCCGGCCATTCACATAATTACTTCCCCGGCTGGCGAAGATCCCGATCAGCAGCGTCCCGAACCAAAGCCCTTACAGCTTCCAGTCAACGGTCTGCTTTTTCCCGCCAACGAAATCGGCATAAAGTCCCGGCTCCGCCAGCAGCTGCTCATGTCTGCCCTGCTGCACGATGCGCCCATGGTCGATCACCAGAATCTGATCGGCGTGGCGCACGGTTTTGAGCCGATGGGCAATCAGAATGATCGTCTTATTCCGGGTCAGCGTCTCAATGGCTTTTTGCAGTCGATCCTCATTTTCCGGATCCACATTCGCCGTCGCCTCGTCCAGAATGACGATTGGAACGTTTTTCAGCATCGCCCGGGCGATGGAGATGCGCTGCTTTTCACCGCCGGAAAGGCTGGAGCCGCCCTCACCGATGACGGTATCATACCCCTCCGGCAAGCTCTCGATGAAATCGTCACAGCATGCCGCCCGGGCAGCCGCCACCACCTGCTCGTGGGTGGCGGCAGGATTGCCGAATTTGATGTTATTCTCGATGGTATCGGCAAACAGTTACACATTCTGGAGCACCATACTGATCTGATCCATCAGCGACTCCAGCGTATATGCCCGCACATCGTGGCCGCCGATCGTCACCCTGCCGCTGTCCGTATCCCAGAACCGGGCAATCAGGCTGCAGAAGGTAGTCTTGCCGCTGCCGGAGGGACCCACGATCGCCGTCGTTGTCTTATCCGGCAGCGTCACGGAAATGTCCTGCAGGATCGGCTTTTGCTCATAGGAAAAGCTCACATGGTCGAACACAATGGTATGATCCGCCGGCGTCAGCGCCTGCCCCTGCTCATCCATGCTCGGCATATCCTCGGTCTCCACCGTGCGGTCAATGGCTGCCGCCGCCAGCCGCAGCATCGACACCCCCATGCCGAAGGCTTTGATCTGATTGAACACGAGGAAGGACATCACCAGCGCCATCAGCGCATGGGCAAGCTTCATCGTGCCGCCGATCCACAGCCACACCGCCGCCAGCATCATGCCGACCCCCGCCAGCTGCAGCACCGCCTCCTGCAAGGCGGTATACGGCGTCAAAAGCTGCGCCACCTCCACATTGCTGCGGCGGTTATATTCCAGCGCATCCTGCAGCTTTTTATCTCCCTTGCCGATAAGATTAAAGGCTTTGATGAACCCCATGCCCTGCACAGTCTCCAGCACCGCCTCGATAAGCGCCGTCTGGGAGCGCTGCGTATCGGCGGCAATGGCGACGGACTTCCGTTCCATCGCCGACACCGCCAGCAGGTACAAAAGGATACCCGCCGCCGTGATCAGACCTATGCGCCAATCGAACGCCAGGATCAGCAGCGTGAACACTGCCGTGGTGATCAGGCCGCCGAGGATATTCACCAGCACCATCGGCACCATACTTTCGATACTCCCGATGACCGTGGTGCATACCCCGGAGATCTGTCCGAGACTGTGCGCATTGAAAAAGCCCATAGGCACACGCTTCAGCCGGTCCGCAATGGCGATCCGGCGATCCGCCGCCATAAAGTAGCCCGCATGGGTCTGCAGCATTTTAGAAATGCTGGCGGTGAACGCTCCGCCGAACACGGCGACCAGCTCCAAAGCCAGCGCCAGCCACGCCGTTTTGCCGCCCTGCTCGCCCTTGGTCAGCGCCAGCACCACACAATAGATCGCCGCCACCTGACACATTTGCAGCAGAGCATTCAAAAAGCCCACCGCTACCGATCGATCAATATTCCCGGTCTCTTTTCCGGCAAAGCGCCAGATCTTACGAAACGCCTCGATCATTCCATGTCACCGTCCTTTGCTCCGATATGCGCCTGCCACATCTCCCAATAGAGGGGGCAGGACTCCAATAGGCTCTCATGCTTGTCCTGCGCCACGAGCCGTCCGTCCTGCACCACGGCGATGGTATCGGCATCGGTGATGGTGGACAGCCGGTGGGCGATCACGATCACCGTTTTATTGGCGACCAGCTTTGCCACCGCCTGCTGGATGACCGCCTCATTTTCGGGATCAATATAGGCGGTCGCCTCATCCAGAATGACGATAGGGGCGTCCTTCAGCATCGCCCGGGCGATGGAGATGCGCTGCCGCTCGCCCCCGGACAGATGGGCGCCGCCGCCCACCCGGGTCTCATAGCCCTGCTCCAGATCGGCGATAAAGCGGTCGCGGCCTGCCTCATGCGCTGCCGCCTCCACCTCGGCGTCGGTGGCATCCCGCCGCCCCATGCGGATATTCTCCCGCACGGTGTCGTCGAACAGGTAATTATCCTGCGATACATAGGCGATCTGGTCGTACAGCTCGGTCAGCGGGATTTCCTTCAAGTCGTGTCCGCCCATGGTGATCACGCCGTCCTTCACATCCCAAAAGCCTGCTATCAGCTTTGCCAGCGTGGACTTTCCGGAGCCGGAGGGACCCACCAGCGCTGTCATCCCCTTTTGCGGGATGGACAGAGAGACATTATGGAGAATTTCCGTACCGTCGTGATATCCAAAGGAGACATTTTTCATCTCGATGGCATGATCCGTTAAGGATACCGGCTGGGTGCCGTGCTCCTGCTCCTCCGTCTTTAGAATCTCATCCACCTGAGCGACCGTGGTCCCCACCTGCGCCAGTGTATCCACGAAATTGAACACCGCCACGATCGGCGCCGCCATCCCCAGCGACAGAATGATGACTGTCACAAAGGTCTCCGCCGTCAGTGTGCCATGGATATAAAACAACCAGCCAAAGGGCAGCACCGTCAGCATCTGCGCCGGAAAAAAGGCGTACGCCAAGGACATCCCCAGCTGGCTGCGGCGCATCCAGTCATAGTAATATTGTGCATTGGCTCGCACCTTGTCGATGAGCTTGGTATAGGAGGCTCTTCCCTGATTGAACGCCTTGATGACCTCGATGCCGTGAATGTACTCGATCATGGTGCTGCTCATCGCCGTGGTCGCCTGCACAGCCCCCTCGTAATCCTTGGCGTAATTCCCTACCACCAGCGTCATAAACACAAAGGCAACGGGAAACACCGCCAGCAACAGAAGCGCCAGCCGCCAATCCAGAATAAACAGGTACACCACCGTCAGCAGGGGCGCCACGATATTCGCCGTCATCTCCGGAAACGGGTGCGCCAGCGTGGTCTCCATGCTGTCCACCTGATCCACCAGCGTCTCTTTGAGCTGCCCGCTGGAGGTGTCCAGCACCGTCCCCAGCGGCAGACGAGGCAGCTTGCGCATCAGCTGCTGCCGGATGGTTTTCAGAATGTTAAAGGTTGCCTTATGGGAGATCCCCAGTGCGCCGTAATACAAGCACCGTGCGGAGCAGATAGCCCGCCAGCGCCGTCAGCAGTCACGTCACATAGGCCGCCAGCGCCCTCTCCCCTGTCAGCAGCCGCACCAGTATCTGCGCCGCCGCAAAATAGGGCGCCATCCCGCAGACAACACCAACCACCGCCAGAGCGACCGCCGTGATGAGCTTGCCATGCTCCTGCTCCCCCAGCTTCCAAATGCGCCCGACCGGGCTTTTGTCTTTCATACATCGACACCTCCTGTGAATTAGCGGCAGCTAACCGCCATGCTTATAGAAAGGCTGCCGCTTCCGACAGCCTGTTCCACCGTTGTTACGCACCTGCACTGCCCGTCCCAAAAATCCTCAAAAACCCACTGCGATGATACTGGCTCAGCAACTCGATATACTCGGCTGCCTCCGCCCGGCTCATTCCGTGGCGGATCACCTCGAAGATTTCCTCGAACCGGGAGGTCGTCACGATATGCAGCAGCTTCTCCGCCATCGCCCCGCCATAAGTACGGGGGTAGCCCACTGCCTCCATGTATTTATCGGTATATTCCACCTCGATGCGCACCAGCTCATCCACAAAATTATGAAAGCGTGTGCCATAGGAGAAATCCAGCAGCAGTCGGAACTCGTCCAGATGGGCATACATATAGTGCACCAGCTCCGCCGTGCCGCCGTCGGCATACTTCGGCATCCGCTCCGCCTGCTCGGCGGGCGCCATCTGGTGAAACCGCTCCTGAATCCGGATGAACCGCTCGATCATCGTGCTGAGCACCGGCTCCACGATGGCAGAAAACAGCCCCTCCTTGTCGCCGAAGCGGACATAGATGGAATTGGTGCTGGTATCGGCTGCCGCCGCAATGGTACACAGCGAGGCGTCCACATAGCCCTTATCCAGAAATTCCTGCCGAGCGGCGGTCAAAATCCGTTCCGCTACGCCCTCAATCTGCTTTGCCATTTCGTCGCCTCATTTCATAACAGCGTTTCATAACGCTGTTATTATAAACCGGCGCAAAGAAAAAGTTAATAGCCCATCGCAATAAAAATTCCCCCGGTCGTGCCGAGGGATCGCTCATAAAAAACACGGCAAAGTCGGATCGCTTTACCGTGTTCATAGTTCTAAAGCAGCGGAAACAGCCGCCCCCCGGCTGCGCCATTGCGCACATCCGGAAAGCAGCCGCCCGCTGCCGCTATTCTCCGTCCGCCAACAGGCGCTCCGTCATCGCCACCGCCGCCGGCACGGCGATCCGCCCCGCCGCCAGCCGTCCGGTCAGCTCCTGCAGCCGCTCCGGCTCCTCCAGCAATGCCAGCGCCTTATTCAGCGCCGACGACCAATCGGCAGCCCCCGGCGTACCGTAGGTACGGGAAAAGTAATCCAGATTGCGGGATTCACAACCCGGCACCGCCAGCAGCAGCACCGCCGGGCATCCGGAAACCAGCAGCTCTGTGCAGGTCAAGCCCCCCGGCTTAGTCACGCAGATATCCGCCGCTGCCATATACAGCGGCATCTCCTGCGTAAAGCCCACCACCTGCACCCCGTCCACCGGCGTCTTGGTCAGCTTTTCATACAAAGCCCGGTTATTCCCACACACCACCACGGTCAGCACCTGCGGCGGCATCCGGCGGTCCAAAAGCGGGACCTCCTTCTCGATATGCCCGCAGCCCATACTGCCGCAGCACAGCAGCAGGATCCGTTTATCCTCCGGCAATCCCAGACGGCGGCGTGCCTCCGCCCGCTCCGTCGGATCGTAAAACGCCCGTTTCACCGGGATCCCGGTCGCCAACAGCTTTTCCCGGGAAATCCCGCAGGCGACAAATTCCGACAGCAGGTCGGCAGCCGGCACGAACCACGTCTGTGCCGACAAGCCGTTAACCCCGGGGCTGCAGGTATAATCCGTCGCCAGAAAATGGAACGGAACGGTCAAGCCAAACCGCTTCTGCGCCTCGGTCAGCATCATCGCCGCAAATACATGCACGCACAGGATGACGGTGAAGCCGTTTTCCTGCACATAAGCCGCCACCCGTTCCACCCCCCGCCGCAGCAGATTGGAGACCCACGTCATCCGATGGTGCTCCTGATAGGCATACACCTTTCCGAACGCTCCCGGCAGATGGCGGTACACATAGACGTGCCCCTGACTGACAAGGGAGGAAAACTGCGGCGATACAAACCGCAGCCCATCCTCCACCACACAGTCTACACCCCGGCTCTCCAGCTCCTCCCGCACGGCAGCAGCAGCAGAGTTATGCCCTCCGCCGGTGTTGGCGGACAGAATCAGTACACGCATCGTCGATAAACACCCTTCCTCTGTTTTGCGGTCACGCTCGCCGCCGCAGGCTCCGGAAAAACTCCTTCAGCACCTGTCGGCACTCCTCCTCCATCACGCCGGAAACGCACACCGGCTTATGGTTATAGGGCAGCTGAAACAGGTCCACCAGCGAGCCGCAGGAGCCCGCTTTGGGGTCCGCCGTTCCCTGAATGACCCGCTCGATCCGGGCGTTGATGATCGCCCCGGCGCACATGGGACACGGCTCCAGCGTCACATACAGGTCACAGCCGGACAGCCGCCAGCCGCCCAGGGTCCTGCAGGCTTGTCCGATCGCCTCGATCTCGGCGTGCGCCAGTGCGTTCTTATCCCGCTCCCGGCGATTGCGCCCCCGTCCGACGATCATGCCATCCCGAACCACCACAGCGCCCACCGGCACCTCGCCGTCGGCGGCTGCCTCCTGCGCCAGCATCAGCGCCTCGGTCATGAAACGCTCGTCCGGACTCATACAGCCTCCTGGATCGCCTGCAGCAGCAGCACAAGCAGAGCGATCAGCAGCACCGGCGAGGTGAACATCGTCCCCCACCGCTGCCCCGGGTTCAAGGAGGAACGCAGCTGCTCCCGGGCTCGCAGAAGCTCGCTGCGGCGGCACAGCAGCACCACCACGGCGATCAGCCCCAGCACGATCAGGGCGCCGATGACAATGAGATTGAATGCGGTATACGCCTCATCTCCCATGCCGTCGCCCAGATATTCAATGATCGCCGATACGGCGTTATTGCAGAAATGCACCGCCACCGACAGCCAGATGTTCTCCGTCGCCACATACAGCCAGCCCAGCGCCAAGCCTACCACAAAGGCAAAGGGGATCTGCCGGATATTGCCGTGCATCATACCAAAGAACAGCGCCGACATAAACACCGCCGCTCCGTCGCCGAAGGAGCGCAGCTCCCGCAGCAGATACCCCCGCATCACCGCCTCCTCCAGCAGCGCCGGCAGCACAGCGAACACCGCTATATACAGCGCCAGCCCCGCCGGGGTATGCTCCAGCATATCCGGCACCTCCGGCGCCGTGGCGCCGAACTGCTCCAGAAACGCTGTCACATAGGCGCCGATCACATTGGCGAGCATACACACGCCCACACAGGCGATCACCGCCAAAAAGGCATCGAAGCCGTTGACACGGTGCGCTGGACTCAGCGGAAAATAGCGCCGCTTTCCACACAGCGCCACGATCGCCGCCGGCACCAGCATAGCAAAGCTGTATACCCCCGCATACAGCAGCAGATAGGACATTTTATCCATCCCCAGCAGAGGCTGGGTCAGTTGGGAGCGATCCAGCACCCCGGTCAGCAGCAGAAGGATCGCCAGCACATTAAAGGTCAGCAGCAGCCCCGCCGTATTCGCCAGCATCAGTGCCCCCGCAAAATTCCCCTTGCGCCGCAGCCAGCGCCGCTCCAGCTGCTGGGGGGACGGCGGCGGTGCATATACATACGGATGGGGCGTCCAGCCTTGTTGTTCCATAAATTCAGGTCCTTCCCCAGATCGTTGTGTGCCGACCCGTGTATTCAAGTGCATTTTAACACATTTCCCCGGAATTGTACAGCAATATTTTCGTTGCACATTTCGTAGAATTGTGATATGATAGTCAGCAGTATTGCGTGAGGAGGAATCGCATTGGATAATCGTCCCATCGGCGTATTCGACTCCGGACTGGGCGGATTGACGGCGGTGCGGCAGCTCATGGAGCTGCTGCCTCGGGAGGACATCGTCTATTTCGGCGATACCGGACGGGTCCCCTACGGCTCCCGCAGCGCCCAGACCGTACACCGCTACGCCCGGGAGGACTGCCGCTTTTTGCAGGAGCAGGGCGTAAAATTCCTGATCGCCGCCTGCGGCACGGTCAGCTCCGTGGCGGAGGATGTGCTCAGCTCCCTGCCGCTCCCCGCTATGGGCATTATCCGTCCCACCGCTGCCGCCGCCGCCCACGCCACCCGCAATCACCGCATCGGCGTGATGGGCACCTCCACCACCGTGCGCTCCGGCTCCTTTGTCCGCAGCCTGCGGGAGCTGGACAGTACCCTTGAGGTCACGGCAGTCGCCTGTCCGGTGCTGGTGGCGTTGGTAGAAAACGGCTGGATCGATCCGCAGGACGAGGTGACGGTCGCCGCCGTCCGACGATACCTGCGCCCTCTGCGAGAGGCGCAGGTGGACACGGTGATCCTGGGCTGCACCCACTTTCCTCTGCTGGCGCCTCTCATTCAGGCGCAGCTGGGCGAGGATGTGACGCTCATCGATTCCGGACGGGAGACCGCCGCCGCCTGCGCCGCCCGGCTGGCCGACGCCGACGCCCTGTGCGACCCGCAAAAGCCGCAGGGCCGTTATCACTACTTTGTATCCGACCAGCCGGAGGGATTCACCCAGGTGGCGGAGACCTTTTTGGGACGCCCGGTACACGAGGCGATCGACACGATCCCCCCGGATACCCTGCGCCTGTGAGGAGGAAGTCTATGCAAGCGCTCATACACATCAAAGGCACCCAGATTCTGGAGGAGCAGGAGCCGGACACCATCGAGCTGACCACCTGCGGCACCTTCCAGCCCACCGAGAGCGGCTATGCCCTCTCCTATACCGAGGGGCAGGGCGAGGACAGCACCGAGGTGACCCTGCATATCGCCGGCAACCGGGTCACGCTGGAGCGTACCGGCAGCCGCTCCAGTATTCTGATTTTGGAAAAGCAGCGCCGCCATCACAGCCAGTATTCCACCCCCTACGGGGTGCTGGATATGGGCACCTACGCCACCGCTCTCGACTGGGAGCTGACCGAGCTGGGCGGCACGCTGGATTTTGCCTATACACTGGGGTTTAACGGCAGCGTCAACTCATCCCATACCGTGCATATTACCGTACAGGAGGAAAACACATCATGTCCAATATCGTAAAACAAACGGAAGCCCAGCTGCGGCAGCTGATCGGGGACGCTTTCGGGGCAGCCATCGCCGCCGGCGAACTGCCCCAGGCGGATATTCCCGCCTACACGGTGGAGATCCCCGCCGACCGGAAAAACGGCGATATGGCGGTCAACGCCGCCATGGTTTCCGCCCGGGCATTCCATGCCGCCCCCCGGAAGATCGCCGATACGCTGGCAGCCCATCTGCAGCTGGACGGCACCTATTTCGACAAAGCAGAGGTCGCCGGTCCCGGATTTATGAATTTTTTCCTCTCCCCCGCCTACTACAGCGACGTGGTGGCGGAGGTGCGCCGGGAGGACAAGCAGTTTGGCCGCTCCGATTTCGGCGGCAGCGAAAAGGTGATGGTGGAATATGTCTCCGCCAACCCCACCGGCCCCATGCACATGGGCAACGCCCGGGGCGGGGCGCTGGGCGACTGCCTCGCCAGCGTGCTGGACGCCACCGGATACGACGTGTGGCGGGAATTCTATATCAACGACGCCGGCAACCAGATCGAGAAATTCGGGCTGTCGCTGGAGGTGCGGTATCTCCAGATCTTCAAGGGTGAAGATGCCGTGGAGCTGCCGGAGGACGCCTATCACGGCGACGATATCAAGGAGCACGCCGCCGCCTTTGCCGAGAAATACGGAGACACCTATGTGGAAGCGGATTCCGCCCAGCGGCGCAAGGCGCTGGTGGACTACGCTCTGCCGCTGAACATCGCCAAAATGCAGGCGGATATGGCGAAATACCGCATCGAATATGACCGCTGGTTCACCGAATCCACCCTCCATAAGGACGGCGAGCTGCAGCAGATCATCGACATCCTCACCGAAAAGGGGCTGACCTACGAAAAGGACGGCGCTCTCTGGTATAAGGCCGGGGAATACGGCGAAAAGTACCAGCCCAAAAAGCACAAGACCAAGGACGGCGAGGAAGAAGGCATCAAGGATGAGGTGCTGGTGCGTGCCAACGGCAACCCCACCTATTTCGCCGCCGATATTGCCTATCACCGCAACAAGTTCCTGCGGGGCTATACGACGCTCATCGACGTCTGGGGCGCCGACCATCACGGCCATGTGGCACGGATGAAGGGCGCCATGGACGCCGTGGGGCTGGACGGCGAAAAGCTCCATGTGGTGCTGATGCAGCTGGTGCGGCTGGTGCGGGACGGGGAGATCGTCCGGATGTCCAAGCGCAGCGGCAAGGCCATTCAGCTGAGCGATCTGCTGGACGAGGTGCCGGTGGATGCCGCCCGGTTCTTCTTTAACCAGCGGGAAGCCAACACCCAGATGGAATTCGATCTGGGGCTGGCGATTGAGCAATCCTCCTCCAACCCGGTCTATTATGTCCAGTATGCCCACGCCCGCATCCATTCCATCTTCCGCAAACTGGAGATCGCCGATCCTGCCGCCTGTAGCGCCACCCCGGCGCAGCTGGCGCTGCTCACCGCTCCCGAGGAGCGGGAGCTGATCCGCCACCTGTCCGGTCTGGAAAAGACCGTGGTGGAATGTGCCAAGGCACTGGATCCCTCCGGCATCACCCGGTATGCGTTGGAGCTGGCGACTCTGTTCCATAAATTCTACAACGCCTGCCATGTCAGCGGCGTAGATGCCGATCTGGCTGCCGCCCGGCTGGCGCTGTGCGATGCCACCCGCATCGCCCTGCGTAACGTGCTGACTATGATGAAGATCGACGCTCCGGAAAGCATGTGATCTGAAGCATCCCCCATTTCCGACAGGCATCGCTGAAGTGTCCATACACCGGTGGCATAGGGACACCCGCCCTTTCTACGGCGGATGCGCCCAACTATTCTGCATAAAACGAACCCGGGCGGTATGCGTTTTTTCGCATACCACCCGGGTCTTGTTGTATCCTGCCGCAGTCGCTCGGACCGCAGCGGCTTAATTTTTCAGGCTGTGCATCGGTGCCGGGATTCGTCCGCCCCGATGAATGAACACCGCCGGAGACGCCGTATTCAGCGGCATCACCGGGCCCTCGCCCAGCAGGCCACCGAAATTCAGCTCCTCCCCCACCTGCTTACCGATGGCGGGAATCACCCGCACGGCGGTGGTCTTGCCGTTCACCATGCCGATGGCAGCCTCGTCCGCAACGATGGCGGAGATCACCTCCGCCGGCGTATCCCCGGGAATGTTGATCATATCCAGCCCCACCGAGCAAACGGAGGTCATTGCCTCCAGCTTTTCGATGGTGAGGCATCCGCTGCGGGCGGCAGCGATCATGCCCGCATCCTCCGTCACCGGGATAAAAGCGCCGGACAGTCCGCCCACATGAGAGGACGCCATCACGCCGCCCTTTTTCACGGCATCGTTCAGCATCGCCAGCGCAGCGGTGGTGCCGTGGCTGCCGCACTGCGACAGCCCGATCTCCTCCAGAATGTGCGCCACCGAATCGCCCACTGCCGGAGTGGGTGCCAGCGACAGATCCACGATGCCGAAGGGCACCCCCAGCCGGGCAGACGCCTCCTGCGCCACCAGCTGTCCCATCCGGGTGATCTTAAACGCCGTCTTTTTAATGATATCGGCGATCTGGCTCAGATCCTTATCCTTGCCCGCTTTCGCCAGCGCTGCCCGCACCACGCCGGGGCCGGACACGCCCACGTTGATGACCCGATCCGGCTCACCCACGCCGTGGAATGCTCCCGCCATAAAGGGGTTATCCTCCGGGGCATTGCACAGCACCACCAGCTTGGCGGGACCGATGCAGCCCCGGTCAGCAGTACACTCCGCCGCCTGCCGCACGATACGCCCCATCAGCGCTACTGCATCCATGTTGATGCCCGCCTTGGTAGAGCCGACATTCACCGAGGCGCAGATATGCTCCGTTTCCGCCAGCGCCTGCGGGATCGCCTCGATCAGCTCCCGGTCTCCGGCGGAAAAGCCCTTCTGCACCAGCGCCGAAAAGCCCCCCAAAAAGTTCACCCCGCAAGCCTCTGCCGCCCGCTCCAGCGTATGCGCCAGCATGACGGCGTCCCGCCGGTCGCAGCCCGCCAGCACCAGCGCCGCCGGGGTGATGGAGATGCGCTTGTTGACAATGGGGATCCCCAGCTCTTTCTCAATGCTTTCACCGGTGCGCACCAGATCCTTGGCGCTGCGGGTGATCTTATCGTATACCCGGTCGCACATCCGCTCCACGGAGCTGTCGCAGCAATCCAGCAGCGAGATCCCCATGGTGATGGTGCGCACATCCAGATTTTCCTCCTGGATCATGGTGATGGTCTCTAATATATCCTTGGTGTTGATCATACGGCACCCCTCAAATCGTGTGCATAGCGTTGAAAATATCCTCGTGCATACAGTGAATGACCAGTCCGTTTTCTTTCCCCAGCTCGGTCATCTCATCGACGATCTGGGTGAAAGGAATATCGCTGTGCTGTATATCCACCAGCATGATCATGGCGAACAGATCCTGCAGGATCGACTGGGTCACCTCGATCACATTCACCTTATGGGCGCTGCACCGGCCCGCCACCTTTGCCAGAATGCCCACGGCATCCCGCCCGACCACGGTAATTACGGCTCGCATCGTTTGGAAACCTCCTATTATTTTATTTTCTGATACTACCATAAACAAGTGGGAATTGCAACGGTTTCTTACCACTTTTTCCCCAAAATTCCGCCCGGAGCCGGAAGGATCCCGCCGCCAACACAGAAAATCCGGAAAAATCCGTAAAAAATATTGTATTTTTCTCTATATATGGTAAAATAGGGAATATGTCATCAAAACGAGGAGGCTCCATTCATGGACAAACCTAAATTCTATCTCACCACAGCCATCGCTTACACCAGCCGCAAGCCCCACATCGGCAACACCTACGACATCGTCTTGGCGGACATGATCGCCCGCTATAAGCGGATGCAGGGCTTTGACGTATATTTCCTCACCGGCTCGGACGAGCACGGGCTGAAGATCGAGCAATACGCCCAGCAGGAGGGCATCAGCCCCAAGGAATACGTCGATCGGATCTCGGCGCAGATCAAAGCGGTCTGGAACTGCATGGATGTGACCTACGACCGGTTCATCCGCACCACCGACGAGGATCATGTGGCAGCCGTACAAAAGATCTTCCGCAAGCTCTACGAGCAGGGGGACATCTACAAGGGCAGCTATGAGGGCAAATACTGCGTCCCCTGCGAGAGCTTCTTCACCCCCAGCCAGCTCAAGGACGGCAAATGTCCCGACTGCGGCCGGGAATGTGTGGACGCCAAGGAGGAGGCCTACTTCCTCAAGCTGGGGAAATATCAGGACCGGCTGATGCAATACTATGAGGACAATCCGGACTTCTTCGCCCCGACCTCCCGCCGCAACGAGATGATCAACAACTTCCTCAAGCCCGGGCTCAACGATCTGTGCGTATCCCGCTCCTCCTTCAAGTGGGGCATCCCGGTGGATTTCGACGACAAGCATGTGGTCTATGTCTGGCTGGATGCGCTGACCAACTATATCACCGGCATCGGCTACAGCCCCGACGGCAGCAGCGACCGCTTTAAGAAGTATTGGCCCGCCGATCTGCACGTCATCGGCAAGGATATCGTCCGGTTCCACACCATCTACTGGCCCATCATCCTCATGGCGCTGGGCGAACCGCTGCCCAAGCAGGTGCTGGGGCATCCGTGGCTGCTGTCCGGCGAGGATAAGATGAGCAAATCCAAGGGCAACGTCATCTACGCCGACGAGCTGGCGAAAAAATTCGGCGTGGATGCGGTGCGGTATTATCTTCTCACCGAGATCCCCTTTGCTCAGGACGGCACCATCACCTATGAAAACGTCATCAACCGCTACAACACCGATCTGGCGAACACCCTGGGCAATCTGGTGAACCGCAGCATCGCCATGACCAACAAGTATTTCGGCGGCACCGTCCGCAAGCCCGATGCTGTCACCGACCCGCTGGATCAGGAGCTGATCGCCCTGTGCGGCGAAACCGTCCGGCAGTATCAGGCGCAGATGGACACTTGGCACAACGCCGACGCTGCCGAAACCGTCATGACGCTGGCAAAGCGCTGCAACAAGTATATCGACGAGACCGCCCCTTGGGCACTGGCGAAGGACGACGCCAACCGAGAGCGGCTGGAGACGGTGCTGTATAACCTGCTGGAGTGCATCCGGGTCATCGGCATCCTGCTGACACCCTTTATGCCCTCCACCGCCAAGGCTATCCACGAGCAGCTGGGCACCGTCCTGTCGGCTATGAGCGACGCCGTCTACGGCGCCGCCGGACAACACACCGTCGGCACCCCCTCTCCGCTTTTCGCCCGCATCGACGGCGAAAAGCTGCTGGCGGAGATCGCCGCCGAGCAGGCAACTGCCGCACAGGCGGAGGAAGCAGCGGGCATCGCTTTCCTGCCGGAGATCGGCATTGAGGATTTCCAGAAGGTGGATCTACGGGTAGCGGAGATTACCGCCTGCGAGCCAGTGAAAAAGGCGAAAAAGCTCCTGAATCTCACCCTCAACGACGGCACCCATACCCCCCGGACGGTCTGCTCCGGTATCGCCCCTTGGTACACCCCGGAGCAGCTGATCGGGCATCGGGTGGTGCTGGTCGCCAATCTGAAGCCCGCCAAGCTGTGCGGCGTAGAGAGTCAGGGCATGATTCTGGCGGCATCCGGTGAAAAGCCCGACGGCAGCGAGGATGTACAGGTGCTGTTTGTGGACGGCATGACCCCCGGCAGCGCCATTCACTGATAACGGGAGGCGCATACCATGAACAAATTTGTGGAGATCGACCCCTCCGAGATACGGGAAAATCCCTTTGACCTGATCGGAAAGCAATGGATGCTGATTTCCGCCGGCAAGCCCGGCGACCTGAACACCATGACCGCCAGCTGGGGCGGGCTGGGGGTGCTGTGGAACGCACCGGTCGCCACCTGCTATGTACGTCCCACCCGGTACACCTACGGATTCATGGAGCGGGAAAAATACTTCTCGCTGGCTTTTTTCGGCGGCGAGAACCGCCGGGCGCTCCAGCTGTGCGGAAAAATGAGCGGCCGGGAGGGCGACAAGTTCGCCGCCGCCGGGCTGACCCCCCGCACCGATGCCGCCGCCCCCTACCCGGACGAGGCACGGCTGGTACTGATCTGCCGAAAAATGTATCGGCAGGACATTGACCCCGCCGGATTCTTAGACCCCACCATCGAGGGACACTACAACAACGATTATCACCGGATGTATATTGGCGAGATCGTGAAGATCCTACGCCGCATCGACTGAAAGGAGCAACAAGGTATGGCACATCCCAAGGAACTGGCTAAGGTGTATGACCCCCGGGAGGTGGAGCAGCGCACCTATCAATTCTGGCTGGACGGGGGCTATTTCCATGCTGTCGCCCACGCCAAAAACGCCGACGGCAGCGAGAAGAAGCCCTACACCGTCATGATGCCGCCCCCGAACATCACCGGTCAGCTGCATATGGGGCACGCACTGGACAACACCCTGCAGGATATTCTCATCCGCTGGCGGCGGATGCGGGGCTATGAAGCCCTGTGGATGCCCGGCACCGACCACGCCTCCATCGCCACCGAGGCCAAGGTGGTAGAGGCCATGCGGCAGGAAGGCGTCACCAAGGAGGATCTGGGACGGGACGGCTTTCTAGAGCGTGCCTGGGCATGGAAAGAAAAATACGGCAGCCGCATCGTCAGCCAGCTGAAGACCATCGGCTCCAGCTGCGACTGGGAACGGGAGCGGTTCACCATGGACGAGGGCTGCTCCAAGGCGGTCAAGGACGTGTTTGTGCGGCTGTATGAGCAGGGGCTCATCTACCGGGGCAACCGGATGGTGAACTGGTGCCCCAAATGCAACACCTCCATTTCCGACGCCGAGGTGGAATACGAGCCCCAGAGCAGCCATTTCTGGCATCTGCTGTACCCGGTCAAGGAGACCGGCGAAATGCTGGAGCTGGCGACCACCCGCCCGGAGACCATGCTGGGCGATACCGCCGTGGCGATCAACGCCGAGGACGAGCGCTATCGGCATCTCCACGGCTGCCATGTGATCCTGCCCCTGCTGAACAAGGAGATCCCCATCGTCTGCGATGAGCACGCCGATATGACCAAGGGCACCGGCGTGGTGAAGATCACCCCTGCCCATGACCCCAACGACTTTGAGGTGGGTAAGCGCCACGATCTGCCCCTCATCCGGGTGCTGACCTATGACGGACACATGACCGGAGCGGCGGACAAGGCCGCTGCCGATGAGCTGATCGCCTCCGGGCGGGCGGCGCAGGGCGAGCCGGAGGTGCTGGATTGCGGCAAATACGCCGGCATGACCGCCAAGGAGGCACGTAAGGCTATCCTGAAGGATCTGGAGGCGGGCGGATTCCTCAAGGAGACCGAGGATCTGACCCACGATGTGGGCACCTGCTACCGGTGTCATTCCACCATCGAGCCCATGGTGTCCAAGCAGTGGTTCGTGAAGATGGAGCCGCTGGCAAAGCCCGCCATCGAGGCGGTGGAAAAGGGCGAGATCACCTTTGTGCCGGAGCGGTTCACCAAAAACTATCTCAACTGGATGCGGGGGACCCGGGATTGGTGCATCTCCCGCCAGCTGTGGTGGGGGCATCGCATTCCCGCCTGGTATTGCGACGACTGCGGCGAGACTGCGGTGGCGAAGGACGCCCCCGCCGTCTGCCCTAAGTGCGGCGGCAGCCATCTGACCCAGGATCCCGACACGCTGGATACCTGGTTTTCCTCCGCCCTGTGGCCCTTCTCCACGCTGGGCTGGCCGGAGCAGACGGAGGAGCTGGATTATTTCTACCCCACCGACACGCTGGTGACCGGCTACGACATCATCGGCTTCTGGGTGAGCCGGATGATCTTCTCCGGGCTGGCGTATACCGGCAAGGCCCCCTTTCACACCGTGCTGATCCACGGTCTGGTGCGGGACAGCCAAGGCCGGAAAATGTCCAAATCGCTGGGCAACGGCGTGGATCCGCTGGAGGAGATCGATAAATACGGCGCCGATGCTCTGCGGTTCATGCTGGCGACCGGCAACAGCCCCGGAAACGATATGCGGTATATGACCGACAAGGTGGAGGCCAGCCGCAACTTCGCCAACAAGCTGTGGAACGCCGCCCGATTCCTGCGGATGAATCTGGAGGGGCACGAGATCCCGCTGTCCCTGCCGGAAACGCTGACGCTGGAGGACAAGTGGATCCTCAGCCGCTACAATGAGCTGGTGCAGGCGGTCACCGACAATCTGGAGAAGTTCGAGCTGGGTATCGCCGTGCAGAAGCTGTACGACTTCATCTGGGACAACTATTGCGACTGGTATATCGAGCTGTGCAAATCCCGTCTGCAGGGGGACGATGCGGAAAATGCACTGCAGGTGCTCTGCTATGTCATGACCGGTATGCTCACCCTGCTGCATCCCTTCATGCCGTTCATCACCGAGGAGATCTGGCAGTCCCTCCCCCACGAGGGCGAGAGCATCATGGTATCCCCTTGGGCGACCTACGATCCCTCTCTGGTGTTCCCGGAGGAGGAAAAGGGCATGGAGCGGATCATGGATGCCATCCGGGCCATCCGCAATCGCCGGGCGGAAATGAACGTGCCGCCCTCCAAGAAAGCCGATCTGTTCATCGAGACCGCCTTTGCGGACACCTTTGCTGCCGGTGTACCCTTCCTGCAGCGGCTGGCGTCCGCCGCACAGGTGGAGATCGGCGAGCGTTTCGAGGTAGCCGGAACGGTGAATATCGTCACCGATGCCGCTACGCTGAAGATCCCGCTGGATGAGCTGGTGGATAAAGCCGCCGAGATGGCACGGCTGGAAAAGGAAAAGCAAAACGCCGAAAAACAGCTGGCAGGTGTGCTGGCACGGCTGAACAACAAAGCGTTCACCGACAAAGCCCCTGCCGCCGTGGTCGCCGGTGCGCAGGCACAGGCGGACAGCCTGCGAGAGAAGCTGGCGCTGCTGGAGCAATCCATGCAGCAGATGCAATAAGCCGTCGCATTATCAACGGTAACCTGCCCCGAAAAATCGAACCATGAACCGATCCCCCCGGATGTAGAGGATTCCTACATCCGGGGGGATTGATTTTGAGCAAATCCAGTAGGGGAATCCATTCGTCCTCCAAGAGCCCATATTTTACAGCCACGCACCCAAAATAAAACCGGAGTGGCGCCGCTGACGCAGCACCTCTCCGCTTAAAACTGAACGCTTTCTGCTTAAAGGCTATTGTCCTGTTCCTGCAATCCGGGATAATTCACCGATCCGTGGTTGCATTTGCACCGTGACTCAGCGCACACAGCCCTTTTTCAGCAGAATATTGCCGTAAGGTGCCCCCTCGCTGGTGGCGATCACCACATACGCCTGCTTCGCCCGGTCATAGTAATCGAACCGGTCGATATGCTCGATATGCGCCTGGGGCTCGTATTTTTCCAGCACCCGGGCGTATTCCTCCCAGATTGTCGGGGGCTGATCGCCGCCGGTCACATTCATCAGAATGAAATTGTGGTCGTCGTACTGATCCAGCGGCAGCACCGACAGCACCGCCTCCAGCATAGCGACGCAGCCCACGCCGTCCGCCCGCACCAGATGGCGTGCCAGACTGGCTGCAGGAAATCCGCCGTCGGCGATAACGATCTCATCGCCATGTCCCATCTCCGACAAAATCTTCAGCAGCTCCGGGGACAAGATCGGGTCAATACCTTTTAACATGCTCCATTTCTCCTTATCATGAGCGGCACAGCCGCCCGTATTCACTTAGAAAAAGGTCATTTGGCTGGTCTCCGGCAAGCCGTCCACCACGCCCAGATCACGCAGGGATTGCATCACCGCCTTGGTGATGCCGGTGCGGGTCTGCAGATCGTCGCAGGAAATATACGGGTCCTCCGGGTTGGCAGCCTCCTGCATACTGCGGGCCGCCGCCTCGCCCAGCCCCGCTACGGCGCTGAAGGGCAGACGGATCCGCTCCTGTCCGTCCTCGCCCTTCTCCACTAAGAACTGGTACCAGTGGGATTTATACAGATCGACCGGGAGGAATTCCACCCCCCGCAGCATCGCCTCATAGATAACATGGAGGGCATCCGCCATGTTCTGCTCCTTTTGGCTTGCCTCCTTGCCCCGCTCCCGGATGTCATCCATCAGCAGCTTGACGGCGTCGATGCCCTTCTGCACCGGAGCAGCATCGAAATCCTCGCCACGGCCGGTGAAATAGGCGGCATAGTACGCCACCGGGTAATGCACCTTATACCACGCCACCCGCAGCGCTGCGATCACATAGGCGGCGGCGTGCGCTTTCGGGAACATATACATGATCTTCTTACAGGAGCCGATATACCACTCCGGCACATCGTGGGAGCGCATCTCCGACTCCATCTTCTCCCATACCTCCGGGGGCAGCTTTCCCTTTGCCACCATGCCTTTCCGGACCTTTTCCATGATGTTGAACGCCATCTTCGGCTCCAGTCCCTTGTGCATCAGATAGACCATGATGCTGTCCCGGGTGCCGATGGCGGTAGAAATGGTGCAGGTGCCCGCCCGGATGAGGTCCTGTGCATTGCCAAGCCACACATCCGTGCCGTGGGACATACCGGAGATCTGCAGCAGGTCGGCAAAGGTGGTGGGCTTGCAATCCAGCAGCATCTGCATGGTGAAGCCCGTGCCCATCTCCGGAATGGACAGGGTGCCGGTCTCGCAGCCCAGCTGCTCCTTTGTCAGCCCCAGCGCCTCAGGCGAGGTGAACAGGCTGTACACCGCCGGGTCGGACATATCCACCTCCATCACCGGGATGCCGGTGTATTTCTCCAGATACTTATAGATGGTGGGGATGACGTGCCCCAGATTATCCAGCTTCAGAATGGTATCGTGGATGGAATGGAAATCAAAGTGGGTGGTGATGTTATCGGAATCGCTCTTATCCGCCGGATGCTGCACCGGGCAGAAATCCTCGATCTCATAGTCGTTGGGTACGACCACCATGCCGCCGGGGTGCTGGCCGGTGGTGCGCTTGACCCCGGTGCAGCCGATCGCCAGCCGATCCAGCTCCGCCGGGCTATACGCCAGCCCCCGCTCCTCGGCGTATTTTTTCACATAGCCGTAAGCGGTCTTATCGGCAATGGTACCGATGGTGCCGGCTTTGAACACATGGTCAAGACCAAACAGCGTTTCGGTATACCGGTGCGCCTGGTTCTGATATTCGGAGGCAAAGTTCAGATCGATATCGGGGGATTTATCGCCGTCAAAGCCCAGAAAAGTCTCGAACGGGATCTCGTGACCGTCCCGCCCCAGCTTTTGCCCGCAATGCGGGCACATCTTCACCGGCAGGTCAAAGCCGGAGCCTACCTCACCATGAGTGAAAAACTCCGAATACTTACAGTCCTTATTGCGGCAAATATAGTGGGGCGCCAGCGGGTTCACCTCGGAGATGCCCGCCATATGCGCTACGAACGATGAACCCACCGATCCACGGGAGCCGACCAGATAGCCGTGCTCCACGGAGTTTGCCACCAGCTTTTGGGCGATCATGTACAAGACGGCGAAGCCGTGCTTGATGATGGAGTTCAGCTCCTTCTCCAGCCGGGCGGATACGATCTCCGGCATCGGCTCGCCATAAATCTCCTTTGCCCGGTTCCAGCAGATCTCCTGCAGCTCCTCGTCAGCCCCGTCCATATGGGGCGGGAATGTCCCCTTGGGAATGGGACTGATCTCCTCCGTCCAGTCCGCCACCAGATTGGGATTGTCGATGACGACCTCCCGTGCCTTTTCCTCCCCCAGATAGGCGAACTCCTTCAGCATCTCCTCGGTGGTGCGGAAATACAGCGGCGGCTGTTGGTCGGCATCGTCAAAGCCGGTGCCCGCCATCAGCACCCGGCGATACATCTCGTCCTCCGGGTCCATAAAGTGGACATCGCAGGTGGCGCAGACCGGGATGCCCAGCTTTTCGCCCAGCCGCACAATGGTCTTGTTATAGGCGATCAGCTGTGCCTCGCTCTGGCAGCGGGGCGGGTTGATGACCCCGCCCTTGCCCTTGCTGGGGCGCAGCATAAAGGCATTGTTCCCCAACGGCTGAATTTCCAGAAAATCGTAAAAGGAAGCAATATCGCACAGCTCGCCCCATGGCTTGTCTGCCTCCACCGCCCGATACAGCTCGCCCGCCTCGCAGGCGCTGCCGATGATCAGCCCCTCCCGATGCTCTATGAGCTTGGAGCGGGGGATCCGGGGCTTACGGGAAAAGCATTCCAGATTGGAATAGGACACCAGCTTATAGAGATTCTTCAGCCCCACCTGATTGCGGGCGATGAGGATCATGTGGTAATAGCCCGCCTTTTTGGGATCGACGCCGGTGATGGTGCAGTTGATCTGCTGCACCGTTTCGATGCTCTTCTCCCCCATGTCCTTGATACAATGCTGGTAGATCTGCGCCAGCACCCGGGCATCGTCGCAGGCACGGTGATGATTAAAGGGCGGCAGCCGCAGAAACTCCGCCACCGTATCCAGCTTATAGTTTTTCTGCCCCGGATACAGCGCCCGGCACACCGGCACCGTATCGATCGAGGTGAACGGGTACTCCATCCCGCTGCGGCGAGCCGCCGCCCGGATGAAGGAGGTATCAAATTTGGCATTATGGGCGATCAGCACCCGGCAGTCGCCGCAGAACTCGTAGAATTGCCGCAGTCCCTCCGCTTCGTTGGGCGCATCCGCCACCATTTGATCGGTGATGCCGGTCAGCTCGGTGATCTTCGGAGGAATCGGCTTACCGGGATTGACAAAAATGTCAAATTCCTCCTGAATCTCCCCGTTTACCACCCGCACTGCGCCGATCTCGGTAATGCGCTCGGTGGCGGGAGACAAGCCGGTGGTTTCAATATCGAACACGATACATTCGTCCGTCAGCGCCGGGTCAGCCTTGCCGTCCACGGCGGGGATCATATCGTTGACATAGTACGCCTCCATGCCGTACAGCACCTTGATGGGCGTACCCGCTTTTTTCAGATCCTTGGCGGCGTTCATAATATCCGGAAATGCCTGCACCACACCGTGGTCGGTGATGGCGACCGCCTTGTGCCCCCAGGAAGCCGCCCGCTTCACCAGCGTAGCGGCGTCGGTGACCGCATCCATAGCGGACATCTTCGTGTGCATATGCAGCTCCACCCGCTTATGCTCCGCCAGATCCTGCCGGGTGTATTTGGCTACCACCGACATGGACTTCGGGCGCAGGAGGTTGCATTTGGCATAATCGTCGTAATCGTAGGGGCCGGTCACCACCAGGCAGTTGCCGTTCTTCAGCCCCTTAACGGCGGCGATCCGATCCTTATCCCGCCCCTTGGTCAGCCACAACTTGAGGGTCAGAGAGCTGGTGCGATCGGTGATGGAAATAGAATAGTTGGTCTTTGTGCCGTCCCGATTATCCCGGCTGTCGATGCGGAAGATCTCGCCCCACACCGTGACGGTGGAGCCGTCCGCCTCCAGCCCCTTAATCGGAACCGGGCGCTCCCGCACCGGAGTGCCGAACAGCACCTGCGCCGTATCCAGATAGACCGGCAGCCCATCCGCCGGCGGGCGGGTGGGGTCGGCGGGCTTGCCGGGCTTTGCCGGCGTGGTTTCGGTGGCAGGCTGGGGCTGGGCGGCACGCTCTGCCGCCCGTTTTTCCGCCTGCAGACGGGCGCTCTCCGCCGCCTCCCGCTCCGCCTGCTGCTGCATCTGGCGATTATGCTCGTCGTCGCAGGGAACTTCCTCCCCCGCAAACGTCACCTTCACCCGCCGTCCGAACTGCTCCAGGATCAGCGTTTCCAGCAGCGCCTCGGTACCGGTAGCGGACAGAATATTCACCCCGCCGTGGACACATTCCACCGTCAGAGCGTTTTCCTCCAGCAGAAATCGGGCGTCGTCCAGCGTGCCGTTGACCGCCACATTACGGCGGCGCAGATGCTCCACCAGCGACGGCCAGCCGGCTTCATCCCCCAGCAATTCTCCGGGAAACAGCGGTCGGATAGCCGCCGAGGACATATGTAACGCTGCCGCTACCTCCTTTTCGGCGGCGAACAGGGTCTCTGCCGCCACCAGCCGGGGCAGACGCAGCACGATCCCCACAGCCCGGTCGCCGTGGTTCACATCCAGCTGCTCGATAATGCCCTCCGCCAGCGCCTGCCATTGCCCGTCCGGTGCCATATAGGGGCCGAACAGCGTTCCGAATTGTTGTGCATCCATTCTATACTATCCTCCACAAGCCTTCCGCCATGCGGAACGCCTGCTGTAGCTCCATTCCGCTGCGCTTTACAGATTTTCGATCTCCTGCATCAGTGCCTCCACCGCTTCGGATTCCTCCACGGTGCGCAGCACCTCGCCTTTTCGGAAGATCACCGCCCGGCCCTTGCCGCCGGCGATGCCGATATCCGCCTCCCGTGCTTCGCCGGGACCGTTCACCACACACCCCATCACCGCCACCGTGATGGGCTTATGAATGTCCTGCAGCCGCTCCTCCACCGCATCGGCGATGCCGATGAGGTCAATGGCGGTACGCCCGCAGGTGGGGCAGGACACCATCCGGGGGGTGTCGGCGCACAGCCCCAGTGCCCGCAGCAAATCCCGCCCTGCCGCCACTTCCTTTTCCGGTGCCGCCGTCAGGGACACCCGGATGGTGTCCCCGATGCCGTGCGCCAACAGCGAGCCGATGCCCACGGCACTTTTCAGCACCCCCATGCGCTCGGTGCCCGCCTCGGTCACCCCCAGATGGAGCGGATAGGGACACGCCTGTGCCGTCAGCTCATACGCCCGGATCATGGTGGGCACGTCCGAGGATTTGATGGACAGAATAATATCGTCGAAGTCGAATTTTTCCAACAGCGCCGCATGGTACAAAGCGCTGTCCCGCATAGCCTCGGGGGTGGGATGGCCGTATTTCGCCAGTATTTCCTTTTCCAGCGAGCCGGAATTGACCCCGATACGGATGGGAATATGCCGCCGCCGACACTCGTCTGCCACCGCCTTCACCCGGCTGTCGTCGCCGATGTTGCCGGGGTTGATACGGATCTTATCCGCACCGGCCGCCGCCGCCTCCAGCGCCAGCTTATAATCAAAATGGATGTCCGCCACAACAGGAACGGACACCGCCTCCTTCAGCGCCGCCACCGTGGCCACGGACGCTTTGTCCGGCACGGCGGTACGGATGATATCGCACCCGCAGGCCTGCAGGCGTTTCGCCTGCTCCACGCAACCCGCCGCATCCTGTGCCGAAACATTCAGCATCGACTGCACCGAAACCGGGGCGTTTCCCCCGACCGGCACCGTGCCGACCATCACCTGCTTACAATTGCGTCTCTCCATCGTTTTCTCCCTGCTTTTTTCAGGCAAACAGCTTGGTTATATCGCTGTAGGTGATCACCAGCATCAGCAGCACCAACAGCAGCAAGCCCACAAAATGAACGATTCCCTCATATTTCGACGGTACCGGCTTGCGGGTGATCGCCTCCCACAGCAGAAACACCAGCCGTCCGCCATCCAGCGCCGGCAGCGGCAGGAGATTGAACACCCCCAGATTGACGGTGATCAGCACCATCAGCATCACCAGCGTCTGCCAGCCCACCAGCGAATGGGCGTTGCCCACAGCGTCGGCAATGATATTCACCGTCCCCACCGGCCCGGACAGGTCGTTGAGCCCATAGCGCCCCCGCACCATATCCACCAGACTCCGCCACACCACGGTAGCGACCGACAGCTCCTCTTTCGCCGCCTGCGTGAAGGTGTTGCCGAAGGTACGCTCCTTGCCCAGCACCACAAAGTCGTATTTCAGATACTGCTTTCCCGTGGTTTCATCGGTCTTCAGCTCAAATTTCACCGCATCCAGCGTCACCTTTTGCGGCTTACCGTCCACCTCCCGGCGCACCACCATCTGCAGCACGCCGTCCCGGTCGTTTTGCATCTCCATGGACAGGTCGCTGTCCATCAGCACCCGCCGCCCGTTCACCGCCAGGATGGTGTCGCCGGGGCGCAGACCGCTCTGGTAAGCCGAGGTATCTTCCTTCAGCTGGGCGATCGTCGTGGTGGTAAACAGCACCTTACCGGTGTTGCCGTAGGGCTCCTGCAAAAAGCCGTAATAGCCCAGCAGCAGCACATAGCCCAGCACCAGATTCATCAGCGCCCCCGCCACCACGATCACGATCCGCCGCCACACCGGCTTATGGGCAAAGGAGCGGCTGTGATCCTCCGGCTGGGCGTCGTCGCCGCCGCCCAATGCCGCAGGCGTGGGCGCCCCCTCGTCCTCGCCCTCCATGGCGCAGAAGCCGCCGATGGGGAACGCCCGCAGAGAATAGGTGGTCTCCCCCTTGCCCCAGTGGAGCAGGCGGGGACCCATGCCGATGGCAAACTCATTCACCCGCACGCCCATACGCTTGGCGGCGAGAAAATGTCCAAACTCATGAATCATGATGAGCAGCCCCAACACCAACAGAGCCGCCAGAATTTTTCCGATCAACAGCAGAACGCCGATAGGTCAACCCTCATTTCATTCCATCGATCCGTGCCCGGGTGCAGCGGCGGATCTCCTCATCCGCCGCCAGCACATCGTCTACACTGCCCGGTGTAGGCAGCGGTCTATCCAAAGCTTCCCCCACCAATCGGGGAATATCCAAAAAGCCAATGCGCTCCTCCAGAAACGCCTCCACCGCCACCTCGTTGGCAGCGTTCAGCGCCGCCGGATACAGGCCGCCCTGCCCCAGCGCCCGCCGTGCCATCCCCATGGCGGGGAAGGTCTCATCGTCCGGCGCATAAAAGCTCAGCTTTGCCCAATCCTCCAGCCGCAGCTGCTTCACCGGCGAGGGCAGCCGTGCCGGATAGGTAAGCGCATACTGAATGGGAATGCGCATATCCGGCACCCCCAGCTGCGCCAGCACGGCATTATCATCATATTCGATCAGCGAGTGAATAATACTCTCCCGGTGGATCACAATGTCGATCCGCTCCGGCGGCAGGTCAAACAGCCACCGTGCCTCGATCAGCTCCAGCCCTTTATTCATCATGGAGGCAGAATCGATGGTGATCTTCCGTCCCATCGACCAATTGGGGTGCTTGAGTGCGTCCGCCGGACGCACCCCCGCCAGCTCCTGTCGGGTCTTACCGAAGAAAGGACCGCCCGAGGCAGTGAGAATGATCCGTTTCAGCGCCCGGTCATGGGGGGGACAGCCCTGCAGGCACTGAAAAATAGCGCTATGCTCGCTATCCACCGGCAGCAGCCGCACACCCCGCTCCGCCACCGCCTGGGTGACAAAGGCACCGCCAGCCACCAGCGTCTCCTTATTCGCCAGCGCTACATCCTTACCGGCGGCGATCGCCGCCATGGTGGGCTGCAAGCCCACCATCCCCACGACGGCATTGAGGATCATGTCCGCCTCCGGCCACGCCGCCAGTGCGCACAAACCCTCCATCCCGGCATAGACCTTCACCGGCAGATCGGCAACCCGCTCCCGCAGGTCGGCAGCCGCCGCTTCCTCAAATACCGCAACCGCCGCCGGGTGAAATTGCCGGATCTGCTCCTCCAGCCGCTGCACGCTGCGGGCAGCCGCCAGCCCGACGATGCGGTAGCCCGCCTGCTCCGCCACCTCCAGTGCCTGTGTGCCGATGGAGCCGGTGGAGCCTAAGATCACCAGTTGCTTTTGTTCCATAGTTATAGCCACCTTTCGATGCCGGGCAGCGGCGATTTACGCCGCCAAGCAGCGGGTCGGTCTCTTACCCGTGCAGGATCCAGAAGCTGCACAGCAGCGGTGCGATCACCAGCACGCTGTCGAACCGATCCATCACCCCGCCGTGACCGGGCATGATCTTGCCGTAGTCCTTGATCCCGCTCTGGCGCTTAATAACCGAGGCGAACAGGTCGCCGCACACGCTCAATGGCGCCAGCAGCAGCGTTGCCAATATCAGCCGCACCTCGGAAAAGGGCAGCGTCACCTGCAGCGCCCGACAGACCGCCACATACCCCCAGGCGCTCAGCGCCGACACCACAATGCCGCCAACAAAGCCCTCCCAGGTCTTTTTGGGGCTGATCACCGGGGTCATTTTATGCTTCCCGCAAAAAACGCCCACAAAATACGCCCCGGTATCGCTCATCCACGGAATCACCAGTGCCAGCAGAAAGCCCGCCAGACCGGCGATCGCCCACAGCATCCCCAGCGCCGCAAAGCCGGTCGCCGCATAGACCGTGGCAAACGCCCCATAGCCGACCACCTGCACATCCACCGTCTGGTGATACCGCAGCATCACCAGCACCAGCAGCGCCATATAGAGCAGCGCCAATATTTCGATCACATGACCGGCACGCAGCGCCGCAAACAGCGGACGCCACCAGATAGGGCCCGCCGCATCCTCGGTCAGCCGGGCGCACTGCACCCCATAGCACAGCAGCACCTCCAGCGCCGCAAACACCATGCTGCCGCCCACCAGCGCCGGGATCTTCACCCGCCCGGTGTTATGGAGCAGCTCCCACACCGCCATAGCCGCCAACGCCGCCAGCAGCACCGGCAGCAGCGCCGGCCAGGGGCAAAACACCACGCCCGCCAGCAGCGCCAATCCGACGATGGCGGTAATAATTCTTGTTTTCATAGGGGGTTACCTCCCATTCAGACGCCGCCGAACCGCCGGTTCCGCCGTCCGTATTCTGCAAAGGCCTTTTCCAGATCCTGTTCCGTAAAATCCGGCCACAGCACATCCATAAACACAAATTCCGCATACGCCGACTGCCAGATCAGAAAGTTGGACAGGCGATATTCTCCGCTGGGGCGCAGGATCAGATCCACCGGCGGCTGCTCCTCCGTATAGAGAGCCGCCTGCAGGGTCTCCTCGGTGATCTCCTCCACCGTCCGGGTGCCGTCCGCCACCTGCTCCGCCAGCTTGCGGGCAGCCGCCGTCAGCTCCTGCTGTCCGCCGTAGTTAATCGCAATATTGAGGGTCATGCCGGTCTTATGGGCAGTCGCCTCCTCCGCCTCTGCCATCAGCGCCCGGATATCCTCCGCCAGCGGCTCCCGATCCCCAATAAAGCGGGTACGGATATTCTCCGACTTGAAATCCGCCAACGATTCCTTCAGATACTGCCGCAGCAGCTCCATGATGGCGTCCACTTCCTCCGCCGGCCGTCTCCAGTTCTCGGTGGAGAACGCATACACCGTTAGGTAGCGCACCCCCCGTTTATCGCAGTATTTGGCAATCTTCCGAAACACCTGCGCCCCGGCTGCGTGCCCCGCCTTACGGGGCAGGCCCCGCTTTTTCGCCCAGCGGCCATTGCCGTCCATAATAATGCCTACATTCACCGGAACCACCGCCTGCGGCTCCGGCGCCGGCTGCTTGCGTCTGAAAAGCATGAAGCTGTCTCCTCACCAGTAAAAAATAGCAGGAAAAGTCTCCGCCGCCCGGCTTTCACCCGGCGACGAAGACTCATCGTATCCCATCAGATCTCCATGATCTCCTTCTGCTTTTTCTCAATCATGGCGTCGATCTCTTTGATAAACCGATCGGTCTGATCCTGCATTTTCTTTTCGGCATTCTTCTGATCATCCTCGGTGATCTCGGACTTTTTCTTCATGTCCTTGATCTTATCCATCGCATCCCGGCGGATGGAGCGCACCGCCACCTTGCACTCCTCACCCATCTTGGCGATCTCTTTATTCAGTTCCTTACGGCGCTCCTCCGTCATGGGCGGGAATTGCAGCCGCAGTGTAGAGCCGTCGTTCTGCGGATTGATCCCGATATCGGAGGTCAGGATCGCCCGCTCGATATCCTTCAGCACGCTCTTATCCCAAGGGGCAATCAGCAGCGTGCGCGGCTCCGGCACCGACACCGCCGCCACCTGATTGATGGGGGTGGGGCTGCCGTAGTAATCCACACTGACCCGATCCAGCACGCCGGGATTCGCCCGTCCCGCCCGGATCGCCGCAAATTCCTGACTCAGATTATTGAGGCTTTTCTGCATTTTGTCCTCAGCCGTCGCAAAAATCTCTTTGATCTCCATCGTCTCCATCTCCTATTCCGTCAATCGACCAGTGTACCGATATTCTCGCCCCGGACAGCCCGCACGATATTCTCCGGATCCTCCAGATTGAACACCAGCAGAGAGATCCCATTATCCTTACACAGCGTGGCTGCCGTGGAATCCATCACCTTCAGATCCTTATTCAACACATCCATGTAGGTCAGATGATCGAATTTCTTCGCATCGGGATTCTTATGCGGATCGCTGTCGTAGATGCCGTCCACCATGCTCGCCTTGAAAATAATATCCGCTTCGATCTCCGCCGCCCGCAGCGCCGCCGCCGTATCGGTGGAGAAGAACGGATTACCCGTGCCGCAGCCAAAGATCACGATGCGGCCCTTTTCCAGATGGCGCACCGCCCGGTTGCGGATATACGGCTCAGCGATCTCGTTCATGGCGATCGCCGTCTGCACCCGCACCTCGCAGCCCAGCTGCTCCAGCGCATCCGCCAGACCCAGCGCATTGATGGTGGTCGCCAGCATCCCCATATGATCCGCCCGGGTGCGATCCATCTTGCCGCTGGAGCGGCCCCGCCAGAAGTTGCCGCCGCCGACCACAATGGCGATCTCCGTACCCAGAGACGCCGCCTCCTTCACATACCGGCAGATATGCAGCACGGTATCAAAATCCAGCCCGCTATGCGCCGGTCCCGCCATCGCTTCGCCGCTGAGCTTCAACAGAATACGTTTATATTTCGGTTCCATCCATCTCGTCCTTTCCCAGTTACTGACTGTCCCTATTATTATACCGAAAAAGCGGGTGGCTGTAAAGACCCATTTCCGATTTTTTACAGGAAAGGCGGCGGAATGTCCCGAAAACGACCCGGATAGACAAAAAGCGGCGGCAGACCCCCGCAGGACTCTGCCGCCGCTTATTGCTATACCGTTATCGGAAACCGATTATTTCACCATGGAAGCCACTTCGCTAGCGAAATCATCCACCCGCTTTTCGATGCCCTCGCCCTTCTCGTAACGGACGTAGGAAACCAGCTTCATGGAGCCGCCGCAAGCCTTCGCCTGCTGCTCCACATACTGACCGACCGTGATGTTGCCGTCCTTGACGAACGCCTGATCCACCAGGCAGTTCTCCTCAAAGTACTTCTTCATCTTACCGGCAATCATCTTCTCCAGAATGTTCTCGGGCTTGTTGGCGTTCTTGGGATCGTTCTTGATCAGCGCCAGCTGCACTTCCTTTTCATGCGCCAGCACGTCCGCCGGCACAGACGCCTCGTCCAGATACGCAGCACCCAGCGCAGCGATCTGCATCGCCACGTCCTTGCCGCACTCCTCCAGCGCTGCCGAGCCGGACGCCGCTGCGTCGGCATCGAACTTCACCAGTACGCTGATGCGGCCGCCGCCGTGGACATACGCCACGCAATCGCCCTCATAGCGGGTGAACCGACGCACGCTCAGGTTCTCACCGATCACCAGCACCTGATCCCGCAGCACATCCGCCATGGTCTTGCCGGGCTCCACCTCGGTCGCCATCAGCGCATCCACATCGGCGGGGTTCTTATCGATGATGACCTGCGCCACCTGCTTAACAAACGCCACGAACTTGTCGCTCTTGGCAGCAAAATCGGTCTCAGAGTTGACCTCCACCACGACGCCCACCTTTTTGGCAGCGTCCACGGTGGCATATGCCATACCCTCAGCGGCGATCCGGCCGGCCTTCTTCGCCTGCTTCGCCAGACCTTTTTCCCGCAGATAATCCACGGCCTTGTCCATATCGCCGTCGGAAGCCTCCAGGGCTTTCTTGCAATCCATCATGCCGACGCCGGTCTTCTCGCGCAGCGCCATTACGTCTTTACTGGTAAAAGCCATCTTCATTTCCTCCTATATTTGATATCGGTACTACGGCTTATTCCGCAGCGGCAGTCTCTTCGACAGCGCCCTCGGCAGCAGCCTCTGCCGCCTCTTCGCCCTGCTCGCCCTGATGTCCCTCGATGATGGCGTCCGCCATGCAGGAGGCGATCAGCTTAACGGCACGGATCGCATCGTCGTTACCGGGGATCACATAGTTCACATCGTCGGGATCGCAGTTGGTATCCACAATGGCGACCACCGGGATACCCAGCTTCTTCGCCTCGGACACGGCGATCTTCTCCTTGCGGGGATCGACGATGAACAGAGCACCGGGCAGGGACTTCATTTCCTTGATACCGCCCAGGAACTTCTCCAGCTTCTCGATCTCGTGGGTCAGCTTAGCGACCTCTTTCTTGGGCAGCAGATCAAAGGTGCCGTCCGTCTCCATGGTCTTGAGCTGGTTCAGACGGGCGATCCGGCCACGGATGGTGCGGAAGTTGGTGAGCATACCGCCCAGCCAACGGGCATTGACATAGTGAGCGCCGGCACGGGTAGCCTCCTCACGGATGGAATCCTGCGCCTGCTTCTTGGTGCCGACGAACAGCACCTCCTTGCCCTCGGCGGAGAGGTCACGCACGAACATGTACGCTTCCTCCAGCTTACGGACGGTCTTCTGGAGGTCAATGATATAGATACCATTGCGCTCGGTGAAGATGTAGGGAGCCATTTTGGGGTTCCAGCGGCGGGTCTGGTGACCGAAGTGGACACCGGCCTCCAGCAGCTGTTTCATGGATACGACGGACATAGTGATTTCCTCCTTGGTTATTTCCTCCACGGACGCACACAGCCACCGTCCGGCACATCCGGATGCGGCACCGACCGTATACGCTTTTCCCGTGTGTGTGATCCCGCAGGGCATAGCTCACCCCACGGCATGCCGGAATAGTATAGCACCGAAAAAAGAAAAAAGCAAGTGTTTTTTTGAAAAACACCCGCTTTTTCTGAAAATTTTCGGTTTCAGCGAAACAGACCGCCTAAGATCTGCGGTCCCTTCCGGGGACGGCAATTGCATCCGTCGGGCGGACAGCGGAAATTTACCAGCACCGTCTCCTCCCCGATGACCTCAATATCCTTCCAATGGATCACGATGTCCGCCTCCCGTCCCAGCAGACCGCACAGCTTGGCTTTTCCGTAGATCACGATGGATACAATCTGTGCCGTGCAGGTATCCACTTCCACATCGTCCACAAATCCCAGCCGCACCCCGTCCGATACATTGATTACTTCCTTATCGTGCATATCCGTCACCCGGGCAATCATCCGCAGCACCTCCTTGGTCTGCTACAAGGTATATGCGGCCGGCTGCACGGATAGAACCGGACAGCCGCTCACGGCGCAGCGGCAGCTTCCGCCGCCCGGCGGCGGTATTCCGAGGGGGACAGCCCGTTTTTCTTGCGGAATGCCGTGCTGAAAGAAGATACATTGGCATAGCCGCATGCCTCTGCGATCTCCGCCACGGTCTTATCCTCCCCCGCCAGCAGACGGCACGCCGCCCGCATCCGCACCTGCTGCAGATATTCGATAATGGACATACCGGTGAACTCCGCAAAGGAATGCGCCAGATAAAACCGACTGTAGCCGAACACCTCGCCCAGCTCCTCCAGCGACAGCGCCTGTCCGTAATTCTGCTGTATATAGCGGATCATCTTCTGCACATGGGCGGTCCTCTTATCCCCGTGGGTGGGCTTTCCTACTGAGGAGCGGTGGCTGCGGCTCAGCCACGCCATCAGCTCGATGCACTTCGCCACCACCATAGGCTTATATTCCGCCTCCTGCCGCCGGAACTCCCGGGAGATCCCGTCAAACAGCCGGTCGATATGCGTATCCCGGAACTGGGTCTCATACACCGTTTCCGTCACCGGGAAGCCCCAGTCCCGGCACGCCTCGCTGCTGAGGATCAGGCAGTCGTACAGGCAATAGCTGCCCACCGCCACCACATTGTGCAGCGCATTGGAATTGACCACGGCGATCCGCCCCGGCTCCACCGGCAGCACCTGCTCGTTCATCCGCACCGCCGCCGTGCCGTCCAGCACCCGCAGCACCTCCAGGCTCTCATGCCAGTGTACCGAGTTGCTGTCGGTGGAGCCATAGACCTGCACCGTCATTCCTGCCGGGATACGGGCGGGTCCCTCATGATTCTTTCGATAGTCCGTATGAAACACCACCGGAAAATTCCGCTCCGGATAGCGCAGGGTCTCATAGACAATGCTCATCGCCGCTCACCTCCTCTTTATTGTACCACAGCCTTCGCAAAACCGCAAGATTGAAAAACTATACCACAAGATTTTCCCTTGACTCGCCGGGGCGGCGCAGTATAATAAACGCAAGAACCGAAAAGGAGTGGTCATAATGAAGATCGGCACCTGTGTATATTTTCAAAACCCCGACACCATCGAGGAGCAGCTGAAAACACTCAAGGCCAACGGCTTTGACAACTGCCAGCTGCTTTCCTGGGATCAAAGCATCCGGACCGATGCGAATGCCGCACTCATCAACCGCATCCGTGAAGAATTGGGGATTACCTTCTCCGCCTTTTGGTGCGGCTGGGAGGGCCCCGGTGTATGGAACCAGTATGAGGGGCCGCTGACGCTGGGGCTGGTGCCGCCGGATTATCGGGTGCTGCGCATCCAAAATCTGTGCGACGGCGCCGACTTTGCCCACAAGCTGGGGATCACCGATGTGGTGACCCATATGGGCTTTATCCCCGAATCCCCCCACGACCCCCTGTTCCCCGGCTTTTGCATCGCCGTGCGGCAGGTGGCAGAGCATCTGAAGGCAAACGGGCAGTACCTTCTGTTTGAGACCGGGCAGGAAACGCCGGTCACCATGCTGCGGTGCTTCGAGACCGTCGGCACCGGCAATCTGGGGGTCAATCTGGACACCGCCAACCTTATCCTCTACGGCAAAGCCAACCCCACCGATGCGCTGCTTGTCTTCGGCGACTATGTGCGGGGGATGCACGCCAAGGACGGACTGTATCCCACCAACGGGCACGACCTGGGGATGGAGACCCGCATAGGAGACGGTGCGGTGGACTTCCCGCTGGTGTTCCGACGCCTGAAGGAGCATGGCTACGACGGATACGTCACCATCGAGCGGGAGATCGAGGGCGAGCAGCAGCAGCAGGATATAGAGTATGCCCGCCAATATCTGCAAGCCGTCATCGACGACGTTTACGGAGGATAAGCGTATGAAAAAAACACGCATCGGCATCATAGGCGTCGGCAATATCTCGGAAATACACATTCAATCCTATCTGAACGACCCTCGGGTGGAGCTGTACGCCTTCTGCGACATCGACCCGGTGATCCTGGCGCAAAAGGGCGAAAAATACGGGGTCAAGCGGCTGTACACCGACCTCGACGAAATGCTGGCGCTGCCGGAGCTGGAGGGCGTCAGCGTCTGCACCTGGAACTGTGCCCATGCGGAATGCACCATCAAAGCGCTGCGCGCAGGCAAGCATGTCCTGTGCGAAAAGCCCATGGCGCTGAACACCGCCCAGGCGGAGGAAATGCAGCGGACGGCGGAGGAAACCGGCAAAACGCTGATGATCGGTTTCGTGCGCCGGTTCGGTGCAGACTGCGCCATGCTGCAGGAATACAAGGAAGCGGATTTTTTGGGCGATATCTACTACGCCAAGGTATGGAACCTCCGGCGACACGGCGATCCCGGCGGCTGGTTCGGGGACAAAGCCCGCTCCGGCGGCGGACCGCTCATCGATCTGGGCGTTCATGTCATTGACCTGATGTGCTACACCATGGGCAACTCCATCAAGCCGGTCTCTGTCTACGGCGCTGCTTTTCACAAGCTGGGCAACCGCCCGAACACCAAGGATAAGCCCGCCTACATCTCCCCCAGCGCCCGCCCGGACGACGTCTGCGACGTGGAGGATCTGGCGACGGCGCTGATCCGGTTCGACAACGGCGCCGTGCTGTCGGTGGAGGTCTCCTTTGCGCTCAACATTCCGCAGGAGACCAGCGGATTCTCCCTCTACGGCACCAAGGGCGGCATCACCACGGCGCCGGAATTCACCCTCAGCACCGATGTCAACGGCCGCATGGCAAACATTCGGCTGTGCAGCCCGGCGGAATTTGATTTCAAGAGCTTCCACGACGAGATCTCCCACTTCGTGGATTGCATCCGGGACGGTGTTCCCTGCCGCAATCCGGGTCAGGACGGCGTCAAGCTGATGAAGATCCTCGACGCCATCTACGCCTCTGCCGCCAGCGGTCATGAGGTGGAGATCCACTGGTAACGGAGGGACCCAGTCATGCAGCAACAGCAGGCATTCGTCCGGACATTTTGCCGGGAATTCACCTTTCCGCCGGAGGCGGAAGAAGCGCTGTGCGCAGCGCTCGCTGCCGTATATGCCGATGAAAACACCCGTGCCGTCTGGCAGCGGGAGCTGACCCGGTATGAGCAGGATGAGACCCACGACCTGTACGACGGATTTTACGCCCTGCGTCCGGTGCTCGCCGCCCTGCCGGTACCTCAGGAAACGACGGAGCTGCTGTTTTTTATTCTATGCGCCGTTCATCTGCGGCAGCTGTACGCCCGGTGCGGTTATACCGAGACCATGTACCGGGATGCCATGAACGATCTGAAATGCAAGCTGCTGGAATGCCACCTTCTGCGAGGGGTCTGGGGCTCCTGCGTGGAACATTGGTTCTGCAGCTTCTTCTCGCTGGAACGGGTGGCGCTGGGGCGGCTGCAATTTGAGCTGCGCCCCATGCCGGCGTGCATCTCCCCCGACGGACGATATGCTTTCCGGGGCAGCGAGCAATCGGTGAATGTACACATCCCCTCCTCCGGACCGCTGGAGCCGGCAGCGGTGCTGGACTCCTATCGGCAGGCGGCAGCGTTTTTCGCTGACCGTTTTGCGGGAGAAGCGGTGCTGCTGCGCTGTCACTCCTGGCTGCTGTTTCCCGGGCACCGGATCATGCTGCCGCCCGGCAGCCGTATCCGGCAATTTGCGGACACCTTCCTCTATATACAGACCGACCTGTCGGCAAACGGTCACGATCTGTGGCGCATTTTCGGCACAGCCGACACCGCCGACCCGGCAAAGCTGCCCCGGGAGACCGGCTTGCAGCGAGCCTATGCCGACTGGCTGCAGGCAGGCAAGCCGGTGGGTGCCGGACTGGGCATCCGCTGGGAGCCAAAGCCATAGACAAAGAGCGCCCCGGTGCTCCCGTTGAACTGCACCCCATTTGTTAGACAAAGTGATATAATGTCTAACAAATGGGGTGATTTTTATGCCAAAGGGAGTACCGAACAAACGATACATACCAGAATTCAAGAAACTGGTCGTAGAAACCATGCAAAAAGAAAAACTGAGCTAGCGAGAAACGGCTCGACAATTTGAGATCAGCGACCGCAAGCAAGTTACCGCATGGGAGCGGATCTACCTGACAGAAGGTTCGGAAGGCTTTGCTGTCGAACGGCGAGGATGCGGGAGCAAGGGTCGTCCGCCAAAGCTGCTGCCGAAAGAGGTAGAAGAAGATTTGCTGGCAGAAGTCCAGCGGCTGCGAGCGGAGAATGAATACCTAAAAAAATTGCAAGCCTTGGTTTTGGAAGACGAGCGACGCCGGCACAAAAAACGCTGGTAGTTCAGGAACTAAGGCAAAGACACGCACTCAAGATTCTTCTCTCAATCGCTCAAATGCCCCGTGCAACCTTTTATTACCACTTGAAGCAGATGCAGAAAGTGGACAAATACACGTCTGTCAAGGATGAAATTACAGCAATTCACCACGAAAACAAGGGAAGGTACGGCTATCGCCGGATCACAGCGGCACTGCACGGTCGAGGTTTCTCTGTGAATCACAAGACCGTCCAGCGGCTTATGAAGGAATTAGACCTGGTTTGCCGTGTCCGAATGAAGAAATATCGTTCCTATAAGGGAGACGTGGGTAAAATTGCGCCGAATCTGCTGAATCGGGATTTCCACGCAGACAAGCCAAATCAGAAATGGGTCACGGATGTGACGGAGTTCAGCCTGTTCGGCGAAAAGCTGTATCTGTCGCCGATTCTTGATCTGCACAGCAGCGATCTGGTCAGTTACACGATTTCGGATCGTCCCGTGCTGCGCATGGTAACAACCATGCTGGACAAGGCCTTTCAGAAGATACCGGATGGAACGGATCTGATTCTCCATTCTGATCAAGGCTGGCAGTACCAGCACAGGCAGTATCAGCGAATGCTTCGTGAGAAGGGTATTCGGCAGAGCATGAGCCGCAAAGGAAATTGTCTGGACAATGCAGTAATTGAAAACTTCTTTGGATTACTCAAGAGTAAGCTGTTCTATTTGCAGGAATTTCAATCCATGGGGTAATGTACAATAAATTGCGCAAATTGAAAAGAGCAAAAAAGAAGACATAGCTTGCAGGCTCTGGTAGAATGAAGTTACCACACAAACATTCGAAAGGAGCAAGCAAACTATGTCCGAGAAAATTGTACAGCTGAACGAGGAAATGATCAAGGGGCAAATCAGGGAATTGGTTTGCGGCAGCGTGGAGGACATCACCGAGGCGTTGTGGGGCAGCAAGGTCTCTCCTGCCACCATCAGCGAGTTGAACAAGAAAGCCTACGTCCACATCGAGGACTGGCGCAACCGCCCTTTGCAAGGCGGACGGTATCCGTATGTCTACGTGGACGGCATCTACCTGCGCCGCAACTGGGGCGGAGAGTACGAAAATGTGGCTGTTTTGGTGGCAATTGCCGTGAACGAGGACGGTTTTCGTGAGGTTTTGGGTGCCGCCGAAGGCATGAAGGAGGACAAGGCCAGTTGGATCAGCTTCTTCCACTGGCTCCGTGGGCGCGGTCTGCACGACGTGAAGCTCGTTGTCGGCGACAAGTGCCTGGGGATGCCGGAGGCCGTGGGTGAGGTGTTTCCGGACGCCAAATACCAGCGCTGCACGGTGCATTTCTACCGCAATGTTTTCTCCGTTGTGCCCAAATCCAAGGTCAAAATTGTGGCAAAAATGCTCAAGGCGATCCACGCACAGGAGAGCAAAAAGACGTCCCGCGAGAAAGCAAAAGCCGTGGTCGCCGATCTGCGTGCTATGAAGCTGAAGGAGGCTGCCAAAAAGGTCGAGGACGGCATCGAGGAGACGCTGACCTACTGCGAATTTCCCAGCGAGCATTGGATGCGCATCCGCACCAACAACGTGATTGAACGGCTGAATCGTGAGATCCGCCGGCGCACCCGTGTGGTGGGGACATTCCCCGATGGCAACTCCGCCCTGATGCTGGTTTGCGCAAGGCTTCGCCACGTGGCGGGTACCCAGTGGGGCAACAAGAAATACATGAACATGAAGCACTTAGAGACGGCACTGGACGACGTTTCTATTGCCGGCTGATCTCATTCAGCCGGAGCCTGCAAACAATTTTGCGCAATTATCTTGACAGTACCATCCATGGAGCACTTCAAGCAGGAGCTGATTGCATATCTGGACTACTACAACAACTGCAGAATCAAGGCAAAGCTGAAGGGCTTGCCGCCTGCAATTCACAGACAGCAAGCCCTTTCGGTTGCTTGAACAGTTTTTTCCCTTATTCTTTGTCTAACTTTTTGGGGTCACTTCAGTTGACGCCTTCAGAGCGAGAAGAAATGATTCGGCTTAAGGCAAGGATCGAATATCTGGAAGCGGAGAATGCCGTC